>CALOFE010000018.1:0-268665 GCA_942492455.1 uncultured Planctomycetaceae bacterium | reverse complement strand
GTGGCAAACTGCCCAGCCAGATATCAGCCGAGGTGCTGGCGGACCTGCAGGTCGACTATTGCCAACTGCTGATTGGCCCCAAAAACCACGTTCCTCGGTGCAGTCGATTTGGGACCAGGCGCGATTCCAGGGGGATGCCACCGCCTCCATGAAAAAGTACATCGAGCTGCTGGACGGATTTCAACCCTGTGTCGGCTTCGTCGACCACGTAGCTGTGCAATTGCAATACGCCAGTGCTTTGATGAGTCTGTCGCATCAATCCCGGCGAAAATTGATGCAGGGTCTGGCGACCGCTTTTGCACGTGACCACTTACAGTGGAGCTTGCCATTCTTCAATCGAGTGGAGCAGCAGGCCCAAACCGGCTTTTATCAATCGGTAGCCCGTGTCAGTCGCCAATTCCTGTTCGGCCCGTGCCCGACTGCATGACGCGTCCGACTGCCATGTCAGCCTGGAAGACCGCGCGGGTCCCCAGCCATCGCATCAACGTTTGATCGGCCCGCTATCCTGATTCCTGGAAAGCGTCACTCGACACCGCTTTACTGCCGCGGCATCAACTCCAGAACCGCATGGGTCATGGCGGTGATGCTGGTCGTCAGCACTGGTTCAGGATCAGGATAAAACTCGGCCAGATGAAGACTGGGGATGGGCAATGCCATTTCGCTATAGCGATCCAATCGATCCTGGTTGATGGAACCCACCCAGAACAGCAGCGTGGGCATGCCTCCCTGTCGCCCAAACTGGCTGAAATCTTCGCCCCCCATGACCTGGTCGGCCACAAGCACCTTCTCATCTCCCAGGGGCAGACCGGAAAACCGGGTCCAGCCGGGCCACCAGCGCCTCGTCGTTGGCCAATGATGGCGTTCCTTCCGAGATTGTTATTTGCGGTTCCCTGGCGTTGCAACTGAGGGCCGCTGCTGTTGCTTTGCGTTGAATCCCCTCCAGCAAACTGGCCCGCACTTCGTCGGAATAACTGCGAACGGTCAGTTGTAAATGGCATTGGTCCGAGATGATATTGTGCTTGGTTCCGGCGCGGATTGAGCCCACGGTGATCACAGCCGGTTCAGTAGGCTTGACTTCCCGGCTGACGATCGTCTGCACATCCAGTACAAACTTGGCCGCCTGCACGATCGGGTCGACGGTCGTATGTGGATAGGCGCCATGACCACCCCGTCCAAACAGCGTCACATCGACGCTGTCCACGTTGGCCATCATATAACCACCGCGAACGGCGATTTTTCCACTGGGTATCCCCGAAGCGCAATGGATCGCCAGGCAAAAATCCGGCTTGGGGAATTTTTCGAAAAGCCCGTCTTCGATCATGGCGTTGGCCCCCGAACCGCGTTCCTCCGCAGGTTGGCCCACCAATACCAGAGTGCCTTGCCATTCATCTTGATGGTTGGCCAGGTACTGAGCGAACCGAACAGGTTCGTCATATGGAATGTCATGGCCACAGGCATGCATCACGCCTACGGTTGCACCGCTGGAATCCTCAACCTTTACCTGTGAGGCATAGGGACGACCGGTGCGCTCCACCACCGGCAAACCATCCAGGTCAGCCCGTAGCATCCCAACTGGACCACTGCCATTATGCAAAACCCCGACGACACCGAACCCGCCAATGTTGGTTGTCACTTCGCACCCCAATTTCTGCAGCTCTTCTGCAAAACGGGCACTTGTGGCCTGCTCTTCAAAAGACAGTTCCGGATGCTTGTGAAAATGGATGTAAAGCTGAACCAGCCCTTCCAAATTGGCAGTCACCCAAGCCGCAGGATCGACCGCGGAAACCGTGCCCGGGCTGGTGAGGAAATTGACGAGTAGCAAGACGGCCAAAACGTAGGTCTTCATGATGGAAATCCAAACCTCGATGGAGTGTCTATATGGGCAAAATTCAACGTGGGTAGAAGGACCGCTGCCTGGCTGGTTCAGTGTTATTTCGAAAAACAACAGGCAGTGCTCCCGTCATGTTGCCGATTTCATGATTCGCGGAGACGCGGGTTGGATCAAAGCCGCCACGGCACCGGCGGGGTCCTTGATGATACACATCCTACCGTATGCCCCCATGTCCCGTACGGGACAGACGATCTCGCCGCCCAGTTTCGTGCAGGCGGCCATGGAGGCCGATAAGTCAGCAACGGTAATATAGATCATCCACTGCGTGGGAATTTCCGCGTTGCTGCCTCGCTGGTGACAGATACCGGCAACGGGATCGGTTCCGGGTGCCGGATGCACACAATAATCTTCGTAGTCATCAACGGCCGCCGGCCATGCCTGCACCATCCCGTCACCTGGGTATAAAAATCCTTGATCTTGACTGCATCTTTGCAGGTCAAAAATCGATCCAGCCAATCTTGCCAATCTCAGTCACGTGCGAAGGCCTCAGGTCGAATGCGAATTACGAATTGGGAGTCGGAGTTGCCGGATTACGAATTGGGAGTTGCCAATTGGGAGTTGCCAATTGGAATTGGGTTTGGGCGCCGTAACGCTACTGTAGGGTATGGACGGGGCCCTGACAAATAGATCCCGGACCTGACTTTCGATCGCGACGGCTGCCGCGCAACCCCTGCAACCATCGCTCGGTTGAATCGAAACTCGGTGTCGGTGTAGGCGAACGCCACACCCTCGCGGCCATAAAAGCCGCCTTGGAGATGATGATCGAAAGGATGCGAAAGTTCTACTGACGAGGAGCTATTTTGACCATGTTATCAGTGGCGGTCGAGTGTGCTGCAGGTAGAGCCGGTGCAGATCGGGGCGGTTTGTTTCCAACTCCACTGGCCCGGTGAACCCATGGTTGGTCTCGATCTGCAGATTCAAACGCACTCGGGAATTGGGTTCAACCGATTTAGGGAAGGAGTTGAAATCCATGATCAAGTCCGGGTAAGATTCCCGCAACTGGTCCGCATTGTCAGCGTTGAAGCTGCGAACTTCCGTGATTTCAATCCTGCCGCCGGGGTAAATCACCATTTGCAGCGGTTGGTTATCGTGGATCAAGTCAAAGGTTGTGACTCCATCGACCACCGTTTTGGAACACCTGCGATCTTCGATGCGCTGGGCCGCCAGGATCTCACGGCTGGTCTTGATCCGGGATGGTCGATGCATCGCGAGGCCGGCATCAGGGACATGCACATGCAGGGCTAATTTGCGAATCATCCGCCATAGGTAGTTCAATGGGTTCCTGCTCCTGGCAACCCCCCACCGGATTTCATACCATGACCCAGGCCCAACCTACCAACCAAATTCTCGATGATCGCATCGTATGTCCTCCTGTCATGCGTCGCATTTTCTCCATCGTATCGACTGCCCCAGCCCGCACCAACCTCGAAAACCCATGAACAATCCCGCCATCAGAGAATGCTATCCAGGATAGCGTCGACAATATCGCGGGGTGACTGTTCACCGGCAAAACGCATCACCGGACACGTCAGCGACGCCAGATACTGTTCATGTTTTGGCAGAGATTTTCCGGGTTGATCACCGACATCGTAACGCGAAGTCCACTGCATAAATTCACGATGGGTGTCCTGCATGTCACCACCCTCCTGGATTCTTGACCCAAATCGGGCTGACTCCCGTCGCCGTAATCGCTGCAGCCGCATTTCCACCGGAACATACAAAAACACGACAGTCGTCCATCGCAAATCAAGATCGTGCAGCCAGCCCGCCACCCCGCCGCTGAGCACCCAATTGGCGGTTGGCGGCAGGTCTCGGGAAATCAACTGCCGGCAGGATTCCAGGGAACGCTGTTTTTGGAAGGGCGGGTCCGTGGGCAAATGATAGTAGTCATCGCTATCAAAGAACGGAATGGAGAGTGCTTTGGCGAGGCGTCTGCCCACGGTTGTCGTACCGCTACCGGAAGCACCCAGAATGTTGATACGCGTGTCATTCATGCTTGCAATTCAGGAGGCCGCAAGAAACCCTGGATTCGGTTCGACCCCTGTGTCGGTGTGCTTCATCATCCAGCTGGGCCCCGGCCAGCCAGTTCAGGAAAACATCAATCCTTCACCTGAAACGGTTTGATGATCTCTCGCCCGGGCTCCAGCCAGTCGGCCGCCAATTCATCGGTAACATTGAATGAAACCAGCAACATGCGATTATCGACCGAGGTTGCGACCATCATGGTATGGATGGTCGTATCGATTGCGGGGCGACTGGAATTGCAATTGACACCACTCCCGACCATGATGGTGTTGAAAACCGCTAAACTGCCAGGTGGCACTTGGATACTGCTGCCGAATCGCGGGGTCCATTTTGCGATGCAACTCGGCCAGTTGGCTTGGCAGCAATCGATCTTGCGTATGATTGATCGCAATGTTGACGGTGCCATTTTCATTTCTATAGACCAGTGAAGGAGCCTTTTGGTTGGGGTACTTGATTTTCAGCATCTGATCATCCATCGGCGTGAAACCCTCTGGCAGCAACAACGACAGCTTGTCTTTCAGGACGGTCTGGGGCTGGAGCACCACCTTGCCGATTTTCTTTTCAGCCAACTGTTGCGGGGCACGGTTGTCGGCCCCCGCTGGTGAATCGTCCGACTGCGCCTGTAACGCTGGACTGCAACTCAGCGACACGACCAGGCAGATAATACCCGCCAATACTCCTCGATACATGTTTGGCCTCGTAAAAAATTTTTGCGCAAAAAAAGCTCAGGGCCGGCAACAGCGGTCCGGCAATCATTGCCAGTCCGCATGACTGATTCGGAATCGAATTCGATCTGCTGACTTCAGCCTCGTGATCCGACACGATCACCATAATTGTCCATAAGTTTGCGAAGTTCAAGTCGGAGTCTGGCCGGGCTGAATTTCAACCCAGCATTCTCGGCATTCGAACCTGCGCATCCGCAAGGCCGACGCCAATCGCGGGACATTTTGATGTTTGGAATGCGTTTCGTTCCGGTGAAGCCCCTATCTATGTTCGGGAATCAGGGGATCGGTCTGCTGTGGATCGTGTGGCCAGATATTCCAGTCGGACAAACCAAATCATGATTGCGGGCACCAGCAAAAACACCTGCCCTGAAACAAATACGGAGGAGGGCCAATTCATATTCTGCAAGACCTCCCGCGAGGCCCAACCGCCGACCGCGGTCCACGCCACAGGGAACGGCCACGGCCAGGACCGACAGCAGGATCAACAAGCCTTGAAACGGAAACAGTCGCTCCCGACGCACCCACAAAAACCCGGCGACTAGATTCGTCAAAAGAAAACAGGCGATCGGCACCGGAGAGAGCCCCGCTTGGTCATGGGCCACCAGAAACCCCGCGGTAACCAACATCCAGGCAGTGGCGCCCAGCGACGCTCCCCACCATCCGCCGGGATTCCATTGAAAACGCCCGGGTCCGACAATGGCCTGTTTGGCAGCTGACATGTCTTGTTGATCGCAAGTAGGGTTGGGGTTGCAGTCCGGTGAACACGCCACAGTCAGGCTTTGGCTGGGATGGTCTTAACCCTCGTTGATGGGCGGGCAACGGTATGCCAACCGAAACGCATCGACAATGGCAGCCAGGGGTTCATCCAGCCGCGCGCGTGCCGGTAACCAAGTGGAACGGGCGACTCCGCCATAAAACGGCTCGGCAATTGCCCCGGCAATGCAGGCCATTGTGTCCGCATCGCCGCCCAGTGAAATTGCCAACCGAATCGCCTGTTCAAAGGGTGGACTCGAGAAATGGCGGAGTGGACTCGGGTACGGAACCGTCACACGTAACATCAAACGAATAGTCGGGTCGAATTTGTTCCAGCGTGCGCGAAAGATCATACCCCATTTCGTTCTCCACGAAATTACGGATTTCGTCCTTGCAGCCACCGCTGCGGGCGATAAACACGGATCCAGCCGTTGCCTGGGCCCCCCGGATTCCTTTGGGATGATTGTGGGTCACCTCGGCTGTGGCCTTGGCCAGCTGCAGCACCCCATCCAATGAGTCGGCTGCAAAGGCAACTGGTGAGACTCGCATGGCTGAACCATTGCCCCAGCTGCTGTAAGGCCGGGATTCACGGCCGCGGGCCCATTGAATGAAGTTGCCGCCGTAACCGACAGCGGGATAACGATCCACGTAGTTGTGGAAGTAAGTGGTTAATTCACCACCGTGCAAAATCCAATCTGCGACCGCAACGGTTAAAACCGTGTCGTCGGTGAAAAAGGACCTTTCAGAGAACAACTCAAAATCCGTGAGTTTTGTGGAAAAGGCTTTGAAGTACGAGCCGACGATATCACCCGTGATGGCCCCGATCATCTCAACATCCATACCCGGGTAAAGCGGAAGGGTTTGCAGCCATGGAAATCCATGATGGGCAAACTGGAATTTGCCGAAAATGAATCCACGAGGTTATTGGCGGTTGCATAGAGCGCTGGAGAAGTACTTTCAAAGCGTAGCTCTGGAGTTCGGCGTAGGGCCGAAGGTCAAAGTCTTTGGTTGGCACGCGTTAGCGACAGCACCGTCGCCACCCGAGCCAAAAACGCTGTCGTTTATCACCGCCCATCGCTTGGAGGGTGAGAGTTTCGGGATGCCATTCGTCTAGTAAAAATCCCGGATACCTCAGGCTTGATCCCGAACAGGGAATTGCTGGTATCAATATGGCGCAGCTGAATCTGGAGTGGGTGGACCGCCTGCCTGGCGACGAGGCCGAAACGCACATTGCTGTCGCCTTCTTTATGGTGCAGCTTTACGGCAAGGACGTTGCGACCGCCGTGCAAAACGACCCGGACAATCGTTATCTTCCGCGGAGGTCTGCCGCGGTCGATTGGTTTCAGGCGAGACACTTGATCCCACGCTGCACGATCTGGTAGTCGCGGACAGGTGATCAACTCCTGGGATTGACTGGGAACCGTGTCGCCGGATGGCTTCATGGCCAAAGGATCTTAGCAAGCGGTGGTTCGATTAGGAACCCACAGCGGCCGGGGGGATCGACAACCCGCCCTAGTATAGAAACCGCAAGTCGGGCATACGACATGGGTTGGCGTGACGGTGCTGCATTTGGGGCAGACCGTCAAATTACGGGGTTTCAACGCGTCGTGGGATCGTCTTTTGTTGGTGCGGCTGTTGGAGTGCTTGCGTTTTGGGACTGCCATGACGGACTCAATCTATCCAGAGGTTCATCGTACATTCGCGAAGGGCTTCAGGATAACAATTGCACGCCGTTCCCTCAACGGGATAAATCCCCCGTTTTTTCCATGTTCTGGGGATCGATTCGAGTAATGGGCCGAGTATTGGGCCACCTGTTTGCGGTGTCACAAGTCGACATGGCCGCGACCTGGAATGTCACGGGTTGCGGGAAGGCCTGGCTTGGGAAGGCCTGGCTTGGAAGCCACGGCTTGGGAAGGCCTGGCGGAAATGATGGCGGCCAGGGCGGGAGGATGGGCGACCCCATCGCCAGCATTCAACGTGATCCGGAATGACTACTCTGCCCAGTTTCCCTCCGCGGTTGCAGCTTGAGTCGGGCATAATACCGGCCCCGAGTGAGTAGTATTGGGGCGAGAGGCTTTTATACTAGGAGCTGAGTTAATAGTAATATATACGTTATCTGTCCGAAATATGTCATCACCCGAAACAGTCTTATTTCCCTGCCCAAGATGTGGTACTGGTCGTGGTGAGGGTGGCGTTCCATGCAAGCAGTGTGGCTGGGATCCAAATGCGCCGATCGCTCCAAATCCAGATCCTCGCGAAGTGAAAACCCGCGGGATGCCGCAACCCCAAGGCAACTTCGGCTTTTTATGGGCACGTGTAATTTTAGGAATAGTGGCATGTAGCATCTCTTGGTGCAGTATCATTGGAGGAAAGTCATGGGGTAAGTCCTTGAATCTTAATACTCAACAGGTCCAATCAATAGCCAGTGGTTTGTTGATGTTTGGCGGTATATTTCTTCTGATGTTCACGTCGGTGTATTCGACTGTTTTATTGGGCCTTACTTTGGCATTGGGTAAAAAAGGAAGTAGTGGTGCTTTGCAGATTGTTGCTTTACTGTTATTTCTTGCCAGCGCTTACGGGCTGTTTGCCTTAATTGCATTAGTGGTTGAATTGCTTTTTTTGAGGCGATAATCAGAGCGTTCTTAACCAGCAAACAGATAACCACTAAGAATTTGACATCGCGTGAATGAAGAGCGGTGGTTGGTTTGGGTGGTTGGTTTGCTGGGCGAACGGGGCTCAATTTGAGCGGCAGAGCCGATGCTCAAATTTTCTGTTCAAGAGGCCCGGGAGCGGCAAGCTGGCCCGTTGGTTTTTGCTTCGCAGTGAACCTGGATTCCCGCAGCACCGAAGTGCAGTTGAGCGATGCCATCGTCGCTTGAGTCTGAATCCTGAACCGCAGTGCCGGTTGACTCGTTCGGTTCACACGACTTTCGACCAGGATTGCCAGGCGAACAGGTTCGTTTTTCGTAGCGTGCACGCGATCAGCGCAGACCTCTCCCGCAAGCAGCCGGTAGCTGATTTTGAAAACGACCGATTGTTCGACCTGAATCAATCGCATGGTGGTCCTCGTTGGGTCAGCGACTTCGACCAGACCAAGCGGTGATCCGGGTGGGTCATCCCGATCAACTCCAGCTCACCGCCGCAATGGTCACATTTGGGTGGCTTGGGCTGCGGAGGTGGCGGCTGAAACCGACCGCTGCCGAGCCAATACGTCCAACCGAGCCATCGCCAGATCAGCCAGCGAACGTCCTCCAACTGCAACTTGTTGTTGGGACTCATGAACCCGTAGTAACGGACTTTCTGAAACCCCGGTGGCAGGATGTGCTGGGCAAACGCTCGAACGAAACGCTCTCCCGACAGTTTTCGCCTGTGGTAGCACCGCTTGCCGGACGGTTTGACTTTGTAGACCACTTCATCGTCAGTGACGGACACGATTCGGTGGTTGGTGATCGCAATCCGGTAAACGTAGGGAGCAAGGTACTTGAGCACCGCCTCACCGCTGCCGACCGGTTTGATGTTGACCACCCAGTCGAACTTCAGCACGCCGTAGGGCATCTGATCGTACAAGCCGGCTTTACGAATTTCATCGACGAAGCGTTTCTTGTACTGCCTCTTCGCCGGCAACGGATGAAACAGCTGGTCTTTGTTGACCTGCAACCATTTCGAGCCATCGGGACTCACGCCACCCCCGGGGACCACGAAGCACGTGCGGATGGTCCGCCTGGCCTTGCCGGCCAGTTGCAGATCTTCGATCAGCTGGCGATACCATTTTCCTTTGAAGTGATCGCTGGGCGCTGGTAGATTGTTGTAGGTTGGCATGCTGGTCCCTTTGAGAAACAGGTTTCAAAAGGAAATCATGCCTCACGTTTTTCACGTTCGAGAAACTACGCCGCGCGCGGCTTTCTCTTGAACAATCGGATGAGGGGTGGGCATCTATTTCACATGCCGCAGTTAGCGTTCGGCCGTTTTGCGCTCGGTTATCCTGGACGTTATCCAGCTTAGTACAATCACAAACCATGCGCAAAAGAATGTAGATGTGGGAGATCACAACATATTGGTTCGACGTTTCGATTGTGTTGGGTTCTTCCGCTGGCACTCCTGCTGGGGCCTTGGGGCCAACCAAAGTGGCGTCGCTACTAAAGGTTGCCACACCGTTGCTCTTGCTTTGTGGCTGTCTTCGCTGAACCTTAGAGGGGTTTTTTACGCGATCGTTGCGGTGTCGGCCTGTGCGGCTCTCCTATCATTTGGTTCCGAAAATGGCTTACGGTGGCGGGGCGACCGGGTAATACCTTGGTTGGTCATGGACACCTGCAACTATCTGTACATAGAATTTGACATCGTGACGTGAGGGATGAACGGAAGCCGGTGACGGTCATCTATAATTCACATGACGCATGGCAGTTAGCTTCGAGCCGTTGATTTTGTTTCAGCGGTAAGTGAGACTTTTTGATCGAAGTTTAGTTGGCGCTCTGAACCAGTTCTAAAGGTAAGGTTTTTTGGCGGATGCCAAGGTTGAATTGTTTTCTTCGATGTCTTGCCTGCGACAATTTCAGTCTTCGTGCAGCACTGATTTGATCTGGGTTGCCACGGTACCAGGTCGCTGGTGTTTGATACCCTAAAGCGCTGTGCAACCTTTCGTCGTTGTAATGGCTGACAATCTTTTCAATAGTTGCTTCTGAGTCGTATCGACCGACCAGATCGTGTTCTTCAATCGCTTCTCGCAGCGTCCGATTGCAACGTTCCATCACTCCGTTTTCCTCAGGGCAATGTGGCTTGATTCGGTGATGCGTCAACTCATGATGAGCCAACAAGCCACCGAACTCCTTGCTGATGTAGCCACTGCCGTTGTCGCTGCGAATGATCGGTTGCGTGGTGACTTTCCCCTCGCAGTTCATCTGCAAGCTCTCAAGGGCACTTTGCGCCGCGATACTGATTGAGTGACCATCCATGCTCGACAACAACTCCCAATAAACCAGGTAACGAGAATATTCGTCGATGAAATTCAGCAGGTAGTACTGAAAACCGCCTACCTTCAAGTACATCAGATCGGTTGCCCAGATCTCGTCGGGACGGCTCGCTTTTTCGGACTCATCACGATACCGTTTCTGGCGGCCCGGACGACGACACATTAGCTCTTCGCTCAACAAAATTCGGTAAACCGTACTCATGCTCAGGTAAGCCACATCCTCATCAATCATCTTCCAGGCAAGCTCGCGATGGCGAACTCCCGGATGCTCCAACGCGTATTCCACCACTGTTTGTTTCTCCTCCGGCAACGCTTCAAAGGCCTGAACCGGTTTGATCGGTTCGCGACGTTCACGCTTCCACGCCTGCTCCTTCTTCCAGCGAAAGTAGCTGGCTCGCGACAAACCAAGATGTTTCAAAACGTCGTTGGTTTTCAGTGTCCCTCGTGACAACGCAAGATCGACTTCCGCGACAACCTGCTGTTGAAGTTCGGCGGGAAGTTGGCCGTAGTCTTCCAGGCCTAAAGCGTTTTTTTTAGCTCCAGGTTCTCCGCAAGAATCTCAGCAATAATTGCGTCTTTCTTGCGAAGCTCTTCCTGCTGCAGTCGTTGCTGGCGATCCTCGGCCCTGGTCCGCCGCTTGTCGCCAAAGACTGAGTCCGCACTGGAAACCAATTGATTCTTCCAGTTGTAGTACTGTGCCGGCTGGATCCCTTCGCGACGACAAAGTTCTGACACTTCAATGCCAGGCTCAAGACCGGCCAGCACGATTCGCATCTTCTCTGATGCCGTCCACTTCTTGCGTCTTCGATTTTCACTCATCGGTCTCTCGTTTCTAATGGAGACCGCCAATTCTAACTTCAAATATGTCTCATTGTCGCTGATGCATTACACGATCTGCACTCTTGGGTGCCGCTAGATTGCGAGGTTGGTTGTCACTCTTGTTGATCGGTCAGGTTGGCGGTTAGCCGAGTTGCATGGACACAAGTCATCTGTGTTTTGTGTGAACAGTTGGTACGACCATTTGGCGGTCGGCGCGTACGGTCAGCCCGTACGCGCTCTAGCGTATTCGAATCGCTCGTGGGTTGCCGGGTCACGCTGAGCATGGCGGTCCTCGGGTGGAAAGTCTGTGAGCGTTGGACGATCTGGCCCTGCGGTCCGGTAACGATCCACAGCTCCAGCTGGCCTGCACACTTTCGACAGACTGGCCCGCGAGGTATTTAAACCGCAGCCCTTTCGAGCGGACGGAGGCAGTACGTCCAGCCTTTCCACAGCCAGGCCAGCCAGCGAACCTTTTTTAACCCGCAGCTTCAGTTTGCAGTTGGGACTCATGAAGCCGTAAACGCACTCCTTTCTGAAAACCCGAAGGCAGAATGTGTTGACAGAAGCCACGCACGAACTGCTCGCCGCTGGCCCAGCACTGGACCCAACGCCTGTTGCCGCTCGGTTTGACCCGGTAGCTGAAGGCGACTCGCAGGGAACCGTAGGCATACTGCCGATCGACTTTCAGATGAATCAGCCACTGCCGGACCTGTTCCTGGTTGATCTGGTCGGGCGGTTGCTGGCAGAAGTCGGCCAGTTGCCGGACCGATCGCAAGTAGCCGTGAATCGTCCGCGTCGCCATTCCGGCCAGATGCAGGTCATCCGCATGCGCTGGTAAAGTTTACCTTTGAAATGGTCCGAGCAGCTTGGTAGATTGTGATTCGCCATGATTCTCTCCTTGGGTTAAGAAAAAGATAAATCATGACAGGGCGAACTCGTGTTCGCCTCAACAAAACACTACGCCGCGCAAGCGGCTTACTTGAACAAACGGATGCACCCGAGTCGCGAAGTCGGGCGTTTTGACAATGGACAATCTCTCGTCGCGACCGGGTGATTTTAAACGTTATCCGCCTCCGATTACCAAGGACCCAACACGAAGTGGCCGTTCCCGATTTCCAGTCCCTGATGCTTCCTCTGTTGTCTCACGTTGCAGACGGGAACGAACACACAATCGCGGCGTCCCGTGATGTCCTGGCCGACCGATTCAATCTCACCGAAGAAGAACGAAAACAACGGCTTCCAAGTGGTGCTGCGAATAAATTCTACAACCGTTTGGCTTGGGCAAAGACTTACCTTGAGAACGTGCTGAACTAATCACCAAAATCAAACGAGGTGTCTTTGTCATCAGTCCGCGCGGACGTGAGGTTCTTGCTGATCCGCCTGACCGAATCACGATCGGTTACCTTCAGCAGTTTCCTGAATTCGAAGAATTCCGAAAGAAGGGAACGTCAACCGAAGTTGAATCGACGTCGCCCTCAAGCCGCAGACCGAGCAATCTGAAACTCCCGAAGAAGAACTGGAAAACGCCTACGAGAAGCTTCGCGACGAACTCGCTGTGGAACTACTTCTCAAGGTTCGCAACGCTCACCCGTCGTTTTTGAACAACTTGTCGTCGATTTGATGTTGAAGATGGGATACGGCGGTCCAGGCGATGATGCGGGCAACGTCACGCCGTACGGACGTGATGGGGGAATCGACGGGATAATCAATGAAGATTCGCTGGGACTCGATGTAGTGTACCTGCAAGCAAAACGATGGGAAAACACTGTTGGGCGACCGGAAATCCAGAAATTTGTCGGTGCGCTACATGGCAAACGTGCAAAGAAAGGTGTGTTCCTAACGACAAGCAGCTTCTCAAACGAGGCCATAGACTATGTCAAGACAATTGATCCACGCGTTGTGCTGATTGACGGTGCAAAACTCGCACAACTTGATCGACTTTGACGTGGGCGTCAGCACGACACACTTACAACATCAAGAAAGTTGATTCCGACTACTTTGACGCCGAATAGATGCAACGTCACGGCGGATAACAAGAAATTGCAGCGGGGCCGAAAAGAACGGGCTGGTTCGCTTCGCTATGTTGACTTGAATCTCGGCCCGCTGAATTTAGACGTTATCCCGCCTCCAACTCACTACCAAAGCAGGGCATGTTCATGGCTTCCAACTACTCAATAGAATGCGTTCAACACGATTTTGATGTCAATGTAACTGTTTCAGTTGGAACTGACGGCGGCGTCAGTGTTAACATTGTTATTCGAGACAACAAACAACCCTTTTTGTCAAAGGAATTGGGTCCCAATGAAACTTGGACATTGAACGGGTCAGAGGGCATTGGAAACCTTGTTGAGATTGAGGATCGAGGACTGAAAGATTTCTCAGTAAACTACTGCCATGATTCAGCTCCGAATGTCAGAAGGAATTTCGTCGAAATCTATGGAGCTGAACAAATAAGAACTTTGGACGACACTGGAAGTTCTCTCGTAACTGAGCCCGATACCGGTATGGATGTTGATACGAACGGTGGAGGCTACAGTCTTGTCGTTGGATTTTCACCAGCTTGATTCCCATAAATTGCCTTGTTTGCCTATACATTTAAGGGATAACAAATAAGAATTTGACATCGTGACGTGAGGGACGAACGGAACCGATGTTCAAGTTCTCTGTTCAAGAAGGCCGTTAGGCGACGCTTGGGATTTGCTTCAGCGATCTGCTCTCTTGGGTGCCGCTACAGAGGAGGAGAAAGGGTCAGGAGCCAAATTGGCAATCTGGGTAATTGTTGCTTGGTCAAGTTGATTGTAGCTTTGTTCAGGCTGTCCTTCAATTTGATCGAACTCTTCGAGATGAGTTATGCCTCGGCCTCCTCGCGCTGACGAAGCTGGTGCCGTTTACCACGCGCTTAATCGCGGCAATGCCCGCCAACCTGTTTTTCATAAGGACAAAGACTTCGCGGCCTTTGAACGGGTCATCGGGGAGGGCTTGGAAAAATACTCTGTTCAGCTTTATTCGTATCAATGGATGACAAATCACTGGCACATGGTTCTCAGTCCTCAGCTCGATGGCGAGATGAGCCGGTTTCTTTACTGGGTTACGATGACGCATACTGCCCGGTATCATGCCCACTACCACACAACGGGCGAGGGACACGTCTACCAAGGGCGGTACAAAAGTTTTCCAATTGAAGAAGACCATCATTTTCTAACAGCGTGCCGTTATGTCGAGCGAAATGCATTGACAGCCAACATGGTCGAGCGAGCGGAAGATTGGCGTTGGGGGAGCCTTTGGAATTGGTGTGGAGGGGATTCGGTTGTCAAGCTTTCATCGTGGCCTGTCGCGCGGCTGCCCAATTGGCTTGAGCGTGTCAACGCGCCGATGAATGCGAAAGAAGAAAAGCAATTCAAAAAGAGTCTGGAACGTGGTTGCCCTTTTGGAAACGAGGAATGGGTCGAAAAGACTGTGAAGCGGCTTGGCTTGGAGTCAACCCAACGCTCTCGCGGCCGCCCGCGCAAGTTTGCCTAAACTGCCAATTTGGCTCCTGACCCTTTTTGACCTGGAGTCCTCCAACGCTCGCGGCCGCTCCCGCAAGTTTGCCTAAACTGCCAATTTGGCTCCTGACCCTTTTTGACCTCCTCCGGGCAACAGCATTTGACTAGCGGCTCCGTTTCGCCAAACGCCCATTTCAGACAGGCACTGCCGATCTTCCTGCCTGGCTGCCGTAACTTTTACCGGTTGATCTGTGACTGCCTTCGACCAGGCGGCAAGACGACAGAAATTTGCCACGTGGCACGGCTGACAGAACATGCCACTACAGCTTCTGGTTCAGCCTCGACTGACTGTGCTGGGACTGATGCGACTGCCCCACAACGCCTCGGTGATGTCTTCCACCCGCCGCACTGAAGCGTCCTTCAGCTACATCTCCATCAGGGACTCTAGTCCACGCTGGACCACCTCCTACGATTGCGAATCTGCTGCTCGTCGATCTGGATCAAGTGTTTGCTTGCCGAATTCGGTTCATGAGATTTGTCTCAAACTGCTCTTGGATCGTGTTCGGCGTTAGGGTCCTTGCTCTAACAACAGAAATGCCTAATAGCTTGGGAGCTATCCTTCAATTCAACGTAGGCAGAGTTCCAGACGTTGCCTATGATCACTCACGGTTCGTGTTGTCTTTCTTCTAAACCGACGTTCGATTCACTAAATTCGCTACGCTTGCGCACGCCGACATGGCGCGTGGCGATTTCCGCAATGCGATCGTTGTTGCTCGTATCGGTCATCATCGGTATCTCAATGCAAACAGGATTGGGTCAAACTGCAAACCGCGACGCAACTGAAGCTCCGGGTCTCCGGGCGGATATTCCGTTCGACTTTGAAAACTCAATCCACCGCGTCTACGGGACTGAGCAGGGGTTGCCGTCCAACTGGGTTCAAACCGTACTGCAAACGTCTGACGGTTTCCTGTGGGTCGGTACGCACAACGGTCTGGCCAGATTCGATGGCGTCAACTTCATTTCCTACCAACGGCCAAGGCTGCCAGTCAACGATTGCCGCGAATTGCTGGAAAGCCGAGACGGAACGCTCTGGATTGGCACGACCGGAGGCCTGGCAAAATACCGCCGTGGCAGTCCCGGCTCATTCGAACAAATTGACGAATTGGCCCAACAATCCATTCGCGTGATATTCGAAGACTCATCCGGCAGGATCTGGGTCGGTACGGCTCAGAAAACCTGGCGGTCAAACGGTTCAACGTTTGAACCAGTCGATGGGGCGCCAAACTCGGTTACGTCGATCATCGAAGACGGATCAAACCTCTGGCTGGGATCTGATGACGGGCTTTACGAGCACTCCGGGCTGTTCCGCCAAATTCCGCTGGCCGATAACGTACCCAAATCGATTAACAACCTGCAGCTGTTACTTGACGATGGCGAACTGTTGATCGGCACCAATCGGGGCATGATGCAAATCCAAAACGACCGCGTTCAATTCCTGCGACCGAAATTTGGCGACGATTACATCAACCACATCCAAAAAATCGGCGCTGATACTTTTGTGCTCGGCCGATCAGGTTTATCGGCGAAATAACGACGTGTACGAAGTGGTCAATCCAATTCATTCGAGATTTATCGCCAGCGATCGCGACGGAGGGGTGTGGATCAGCGGGATACGAGACGGGAAGCTTCACCACTATCAACCGCAACCATTTGCCCAGATGTTCCCGGGCGACCCAATACGAGCAATCTACGAAGATCACGGTACGATTTGGTGCGGTTCGCATTATTACCTACATCGAATTGAACACGGACAAACAACTCAGTTCGATGTCCCTGTGAAGGTATCCCCCGGTGCTGGTATCTACAGCATTTGTGGTTCGCGGGATAATACGCTGTGGCTGGGCACTGCCAAAGGTTTGTTCAAATGGTCGAACGAAAACGCAACGCCTGTTCTTCGATTCGAGGGACCGGTTTCCAGCCTGTCATGGAAGATTCCAAAGGTACGCTGTGGTTTGCACATGGATCGAAAACGCAAACATGGAAGGATGGCGAATTAACCACGATCGACGAATTACCCAATCGCGCGCTCTGGTTTTTTGAAGACGACGAGGGGGTGTGGATCGGGACACACTATGGATTGTTTCTGGCAACCGATCAGATCAAAGAAGTCCACGATCCCTCGTTTGAAAAACTCAACTCTGTTTTTACTTGCTATTGTGCAGTCGATGGAACCCTTTGGATGGGCACTCAATGCGGGCTGGTTCGGTATCGCGATGGTCGCTTTGATGTGTTCACGACGTTGGATGGTTTGTTGGCGGAACACATCGGACAATTGCAAGTCGACAATCAGGGCAATCTTTGGGTGGGTGGTCAGCACGGCTATTTTACCGTTTCCGTTGACCAGTTTGACGCACTGTTGTCTGGCAAAATCAAGCGATTGGCATGCCAGAGGGTGGAGGAAGATTACGACACCAGCCGTCTTTTCAAGTTCGAAGGCTCCCCGTCAGCCTGCCGCGCGAAGGATGGGACCACATGGATTGCCGCAGGAAAGGGCGTTCTCAAAATCCCCCCTCAGCCAATCCGAAAGCCATCGGCTGTCGACGTCTACATCGATCATGTTCGCGTTGACGGGCAAACCATGGACACAAATCAACCGACATTTTTATCGGGCAAAAAGCGGATCGAATTCGACTTTGCAGCCCCAGCGTTTACCGGCCTTCCACCAGTTCAATATCGACTGGATGGACATGATCCAACGTGGCTCGATGCTGAAGACAGACGCTCGGTTTCCTACACTGACGTGAGACCGGGAAGCTATGCGTTTTTGGTACGGTCGGCAGGGCACCAGGATTCATTGCGTTTCACCGTCAATCCGCGGTGGTGGGAGATTATCTGGCTCCGCGTGGCGGCGTTGTTGTTCGCATTCGCCGGCGCCATCGGCTACTTTCAATATCGACTGCGTCGCGCCCGCCAATCAAACGCGGCGCTCCAACGCGAAATTTCCGAACGCGAACGGGCCGAACAGTCACTTCGATCGAGTCAATCCGAACTGCAAAAAATGACCAATCGCCTGCTGGCGATCCAGGAAGAAGAAGGTCGCCGGATCGCAAGACAACTTCACGACGATATTTCGCAGCGATTGTCGTCACTGACCCTTGATACGGCGACGATCGAACGCGAACTGCAAAGTGGCCAGGATTTGCCAACTTCGTCTCTGGAAGAACTGCACCAGAAAATCGTGGACATCGCGGCCGATGTGCATAACATCAGCCGGCGTTTGCACCCGCACATCCTGGAAGACCTGGGGCTGGTCAAAGCCGTGCGCTCCGAGTGCAGATCCATTTCTCGATTGGAGGAAATGGAAATTGAGTTGATCGCCGATCCGATCGACGGGTTAGCCGACGAGAAAGCATTGTGTTGCTACCGGGTTGTGCAAGAAGCACTCCGCAACGTCGCCAAACACGCTCAATCCAAACAGGCGACCGTCCGGATCTGGCAAAACGGTGGCGATGCCTGTGTTTCCGTGCAAGATCAAGGCCAGGGGTTTGATTTCAAGTCTGCCGGCAAGTCAGGCGGAATTGGACTGACGAGCATGCGCGAAAGGGTCAATCTTTGTTCCGGTCAGCTTTCGATCAAGTCCGCCATTGGACAAGGCACCAACGTAGAAGTGAGAATGCGATTGGAAAATGACGCCGGGACAAACTCGGCAAACATCGACCGTGACAATACGGAATCGAGATTCAAATGAGTCGCAAAAAAATCCTGATTGCCGACGATCATCCTATTTTCCTCGATGGGTTGGTCAAATTGCTGGAATCGGAATACGAAATCGTCGCAACGGTTAACGACGGCCACGAATTGGTGAACACCGCTCTGGATTTGAAGCCGGATGTGATTGTTTCAGACATGTCAATGCCCGGGTTGAACGGGGCGGAAGCGTTGCGCGAAATTCGGGCCAGTGGTTCCGGGGCAAAGTTTATCATGCTAACCATGCACAACGAGCCGGAATATGCTGTTGAAGCTTTGGAGATCGGCGCTGCGGGCTACGTGCTGAAGAATTCTGCGACCGCCGAGTTGCATACTGCAATTTGTGAAGTGCTCGATGGCAATATCTACATTGCACCGGCCATCGCCAAAGATGTTTTTGAATTGATGAGATCGTCCACCAATCAAGCAAACGAAAAAGCACGCGAATTAAGCGAAAGGCAAATTGAAGTTTTGCGATATCTCCTCAAAGGACTGTCGGCCAAAGAGATTGCCAAGCAAATCGGGGTGGCTCGCAAGACCGTCGAATATCACAAGTACAAGGCGATGAAAATATTGAATATCAAAACAACGGCTGAACTGATCGAATATTCGGTCAAGAACAAACTGGCCGACAAATCATAGCGCGAAGCGTCGCCCAATAAATCATAACCCGCAGCGTGAGTTTTGAAGTTGCACTCTTTAGGGTTCTGGAGGAACGGTCCCTGTCTTTGAATCGCCTGGTTCCAGGAACTGTAGTCGAACGGGACGATTTTAGCCTCTTCGATAGTCTATCCCGCGTGAGTCGCGGAGCGGCTGTTACACGACGCATGTTCGATGGTACTTGCTCATGCCGTCGCTCCGCGGATCAACCGGTCCGGCGGTTGATCTTTTACCGACGGTTTCTTTCCATCCTCTTCACGCGGCGACTGAACCCTCGGTCCGCCGCCATCTGATATTCCACCCGGTCGCTGGCTAGCGTGCCTCGACCGCGACTATCCCCTAACGACGGCATGGAGCAACCTTTGGCACAACCGCTCAATCACTCTCCGAGCTGCACAATAAGCGTGAGCGAGGGCCGAAAGTATATTTCCTCCCTGACGCTTCGGGTTCTATTTTTACGCATCGAGTTGCCACCGGCCCGCGCCGGAAAAATACATCGCCGCTAGGAAAATTCCCAGTGGAGTTTCACTTGCACGCTCATACGATGGTACAGAAGTATTGGGAACTAGTTATCGGATCTCATCATATTTTGTTGTGAGTCGCCAAATGGCATCAACCTGCGTTGTGATCGCGGAAGCGAACCAGGAATTGCTGGGAGGAATTCGCAATCTGATCCAGGACTTGTTCGATTCGGTCGTCATGGTGGTAGATGAAGTCTCACTGATTGATGTCTTACGCAAAGTCGAACCTCGATTACTGATTGTCGATTTGTCGATGCCGGTTTCCAAAGAACTCAATGTGGCCAGAACCATCAACAGCAAATTTCCCGGCCTTGATTTCATCGTCGTCAGTATCCACGACGAAGCCGACGCTGTCAGCGAAACCGTTGATGCCGGGCAGCGGGATTTCGGCCTCAAGCGTGACCTTTTGCCCGGCCGCGGTGTGTGTTTCCCGATCCCCTGAATTCCAAACGAAAACCCAAGCAATAGTGATTTGAAAACGGATCCAACGAATGAACACGAGCCAAACATTTGAATGAAGTGGCCGAGACGCGGGCAAATCAGTTCAACAAAAAACAAATCAAACCCAACTTGAACATGCCCCAAAAAATAACTGTTTGTACTACTAGTCTTTAAAGGGAGAAACAACATGAAATCGATCGTGCGATTTTTGGCGGTCTTTGCCGTCATCGCCACAGCCGGCATGGCACAAGGACAAGCCAAGAAACCCAACATCATGTTCATCATGGCTGATGACATCGGCTGGATGCAGCCGGGTTGTTATCATCGGGGCCTGATGGTGGGAGAAACTCCCAATATCGACCGGCTCGCCAGCGAGGGTGGCATCTTCATGCACTACTACGCCCAGCAAAGCTGCACGGCCGGGCGCACGGCGTTTATCACCGGCATGAATCCAATGCGGGCCGGGATGCTCATGCCGCAGTTGCCAGGTGCCATCTCGTACCTGCGCCCCGGCACTCCGTGCCTTGCGAAGTTCCTTTTAGATCAGGGCTACAGCACCGGCGAGTTCGGCAAGAACCACCTCGGCGATCATCCGGATTCCCTGCCGACCGCGCATGGGTTCCAGGAATTCTGGGGTTACCTCTACCACCTCGATGCGATGCAAGGGGTCAGCTTCCCGGACATCAACAAGAGTCCGACCGATCAATCCGTCGTGCCACCGATGAAGATGGTGCCGATCCCCGGCATTCCTGAAACACCCGGTGCCATCACCCCCGAAGAAGGCGTTTGCATGGCCGCCCCGCGGCCCATTCTCTGGATGAAATCGTCGGATGGCACGGCGAAGAATCAGACCGGCAAGGACGAAGGTCCGCTTACCCTGGAACGCTCGAAGACTGTCGACGAGGAAATTTCCGCCAAGGTGGTGGACTGGCTTGATCGCCAAGATCCCGAGAAGACGAGCAAGCCCTTCTTCTGCTGGTACAACCCGGCCCGCATGCACATCACCACGATGTTTTCGCCCAAGTATGAAGCCATGCTCGGTGTGAAGGGCGGCAAGGATTGGGGAATCAACGAAGTCGGCATGAAGCAACTCGACGACAACATCGGTGTGGTCCTCAAGAAGCTCGAGGACATGGGTGAACTCGACAATACCATCATCGTCTTCACGACCGACAACGGCGCGGAAGTCATCACCTTCCCTGATGGAGGCACGACCCCATTCAAAGGCGGTAAGCTCACCACCTGGGAGGGCGGCATGCGTGCTCCCTGCGTCGTCCGCTGGCCCGGCAAGATTAAGCCGGGCACTGTCTTTAAGGAAATCTTCGCCTCCCAGGACTGGCTGCCCACGTTCGTCGAAATCGCTGGCGGTGCCAAGGGTAACGACCTCAACAAGCAAATCATGTCGGGCGAATACCCCGGCATCGTTAAGACCAAGCTCGATGGCGTCAATCAGATCGAATACCTGACGGGTAAGTCCAAAGAATCCGCCCGGGACACGTTCTTCTACTACACCGGCGCGCAACCCTCGGCGGTGCGATACAAGAACTGGAAGTTCTACTACACAATGGTCGGTGCCGGTGCCATGGACGGGCTGATGGGGGCCCAAACCTACCACTGGACGCAGCTTGCCAACATCATGCGCGATCCGTTCGAGATCAGCGTCGGTGCGGATACCAAGTCGCTCCTCAGCTACGCCGGAGCACTCGCAGCACCTAGCACTGCGTACATCTACGACTGGAACCTCCTGCCGATCGGCCAGCTTCTGTGGGAGAAGGAGCTGATGTCCTACAAGGAGTTCCCGCCTCTGCAGATGGCGGCCAGCTATAACCTCGACCAGATCCTCGAGTCGTTGAAGCGCCAGAGTGGCTCCCACTCGGACTAGGCCATTCCCGTTTGATCGTAAACCGCGCGGGCCGCTTTTCGTGAGCGGCCCGCGATTTTGGGCCTGAAAATCAAACGTCGGACTGTGTGAACGCCGAAATCGGCCGCCGGGACGGTTGCAAATGCTATGCTTCTATCGTAGCCCGCGCGGTCCAAAAAAAGTGATGGCCGAAGTTGAACAACAAAAGAAGGTTCGAGAAAACACGCGGAGGAACTGTTGTCGGAAGTGATCGCAACCAGCGGCCAAAATGATTTCAATCCGTCTCGTTTTCCGGACAAGGGCGTGAGACGTGCAAAAAAATGGTCAGTCAAAAGTCATGGCAGCCCGTTCACTGGATCAGCCCGCCGAGTCGTTCGCGGCGAACAATCTGATCGAGTACAATCGTATTGTTCTCAGGTGGTGGATCAGCACATGATGGAGGCAGACGCAAGGATCATAATAGCGGACGTATTCACGGACGAGGTAATTCAGGTGACGCTCGCCAAACACCAGGAAATTTTCCAAGCATTCGTTTGATGCTCTGAATGACCCGTTCGCAAGCTGGGCGATAGATTGGGGCTTGCACCGGCAGAACCTTGACCTTCAGCCTCAGCTTTGAGAACATCGTCAAACTGTGCCGTGAATCCTGTGTCGCGGTCGGCATCAAATAGGTCGGCTGTTCGTCGCGGTCGGCGGGTGTGCATCAAAAAGCGTGCGGCTCGCGTCACCCACGCGGAATCGATGCCGGAATTGCTGACGAAGATCTCGCGGGTCTCGACATTGATGAAGACCAGCAGAAAATAGTTGTAGGTGTGACGAGTGCTGCGTAAAGAGTAATCGAGTTTCCGACCCTTTCGTTTGCCGGTGCCTCAATAGCCCAACCCTGCCCGTTTCCACATCCCGCTCATCGAACCGGACAGGCGGTTCTCCCGCATCCGGCTCTCGGACAAGGATTCATACGCTTCGCCCACAGAACCTGTGTCGGTCGCACTTGAGCTCGACGAGCCCCAACCTGTCGGTACACATATCATCGGGTAGCGGCCATTGCCCCAATTCGTCCCGACACCTTGTGCTTGCGACACAGCCACTGACGGAGCCGACGTCGGGCGGTCCACACTCGTGGTAGGTCGGCTCACGGAACCCCGCGACAGAAGTAGTTGGCCCAACCCCGCAAGTAGCGGTTGAGCTCGCCCCACCATCTCTTCGGTGGTCCAGCAGGTCCACGTTAGCGGCGACGTGGTCATCTCACTGATCTGTCGACAGCTACGTTTCACCGATTCTTGGACGGACGGTGCCGATGTACGCGGTTGGCCCGTCCTCCGAGTAGCACGCGCCCGAATGTGTAACCCAGGAAATCGAACGTTCCTCGGGCACAAGCACCGACGCGTCTTGGTCTCATTCACCGTCAGCTTCAGCCGCTCGATCATCATCTCCCGCATGGCGCCATCGCCTCTTCAGCGCTGCCTCGGCAGCAGATCACGAAGTCATCGGCGTAGTTGACGATGCGAGCCTGAAGCCGTTGCTCATGCCCCAGCACCTTCCAACCCAGGACGAACCGCCGCATATACAGGTTGGCCAGCAGCGGCGAGATCGGCGAGCCTTGCGGCGTACCACGTCCCTTGCCCCTGCGGCACGTTGTCACAGTCCGTATTTCCACGCTCCGGTCCGGCGACGGCTCCAGCCACATCTTGATCAGATGCAGCATCGACCGGTCGCTGACCCGACGCGCCACGGACTTCACCAGTTCCGTGGTGCGGGATGCTGTCGAAATACCCGCCCAGGTCCGCATCGACCACCTCCTGTATAGCCCCGTTCAGCAGCCCGTGGACTCGCTCAACGGCGTCCAAAGCCGCGCTGGGGGCGGTAGGCATACTGCTCTGGCTGCAATCGGCCGAAAATCGGTTCGAGCACCAGCACCGCCGCCATCTGCACCACACGATCCCCGATCGTCGGAATGCCCAACGGACGCTGCTTTCCCGTCCGGCTCTGCATAAATACACCCGCCGAACAGCCTACGCACTGATAGGTCCCGTCCGCAACTTAGCTCCTGCGTAAGTTCGCCCAACCACGTTTCCAGCCAGTACGATTCAATGTCCGCAAAGGTCTGGCCATCAACGCCCGGTGCTGCACCGTTGGCACGGCAACAGGATGTAGGCCATACGACAGTACGTCCGCGCGATACACCTTGTCGTACAACACGTGGAACCGACAGCTTCGGCGATTCTTTCGCTGGTTGGCAGGCAACGCCGTCCGCAGCTTCCGAACACTCAATGAGGAGTTTTCAGGTTCATCGCCACTCTCCCGGCCTTTCTTGCTTATTACATTGTCGCCCTTGAACTAAGGTCCCTCTCACCGGAGATTAGCCGGCCGCTTCAGCGGTACGACGGACCTCTCCTGGCCATCCCATATGGCCGAATTCTGACCGCTCACGAGCTATCGGTTGAGGGGCACACGCCCTCACCGTTGGGGTTTCCAGTGTTGCGTTAAGTTCTCCTTGTGCAGACATGCTCACCCCTCCCCCGGCAGGACAGCCCGGAACTCGTATGTCGCTCATAGTGCTTTCCGGCGACGGCGGCCTTCCCCAACGAAACTGGTGGTCAGCTCCTACACCTATGGATTTCGAGGCTTGCTCAGTGTTCACCCGCGCTACGGCCTACATGCTCGCCAATCGCCATAGTGCGACCCCTACACCGAAAGCTTCGACAGCTTCATTGCTTCCACTGCCGTTCCGATTGGCTACCGGCTGGAGCGACCAGTTGCCGGGCGGGACTGCACCCGCTGAAAACTTCCGCCTTCATGGCACACAGTCATGGCATTGGCGTACTTTGATGAACTGCTCCCAAGAACCTTGAGACCGTTTAGCGAGGTGTCGATCCCCTCCTTAGATGTTGCGGACCGCTTGCCGACAGATGCGATTGGATGGAGCCGCAACTCTCCCAAGATGCGTGTAGCTGACGCCGGTCCACGGCGATCTGCGGACCAACTCGGTGGAGTACTGCCGCTTGCGGGGGCGTCCCGGCTTGGCCGGCTTGTAGCCTCCTGTCGCTCGTGGACCTGCGATGGAACGTGCTGGGAATGCTGATCAGGCGATCGATCTTGCCGAGCGGTTTGCCGAATTTCGGAAAGTCGTGAATGAATTCAAACTCCGAATTTTGAAACGCCTGCTCACGGCTCAAAAACCAGTGCTTCCACCAATTCAGATGTATCGCCCCGTATCAGCAACAATTGCATTACCTGGACAGCAATAGGGATGATTTTGCTCTGGAAAATACGCTCTTTTCGTACGATTATCCGGAAACTGTCCCGTGTGTCCATATGAAACACCCATCCTTGTTTGTTCTGATCCAAGTCCCTGGAGACCGTAAATCTTGAATTCTCTTCCGAACGCGAACTCACCATCGCTTCCAGGTAGGGGTGGACCATTGCCTCGCCCCACGAGCAAGCTCGCCCAACGTGCTAGGTCAGCAACGCTCGATATTACGCCACTCACTAGTCCACTCTGGACGAGTGGATCGAAGACTAGTTCATTTTTCTGGACTGTTTTTGGTCGGTAATCCAAGGGCGTTATCCTCAGGCAAATAGCCCGGAACCACCCCTGAAATATCCCGGCGATTAGCCGGGTGTGTGTTCGACAACTCTTGCGGATCAAGGAATCGACTTCGGGGCAGTTGGTAATTCGATTCTCCGGCGGCTTTCCTCGATTAACCCCATAAGGATGTAGCCAGTGTCGGTGTAATGATGACCATGATCCGCGGGAGCAATACGTAACCATCAGCGGTACGGGGCATGTATTGCTCCCGCAGGTCATGGGTATCATTACACCGACACTGGCTACATCCTTATAGGGTTAATCATTGAGAAAGCCGCCGGAGAATCGTACTACCAACTACTCCGAAGTCGATTCCTTGAGCCGCTTGAGTTGTCGAACACACACCCGGCTAATCGCCGGGATATTCCTAGGGGTGGTTCCGGGCTACTTGCCTGAGGATAACGCCCTTGGATTACCGACCAAAACAGTCCAGAAAAATGAACTAGTCTTCGATCCCTCGTCAGAGTGGACTGGTGGTGGCGTAATATCGAGCGTTGCTGACCTAGCACGTTGGGCGAGCTTGCTCTACCAGGGCGAGGCGATGGTCCACCCCTACCTGGAAGCGATGGTGAGTTCGCGTTCGGAAGAGAATTCGAATTACGGTCTCGGGGTTTCGATCAGTAAAACAAGGATGGGTGTTTCATATGGACACACGGGACAGTTTCCCGGATATCGTACGAGCATAGCGTATTTTCCAGAGCAAAATCTGGCTATTGCTGTCCAGGTAAATACGGAGGTTGTTGCTGATACGGGGCGATACATCACGAGATTGGTGGAAGCACTGGTTTTTGAGCCGTGAGAGCGACGTTTCAAAATTCGGAGTTTGAATTCATTCACGACTTTCCGAAATTCGGCAAACCGCTCGGCAAAGACATCGATCGCCTGATCAGCATTGTTACCCCCAGCACGTTCCATCGCTGGGTCCACGAAGAGCGACGGGGCTGCAAACCGGCCAAGCCGGGACGCCCCCGCAAGCGGCAAGTGCTCCGCGAGTTGGTCCGCAAGATCGCCCGTGAGACCGGCGTCAGCTACACACGCATCTTGGGAGAGTTGCGGCGGCTCGGCATCAATCGCATCTGTCGGCAAACGGTCCGCAACATCCTCAAAGAGGAGGGGATCGACACGTCGCCCAAACGGTCTCAAGGTTCGTGGGAGCAGTTCATCAAGATGCACGCCAAGACCCTCTGGGCCTGTGACTGTGTGCCATGAAAGGCGGAAGTTTTCAGCGGGTGCAATTCCCGCCCGGCAACTGGTCGCTCCAGCCGGTAGTAATCGGAGCGGCGGTGGAAGTAACAAAGCCGTCGAAGCCTTCGGTGTAAAAGGGTCGCAGTGGCGATCCTGCGAGCATGTAGGCCGTAACGCGAGTGAACACTGAGCAAGCCTCGAAAACCACAATGTGGAAGCCGACCCGCCAGTCGCACGGGGAAGGCCGCCGTCGCTGGGACGCTTTTGAGCGACTGAGTTCCAGCGGTTCCACCGGGGTAAGGGTGACAGCATGCATGCACAAGGAAACTTCACGCAACATGGGAAACCCCAGCGGTGAGGCGGAGGACCTCAACCGACAGCCCGTGAGGGACAGGTTGGGCCGTATGGGGTGACGGAGAGGCTCGTAGTACCGGTGAAGCCGGGTAATTCCGGTGGAGGAAAGGAGCCTTAGTTCAAAGGGTAACGACGAAAGCGGCGAGAGCCGGGAGATTGGTGTGAACCTGAAAACTCCTCATTGTAAAGTTCGGAAGCTGCAGCAGGCGTTACACTCCAAAGCCAACGGATCGTCCGACTGTCGGTTCTACCTGCTATACGACAAAGTGTCTCGGCGGGATGTACTGTCGATGGCCTACGATCGCTGCCGTGCCAACGGTGGTGCACCGGGCGTTGACGGACAGACCTTCGCAGACATCGAGGCGTCTGGCAGGCAGACGTGGTTGGACGAATTGGCGGAACAGTTGCGGACGAGGGCCTATCGTCCCCAGGCCGTTCGCCGGGTATTTATCCCAAAGGCGGACGGGAAGCAGCGTCCGTTGGGCATACCCACGATCACCGATCGTGTGGTGCAGATGGCAGCGGTACTGGTCTTGGAGCCGATCTTCGAGACCGATTTGCAGCCGGAGCAGTATGCCTACCGAAGCGGGCGCAGCGCATTGGACGCCGTTCAACATGTCCACCGACTGTTAAAGAGCGGCTATACAGAGGTGGTCGATGCAGACCTGAGTGGGTACTTTGACAGCATCCCGCATACGGACCTGATGAAGTCGATTGCTCGTCGGATCAGCGACCGGTCGATGCTGCATCTAATCAAGATGTGGCTGGAGATGCCGGTCGAGGACGTTACCCCACGGGGTGACCACCGGCGAACGACGATCAATCGGGACCAAAGACGTGGGACGCCGCAGGGTGCTCCAATCTTGCCGCTGCTGGCCAACCTCTACATGCGACGTTTCATTCTGGGTTGGAAGGTCCTCGGACATGAGCAACGTCTTCGGGCTTACATCGTTAACTACGCAGATGACTTCGTAATCTGTTGCCGCGGCAATGCTGCTGAGGCTATGGTCGCCATGCGGCAGATCATGGAGAAACTGAAGCTGACGGTGAACGAAACGAAGACCCACATCTGCCGTCTGCCCGAGGAAGCATTCGACTTCCTGGAGTACACATTCGGCCGATACTACTCGACTCGAAACGGCCGTGCCTATTATGGCATCCGTCCGTCCAAGAAGTCGGTGAAACGTATCTGCCGAACAGTATCTGAGCTAACGGCTCGCAACCGCACGTTTCGGGACGTGCAGGCCACGGTGGGGCTACTCAATCGCTCTCTTCGCGGTTGGGCGAACTACTTCAGCCTGCGACTTGGTCCACTGACGAAAACGTACGATGCGGTCGATGCTCATACAAGACGACGGCTCCGCCAATGGCTGCGTCGGAAACATCGGGAACGAACCTGCGGCAATGGCCGCTACTCGCGCGAGTATCTTTACCGGAAACTCGGGCTCCTCGAACTTCGACCCAACCGACACAGGTTCTGGAAAGCGACCGAGTGAATCCTCTGTCCGAGAGCCGGATGCGGGAGATCTGCACGTCCGGTTCGATGAGCGGGATGTGGAAACGGAGCAGGGTTGGGATATTGAGGCACCGGCAACCGAAAGGGTCGGCAACAGATATGGCCCCACCTAAACCACCGCGCCACATCTCGACTCTACTCTTTACGCAGCGCGTCATCACACCGAGGGGTCTTGTAAACTATTTTCTGCTGGTCTTCATCAATGTCGAGACCCGCGAGATCTTCGTCAGCAATTCCACGGCGCATCCCGATTCCGCGTGGGTGACGCAGCAGGCGCGCAACTTTTTGATGCACACCGCCGACCGCGACGAACAGCCGACCTATTTGATGCGCGACCGCGACACAAAGTTCACGGCACAGTTTGACGATGTTCTCAAAGCTGAAGGGCTGAAGGTCAAGGTTCTGCCGGTGCAAAGCCCCAATCTGAATTCGCGCTGCGAACGGGTCATTCAGAGCATCAAACAGGAATGCTTGGAAAATTTCCTGGTGTTTGGCGAGCGTCACCTGAATTACCTCGTCCGTGAATACGTCCGCTATTATAACGATGATCGCGCGCATTCGGCTTGTGGGCATCTGCCTCCATCATGTGCTGATCCACCACCTGAGAACAATACGATTGTACTCGATCAGATTGTTCGCCGCGAACGACTCGGCGGGCTGATCCAGTGGTATGAACGGGCTGCGTGACTTTTGACAGACCATTTTTTTGCGACCCGCGCTCTCCCTGCGCCCTTGTCCGGAAAACGAGACGGATTGAAATCATTTTGGCCGCTGGTTACGATCACTTCCGACAACAGTTCCTCCGCGTGTTTTTCTCGAGAACCTTCTTTTGTTGTTCAACTTCCGGCCATCACTTTTTTTGGACCGCGCGGGCTACGATAGAAGCATAACATTTGCAACCGTCCCGGCGACCCGATTTCGACGTTCACAAAGTCCGACGTTTGGTTTTCAGACCAAAAATCGCGGGCCGCTTTTCGTGAGCGGCCCGCGCGGTTTACGATCAAACGCGAATGGCCTAGTCCGAGTGGGAGCCACTCTGGCGCTTCAACGACTCAAGGATCTGGTCGAGGTTATAGCTGGCCGCCATCTGCAGAGGCGGGAACTCCTTGTATGACATCAGTTCCTTCTCCCACAGAAGCTGGCCAATCGGCAGCAGGTTCCAGTCATAGACGTATGCAGTGCTCGGTGCTGCGAGTGCTCCAGCATAGCTCATGAGCGACTTAGTATCCGCACCGACACTGATCTCGAACGGATCGCGCATGATGTTGGCAAGCTGCGTCCAGTGGTAGGTTTGGGCCCCCATCAGCCCGTCCATGGCACCGGCTCCGACCATTGTGTAGTAGAACTTCCAGTTCTTGTATCGCACCGCTGAGGGTTGCGCGCCGGTGTAGTAGAAGAACGTGTCCCGGGCGGATTCTTTGGACTTACCCGTCAGGTATTCGATCTGATTGAAGCCATCAAGCTTGGTCTTAACGATGCCGGGGTATTCGCCCGCCATGATTTGCTTGTTGAGGTCGTTACCTTTGGCACCGCCCGCAATTTCGACGAAAGTGGGCAGCCAATCCTGGGAAGCGAAGATTTCCTTAAAGACAGTGCCCGGCTTAATCTTGCCGGGCCAGCGGACGACGCAGGGAGCTCGCATGCCGCCCTCCCAGGTGGTAAGCTTACCGCCTTTGAATGGGGTCGTGCCTCCATCAGGGAAGGTGATAACTTCCGCGCCGTTGTCGGTCGTGAAGACGATGATGGTGTTGTCGAGTTCCCCCATGTCCTCGAGTTTCTTGAGAACCACACCGATGTTGTCGTCGAGTTGCTTCATGCCGACTTCGTTGATTCCCCAATCCTTGCCGCCCTTCACACCGAGCATGGCTTCATACTCGGGCGAAAACATCGTGGTGATGTGCATGCGGGCCGGGTTGTACCAGCAGAAGAAGGGCTTGCTCGTCTTGTCGGGATCCTGCCGATCAAGCCAGTCCACCACCTTGGCGGAAATCTCCTCGTCGACAGTCTTCGAGCGTTCCAGGGTAAGCGGACCTTCGTCCCTGCCGGTCTGATTCTTCGCCGTGCCGTCCGACGATTTCATCCAGAGAATGGGCCGCGGGGCGGCCATGCAAACTCCTTCTTCGGGGGTGATGGCACCGGGTGTTTCAGGAATGCCGGGGATCGGCACCATCTTCATCGGTGGCACGACGGATTGATCGGTCGGACTCTTGTTGATGTCCGGGAAGCTGACCCCTTGCATCGCATCGAGGTGGTAGAGGTAGCCCCAGAACTCCTGGAACCCATGCGCGGTCGGCAGGGAATCTGGGTGATCGCCGAGGTGGTTCTTGCCGAACTCGCCGGTGTTGTAGCCCTGATCCAAGAGGAACTTCGCAAGGCACGGAGTGCCGGGGCGCAAGTACGAGATGGCACCTGGCAACTGCGGCATGAGCATCCCGGCCCGCATTGGATTCATGCCGGTGATAAACGCCGTGCGCCCCGCCGTGCAGCTTTGCTGGGCGTAGTAGTGCATGAAGATGCCGCCCTCGCTGGCGAGCCGGTCGATATTGGGGGTTTCTCCCACCATCAGACCCCGGTGATAACAACCCGGCTGCATCCAGCCGATGTCATCAGCCATGATGAACATGATGTTCGGCTTTTTCTCCTGCGCTTGTGCGTTGGAGCAGACAGCCATCAGACAGGCTGCCAGAAGTACCGCAACCGGTAGGGTGGGCATCTGGCGGTGGATGCGTATCAGCGTTTTCATAGTTCCTCTATTCGTGATGTTGCCCCGCCATGAATTGGAAATCACACGCTGGCGGGCAGGGTGTGCGATAGCATTCATTGTCTTATTATTAAAGTATCCGTCACGTGGAAGCCATCATACCCGGCCGAATCGGAATTACCAACCATCAACATGCCCAGCGTCGTCGTGCCTCGGGATGCGTCTGGAGCCAGTGGTCCGGTAGCAGGTCAGAGAGCTGATCCGGCGGCTCGCCCGAGATCTGCACGAGCAGGTCCCGGACGTAGGCAAACGGCTCGACCTGGTTCGATTTGGCACTGGCCATGACGCTGTACAGAATCGCAGCCGCCTCGCCGCCATTGTCGCTGCCGAGAAACAGGTAATTCTTGCGGCCGATCGCCACGGGCCGCACCATCCGCTCGCTGAGGTTGTTGTCGATCGACAGCATTACGTGCTCGCAGTAGTGCGTCAGCCCGTCCCAGCGGGGCATTCGGTAAACCCGACCGCTCGGCAAATACGCGATATCACCAATACGCTGCCGGATTGATTAGTAGTTTCCCCTTGCACGAATAGACTCGAACCAAACCCTCACCCGCTAGTAAAGCGACCCAAATAATTCCTGGTCGACCTGCGAACCGTCAGAGAAACGCTTCCCGTGCGAGCGATCACGTCACTTCCTTCGGTGACAACTTCTTTGTCCGGTTCCACTTCAATCTCTTCGATCGGTCCGCGTGTCGTCAGCACGACCTGACCTTCACCTCGCACGCTTGTCTGGAGATCGAGGGGGCCTTCGCCGATCCACAATCCCGTTCGCATTTTTTCTCGGTGATAGCCGACATCAACACTGCCTTCGGATGCCCAATAAGTGCCACGTTCAAGAATCCAAGTCTCTCCTTCGGAGCGAGATAACATGGAATCCACCAAGTGAAGATTCCAACGTGATCACCCCGGTGCCCGTATAAGTCGGACGATTCACGGCCTCATCCGCAAGCAACGACTTGATCGCACCGCCCAGTGAGGGAAACAACTGCGAGTGGATTGAAATGTTTCCCTGAAAGTAACTCAGCGCTCCCGATTCAACTCGTACCATTTCGTGGTTCAAGTGAATATCGACGTAGCGAGTACCTTCCAATTCGTGAATCTTAAACTCGGCCATGGTCAGTCCGCCACCCTCACATTTCGAGACTGATCAGCCTCCATAATTTAATTTGCCAATTTGTAAGGCGCGGGACTTACACCAAATCCGATGCTTCGCTAGGGACATTCCAGCACAGCGATCAGCAAAATCAACGCACCGAGAAAGAACACCAGTAATCCGCCGAGGAAGAGTTACGTAACAAATCGCATCTCGAACATGCGTTTCTCCTTGTCTGGGGTTCTCACAAACCGTTAACCGTGGTGGTCACTGAGCACGGTTTCCGGAGGAACCTCAAGGCATGTCGGGGGATTGGTTTGTGAATTGTCGCCAGGTATCGACACCGCTGTCCGTGCGTTAGCATTCATCGCCAAGACGGAACCGAATGCTCCCTTTTGTTCCGCTGAATGAACCTGAATCTGGGAGGATGACATGCCGGAAAAACCGACTCGGAACGAATCCCAGAAAATTGGATACGGGACTCTTGCCTATGGCTTGAACGTGCTCGACAATGTTTGAAAAGAACACCGCCACATCTTCGCCATCCAAGCAACAACAAGAAATAAACTTCAATGCATCGACAACAGGGACGAGCTTTGATTGCCGTGATTGCCATCGCCACTATTCAGTTTGCGATGCCTCTCGTTGGGCAAGTGCCGGAATCCAACACTGGCGGCCAGCCGCCAGTAGCGAGCAGCGACACGACATCGGCTTTAACCGTGCCTGATGTTGAGGCAACACTAGCGGCGATCGAAAAAGACTCCGGGTTGGACGAGGCGGTGAAGGATCAACTCCGATCGAAGTATACGCAGGCCATCGAAGCATTAAAGGAAGCAGAGAAGAACTCAACTAAGGCAGCAAAATACCGTGAAACGATGGCCAACGCCGCGGACGATATTACGAAACTGCGTGCCGAATTGATGTCTCTACCGTCCGTCGAAAACGCCTCCAACGTTCGCTTGTCAGCCAACGACGCTAATCTCAAAAAAGAGGCGGATTCGCTAAGGGCTACCCTCACAGACCTGACGGACCAGTTATCGAAAACCAGTAGTGAATTGAGTCGTGTCATCGGACGACCGGTCGAGATCAGTTCTCGGCTTCCAAACATCCAACGCGAAATGTCCCTAATTGACGAGGAATTGGAGTCACCGGAACTTGCCGAAGCGACCTCCCCCGGCCTTGTTGCCGACCGTGTCTTGCTCCAGGCCAATCAAGCACAATTGAGCAGCGAGTTAGAGATGCTAAAGCAGGAGCAGTTGAGTCAGTCGAGTCGCGAGGAGCGACTCCAGGCACAACAGGAACTCCTAACGCGGCAAGTCGAAAATTCTTCGGCAGAATTGAACACGCTGGACGCGTTGTTACACCAACGTCTAGCCAGTGAGGCCAAAAAACTCAGCACGCTCGCTGAGACACTGCGACAAGAATTGCCTGCAGCAGATCAAGCGGCGCAGACGATGGCCATCGAGGTACAGGCTCTGGCGAAGGAATATGAAGGTGTTATTGACAAATTAAAGACGGTGAAGGATGTGCAAGCTGGTGTTGTAACTCAGTCCAGGGATTTGTCCAACGAATACGAGAGCATCCGCGAGCAGTTAAAGTTGGCCGGAGGCGGGATGGCGATGGTCCAGGTCTTATTTGATCTGCAAGGTCGGGTTCTCCGTGCTGATAATGATATGCAATCGGCGCAGCTATCAACCCTCGGAGAAACACGCCTGGCTTCGTTCAAGGTGACGGAAGAGCTTCGCAGGCAGTCCGAATTAGAGAAGCAGCTGACCAGTACGTCCTCGGATACAATGACCAAGTGTATCACCATGCGGCGCAAGGTTCTCGATGAACTACAAACGCAATATGCGAATCTGTTTCAATCTCTGGCCGCATTGGAAGGCGACAAGCAACAGTATTTGAACACAGCTGAAGAAGTCCACGATTATGTTTCGCAACAGCTCTTTGGATTCGACATGAAGAGTTGCCCTGTGATTAGCGCCGAAACCTTGACTGATGTTCCCGGAGGGTTGCGTTGGCTATTTAAAGAAGACCATTGGAGGCAATTAGGAGCTTCTCTTTGGGACATCATCACGCGTATGCCCGTGCGCAGTATGGGAATGGCCGCCATCTTGGCCATACTCCTACTCATGCGGCGGCGGATGGGAGTCGCGCTTGAACAGACGGGAGTCCAGATTCGACGAATCTCAACCGACCGATTCTCACACACTGGCAAAGCACTCGCAATAACTGTCCTGCTGGCTGTGCCCATTCCGCTGCTGTTCTGGTACACAGGGTGGGCGTTGGGCCAGACCGCCGCATCCAGCGACTGGATGCAAGGAGTAACCAAAGGCTTGCCATTCGCTGCTGTTGTGGCATTGTTCGCTACGTGCACGGTAACCGTCTGTCGGCCAAATGGACTCGGCGGCGCCCACTTTAAATGGAAGCATGAATCACTGGCCGCTTACAGGAAAGCAGTTTTCTGGTTCACGGTCGTTTACATTCCCGTGATGTTCGTCACAGTCAGTTGCCATTATGGAGACGCTTCGCAATACTTCCCGAGCCTGGGGAGAATCAGCTTTCTGTTGGCACATGCCTGGATGGCGATTATTTTGTGGCGTTTGTTTTATGCAGCCGGTGGCATTCGTGATTCGTTGACTTCTGAACATCCAATTAGCCTATTCACCCGTCTGCGTATTTTGTTGTATTACTTACTGATCCTGTGCCCAATCGCCTTATTCGTTCTTGCCTGTATCGGTTATTTGATTACGGCCACTCAATGGAGCCTGGGGCTCATCTCGACTGCAGCTTTGTTCGTAGCCGGAAACGTGTTGCATGCAATGGCGCTGCGTTGGTTTAGGATGAATGAACGCAAACTGGCCCTCGCACAAGCGCTCGAAAAGCGTCGTGAGCAACGGGAGACAGCGGATACGGAAGCACTCCAGGAGGCTACAGAAGAAATCCTCTCCGTCGATCCTGAAGATGAGGAGATGGATCTGGATTCGATTAGTGAGCAAACAAGTCGGCTACTTCGGATTGCTCTATGTCTTAGGGGTGGCTACAGCAATCATCGTTTACTGGTCGTCAACTTTTCCACTGATTGATTTCTTGGAATCAATCCCAATTCCTTTAGCCGGGGGACTGTCCCTTTTCGAATTAATACAAGTGAACGTGCTTTTAGTCGTCACTTATTTCGCAGTACAAAATCTTCCCGGCTTGCTCGAACTTGCGGTGCTCAGGGCGACCACGATTGAAGCCGGCACACGTAATGCCATTGCGAAGCTGTGCCAGTATGCGGTAATCACGATCGGAATCACGCTGGTTTTCAACGTCCTGCAAGTGAATTGGGCGCAATTCGCCTGGATGGCAGCCGCCCTCAGCGTGGGACTTGGTTTTGGCTTGCAAGAGGTGGTGGCAAATTTCGTATGCGGTCTCATCCTTCTGTTCGAACAACCGATACGGGTCGGCGATGTCGTCACCTTGGATGGCATGACCGGAACAGTAACAAGGATGCAGATTCGTGCCACTATCATCACTAATTGGGATCGAGGTGAAGTCGTGGTACCCAACAAAACTCTCATCACTAACAAATTTATAAACTGGACTTTGAGTGCCCCGCTGAACCGGATCGTTGTCCCTGTTGGCGTCGCCTACGGAAGTGATACGGAACAGGCCCGGAAAATCCTATTAGAAGTGGCTGCTGACCACCCGAATGTTTTAGAGGATCCGGCACCAATGGCAATATTCGAGCAATTCGCCGACAGCACGTTGAACCTCGTATTGCGCGCTTATCTCCCTGACCGTAGTAGTCGAGAGGGGACAATTACTGAATTGCACACAGAAATTGATAAGCGGTTTGCTGCAGCCGGTATTGAAATTGCCTTCCCGCAGCAAGACATTCACCTTCGCAGTGGAGGCGACTCAATTGGACTCGCAAATCCGAAACACGTTGCCGACGTCGAAATCCCATAGCAGGAGTCCGAACACGCACTGATGGCAAATCAATCACGTCGCCCAGCGAACTTATAAGTAGGCGAAATGATTCAGACGTGAATTAGCAGACGTGCAAAATGCTGGCACTCCAGATGGCGAAATTGCTGGATAACGGGTGCGTATTCAAGGCAAGTCAAAAAAGAACGCGGCCTGGACACGATTGGCTGATCCGACCGCCTCGTCAACGTTTTCACGGGTACCATGTAGATACTCGACTCCAAATCGCACCCGTTCCCATGCTTTCCAGATCAAATTGGCAGCCAAGTAGGTCGTCCGCTGTACATCGTCAGCAGGCTGAAATGGTGAGGTGTCGAGACTGTTGTCAGCGTACGTGAAGTTTGAGCTGAGCGCATTGGTCCAGTTGTGAGTTAATCCGACCATCCAGCCGAATACTGGCAGCAACCCGACCTGTTGGCTACCTGTCGGTGCGGCATCGGGAAGGCTGAAATAGCTGCCGATCCCATCACCATAAACGATCTGGTAGTACGCTTTGGTGGAATCGTTCAGCATAATTACGCCCGTGAAATTGAGACCCCACGCGGGTTCAGTTGACACGTCGTCACCAAATTGTTCGACGCTTTCCCCTGTCGGTTGGCCACCTACGATGCGATAGAGGCCAGCGATTTGAAATTGGCCCCAATCTGGCTCATAACGCAGATGCCCTGCGAAGTCCGGTGACGGTGTGCGCGGATCAATGGTGATGCCTGGCGGCGTTTCAATATCAAAATGTGCGTTCTCGACAGCAAGCGCCAATGTCAGATCTTCGTTAAGAATCGGCTGAGTCCACCTAGCCTGTGCCTGCCGGCGGTTCACGTTGGACACGGAGCCTTCAAAATCGAGGGTCGCCGGAGCCGCTGCGACATCCGTGAACGTCGTCCAAGTCTGGCCAACGAGAATCGGCCCCATTTCCCCGTAGGCTTGTCGTAGACGAAAACCATTCTGATTACCGAAAAAATCTCCTTCCACGTACGCCCGAACGACACGCTCATTAGTGATCCAGCGCGTATCAAAACTCAATCGCGTTTGTCTGGCATGAAACCGTGCATTCGTATGCGGGGGCGCCCCAACGGGAATGGTCGCCACGTTAAAGAAATCTGTCGAATCAATCGGGTTGAAGTCATAGATGAAATCAGCCTTGACGTAGCCGCCTATTTTCATCGCCACATTTCGACCGAAAACAATGAGCCCACCTTCAAAGTCTGGAGCGGAGTAAAAATCCACGCCAATATTATTATACGGAGTCGGGCCGGTTGAGAATTGGCCAACGAACCTCTCGGCGTCCACGTTTTGAGATTCGCCCAGATAAATGTTCGGTAGTTGCGGACCCGTCTGCATCACCTGCCGAATTTGTGTACCCGTAGTCAGACTCGTAGGCGATTCATCGACAGTTTCTTGCGAAACCCAAAATGTGCCTGGCTCGGATTGGTCCAGGTCTGATTCAATTGCAGGGGCTGGTTGCAGGGGGGGGCTCAGGTTGTACGGTGCGTCAGAAAACGCCGCCGCAGGATAAGGATTCTCCTCAGCCCGCGCCAAACTGGTGGCCAGTACGACAATTGGAATTACCCAATGTGCATGATTCGATCGTATTTTCATCATTTCCGCGAGAGGGATTGAGAGGAGAAATGCAGTTTAGCAAAGCTTGCTGACCCAGAAAACCTCAGTTTCGGGCGACTTCCAATGCTGGCTTGTTTCAAGAGTTCGAGTCGCCTGCAAGGAATGTAACTCTTTTTTCACGAACAACTTCGAGAGATGAAGCTGGCAGGGAGTGCAAAACAGTACTCCAAACGCCACATAGCTCTAGACAACTATGGACCGGATCAGCTTTGAAGGACCTACCGCCGATGTTTGTACCAGCGTCAGCGAGAGAATCGGGGTTCAATAGTTCGGCTGGTTTCTGGTGGGTGCCGTCTAGCCATAAAGAATACAGCCGGCCGCGTAAGCAGCAGAGGTCTGATAACTCCAATGCACTGTGCAGTCGATGGTGGTAGTAATCAAGTCGCCAACGGTCGATCACCCACCGCACTTCCTCCAAACTCAGGAACAGCTCGCGGTTGAGCAGTCCATCTCGCAGCTAAGCCGGCCGCACCACCGGTGCGACTTGCCGATGAAAATGTGCCAAATCGCGTTCTCGGTTGCTCATCGGTAGGTTGTTTTCGTGATCGGTTGTCCGCAGGAATTTTCGTCTGTATTTCCTTTGAGGCTTCAATTTTCGATCGCCATTGTTTTGGACCGCCCGGCATATTGCACTTTGCGCGATCCGTGGTGAGGATTTGTAGCATGCGACGCGCCCCGTGCTGTATCGACGCCGCGCGTGAAACGATTCTTCAATACGTTATTGGAACCAGCCCCTCCGATACATGAACCACCCCATAAATCCAACGGTCGCCAGCATGATGCCGATCACTATGAAATATCCGTATCCCACGCCCATGCCAGGCAGGTCGTTAAAATTCATGCCGTAAATTCCAGAGATCAACGTCAATGGCAGAAAAACGGCTGAAAGTATCGTCAGCATTCGCAAACGGCTCTCCACTCGCGATTGAATCGCCGCATCGTACAAATTTTCCAGGTCCTCCACGCGAGATTGCGCGCCGGCGATCAATTGCCTGGAAATCGTCGCTAACTGCAATAGATCACTGAAATAACTTGAATTCTCGCTATAATGCAACCGTTTTGATTCAACGGTTCTCAACACACCGGCACAATACGTATGATCGTCTTGAACGGTTGAATAATGGCTGATTTGACGCCGCAGCGCAGCAATCTGCTGTGGATCGATTCGATCGGGATCCTCGTTGAGGGCATGACTCAACGCCTCCGCCTCGGAGCGAACGTCGAGCGCAGCATCCAAATTTTTCTTACTGATTTCAACGAACAAATGATAAAGCAGCGCCGACGCGTCTCGTGCAAATAATGGAACATCCTGATCCAATCCATCAATAACATCCTCAATAGTGTGCAGTGGGTCGTGATGGATCGTAATAATCGTCGTCGGCAGACAGAGCACTGAAAGATAAGGCTTCCATGATTCGTTCCAACCCAAGTATGTGGGCACTTCAAGATACACGGCATCCCGGCGGGAGATAAAACGAGAACTGCGTTCGTTTTGCAGGCAAGATTCCAGAATCAAATTTGGCAACTCCAGCGGCGCCAATACTTCCTGCAATTCATCCGGGGTGGCTGCCTCGATATCGATCCAGCGATGTGTTTCATCCTTCATCCAAGTCGGGGTCAATTCGGCCGTGGGTAATGGCTCCAGCGTCGAGCGCTCATTGATGCCGAATATCCGTAATTTCATGATTGACCTCGTGTTGCTGACGCATCGGCGTTGTTTTGCATTTGTTGTCGAGCTGGAACTGTACGCCTTCAGAATAATCAGGACAACCTACAGGCAAAACTCGGTGACGATTTATCCAGTGAATTCGGGGGGTGGATTAATCGATCTATGAGTTTTTTCACGCCGTTGTTGGATTGTTTTGGTTTGTTGTTGTTGGCGTCCTCCCCGTACAAAACCCTCTTCGAAATCCCTAATGACATTCGGGCTCGAATATATCAACCGACTATCGCGAATCCTCGATGCAGTGGCAATCCGAGAACACGAGCCGTTTCCGCATCGAGCTCCGGCTCAATCGCATTCATCGCGACGCTGGACCCAGCGTCAGAAACCCGCTCGTACCATTCCACGTCGTTGGGGCCGCGCATCAATCCCTGGCCGTGGTAGCAGCGCGTCGAGCCCCAGCGGAAGACATATGACGGGGCGAATGCGCGACAAGGATCGACCAGCGTTGCCACACCCGCCAGTCGCTGCAGAAACGTCTGATCGAAATCCCCCCGCTTCGTCAGCGGCCAACCACCGGCCAATTCGAAAACCTCGCGCGTAAACGCAATACTGGCATGGAAGCGGCCCACAGCCTCTTCCTCGTGAAGTTCACCGGTGTAAAGGCTTAGCACACGCGACGGCTTCGAGAATCCGCCATCCGATAAGGCTTCAACATGCGCGGTGATGTGCCAAGGGAGGTAGATGTCATCATCTTCCCAAACAACGAGCACATCGCCGCCGGCGAGGCCAGCCAGCGCGTTGAACCCACGCGATTGAGAGATCGACATACCCACGTCATTCCTGAGCTTATACTAATTCAACATACCAGTTGGAAAAAAGCTGACAATCCTTCGAGAATTCTTCCAGAGTGTGGCTGGATGTCCGTTCGCAATCGAGGTAACTGACTGTCCTGTTCCCGACGGCGATGTTTGCCGCCGGATTGACATGAAACCCAATTCACGAAGGGACATAGACATGGCCGCGAAGCGAACGAAGACTACGACGCGGAAACCGAAAATGAAGAAGACGACTACCACCACTAAGATTCCCGCCTCCAAGACGCCTACCGCCAAAGTCGGTGACAAGAAACTCAGCGCCATCAATGCCGCCGCAAAGGTACTCGCCGAATCCAAAGAGCCCCTGACCGCCAAGCAGATGATCGAACGCATGGCTAAGAAGGGCTATTGGACCAGCCCTGGCGGCAAGACGCCGCACGCGACGCTCTATGCGGCCTTGCTCCGCGACATCCAGCGCAAGGGGGACGACTCGCGGTTTGTGAAGGCCGATCGAGGGTTGTTCTCGCTCAAGAAATAGAGGTCCCCGAACAACGCCCCACGTTTGGGTGCGTGGGGCATTGTGCATATTAACACCGGTGGATACTCGGTACGAATATCTTCAAATTGGCGCCGCCAACTCAAATCGCCTCCGTGGCGAATATCAAACGACAGGCATGACCGCGATTGATCGATTTGTCCGGCGGGATTTCCAAATCTGACAACAGTTTCAGCGCCCAATTCGGGCCTAGCTTTGTTTCAACAACGATACTCTCTAATCGCTTAGCTAAATCATGGGCGGTGATCGGTAGCCCTGGTTTCTGTTCGCCCGCCAAAATCTGCTGAGCAGCAATCGTCGGATTCTCTTTTTGCCCTTGAACTTGGTGTCGAAACCGCTCGATCCATGCATCGGCCAGATTCGTTGTCAGTAGTTTGTCAGGGCAAGCGTCGTATGTCGCAAAATAGCCCTTTGTGCCAAGGTATTGCACCGCAGGATACCAGTTCGCGTCGGCATGCCCTTCGACGTCATTCAAAAACGAAATCATCACGCGTTGTTCAGCTAAGCGGCGAACCAAGGCATTCTCGTCGATCTTTGCCGGGTCGACGCCTTGCCGTTTAGCCAGCGCCACCGCAAAACCAGCGGCTTCTCCGATACTCATCCAGGTCGGTTCAAGCCGGATCGTCCCCCAACCGACATGGGACGATGAAAGGCAGACCGGGACAAGGAGGTTATCGACGCCTTCCGGGAGCATTGTGCGATATGACACTTGTCCGGGGAACGTTTGATTCTTCAGCATGACCATTCCCTCAAGTTCGCTGCCATTGACTTGTCGCGGTGTACACGCGTGCGAGTCGAGGAACCACTCGGTAATGCTGATGCTATCCGAATGCACGGGAGCTCGACGTAGCCCGGGAGCGAGTTGAGCATCGTTTTCCGTGAAAACGGCGCGCCCCTGAATTCGCCGAGTCTCGCGGGCATAGATCTCGTAGGGCATATGTCCGTTGTCTGCAAATTCATCGCGCGGCAATCCGTACTCTTGCCATTGCTCACGAATCGATTCTGGGACGGTCGGATCGTGCTGACGAAAGTACAACAGTCCGAGTGTGGCCCGCTTGTGTTTCTGGATCACCGCGAGTCGAGTCGCCCAGTCGCCTTCGACATACGGATCTTGTTCACCGACAAGTTTCGGTTCATTCATGCCAAATTTCTGATTCGGCATACTGAGTCCTGGCCGTTTTGGTTTTCCATCGCCAAACTTGCGATACGATTCAGGATCGTAGTTTTGCGGCTTTTCGATTTTGACACGGTTGGCAGGATTATTGGTAATAATGGTGCGCATGTTATACCCTTGCACGGCCGGATGTGAGGCTCCCGTACTCGCGTTTTCGATCGTCTCGTATCTCTCGTCGTAGCGGTACAAGTTAAGCCGACGACTCAAAGCAAGATCTTCGTCATCATCATTCAACGGCGGCCATCGCGCGCGACGCATGTAAATCACGCCCGCATGCCTCTCGTTATATTTGTCCCGAGATTCGCGGCCCACTCGATAGGGCACCTTTGCTACGGCTGCCAAGTCGGCTTCGTATGAGCAATCGGCGAATACGTTGGCAGCAACCGTCCATTCTTGGTTTCCATCGATTCGTTGAAACGTGACGGCCCGCAGCAGCGATGCCTCCCGCCTGGCCGCCACCGGATAATACCCCGTGACGAGCGTAATGCGCGGCTCTTCAGCAAGAAGTTCACCAATCAATCGCTCTACGACATGCGCCTCATACCGAGTTTTGGGGTGGCCAGGCTGAGTTGCTTGATATTCCGATGAATCCGGTCCATATTTTTCGTGATAGTGTGCATGAATCCGTCTGCGAAGTTCGTCGTAGATCGGTGCGCGTTCGCCGTTATACAGCGTGTCCATCGTGCTTAACCCATTGGCCAACATTCCACCGACGTGCTTTGTGTGACTGACCAATTGGACAGTGAGACCTTCACGGGCCGCCCTGACCGCGCACGCCACACCGCCGGGTGTGGCACCGTAGATAACAAGATCGTACTTCTTTGGATCACCTTCATTCGAAGCTTTAGTCTCGGTCGATTTCGAGTCAGGAGCCCCGCTGGTCTTTTGATGCACGGCACAGGTGACGAGCGTTGCCAGCAAACCGATCCAGAGGCCGTGTCGCGAAATACGCATGAATTTTATTACCCTATATGTTCGATCGGCTAGCGTTGCTCACCGCTTGCCTTGCCCATATTCCATTTGACATTTCGACAGGAATGCATCGGAGAAAGATAATTGTGGACTGGAATCGATTCCAAATGGTTATTTGCGTGCCAACAACTCAAATCGGCTTGGGCGAAAGAACACGGGTCGTTAGCTATTGAAACAACCTACAATCACTTGCCGCCCAACATGTAGCAACTCGCGACTGGCTTCCCCGCAAATGCCCCTCAACGGCCGCGTGGGACGTATCGCCGCTAGCCCGGCTTCTTGGCCATGCGGGCCAACGTCGTCGCCCTGTTATGCAAACGCAAACAAATCCCCACGGTGTCCCGTCATTGACCGCCCTATGCACATACGCACTTAAAACACACGCTTGCTACACAATCGCTGTCTGTGATTCACAATCACCGGAAATGAACGCGACTTGCGTCTACTCGTGACTCGTCTATGCAGTTCGCGACAGTTCTCGAATCGGATCGCCTTTAGTAAAAATTGGATTCCGCCGCCCGGCAAAGCTTTTAAGCCCGAGTTGCACGTGGTCGAAACCGAGGTGATGAAAAATCGTCATCAGAAAATCATAAGGCGTTACTTGTCGCGATATGGGGTCTTCGCCCCGCGCATCTGTCGCACCGATCACCTGTCCGGTTTGAATTCCCCCTCCTGCAAACAGCATGGTGTTGGCCCGCGGCCAGTGATCGCGGCCGGGCTGAACCGTTCCTTTCGTCGCGCTGGCCACCCCGCCGCCGCTGCTGGCAACATGTGAAATCCGCGGCGTACGTCCAAACTCGCCTGTGACAACGACCATGACCCGCTTGTCGAGTCCGCGGTCGTAGACGTCTTCGATCAACGCAGAAATGGCTTGATCGAAAAACGGGGCGCGATAGGCGTTGGCATCAAAGACGTGATGGTTGACGGCGTGATCGTCCCAGTTGGCGACACGTCCACACAACGGGCCATCGAATTCTGTGGCGACAATATCGACGCCCGCTTCAACGAGTCGCCGCGCCATCAGGCATTGCTGTCCCCATAAGTTGCGTCCGTAGCGGTCGCGGAGCTTGTCCGCTTCCAACGAAAGGTCGAACGCTCGGGCCGCTTCGGGGCTGGATAGCAGTCGTAGTGCCTGTGCGTCAAAATCGTCAAAGGCACGCATCAGCCCGGTCTGGTCAATATCACGCCGCATACGATCGATATTGCGTCTCAGTTCGCCCCGTTCGTTGAGACGCCGAGTGGCATTGGGATCACGTAGCCCAACGTTGGGTACGGTAAATTCCGGTTTGTCCGGATCTCCCGTCACCTGGAACGGTTCATAGGAGGGCCCCAGATACGCCGGGCCGGCGATTTGAAACGAATCGTAGCGGTCGACTGGATTGATGGCGATATAGTTGGGAAGCTGTTGGGTGGAATTGTGCCGCAGGTAGCTCGCGATTGACATCCAGTCCGGATAGGTCGGCGTTGTCTTGTCAACAGACGCGGGATCTCCCCCCAGGACTCGCAACGAACCCGAAGGATGCCCACCGGCGTCGTGAGCCACCGACCTCAGCAATGCGTATCGATCAGCACATTGTGACAGACGTGGGTAGAGTTCCGTAATCTGTATGCCGGGCACGTTCGTATCGACCGGGTTGAACGGCCCGCGATAGTCGGAAGGGGCCAGCGGCTTCATATCAAATGTGTCGAGATGACTTTGCCCGCCGCGTAGCCAAACCAGAATGATTGCGGTTTCGGATGCCGGCGCCGTGGGATTCGATTCGGCTCGAGCACGATATAAACCGGGCAGTGTCAGGCCGGTGAAACCGGTCAAGCCAACCCGTAAAAGCTGGCGACGGTTCACATGATTCATTCTCGCCATTTAGGCTACTCGCTCAACTTAGGGATAAACAGTCACATAGGTTTGATGATACAACTGCCACTGAATACCAACAAGTTCGATTCAGATTGGTACCAGTCCATTGAAAACAGGTACGCCCTGCCAGAGATGTCCGTGGGCCAAGTTAATAAGTGGTGGAGGCAATACGCTACGATCACGAAAACGCAAACAAATCCCCTACCATCCCGTCGTCGTCCACCGCCACATGCAGATACGCACTCGTGGTCAGCAGGCTCGCGTACCACCTCCCCGTACCAAACCCTCTTCGAACTTTTTTAAAGTTGGTTAACAGCCCGTGCGACGTTTTATAGATGGGATCTGGGTAGGAATTACCGTTCGGAGGTGGTTTCTGCACTAATCTGGCTCCGAGTGAACTTCCCCAATTGAGTTGTGCCACTTGATGCGAAAGAATCCCAGTTAGCTGAAGCCTGGAAAGGACTCTCAATCATGAAGCAGAACCGGCACACCGTGCAGCAGATTATTGCCGTGCAAGCTTGGTTTAAATACCTGCCAAATTGAAATCACAAATTTGGCTCGCTACCATGATTTTCACGGACAGTTCTTCTAGAACTTGTTGAGACGAAACTCCTTTTGACGCACAACTTTCGAAGGTCACTTGAGGGGAACCGTGCGTCACTTTCGTTATCCACTGCCAGCTTTGCACCACGCAAACGATCACATCGCGTTCGCTGCTCTTGAGATTTATCGTTAGCATTATCATCGGGAATTGTGATCATGGCGGAACCAAACGAGAACATGGACTTGACCAGAGCACAACGCATCGATCAATTCTGCCGGGAATTTGAGGAGAGTTTGCGAAGAGGTGAGAATCGTCGTATCGAAGACTTTTTGAGTCAGGTGGGGCCCGAGGATACGCATTTGGTCTTGCTCAGGCTGCTGGAGTTGGAATTCGAGTACCGATCAAAGTTTAGTGACGTTCCCCAGCCAGAGTTTTATCTGAAACGGTTTTCGAATTATGCCGAAATCGTCAAGGAGGCCTTTGACCGTCATCTGGATACTGTCGCCACCGATCCCGACGGCATAGCTGCCAAATCGACGCTTTCAATAGCTGCAGCCGACGCCAGCAATACTGTGAATACCGGACCTAAGGTCTTTAAAAATTATGTACTGCTCAAAGAGATCGCGCGCGGTGGAATGGGAGTCGTCTTTCAAGCTCGCGAACAGGGATTGGATAGGATCGTCGCCCTAAAAATGATTCTTGCGGGCGGAATGGCCGCACCGGAAGAGATCGCGCGGTTTTATACTGAAGCCCGTGCCGCCGCCCTGTTAACCCACCCCCATATCGTGCCGATTTTTGAGGTCGGCGAGCACGAGGGGCAACATTATTATTCGATGGGATTTATCGAAGGTGAAAGTCTGGCCATCCGTATCAGGCGTGGTGTATTCACTTCAGAAGAAGCTGCCGCTTTAATGTGTACGGTTACTGAAGCGGTCGCCTATGCCCACTCCCAAGGAATCATCCATCGCGATCTAAAACCTGCGAATATTTTGTTGGATCAAACCGGTGTACCCAAAGTCACCGATTTCGGATTGGCGAAGCGGGTAGAAGAAGACAGTGGATTGACTGCAACTGGTCAAATCCTGGGGACCCCCAGTTACATGCCTCCCGAGCAAGCGGTCGGTAACATGGCGTCCGTGGGACCGGCTGCCGATGTTTATTCACTGGGCGCGGTCCTCTATCACCTGCTGACGGGACGGCCTCCGTTTCAAGCAGCATCTGTGGCCGTTACGTTAAGTCAGGTTTTAGAGCAAGAACCAATTCCACCACGGACGCTAGACCCGTCCATCAACCGGGATGTTGAAACGATCTGTTTGAAGTGTCTGGAAAAAGAGTCAAGCCACCGATACGAATCGGCCGCGGAATTGGCCGCGGAATTCAAACGCTTCCTGTCTGGCCAGCCGATTCTGGCCAGACCGATCAGCCGAACGGCTCGCGCGTGGCGGTGGTGTCGCAACAATCCTGTCGTCGCCGGACTCTTGACGGCGGTCGTGGTGACATTGCTTTTAGGAATCGGCATCTCTTCATTTTTTGCGATACTAGCCGAAAGACGCGCTGAATCCGCGATCAAGAACAAGCAGGTTGCCACCCAACAAACCCAACTAGCCCTCGATACAATCACCTCGATTATTTTTGACATCAACGCGCAACTCCGCGAAGTTCCAGAAGCAGGAGAACAACGACGCAGCATTCTGACGAAAGCAATTGAGAACCTCGATTCGGTATCGCAAGGATTCGAAAACGCAACTGAAGTGACTTCGAATCGTGCTGGAGCTCTGCTCAATCTGGGCGACATCTATTCGCGTCTCGGCGACGAACGTGGCGAGAATGCTTCCGCCCGATCCTTCGAACTTTTCCAACAGTCGGTTAACCAGTTTCGACAGATCGTGGACGTGGATGGGGGCCGTGACCCTGAGTCGCTCTGGATGTATTCAATCGCCCTGCAACGCGTCGCTTCCGACTTGGTTGACACCGGAAGATTAATTGAAGCCGAGCCCTACCTTGAACGCTGTGCCGAGCTGCGCGAAGAGTTAGCCACTGCGCACCCGCAAGAATCTCGCTATGCCACGGGCGTCATACATATTTTGTATGAATGGGGCGACTTTTGGAAAACCCGCAACGTAGCGAACAAAGCAGTCGACGCACATTCCGACGGACTGAAGAGAGCAGAAAAGTTGACCAAGAAGCATCCTGATGACCGAGAAATCAACTCCCTCTTCGTGTTAGGACTCGATAGTTTGGGACAAGATTATTACGTATGGAACAAATTTGACGAGAGCTCAACATATTTGCAGCAGGCTGGTGAGACATATCAACAGCTGATGAAAAAATATCCACGCGTTAAGGAGTTCCCGTTTCATTTGTCGATCAACCGTGAGTACTTGGGGAACCTTTATTATGATCAGGGCAACCTTCCGGCTGCGGAAAAGGCCTTCCAAGAATCGTTGTTTTTCATCAACTGCGCCATTGAGATTGATTCGCTCGATACCAAAATTCAAAAGAGCGCAGCGTATTCATACGACAATCTTTGCCAGCTCTACAAAAAACAGAATCGCCAAGACGATCTAATCCAGTCCATGCAGGCAAGAATTGCGATTCGCCGCAAACATGCCGTTCTGGATCTTGCAGACTCCGAACTGTTCAAACTGACGCTGAAAAATTATCGCGAGCTCGGCACGCTTTATGAGACACGCAAAGAATTCGACAAAGCCATAACTCTGTATGGGGATGGAAAATCATTTCTCGAGTCAATTGAGATTTCACAGCCGCAGGTTCAAAATCAAATTCGTTTCTTTAAATCGCGGATCGAGCATTGCCAAAAAAGGCTGGCCGATGAGTCTGCGTAGTCGCCTCAAGAATGACCGGAATGACCGACGCCGCGACCTAAAGCATCGGTCGAGCAGACGTTAAGCATCAGAGGGGCAGGGTGAGCCATGTGAAATCACAGACAGGCGCAGGATGTCCCGGCCGTTTCACCCGCTGTTGCTGCTCATCGCGAATACCTCTGAATACCGACTGGCCAAGCACGTCCAATATCTGAAGGAAGAGCGGGCAATTTCGCGCGCCCACATCCCCGGCGATATTCACACCAAGCCAGCCAAGCCGGGACGCCCCTGAAAGCGACAGGTGCTCCGCGAGCTGGTCCGTAAGATTGCCTGCGAAACCGGCGTCGGCTACACACGCATCTTGGGAGAGTTGCGGCGGCTTGGGATCAATCGCATCTGTCGGCAAACGGTTCGCAACACCCTCAAAGAGGTGGAGATCGACACCTCGCCCAAACGTTCCCAAGGATCCTGGGAACAGTTCATTAAGATGCACGCCAAGACGCTCTGGGCCTGTGATTTTTTCACACAACGCGTCATCACACCGAGGGGTCTTGTAAACTATTTCCTGCTGGTCTTCATCAACGTCGAGACCCGCGAGATCTTCGTCAGCAACTCCACGGCGCATCCCGATTCCGAGTGGGTCACGCAGCAGGCGCGCAACTTTCTGATGCACACCGCCGATCGCGATGAAAAGCCGACTTATCTGATACGCGACCGCGACACGAAATTCACGGCCTGCTTCGACGAAGTTTTCAAAGCCGAACGGGTCATCCAGAGCATCAAGCAGGAATGCTTGGACAATTTCCTGGTCCTCGGTGAGCAGCTTCTCAATTATCTCGTCCGCGAATTTGACCGTTATTACAATGACGTTCGTGGCCATTCGGCATGCGGCCATCTGCCTCCAACATGCGCTGATCCACCACCCGAGAACATTACGATCGTACTCAATGAGATCGTCCGCCGCGAACGACTCGGCGGACTGATCCAATGGTACGAAAGGGCCGCGTGAATTCTTGGCCCACCGTTTTGATACGGTCCCGCTCTCCGTGCGCAATCCTGAATACCTTCCGATTTGAAATCCAATTAGCCGCTGGTTACGATCACTTTGACAACAGTTCTTCCACGTGTTTGTAGCGCAAACCTTCTTTTGGTGCTCGACTTCCGTCCATCATTGTTTTTGGACCGCGCGGGATGATTGATCTTTATATGGACGCAGAGCTTGGCGAAAAGACGCAATCCAGATGCGAGGGAAAGGTGCAATCTTTGGACGGTGCGGAATTGGATGTTGAGAACCATCTCTTTCCCCAGCCCGAACATTTATTAGTCGAGACCTAAACATCGCCCTCCATGATTGTTTGCATATGCACGGAGACGTCCGGATTTGCGTACACTTGGTCAATCATCTTTGTATATACCTGTGCAAAACGCTCATTCGTAGCCAGGTCCCCAAACACCGGCTTTAGCTTTAAGAACGACAGTTTGTCATCGCAAGTCCCTTGAGCAGCCTCGTGCAACGCATCTTTCATCTCGTCCACAATTTCAAGTTGCCGGCCATGTTGATTCACGCCTTTGTCGCAATACAGACACCACGTCGCAATCACCAGAGTCGCATATCTGATGCTGCCACCGCTTTGGAGATTCGCTGTGATCGTTGGGATGAGGAACACTGGAAGTTTGCTGGAACTTTCTAAACAAATTCGTGCCAGATTGTCTTTGATATTTGGATTTCCAAATCGTTCGATCAGAGTGTCTTTGTACTCATTCAAGTCAATGCCTTCGACGGCATCCAAAGTGGGTGTCGCTTCTAAGTCCATGAAGTTGCGCAGATATGCCGCAAACAGGCTGTCTGACACACACTCATTAATGGTCTCTTTTCCGAAGATGGAGCCAAGGATCCCCAACACGGAATGCCCCGCGTTGAGCAATCTGAGTTTCATTGTTTCGTAAGGAGTGACATCGAAAACAAACTGAGCGCCGACCTGCTCCCACTGGGGTCTGCCATTCGAGAACTTGTCCTCGATGACCCATTGGCAAAACGGTTCGCAGGTCACAGGCCATTCATCCAGTAGGCCGAACTTGTCCTCGAGGTACTTGATGTCTGATTCCGTCGTCACAGGCGTGATTCGGTCGACCATTGAGTTGGGGAAACAGACTTCGTTCTCAATCCAACTCGCTAGTTCAGGGTCCTGTCGTCGTGCAAAGCCTAGAACCATTTTTCGAGTCAAGTTTCCATTGTGCTGAATGTTATCGCACGACAGAACGGTAAACGCAGGAAGGCCGTTGTCTCGCCTTCTCCGGAGAGCAGCCGTCAGATATCCGAATACCAATTTCGGCTGCAACGGATTTTCCAAGTCGTGCATCGCATCGTCGTTGGAAAAATCGAACTCACCCGTTTCGGGGTCCACGTTGTAGCCCCCTTCCGTGATCGTCATGGAAACGATCTTTGACTCCGGGCTCGCCATCCTGTTGATGACCGCTTCCGCATCGTCGTAACCCATCATGAAATCCACTAGCGATCCAATCACTCTGTTTTCAATTTTTCCGCCTGGGTGCTTTACGATCAGGGTGTAAAGGAAATCCTGCTTGTTGAGCACTGCGGCCATTTTTCGATCTGCCTCGCGTAAGCCTACGCCGCATATGCCCCACTCGTAAGCATCTCCGGCCTTCAACAACTGGTCCGTGTAATAGGCTTCATGCGAGCGAAAAAAACCGCCCACGCCAACATGTACGATTCCGGATTTCATACGAGATCGGTCGTGATTTGGACGAACGATCTCATCGGAAAGTGCTGGAAGGTTTTGCTGATTCAGTTGAGTCGATTGATTCATGGGATCGCCGGAATGGTTTTCTGTTTAGTCAGCGAGATGCAGATTCAGTGCTTTTTTACGGCGAAGCACCCAATAGGCGGACGCAAAATAGCTGATCGTAAACACGAAACCCCAGGTGTAGAAGATTGCCGCGTTGGCTTGATAAGTAACCATATCTGGACTCCAAAACATCGTCATCAAGGCCAGCATGAGCGTGAGCCCTAAGCTTGTCCAAGCGACGCCTTGCAAAACCTTTGTTAGTCTCGATTCATCCCTGACCGGATCCCCTTCGGCAATCGCCTCCTTCGTCTGAATTTCTTTGATTGCCGCATTCAACTTTCTTTCTTCCTCTTCTTCGACCGGATATTTTTCCGCGGCACCGTATAGCTTGGCAAGGACGGTGTAGCAAATGATGGTGAAGGCCCACGTCGGCAGGAACAGATAGAAGAACGACATCACGTTCATCGCATTCTGTCCGAACCCAAATACTAGACCAGCGATCCAGGATGCGACGGCCGGCGTGCTGTGTGTCAGTTTCCGATACGTCACCCAGTATCGGGTGAACCCGATGCGGGGAAAGATCACATGCTCTGCAAATACAATCGCGCCCACCGGCACCACCAACAACCCCGCATACGTCAGCAGCGGAAGCATCTGACCGAACACGAACGGAAAGCATGCGACCACCACAGTGACACAGCCCACCGTGAACGTGACCTTTTCTCTGGAATGGTTGTGAAAGATCGCTTGGGCCGCTAACCCCGCACGGTACAGATTCGCATTTGCTGTCGTCCAGCCTGCGATGATCACGATGACATATCCCGACAAGCCCCAGCGCGATAAGCGACATCGCCCGGATCAAGCTCGACGATCGTGGACCTCAACAGCACGGCCGTCCCCGCGCCCATGATGCCCGCGGCGATCCACGCCACATAGTGCCCGAACAACATCCCCGCACTGGTGCACAGCCCGTAGATCGAACGCTTTGCATACCGCAACAACGCCATGTCGATCAAACCGAAATGCGTGATCGTGTTCGCTGCCCACGCGAAACCAATCACTTCAAACAGACCGATCCCGGGTTTCCCTTCACTGTTCACGCCCGTCCAAATGGATTGATCACCGATCGTGATAAAGTCTCCCAAATTCAATAGCTGCGTCCGGCCGAGGACCGACTCCGCCAGTGCCGGAAATAACACCAACGCTCCGCTGGTAAACATTGCGACCAGCCACGGGCCACAAATACTCGAGAACTCGGCAACTGCGTTGAATCCATACATCGCCACCAGCACGACGATCATGCCAACTGCCAGGACGATCAGCACAAACATTCCGTTGGTCGGATACCATTGCAACTGTGCCGGAATACCAAACAACAACCGTACCGCCGAACAGGAGACGGTAATCATCGCTGCAGAGATGACCGTAAAGATGAGCACGTTCGCCCAGTTGTAGAGGTTGGTCATCGAATCCCCGGCGATCTTGTGCAGATACGTATAGAGACTCAGCCGGGTCTGGACCGCGATCGGCGCTGTGATCAACGTCCAACTCAAGATCGCCAGTACGTTCCCGATCAACAGCCCAACTAAGATGTCTTTGGTCGTCGCACCCAACGCGACGAAGGTCGCGCCGATCACGAACTCGGTTGCAGCCACATGCTCCCCAGCATAGAGACCAAGAAAGTGAGTCCAGCCATGCAGTTTATGATCCGGAATCGGCAACTGCTCCGACTTCATGCTTGCAATGGTCTGTGGGATTGAGTCTGTACTCATGAAGCATGAATGGGTTTGATGATGAAGTTAGCTGGATAGGGTTGCTCGACATCAGTGTGAGTCGGCAAGGTAGCACTTGTGCGCATAAAAATAATTGTTACCACCGTGACTGCAGAGTTCTAAATATCGGACAAATCGCACAGGCAATAAGGTAAATCGAGGTGTCACCACGCAACAACGAATCCGAAACTGTCAATGAGAAACAATCGCTCGCTTACGCCCTGAGCTGGCATTTCTCAATTGGAATCTATCGCACCCTCATCGGTGGATACTTAAGCCGATGATACACTGCTGGTGTCTCTACCTCCACAAGTTTCTTTCTATTAAGACCGTTTCGACTCGATTAGCAGTGGCCCCCACAGGCTGAGGAGACAATCTGCACCCGGTCACATTGACCGAGTGCCACGCGGTTACTGCAATCAAGATCGTTCGCCGCGGCCCGGTGAACAGCGGCGTTGGTCGCGACAACAGATACTTCCCCGTGTCACCAACTCATCGAATCGGTCTTTGATTCTTGCCACATGTCATCAAACCACCGTTTTCTCAATAAATGCTACCGATCTAGTATGTGGGACTCACCGACTTTCGAACGTATTTGATACCCCGACAAATAACTTCAATTTTTCACTCCACTCGCGCGCCGTCGCTTTGCTTTTTGGGAAGCCAGCTTTGGCATCAACATTTGGCGGACCACGAATTCCACTTCACTTCCGATCGCGATAGCTGCCGGTTGCAAGAAGTGTCCGGCATTCTCAGACTGCCCTTTGAGGAGCATTATTGGCGATTTCCGGAAGCAAGATGATCCACAAATCAAGCAACAAGCGGACAGCACAAAGAAAGTAGTCAGGGTGGACAAAGCTGGAGAATGATCGGCGGTCTAGCCTGCGCACGCGCCGGACCTTTCACATTCAGCAGATCTAAGGTGCAGTCGCATTGGGGAGGTTAGAGAAACGCTACATTTTTGAAATGCCATCGCGCGATTTGTGTCTGCTACGGCACAGATAAATTAGGGAATGGCATTTCCGTTCTGTCCTGAAAGTACCTTCCGACTAGTTGTGGTGAACCATGGTTTACGAGAACTACAGACCACCGGAAATCGGATGCGAGAATCACGAGCTCATCGCACCGTGTAATCGTGTCGGAAACGAGTTTGTGCAGGTCAGGCATGGCATCTGACTGGCAAAAACATGATGGCATGCCGCTTTGATCGTCGGGCAACACCCAGAACTCCTCACCACGTAGTTTGGCGTACTGACCATCTGCTGCCGTGTCACGCGCAACATTTGGTGAGCGTTGACCGTGGCGCGCAGACAGTACAAGGTCTGGAAACTCCTTGGTCCAGCGTGCCAGGAGTTTGACTTTTTCCGACTTCGTCAGGCGTGAAAACGACACGCCTGACTCTCGCAGTTGGTCCTGCAGATCTAAATTCATCGCTAAGAGTTCCTCATCAATTCCGATACGCGGATCTCCCAGAGGCACGGCTTCGGCAGCCACGAATTTGCTTAGGCCTGTGGAGCCTGTTCTATTGGATCTCACCGAAGATGCCAAGTCGATGCGTGCAAGCCAACTCTGTTCTATCAAACCTCCCATTTACGGTTTTGGGGCTAATTCGCCGATGGGGCAGAAAACGCCTGACATCGGGTTTTGAATCGCGCTGCCTACGCAACGGTTTTCAGGACAGGTTGACAGGGGAGCCATTCCCAGTGGAACCGAGTTTTCGCTCCCGGCTGGTTTAAAAAGAGACTTCGCGGCAATAGACGAGATCGACGATTTTTTCACCTCCAAAACACTCTTGAAGAGCCATCTCTCGGTATAATGTGGACTGGCTCGAAATCGCGGGTGATCGGCCCATTCTCGGGCGCCCCCTTTCATAGTCTGCGGCAATTCAAACCAACGGAGAATCCTATGACTCCTGCAAATCGTCGCGAGTTTCTATCTGATGTTGGTCGCGGGATGTTGGCCGCAGGACTCGGTGCCTCGCTGGCCAATGACCTTGGGGTTTCGACGGCTTTTGCCAAAGAGGGTGCTGATTCGATTCCGCTAGGTGGGTACACAAGCCTTGTGGAAATGATGCGGAGTACGCCACCTGAAAAACTGCAACCTCTGCTTGCCACGAAAATTCTGAAGGGCGAAACCAACCTGAAGCAACTCGTCGCAGCCGGCGCGTTGTCGAATGCCGTGACGTTTGGCGGATGTGACTACGTTGGGTTTCACACCGCCATGGCGATGCTTCCCGCCCTTGAGATGAGCAGCCTGTTGCCATCCCGTCGCCAGCCTCTTCCTATCCTGAAAGTTTTGTACCGCAACTCGCAGCAAATTCAGAACGTGGGTGGGGCCTCAAAGACGACACTGCACGCGTTGGACGCACTGGAGGCCGACGAACACGCAAAGGGCGAGGACCTCGGCAAGCAAATACGTGCTGCTTGTCGTAAAGTCGATGTCGACCTCGGTGAAAACCTACTGGCGACAGTCGGCGACTCGCCGATCGCTTCGTTTAATGCACTTCAGCCTGCCATACAGGACGATCTCAATGTCCATCGCTTTGTCTTTGCACATCGCACTTACGGGCTGGTCGGACTTCTGGGGAAGGAATACTCCTATTCGTTGCTGCGGCAGTGCGTGCGGTTCTGTGCCAATCATGAGCAAAATCGCATTGATAACCAAAATCCCGAATCTCCAATTCGAGCGCTGGTACCAAAACTACTCGACCAGTACAAACTCGCTGGAATGAAACTCGGGAAGCGCGATCCTGGTGACGCTGCCGTAGATGCCTTAAGCCAAATGATCTATTTCGGCCCGAGGGAGCAGACCGCTGAGGCTGTTGCGGCTGCATTGGCGGAAGGTATCAACCCCGAAGTCGTCGGCGAAGCGATTTCGCTGGCTTCGAATCTGTACGTGCTTCGACAAGGGGCTGACAACTGGCGGACGCACGGTGACTCAGCAGGCGTCCATTCCTCCGACGCGACAAATGCTTGGCGAAATATGGCTCGCACGGCCGAATCGCGGCATTCCGTTACGGGGCTCATCGTCGCTGCCTACCATGCCGGAATCCAGTCGGCACCATTTCAAACTCCCCCGTATCCAACCGACGAGCACCGCGCCCTTGTTAAGGTCTCAGACGCTAAGGGGCTACTCGCGGAAACTGATGATGCCATTCGGCACAATGACCAGGGCCGCGCAACGGCTGCCATTCAGATCTACGGCGATCGGGGCTACAAAGTCGAACCTGTGTTCAATCTGATGCTGAAATATGCGGTCAGCGAGGATGGACGTTTGCACGGCGAGAAGTACTACCAAACCGTACGCGAGGAATACCGTACAACCCGTCCATCCTTCCGTTGGCGGCAGATTGTGGGTCTCGCACGCGTGACGGCCAGCGCCTACGGCTACAACCGAGAAGACAAATTGGGTTTTCGCGCCGCCGGTTATGAAGACGCTTGTAATCTGCTCGGCGTCGAAGTCTGAGCAAGAAGGATTCCCCCGTTCGCTTCAGTGCACCGATAACTGAGTGCTATTCTCGTCGTCGTGCGTGACACACGCCATAAAACCACCGTTTTTCGGCACGCTTGTCGCACGCTTCGGCGATTTTTCGGCGCGTCAGTGGCTCTACAGGCTGAGGAAACGAATTGCCCCCAGTCACATCGATCGATGCGAGTATGGTCACTTACAGATCGGCACAAAGCTGTCGGGATCATTCCAAACCCTCTTCGAACCAATCAGATCTTAGAATTCCAGTCCAGACGCACCGTTAACCACCGGGCCACCCAAAACCAGAGAGTTCGAGAGTTTGCAACGGGGTCCAATCCCAAAACCCACCTCCCCGTTCAAAACCTTCTTCGAATCAAATGTCGCTTTGTGCAAAGAAATATTAGAACTGTTAACCGCCCTAAGACATGAAACGAGCGCACGTTATGGCGTGAGCGGGGCAGGGGAGTCGATGCGAAATCGGCTCCGCGAAACATAATCGAATGTCGTGCGCCTGATTTTTGGTAAACGGAATTCTCTCTCTTTGTTTTAACCAGAGGGAAGGGCCAAACCTGATTGGCCGTTGGTTAACAGAAATCGCGATTGCCTCGACAACTTTCTGGTCTTCGGCGAGCGGCATTTGACCTACCTTGTCCGTGAATACGTCCGCTCCTACAACGATCAGCGAGCGCACTCGGCATGCGGCCATTTACCGCCGTCGTGCAGCGACCCACCGCCGGAAAACAACACGATCGTACTCGATGACATGGTTCGCCACGAACGACTCGGCGGGCTGATTCAGTGGTATGAACGGGCAGCGTGAGGTTTTTGTTCGCTTCTAATCTCGACGCCTACGCTCTCTGTGCGCTCGTACCGTGCAGAACTCCCGATTTGCAATCGCGACTGCGGCTGCATACCATGATGTCCGCCGAAAGTTCGTTTATGACATCTTGAGGCCAACCTCGGTTCGTCGTTCGGCTTCCGTCCGTCATTGTTTTTGGACCGCGCGTTGCAAGGACAAACGCAAGTAGTAGAATCCAACGCGCATTCGATTTGTCCAAGCATCACGAGTAGGTGAGTCGTTAATCATGTTGGAAAAGACGGCTTCGGAGGTATCGTTTGGGTGGGTCTATGTCGCACCTGCCCTGATTACTGTGGTATTGGGATTCTTGTCCGCTTATGGCGTGACAAGGCTTCTCAACGTTATGAAGCTCTCGAGATTTTTCTGGAATCCTGGACTGACATATGTCGCATTCGTCGTCCTATTGACGTCATTGATAGGACTGTTGTTTTTACCGCCATGATGTTGCGTTGGCGACCTTCGGAACGGGAACGCGTCCTTCCTCGTGGCGTCCAGTCTGCCCCCACCTAAGTGGGAAGCCCTTATCGGCACTAGAAATGATCAAAAAACACCTGCCGAAATTGGTAACGGCCACATTGGTCGTCGCAGCCTTGCTCGTAGCTTACACTCTTTACGATCGCTACGATTCGCGCCCTTGGACACGCGATGGCCAAGTGCGAGCGGATATGGTGAAGATCGCGCCACGTGTCAGCGGGTATTTGGTTCATGTGGCGATCAAAGACAACCAGTTTGTGCGTAAAGGAGAACTGCTATTCAAGATCGACCCCAGTACATTTCAACTAGCAGTAGACCAGGCTCAGGTCGAATTGGATCAAGCGCGTGAAAATGTGGCTGCGCTCGAAGCTGCAGTTCGCGCTGCAGTCGCAACTGTGAAGCAGAGCAATGCCTCAGTGAGTACGGCCGAAAGCAAAATCGAAGAGGCGAAAGCGGGCGTTGCGGCGGCCGACTCTGCGGTCAAGCAGGCCCAATCAGGCGTGGAATCGGCGCAAGCATACATCATGCAAAGTGAAGCGCTGCTTGAGGAAGCCCAACGTGAGGCAACACGGGCAAAGCGATTGGCCGACAAAAAAGCAGGGTCCGTCGAGGAATCGCAAGCCAAGGCGGCATCGGTCTCGGTCTATCAAGCACAAGTTAAGAGTGCAAAGGCAGGGTTGCAGCAGGCGCAAGCTGCGATGACACAATCGCAGGCTGGACTGGGCGAGGCCAAAGCGAAGCTGTCGACTGCACAGAATGGCCTCATCGAAGCAACTGCGGCCGTGGTCACCGCTACGGCGCACGCCGATGAGTCGAAGGCCAATTTGGGCGCACCGGGTGACGCCAATGTGCGGATCAGGAGCGCACAAGTTCGATTGAAAGAAGCGCAGCTCAAATTAAGCTGGACTTCGATTTACGCGCCGGCGGATGGCTTTATTACAAATATGGACCTGCTGGAGGGGGCGTATGTTTTTCCAGGCATCCCATTTGCACTTTTTGTGGATGCCGCTTCATTCCGAGTAGATGCCTATTTTCAAGAGACCAAGTTGAGGCACATCAAGCCAGGCGATCGCGCAACCATCACGCTTATGGGTTACCACGATCTACGTCTTGAGGGCGAGATTGAAAGCATCGGTTATGCAATCAACCCTCCGAACCTTGCCAGCACGGAGGGGCCCACAAACCTAGTCCCTACCATTCAACCTACGTTTGAGTGGATCCGATTGGCGCAACGAGTCCCGGTGCGCATCCAGATCAAAAACGTACCGGAGGGACTCAAGCTTGTTTCCGGCACAACTGCCTCGGTTGCTATTGAAAAATAGGTACATGTCGAAAGCAAGCAGTCTTTCCGCCCCCCCCTCAGGTGCTGTGATCATCGATCACACCCAGCAGGCCTTCAAGCTCGCTCTGAGTATGGTGCTCTTTTATTTGCTCGCCTTGTGGACGAACTGGGACGAGCCGCAATATGGCGGACTAGCAATTGTGGTGGTCAGCCTAAGCACGACGGGCGCGACGCTCGAAAAAGGCATTATGCGTATCCTGGGCACGACAATTGGAGTCGCGGTCGGGCTCTTAATATTGGGTTTGTTCAACCACGACCGTTGGGCCGTGGTCTTGGTCTTCATGTGCTACATCACGTTTATCGGATATTTGATGCAAGCCAGCCGCTACAGCTATGCCTGGTATGCAGCTGCTTTTATCCCGCTAGTGGTCTGGGGAGACAACTATCCGCAATTCGAATCGGCATTCTATTTCGGCACATTTCGATACCTCGAAACGACGGCGGGAGTGCTGATCTACACAATGGTGGACTTGGTGTTCTGGCCGCGTAGTGCCGGGGACCAACTATGTCGAGATGGCCGGGAACTGTGGGACGGGATAGGAAGACTTTTCGAGAATGATCGCCGACAGTTGACAGACACAGCAATCGCTGAGGAAGGAGCCACGTTACGAGCCGAAGTCGCACGCTCACTTGCGCAGACTGAATCTACTCCTGCAACAGGCGTATCTGGATACTGCAGAGGTAAGACATCGCAAACACGAGTGGGAACTCTGGCGAGTTAAGTTGCGAGTATTGGCCGACACACTGGAACAATGGCCAGCTGACATGGAAGTCTGCAGCGGGTTGGACTTTGACCGGCTCACGCCGCAACTCAAAACAGGATTCGACTTGTTGGGCGTGCGACTCGCAAGATGCGCAGCGCTGTGGGAGGAAATCCACGTTGACGGGACTGACACCAGCGACGGAGAGGATAGCCCGCTCAACGAGAAACTCATTCTGGAGTTGGATCACTCGGCTATAGCTGAGTTGCCCCCCAACGACCGTGCAGCTTTGACAAGGTTTCTCGACCGGTTGGAAAAACTCGACCGTGTCAGCGGTGAGGTGCTACAAACGGAACGCGCGTTAGCAGGATTTGAGCCAGAGCGTGACCTGCAAGATTCGTCGGTGGAGCAAGATCGGATTCACACCTCGACCTGGGACTCGGCTCGATTCCTGCGCGCTTTATATCCTCCGGTCGCGTTTTTGGCGGCGTTTTTGATTTGGGTGTTCATCAATCCGCCAACGGGCGTAAAAGTGCCTATGATGACTGGGGTTATCGCACTAGCCATTTTGCGAACCCCAATGAATCCGGTGGGTGTATTAGCAGCGATGTTGCTGAGCGCCCTTTTTGTGGTAGCGCCGGTTTATTGGTTGGTGATGCCGGCGCTCGAGACGGGATTTGGTCTGCTGTCCTTGGTTTTCGCCTATTCCTTCGTGTTTGGATATCTGGGCGGACGCTCTCCAGTGCTAAAGGCTGGTCCGATGATCATGTTCGTAAATGCAATCGGCATCAGTAACCAGCAGACGTACTCGTTCCAGGGGATCGTGGACGGAGCACTCCTGATTCTCTTAGCTGGGGCGATCGTCACATCTGTCTACTTTCTGTTCAAGGCAATAAGGCTTAATTAGACGATGTCTCGAAGTCTGAATCATCCCGAACTGTTTGCAAAGTCATTTAAAAAAAATCCACCGCCCTAGCACTTCCCCATCTTATAAGTGCCGTCCGCAGTCAGTTCGGGAAGTCTACTGGCTTCGCGGGGGATCTTGTTTCAAAAGGTTGATTTATATTGGAGCTTGTTGTCGCTTGGAGTGAAAGGCTGGGAGGAATTTGCCGATTATACTGGTACTGCGGATTGCCTAGTGGGCGGCATCCGTCCCGGAGACCGCTATCTCAAAACTGACGATCCCAGGGATTCCAAAATTGTCGGCACTTTCTGTTCATCGGATGCTCTTCATTGGGGTGAGTTGTTTGCTCGCCAGCGGATGCGGACTATCTCAATGGGCTCAAAATGGATTCCAGGTGGGGCCTGATTATCATCCGCCCACTGCGGCAGTCGCCGAGCAATGGATCGACATCAGCAATGAACATGTCCTTCCTCTGCCGCCGGATCATCCGTATTGGTGGTCCGTTTTGCAGGACCCCGTCGTCAATGACTTGGTGCAAACGGCGATGACCCAAAATCTTTCGCTGCGCCAAGCCGGAAGTCGCATCATGCAGGCACAGGCAACTCGCGCCATCACGGCGGGCAATCTCTTCCCTCAGGTGCAGCAATCCTCTGGCGAAGTAAATCGAATCCAAAATAGCCAAACAACAGCACTTGCACCCCCATTACGTGTATTTGATGAATGGGATGTGGGTTTCAATGCGTCATGGGAAATCGATGTTTGGGGAAGATTTCGGCGTGCCTTGGAGTCTGCCGATGCACGACTCGAGGCCTCCATCTATGACTACGATGCAGTTCTCGTTTCTCTTTTAGCAGAGGTCGTATCGGCATACGTTGAAATTCGGACATTCGAGCAACGAATCGACTATGCGAAGCAGAACGTCAACGTGCAGCAGGCATCGCTACAACTTACAACGACACGCTTTAATGAAGGCAAAACCAGTCAAGTCGGCGTGTCTTTAGCGAAAGCGAATCTGAACGCGACTGAGGCGACTATACCCCCGCTTGAAACAGGACTTCGTCAAGCCAATAACCGGCTATGCACATTATTAGGGATTCCTCCTACCGACCTCTTCGCTTGGATAGGAATAGGCGATGGCATCCCGGAGGCTCCGGCAGACATCGTAGTTGGTATCCCCGCTGATTTGCTGCGGCGACGCCCCGACGTCCGACGAGCCGAGCGTCGGGTGGCGGCACAGTCGGCACAAATCGGTGTAGCCGTGTCCGACCTTTTCCCGAGCATTTCGCTTAGCGGTGACGTCTTTCAGTCGTCCGAAGACTTCAGCGACTTGTTTAAGTCGCCCAGTGCAGCAGGTTCAATCGGTCCTTCTTTTCGTTGGAATATTTTGAATTACGGCCGCATAACCAATAATATTCGACTGCAGGATGCGCGACTTTTGGAGCTTGTCGCGAGTTACCAAAACTCGGTTCTCGTCGCCAATCAAGAGGTCGAAGACGCATTGATCGCATTTCTCCAGTCAAAACGCCAAGTCGAATCGCTGCGTGAAACCGTCGTTGACCTGAGCGAATCGTTGAAGCTGTTGTTGATCCAGTTCGAGGAAGGTTCGATCGACTTTTCACCGGTTTTTGTCCTTCAAGGAGCTCTCCGTGAAGCACAGGATCAGGTGGCGGCAGCTGAGGGCCAAGTACTTCTGAACATGATTGCTGTTTACCGCGCGCTCGGGGGAGGCTGGCAGGTTCGTTATCCTGGCATTGAAGCACAATTCATCCCTGGTGATGACGGGTGGACGGATTCAGCAACTGAGCTGTTTCCCGCTCCAGGCGATGTGGAGCGGGAGGACGAAGAACAGGAGGTATTTCTGATGCCCGTTCCCGATTTAGCACCTATTGAGGATTCCGAAGATGGCCAATGACAATCCCCAGCCAGTGACGTCGTTCAAGAGTTTTCTGACGTTTGCGTATCATTTTGTCTACTCTTGCCATGTTCTCCGTGGCATGCTGCTGGCGCTGTTGTTTTTAGTTCTTTTGGGTGGCGTCGCTTTCGCATATTTCGAGGGCATCCCCTACTCCCAGGGGATCTATTTTTCGTTGATCACCTCATCAACAGTTGGGTTTGGCGACATTACACCCAAAACGGGAATCGGACAGTGTATCAGTGTTTACCTAGCATTCATCGGCACAATACTTTTCGGCCTTCTGATTGCTGTAGCCACGCGAGCGTTAACCGAATCGGTTCAGGAATACGTGCATGTTCAAGGCAACTCTGAACCCAACACGTAGCCGCATGCGAGGGACGAATTCCCCTACATTCGGGTCTGCCAAAACATGACGCATTGAGTTACTGAGACGCTCCCCGTTCAGGCCCCTTATGGAAATCCCCTTTGACATTTGGGCTCTCTAAATTCAAACGATTTTGGCGACCCCATGATACCGCGCGGTGTTAACTAATTTGGCCGCGCTAGACCACCCAGCTAACTCGAAGTCGCTGACCTATTCACGCCGTCGGTTGAAGTTCATCGGCAATTCAAACTCGTGTTTGCAGCGCCAGCATCAACTGGGACGAGAGGATATGCGTTAAGTGCGGGGGTGCAGACCGTTTGCCCTGTTATCCGATGTCCCTTCAGTGTCGGCCATACCCATGGAAACCAGCACAGGATCACCTGCGAACGACTTACGGTTTGCGCACCTCAAATTCAAAAATGACAGGGCCGTAGTTCAGCCCTGAGGTTCTCGAACAAATGAATTTGACGCGTTCGGCCGGCACAGCCTCTGGCAAGTCAAAGGTAACGAATTGCGTGAAGGATTCCCCATTGCGCTCGATCTTCGGGTGTTGGCCATTCTTGACATCCGCGACAACTGTCTGATCTTCGCCATGTTCGAGAATGATCTTGTAGTCCAAAGGCTCGTGGCCGTGGACATACAGTTTTGTTCCCATCGGAATCAACATTCGAATCGTCTTGACGCTGCTGCGCTCTGGGAAAGTGATCACCAAGTGATCCGGAGTCGGTGGACGGCTGCCAGGGAACCAATACTCGCCATGACTTAAATCGAAGCTCCCATCGACTGCTTTTCCTGGGGCCCCATTTTTCTCCGCCTGGGAATTGGCGCTTGTCTCAGCGTTCAAAGCAACGTTGGACGAGGCTTGCGCCGTTCTTTGCTTGCGAAGCAATTTGAAACGATACCAGGCGCCGCCCGGCTCTACGTCTCGCAAAACCACTACCATGTCGTGGCTGCGACGCAGCGAAGTGATACTGCTTCGGCCACCGGCGATTGAAGAAGGATTTGGATTCTCCCCAATACCCAAAAGTTGAAAGTCCAGATCAAACGTACGCAAATCGACAGGAAAAAGACCAGATTCAAAGGGGAGGTGAGGGGCAAATTTCTTAAAAACGGTATGCCACGGTTTACCATTGACTTCGATGTCACGCTGGGTGCCGGGCTTAACTCCTGAATAGTGCTTCCAATACAAGCCAAACGGGGTGACATGCAAATCGGATGCGTCATCGAGAAACACGTTCACGACGATTTCCTGTTCACCACCGGCTTCGGGATCGAGCAATAATTGTTTCACTGGCGCGGGGGCAGAATTGTCGTCTCCTTCCACAGGGATTCTCCCGCTAATCGTGGAGATAACCTTTTCTCCATTCATGGCCGCAACCTCATAAAGTATTGAGTTTACGATCGGATTAACTTTTGTGACCTCAAGCGATTCTCCCCTAGGCGGAAACAATTCAACAACATCCATTCCAAGATCTACGCGTACTGCACTGCACGAAAATAATCCACCAGTAAATGTTTTGCCGTCTCTCATGGTCACGCGGCGCTTATCGCCGAACTCGATTTTCTGAATGTCGGTCAGGCGGAAGGTCTTGTCGTCGAGCCTGATCCATTGATTTTGCGTGACTCCATCCAAAGACAACTGTCCGAGTTTTACTCGAGTATGGACGACAGCCGAATCAACAGTTTTAGAAACCGGAGTTGTGTTTGCTACGTATTCGCCGGATTGGCCTTCAGTCATTGAGACTGTTTTCGAATTGCCCGACTCGGAAGTCAATGTGATTTCCACTCCCGTGAGATGTAAAGGAGCGTCTTGTGGGTTTCGCACTTGGACACGAAAACTGCAGGGACGCAACAAATTAGCTCGGGTAATCTTCCCTACGTCTAGCGTAAGCCGTGGTTCGCTTAAGAACTTTTTGACAAGGCTGACAGGAATCGCGAAACTGACGGCGGACCCTGGTATTCCGGAAACAACAACTCCAATTACTGAACCGTCCTGGGCAAGGATCGGACCGCCTGAATTACCGGGATTCAAACTTGCATCAATTTGCACCAAGGCTAACTCTTCTTTAACCTTACGCAGCGAAGTGATCTTTCCGGTGCTAACGCTGATAGACGGATACCCTTCTTCTAAAGAAAGCATCTTTCCAAATGGATAGCCGAATGCGGTGATGTCATCAGTCTCACTGAGATTCGTATCGATTCCCAACTGCAGAGGTAAGAGGCCAGTGGCACGGTCGACACGCAATAGCGCCAAATCATATTCGCGATTCGTATGGACAACTTGCGCCTTCAAAACTCGTTGGCCTGTATCACCTGCATTCAAGACTAAATCGACGTGCTGGTTTGAATCCAGAGCCGCGACGACGTGATAGTTGGTAACAAATAGGCCGCTGGAATCGATACAGAATGCCGTACCGCTTCCCAAAGGGCCCAGATCCGCTAGCGCGGTCGACGATTTCCCAGCGCGTACAAAATTGTCCTCCGCACCACACATAATGCGTGTTTGCAAGGAGAGGGCTAAGATTGTTAGGAGAATAGACAGCAAATTCGATCGATTAAATGACATTGCCCACTCCTCACCTTTGCTCGGTCTCGCAGAAATTGTAATCGGTCGTCGTGCCAAGCTTAAAAGCGGCAGGTAGCGCGTGAGTCGATATTAGGGGGTGAGGACTGTGACAGCATTGTTCCACCGAATGTGATCCGAGTAGAAAATGCTGACACTCGCCGAAGTACATCTCGCAATCCGCTAAAACGCCAACCATCTGACCAATGCAAAGAAATGCAATTCGTAAACGAAGCAGCCAGCCCAAGGCACCAGTTTGTTGGACAGTCAGATTCTCCGCCGACGGTCACCGCAACGTTCCCGTAAATTTAGACGCTTTCTCGCTGCCATTAATTGTACGGGGCATCGGCTTGGATGCAAGAAGAATACATTTACGGGAAAGACTTGGCATCGGAGCGATCATTTCCCCCAACTCTCCACGGAAGGAATTACGCAGGGCGGTCGTTGTGCGCAGCGTCGTCGCCAGCCGTTGCTAGCAACCAGACTCTACAACTGAATGGAGTGGTCCGGTTGATCCAATTGTCCACGAGAAGTGTAGCCCCGCCCCCCCACTGTGTTGACTGAGTCAGAATGTACCATTGTCATTGTCACATCTCCGATTGGATCGCAAGTTTTTTTGTCCAACTGGAAGAGCGTAAGCCGGCACCGCGACACATCAACTGAATTGTAAAAATTTCGAAATGCGCCAATTCCTATATGAAATCGAACAGCTCCTCGCGAACAGTTGCTGGCGATATTGTCCTTCTTTAGTAAACCGCGATGCCAGCCGCCAAAGGACCGTTCGGCGTATCTGTGATCAGCAGATCAACCATCATGTGGATATCGATCTTGCCATTCATGTAGAGCTTTGGGTCACCAAATTCACAGCGGATTTCGCCGAGATAGCTCTCAGCAGTGACAGATTCAGGATCGAGCAGATTGTTTCCGTCCTCCCACGATCGCTGCCAGCGTGGTAGCGTCGTTTCGGCCGGTTCTCCATCTCGCCAGACTTCATTGACCCCCGGAATCTCTGGCAACTCGTCGCCTTCTTGAGCGTCCTCGCGCGCTTGTTGAAATGCTGCAGTGGCATATTTGGCAACACGATCTCGCAGCGAAGGAACAAAGTGTTTCTCAACGAGATCAAATTGCTGCTTCAAAAATCGCATGCGGAAGTCCACAAAATGCTGGGCAAGGCGAGTCAGACTCATCGGAAAATCGTTCTTCATGCGCTTTTCGTTCGGCTGCTTCGATTTCGGCCAATTCTTCGCCTGAAATCTTCTCTGGCCCTTTGATTCCAACCGGCTTGATTCCCAATGGGCACTTGCGAGGGACCCGCAATTCGGTGGCCAGGAAGATTTCGTCTTCGAGTTTAGATTCCCTCTGCCGAGGTCCAACTGGTTGAAGTTGAATCACAAACGCAACCATTTCTTGATCTTCGTTATATTCTTCTTCGTCCTGGCTCAGTTCCTCGCCATCGATGTCAGCAAATTCTGCCAACCAGTCCGGCATTCGTTTGGTCGCCGATCGAGTTTCGCGGTAATAGGGAATGAATCCTTTCCATTCCGGAAGGCGCGTGATCCGCAATCCGTTGATGAACGGCAAATGATGATACACGGTGACGAAATACTCACCCTTGGGAACGTCAATGATTTCATAGAACTCGTCATCAAGTTGTTCACTGATGTAGGAACTCCCCCCAGCGACGACTAGTCGTTTATCGGACAGATCGAGCCGCCTCGAGCCTCGGCCAATCCACTCCGCTTTTTCCTTAAAGGACAAATCCCCTAAAACAACGCGAGCGACGAATCCATCATCCTGATCGAGTTCCACGGCAATCAACTCGCGGTCGGATACTGCTTGCTGAAGCCCCTCACGATTATCAACGAAATGATCACGTAATTTCGCGTTCGAAACGAACAGCGCAAGGACTCATTGTAATTATCGACATCTATTCGGGGTGTTTTCTTCGATAATTTTGCCATCTCTCGCGTTCCGCCTGGTACCGTATTTTGCCAGATAACGGTGAACTTCAGTCGCCGCAGTCCACGCCTTCCTTTCCACAATTTACAGCGACATTTATGAGTAGGCAAGCGCCGCGGCGCGCCGTTGCGTGAAGCGCTGTTGAACGGAGCCGTTGCGCGACAGCAGAGTGACTGTGGGCGTGAAGTTCACGGAGATCGATTCAGTAAGTGTTTACGCTGAATTGTTTGGAGGTTTCTTTCCCTGATCCAGAGAGCCTCAACAATTGGCGGTCGCTCGACCAAATGGAGCAAGATCTGGTTGTCACGCTTGAGGCATCTTGCCAAAACCTACGCGAAGTAGTTTGGTGAGAAACAATGCAAAAATTTGCAGAAATCGTGACGATGCGGATGCTATTTCGGCGACAGCAAAGGTTCGGTTCTTAACGCGGCCGGACGTCCGATACAGTTTGTGGGTATTTACCGCCGTCATGCGCAGATCCGCCCGCGGAGAACAATAGGATCGTACTCGATCAGATCGTTCGCCGCGAACGTCTCGGCGGACTGGTTCAGTGGTACGAACGCGCCGCGTGAGGTTTTTGGTTGCTTCCGTTCTCGACGTTTGCGTTCTCCGTGCGCACGTTCCCGGAAAGCATCCGATTTGAAATCGCCTTAGTCGGCTGTTACCATCATTTTCGCCGACAGTTTTCCCATGCGATTTTCACACGAACTTCTTTTCGTCGTTCGACTTTCGTCCGTCATAGTTTTTGAACCGCGCGGAAGAGTACGAGCGACGCTGAAGAACCGATAAACCCTGCTTCAACCGTTTTTGATTTCATATGCACGCAGAAAAAGCAAATTGCAGTGGCTAGAAAAATTCTTGGGCCATTCAACTTTTCTAGTGCGAAAACGAATCGTGTAGGGAAAAAGCTAGAGTAAGGCTTCAAATACACCATCGTTAAACTTTCACTCGAATATTTAGATACTGGGTAGGAAGATGCCTGCTGCACTACTAACTATCACGCTTGCGCGCATCTTAAAAATCTGAAAAGCCCACATTTCCCGCCCCAATCAGGTTGCCGGAACTGACACAAACGGTCTATGAGGATTGACTTACACTGTTTCTTGAGTTTTTTTCTTCGATCCGCAACAGCAAGGACATGGCCGATTACCCAGAACGCAACCGAAGGCGGGGAATCTCCGGCGGGACGGAAGTCGTTCTACACTCGGCGGTGAACCAGGCAATCTACGAGAGATGGTCGCAGGTCATTGGCATTCCGGTTTTTTGCGAATTGGCACGAAGCCCACGGTGTATTTAAATTTACACCACTCGCACACGAATAACGTGAGGTAGCGTCTACCGTTACCTAGATAGCCCTCACCTGCTCGCTGCCGAAACAGAGAAATCATAAACAACCGGAGGCTTCCCCCGCGGCAATACTATCATTCGAGTCTGATCGGCGGAGAATAGGATTTCGAGGGATGGTTCGGAAAAGAGGTCGCAGACGAACAACCCCGTGTCCGGTTGCCACACTTTGATTACATGGTTCCTGTCGGAACTGATCAGAGACCGTCCGTCCGGGGAGTAGCCAAGTTTCATTAACTTGCTCTCGTGCCCGGTAGTTGTTGCAAATCGTTCCTCTCCAGTCGCCAAGTCCCAGACCATGATTGTGCGGTCGCCAGTCCCAGCCGCCAGGTATTTTCCGGAGGGGTCGAATGCAATCGCATGGAGGCCGTGGTTGTGACTTTTTAAACGGCGAAGCGGTTTGTTATTCGTGAGATTCCAGAGGAATACATCATTTTCTCGCACATATCCCAACATTTTCCCGTCACGCGAAAGCTGAGGATTTCTGCCCTGCAACTTCTCCGGAAAATGCAACCGGCGCCGCGTGCTCCACTCGTATACGCGAACCTCGTGATTCTCACCGTTGAACGCAACCGCAACGAGATCCTCATCCAAACTGAATATAATCTTGTTGATAACGTCCCCATTGGCGATTTTCCATATTTCGGGAGATGCACGAAGATCGTTCGTGTCCCAGACCTGCAGGATTCCATCGTTAGCGTGGCCTGTTACGATTCGTAAGCCATCCGGTGTTACGGCTAGCGAGCGGCAATCGCTGACCTTGATCGAACCTGAGGGTTCTAAAACACCGCTTCGATTTCGGTACACGCGAACTCGGTCGATCTGTGCCACTGCGACAACTACACATGTCGCGTCTGCCGCCAACCATTCATCGGCCCCCGCACTGCCCGATGTGGGTGAAGCTAAGACTTGCGCAAAATCACTCCGATTTGCACCCCAGCGCCGGAGATGGCCATCGTCGCCAATGGTAATGATCTGGCCCTCTTGCCCCACAACGGCGGCATCGTAACACGCCCCCTTGTGTGCGGCCCACGTATGGAAAATCGACTTGTTCAACCGAGAATTCCAATCAAATTCAGTCAATCGTTCTTTCTGACGCATACGGAGTTTTGCCATGTCCCAGACGCATAACTCGCGCGACTCATGATTACCGGTCATAAGATGACTTCCGTCACCTGAAAATGCGATGGTGTCAGCCCCCGTCTGCTGAAACCAGACTTCGCGATTCAACTCGATGTCCCAAATCCGCAGGCTGCCGTCCCTACCGTGTAAGCCGGTGGCGATCCATCTTCCATCCGGCGAAAATGCAATAGCATCGATCGGTCGGTGTTCACTGCCGACATGCCGCGGCAATTCCAAACCGAATTCTTCTCGCGGCAATGCATGTAGATCCCAGATGCTATGACCTTTATAGCTGGCACCGCTCAGATAACGGTTGTCCGGTGAAAACTCAAGGTCGAGCAAGCGGCCGGCGTGGCCACCCAGGCTGCCAAGAAACTTGTGGCTCTCGGTTTCGAACAGGTTGACGCGTTCCGAGAATGTCGAACAGGCAAGTAGGCTTCCATCAGGGGATACAGCTAAAACTTCATTTTGCTGTAAAGTGGGTTGGTGTTGGCCGTCGCTTTGATACACATCCGCCTCAGCGTCGTGTCCAACCAATAAATCGATGTTTGCGATCTCGCCGCTTCCCCAACCCACAAACATAATCTCAGGCTCCGGGCCAAATGCAACAGCAAAACAATGGCTGCCATCTACATTTAGTTTGTGTTTGAATTGCCAATCAAACATCTCATTAGGCACACGCTCGTAGACCTGATTCATACAGACAAACGATTGTCCATCTGGACTGAAGCCACATAGTTGCTTGGCACGGCCGCGGTCAAACCCTGCCAATACTTCGGGGAACTGAAGCGGACGAACGACCTCAGTCTGAGTCACTCGATCACGAAAGATGATCGAATTGTCATACAAAATGGCCATTGTGTTACCATCGCGGTTAAATCCACACCACTCCAGACGAGTTTTGAATTCGAGATTCCAATGGTCGAGCAATATACTCCCTAAATCGCTCCTTGCTGTCTGCCTGGGTATATCCGGGATACTCCACACGTTCGCAATTCCCCGTCGGTCTCCCGCATATAACTCCGCGCCGTCCGCCGAGAAGTCAAGCCAAGTCGGGTTATCGTTCAATTGGGTGATTTTGTAACGGTGGCTAAGATCGGCTGGCCAGATAAATATTCGCTTGTCTGGGTCGGACGTCACGACCGTACGACCATCCGGGGAGAAGGCGACTGAACAGCGTTGTCCGCGCTTGACCAATGCCATGTGGCGAACCTCTAAGTCAGCCGCATCCCAAATGCAGAACTCTCCATTGTGGCTGATCGACGCGAACCGATCCCCTTTTGGGGAGGCCGCAAATGCACGAATCTTGCCCCCCGTTGAAGTCACTTGTGAAAGTTGCCTACCCGTGGCTGAGTCCCAAATGCGAATCACCGATTCGCTGGCCGTCGATACCAAACGCGTTCCATCGCTGATCTTGGCGACTTCCCAAACCTTAATTGGTTCTCCACTATCTTGATTGGGCTCGGTACGCCACAACTCGTCGCGTGTTGATAAGTTCCAACAGCGAATTGTTCCGTCATCTCCGGTTGAGACCAACGTATTCCCATTGGCAGTGAAAGCCAAGCAATTGACTTCTATTTGCCCAGTCTCAATGCGATCGAACTCAGCCCAAGCCTCAACATCGATCAAAAAAATGACCGCTTGAGCACCAGCCGCCGCTAGGATTTTCCCGTCAGGTGAAAGCCGCGCTGTATACAAAGCCTTGTCTGAAAGACGGATCTCGTCGTGCGCCCCTTTTAGTCGTCTCTGTAACGCAAACCACTCAATACCGCGAACGTCCGGCTTCTGCTGCTCTGGAATAAGTGAACATAGGAGTCCATCAGCTTCGGCCACCTTGTTGTCGCCATACGCTTGATTCGCCAGACGCATGGTCATGGCGTAGGCCGTCTGACGTTGTTTCAGACTCTCGACGTCCGCGATGGTACGATGTTTTTCAGCAATACGTTCCGCTTCTTGCGTTTCGGTCAAGGCGATTTTTAATTCAACGTTCTTGATCGAAATCAATGTCAACAATGTGCCTGACACCAAAATCAGTAGCGCCGTTGCCACTGCAACCGTTGAACTCAATAGTTGATGCCGCTTCACCCACTTTGCAGCCCGTTCCCACTGTGTGGGGCGTTTCGCATGAATAGTCTGATGGCTAAGAACCCGCCGCAAGTCCTCTGCAAACTCCCCGGCGGTGTGATAACGGTCTCGCGAGTCTTTGGCGATCGACTTCAGAACGATCGTTTCCAAATCGCGAGGGATGGCAGGATTGATTTCAAGAGGATTTCGCGGTTGGTGTTCTAGAATCTGATGGATCAGCGCAGTCCGGTCGCTCTCATGAAAGAGTGGCTGGCCGGTGAGCAATTCGTAAAGCGTGGCGCCCAACGCGTAAATGTCAGAGTGATTGTTCACAACACCGCGTTTACCCGACACTTGTTCTGGGCTCATGTAGCGAATTGTGCCAATCAGGTCGCCGGTCATTGTGAAGCCGGCTTCATTCTCGATACGCGCCAAGCCGAAGTCGCTCAACCAAACATTGCCGCTGCGGTCCAGGATCAGGTTGGAGGGTTTGACGTCACGATGCAACACACCACAGCTGTGCGCATAATCCAGAGCTTCGGCAGCCTGAATAATTAGACGGACAGCCAGCCGCACGCCTTCCGTCGACCGAGTTCGCAATTGGCCGGACAACGTTGTTGCCCATACGTCGTACTCCTGCGTCTCGTTGTGTAAATCGACAGCCGTCTCATCGAAGTCAACAGACTGCTCAGCAATTTCACCGTCGAATCGCCTAGTGGGGCTGGAAGTAACCGCCGATCGGTCATTCTTCGGTGGAATCGCGTCGTACATTTGATGGATTAGGACGGAGAGGTTGTGACCATCGACATATTGCATGGCGATATAATTCGTGCCACGGTCCACACCTATGCCATATACCGGCACAATGTTAGGATGATGCAAGCTAGCTGCTGCGCGGGCTTCATTCTCGAATAACCGCAATTGGATCGGATTGAGCGCTGCGGCAAACGGCAAGGTTTTGAGGGCCACCCGCCGCCCCAGAGAGAGTTGCCGTGCTTCGTACACCACTCCCATTCCGCCTCGACCGATGATGCGGAGAATGCGGTAGTCATCTAGCACTTCGTCCGCGGGGAACAATGGAGATATTTCTGCGGGCATTTCCTGCTTAGCTCGCGATAAAGAGGGCTGCGTGTTTAATTCGGCAATTGCTTGGGCCAATTCAGGTTCGTCCGCAAAATCGTCGTTGGTGTACTCCGCCCGTAGCGTCCTGGCCAGCACATCATCATTGGTTGGTAATTGCTCCAACCGTTGCAAACACGAGTCGCATTGTTCGACGTGTGCAGACATAGAAACGTGCGTTTCGCTCGATAATAGTCCCGCATCCAGTCGGGTGAGTTCCTCAAGCGTGAGGCAAGCATTCGATCGCATCGGGGGAACCTTAGGCAAGCCCATTACCAATCAATCTGAACATGGTCGACCGCAACGACCCCGTGTTTCTCATGATTTCACGGTTTTGCGATTGACACAACCGCCTGTCATTGCAGGTAAGAACGTCGACGGCCACGCGATAAAATAACGTGGGGACGCAGAAAGTTTTTTAAGTGAATTCCACTCCCCAAATACTATCACGTATAGGCGCATCGCGAAATCGGCTCCAAAAGTCAATTGACGACGACAGGCGAAACCCGGAATCCACGCAACCAATGATTACCACATGAGATACAAATTGTTTAATAATATTAAGGCTGAATTTGATTTCTCGGTGGGAACGGACGAGCGGCATTGAGGAGATGGCATGAAGAATGGTTAATTGCTCCGTTGGGAAAGCTCTTCCCGTAAGCGGCGCAGCACGCGAGCTTTTGCCAACCGCACGGCCGCTCCGGACATTTGCAATTCTGTCCCTAGCTCGGTCGACGAACGATTGTCGACCATCATGCCCCAAAATGCCTGCCAAGTAAGGTCCGTGAAATCTCCCCGTACCCGTTTGATAACCTTATGCAACGCCCGCTCTTCCGAACCGCGGGATGATAATCCACTAGATCCTGCCTGACCGGCACCTGAAAGAAAATTCACGACATCTTGTATTTGGCCCAACCGCTGCTGAGCATCCGAACCGCCTATTGCTTGAGTCTGATTGGATTCACAGCGTAACCGGTCGATCATCTTGTTATTGGTAATTGTCCGCAACCAACCACGAAATGATCCGTCCTCGCGGTCAGTATCGAATCGCTCAAGATTTGTAAAAACCGCGCGGAGTACGTCCTGTACGATGTCCTTAGCAGCTTCCGGCGGCAGTCCGAAGTGCCGTGACCAGGAATAGACCAATGGCGAATAGACCGCGACCAGCCGCTCCCAGGCCGCCGGATCAGCGCGTTTGGAAGCGGCGAGCAGTTCCGGTGACGTAGAACCGATGCTGACAGGCGAACGGCGAAAATCACTTTCTAAATCTCGCACAGCGAGCGATTCCTAGGCTAAATCGGTAATGTAAATTATTGGGCGATTCCGTGGGCCCAGAAAACATTAACACCGATTATCAGCAAGGCGATTAGATATTTCCAGTGCAATTCGACGCATATTTTGTCTCACCCCATGAATGGCGAGCAACAGCGTCGATAGCTCGCCACCACAATCTAGGGTGAGTAGGGTTTTCCGCATTTCGGCCAGGAGAGTCAATCGGTTGCACTCATATGCCGGCGTCAAAGCGACAAAATCCCCCGCTTGTCATACACGCTGGTACATACGTCCTGGGTGCTAGCCCGGTCCAACCCCATGATCAACGCCACGATGCCGTCGATTCGCTCGACACTCTTTTTCTTCGATGGCTTCCAGTTGTCGGCGGCGTCGGTTTCGATCGAGACGTTACCGGCCATCCAACGTAGGACTGGGTGCCAGGCGTGGGCTAATTTACGGGAGAGGACCACTTCTTCGAGTTTCTTCGTCGTCGCGCTCATGCTGGCGTAGCCTTGGCCGAAGGCGACCATCTCGAAGCCGTCGCCTTCCAATTGCGTCGCCAACTGCGTGGCGTTCCAGCGGTCGATGGCGATTTCGCGGATCTCGAACTGCTCGTTAAGTTCGTTGATCCGCCGTCGAATCACGTCGTAATCGACCACTTCACCGGAGGTGGATTCCATGTGGTCGTCCCGTATCCATTGCACGTAGGGCACACGGTCGCGTCGTTCTGGCTTGCGGGCGCCTTCCTCGGGAACCCAGAACAGCGGTAGCACAGCGAATCGCCCCCTCCCCGAAAGGGACCCTCTTCGTTACAAACTCTTTGGAGCCGATTTAACAACCTGCTGAGTGGTAATGACTTAGCGAGTTCGAGTCCCTTTCGGTTGCCGAAACGGTAGGAACCCTCTTTGAAATTCGGCGGCAAAGTGTTAACAGACAGACCGGTTGCATTCGGCTCGTGACAGCCGTCGTGCACCGACCCACCACCTGAGAACAACACGATCGTACTCGATGAAATCGTCCGCCGCGAACGACTCGGCGGGCTGATCGAATGGTACGAACGCGCTGCGTGAATTTATCAGCGTCCTCATATTCGGCGTCTGCGCTCACAGTACGCTCTTGTTCGAAAAGCCAGACGGATTGAGATCATTTTCGCCTCTGGTTACCATAGTCGGCATCGACATTCCTTCCAAGCATTTTCCAGTCGAACCTCGTTTCGTCGTTTGACTTCCGGCCACCACTGTTTTTGAACCGCGCAAAATCGTCGACAACAACAATCCCGCTCCTCACCGAAGCAGAGTACGGGATTGATTGTCTTCGAGTTGTTGTGGATTCAGGAGTATCTGCCAGCGCCATTGGCCAGTTTGGCATTCAGCCGACCGAAACTTCCGTATGTTCCGATACGGGCAAATTGTACAAGGTCAACACCGATTCCGGGGTTCGGGGCTGTCGTGTTGCTGCACCGCCTACCGCGTACGTCGCCAACCGAGGAACGAGCATCGGCACATTTGCGCGGTAGTCGACATAGCTTTTTCCAAGCAATCGTACAAGGTCACGTTCCTCAAAGAAGATCGCCGTGAGGATGTATGCCGTAATTGCTAGCGCAAACGCCAGATGTGTGAGTGTCATGGCCGGCGTTGCCCAGAACGCCGTGAGCCACCCGATGTACATCGGGTGCCGCACAACTTTGTAGGGACCGGGGGCGATGAAACCGACCGGCGTGTACGGTTTCCCGCGAAAGTACAACCACACTTGCCGCAGACCGAACAAGTCAAAATGATTGATCAGAAATGTTGTCCAGAGAACAATCAGCCAACCCGCGGCAAACAATGCATAGAGCACAAGTCGACCGGTGGTATTTTGCACGTCCCATATGGTGCCACCCATCGGCTGCCACTGCCAGAACAGCAGGATTAGTGCAATGTTGGAAGCAAGCACGTATACGCTGCGTTCGATCGGTTCGGGAATAAACCGAGTCCACCAAGCCTTGAACCACGACCGGGCCATCACGCTATGCTGTAAAGCAAACAACGCAAGCAGTGAAAGATTGATGCCCAACGCCTGCCTAGTCGGGATGTTCGCGGGGCCATCGAGACTTGTCGGCGTCAAAAAGTTGCCGACGAACCCGACCGCATAAAGAAAGACGCCTCCGAACATGACGTAGGTGGTAGTGCCAAACAGCAACACGGCGAATCGTTTCATCACGTTCTCCTCAATGGCTGTGCCGGCAGGTAAGCAGTTCGCTGTCGGCGAGGTTGTGGTTTATTTGAAAAAGTCAGTCGTTATCGGATTCAGAGTAATGGATCAGCCCACGTGTCATGGTTTGTGTTTAGTTTTGCTCGGCATCGAGCTCACTTCTGGTCATACATGGTCGCGATGAACGGACTCCGGCGAGAAGGCGGGTAAGCAGACGGCGATGTACTCGGCTCCATCGTCGCCCGGCGTACTATAGCGAACCGTTTCTCCGGGCCGAGCGATGACGGCTTGGCCAGCGGCCAACTTATGCATCGTACCCTCCCATTCGACACACAGCGTCCCGCTCAGAACGACCGTGATCTCTTCAAACTCGGGCGTCTGCGCCGGTTCTTCCCAACCAGATGGTGACACCATTCGGGCCAGGCTGACCGTATCGTGCCCAGTTCGAGCACGTCCCACTAACTCTTCGATCCGTTTGGGCTTGTTTCCTGCCGCTTCCACGACGGCGGGGCTGTTAATGAACTGGGGCATGCTGGTTCTCCTTGTTAGGTAGATGATGAGACAGTGAGCACGACGCGCCGACGGTCGGCGGTCGAATGGAACAACAAGCCGGTTGCGGTTGGGCGTCTACAGACCAGCCAACGAGCCCACCCGCACACGGATCGCGAAAAAACGACCGGATAAATAGAGACCACGTCAACGGTATCGACCGGTTGAACGGTAGCAGGCGCAGTAACCGGGCAAGCGGGCAATAGCCGACGGTTACCATCGCAGAAGTCCCAGCCAGTTGAATCCAATGCATCCAACTCATCCATGGCAGGAGGCCCACCATCAGCCACCCGAGATACGCGATTCGAATCTGCACCGAATAGTGCTTCACGGCATGGGTGTGAATCAGGAAGTAGCCGGTTGCAAGCGCGCACAATCCGGCGGCCGCCCAGATGGCCCACGAGAGGCCGTTCAGGTACAGGATCAGGATTGGGACGGTGGCTGTCCAATGCCACCACGAAGGGTCGGTGAAGACGCGGAGATCAATCATTTGGCGTGACATGAGTCAATTTCCTCTGTCTGGCATATCGTTGACGATTTTGATTATCGGTCATTTTGGATGCGAGGAAAGTTTACTTGTGGTAAACTATAGGGTTGACTCGAAGTCAACCTGGTCAGGCTTTGAACGTCGGTAGGACAGACCAACTCATGAAAGTACCCACGCGCAAACGACTGGTCGAATCGGCGATCCGCCGCTTCTATCGAGATGGATTTCGTAATGTGGGGATCGATCAGATCCTCGCCGACGTCGGCATCAGCAAGACAGCCTTTTACAAGCATTTTGATTGCAAAGAGGACCTGATGCTTGCAGCCTTGGAAGCACAGAACGACTGGTTGCAAGACACGTTCCGTGCAATGGTCCAAGAACGAGGCGGATCGACGCCAATCGGTCAACTCCACGCGCTGATGGACGTCGTTGCGACAATCATTGATTCCGAGGAGTTCCAGGGCTGCATGTTCGTGAACGTTGCGATGGAGTTCCCCTTGCCTCACGAACCCGCGCACATGCTCGCTTCAAAAAACAAGCAGGCCATTCAAGACTTCGTCAGACAAATGGCCGAGGAAGCATCTGCAGACTATCCGCTGGGGCTGGCCCAGGAACTCTGCCTCATCATGGAGGGAGCCTACGTCACCCGACACGTGACAGGCAACCAAAACACCATCGACATCGCTCGCCGGCTGGCCGAATTGGCGATCAGGTCTCGGTGCCCGGTTCCATGAGGGTGAGAGGTTCGATTGCGTATGCAAGTGGGACTTGACGGACATCTCTTCGTCAGCACGGCAAGCCATCGCTGAGTGTCAACTTGAGTCATTTCCATTCCGACAGCGCTTCGGAGACAAGCGATTCGACCGCCGGTTTGATGACTCTGGCTGCATCGTTCCGTCCGTGAACTTGCCTCAAGATCAACGTTCCTTCGACGAGCGCCGTGTATCGATCCGCGAAAGACTCTGGATCAGTGGAACCGGCAGCAGTAGCTAGATCTCGAAAAGAGTCTCGATTCTTCCGCTTGTGCGCAGCGGCCACGGCATGGACCGGGTCGTTTGGATTGGGGAACTCAGCCGCGGCGTTGATAAATTGGCAACCACGGAAGTCGGGCGAGTTAAACCAAACGTCGAGCACATCAAAGAAAGCCAGGAGCTGTGCCTTCGGATCGTCGCCGGCAATCTTTTCTACGGCATTCGTCCAGGCCTGCATCTCCCACTGATCGCGTTGTTGAATCGCCGCTACCAGCAGGTCGTCTTTGCATTCGAAATGCTTGTAGAACGTCGTCTTCGTGACACCGGCGGCGGCAAGAATCCGGTCTACTCCCACGGCCTGAAAGCCGTGGCTGTAAAACAACTCGATCGCGACATGCACCAAACGTGCGCGACCCGTTTTCGGCGGCTCGGGAATCCCAAACAGCTCGGTAACTGGCTTGTGTGTGCTGTTGAAGACCATGTCGCCATTGTATCAATTCGGCTCACCTGTGCACCTCTAATGCCCCCTATCTGGCGGCTCATCAAGATTGGTCAATTGTATAGGAAAGCGATCTCGACTTGCGCGAGACGGTGTCTGGTATTCTCATACGTTTCCTGACGCACGAATTCTGTGCCGAGAACTCAAACGGATTTTGGGATTCACGTCGTGACTCTGTTTGGGCCAAGATGCGGCTGAGTTGGAGCGCCGAATTCCAAAGGTATTTTGGGACTGCATTCCGAGGACGAATAAGCTCTCAGCCTCGATTTCATTCTGACCGTTGTTTAGTTCTGCAAAACTGCAGCGATCAATAAAGCGTCCGAAGCCTCCCCGTTCAAAACCCTTTTCATAACCATTCTCTTTGTGCCGATTTCGAGAACCACTGAATTGGTAATGAGTTACGAGTTTAGCGTACATTTCGGTCGGTCAAAAGCGGACGCAACCTTTTGCTAAATTTCTGGGTGCCGGTTAACCTTTTGTTCGGATGTTGCCGTTGATGGTTGTCATTCAGGGCGAACCCCTTCCTTGACCTCTGCCCTGTCGACCAGTTCGTGGTGAATCAACACATCCAAAACGGATCGACTCGGGTGCTTGACCAGACGTCCGTTAATGAAGACGGCGGGAGTCGATCGAATCCCCAGGCGCTTACCTAATTCGCAGTCTGTCCTGATCTTGGACGTGCTTTCAGGTTCCCTCAGATCGTGACGGAACTGGGAGAGGTTGAGACCAACCTCTTGGGCGACATCCAGCAAAGTGCTCTCATCGATCGTATCCCATTTCGGATCAAACATGGCGTCATGGAATTCCCAAAAACGACCTTGCCGATGGGCCGCTTCGGCGGCACGCGCCGCTTGACAGGCAGTGGGATGCTTGTCGTTGGTAATCGCAGGGTTGCAGGCCGTGCCCAGAGGAAAGTGCTTGTGAACAACGACTAACTGTTCGGGGTAATCGAGAGCCAAGTGTGCGAGTTGACCAGCCAATACTTGGCAACCCCGGCACCGAAAGTCGCTAAAAACAACGAGTTGTGCGGGCGCGTCGATAGGTCCGGGCCTTGGATCTTCAGATCCGATGGGAACCTGCTGGGAGGGCACTGCATCGAAGTTGGCGATCACCTGCCGCGGGTTCACCTGTCGACCCGCAGCGGCGTGTTGCTCTATCTCGATCCGTACCCATTGATAGACAACAATGGCTAGCAGACCGACATTAAGAATGCCGACAACATTGCACGCAAAGTTTTGCCCTCGACTAGGCTCACCAGTTACCAAGTCGCGGAGCAGCTTCGGGAGATCACCCGGCTTCCAACCGCTTTGCCACCACAGCAATGGCAGCAACAGCAGATTAATACTATGCACTACCACGCAGAGGGGACAAAATGGTGCTTTGCCCGATGCTAGAATGAACAACAATGTCAGGCTGATGCCCACTCCGGCAATGTTAACGATGAGGGCGACCAAATTGGCTATCTGTCGAAATTCTTCACCCAGAGCCCAAACCAAAATCACCAGGGCCGCCAGCGGGGCGAAGTAAGTCACCCCCCAAGCGGCCAATGGTAATCCTACATACCATGAGTGGGGATCGAGCAACGTTTCGTCGCAATCAATACCGAAAACCGTAGTGCAAATAGGAATTGAGTCATCCGCACGATGGGCTAGTATTCGCAAAATGCGCACCAAGAGATACACGGAACTGCCCAAACCCACGGCAATCATCCCGATCACTAGGCAACGAAGTCGAAAGGAACCTGCTTTCTGCTTTCGTTCTAGCCGGGTCATCAATACGGGCCTCAATGAGAAAAAGAACTAGGAATCCGGTGACTATCTCTTAGGTTTTCCTCCACCTTTCTTCTTCCCGGGACAGCTATCGGGAGTTTCTGGAAGTCCGCGCACACAGATCACGGGGACATCACTTTCAAAAAGCGCCAGAGTATCTCCATCCGAGTAACGGTACTTGTAGACAGTTGGGTTTCCTCGGTTTTTTTTGCCTGCGCAGGCCGTCAAACGATAAAGATCATCGACACTCTGAAAACCTTGATCGTATAAAAAGTCGAGATGCGCATTGAGACCATTATCGATCGCCTCGTCAATTTCTCCGACTGTTGGGTTACGCCAATCGGTATGGCCTCCAGCCTCCGGTTGGTCGACAAACCATTCGGAGCAAATTGCGAGTCTTCGTCCGGATCCACCAGCGTCGCTCGAAGGAAAATAGGTTGAACTCCAGACGAGGCCCGTGGTGATGTCTTTACAACCTCCTCCTGCCGAGGCGAAATCTGCGTCATCGACGGCACACTCGCCGTTAGTGCCGTCGCCGCCGATGTTCGCCAGTGCCTCCCCAATCATGAGATGCGAGAGGGGAACAGCCAACAGAGCAGCCGTCAGTCCGCCAAAAATGATCAATCGTTTCATGGTAGCCTTCCTTTCGGGCATTATCTGGCTCGCGTTACACTGAACAAACCTTTTTCCCGAAAGCGCGCAAGCCGATCGCGTCAGGAAGGTCCCGTCCGGTAAGTCGATCACCGGTTCGCACACGAGCGGGTATCTCTTCTTTGGTCTGACCGTGAAAGGAGGAGCCAAATGACGCGCTGTGCTATCTACACCCGCAAATCAACCAGCGAGGGGCTTGATCAGGAATTCAATTCGCTCGACGCCCAGCGGGAATCGGCCGAGGCGTTCATTGCCAGTCATCGGCACGAAGGTTGGGAATGTTTGCCCACCGAATACGCGGACGGCGGCTTCTCCGGGGGAGATATGGACCGGCCCGGACTCAAACGGCTGATGGCCGACATCGAAGCGGGCCGCATTGATTGCGTCGTCTACAAAGTCGACCGCCTCAGCCGCAGTCTGCTCGATTTCGCCCGCATGATGCAGGTCTTCGAAAAACATGGCGTGTCGTTTGTCTCGGTCACGCAGCAGTTCAACACCACCCATTCGATGGGACGGCTGACACTGAACATCCTGTTGTCGTTTGCGCAGTTCGAACGGGAAATGATCTCCGAACGAACGCGAGACAAAATGGCGGCCGCCCGCCGCAAAGGGAAATACGCCGGCGGCCCGCCGATCCTGGGCTACGATATCATCAATACAAAACTGGTCGTCAACGAGATCGAGGCGCTGCAGGTCCGCCAGATATTTGAGTTCTATCTGGAGCACGAAGGGCTGCTACCCACAATCGCCGTCCTCGACCAACGGGGTTGGACGACGAAACGCTGGACCACCAAGAAAGGCAAAACCCGTGGCGGCCGCCCATTCGACAAGACGAGTCTGCACAAACTGCTCACCAACATCGCCTACATCGGCCAAGTGCGGCACAAGGAGGCAGTTTACGACGGCGAGCACGAGCCGATCGTTGACGCCGAGACATTTAACCGTGTGCAGAAATTGCTGCGAAAGAACCACCGCAACGGCGGCCGCGATGTGCGGAACCGGTTCGGTGCGCTGCTCAAGGGGCTGCTCCACTGCGGGCGGTGCGGTTGCCGGATGACGCCGTCGTACGTAGTGAAGAATAAGACCAAGCGTTACCGGTACTACGTCTGCACCAATGCACAGAAACGGGGATACGGCGAGTGCCCATCGAAATCAGTACCGGCCGGCGAAATCGAACGGTTTGTCGTGGACCAGATTCGCGCGATCGGCCGCGATCCCGGCCGCGTCGCGTACGCAAACTGAAAAGGCGATCGAGGAGCTAGAAGTCGAGTCGCGGCCGTTGTCGCGGGAACTGGGGCGTTTAGGTGGCGAGATGGAGAAGGCGGCTGTCGCCGAGGAGACCGCCCGGTTGGCGGACGCTCAGGAACGCGCCGCACGGCGGCCGAACGGCGGCAGTCGGAGATTCGCAGCGAGTTGGTCGACCTGAGAGGCCGGATCATCAACGAGGCGGACGTGCGTGCCGCCTTGGCGGAATTCGATCCGGTGTGGGACGAGTTGTCGCCGCACGAGAAATTGAAGCTTCTGAAATTGCTGATCGAGCGAGTCGACTACGACGGGGAGGCCGGAACGATCAGCGTGGCGTTTCATGCGACGGGAATCAAAACATTGGCGATGGAGGTGGTGCAATGAGCCGTGGGCCGACATTAACGGCGAATGTGCATTTCGGGACGGGACGGCGGAGCCACAAGAAGTTGAAACCTGGTTCGAAGCCAACACCACCAGCAGCGCGGGTTCCGCGAGTGGCAAAATTGATGGCATTGGCGATCCGGTTCGACCAGTTGATCCGAGACGGCGTGGTGTCGGATCAGGCGGAATTGGCCCTACTGGGGCACGTCAGTCGGGCGCGGGTTACGCAGATCATGAATCTGTTGAATTTGGCGCCGGATATTCAGGAGGAGTTGTTGTTTCTGCCGCCGGTGGAGCAGGGGAAGGATCCCGTGACGGAGAGGGATCTGCGGGCGGTTGTGGCGGAGATGGATTGGGGCAGGCAGCGGCGGATGTTGGGGTAGGATTAGTCGGGCTTGTTTGCCTCGCCCTTATGAAACTGCGTCCGGTCTGCCGGACCGGACGCATCTTGTACAAGCACCAGCCGCGCTGCGACAGGTCCTGCACGTGGTGTACGTTGGCGTTTTGTTCCTCCTCGCAGTTGTCGCTAGTTACGTTACCAAGGGCTCGGTAGTGATCGAATGGTTCGGTGCCCAACTCATCCAGGTCTCGCGATTGGACAAGCTGCTATTAATGTTCTTGATGCGGTTTCCCAGCTTGGCGTCGACCTCGTGAATCGTTTTAATTCGGGCGTTTTCCTCGTTGCTGATGTCGCAGCTTTCGACTTCGGCCGTCTCGATGATCTTCTTGGATTTGGCTTCGAGTTTGCCACGCTGCTCGCGAAGTACTTTTTGTTTATTCGCCAGCGACATCGTCGTCTCCCGTCAAAGGGTGGTCGCCGGGAGCACGACGAAGAAAACTACGTCGCATCACGTCAGCCCCGCGATCGCACCTTAGTTTGCTTAAAAGGAACCTATCAGTTGGGCGGAATCGTATTGGATCAACAGTCCGCCTGTCACGATATTAGAGCGAGTCGGTTCGGATGTGATTACTTGCAAGTTCTTCCTGGATCGCTGGAATAGGGCGCATTCGGACCTCGCATTCTCTCTTGCGTGAAGAGGATGTGCAAACCGGCTAGCGTCCTTTGCATCAAGTTCAACGTGCATCGCCTGACGTCAGTGAACACGGCTGAGATGTTTGACTCAAGTCATTTGTTTTTGATGCGTTGAGTCCTAGCCGACGATTCTGTGAATTTACACCGACTCACCTCTTGAGTTGATTTCCCCCTGAATCCAGAGTGGTTTCGAGCGTCAACGCGCCAAATGGTTCGTGGAACTAGGGTTGGTGGGGCAGCCCACGTATTGGCGGTGGGATTCCTCTGATAGTTGGATAATTGCAGTCGCTCTGAACGGCCAGCTGACTATTGATTGCCTGATTTCACTGACGACGCATCAACCTGAATGATTTGCTATTGCTTTTTGTGACTTTGCACATACAATATCTGTAGGTCCTATGATTGAATGTGCAAAACCTCATGACATCAACTATCCGGAGTTCAATATGCCGCACATAACAATCACACCTGAAAGATTCTCCGAAGAAATACAGGGGCGAACTTTTTCTGATGTGTTGAATGACCCGGAGCAGCCATTTGCCGAGGTGCTGCAATTCTTCAACGATGAGGACCGACAGCAGCGAATGGAGGATTCCGAGATCCACCACGACAGACCGGCTTTGGCAGGTGTTATTCGTGAACTCGAATCGCAGCCGGCGATCGATCGGTTCTTAAAAAACAAACATGCGCGGCGTAGCCAACGATTGCGACAGGCGGTTGGTGTTGTCGTTCGTATGGTTATGGAACATCGCGGCTGGAATAAAACCGGTCGCAAAGGTTCTCTCGGAGTACGCGCAGCTCGGAAAGATTCTTCCAATGCCGCTCATAATAAAGGCGGGCTGGCATTTTGGTTTATTCGCGCGGAGCGTTATGAGCGTGCTGAAGGCATGCCTTTCCGGTCAGTGCGTGAAAGGTCCCAAGAAATAGTTTCCCGTCAAACGGAACAACCACCTGCTCAAAAATGATGAATTGGGCCGACCGTTCATCGTCCCAATGAATGTCCATATGACTAGTAAGTTTGGGGAGAAATCGATGAATGTATTTCCTATTTGGCTGCGACCGTTGGGTGACCTTTACCGGGTTCGTGTCGATACGGTGGAGCACGCCAAGTGGCTTCTTGACCAGCTCAGCCGATCTTTCGTCTTTAAAACTGCGGCACCGTTCGTCGAAGTTGCGGGGACGTCGGCCTGCAGCTTCGAAGTACCGCTCAATCCACCGATGTCGCGCGCTAAGCTCGAAAGACTTTTAGGCGCGATGCCCGAAGTGGAAATGATGATGGGTCCCGAGTGACATAGGGCTGCAATGCCCAGGAGTTGAAATGATAATGAGCGCATTGAATTGGTTGCTGACAGGCTGTTGTATTGTGATCGCGACTTTTGAACAGGCTCTGCGTTCGATCGGCCGAGTTGGCAGACATTAATCGACGCTACGTATTTCATTGATGCCAGGAGATATCGAAAACGGATAACGCCGTGAAAATACCCGCCAAGGTCGAGAAACGACAAGAAATCGGATAGAGCCGCTGCTCTCGACGCAGCCGCAAGTTTTGCCTCTTTTTCATGCAAAGGGTGATGCGATGAGTATCGGAAGTATTTTCAGTTGGATTATTTGTGGTTTGATCGTGGGACTATGTGCAAGGTTTCTCATTCCTGGTCGGCAAATCATGAGTCTGGCAATGACGACCATACTGGGAATCGTCGGTGCTCTTATCGGTGGTTTCCTCTATTCGTTTCTCCGGGGAGCGTCAGTTGAACCATTTTCGCTGGCGAGCCACAACTGGTACGGCTGGATCGTGGCAATTTTAGGTGCGACGCTGCTCCTGTGGGCCTATCCCTATGTCTATCCAAGAAAGTGGTGGCAATAGCTTGGCTCATTGGGTCTATCGCGAGCTGGCATGAACGATCTACGCACAGCCCGTCTGTGAGATCAACACACAAGGAGGTACGCGATGCTAGTACTGTCGAGAATGAAACAGTAATCGGTGGTTGTTGGGATCGCCAAGGATGCAAGGCAATTGATCACCATCACGGTGCTCGAAATCCGCGGCGAGTTGTAGTCCCGCATCAGCGTGACTGACATCCCTCCAACTAGCTGCGCGTTGCAGAGTGCTTCAGTTCATCTTTAACCCCACGATGTGTATCACGCTTCTCACGTGCCTGACATCACCCTCTGGAATAGAATCATGAACGTTTCCTTTGTTCGTAAGAGTTCACTCATCGCAATTATCGTTGCGCTTTGCGCAGGCATCGGCGCACACGAAACCTCTGCCGTGCCTCAGGAGCCCGCCGATGTCGAACAAGGCACCGAAGTGCTTACACGGGGGCCGGTGCATGAGGCGTTTGCGGAAACAGTCTCGTACGATCCCCAACCCGGTCTGATCGTCTCGCAAACTCCTCCAGAGCCTATCGAGGAACTTCCTCCCGGACACAAGCCGGCGGGCGCCAATGTGGCGTGGATTCCAGGCTACTGGGCCTGGGACGATGAGCGAGAAGATTACCTGTGGGTTAGCGGCATTTGGCGATCCCTGCCGCCGAGACGCGAATGGGTCCCCGGTTATTGGGCGACGATGCAGCAAGGCTATCAGTGGACCTCCGGCTACTGGGCCGATGCTAGTGACAGCGACGTGGACTATTTGCCCGTACCTCCGGCAACGGCTGAGGCTGGACCGAATATTGCTCAGCCGTCACCCGATTACAATTGGCTTCCCGGCTGTTGGATCTGGCAGGAGAACCGCTACGTTTGGCGACCGGGATATTGGACAGTCGGCCAGCAGGGCTGGGATTGGGTACCGGCTCATTACGTCTGGACTCCCCGCGGATACGTGTTCGTCAACGGCTATTGGGATTACTCGGTCGATCGACGTGGCGTCCTATTTTCGCCGGTCTATTTCAATCCCAATGTCTATGAACGGGAAGGTTTTTCCTATTCACCGAGCGTAGTCATTAACTTGGCCGGGTTCAGCAACCATCTCTTCCTGCGTCCGAGTTACGGTCACTACTATTTCGGCGACTATTACGGCTCAAACTACTCGACCAACGGGTACTACCCGTGGTTCGCATACCACTCCAGTGGGCGGGGCTATGATCCGTTCTATTCACATCAACGCTGGAACAATCGTCGGAATAAGGGTTGGGCGAATCAGGTCGAAACGGACTTCAATAACCGCCGCGACCACGATGACCGGCGTCCGCCGCGCACCTGGAAAGCGCAGCAAGGACGGATCAAGGACGGCAGGCCCACCGACCGGAATAACGAAGTCGCCACTCCGTACGATGAAGTGGTGAAAAGAACCGAAAACCGCGAGCGCTTCCGCTCCGTGGATCAGGCAGAGCGACGACAAGTACTTCAGCGAGGCCGCGATATTCGGACGTTCCGCGCGGAGCGGCAGAAGCTTGAGAGTGATGCATCCCCTAAAACTGAGTCGCGCAAAGTGAAACGTCCGCGGTCGCCAGTGATGGGGAAACCCACGGAACAACTCGGCAAGGACAATGCGCTGCCTCCCCGGCAGAACGCCCCCGCCTTAGACCCCAAGGTCGAGCCGAAACCAAAATCGGAGCGCCCCAGAACTACGAAGCCGCGCAATCCGAAAAAAGTTGAGCCGCAAGAAAAACCAAAGTCCCAACCGACAGCTAAACCTAAGGAAGAAAGCAGCGGCAAGCCGCGGGGGACGACAAAAGATAAACCACAATCGACACCCAAGAGCAAGCCGAGCGACAAGCCCAAGGACAAGTCCAAGGACAAAAAATAAACGAGTTAGCCTTCTGTCCGTCGAAAAGCGGAAAATGTGATTCCGGCACCGACGTGTGGTCCCGCACCGAAGGAGATCGCAATAAGTGAGCAGACATCTGCGCCCTGCGGAGTTACACGCGGTGCCAATCGGCCAGCAGCTACAAATACCGTTATTCGAGAGAAAAATTCAGGCATGAGGATTCTATTTGCGGGTGTGATCTTATTCGACATTTTAGTGATTGGTGGCGGTTTCCTTCAGGGGTGGTTTCCCTTTTCAAGTCCGAGTGCCGTTGCTGAATATAGCGAGGACAACTTCAACTTGGAGGTCGACACCGGCAAAACCAAGGAGGACACGGTGATGAGCAAGATTATGACTGCGGCCCCAACCGACAAGGATGCGGACGATGTCACAGAGCCGATGCAAACCACAAGGAGAAAGCCGATGGATAATGCCAGCCTATTGGCCGTCGCCATGGCCAACCAGTGCAGAGCCCTCATTCAAAAATCGGAAGAAGCTGACTCCGATTTACCGCAAGCACTCCACCCCATGCATCTTCTGTGGATGTGTCAGCAGATTGAAGACAATGCGGAAGAATTGCATCCGACAAAATTGCATCGTTGGTTGGGTTTTGTGCAGTGCGCAATGATGGCAAATGGAATGCTCGACTTCGAAGCGGCAAAAACCATGTTTAACGAAGCGAAAAACGCTTACGGAATTTCCGACGAAGATGACGACCTCGTTGATCATCTCGACCCCGCCAGTACTTTCAAACTGGATATTGGCGGCCAGGGTTAACAGGACTCGGTACCTTTGAGAGAATGAGGTGACATATCAACTTAGTTAAACCGTTATTTGTATCAACCTATCCGCCCGAAGAATGCGGTTTGGCAACGTTCACGAAGGATTCGGCTGACGCGGTTGATCTGGCAGCAGGCCGTTGCGTTTCATCGGTGGCGGCGATTCAAAAGACGTGTAAGCACTCTATCGATGACCCTCGCGTGAATCACGTCATTGATAACAGCCAACCTGATGCCTATCGCCTCGCTGCAGAAGCGGCCAATCGAAGCACCTGTAACGTGGTCAGTCTGCAGCACGAATTTGGCCTCTATCCGGATGATTGGGGCGCGCGTGTGTTGGACTTTACTCGCTTTTGCGAAAAGCCGATCGTCACCACATTTCACACCCTGTTAACGCAACCTGACGCACTGCCGCGTCGCCTTGTCCAGCAACTGGCAGAACACAGCCAAAAAATCGTGGTGATGACCAACATCGCCGCCCAGCTGCTCGACGATGTCTACGGCGTTTCAAGTTCGTCTGTGGAGGTGATTCCACATGGAGTGCCCGCCGTTCCTTTTGAGCGTGACACGTCGCATAAACATCGTTTGGGGCTGACGGGCGGGCGTGTCATTTGTACGTTCGGACTCATCAATCGCGGTAAAGGGCTGGAACATATGATCCGGGCGATGCCCGAAGTTGTGGCGGCGTGCCCCGACGCGATGTATTTGATCGTGGGAGTCACGCACCCGATCGTGAAGCGAAACGAGGGTGAGGTTTATCGCGAAGAACTGGTCGAGCTGGCCGAATCGCTCAACGTCGGAAGGAATGTGCGATTTGTTAACAAGTACCTCAGTCTCCCCGAACTGGTTGCGCAATTGCAGGCTTGTGATGTTTTCGTGACGCCTTACCCCGGAAAAGATCAGATCGCCAGCGGCACAATGGCCTATGCCATGGCCGCGGTGGGCGCCGTCGTAAGTACGCCATATCTCTACGCTGAAGAGGTTCTCGCTGACGGTCGCGGCATAGTCGTGCCTTTTGCGGACAGCGGCGCAATGGCTGCGGCAACGCTGCGATTTTTGTTGGACGCAGAACTGTTGGCCGAAACACGGCGAAAAGCCTACGAATACGCCAAGTTGATGTTCTGGCCCAACGTAGGTCGGCGGTATTTGGATCTTTTCAGTCAAGTCGTAGCCGAGAGCCAAGACCAATTGGCTCAACCGGCTCGCACGAGGTTACAGTCGAATGGCGACAATCGTAGCGAAGCACTTCTCAAGAGGGGAATTTCATGAACGTATCCGTTTGCCTGCCAATGGGTCATCTGGATCGCATGACCGACTCGGCGGGATTGATTCAGCACGCGATCTACAGCATTCCGCGCCGGGAAAGCGGTTATACGACCGACGACAACGCCCGAGCGCTACGGTTGTGTGTCCGGTTGTGGGGGCAATATCCGGATGACCGCATGTTGGAACGAGCAGCGTGCTATTTGAGCTTCCTGGAACACGCCCGCTGCCCGGTTCGTGGATTTCACAATTTTCTTAGCTATCAACGTGACTGGTTGGATGCCGGCGGAACGGGAGACTGTCAGGGTCAGGCTGTTTTGGCATTGGCCGAAGTGCTCGGCAGCAAAATGCCGAGTGGTTTTCGAGAATTGGCTCGTGAACTGCTCGATAACGTAATGCCTGCACTGGACGATCTACGCAGTTTGCGAGCTCAGGCCTATGTGATTCAAGCCTACGCTCATTTATGGCAATCGGGGATCCACGACATCGAGCCACTTGAGAATATTGCCCGACGCGCGGCTGACCGATTGGCGGAGCGGTACCACCGCCTGCAACGGCCTAACTGGCCATGGTTCGAATCGCAAATGACTTATGCCAATGCGGTCTTGCCGCACGCGATGTTCGATGCGGCCCAGCGTTGGCCCGACGAGGGATTTCACGAAATTGCCGAAACGTCGCTGGGTTTTCTGGATCTGGTAACGACATCCGACGACGTATTTTGGCCGATCGGTAATCGCGATTGGTATGCTCACGGCGAAGTGAAGTCGCTCTACGATCAGCAACCCGTCGAAGCATCCACGATGACCGCCGCTGCGCTGGCAGGATTGCAATCGTCGGGCGACGAGAAATATCGGGGCATGTTCTTACGCGCCTATGGATGGTTCGTGGGCCAGAATAGCTTAAAGCAACCCCTTGCCGAACTTCCCCATGGTGCTTGCTGCGATGGCCTTCACGCAGCAGGAGTCAATCGAAATCAAGGTGCTGAGTCGACTCTCGCCTTTCTGTGGGCCGAGTTGCTTAAAAACAACCTCAGTGACGTGCACATTGAATCAAAGCCCCCCAAAAGAGCTGCATCCACAGTTGCTGGGAGCTAGTAGCCAATGCGATCACAGTGCGCATATTTCATGATTCGAAACAATGGATTGTCTGACTCTCTATGAACCGTACCGCCATAAAGCTGCAACGTAGCAACACGATCCTCGCACCTGACCAGTCACGCGTACTTCTGCGTCCATTTGTTCCAGGGGATTCTCAGCGCATAGGCCGGATTATCGCGCGGATTATGTTACTTCCCGAAACACAGGTCGGTCCCCTCTTGGACGAAGTCTCCGCCGAATTCTCGCAGCGGCACCACCAAGTTCACAAGATGTGCCTAAAACGCTTTGAACAAGTTCGCGGAAAACATGAGCTACCGGATAATTTGTCCGAACAAAGGCGATTGTTGATTGGAGCCTATTTCCTTGCCGAATATTCCCTCGAATCGGCCGCTTTATTCAATCCCTCGATCGTCCCACACCCTGACCAAACCGGCGTTCCTCCCGAGGCATTAAGATTCATTCTCAGTCTGCGCGCCACGGGTGAAGGACATATTTCATCCATTACATTCCGTTCCGGTATCATCCACGCAGACAATCGAATCGACGTCGATCCCCCTGTTGGACTGCTGACCGAACCGCGGCAAATCCCTGATTCTAGTTACGAAAAGGGCTTGTTCACCAGAAAGCTCCGTGAGTTGGGATTGAATGGTGATTTTACAAGCCGCGTCATGAATCGGCTCGGTGAATCGTTTTCGACGAAAGAGCTTCGGTGTAGCATCGATTCCGAAGTTGAACAGGAACGTCAGTCGGACGGAATTCTGCACGAAGATTACGATGCAGCCCATGGGATCTGGATGCTAGCGCAGTCGAATTACCAGGTCCAATTCGAACACGAGCAACAGCTTTCCGAACGCATCCTCTTTCCGGCCACACCGTCGCAAAGTAACGGAATCGAGGACGCGCGCTTTGTACTGTTCCAAGACGATGACGGCAGCGAAATATACTATGCAACTTTTACCGCGTACGACGGCAAAGTGGTTATGCCGGAGTTGGTTGAGACTAAAGAATTTCTGCGATTCCGCTTCATCACCTTGAATGGACCCGCCGCACAGAACAAAGGCATGGCGATGTTTCCGCGTAAGATCGACGGTCAATATGCCATGCTCGCGCGACAGGACAACGAAAGCATCTACCTCAGCTTCTCGGACAACGTCCACTTCTGGAATGAACGCAAATTATTGCTCAAACCCAAATATCCTTGGGAGTTGATCCAGATTGGAAATTGCGGCTCACCCATTGAGACCGACGCCGGTTGGCTCGTGCTCAGCCACGGTGTGGGAGCGATGCGCAAGTACTGCATCGGGGCATTCTTGTTAGACCGCGACGACCCCAGCAAGGTCATTGGTCGCTTGCGCGAACCCTTAATTCAACCGAACGAAAACGAACGCGAGGGATACGTACCGAATGTCGTCTATACTTGCGGCGCACTGCTTCACGGCAGCGAGCTGATCATTCCTTATGCCATGGCCGATCACGCCACTGGTTTCGCGACGGTCCCCGTCGACGACGTCTTGTCGGCCATGCATCCTGAGAAGGGCTGAACTCGATGGAGGCTGCTAAGAAACGGATTGCTGTTCTGTCGCCGATTGCCTGGCGAACCCCACCGCGCCAATACGGCGCCTGGGAGACGGTTGCCGGCAACATCACCGAAGGACTAGTCGCCCGCGGTTGGGATGTTACGCTGTTCGCCACAGGTGATTCCCTAACAAAATCTCGCTTGCACTCTGTCGTGGAGCGCGGCTACGAGGAGGACCCCTCCGTCGATCCCAAAGTCGTCGAATATCTCCACATCTCCGAGGCATTTGAACATGCGGCGGACTTTGATCTGATTCACAGTCACTACGACTTCATGGCATTGACCTTTAGCCGACTGGTCGACACTCCGGTATTGACCACGATTCACGGATTTTCTTCGCCGCAAATCATGCCGGTGTACCAGAAGTATCATGATGGCTACTTCGTCTCCATCAGCGATTCCGATCGCGCACCGGGTCTCAACTACATGGGAACTGTCTATAACGGGATTGATCTCTCGCTGTATCCGCTCCAACAGGAGGCTGGTGACGACTTAATCTTCCTGGGGCGCATACACCCGGACAAGGGAGTGCACCTTGGCAATCGAAGTGGCACTCCAAAGTGGCTGCCCACTGATGATCGCGGGGATCATTCAGGACAAAGACTACTTCCGCGAACAGGTGGAGCCGCATATCGATGACCGGCAGATCCGCTACCTCGGTCCGGTTGACGTACCCGGCAAAAATGCACTGTTCGCCCGCGCACGCGCTTTGTTGCACTTGAATACCATCCCCGAGCGATTCGGGCTGGTATTGGCAGAAGCCAATGCCGCCGGCGTGCCCGTGATTGCCATGGACCTGGGATCATGCCGTGAAGTGATCGACGACGGCCGAACCGGCTTTCTGGTGAACAACGTCGACGAAGCGGTGAAAGCACTGCCACGGATTCCTGATATTGACCGCGCCGCCTGTCGCCAACATGTCCAACGACGATTCTCCATCGACACAATGGTCGAGGGGTACGAACGCGTCTACGCGAAGATATTTGATAACGAATTGAGAAATCAAACATGCCAAACGACATCGTCGAGCGATATTCCGGGAATCCCATCCTAACCAAGGCGGACATCCCGTACCCCGTGGAAACGGTTCATAACGCCGCCGTGGTCAAGCATGGGGACCAATACATTATGCTCTTTCGGTCCCATCTGCGCACCGGCCGTTCGATCATCGGCTTGGCACGCAGCCAAGATGGATACAAATTCGTTGCCGATGCTGAGCCATTTCTAATCCCTACGCAAGAAGGTCCTTTCGCTGCGTATGAAGAATTTGGCGTCGAGGACCCGCGCGTCACCAAAATAGACGACGACTATCTGATCACCTACAGCGCCTACTCGCGCAACGGCGTGCGGATCGCCCTCGCCAAGACAAAAGACTTCGTCGAAATCGAGCGAGTCTCACTCATCACGCAGGCCGATTATCGCAACACGGTGATTTTCCCCGAAAAATTTGATGGACTCTACGCGCGGCTTGATCGCCCCCACTCGGAAATCTCGCCCTGGTCGATTTGGATCACGTATTCGCCGGACCTAGTTTTTTGGGGCGAGTCGCAGCTCGTGATGAAGCCCGAATTGTATCATTGGGACGAAATGAAAATCGGCCCAGGAGCGCCGCCAATCAAAACGGACCGTGGCTGGCTGTCTATCTACCACGGAGTCTTCAAAACGATGGACGGATCGGTCTATCGCCTGGGCGTCGCACTTCATGATCTGCACAATCCAGCAAATATCATCGGTGTCAGCGACTCTTGGATTCTGCAGCCAGAAGATCCCTGGGAAGTCACCGGATATGTCCACAACGTCGTCTTCACCTGCGGCGCCGTCCCCGAACCGGACGGAACCGTTAAGATCTATTGGGGCGGAGCCGACACGGTCATGTGCGTGGGAGAAGCGAAGATCGCCGAACTTGTCGATCTTTGTCTGCAACACAGCCGAGCAGTGGTTTGAGTGTAAGATTTTGGCGGCCTCGCTGATTTCGAGCACAGAAAGTGAATTTTATAGAATTCGAAGTATTGGGGACTTGAGTTTTTAATGTCGGCTAACCTGCAAGCGGTCGCCCCCACCAACCAAGCGAACGAAATGGACCTCCCGACGGAAAGCGAATCGCCAGCGGCGGTCGCGACAATACGGTGAAGGTCTGGAATGTGAATACGGGCCAGGAGATACGGACCCTCACCGGACACACACGTTTTGTCCGTAGCGTGAGATTCAGCCCAGATGGCCAGCGGATTGCCAGCGGCGGGAGTGACAAGACAGTGAGATTGTGGGATGTAAAAACCGGGCAGGAACTGCTCACACTGAGAGGGCATAAAGGCAACGTCGATAGTGTGACCTTCAGTCCGGATGGGCAGAGGGTTGTTAGCGGCAGTTGTGACAACACAGTGATCGTGTGGGATGTCTCGCGATCAGCACAGCCCGCGGTTCAAGAATAGCGACGGACGTAACTTGTACTGGCGAAGTGAGGACAAACGACAATAGCAGTCCAATACTAACGGCGAAAACTCCGTCCCCACCCCCCCGGTACGCAGGCCTCCTCGAACCAAACACATCTTTAAACTTCTTCCGCGTTCACCCGTTAACCAACATCCCCCCCAAACCAGAGAGTTCGAGAGTTCCGAACCGGGTCCAATCCAAAAACCCACTTTCCGGAACGGCCCCCAATCCAATCGTTTCGAACCAGAGAGTTTTTTTCTACGGCAGCCTCACGCCCCAAAGCCTTTTACCACACAGGAATATACGAAAAAACGCCGCAGCTCTCGCCACGGCGTTTCGTGTAAACCAAACGGGAGCGAAAGTTCGCTCCCGAAATATTAGCTCCCCGACTAGGACTTGAACCTAGAACCTAGCGGTTAACAGCCGCTCGCTCTACCGATTGAGCTATCGGGGAGTATCTGGCAACCTCGTGTGTTGCCGAGACTTGATTTAGATCATACTGGTAGTGAATCTTATCGCGGGAATCAAGTGTGGTGCGAGTGATTTTTGGGGATTTCACTCGAATCTGTTAGTTCGATGCCCAGGCGGAGGGGGGAAAGTCCCAATACTGTAATCCGTTGAGTCGGATTCGCTGCGGAATCGATCTTGAGGCAGTTTAAGTTCGGTCGCTAGCGGGTGCCTCGCGTGCTTTTTCTAGGATCACACAATTGCCTTGTTCGTTGTATTCTATTTTACTCATAAACGCCTGCATCAGCATGATACCACGGCCGCTGGGGCGTTCTAGGTTTTCGTCTGCTGTTGGATCCGGCACGTCATTGACTTGGAAACCAGGGCCTTCGTCTTCAATTTCCACACGCAGCATGGTCGAGTCGACCCAGCCTTCAACACGGACCTGTTTTGAGAGATCCGAGCGATTGCCATGTTTGATGGCGTTGACCAGCGCCTCTTCCAATGCCAATCGTACGCCAAAGATGTCACGTTCAGAGAATCCGCGCTCCTGCAACTTCTGGATGATGGTTTCTTGAACCTTCAGTCCAGCGGCAGTCTCGCTGGGGATATTGAACAAAAATTCTTCGGCGCGCGACATGTCGTTTGTGGAGGACATGGTCTAGGAGATGCTCAGGTGAAATTGCCGACATCGGCACAGTCGCGACAGTGTAACAGGATGCTCAAGATGGGGTCAAACGCAGTTTTTCCCTGAAAGCAGCCCCCGGTGAGAATGGGAAACCGGCATGCGAGGTGCCGTTATAATCCCGCTAACGCGTCATCCTGGGTATCACGTATATCAAACAGTTTGTTGAGACGCGTAATCTCGAAGACTTCCAGGATTTCCGGTCGGATGCAGCAGAGACGCAAATGGCCGCGGGCTGCTTTGACCTTCTTGTCCAAGGTGATCAATTTCCCCAACGCAGCACTTGAGAGGTATTCGACGTTGGTAAAGTCGAGTACGATGCGCGATCGCCCGTCATCGTCGACGAGATTGAACAATTGATCGCCGATCACCTGGATATTGGCCTCGTCAAGAATCTTCTTGTCAGTGAAGCTCGCGACAGTGACCTCGCCGATTTCTTCGACGACGATTCTACGTTGTCCAGTTGCCATCTGCATCATTCCTCATGAATTCATTAAAAACGCCCGGAGAACGCCATTTTGGCTGCAACGGAAAGTATCGCACTATTCCGCTCCCGATATCTCCGAGTTCGCCCCCCATACCTCTGAGGCGACACGAATCGTCCGTCTCAGCCACCGATCGCACGCGCCCCGTTAAACAAAAACCGCAATCCTGGGGCGTCTTGCAAAAGGAACCGGCCGATCAGTTCTATTCGATCATCCCGGTTCTCGATTCACCTGTCAAGCGTTTTTCGCATTCCGCTTCGATTCCCCCAGCGAAATCTGCGCGTCGTAACGACTGGAGAATTCTCGCTTTTCATCCCCTGCGAAAAACGTCGCCCCCCTGGATGCGTCCTGTTTACCCCTCAACCTCCGGCCAAATCGCTGCGTCTTCGCCGTCCAGGCGGAGCGTGAGGCACTTGGCACTGCCCCCAGCCTTGATGAATTCCCCCAATTCTGTGTGATGGGGCTCATAACCCCGGTCCTGCAATTCTCGCTCTAATTCTGGACAACCGGTGTTCAAAACCACCTTGCGACCGATGACCACGGCATTGCACGCAAATCGTGCCGCTTCGGACTCGCTGACCGGTATTAGGTTCTCGACATGTGCTGAGATTGCCGCCTGGGCGTACGCATCAAATGCGGGCGGATAATAGATGGCCTCGTTGGCACTCAGCGGACAAAAACAGGTATCGAGGTGATAATAGTGCTCGTCCACCAATTGCAGAGGTATCACACGGCAACCAATCTGGCCCGCCAACCATTGCATCGCCCCGGCATCACTCCGGATGAGATAGCCGGCAAACAATGTTTGCCCACAAAAAAGTGCGTCGCCGGCCCCTTCAAATGACCACTCACCGGTTATGGAGACCGTCTCGAAGCCGACGGATTGAAACCAAGCCTCGTCCAACGGTGTTTCCCCTTGCCGCGCCTCGTGGCGAAATTGCGAGAGGAAAACGGTATTGTTCCAGACCAACCCCGCATTGGCCGTGAAGACCAAATCGGGCAATCCCTGCGCCGGCGGCATCAGTCGGATTTCGGCGCCCACCTCCTCCAACAGATCGCGCAGCGCATGCCATTGCTGTTGCGCCAGCTTCGAATCACTGGCACGACTGCGACTCATCCAAGGATTGATCTCGTATTCGATGCCGTAGAAATCCGGCGGGCACATCAAAATGGTGGGGGCAGAGAATTGGCTCACGAAGAATCCGTTCCTGTAAAAATTAAGGAATGCGGAAGTACATCCGCAGGTATCCAGCAGAATTGAATCATGTCTGCCCGGTGTTGTGCAAGAGGGAGTGCACGGACCGCAGATCCACACACCCGCAATCAAGGGCCCGCGTGCTCAACTCTGGCGATCGTCCATCTATGTGTCCATGCCGAGCAATGGACGCCAGTTGTGCAGCGTGTCATAATCTCAATCATACGACACGGCGCAGCCCGGTCGATCAATCTGAAGAATCTCATCGTGATAGGAATACAAAAATATGCGTATTGATTGGATCAGACACTTTTTGCTTGTTGCGGCTATTCCGTTGTTGGCAGCTTCGGTTCTCGCTGAAGACCCGGACTTCACCGCACCGGCCGAATATGTCGGCCCCCCGAAACCGCTGCATGCGGCAACCAACCGGGCGTTTCAAGGCATTCCCAGTATGGCTGTCACTCCCGGCGGTCGCTTGTGGGCGACGTGGTATGCGAGCAAAACGCCGGGTGAAGATGCGAACAACTACGTTGTGCTGAGCACGAGTAGCGATCAGGGTGCGACCTGGAAAGAAGTCTTAGTCGTTGATCCCGATGAAGAGGGTCCCGTACGCACGTTTGACCCAGAATTGTGGATGGCGCCCGATGGTAAATTGCGGCTTGCCTGGGCACAGACGATCGGGCACGACGGTACGGTTGCTGGAGTGTGGTTTCTGGAGACCGATGAACCGGAATCCGCCCAGCCCACGTGGAAAAAGCCCGTCCGCGTGACCGATGGAGTCATGATGTGCAAACCGACCGTGTTGGCATCGGGTGATTGGGTCCTGCCCGCTTCGACGTGGCGAAAAACCGACAACAGCGCCAAGATGCTGGTCTCCGATGACCAAGGGGAAACCTGGTCCATTCGTGGTGCGTGTAACGTCCCTGCCAAAGTCCGCGCATTTGACGAACATATGTTTGTGGAGCGGAAGGATGGATCACTCTGGCTGTTGGTCCGGACGCGATACGGTATTGGCGAAAGCGTCTCAACCGATGGCGGCGCGACTTGGCCCGAATTAACCCCCTCAGCCATCGCCCATCCCAGTGCACGATTCTTCATCTCGCGGCTGAATTCAGGGAACTTGTTGTTGGTCAAACATGGACCGATCGACAAACCCACTGGCCGCTCCCATTTGACGGCCTTTCTCTCCACCGACGATGGTAAGAGTTGGAGCAACGGCTTTCTCCTCGACGAGCGTGCGGGTGTTTCCTACCCGGATGGCCAACAAACGCCCGATGGCCTGATCCGCATCATTTATGACTACAGCCGCACCGGCGACCGAAATATCCTGATGGCCACCTTCCGCGAAGAAGACGTTGCCGCAGGGAAACCCATTTCTAAAGACGTAAAATTACGGCAAGTGGTCAGCAAAGCCTCCGGCGGCCTGGAAAAAGCAAAGCCCTAAAGAAATAGGCAGGCTCCCCGGCAGGGTAGGGGAGCTTGCCCCATTTTTTGTCACTAAATCCCCACGATATTGTCGCAGCGTGTTATAATCGACCGTGGTTCAATTCCAGGGTCTTTCTACCCGCGTTTTCTCGGAGCACTTTCCCTCAAACGTTATTCCAAGGGACTTGAGGCTTATGAACACTCGTTTATTCGCAGTCGCACTTGCCACGCTAACTAGTCTCGCCCTCACAGCGATGGCCCACGCCGAAGGGAAACTGACCTCCGTCGGCAGCGGCAAGGACAAAATCCCGGTGCTGGTTGTGAAAGGCACGCCGTATGAAATGGGGCGTCAGCAAGGCGAATTGATTAAACCGCAAGCCACTGAGTTCATTTCTCACATCCTCAATTGCATTCAAGCCGCCGACTCGGAGCGATTTACTGACCGCGCGCTCGACGCAGCCTGGGCCGCCAGCGCTCAGCACACCGACCCGCGATTTCAAGAAGAACTCAAAGGGCTTGCCGCAGGAAGCGGCCTCTCATTGAAACTCCTGCAAAGAGCTCACGCGATTCCGATGATCGCCGACTACTCCTGCAGCAGCGTTTCTGCCTGGGGCAAAGCAACCAAGGACGGGCACCTGTACCAGACACGCAACCTGGACTGGGAAATGGGGCTGCGTGCCCAGGAATTTCCTTTGATCGTTGTCTACATTCCCGACGAAGGAATTCCGCACGTCAACATCACGTTCGCCGGTTGCATCGGTTCCAACACCGGTATGAATGCCGCGGGAATCGTACTCTCAGAAATGGGCGACTCACCCTCCAGCGACTATCCCTTCGATCAGAACGGTGTCCATTTCACAACGCTATTTCGCAATGTGCTGTACGACGCGAACGGACTGAATGAGGCGGTCGATATTTTCAAGAACGCCAAACGGACCAAGAAGTATCACTACGTTGTCGGTGATGGTAAAAACAACCGCGCGGTGAAAATGTTGGCCCATGCTCCGAATCTGATCATTTGGGAAGACAACGATGCCACCGACGAATTGGCGCCGCAAGTTCTCAAAGACATCGTCTATCAAGACGAAGGCCGCGGCGCTTTCCAACCGTTGAAAAAAGCGTATGGAAAAATCGGCTCGCAAGAGATGATTGATTTGGCCTGCAAGATTCCGATCAAAGGAGCCAACGTCCTCGACGTCGTCTACGACGCCACCGCCTTAGAATTCTGGGTCGCCTACGCCGAAAAAGACGAAGACGCCTACAAACGGCCGTTCGTCCACGTCAAACTCAAAGATTATCTCGACTGAGTTCGTAGGATGCGTCGCGACGCACCTTTCTAGGTAGTAAGGTCGATCATCCCAACGATCCAATGCGCTGCACACGTTTTGACGAAAGTTTTTTAGCCACAGAGAACACCGAGGTCACAGAGAATTTCTCAATTGGTCCTCAAATAAAGACGGCAGCGCTAAGTAGAGTTGCGAATCAGGAGCGACCAAGGTCAGCGAAGTCGAGATAATCACTCCGCTAAACCGAAAACATCGAGATAGAACGACTGTGTCAGTCCGTTCGCCACTCTACTTCTCTGTGACCTCTGTGGCTAATTCTTGCAAACGAGAACTAACGCGTCGTGAAGTCATACGGATGAAACCCCGCGAGGCGTTGCTGCAGCGAATTTACGATAGGATTTTAGCCACTGTGGCAAAATTCAATTGGCGGTATGCAAAGCTCTGCATCACAGGCATTGCCCTCAGCGGTGAATTTCCCACCGCAGGGTGCGCGTACCGTGAACGTCCGGCAAACACCTCTGGACCAATCGCTTCCTAAAACACGATGCGGTCCGCTGGGAAGACGGGGCCTTCGACGCAGGTGCGGCGGTAGTCCCACTCGCCGTCATCCATTCGCACGCGGGTCACGCAACTGAAACAGGCTCCGAAACCGCACGCCATGGGCGATTCGAGCGAAACGAACCCACGCACACCGGCAGCGGCGATGATTTCACTGACCGCATGCATCATCGGTTCCGGGCCACAACAATAGACCACCGTCGGCGGATCGTCACCGTCCAAGGCTTGTTTCAACAGGTCCGTAACGAAACCGTGATGTCCCTGCGAGCCATCGTCGGTCGCCACCCGCACTTCGATGCCGGCCCGCTGGAAGTCCTCAAGTCCGGCCAGATATTCGGACGAACGCGCGCCGTAACACAGCGTAACGGCCGACGGCAATTCTTGCGGCTGCCGTGATGGTTGGCCGTAGGTTTTTTGCCCCAGTGCTTCTTGCCCGACGGCCAAAAACGGTGTCTGACCGATTCCGCCGGCAACCATCATCAACCGCCCCTTTGAAGGCAACGGAAACCCGTTACCCAGCGGTCCCCAGACTTGCAGCTGTTCACCTGCGGTCCAGCGACTCATCAGCGACGTCATCTTGCCGATCACTGCATAGACCACATCGAGACCCGCTGGACGACCGGCAGCGTCGAGATACGTGTCATACACCGCAAACGGACGCCCCAATAATGGGTCGCTGGTTTGCAACGCGCGGATCATCAAAAACTGTCCCGGCAGAATCTGTGCCGCTAATTCCGGAGCGGCAATGCGTACCAAATACGTGTCGCGGGCCAATTCCCGTTGCTCAACGACCGTCGCCGTTTCTTGGGCGGCGGTCGGAATCATTCCGGGCAGCAGATTGTCATGCGCTTGCTCGATCATCGGCGTCGACTTTTCGTAGCCTTTTGTTGAGGACGTTTTTTCGCAGCCGGGGCGCCTTTCCCTTTCGCGGGGGAGGGACGTTTCCCTTTTTCCGGGGCTGCGCTTTTGCTTTTCGCTGGAGCGGTGCGATTGCCTTTCGCCGGGGCAGCATGTTTGCGAGGCGGCCGGCTGCTGCGGGTGTCCCGTTTCGTTTCCAGCAAAGCTTCGAGTTGTTTGACTTCGTGCGGCGTCAACGTCCGGTGTTCACCCAAATTGACTTTGCCGAGTTTGATCGGGCCAAACTGGATCCGCCGCAATTTCATCACCTTGTGCCCCAACCGCGCCAACAACCGGCGAATTTCCCGATTGCGACCCTGGTTGAGCGTTAATTGCAGTACCGCCGTCTTGCCTTTGACCCGCACGCGGCGTGCCCGATCCACACGAAAATATCCCTCGGAAAACCGCAGGCCTTCCCGCATTTGTCGCAAAATATCGGGTGTCGGGATCCCGGCGACTTGGACCTCATAAACGCGAGAGACGCGATACCGCGGGTGCGCCAAGCGATTTGCGAATTCGCCGTCGTTGGTCACCAAAATCAGCCCTTCGCTGTTTTCGTCCAAACGACCGACCGTAAACAGACGTTGCTTAGCTTTGGGGAACAAATCGATCACCCGCCGCCGTCCTGCCGGGTCGCTATGCGTGCACAAAAACCCCGTTGGCTTGTTCAGCACATAGTAGACCTTTTTCTCGACGTTCACGGTTTCGCCGTCGAGTTGGATCTTTTGCTTGGCCGGGTCAACCCGCTGGCCCAATTCGACCACGGTTTTCCCGTCCACGGTGACGCGGCCGCTTTGGATAAACTCCTCACAATGCCGCCGCGACCCAAATCCGGCCGAGGCCAGCACCTTCTGCAGCCGCACCAATGAGTCGTCGCCTTGCGGCGTTTTCAACGTGGGAGTCGTCCGTTGTGTCCGAGTTTTACGCCGAGGAGAGGCCATTTCACCGCCTTAATACATGTCCGCCCCCCAAAACCGAGAGGCCCGTGCACAGGTTTACACTCCCAGAGAAGCATTTACAAGGCTGTGTGAGTTATCGCGACACACACGCAATCTCGTGTTGTTCTCCGGCCAAAACCGGAGAGTTCATTAAGCCACAGATGGAACACAGATTAAACACAGATCAAAAGGTGAAGAATTTCGCTCTCAATCTCGGCCAGGAGAATAGGCCGCCCATTCGTGTTTAATCTGTGTTTCATCTGTGGCTAAGTATTTATTCTCGGACCACGTTTGCTGTTACAACTGGAAAATTCGTTCCATTTGACAATGGCAATCCCGAGGAAACCGCACAGGTGCTACTTCACCACGACTCACGGGCGCGTTCAGTGCGCATCGACTGGACGCGAGTGCAGTGATAAGCAAAGGTTTGACACTTTCGTAGTCGAAAGTCGATCGAACTCAAATCAGCCCGGACTCCGGTCACCGCCGGTCGGCCTGCAATTATCACCATTGTTTTCAGAGACCCGCCGGTCCCCAGGAGCAGTTCCCCATGAATTCTTATACAGCAATCCGCGGCTGTTTCTTCGACTTCATCGACGATCCCTGGAAGCATTTGGGAAATGACCGCGCTGCCGCCCGATTTGAACGGGACGGTCTGCTGGTCATCGAAAACGGTCTCATCCGCGATTTTGGCCCCTATGCTGATTTGGCCGAGAAGTATTCCGGTGTGCCGCTGACTCATATCCGCGACCGGATGATCCTCCCGGGGTTCATCGACGGGCATATTCACTTCCCCCAGACGCGCGTCCTGGGAGCCCATGGAGCACAGTTGCTCGATTGGCTACAAACTTCGATTTTTCCCGAAGAGGAAAAATACGCCGATCGCGATTACGCCGAAGAGGCGGCCGAGCACTTCTTTAACGCATTGCTGGCCGGCGGAACGACCACTTGCCAAGCTTTCACAACGAGCAGCCCTGTCTCGACAGAGGTCTTCTTCGAAGAGGCCGCTCGGCGACAGATGCGTGTGATTGCCGGGCTGACGGGCATTGATAAGTTTGCTCCCCCGGACACGTTGATTTCCGCCGATGACTTTTATCGCGAGAGCAAACGTTTGATCGAGCAGTACCACCGCTGCGGTCGAAATCTATACGCCATCACACCGCGATTTGCCGTAGGCTGCACCGAAGAGATGTTGACCTACGCCGCCCAATTGAAGCGCGAGCACGAGGACTGCTGGATCAACACGCACATCAGTGAGAATCCCACCGAAGTCCGTGCCGCTCGAACGGAGTTCCCTGATTGCTCAGACTACACAGCGGTGCACGAGAAACATGGATTGCTGGGAGCCAAGTTCACGGCCGGACATGGCATCTGGTTATCGAATGACGAATTCCGCCGATTCTCCCAAGCAGGAGCCGCTTTGGCCTTCTGTCCCATGTCGAATCTATTCTTGGGGAGCGGGCTATTCCGACTGGGCCGCGCCTTGGATCCGGAACACCCGGTGCGGTTGGCGCTCGGCAGCGATATGGGAGCAGGCAATGCATTCAGTCTGATTCGGGTGCTCGACGAAGCCTACAAGGTCGGACTCTGCAATAACACGATGCTCGATGGCTCTGTTAATCCTCTCCAGCAAGACCTTGCCGAAGCCGAACGCAACAAGCTGAATCCTTTTCGGGCCTTTTATCTGGCCACGTTAGGGGGAGCGCGGGCGCTTTACCTTGATGATCTACTCGGGAATTTCCAACCAGGCAAAGAGGCCGATTTCGTCGCCTTGGATTGGACAGCGGGTCAGCAAGCCATCAGCTGGCGCCAGTCACTCACCACAAAAACTGGTAGTCCCGCCACGATTGATGAGGCAGCTGAACTTCTGTTTGGTATCATGGCACTGAGCGACGACCGTTCCGTAGCCGAGACCTGGATCGCCGGCCAATGCGCCTATCGCAAGGAATCAGCCGGTAAATCGCGAACCTCTGCAGAGCCGCTCCCGTTGGCTGCGTCTCAGGAGTCCTTCGTGAATCCGCAACACTCGCCCGCGAGTGCGAAACTGTAGAAAGAACCCAGCCATGAGTACTGTCTGTACTTCCGACATCGACGTGCGGCCTGCCGAAGCCTCGATGGTGATTGTGCATCAGGTTCCGCCGCAGTTGGCAGATCGGTTTGTAGAACTGCAAGAAGAAATCACCCTTGCTGCCAAACAGGCGCCTGGTTACGTAAAGACACAGGTTTATCCGCCTGCCGCTGCCGATTCCGACCAGTGGGTCGCTGTAATGACCTTTGCCGATCAGGACAGCTTGGATCGCTGGTATGAATCCTCAGAAAGAATTGACCGAGCAGCGAAGTTTAATGAAGAGATCGGTGAGTTCTCGGTCAAAAAAATGCCAACGGGTTTCGGCGCATGGTTCGCTCGACTTGACGACGATGATGCTGCCAGCGGCCAACTGCCAGGGTGGAAGATGGTCATGGTCGTGCTCTTGGCACTGTACCCGACCGTGATGCTCACATCGGCCTTTGTCAATCCGTGGCTTTCCGGCTTGGGCTTGGCGGTCACGATATTGCTCGGCAACATATTGAGCGTCAGCCTGTTGCAATGGGTCCTCATGCCCCAGCTGACGAATTATATGCAACGCTGGCTGAGAACTCCGTTTGCCCAAGCTCCACTGCTCAACATCGGTGGCGTTTTGGGCATCACCGCGTTACTTGTCGGCTTCACAATGCTGTTTCGCCTGATTACGGGCTGATTGCAGGCAGCAGCCATCCTGATAGGCCTATACGTTGACCGCTAATCATCAACGTTTTAGCAAGTGCAGGTTCGCGATAGTGATTCCTGAGAACATCGAGCCCACGATTCCCAAGTACCCTTGATCTGTGCCGCACAGATACAGGTTCTCAAGATGCGTCGTACCGTCGAGGCGTTTTTGGGGAGCGCCGTAGACGCAACCGTTCACGTGACCGGTGAAGTGCTTGATGGTTTTGGGCGTGAAGACATCCGTATCCAGCGCCTTGCCGCGGTAATCCGGGATGTACTTCGCGGCGGCGGCGACCATGCGATCAAACCACTGTTCTTTTTGCTGCCGGTATTCCTCTTCGGGCAGTGACATCCAGTAGTCCCCATTTGCCAGTGCGGTTAGGCGAATGATCCCTTCGGGAAGCGGTTCGTCGTACTGGAAGTTATTGGGACAGCAGATAATGCCGCTCCGCAAATCGCAGGGCGTGTCGGGGCTCTCATAATGAAACCGCTCGGAATCGCAATAAAAGATGATCGTTTCCGTGTGCCCCAAATCGGCCGGTTGTTCTTCGATGATCATTTGACCTTCGACGAACGTCACATTCCCCGGATCCTCGGGGGTGAGGATCTGTTGCTGGCCGGCGCAGAGGTTCATCGTCTCCACATAACCGGCTGAGGAGAGGACTTTGTCGGCCGTGATTTCCGTGCCGTCATCTAAGACGACCCCCACAGCTCGCTCCCCATCCAGTTGAATCGCCGCGACGCCCGCGCGTAGTTTTAATTCGCCTCCCTGGGATTTGAACTTCCGCACCAGCGCTTTCAGAATCGGGCGGATGCCTTGTAGCGGGCGGCAAAAGCCTTCGTGGAAAATGCTTTTGAACATGATCACGAATTGATGGAAGTCCATGTCCCGCGGACTGGCGCTGCCATAAAACATAATCGGGCACAGGATCATGTCGATCAATTGCGGATCGGTGATCGATTCACCCATCACCTGCCGCGCGGAAACGTGCTGTTGGTCCAGCGGCAAATCGTCGTGTGCATCGATCCGCTGGAGCAGTTTTTGAAAGCCGTCAATTTGTGCGGGAAAGGCGTCGGCGACTTGATCGACGAACAACTGCAGTTCGTTCGAAAATCGCAAACGGGTTTCCCCGAAAGCAACGAGCGATTCGACCTGAGGGCGGAGGTCGAAATCATCCCAGCGAAAGCGAAGTTGCCGCAAGACACGGCTCAACGGTCCGACCTTACTGCCCGGCGGCGCGTAATTCGTCACGGCATGCATGCCGACGTCGTAGTTGCGGTTGCGCAACCGATAAAACGAATTCAGCCCGCCGATCGTGGTGTGCCGTTCGAGCACGCACACGCTCTGCCCGTAATAAGCCAGCCGGATTCCCGCCGCCAGCCCGGACATGCCGGCTCCGATGATGACGGTATCGTAATGCACGGCAATTTCAGCAACGATTTCACAAAGAGAAACGGCTTGGGAGATAAAACGAAATTCACATCGCCGGGTGCCACTGCTGGCAGGTCCAGCAGTGTTTTACCAAGGAGCTGACAAACATTCCGCCCATGGCACCCGATTGTGTGAATCGATTTCGTTACGCGGGGCTTTGAATATCGCGCATCAACGGGGTGAGGTAATTGACCGTACCGTCCATCGTGTCGAGATGAATGTAGTCGTCCTCGGGAATTTGCACGCGGTATTGTTTGCGCAATTCCATCACGATGTCGAGAAAGTCCATGCTGTCGAGTTCGATTTGTTCGCGGAACGATACAGAATCGTCCAATTCCGACAGGTCCTCGTCAGGCACGATGCGGGTTAAGATTTCCAGGATCGCTTGCCTGATTTCTTCCGGATTCATTCAACAGCTCCAAATTCCTATTATGTCGTGTCGTTTTGGCACGCGCCTGTGGTCACGGGACCGAGGTCATCGCAAGGGACCTTCTCTCTAACCCGCTTGATACCGTTTCACGATCAACACCGAATTGATGCCCAGCATGCCGAAGGAGTTATTCAAAATTACATCCACTTTGTCGAGTTGACGCGGTGTATTGGCGACAATTTGAGGCAACCCGCATTTCGGGTCCAAATTGTCGACGTTGATTGTAGCGTGGGCGATGCCGTCCTGAAAGGCAGGCAGATTTCCCGCCAGCTCCAAAGCCCCAGCCGCCCCCATGGCATGCCCGATAAAACTCTTGGTATTGTTGATCGCCACATCGGGAAAATCACCAAATACCGCCGAGAGTGCTTTGCATTCCTCGATATCGCCTTGTTCGGTCGCCGTGGCATGACTGCTGACAATGTCGATGTCGCCTGGGCCAAGCCCCGCCCGGGAAAGCGCCAAGTGAATGCACTCCGCCTGTCGCGTGGCATTGGGCAGCACAAAGTCGGTGGCATCGGTATTCATCGCATAGCCCACGATTTCGCCGTAAATCGTCGCTCCGCGAGCGAGGGCGTCAGGCAAGCGTTCCAGCGTGCAGAGGCAGCCTCCTTCGGAGACCACGATGCCGTTTCGATCCATGTCAAACGGTCGCGAAGCCTTCGTAGGGTCCTCATGCTTGGCCAAAGCGCCTTGGCTGGCAAAACTAGCGAAAATCCCGAATGTGTGAATGCTTTCCGAGGAGCCTCCAGCAATGGCCAGATCGACTTCCCCCAACCGCAGCATCTGCAGTCCCTGAATGAATCCGGCGTTTCCCGCTGCACAGGCGGCGCCAATTGTGTAGTGCGGGCCGGTGATCCCCATGCTCAGCGCGACTTCGCCAGCGGGGTTGTTGGCCACGGTTCGCGGATTGTGGTGGTGGGACCAAAATTTGGTGTCGTAGTCGAACTGCGAAATCTCGTGGATCTCGTTTTCCGTTTCGACGTTCCCGTGCTCCGTAATGCCGATATAGACGCCCACGCGGTCCTTGGGCACCGTCTCCCAGTCCAAACCGCTTTTGGCGATCGCCTCCTGAGCACAATAAATCGAAACAGACCCCGCTCGTGTACCGCGGCGGACCTCTTTGCGACGCTGGTAGCGAGTTTCGTCAAATTGGCAGACACCCGCTAGGACATCGCCAACATAGCGTGTTTCATAGGGAACGACGCCAGAAACCCCATTGAGCAAATTTGCCCGGTATTCATCGAGATCGTTCCCGTTCGGAGCGGTCAAGCCGATCCCGGTGATTACGATCCGATCGTTTCTGTGATTTGCTGAAGACATGGGGCGGAATCATTCGTCGCTACGGACACGTCACTTTTTGAGACAAACATCGTAACAGTCGCTACGCCCCCTGCCGTGGGCGCGTGGTCACAACAACCACCACCATGACAAATGGCACGTGCAAACTGCCATGCAAGCCCTGGTGTAACTAACCAGCTAGCTGCCAAGAAGTTGCGGCGACGCTTTGAGGCAAATTGGGTCGATGCGAAACATTAGCGGCGACCGTCAACATTCTCAACGGATCGACGCTCATTTGGGATAGGAGATTAGCGGTTTCAGAGACCGCCCGCAAGGGGACGGAGGCGAGTTTGGAGGGAAGTTCAGCTAAGAAACAGGCCATAGAGATGCTCAATCCACTCCTCGGAACAATGTTGCATCAGACATCAACTGCGATCCATCTATGCTCCCAAACCTGACTGCTGGATCGTCCTGAAGCATTGAAGCCGCGAACCGGTCTTGCGTAGATCGGCAGTCTATAGATAATCCGCCGTTAATCCAGGAGCGGACGTCATATCTAAGGATATCCCGGAAAGTCACCATTCTGAAACCCGCCTGCCAGCGTCCGGCAGATTGTCAACTGGGTCCACAATTCGCAACCGTTTTTGAATCGGAATCACAAGGATGTGGTGCGGACATTGCCAGGCCAACGTATCCGGCCAAGCGTCGGCGGATCACAAACGCGTTATTTGCGCCGCTTGTGGGAACGAAATCACGACGACACGATCACAGCCCGCCGAGGTAAAATCTATGCCGAAGGACCCGCAAGAGTTATTGGCACGTTGGGCCAGCGATGAGATTCTGGATCCTTACGGACCAGTGTTGGACAAGGATTCTAACCCACAGTCCTCCTCGTCGCCCATCGACTATTTGGGCCAAATCACCGATCCTGCTGTCGGGGAGGACCTCGACGGGCAGTTCGCCATGGCACGGACCCTTCCGCTGACCACGGATGAATTGACGGCTTCGACACCCACCAAACGGCCCGTCGCCCCTGAGGAACCGAAGTCCGAAAAGACACCGCCGACCACAAAACAGCCTCCAGCGACAATCGCCAAAGCAACACCTGCTCTGTCCCAAGATAATACTCCTGCTCCAGTGAGCTCCAACAAAAAAAACGTCGAGACCAATCTACCCGCCGCGCGCCAGCCAGGACTTCCCTCCAAGCCGGCAGCCAAGCGGGGCGGTGGTTCGTTAATGGTGCTGGGACAGATTCTGGCCTACATCGGCGTATTGAGTTTGACGATCGGCTCGACGTTTGTCCTGTGGGGATTTTTCGGGGACAAGCCCCACTATGCTCCGATGGGTTGGCTGGTGCTGACCGCCGGCCAAATGCTGCTGTTCTTGGGAATCGTCACGATTGTCTCCGGAGGAATCGAACAAACGACCTCCACCGTCGACATCCAATTCACAGCATTGAATGAGCAGATCCTCCGCATCGAACAGGCAGTCCACAGCCAAACTGCAACCGGCCCGTCGGCAGCGAGCCCATCGAAACGCGACGACTCGGCACCCGGAATAGCCGCCTAACGGCACCCGCAAGGGCGTTCGCAGATTCGCAATTCCGGGCGTTGAGCACACCAGTTTTGCCACATCGTGCGATAGGCTGCTTCAAGTTCCTGAGTGTAGCCGGTCGCATCGCAAAGTGGTGAATCGGCACATACCATTCGCAGTTCGCGCCGCAACTCTGCCAGACAGTCCGCTTGCCCGTCCCAAGCGACTGCTCGCCGCACAAAATCATCCGGTGTTTCGGCGATGCACCCGGTGAGACCTATTTGCGTGAGCAGACTGGACGTCATACGACTGACGTAGCAATTTCCTCGTAACGTCAGCACCGGAACCCCCATCCACAGCGCCTCGCACGTCGTCGTCGAACCGCCGTACGGAAATGGATCGAGGGCCACATCAATCCGCGAGTACAGTTGCAGATGGTCACGCAACGATTCCGCCCGCGGGATTAAATCAATCCGGTCCGCTTCAACGCCGTAGCGTAAAAACTCCGCGAGGGTGATCTCGCGCATTTCTTGAGACGCATAAGCGCGGTCCTTGAGCACCAATCGTGACGTCGGCAGCGTTTCCAAAACCCGCGACCACAATCGAATGACAGCGGGATTGATTTTGACCCGTTTGTTGAACGATCCAAAGGTCAAAAAACCATTGCGTAGCATTGGCGGTGGGGCAACGTCCGGGGCTGCTGTTGGGGGAGCATAGCAGGCGATGCCGCGCTGCAGCCGGATCAGTGTTTCGGTATGCCGTCGCGATTCCCCCGGGGGATCCGCAACCGCGTCGGTCAGCCAATAATCAACGCTGCTTAAGCCGGTTGTGTTTCCATAGCCCAAATAACTCACCTGAATCGGCGCTGGTTTATGGGAAAAAACGCCGAGCCGGTTACCTGCCGTATGGCCAGCCAGATCGACTAAGATGTCAATTCGGTCGCGGCGTATCAACTCCACCACGGCAGCATCGGACATGCCGACTGTCGAGCGCCAATGTCCCGCCAAGCTTTGTAACTGCTGTGTCGTCTCGTCCGGCTGTGCGACTTGGGCATAACAAAAAGTTTCGACAGCCGCCGGATTATGTCTCGCCAAAATCGGCTTCATAAAAAACGCGACGGAGTGTTTGCGAAAATCGGGAGAGACGTATCCAATGCGAAGTCGGCGATCCGCCGCCGGGTCATTGTCATGCTCTATCCTGGAGGATGCACCGAATTGTATCCGCTGTCCCATATCACAATGCGTAACGAAGAGTTCATCGACATCAAATTCCGGGTCGTACTGCATCGCCATCAACAAATTGTCTCGCGCAGTCCGTTCCGCCGGATTGATCCGTAATGCAGCCCGGTAGTGCTCGCACGCTTCGTCAAAACGGTGTAACGCAGTCAGCACGTTCCCCAGACTGACGTAGGCTGCGGCGAAATCGGGTTTGAGTTGAATCGCCCGCCGATAGGCCACACAGGCTTGGGCGAATTCACCACTGAGCTGCAAGGCTCGGCCTAAGCCATTGTGCGTCTCCGCGAATTCCGGTGCGATCCGTAATGCGGCTTGAAACTGGTCGATCGCTGCGTCCAGTTCCCCCAATTCGGTCTGGATCAATCCCAGCGTGCAACGGGACATCACAGCTGAAGGATTGATTGACGCTGCCTGTTGCAAGTAACCCAGCGCCTCGCGCAACCGCCCTTGTTTCCACAACAGGTTGCCCAAATTGTTGTGCGCTTCAAAACAAGTCGCATCGAGTTCAATGGCCCGGTGATAACAGGCAATCGCGCCCTCGAAATCCCCCAGGGCCCGTTTCACAATCCCCAGATTCGTATGCACCGCCGGGGCAGGGGTCTCATTGAGGATTTGTGTGTAGAACTGTTCCGCCATTCGGTATTCACCCGCGCGGTGAAAACGCAGCGCCGAATTGACCAATGATTCCCCGACCGTCATGACGCCCTCCTGGCTGAATGACGCGCATCACACCAGCGGCGCCACATCTCGCGATAGGAGGCTTCCAAGGCACGGGTGTACCCTGGACCATCACAGAGTGGGGAGGAGCGCATAATGTCACGTAGATCTCCACGCAGCCGCTGCAATCTAGCTATATCGCCGGCCAAACGGACGGCGCAATCCACATACTCGTCCTCGGTCTGCGCAATGAGTTCCGGGAGCCCCACCTGCGTTAATAGGCTGGCCGACATGCGGCCAACATACGAATCACCGGCGAGCGTCACCACAGGCACCCCCATCCACAGTGCCTCACACGTCGTTGTCGAACCGTTGTACGGCCAGGTATCGAGTGCGATGTCGACCTTGCCATACATCGCTAAATGATCGCACCGCGAATCAGAACCGGTCTCCCAAAGGACTCGTTCGCGCGGAATCCCGCAAGCGTCGCACAGATTCTGCATCCGCTCCACAACATGTGCATGGCGAAACGCGCGGTCTTTGAGCATCAATCGCGAACCGGGCACACGCTCTAGAATCCGCGCCCACAATTTCATCGTTCGCTCGTTGAGTTTGACGTGACGGTGAAATCCGCCAAACGTAATTGGAGCGTCGCTTGAACCGGGCAGGGCATTGACGTCCGGAGTCGTCGTAGGCGGTTGAAAGCAAAGCATGCCGTGGGGGATGCTTACCAACTCTTCCGTGTGTCGCCGCGGCTCGCCCGGTGGGTCGGCGATCGCATCGGTCAAACGATAATCCATACTTGGCAAACCAGTTGTCCATCCATAACCAATCCCCGTGACTTGAATGGGTGCGGGCTTGCGAGCAAAGATCCCCAACCGGTTCCCCGCCGTATGCCCGCCCAGATCGACCAGAATGTCGATGCCATCACTTCGAATTAACTCGGCCGCTTGGACATCGGTCAATTCGGCAATCGACCGCCATTGCCCCCCAGAAACGCGGAACTGCTCCGTGCGCTGGTCAGGATTTGCGACGTTGGCATAACAAGTGACCTGACACCGCGTGGGGTCATGGCTTTTCAAAATCGGTTCCAGGAAATCGGCAACCGCATGTTCACGAAAATCGGCCGAGACATATCCAATCTGCAAACGTCGATCGGCGATGGCGGTATTGGTATAGGCGGCTTCGGTGGGATGCAGTCCATCAATCTGTGCCCCCCACAAACGATGCAGCTCAAAACGTTGCTGCGCGTCGACGTCGACTTCGTAACTGAGTGAGAGAAAATAGCTCTGCAAAAACTCTGGCCGCCGCGGCGCAAACTTGGCGGCTGCGGCAAAATGCGGTTGTGCTTCATCATGCCGCTCTTGGCGTAGCAACGTATTTCCTAAATTGTGGTGCGCATCGGCGAATGTCGGCTGTGAGGCCAATGCCTCGCGAAAACAGTATGCGGCCTCATCGAGCAATCCTTGCTCCATCAAGGCGTTTCCAAGATTATTCTGCGCCTGCGGATACGCGGGCCGCAGCTGCAGCGCCTGTCGATAACTAGCTACGGCTCGATCCAACTGGCCGGACTGTTTCAGGCAGTTCGCGTAATTGAAGTGAAACTCCGCGCGCGCCGGTTCCAATTCTAAACTGCGTTCCAACTGTCGACACGCTTCTGTCGTTTGCCCTGCCGCCAACAGTGCCGTGCCGTAGTTGCAGAAATACGCCGCGTTGGTCCCGCATAGTTCAATGGCCCGATGGATATGTTCCCCCGCAGCGGTATGCTCCCCCTGTTGATGCAAGGCCACGCCTAAGAGATGCCATGCCTCTGCTTGCAAGGAATCATTCTCGATGACGCAGCGATATCTGCGGATTGCTGTCGACAAGTCTCCCGACTGGTGCGCCTCGATTGCGCGTTGGAGTTCTGCATCGGTTGCTGTCATCGTTGCTCCCCACACCACCGCTGCCACATGTCGCGGTAAAGATCCTCCAAGCCGCGCGTATAGGCCGTTGCGTTGCAAATCGCCGAACCAGCCATCGCACCTCGCAATTCTTTACGATATGCCAAGAGGGACCGGGCATCTTTCGCCAGACGTTCTGCGATGGCCTTGTAGGCCGCCTGTGTATCGGCGATCAACTCTTTCGCACCGAGGGTTTCCAGCAGGCTCGCCGTCATGCGGCCCACGTAATTGTTTCCACGGAGCGACACGACCGGCACTCCCATCCACAACGCCTCGCAGGTCGTCGTTGAACCGGTGTAGGGAAACGGGTCCAGAGCGATGTCGACATGACGATACTCTGCAAGATGCTCCGCCACGGTCCGGCTGCGACCTAATAACTCCAAACGTTCCGGCGCTAATCCAGCGGCAGCGAATTGCCGCCGCCAAGCTTCCGCTACTCCTGGATCGTTGAAGGCCCGTGTCTTTAAGAATAACCGGGAATCGGGTACTGCATTGACCAATTGCGCCCACAGTTGCACAACCGGCGGCGATAGTTTGTCGATGTTATTAAAACACCCGAAGGTCACACGCCCCGTTTCGACAGACGGAGGAGCAGTTACCGCCGGCGCATCTTGCGGTGGGGAGTAGCAGGCAAAGCCGAGTGGATGTCGTGCCAACTCTTCGGTATGCCAGGAGGTTTCGTCTGCGGGGTTTGTCACATGATCGACAATGCGATAATCCATGCAGGCCAAGCCGGTAGTGCTGCCGTAGCCGATGTAGCTGACTTGTACCGGGGCCAAGCGGCGGGCAAAGGCGGTCATGCGGTTGCCCGCGGTGTGTCCGGCAAGATCGATGAGTAGATCGATTTCATCCCGGTGAACGTGAGCGGCAAACTCATTGTCCGACAACCCGTGCACATTGCGCCAATTGTCAGCCAACGACTGCAAATGCCTTGTCGTCGCATCCGGCTTGGCCACATCGGCGTAACAAGTGACATGCACAGCCTCGCGGCAATGCTGGCGGAGGATCGGTTCAAAAAAGTGCGAAACCGCATGCTCCCGGAAATCGGGTGAGACGTAGCCGATGCGTAACCGGCGGTGTGGATCGCGTGTGTTTGCCAGTACGGGCGTCTCGGGACGCTCCAGGGCTGCTGACCACTGCAAATGTTCTTCGTACAACGTCTCTTCATCGGTTGCCGGGTCGTAATGCAGCGCCATCAATAGGTTGCTGCGTGCCATCGCGTAGTCGGGGCGGATGCGCAGCGTTGCGCGAAAGTTTTCGATCGCCTCTCGCACACGTCCCTGCGCTAAAAATGTGATCCCCAGATTGCAGTAGGCTTCCGGGAAATCCGGGGCCAGCTCAATGGCCCGAGCAAAGGATAACTCAGCGGCCATCAAACGATAGTCGTCCAGCTCGATGACTCCCTTGTTGTAGATGGCTGGCGCGCTGTTCGGGTCGCGCAGCAAGTACTGCTCGTAAACCTCAATTGCCTCGTCCCGTTGCCCCAACCGACGCAACGAATCCGCTACCAATTCATAGGCCGCCACCATTCCCGGAGCCAGTTCAATGGCCCGCCGCAGTGCTGTAATGGCTTCCTCATCTTGACTGAGACGCTGCGATACGCGACCAAGTTGCATGTAAGCTTTGGCGTACTGAGAATCGAGCGCAATGGCCGATTGAAAGCTGGCCGCTGCTGCTTGAAACTCCTGACGAGCGGAGAACGTATTGCCGAGATTGTGGTGCGTCTCGGGTCGTCGTGGATCCAGCCGCAGAGCGGCGCCATAACTGTCGACCGCAGCGTCATATTGCCCCAGTGCGTGTTGGGCACTCCCCAGATTGCTGTGATACGCCGCTTCATTCGGATTCGCAGCAATGGCTTGCTGGAAATGCGTCACGGCCTGACCATGCTCGCCGCGTTGATGTGCTAACACGCCCAGCAGGTGCAGGGCCTCCGGAAAGCGGGGCGAGACGTCCAATGCTTGAGCATACAAACGCGCAGCCTCATCCCACTGACCGGCTTGATGCCGCTGCAATCCCTGAGCAATCAATTCCGCAGTGCCGGCCATCGGAGTGTGCCTTGCAACCGAAACGAGTAAACCACGCGCTTTCACTCGTATCGGTTCCCGGCGTCTTACAAGTCAAATGCCATTTCCCTACGGCCTTTGCGAACCGATGAAAACGTCCCGAAACGGTCGTCTCAAAACTTCTTAGCCACAGATTGAACACAGATCAAACACGGATTTTCAGGAGCTAATCCTTTATCTTTATTTATCTGTGTTCAATCCGTGTTTAATCTGTGGCTAAATTCACCGCCAACTACGCGGATGTGCGTGGCGATTTCACGACCCACCAATTGAGTAGCAACAACACGAGCGTTAAGAATGTTGCCGCGACCAGGATCCAGGAGTATTTGGGATCGATCTGGTACAGCGCTGTGGGGTTGGGCTGAGCGGGTTGGCGGCCGCCGGGGAAGAGGAGTTTCAGGTTTGATTCCTCGGCATCTTCAAAGTTCACGGCAAATCGGCCGACTGTCGACTCGCCCTCGCGGATTTCGTAGACGCCCGCCGTATTGGGCGGAAGGATGTCGATCACACTCCCGCGGGGTAAGGTCCGTTGTCCTCCGTCGTGCACCAACACCAATGGCTTGGGATCGGATTCACCGGCTGGGTCGACCAATCCGTTGTATAGCCGAAAGCGGACTCCCTCGCCGAGTCGGTAGTTCCACCGGTTCAGGCCGGGTAGATCGCTGCGGCGCAGTTCGATGAGATTGCTGATCAAAATCGGCCAGTCGGGGCTTTCGCTGAGGCTGGACTGCTCGAGGTCGATATTGAGCAAATACGCCGCGGTGCGGGTGCCGACGAGTTGCGCCAGCAGCGGCGTCTTGCCTACGCTGATCAGTGGCGTCGCTTCTTGCGTGACCGGCTGCACACCGGCCCAAATGACCCCCGCGAGCGTCACTCCATCGAGCAACGGGTTCTCCTTTTCAATCACGTACGGCCCAATCAGATTCTTGGCCGCTTTGCGGGCCGCTTCACTGGGATTGAGCGGACCAATGCCCAACCACCAGGCATTGCTCTCGGCAGCGGGCAGTCGATCGGCGGTGGTCACAATCAAATCCGCCTCATCCGCCGAGACGACCGCCACGTTGGGCAACGCCTGTAACGAACGGCGAAACAGGTCGCGGGCGGGGCCTTCGGGTAATTCGACTGCGACTCCCACGCTACGGACTTGGGGTTCGATCAGTTGCACACGATTGTCCAACACCAACCCATCGCTTGGGGACGTCACATCGATGTCGAGTTTTCCCACGCCGCCCGGGACGGTGAGGTTGAGCGCCGATTTGCCACCGGCCGGAATCTTGATCGTCTTTTCAAAAATCGGCGTGCTTCCCGACCGGCCCGTCACTTGCGCATCGGCCGCCTCTTCGCCCAAATTGGTCAAACGCAGATGAACATTGCCCACCCCGGTCGCCGCATCGTATTCCCAAACGGCGGTCGTCACGGCGACGTTCTCCAATTTCCGACCGACGGAGACGATTTCCATCGCAGCGGGATTGGTCTCCGTTGTGGGAACATGATCGGTCAAAAATAACAGTTGGCCGGTTTGATCGGCGACTTGTTGGGCGAGGTCCCAGGCGGGGGCGAAGTTGTGCCGCGTCGCCTGCGGTTGCCATTCCGACAGACGCGTCTCGGCTTCACTCCACGGCACAGCGGGACCGGCCAACATCACCGGTCGCGCGCCGGATTGAATCAATGTCACCACGCTATCACTGCCATATTCGTCCATCCGCTGCCGCAATTCCTCAATCGCTTGCTCGCGAAACGTCGCTTCCCCGGGCGGACCGCCACTCATCGAGGCGGAATCATCCAGCACAGCCACCAGATGCGTGACGCTGTCCACCTCGCCAAAACGGGGTTGGCTGATGATCAACGTCAAAAACAGGGCCGCCAACAATTCCAGAATCAACGTCAACGTAATCGGCAACCGATCCCGCCGTCGCCCAGCCAACCGAACCTCGCTCTCCACAGCCCACAAATGCAAACCCGCGATCTCCAACGGCGGAAACCGGCGGTGATACAGGTGAATCCCGAGAATCACAGGCAAGGACAATAGGCCGAGCAGGCCGAGTGGATTGGCGAACGTCATGAGGCGGGTGAGCTATTGAAAATACCGGATGGATGAATTGATGAGCTTAGCTGAAATCAACAGAAGCATTGAAACGAACGGCAACTGTCCCCAGCCGTTCCGTCGCTACGAAATTATATTCGGCATGTAGCATACCACCCCACAGCGACGCGAGCCACACCCCACAATCCGGAAACCCGCCCCCCGCGATTGCCGCGAACCGGCTGCTCGTATACAAATACAGGGACGTCCCCACTCATTCGCTCGGACCGATCGCCGTATGTCCCCGCTGCAAAAGACCATGGAATGGCTGCTTGACATCCCCCCCGCAGGGGCGGGGCAGGGGACGTCGTGGAGATATCGCAGTGACTTTCCTTGGCCCGATTGGGTGTTGTTGCTGTTCGCCGTTGCCGCTGTTGCGGTGGTGATCCTGGTTTATCGCCGCGATGCCACCGGTGCTTCGCGGTGGATGCGGGGGCTGTTGGTCGCCATGCGGTTGGGCGCCATTTTTCTGTTGCTTTTCATGCTAAGCAGCGCCTTTCTGTCGGTCGATCGCACCGGCTTGCCTTATGCCGTGGTGATTTTGGACAACTCCGGCAGTATGACGGCGGCGGATCCGTATCAGGATGACGACCTACGTTCCACCGCCCGCACGTTGTTAGACGCCGCCGACTACGAAGAAGTCACACCGCTGAATGTGGGTAAGGCGATTTTGCTGCGTGACGAAGGGGCTTTTCTCAAGCGTCTGTTGCAGCGGCATAAATTACGAATTTATAAATTGGCCGGGGCTGCTACCAAGGTCGCTGAATGCATCACACCCGAGGATGTCGACGAAGTCCTACCGCAATTGCGGGACTTGGAAGCCGAAGGGGACCGGACGCAATTGGGGCAGGGGCTACGGTCGGTGTTGAACGACCTGCGCGGCGCGCCGCCCACGGCCATCATTTTGCTCTCTGACGGCATCACGACCGAAGGCGAAAAACTCTCCGCTGCAGCGACTTTTGCACGCCGCAAGGGAGTGCCGATTTTCGCGCTGGGACTGGGAGACGCCCAACCGGTTCGCGACTTGGAAATCACCGACGTTCAGGTCGACGACGTCGCGTTCGTCAATGATCCCATCACCTTTTTATATACGCTCAGCGCGCGGGGCTACGCCGGAAAAACCGTGTCGGTCACACTTCGAGACGAATCGACCGGAAACGCGCTGACGACCGAGCGGATCAAACTCGATGCCGATGAACGCACCCAGAAACTCGAATTAACCTACACGCCGCCGGAAGTCGGTGAGTTTCAATATGTGGTCGACGTGCAATTGCTTCCCAAGGAGGCCAACACCGAGAACAACCGCCAAGTCCGTGGCGTGAGCGTTCGCAAAGAAAAAATCCGCGTGCTCCTGGCCGATTCCCTACCACGTTATGAGTTTCGCTTCTTGAAAACGCTATTGGAGCGAGAAAAAACGGTTGAATTGAAGACCGTCCTGCAAGACTCCGATGCGGAGTACGCCGAAGAGGATCGGACCGCTTTGCAAAACTTTCCCGTTAATGAAGAGGATCTATTCTCCTACGATGTGATCCTCTTCGGCGATATGGATCTGGCCTTTCTCACCGAGAGAACGCAACAGGAACTGCAGGAATTCGTCAACACAAAGAGTGGCGGGCTGTTGATGATCGCCGGGACGCAGCACAACCCGGTCGGTTACCGGGGGACGCCGCTGGAAGACCTATTGCCGGTGCAAGTCTCCGATGCGGTCCGCAAAGACAACCCATCCCTCATCGGCGACGGCTTTCGCCCCGTGGTGACACTCGATGGTCGCAAAGGGACATCGATTTTTCGATTAACCGATAACGAACGTGACGACGAACAGGTCTGGAGAAATTTGCCCCCCTTCATGTGGGCATTCGAGTCCGTTCGACTGAAACGCGGCGCGGTTGCGTTTGCCGTGCACCCCCAAACGAATTCCGGCAACGAGGAGATTCCCATCATCGCCATGCACCGTTTTGGTGGCGGCAAGGTCATTTTTCATGCCACCGATGAAACGTGGCGTTGGCGGTACCGTGTGGGGGATTTGTATTTCGGCCGGTATTGGGTCCAAGTCATTCGTTACCTCAGCCGGTCCAAATTACTCGGCCGAGATCGTGGTGCGGAGTTGTCGGTCGATCGCAAGGAATACATGCGCGGCACCCCGATTCAGTTTCGTGTGAATTTTCTTGACGACCGTTTGATTTCCGCCTCGGAGACTGCCGTAACAGTGGTTGTGCAACAGCACGGAGGGCCACGGCGACAAGTGGACCTCAAGCGACTGCCGCAAGCGCCGACCATTTTCGAAGGGACTTTCGCCAATCCTGTCGAAGGGACCTATCACGCATTCATTGCCTCACCCACGTTTGAAAACGCGCCGCCCAGCGTCGATTTTCGCGTCACCTCGCCGATGGGCGAAATGCGAACCGTAAAAATGGACGTCCCCGAATTGACTCAGGCTGCCAAGATCACCGGCGGCGCGTACCATACATTGTTGGAAACCGACGACGTCTTGGCGGCTGTCCCGCGTGGAAATCCCGTTCCTTTGGAAACCGAAGCTCCCAAACAACTTTGGAATTTCTGGCTCACGTTTGCTCTGTTTGTGGGCCTGTTGTGTGGGGAATGGATTTTGCGGAAACGGCTGCGACTGGTATGATGAACGTTGGATTTTGACGTTACGCGAGGGAAACGACAGTACGATGTTCACTCCACTGGAAACGCGACTCAGCGAACTACGGCAACGCGTACGTCGCGCGCTGTTCGTCAATGGCGTCTCCTGGCTGATCACGGTGTTCGTCGGCTCGATAGCTGTCATTGGCATTGCCGATTGGCTGTTTCGCTTCAGCGACTCCGGTGTCCGCTTGATTCTCAGCCTGACGGTCGTTGCAGCGACCGCCTATGTTGCCTATCGCCGGTTGATTGCGCCGTTACTGGTCCAATTGAACGATCTCGATTTGGCGCTGCGGATTGAACGCCTGCATCCAGAACTGAAAGACAGTCTGGCTAGTACCGTACAATTCCTCAAACACGACATCGATCCCGCACTCGGCTCGCCCGAACTGCAACAGCAGGTCGTCAACGAAACCAGCAAACACCTGCAAAATGTCGACTTCGACGAGGTCGTCCAAACGCGCCACGTCAAACGGATCGTGCTGGCGGCGACGGCGGTCTGTTTGGTGACGGCGGTCTTAGTCGGTTTGAATCGCGCTGACGCGTCGATTGCCTTCAAGCGGATGGTCTTGCCGTTGTCGGATACTAATTGGCCCAAACAAACGCAATTGCGAATTCTGGGAGACGATTTTGAATCGGTCCATTCCCCGGAGACGCCGCTACGCATCGCCGTTGGCGAAACTCTAACGATCCACATCGACAACGCCCGGGGCGGACTGCCGGAATACGGGACGATTTTCTTTCGATTTCCCGACAAGCAGGAAACATCGCAACAACTCAATGCCCAATCGATTACCGACCGGGAGGATCAACCCCGCGACGTTTTCGTCTCCAGCCTGTTAGTATTGGAAGGCCCGATTCAATTCCGCGTCGAAGCGGGAGATGATCTGGAGATGCCTTGGTTTACGATCGAGGCCATTGTCCCTCCCAATTTGGAGGACCTGCAAGTCACGCTGACGCCGCCTGAGTATTTGGGGCAACCCAGTGTCGACCTCCCCGCCGGAACTGGACATGTGGAAGGACTTGTCGGGACCAAAGTGACCACCAAAGCCCGCGCCGACAAACCGTTGGTGGATGCCCATTTGCACGTCTATGAACAATCACAACCGCTCGTGCTTGGCCCTGAGGGCTTGACGTTCGGCGCGGAGTTTACGATCGCGCAGCCGGGCAATTCGACCTATTGGTTAGCTTTCCGCGATCGCGAAGGGCATGACAGCGGACAAAGTCGGCATTATGACCTGCGGGGGATCGAAGACCGTGTGCCTGAAATCGAAATCACGGATCCGACCACCAATCTCCGTGTCACTGCTGTCGCCAAGATTCCGTTGCGGATGGTGGCCAAGGATGACTTTGGTCTCAAAGAAATCCGCCTGGTTTATCACACCGGTTCCCCTTCCGATGCCGAGAATGCGGGTGATGGTGATGCAACGAAGCCGCAGATGGTCTCGGTTTTCAACGACTCCACAAGGCCTCAACATCAGACGGCGACTTATGAATTTGACCTATCGACGATGGAACTCAAACCGGGCGACACGATTACTCTACATGCCGAAGCCACCGATGCGTTTGATTTGGGTGAGGAACATATTGGAAAAAGTTTGCCGCGCATCTTTACCGTTGTGACCTCCGAGGAGAAACGGCAGGAGTTGGCGGACCGCCAAGCAGACATCATGGCGGATTTGGAATTGGCCCAGAAACAGCAAGACGCCGCTCACCAGCAAGTCCGGCAACTGCAGATTCAACTCAACGAAGCGGGTGAACTGCGGCCGCAGGACGTTGATACATTGCAGCAAACGGAAATGACCCAACGACGCGCTGCCCAAAAACTAAGCGACGCAGAAACCGGCGTGCGGCAACGTGCACAGCAACTCCTCAACGACATCCGCGACAATGGCATCGATGACCCGAAAACCACGCGGCGCATGACCAAGCTGGATGAGGAACTCAAACGCCTCGGCCAAGAGAACCTGCCCCAGATTGAAGAGGACCTGACCGCCGTCCGCAAACGCGAACAAAACAAAGTCGCCAACGACACAACTCAAACCGATTCGTCACCCAAATCCGCGGATGCCACGGCTGAACAACAACAGGCTCTTGAACGAGCGGAGAAGAATCAACAGATCGTAGCGGAGTCGCTCAACGCGGCGCTCAAGGAGATGGCCCAGTGGCGCACGCATCGCGATCTGGCCAGCGATCTTGAGCAATTGGTCGAGTCACAACAAAAGCTCAATGAGGAAGCAGAAAAGCTCGGTAAGCAAACACTCACCAAACTTCCCTCGGAGTTAACCAAGCAGGAGCAAACGGACCTGCAACGACTTGGAGAACGTCAACGACAAGCTGCCAAACGACTCGATCAATTGAAATCGAAGGTCGAGGAAACGCTCAAGTCGTCAGCGGATAAAGACTCCACCGAGTCACAGTTGTTAGAAGAAGTCACCGAGCAGATCCAAGAACAATCCACCGCCGCCAACATGCGCGAGGCAGCGCGACAACTCCAGAAAAACGACGTTGGCGCCGCAATGCAAAACCAGCGAGAATTACTGAAACAATTGCAAGACTTGCAAGACACACTGCACAATCGCCGCCAAACTGACACGGCCGAGATGGTCAAAAAACTCAAACAAGAGGAAGAGAAGCTCGTCCAACTCAAGGAACGCCAAGCAGAACTGATGCGCAAAATCGAGAAAGCGCAGGACCTGCAGGATCCCGAAGAGCGGCAGCAGGAACTAAAAAAACTGGCCAAGGAACAACAGCAACTCCGCGACGAAGCCCAGCAAATGACGCGGCGATTGCGCCGACTGCAAATCCAAAAGGGGCGTGATGCCACCGCCCGCGCCGCCGACCGCCAACAACAGGCCGCCGAACAACTCAAAAAGGACGATCCAATCGCCGCCGCCGAACAGGCTCAAGAGGCGCTGGATGATATGGAACAAGCGCAGCGAGAGTTGGCCCAGCAGCGTCGTGAAGCGGAAGAACAACTGGCGCAAGAACAGCTGGAGAAAATCGCCGATGAATTGCGGGCCATGATTCCACGGCAGCAAGGGGTGATTGACGAAACCGCACGGCTACAAGGCCGTTATGCCGAACAGGGCAAATGGTCGCGAGGCACGTTGCGGTCGCTGATCGGTTTAACCGAAGTCCAACGTGGATTGCAGTCAGAGACCGAAAAACTGCGAGAGACGCTCACCGCCGCCGAAGTCTTTGCGTTAGCCCTCAAGGGAGCGGCGCGCGATATGGACCGCGCGGCCGTGCGATTGTCTGAGCGACAAGCTGACGAAACAACGCAGCGACATGCAATACGGGCCAAGCAGCGTTTCATCGATCTTGTTGAAGCACTCAAACCGGAGAAAAAGGACCCGCAGAACAAACAGAATCCACAACAGCAAGGTCCCGGCCCCGGCGGCGCACAAGGCGGCCCGCCGACCGATGGCATTCCGCAATTGGCGCAACTCAAAGTTCTCAAATCAATGCAAAGCGACTTGCGGGAGCGGACGATCGAATTGGCTGCACAGATAGAAGCTGCTGACGAAATCTCACCGGCCAATCAACAAGCCCTACAGGATCTCGCCTTGGAACAAACAGAATTGGCCGACCTGACCCGCAACCTGACAAAAATCACGGCAGCGGCCGAAGAAGAACCAGTCGAGGAAGAGCCGGTCACCGATGAATCGAACACCGAGGAACCAGCTGCCGAAGATGATGCCCTGGAGCTTAAGCCATGAACCGAATCCTATTGACCGCCGGCCTATGCCTCGCGTGGGCATTGAGCGGACGTCCGGTTTGCGGCGACGAGTCCAAACCACAGCCGCCTACCGTGACCGAGCCCGCCGTGACCGAGCCCGCCGCCAAGGATCCAGATCCGACAGCGTCGCCGCGCGATGAAACGATCGACAAAGAATTAGAGGAGTCGCTGCTTCCTGAGGACGCCCAGCAACAACCCGGCGAGGTATTGGATCGCGCTGTCAATCAGATGCGCGACGTCAGCCAGCGCATCGAAGCGGGACAGCCCGGACAAGAAACGCAACAACTGCAGCAAAAAGTGCTCGACGATTTGACGCAGCTCATTGAACTGCTGCAAAATCAGCCCCCGCCGCCACCGCCGAATCCCAATAACCAACCGCCGCCGCCCCAAAACGACAAGAAACCACAACCGAAACCAGACACCCCTCAACAGCAACAAGAACAGCAACAAAAGCAACAAGAACAACAGCAAACCGAACGGCGTCCCAAGGACGGTCAAGATTCCGAGGAACGGTTCGACAAATCAGAAGCAGAAAAAGCCCGTGCCGCGGCTGCCCGTAAACGCATGCTCAAAGACATTTGGGGACACCTCCCCGAAGCGATCCGCAATCGGTTGCTCAACAACTTCAGCGAAGAGTACCTGCCTAAATACGCTCCCGAGGTCCGCAAGTATTATGAAGACCTCGGGCAACGCCGCAGCGGCGGGCAAAACCGCTGAGCGGGTTGTTGGAGCGTATCGTATGCGGTGTTTGACGTTGCTTGGGGCGATGTGCCCGTTGCGATATTCGTCATGCACAGCATGACCTACTCATTTGATGTGGGTGCAGCGGCGATTTTTAGGACCGTGGTTGATTCGACATTCTTCTTTAGGTCTTCTTCGGCCCACCAGGTCGGCTTCATTTTCCGTTTGGAATACAGGTGCTCGCCCTGGTCCATGAAGTGCGGCGACGTTGGATCGCCGCTTTGGCCCCACGGCGTGCAGGTCAGCGATTCGATGCCATCTTTGTGGAAGAACATCAAGATCATCGCCATCGATCCGTTATGGGCGACGTACTTACCTGGCAATGCCGAATCTTCGCGTGAGTTTACGTCAAACAGCGTTTCAGAGAAGTTCGCTTCTTTCGGCCCGGATCGAAATTCCGCGCCTCCTACGGGAAAGTATTGTCCTTCGCGACCGACTTTGTGAATCTCGCCCCAGGCGACATCCCAGCGTCCATGTTTCGACTTCAACTCCGCCATCGTTTCAGCCAACAATTCCAGGAGTTGGGCCTGTTGTTCCTCGCCCAGATGGCCGCCGCCGATCATTGGCTTGAGGTCCATTTCTTGACCACATTTGATCCGCCAGAATTTGTACAACGACGTCGCTGTTTTGTCGGCCGTGAATTGGCCATCCCAAGCCAAAATCGCTTTGACCGCACTGGCGAATTCCTCGTCCTGCATCTTCTCTTGCCCGGCGGCACTGACCGCCAACTCCAATTCCTGTTTCCATTGCGGGGCAAAATAGTCCTGCACATCCATCGTGATTGCGATGGCTTCGTCGCGGGTCACCGAATCGTCCGCGTCCAACATTTGCACGGTCCGTAATCCGCGAGGATTGTTCGTGTCCCACGATACGTTGTAGATGTAGTCTTTATAATCGCCCGGTTTGAGTGGCGAATTGACCATCATGTTTTCCGGACTGATATTGCAGTTTTGCATGTAACCCTGCGGCGGATTAAAAATGTGCACCAGATCGTCGATCGAATGCTTGCCTTTCCAAGCGGTCTTCGAGGTATTCCCCGGCACAGGACGATTCCAATCGTAGCCATCGGGGCGAATCGGCGTTGCTCCGCTACGGACATATCCGATGTCCCCGTTCGTGTCGGCAAACATGATATTTTGCTCGTTGAACTCGCACATGCCGATAGCGTCGTAAAATTCGCGCACGTTCTTGGACATCGCCATGCGATAAAATTGTTCGAACAGGCCGGTCTGCTCCAGGTAGGGCGAGGCACCGACAAAAGCCTTGCCGGTTTTCAGGTCGGGCGGGGTAATCAACGGGCCGAGGTGTGTATAGACCGCGGGGCGGATGGCAGGAGTTTCGCCTTTGACCGCAATCGGGAAAACCGTTGTCTCGCATTTACGCCACTGGCCGTCGTATTCGTACTCCAGCAGTGGGTTCATCCGGACATTCATCTCATAGACGTCCGACGTATCGGGTCCCCCTGTCGTCAATGCCCAGCCGACGTGCTGGTTGTGTCCGATCCCCATGACCGGCGAACCAATCAAGAAATAACCGTTCATGTGCAACTCCCCCGCATGCACGCGGGCTTCGTACATGACCGCCAACCCTTCCCAAGTGAGATGCGGGTCGGACAGCAAAATCGCCACGTTATCCGCTGACCGCGAGGGGGAAACCGCCCATTGGTTGGAACGTTGAGCGGGCTGCTCGCGTTTTTTTCCGTTTTTCAGATCGTCTTGAATCGTTCCCAACGGCCACCGCAAAATCATGGCCCGGCCGATCGTCTGGATTTTCCAAGGTTCTAATTCGACAGCGAATTCGGGGACTGCCTCAGGATGCTCGTCGGAAAATGCCTGGACACCCGCGGTGAAATTCTCGGCAATTTCTTTGAGATGCGGCGGCAACGTCTTCCAGGATTCCTCGGCCAACTCCGCATTGCGGCACAGTCGCATGATGTAGTCTTGTTCGAGATACTTTTTCCCAAACGCTTCGGACATCGTCCCCAAGCCGGTACGCAGACTGATATGAATGTCCTTTAAGCGATCTTGGGCTTGTGCATAGCCCAGACCATAAGCGCCGTCGGCCGCTGTGGCTCCGTAGATATGCGGGACGCCCCACTTATCGCGATGGATCGTCACCGACCGCTCCGCAGCGGCACCGATTTCGACCATGTGAGTGACAAGCAAGGCAGCAACGAATAAGCACAGACGAAAACGCATGTCTCTAAATCTCCAGGACGTAGGGCCGAGATGCGGACCGGTAGAATAACCAAGGCCTAAAACAGACCGTCCACTCACTGTAACCGACACGGCCCTGCAGGGCCAAGCTTCGCGAACCGGGAAATTCCTTACAAGTCGTTTCAAACCCCATGAAGACCAGTATCTTTGAACGGATGTCCGACCGCGCGATCGCCCCACAGCGCACTGGGAACACACCGGGAACGCACAGGAAGCGATTTAGTTTCCCGAGTCGAACTAGCCAATTTTCTATTCTCGGGTCGCGCGTTTCAATATCCTAGAACCCGATTCCAGCACCTAAAAAGTCCACATTTTCCGGGACAATTGACGGTGTTCTCTCTGTCGCTTCGGAGTGAATAGGTTGCCGCCTATCTCATTTTGCATCAAACCGTAACGATTTTGTCGAAAATGTCGAAGTTCCTGTCTGTATCGGTCGATACATATTCCTATCAAGCAGGAATCAAAAAACGGTGAGCCGAGTTTTGAACCTGTCGTTGTGCCATTTCACGTTCCGGAACCGTTTGTTCCAGTCGCTGGGTGATCCATTTGGGGATTGCGATTCGTCGACCGAACGCGATACCGATACTTCGAACGACTATTCAGAAAGTTAACCATGAAAGCTCTTCGTCACGCTGCTCGTCCGGTAGTCGCCTTGGTGGGCTGCGCACTGATGACCTGCACATTCGTGGGCTGCCAGACATCAGTCGGCGGACAAACCTTGCCGTCGGCCTACTATCTTCGCGACGACATGCAATATTACCCGCATGGTCCTGAAGATCAGCTGACCAACCAAATCAACGCCATCGAACAATACAAGCTGGAACAAGCCGGCTTGGCCGAAGGCATCGACATCGAACCGCCAGCACCCCAACCTGGGAACTGATGCGTTTCACGCGATCGAACATTATCCCGTCCTCCCACTTGGATACCTATTCACTTCGTTCATAACGCAGTAACTCGTAAGTCGCGGCTGACAGCACTAATCGACCTATTAGTGAATAACGTCGCGGCTTCGGGGGGGACGAACCCTTTGCAGTAGGATCACTCTCAGCACGGTCGGTTTTCCTAACAGCTTCCGACCATTGTTGAACGATCTTGCAACGCAAAGGATAACAGGGACAAAAGCCAACTCTCCGGAGTTTGACTTTCGTCCCTGTTTCTTTTTGCGCTGACCGGTATTCGCGAAGGAATTAAATCCGCTTCGACAACCGTTCCGCCAACCGCGTCAAGGCCGGGCTGACGTCAGTTTTGCCCAGGTGAATGTTCAGCAGGCTGAACGCATCTTTATTCGCCAGCGCCGCGTGCAACGCCTTGTCCAGATCGCCCTCGGTGTGCACCTCAAATCCCCAGCCGCCGCCTAAAAGATCCGGCATGCGGTGATAGGCCCAGTTCGGAATATCGTTGAACGGGCCTTCGTGCAAGAATCGCTCGGTGCCATATCCCTTGTTGTTCAGCACCAACACGATCGGGTTGAAACCATGTTTCAACGTGGTGGAGAGTTCCAAACAGGTCATCTGAAAAGCCCCGTCCCCGACGATGACCAACGGCCGCAACTTACGATTGGCACATTGCACGCCCAAAGCGGCAGGAACGGCAAAGCCCATGGACGTATAATACGCTGGGCTGAGGAACTCGCTGCGGCGATAGATCGTCAAATCGGACGCCCCGAACAGCGAATCTCCAATGTCAGCCACGACGACCATATTGTCATCCAGCAATTCATTGATCCGCGCGAATAGCCGTTGCTGCGTGACTTTATTCTCCGGCTGCAACTCAAATTTCTTCGCGACCGGTCGGACCGAATTAGGAATCTCGCGCTTCGGCGGCTTCAGGTTTGTTTTGACCAGACCTTTGACAAAATCCTTGAGCTGCACGTCGCGATAGTGATGGTGACGAATCCGCAGCCCTTCGCTGGTGATGTAAATGCACTGTCCCGGATCGATATGCGCTGTATAGATCCCGAGATTGATATCCGTCATGAACGTGCCGAGTAGAATCACACAGTCGCTTTCTTCGACGAACTTTCGCACTCCGTCCCGGCCCATGGCTCCTTCATAAATTCCAAGATAAAGCGGATGCGTTTCGCTCACGACTGATTTTCCGAGCAGCGTGGCGCACATCGGAATCTTGTTTTTCTCTGCCAGCTTGACGACTTCTTGTTGCAAGCCAAAGCGATGCATCTCGACACCCGCGATAATCACCGGACGCTGGCAACCGTTGATCATTCTCTCCGCTTCGGTCAATGCCTCTGTTAGCGCTTGCTTGTGACTGCTCAGTTTCTCCTCCCGCGGTTCGTGCGGAAAGAGTGCCTGTGTCTGGACGCGGTCGCGGGGGAGTTCGAGATAGACCGGACGCTTATAACGGACCGCCGCCGCTAAACAACGGTCGATCTCTCGAAACGCCGTCAACGGGTCTTCCAACGTCGCTGACGCGATCGTGATCTTGTCAAAGACTTCGTGCTGCGTATTAAAATCCTTCACACGGTGATGCAGCAGAGGGTCGGAGACACGTTCCTCCATGCCCGGCGCACCGCTAATGACAATCAACGGCGATTTTTCGGCATAAGCCCCCGCCACAGAGTTACACGTACTTAGGCCTCCCACGCAATAGGTCACACAAACGGCGCCCAGTCCGTTGACGCGTGCATAGGCATCGGCAGCGAATCCGGCGCAATCTTCGCGTGTCGCGCCGATCACCTCAATCGGGCTTTCCTCCAACAGATTATAAAACTGCAGCACAAAGTCGCCTGGAATGCCAAAAATATGCTTCAGTCCGTAATCCTGCAGTCGCCTTATCAAATACCCGCCGATCGTTGGCAAGGTTTCTTCGTTGGCATTTTTGCGGGGTTTCGTCGCCATCTTCGTCGACATCTCAGCCACCTCCTGTCTGGGTTTATCAACCGCGGTCCCGTCTGCAGGAATTCTGTGTCGAAAACAGGGTAGGGTCAAGGGGCGACGCTGCGCAACCCGAAGAATCCACAATTTTCATCCAACGCTTTACGCCAGACATTGTAATTCCGTAAGGTAAATGCAGCGCCAAACTTAGATAATTTTGCGTCCTCTTGTTTTTCCCGATAGCATCTCGAACGTGCAAGGCGTCCTTCCATGCGTTCTCAATATTCCCCGCTGCTGTTTTTCATCTATCCCGCCATTGCCATGTGCCTCGGTTGGGGCCTGCGGGGAACAATCGGCGGAGGGCCCATCGGCGCGCTCATTCCCGGTGCGATGGTCTCTTTAGTCTTATGCCAACTCTTAAACCGCCGCAATTCTGTCGGTTTCATCATCTGCCTGGGCGCACTGGGAATCGGTATCGGCGGACACCAAACCTACGGACAAACGATCGGCTTGTCGCGCTTCGATGAGACCTACTTATGGGGTTCGTTTGCGATGGCGGTCAAAGGAGCTGTCTGGGGATTTCTCGGTGGCGCCGTATTAGGGCTCGCCTTCGTTCGCGACCGTTTTACTACCAAGCAAATTCTCTTTGCCATGACGGCCATGGTGGCTGCCACGTTCGTGGGTTGGGCCTACTTGGATGCACCGCGACATCCTTACTTTTATTTCTCCGACCCGGACAAACCACGGGCCGAGATATGGGCCGGGCTCTTGTTGGGCGGCCTCGCCCTCCTCGCCTCCCTGGGCGTCTCCAGCGAAAACAAAGTCCCCGCTTCATTTGCTCTGTGGGGCTTGCTGTTTGGGGGACTCGGTTTCGGACTGGGCGGACAATTGATTGCTTTCGGCTCCAATTTTGACCCGCCGTATCGTTCCTTCTCCTGGTGGAAGGGGATGGAATTCAGCTTCGGATTTCTGCTCGGCGGCGGTCTGGGTCTTGCCGCTTATTTAAACCGTGACCAACTGGCCGAACCGGCCACGCCTACGCCCGAACTGGTCCCCAAGCAGACGCCTTTTCTCCCCGCTCTGTTTCTGGGAGCCATCCTGGTACTCACCGTCCACCGCCTGCATTTCACCGTCCCGGTGCTGTTTATCATGGTCATCGAACTGGCCGTGCTGACCGGATTGGTGTTGAATTCCAACTTCTTTGGCTGGCACATCGCTGTCACACTCACGGTCTATTCATTTGGCCTCGATTTGATGCGCGGCATCGGCCGCCTGCTGCGGGACGGAAAAGAGGTCTATTTCAGTGACAACATCGGCACCTGGTGGATTATCGTCGCACTCATGAGCCTGGGTACCGCCATCGCCGTTACCGCGAATTATCGATCTAAGCAACCATCCATCAAAGCCATGCTGTTACTGATCACCTGGACCGGCACCGCCGTGGGTTTGATGAAAATGTACCAACAATCCCAACAGAATCACGAAGTGAACTACTACTTCGTCTGCGGCACGTTTCTCGTCTCCGCCATCTTGACGACGGTGATCGCCTGGATCATCCCCGAACCCCGGCCGATCGACGCCGCCGAAACCGCTTGAACAATCCCGAACCTTCAGCGTAGACATCAACATGCGATTCGCACTCCTCATCGGCATGACATTCCTCAGCGCCGGCAGCGCCATGGCCGACGACGTTTGGCGACGTCATACGATCGATGATTCTTCCCGCGGCGCCGACGGTGTGCGTTTGACCGACATCAATGGCGACGGCCTACTCGACATCACCACCGGTTGGGAAGAAGGGGGCATCGTCCGCGTTTACCATCATCCCGGCCACGAAAAGGCGCGGGGCCAATGGCCCGCCGTCACCGTCGGCCAAGTCGCCGCTCCCGAAGACGCCGTCTTCGCCGATCTCGACAACGACGGCGCCGTCGACGTCATCAGTTCTTGCGAAGGCAAAACGCGGACCATGTTCGTGCATTGGGCGCCGAGCGACGCGAAAGACGCACTCTCCCCATCCGCCTGGAGCACCGCTGCCATTCCCGCAACGCAAGATCGCGCGCAGTGGATGTTCTGTGTCCCCGCCCAAATCGACGGGAAGCATGGCGTGGATCTCATCGTCGGTTCCAAAGGCAAGCAGGGTCTGATCGGTTGGCTGCAAGCCCCGGAAAATCCGCGACAATTGGACCAATGGAAACTACACACAATCTGCCCCGCCGGTTGGATCATGTCGCTAATCTGGACCGACATCGATGGTGATGGCAACACAGACATTCTCGCCAGCGACCGCCGCGGAGCAGGGCGGGGCTGCTTTTGGTTGAAAAACCCCGGTATCGACGGCCCCCTGACCGAACCGTGGACGAAACACCCCATCGGCACCGGAAACCGCGAGGTGATGTTTCTGGATGACGCCGATGTCGATGGCGACGGCCTCAGCGACGTCGTCGTTCCCAATAAGCCCGGACAAATCCTCTGGCACCGCCGACAACCAGGAAAGCAAGTCGCCTGGGAGACCTCACAAATTCCTTTCCCCAAAAATGTCGGCACCGGCAAATCCACAGCCATCGCCGACATCAACAACGACGGCCGCGCCGATATTGTGTTCTCCTTTGAAAACGCCAAGAACGTCTCCGGCATCGTCTGGATGGAACAACACCAAACCGACGCTGGCGAAATCACCTGGCAACAACACACCCTGAGCGGCCCGACCGGCACGAAGTTCGACCTGATTCAGACAAGCGACATCGACGGCGATGGCGACCTCGACGTCATGACCTGCGAAGAGCGTGAGAACCTCGGCGTGATCTGGTACGAAAACCCGCGGCCAGTAGGCAGTAGGCAGTAGGCAGTAGGCAGAAAATAGCACACGGGTGGCCGCGATTGCGAATAGCAATCGGGGTGGGCGCAGCCCACAAGAAGCCGCAATTCACGCGACCAACAACCCAAAGACCGTAGGGCAGGCTCCCGCCTGCCGCCCTTCACAAACCGCTGGCAACGCCCCATATCTGCATTGGAGATTGAATTGTCTTTGCCATTTGCCCTCGACCGTGTTCGACAGGCTCCACAAATGTGGCTTCCCAGCGTAACGTTTGATACGGTCGTTTCTTTCATTGACGGCGCTGACATGGCCAGCAATGGCGGCGTTCTTGCAGGCTTTCGAGAATGGCTAATCGTGAAAGTAGATGATGGAGATAATCTACACTGGACCGCATTAATTCTTGCGTTGGCTTTTCCGAAGGCACGGTCCCCGCGAAAAGAGTTGGAGGTTTGCGACGACCACTTGCCAGTAATTGAATTAATGTTTGAACTCTTGGATCAGTTTTGTCATGACCGGCAACAAACCGGTCTACGTCCAATCTATTTGACTTACGAAAAATGGTTACGACAGCAGAGTTGGTATAAACGTGGATGGCCGGGCTGGGTAGAATAATAAGAAAAGCACGCAAACGGTGCGGGCTATCTCGCATCACGAAAATCAAACGTTAGACATGCTTGGCATTTCTACCATCACCCTACGACGTCTACTCACCGGGCTGACTTGCCTGTTGATCGCTAAGGTCGTCGTCCTCACGCTGGTCAGTTACCGCGACTACGTCCCGCCTGATTTCCATGCCGACTTTCTCTTCGGCCGCGAACCGTATTTTTATGGCAGTTATGCCTGGGCGTTTTACGTCCACATCTTCGCCGGGCCAATAACGCTCGTGTTGGGCATGCTGCTGCTCAGCAATCGGTTCCGCCTACGGTTTCCCCGCTGGCATCGCATTTTGGGGCGGATGCAGGCGGTGTGCGTCCTGTTCTTTCTCGCCCCCAGTGGGCTGTGGATGGCGCGGTGGGCGATGACCGGGGCTGTGGCGGGCGTTAGTTTTGCAATGCTGTCGATTGCGACCGGACTGTGCGTCGCCCTGGGCTGGCGGGCTGCGGTTCAGCGGCGATTTGCTGTGCATCAACGCTGGATGCAGCGCTGCTTCGTGTTGCTCTGCTCGGCGGTCGTAATCCGCGTGATGGGGGGCCTGACGATCGTGACCGCCGCCGACGCCCCGTGGATTTATCCGCTCTCCTCCTGGCTGAGCTGGACCGTCCCGCTGCTGATTTATGAAGCATGGCAACAGCCTGGGTGGCCTAAAAAGAATCTTGCTGGGTCCACCCCGCATCAACCATGATGCCAGCTTCAGAATTCACCGACCTCATCACCACCGGCCGGGGTAATCAGACTTCGAAGAGTCGCGGTCTCTGTCTCGGACGATATGCATTGAACACTCCCATCAGCAAAGAGATGAAAACTCCCGCCGGTATGATGCAAATCGTCCTCGGATTTCGGACTCAACATCAACCGGGCGTCGGCATCCCAAGGGGCCATCCAGGGGACGGCTGCGTTCATGGGCGCTTCCATCACCAAGATCGTATTGGACGTGCCGTCGGTGATCTCAGAAATCGGCCGTGGTTCGTTTGGGCGCAGACAACTGTCCGGAGTGACCACAGCCAAGTACACAGTCTGCGTCGGCTCTAATTCGGTCGACGGGCAGACAAAGACCGGCACCACCGTTGCGCGCGCCTCCGCATTGGCTGGATCATCCCACGGTTTAGACAGGTCAATTTTGTCGTAGACCGTCTGATGGTCCATATACGGCAAGATCAACGTCCGCCAACTGTGTAGCGGCTTGCCGTTGGCATCGACCGTATAAGCGGGAGGAAAGCTGCCATAGACATCATGGTAGTTGTGCATCGCCAACCCGATTTGCTTCAGGTTGTTCCGGCACATCGTCCGGTGTCCGTTACCACAGTACATTTCCGGCAAGATCAGCGCAGCTAAAATCGCGATGATGCCAATAACCACAAGAAATTCAACAAGCGTGAACCCCTGTCGACGAATTGTCGCCGTTCGGCTGATTACGCCGCAACCACCAGAAGAGGAACGTCTGCTCATCGATGCGTCTCCAAATTTCGGGTTCAAGACATCCGCCCCACACATCATCCTGGTTCTGACGGTTGTATCACAAGAACAATTCAGAGGCTGGAGGATCATCGTACGATCTTGCGCGTCAGTGGCTTACAGCTTCAGTATTCACCAACCTCATCGCCACCTGCCGGGGTGATCAGACCTCGAAGAGTCGCGGTCTCCGTTTCGGAGGAGATGAATTGCACACTCCCATCCGCAAAGAGGTGAAGACTCCCGCCGGTATGATGCAAATCGTCCTCGGATTTCGGACTCAACATCAACCGGGCATCGGCATCCCAAGGGGCCATCCAGGGGACGGCTGCGTTCATGGGCGATTCCATCACCAAGATCGTATTCGACGTGCCGTCTGTGATCTCAGAGATCGGCCGTGGTTCGTTTGGGCGCAGACAACTGTCCGGAGTGACCACAGCCAAGTACACAGTCTGCGTCGGCTCCAATTCGGTTGTTGGGCAGACAAAGGCCGGTACCACCGTTGCGCGCGCTTCCGCATTGGCTGGATCATCCCAGGGTTTGGAGAGGTCAATTTTATCGTAGAGTAACCCTTGATCCATATACGGCAAAATCAGCGTCCGCCAACTGTGCAGCGGCTTACCGTCCGCATCGACCGTATAAGCGGGCGGAAAGCTGCCATAGACATCATGGTAGTTGTGCATCGCCAACCCGATTTGCTTCAGGTTGTTCCGGCACTGCGTGCGATGCGCAGGCTGACGACCGCGCACAGTTGGCAGCAAGAGTGCGATGAGCAAAGCCATAATGCCAAGAACTACAAGAAATTCGACAAGCGTGAAGCCCCGGCGGGCAAGTTGCGACGTTGTGCCGCACAGGCCGCTACTAGGAAATGAGGAACGTCTGCTCATCGGTGCGCCTCCGAAATTTGGATTTAAGACAACCGCCACCCACATCATCCTTGTTTGGTCGCTGTATCGCAAGAACAATCCAGGAGCAAACGCTCATCGTGCGAGATCGCGCGTCACTGACTTACGAATTAGAATGAATCGATCTGTTCGCCCCCCGCCGGGGTGATCAAACTGCGAAGTATCGCTGTCTCCGTATCAGACGAGAGGAATTGAACACTCCCATCCGCAAAGAGATGAAAACTCCCGCCGGCATGATGTAAATCGTCATCCGGTTTTGGGCTTAAAACCATATGTTCATCGGCGTCCTGTGGAGCCATCCACGGAACGGCATATTTGACCGGGACCTCAGCGACCATAATTGTATTCGATGTTCCGTCGGTGATTTCCGGAATGGACAGCGATGCCAATGGTCGCAGGCAACTCTCAGGCGTCACGACGGCCAAATAGGACGTATGATCCGGCGTGATGATGGTCGTCGGGCAGGCATAGATAGGTTCGAGCATTGCAGCCACTTCGGTATTGGCCGGGTCGTCCCACGGTTTTGAGAAGTCTGTCCTATCGTAAACGGTCCCTTTCTGCGAGTACGGCAAGATCAACATCCGCCAACTGTGTAGCGGCTTGCCGTCCGCATCGACCGTATAGGCGGGAGGAAAACTGCCATAGACATCATGATAGTTGTACAGTGCCCGGCCGATATTCTTGAGGTTGTTCCGGCACTGCACGCCCGCCGCTTCCACGAGCTTGACGAACGTTTTGGTAACGGTAGCGCGATCATTACGACAATGATGCCAATGACGACGAGAAGTTCGGTGAGCGTGAAACCCCGCCGGCGAAAATGTTCGATTCGCTCGCATTCATGACCACCACAGGCTGAGGAACGTCTGCTCATCGATGCGCCTCCGAATTTGGGTATAAGACATCCGCCACATGCATCATGCCGAAACGGCAGCTAGCGGACAAGCCGAATTTATGGAACCGCAACGGTTATGGCGCAAACCTGCACGTCATTGGCGAACGCGGCCCGCTGTATTCTGCACCTCATCTCCAGCAATCGAAATCAGGCGGCGCAGTTCCGCTTCCGGCATGTTGGGAGAGATTGCTCGAACCGCGCCATCGGCGAACACTGCTATGATTTCACCGGAATGCTGCAAGTCGGATTTATCCGTCAGCCCCAACACGACCTGTTCGCCAGCGTCATACGGGGCCATCCAATGCACGGCATTCTTGGCCGGCGCATCAATGACCAACAGCGTTTCGTGCGGATCGTCTTTGATGTCCCCAAAATCCCTGGTTTCCGTCAACTGCAAAAAACTGGTCGGCGTCGTCACTGCCAGATACGTTGTTTGGTGTGGATCCAATTCGGCCGAGGGGCATTGAAAGATGGTCAAATTGGCCGAAGCAGCCTGGGCATTCGCGGGATCGTTCCACGGCTTGGTGAGGTCGATCGTTTCGTAAAGTTCACGATGATCCAAATAGGGCAACATCAACGTCCGCCAACTGTGCAGCGGCTTGCCGTCCGCATCGACCGTATAGGCAGGCGGGAACGCGCCATATTTGTTTGCATAGTTGTGCAGTGCCAGCCCGATATTCTTAATGCGATTGATGCATTGCGTAGAGCGACCGTCACCACAGCTCATTACCGGCAAGATCAGCGAGCAATATCGCGATGAGCCAAGAACGAATTTGACAGCGGGCCTGCGGGTTGCGACCTTGGCTGCACAGCCCGCGGGACGTCGGCTCATCGCGCGTCTCCAAGTCGGATCACACCGCCACAAACTTCACCTTGGTTTGGTCGCTGTACGCAGGAACAATCCGGACGGTCGCTCATCGTCTCACCGCGCGCACTGGCCTAACCTGATCAAAACTCCCCCCTCCTCCGTCGTCAGACTCGCAGCGTCGCCGCTGATATCGGATGAGAGGAATTTCACGCCATCAGCCAACCCCGCGACCCATCGGAGTGATGATCTCCCGGAAATGGAGCTCAACACCACGAAATCGGCGTCTTGCGGGGACATCCACGGCACGGCATAATTGACCGGGACTTCGAGCACCATCAGCGTATTCGGCAGCCCGTCGGTGACTTCTGAAATCGGCCGCACCTTGGTTGGGCGAATGCAACTGTCGGGCGTGACGACGGCCAGATACACCGTCCGGTTCCGCTCCAACTCGGAATAAGCAGACGGGCAATCATACTCGCCGACGAAGTCGCGGCCGCTTCCGCATTCACCGATCGTCCCACGGTTTTGAAGGTCGATTTTCTCGTAAAGTGCGTTGATCCAGATACGGCAGAACAACGTCCGCCAACTGTGCAGCGGCTTACCGTTGGCATCGACCGTGTACGCCGGCGGCAAGCCGCCGTAGGTGTTATTGTAATTGTGCAGCGCCAACGAAATATTCTTGAGCTTGTTAATGCAATGCGTACGGAATGGTCACCGCGATCGCCGGAATGATCGGCAAATTGCAGGAGCGCGGAAGGAGTGCGAGACCAATGGTATATGCCGAGTTCAAGAGCAGTTCAAGTGCTCGCCCCGGCGATTCCTCGTCACACCGGTGTAGGCGCCAAAATGTATAGGAAAAGAGGAACGTCTACTCATCGGTGCGCCTCCGAATTTAGATTCAACACAAACGCCTCACCCATCACCCGGGTCTGGTGGTTATCGCGTAAGGTAATCCAGGCTCCAGACGATTGTATTGCGAACGAGTTCATTCTTCCTCAACGGGGATGACGGTGTCCTGCCTGTCATCTCCGGCGATCGACATCAGACGTCGAAATTCCGATTCTGGTAGCGTGGCGACGATTGCACTTACCGTCCCATCTACGAACGCAGCAATAGTAATACCAGGGTGATGCAATTCGGCGTCGTTAGTGAGGCTCAACACGACCCGTGCATCGGCATCGTAGGGAGCCATCCAATGTACGGCGTGCTTGGACGGGGCTTCGATAACCATCAGCGTCTCGTGCGGATCATCTGTGACATCGGTCAATTTGCGGGGAACATCCTCCCTGAAAAATCCGCCCGGAGCCGTGACCGCCAAATAGACCGTCTGCTGCGGATCCAATTCCGCCGAGGGGCATTGATAAACACTCAATTCCGTCGCATACGCTTCGGCATTCGCGGGGTCGTCCCAGGCCTTGGTGAGGTCGATCCTTTCGTAAAGTGGCCGTTGATCGAGATACGGCAGAATCAACGTCCGCCAACTGTGTAGCGGTTTGCCGTCAGCGTCGACCGAATAGGCAGGGGGGAACGCGCCATATTCGTTTGCATAGTTGTGCAGTGCCAGTCCGATGTTCTTGAGGCGATTGATGCATTGCGTGCGCCGCGCCGCTTCGCGGGCAGTACGCTTGGCGGGCGAGATCAAAGCAATCAATATTGCGATGATGCTCATTGTGACCAATCCTTCAATGAGCGTAAACTTCCGCTTCGACGGTTGCACCTCGGCAAATTCCACGCCGGTTTCATCGGGATGATCAGTCATCCATCCAATCCCCTCTCGCACCCAGTGACAACCCCCTGTAGGGCAGGCTCCCGCCTGCCGGGATTGACACCACGCGTCCCACGAAGTTCATGGCAGGCGGGAGCCTGCCCTACTTGAGTAACGCGACGCGGGGATGATTATTCACAGCGAAATATCAACCGGGCGAGTCGCCGATGATCTCCAGCAACCGCTGCACGACCGCGTCGGCATCGATCTGGGACGTGTCGACCTCGACCGCATCGGCGGCCGGTTTCATTGCTCCCACTTTGCGGGCGGCGTCGCGATTGTCGCGGTCGGTTTGGTCTGCGAGGACCTGTTCCAGTGGGATGTTCTGCCCGCGGGCGGCGAATTCTTCTTGGCGGCGGCGGGCGCGGGATTCGGGACTGGCGGTGATGAAAAACTTAAACTCCGCCGCTGGAAAGACGACGGTTCCCTGATCGCGGCCTTCGGTGACAACGTCGGCATCGCCGGCGATGCGGCGCTGTTGCTCGACCAGGATTTCACGCACTTCGATATTGCCGGCGGTATATTGCGAAGCAACGGTGACGTCGTTGGTGCGGATCTCGCCCGATACGTTTTGCCCGTCGACCAAGACTTCATCGCCATCGAATTGAATCACGATCGTCCGCGCTACGTCAGCCACCGCACTGACATCAGAAAAATCGACGTCTCGCTGCAAACAAGCCCAGGCAACCGCGCGATACATCGCACCGGTATCCAGAAACGCAAACCCCAACCGGTTAGCGAGTTGCCGAGCAACCGTACTTTTCCCCGCCCCAGCGGGTCCATCGATGGTGATGATCATGTTTCTTCATTTTTCACCACGGAGGCACGGAGGACACGGAGAAAGTAGGCTTAGGCTTTAGACTGTAGACCTTAGGAACACATGATGTTTGTCGACCCTAAGGCCTACGGTCTAAAGCCTACAGTCTAGTTTTCTCCGTGTCCTCCGTGCCTCCGTGGTGATTCTTTATAAACCTAAAAACGCAATTCAATATCCGCAATTTCATAAGCCGTCATATCAATGAGCACCGCATCGCCTTCGATCATGACATCGCTGATCGTGCGGCCTTGGAAGTCGCGTTGGCGGGCTTCGATGGGGTCGCGGAAACAGCGGAGTTTGACACGGACGGCGCGGCCTTCGGTTTCTACGAGTCGCAGTGCGAAGCCGTTTCCGTGTGGTGTTGTTTCGATCTCCGAACGATCCCACTCGGCCAGGTCAGGGGAGGGGGGTTCGCGGAGCGGTAGAATGTCGAGCAGTTGTACGCTCTTGGCATCGACGTTGAAGAACCAGCCGGTCTGTGCTCCGCCGCGGGGAGCGACCGTCGAGGGAATCACCGCCGGCGGCGTGAGCGTATCCATGGCTGCTTGCATGGGATAGTTCTCATCCAAACAGATGTCGAACCGAAACGTCCGCTGCGTTTCACCGGCGGCAATGAGAATGTAATCGACCATCCGCATTCCCGTGGACCGCTGAAACGGCACGCCGTGATTCAGAATCGTCGTCCGTTCGTCGCTGTTGGCAATTTCTAAGTAGTGCAGATTCTCAAAGCGTTCGTCTTTAATGTCCTGCGCCCCGTGCAACACTCCGCGTGTCAGCGACGCGGAGCTATCGTTCCAGGCGATCCGCATGGTGTAATAGTCGAGCCAAGGGTTGCTGTCGGGTAGATGGTCGACGTCTAAAGTCAATTCGATTTGCACACGCGGCACGGATCGCCAGACACGGAACGTCTGCTCAAATCGTGCTAACACCTTGCCCGATACTTGATCGACAATATCCCCGGTTGCCATAATCTCGCCCATTGACGGACCGGTACTGAACACTTTGGTCGATTTGAGCCGCATTTCCGCATAAGCGGTCGAAATCTCTTCGCCACTCGCATCGGGATCGGGGAGTTTGCGTTCGTGGAGATAGCGATAAGTGATTTGTTGGCTCAGCCGGTTCGGTTTGCGCCCGTGTCCCTTAAGGCGTTGAATGCCGCCGGATTGCTCGTTGAGTAGCATTTCAAAAAACTCATTCCGTAACAAAAGCGGCTCGGCCAGCGGCAATTCGTTGGGGGCTTGCGTTGGCTCCACCTCTCCGCTGCCAGCGGTCACCCAGGCGAAACCCATGCCGGGGACTTCGACAATGGCTGCCCGCGTTCGTGCGTCCCATTGCACGCGTTTGACCATGCCCTCTACGCGGGAGGGTGCTCCAGTTCCGGCAAGTCCACTTGAACCGACCGCGCGAATCCCAACGGATTGAGCACCAAATACCCCGTCTGTTCGACGCCTCCTTGTGTGATCAATCCGGCCAACTGTCGGGGCGCGGACCGTTCGACTTCAGCGAGCGCCTCATTCGCTTCGGATTGTGTGTCCGATTCCGTATCCGGTCCCGCCAATTCCACCAGCCGTTCGACATCCGCCAAGACAGGTGCAAGCAACGACTGACCACGGAGGACGTGATCGAGTGCGGTGAACCATTTGGCGGATTGCAATCGTTGTCGCCGCTTTAGGTGATCGGCATAGCGACTGCTCGGGTTTTCCTCCTGCCGGGCGACCGCCTGCACAAAAAACGGCGTGAGGTATTCGTTTGCCTTAAACGCGGAAAGCCGACCCGGGCTGTCGGTCTGCTGGAAGTAGTCCTGCAACGTCACGAATTTCCCCAACGCCGGTGCATAGGCCTGCATGCGGCGGAGATCGTCTAACCAGGGTGATTCGACTTCCGGCCACCGCGCAAAGACCACGGTGGCAACGTGGTCCTGATCCATCGACTCCGCCATCCGTTCGGGAAATCGCAGGAAACTGGTCGCGCTGTCTCCTGCCAGTGGAATGCGGGTGATGGCGTCGATCACGGAGCCGTCACAGCCCTCCCAACGGATTTTGCTTTGCTCCTCGTCGGGATAGAGCCCATCGTCCAGGGCAACATGCATTGCCGCCTCGAAGTTGTGCTTGTCCAAAATCTGCGGCAGCTGCGCCGCCACGCCGAACCGTCGCCGACCCCAAACGGTGGGGCGACGATGAAACAGTGACTCAAAAACACGGAGGCCCTGTTCAAACTGCCACAACACCGATTCCAACGGCAACAGTTGCGTACTGGCCTCCTGGTACTCCCCGCCGATCACATCAGCTGTACCCCGCTCCCAGGTCTCACGCAATAATTCGACCAGCACGGGGTCCTTCTCGGCGATTTCCTGCATGTCCTCAGCCGTCACCATGACATTGACGGGATTGAGCGTATTGAGCACGTCGGTCAGGTGCTCATCGGCTAATCGGGGAATCAGCAGGCAAAGGTCGATCAAATAGCAGTCGACCGGATAAAACCGCTCACGCGCATCGGCGAGCACTTCGAAACAACTCCGCAAATGATTGCGGGCGATCGCATCGTCACCGGCAACCGCCGCCTGAGCCGCGGCGACCGCTTCGCGTTGCAAATGAACCTCGTCCAAATTGCTGTAGTGCCGCATGTGGCGGGCCAATAGTTCGGTCTGCAGATAACAAAAACCGACGGCAAGAAAATCGGCCGCTAATTCCGCATCGACCTCGGGCGGCGGTTCGGCATCGTCGGTTTGCCCCCAATCCAAAGCAGCTGCAAGCATTTCCTGGCGGTCATGCATGTTCTCCAGCACCAAACAACCCGATTCGCGCGCCTGTGCCGCCCAGCCGTGGGGCGCCCAGTCATGGCTACACTCCGGGATGATCACCAGCCGGTTTTGTACCAGTTCCGGCGGGTCATCCGCGCGATGCCACCGCGGAATCACCTCAGCCTCGGCCAATAGCCGCGGATGCCAAGTGATGCAAAATGCGTTGAGCAGTCCAGCGGCGGACTCTTCAGGCAGGTCGGTCGGAAAGTCCTCCAGGCTGTGGCTGGGGATGAGAATGATCAGATCTTCGAGTGCCATTTCCAAAGATAACGCTTCTATTGGTGGTCCGGAGAAACAGGATAATTGCGGCGCAATCCACAGGCTGCATCATAGCCGGATCGTTGTCGATTCCGAAGCACGCTGGAACGTTTCCCGCAGGTCGCTGCTAAAAACTATGTAGTCGCGCAGGAAATCTTTCACACCGTTTTGCGTATTAACAATCGTATGCCAGCGCCTGACAGCATCACGGGACAGAGTTCGTCCGGTCTTCAGACTTCTCTAGAAGCAGCGATTTCCGGCTTTGGAGCAGAATCTTGGCGACTTCATGATTTTCTGGGAACTTTGGCCCGACGAACAACGTCGAAATTACTGACACATCGAATTGGTTATCCCGCCGGGATACATGAATCGGGCCAATTATCCGGCTATTTTGCGGTTTATTCGTCACAATAATCGTATACATCACAACCGTGTCTGCAGTTGGCCATTGCGAAGTGATTTGCAGCAAGCTGTCAAATCTGCTCCGACTCGGCTTGAATCGACACGGTGGACCGGGGCATCATAGAATAAGAAACAGTGCGAAGTTAGCGAAAACGCTGAAGTCCGTCTCTTTTTGGTTGACTTCGATAGAAATGCTGTGATAGCTTGCGCTTAGGGTCGATGAACAGATTCATTTTTCGGGGTCGGATTTCGGTAGACGAAATAATGTCCGAACCGGCAATCGGCTTTTGCGAATGACATTTGGGTGACCTGCGGGAACGAGAATATCGCCGCGGCGAGGGAGAATAGAATCAATGGCTGACACACGTGCGGCATGGGGAATCGAAATCGGGCAGGCCGGGCTGAAAGCAATCCGCCTGGAGTATTCGGAGGCCGCCGACCAAGTCGTTGCGACGGCATTCGATTTTGTCGCGCATCCCAAGATTCTCTCGCAACCTGACGCCAACCCGGAAGCGTTGATCCACGAAGCGCTCGACACATTTTTGACTCGCAATAACGTCGAAGGCGATCTGATCAGCATCAGCGTCCCAGGGCAAACCGCCTTGGCCCGCTTCATTCAGCTGCCGCCGGTCGAGTCGAGTAAAGTGGCGGAGATCGTCAAATACGAAGCGCGACAACAAATCCCCTTCGCCCTGGAAGACGTTATCTGGGACTATCAGCCGCTGGGCAGCGGGACCGAAGAAGGCGGGTTCATGTTGGATGCGGAGGTTGGCCTGTTCGCGATGAAACGCGACCAAGTTCAACAAACTCTGCAACCATTCCTGGATCAATTGGTTGAAGTCGAGTCGATCCAAATTTCGCCGTTAGCGTTGTACAACTTCCTCTGCTACGACCAAATGGATCTGGGCAAGGATGATCCGGTCGACCCTGATGCCGATTACACGATTGTGCTCGACATGGGGGCTGACAATACCACCCTGTTGGTCACAAACGGACAAAAGATTTGGTTGCGTAACGTTCCCATCGGCGGCAACCACTTTACGCGGGCGTTGACGAAGGACCTGAAACTGACCTTCGCCAAGGCAGAACATCTCAAATGCAACGCGACTAAATCTCCAGATCCCCGTTCCGTGTTCCAAGCACTGCGGCCGGTCTTTAACGATTACGTCTCGGAAATCCGTCGCTCGATCGGCTACTTCTCCAGCGTCAATAAAGAAGCCAAGATCGAAAAAGTGGTGGGCGTGGGCAACGGCTTCAAATTGGCCGGTTTGCAAAAATTCCTACAGCAGAACCTGCAGTATCAGGTCGACCGCGTGCATTCGTTCGATGCCGTTTCAGGCGATGCCGTGCTGCGGGCGCCGTTGTTCCAAGACAACATTATGAGTTTTGCCGTCCCGTACGGTTTGGCGTTGCAATCGCTGGGTCTAACGCGGATTCACACGTCACTCTTGCCGCCTGAGATCACAACCGAACGCTTGATCCGCAAGAAAAAACCGTGGGCCATCGCGGCAGCCGCGTCGTTATTGGTCGGCTTTACTCTTTCAGCCATCGGCTACACCAGCGTGATGGCATCGGTGGAAAAGGACATCTGGTCCAGCGCCGAGGATCAAGCCAAGCAGGTGCAACAGCAGGCCAATGGCTTTAAGTCAAATTATGCCGCAGCCACCTCCGCCAACTCGACATTACGGCAGACTGGAGACACGCTGGTTGGCGTCGAAGAGGACCGCATCTATTGGCCTGAACTGTACAAGGCAATCAACGAGTGCCTGCCACGTGAGGTGGGCGATGAAGGCATCGAGTCTGACGACCCATCCAAAAAGAAACGGATTCAGATCAATTCGATTCGAGTCCGGTTTATTGATGAGTTGACCGATTGGTACATTGAACTCACCGATGCACAGAAGGCTGAGATGCGAGAGGACGACCAAAGGCTTGCACCATCCGGTCCGGGTTATTTGGTCATGTTGAGCTGCCAGCACAGCTACAAAGAAGACGACCCTCGATTCACCAATCGGAAATGGATTCGTGAAACCATTTTGGAGAATCTAAAACAGTGGACCGTGCAACAAGACAAAGTGCTGGCTGAGATCCCAGTACGAAAAATTGGCATCACGCATCCCGTCTTGGCTTTCGCATCCAAAGAACAACGCCTGCCTGACCTGATTCCTAAGTCTGGCCAAATCATCGATAACCGGATGGCTAAAAATGATCGCGGCCGTTCCCGAGGTGGTTCCAACTTTGATGCTGATGATGATTTATTCCAAGGCAGAGGCAAAAGTCGCCGCGGGGGTGGAGGTAGAGGTAGTATTGCTAGGCCAACCGTCAGTGCGGATTCGCTCCCCACGCTCAATACAACGATGACGGAACCCGAGTATTGGGAAGTGCCACTGACACAATTTCAAATTCAATTTGTCTGGCAGCCGACCCCCTTCAAATTGCGGAAAGACGTTGATCCGGCTCTCGCTGAATCAGCCGGAGATGCTCAAGCGGGCGAAGAGGGAAGTGCTGTTCAACCATCAGGGACAGACGAAACCAATGGAACAAACGACACTTCGCCGACGCCAAGTGAACCGGCAGCGGATGCGACGCCAGCATCCCCGGCTGGGGACGAAACCAATTAGCAAATAGTTCTCAGTTGGGACACATTGCTCACGTTCAACACATTCCGGCGCACATCGCAAATATCGAGTAAAAGCAGGAATCTCAATCATGGATAAACTTCGCGAAATCCTTGTCTATAGGTTTTGGATGCTGTTGGCCATCGCGTTGATCGTACCGCTTGTGGGGTGGTGGATTGGCTCGGGAGATGCCGCTTCGGCCATTTCTGCTCGCAAAAGCGAAATCAATGCGGCCTATCAGGCAATTCCGACCGGCGAACTGATCAATGACACCTGGATTAACGGTGTTAAGAAGATCAATACCGAGCAACAAGAGCTCATCAACGCTGCCTGGGAGAAATTGGCCGAGGGACAAATCAGCCTCAAAACCTGGCCGCCGGTCATCGCCAATGCGATGGCGAAGTTGGGCCCCGATGAGGAGATCCCTTTGGATCTGCGGGACATCTACTTTTCAAGAGCCTATCATCGGGAATGGGCCGAAGTTTGGTTGATTGTGGATCCTATCCGTTTTGGGAAGTTGGACGTTGAAACGGGTAAGCAGCCCGTCTTGGGCATCGTCGATTTTTCAGTCGAAAACCTTCCCGTTGAAAAATGGGGGGACATCGCCCCTACGACCAAGCAAATGCGAGAGGCACAGCAGGATATCTGGCTGTACCGAAGCCTGCTAGAAGCGATTGCTGACGTCAACGATGGTGTTGAAAACCGGTCCGATGCGGTCATTACTAAGATCAAATATTTGGAGCTGCTCGGTGGATTGGCCCACAAGGAGGAATTGGACAAGTTTACAGGTTCTCAAACCACTGAGCCGCCGGCCAAAGACGCGGCCGATGAGGAGGTCAAGAGGGACAAAAAAGGACGTGCCAAAGGCAAAAAGGGCGTCACGAGAGGCTCAGGAATCAACGGTTTCATTGACGATACCCCCGCAATGGCTGAGAATTTTTTCCTAGACGCCGTCGAACTGGCCAGAGAGTCCGGATCCGACCTGGATCCTTTTGCCGCCGCCGAATCGCAGAATGATCCGGAGTTCCAACCCACTGAAGTACGTCGGTACGTTCAGGAACTGGACCAATACAACACCCGTGCATTCAACATGGTCGTCGAAATGGACCACCGCCGAATGCCCGACTTGCTCGCCTCCCTTTCCGATTCCCCTTGGCCGATCAAGATTCTGCGTGTGGAGCTGACCAACGGAAGTAACACGAAAAGAGGCGGCGGGAGCAAGCACGGCCGTGAATTGGATGAAGAAGAGAACGACAACATTTTCATGGGTTCCACAGGACAATTCCAACCGAATGCACGCCCCTATGAGGCACAGGTGGAGATCACCGGAACCATGCGGATCTTCAAATTGATAAATCAAGCGCCAAACTCATCCGCAGATGAACAACAGCCAGGAATTGTTGCGGATGGCTCGACCACCGATTCACAACCAAACGATATGGCAGCAGCCAATCCCAGCTTCCGTTCGGATGAACTAGAGGACATCGAGTTGTTGCGCAACATCACGGACCAAATGAAGCAAGCAGAAGGGCAGTACAGTTTCGGAGGCAGCCGTCGGGGCCGAAGAAGCAGTCCCGGCGCGAATGGCCGTGGCACTGGAAATGGCTTGTTACGGATCGGCGACGGAAAAGGGGAACGCTAACTGCTGCCGGTTCATCGCATGAGCCAATCAGAATAGCGGCCAAAACCAAATGGGTACGGTCACAACTTACGATTTTTAATTGACGATACTCCGGCAATGTGGCGCTGCACACCGGACACTTTCCATACGACTTGGAACCAAGCGAGGAGTCAGCCGTGAAAAATCTCGGTGACATGCTGAAGGGCAAGAACATCAAGGCGTTTTTCGTCAATCATGGCGAGAAAATAGGCGCGGTGTGTGTCGCCGCAATTATTTTGATCGCCTTAGTTTCGACCGACTGGTCGCGCGATGAACGCACACCTGCGGAATTAGAAGCTGAGATCTCCGACGCCAAGGCGAAAATCGCCCAAAGTAATTGGCCGGCGGACAAACAAGCAGAAGTCCCGCTGCAGGATTTTCTCGGACAGGCCGAATCGTTGGTCGCGAATATGAATATCGCACCCTATGAATACCGAGTTCCGTTCATCGAACCGCTCGTAAAGCCTTTAGAGCTCATCACCGATACCAAATGGAGCCCTGTTGAAGAGTTGGTCGCAGATCCTGGTGTTTTCTTGATGGAATTGTCGCCGGAACAGGCCGCGCAGTTTCCCGATCAATTGGCCGCCGAAACTGGCCTTGATGTGGAAGGGGATACGACCGACAGCCTCGACTTGAGTAGAAAGCGACGTGATGACCGTTACCGGCGACGTGGTGTCACAACCGCTGGAAAAGGAAGAGACGATGACGACGATGATGATGGCGGTGTGAATCTGAACATTCGCGGTCGGCGCCCCAACGGTCAACGCTTAGGCGGCTACTCCAACGAAAGTCGAAACCGCGGACGCGGCTCACGCGGCAACCGCTTAGGAGGCGATTTTGAGGAAGAACCCTTGACACATGCACGGGGCCAACGCTTCGCTGCAGTCCGTGGATTGTTCGATGTCCGGCAGCAACGATTGAATTTGGCTCGCGCACTGCGATTGCCGCTCCCCAGCGATGCGGACCGACATTTGGAATTCCGTGGTTTTCGAATTCAACGTCAACGCGCAGTCCCGGGTGAGAATCCCTGGAAAGAAGAGAACTGGGAAGAGTTGGACATCGAAGAAGCGGTCCGCGTGCTCGCCGATGCCTCGGGTTTTGCGTTACCGATCCTCGATCCGCGCGTCACCAACCACTACATCACAATGCCGTTGCCGCCTCGGCTGGAAGGATACTGGACCGAAGAAGCGACCCATCCACGGCTGGAGCAATTCAAACTTTCGGATGAGGAACGTGAACAACTCGAAAGCATGATCACGAGTCTGCGAGAACAGGCTGATGAACTACAGCGCAAGGATGACAGCAAAAAGGGAGGCTTCTCAGAGCTGCAAATGGAAATCTCTGAGATCCGTAATCAAGCCACGGAAGAGCAGATGAAAAAACTCCGTGAGAAGGTCAGTCAGTCCCCCAAAACTGTTGATGACCGCGTCAAGGAAATTTTCGGCCTCGAAGCCCCCCAAGCAGGCGGTGCTTATACAGGTCTTGATATCACACGCGGAGGAGGCGCTGGAAGGGGCCGGGGACTTCGCGGCAGAAGCAGAAGCATGTTGAGTGGCCGCAATGAGGATGACGACGATGATGGCAGAAGTGCTATCGGTTTTGGTCGCGGCAGGGGTGGAGTGAGAAATGCACGTCAACGCATGGCGGTCAACCGACAGCGAAATGTGTTAGATGTGCTGGATGATCCCCAACAAACTCACGGAATCCAAGCCGCTATTGGACGCGTCTTGTTATTTCGGTATTTGGACTTCACCGTCAAACCGGGAGAAGCGTATCGTTACCGTGTGAAATTACTCTTCAATAACCCCGCCTTTGAAGCGTACGAACGTGAAGAAGTCGACGATGAAGCGGTGATCCAAGGAGAAACACGTGAATCGGATTGGAGTGAACCGTCACAAGTGGTCGTCATTCCTCCCGATACCCATGCGTTTGTCACCAACGCCACGATCGGTGATGCGCCGGGACGCAACGGTGCCAACTTTGAAATCTATCAATGGCATCAAGAGTTGGGCACAGTCATTCACGACAAGATGCGGGTTATTTTCGGCCAGTTCCTCGGTGGCGAAAAAAACACAATGGTCCTAAATCTTGCCAAACCGAGTCTCGATAGCGAATTAACCACTTTTACCAGCAACATGGCCTTGGTCGATGCCTCTGAAGAACCCATGATCAACTTGGCGGACCATCCGGACCTCAAGGCGGCTCTGGGGAACCGGCGGGGCGTTCGCACCGACCGAGACACGACGATCGGCATTCCTTCTGAGGCGCTTGTAGTCAGGGAAGACGGCAGTGCTGTCCGCCTGGACTCTCTGTCTCAAGAAAGCGAACGCGATCGACTGGAAAGGATCCTCACCGCAGTCCATGAACAATACGAAGACCTAAAAGACACGGGCGAGGACGATCGAGGCTTTGCCCCTGGTGGGAGGGGCAAAAACCGTGGGCGAGGTGGTGACCGCGGTTCCAATGCCTTGCGTAAAGGAGGACGGGGACGACGTTAACCCACACGTCGCTATTTCGACGCATGATGTCTAACAACTATTCGGGCGGCTGTCGTTAAAACGGCAGCCGCCTTTTTCGTAAATGCACTGCTGGGCAATTCAAGCGTCACCTCAGCAAGACGGCTCAATCACCGTCGAGGTCTGCTCTGTCGATTCTCCCGTTCCCGGCGGCTGTGCCAACAAGATTTCCCGCACTTCGGCGGCGATAAAAAACGATCCCGCCACACAAATCAAATCCATGCTGGATGCTTGCTCTGCTGCAATATCCCAAGCTTTCTGGGGACTTTCGGCGACCACGAATTCTCGATCGGTCACCCCGCGCGCCACAGCTGACAATTCTCGAATCCCCAAGCGACGCGGATTGTTGAGGTATTGTGTCAACACGACCTGATCGAAGCGCGGCATTAAATAGCGGAGCATCTCTTCAACCGGTTTGTCCTTCGTCGTCGCAAAGATTAATAGCTTTCGCTGATTGGGAAAGGTGCTCTGAATGCTTTCGCCAAAAGCACGGATCGATGCCATGTTGTGGGATGCATCCAAGATCGTGAGCGGATCGGTTCGGATTACCTCCATTCGCACCGGACAGGTGACCGATTGCAACCCAGAGTAAATCGCCGGCGTGGGAATGTTCCAGCCTCGCTCCCGCAATTGCAAGACTGCTGCCGTCGCCATCGACGCGTTATGAGCTTGGTGGGCCCCCAACACTTGTAGCTGGATGTCCGGAAAAACTTGCTCTCCGACCGTCACTGCCAACGTTCCCCCCACTCCCTGCGGCAACGAGTCGGAGCCACTTTTAGGTTCGTATTGAAAGCTCAACTCCTGCCCCAGTTGCACGATCGGCACGTTGCGCGTGTTGGCAATTTGCTCAATGGCCTCACGGGGCAGGGATGCAGTCACTCCGCAAATCAACGGGATACCCGGCTTCAAGATCCCCGCTTTTTCCCGAGCGATGTCATCCAACGTCGACCCCAAAATTTGTGTGTGATCGAAGCTGATGCTGGTGATGACCGTTACTTCCGGCCGGCAAAGATTGGTGGAATCCAAACGGCCCCCCAGTCCCACCTCCAAGACAACGACATCCACATTTTCACGGCGAAACAGCAACCAAGCCATCGCCGTGAGAATTTCAAAATAAGTCAGCGGCCCCAATTCACCTTGCGCATCGACGGCTTCGACTGCAGTCCTCAATTCCGCTGTCAGTGAAACCATTTCTGCTTCACTTGGCAGCCGACCATTGACCGTCATCCGTTCTTCCAGCCGCGTGATGTGCGGCGATGTGTATAAGCCCACGCGATATCCGGCTGCGGTGAGTATCGCCGCGGTCATCATCGCCGTCGAACCTTTTCCCTTGGTCCCTGCGATATGCACGGCGGGCAGCGAATCTTGCGGGTTTCCCAGGACTTGTAACAATGACCCCATGCGGTCCAGTTTCAAATCGCGGGCCGAGTATTGGTGGGCTCCCAAACGTTCGTAGTTGATCCGCCCCATCAAATAATCGATGGCCTGCCGATACGTCAGTCTATCCTCTGTCATCAAAATCCCCGGTGAATGGGCCAACCGTGACCGGCGTCGAGGCATCTCTCAACAAAACTCGGTTTTGTGAATGGGTAACCGTTATCCGCATGGAGCTACTTCTTCTTTTTTAACTCGCGAATCCTCAGTTTCCGAAAGTCAACTCGTAGCGGCGGGCCGCTGTGGACCTGTATCGCAATAATCCCCGAACGAGCAATCTGCGGATCCTCTTCATGATAATCAACGGTCGTTACGCCATTGATCTTGAGTAGAATGTGATTGCCTTGCGCTCGGATCACGTACTCGTTCCAATCGTCCTTTTTTAAGACATCCTTCAATTCCGGCGCGGCTTGGGCCAACACTTTGCGGCGGCGATGTTCGTCGTAAAGACATCCCCAATAGTTCTCCCCGATGTCCGCCTGATACCCTTCGACCTCGCTACTGTCGGGAACGCGACGGGTCCGGAACTGGACTCCTGAGTTGCCCGCGCCGTCATGTAATTTAAACTCGAGCCGCAACTCAAAATCACCATATCGCTTTTTGGTGGCGAGGAATTCGTTTTGACGAATTCCGGGCGAGTCGCCGACAATCATTCCGTCGCGCACTTTCCAGAGCTCGAGGTTCCCCTCCCAGCCCGTAAGGTCCTTGCCGTTGAAGATTGACTGAAATCCCGGTTCGACCGTTCCAGCCGTCGCGGGTTGATCATCGGCGTTTACAGCATGGCTGTCCAGGAGTCCGGCCACACAGACGCATAGAAAAAAACCTGATAACCGTCGCTTCATAGGAGATATTCCCAATAATTTTAGGGGCGCACCATCGATTCGAGTGTTACAACGAGCCGGCATGTGGTGATCAACATATTGATCGTCTATGAACCGGGCACCGGGATGATTCATGCCATGGAATCAGAGGCCATTTTTTACGGCTGAACCCAGCAGTCGTACCAAGTTCCATGTCGAAGGCTTGGCATAAAAGTCGACCAGCTTCCAAGAAATCGGTTCGGGGTTTTTGTGGGTTGGAAACCAGACCGGTTTGGGGGAAGCGGTCAGCGGCCCCTCGGTGATGGTCTTTTCGATGCCGTCCAGGAAAAACGTATTGTGCACCCAGCCCACGCCGCTTTGCGGATCGTCGAGCGTCGAACCGGGATGTCCGCCCCATGGCGGCGTCATCAAGCCGTAGACCAATCCGGGCCATTGGTTGACGCCAATTGCCCCGTAACGCAGCCGGGCCAGAAACTGGTCGAACAATTTTTTGTTTTCTCCCGACTTACGAAATGACTGTGGAACCATCACGGCAGCGCACAATGTGCCCCACAGACGGTTCTCCGTAAAATCGGCGGCGACTTTGAGGAAATCTTGCGGCGAGTCAGCCTCTAGTGCGGTTTCGGTCGTCACGCACACAAAGGATTCCCGCTCGACATACATCGGAGACTCATCAGGATTGATATCCCGGATTAGCGTCCAAGGCAATGTCCCTTCGGGAACACCGGTGGGTTCCTTACCGGCGAATTCCCGGAAGCGGTCTGCTGCTCCCGGATAGTAGGCTTTGCGGGGCGGCGTGCTGTCGAAGATCGCTTGGAGTTTATCAAGAAATCGCTGCCGGTCCGGCCAGTCGCTCCAGGTGACAATGACTTTTGTCGCCAGACAGTTGAACGACACGTTGTTCATCACCGACGCCGCCAGGTTTTCCGCTTGAAACTGGAGCTGCTTCTCCGTGTAGTCACCGGGAACCACGATCCAGGGCGTAACATTGCCCAACTCGCTGGTGATCGGTTTATTCAAAACCGGGTCGTTCTCCCGCTTGCGACGGTCCTGTTCCGGGCCGGGAGGTCCCCACACAATCGCATCGTGACTGAAGTTCGAGCCGGTGATATGCACTTCGTCCGTGGATTTGTGGGCAATGGCATGTTGCCCCGCTTCTGCGCCGCCATAAATGATTCTTAAAAACCCCGCCTCGATGAGCGGCGCCAATCCCTGCGCAAAAATGGGCCCCAGGTACTCATTCACCGGATTCATTTTTAGCAAGACCAGACAGCCATCCTGAAAGATTTTGGTCAGCGTATCAGTCATGGGAATCGATGAGACGTTGCCAGCCCCTAGGACCAACGAAATCCGTGGCGAGCCACCTTTTCCGCTCAGATGCGGGGGCATTTCTTGGGCAGCCACACTTTCGGCGGTGACGCCCGCTTCCATGTAGGCATCGGAGGTTGTTCCCGTGAACAACAAGGCGTCGTGACGGCGCTTGACCGGCGCCAATCGCACGAACAAACGCCCGCCCGGTTCCTGGCGAATCTGTCCGGGAAGCTGTGGGCGGCCCTGTTTGGCGATATCCTTCAGGCTGTCATGCAGTAATCGCAAGTAGCGCAGCGCCGCCGCCGGGCCGGCCGTGATCTCTTCGGCCCGAATTGTACTTCCCGGAGCGATCCCCTTCGCTTCGCAAGCGGCATCCACCCATTCGCGGGCACTGTCAACAACGGTGGGAATGCAGCTTTCGACCAGCTCCATCCACTCGTTGAGCGAAGTCTGTTGGAATCGGGACTTGGATGCCTCTAATTCCTCCAAAGCGCGGTCGATTTCATCGAGCGACGTATGGTATTTTTGTTCGCTGGTAGCTTGTGCGACACTCATGTGATCAGCCTCCCTGTTGGATTCGGGACAAATCAGAACGTCTTCATCAAGCCACGAAAGGGCACATGCACCACTCAAGAATGCTCAGCGCGACGGCGGCCCAAAGCTGGGCCAAGGTTGACCAAGCGAAGAGTTGCAAGATGACGACGTCGTATCCTAACGGATCTTATCGCCCGGTGCACGTTTTGCGTAAGTGCGATTCCAGATTTCGGCCTGGAATTCACCCCAAGAAGAGACTGACCCGATTCGAACCGCCCCGTTTGGACAGTCGCACGCTAGGGTCGCGTCGAGTCCTCTCGACGCCCCCGCTCACGCGGTGCCGTGGATGAGCCGGCGGAGTCGAAGTCATCGTCGCTCCCGCGTACCGATGCTCCCACAACGATCGCTCCAGCGGCGGCAGCTAACAATTCAACCCCGCGCTCAAAAAAGCCAACGCTTGGCGCAGATTCATCCGTATCAGCCGACTCCAGATCCGCTGGTGTTCCGACCGGCGTAGCATGGTCCGTGACGAAGTGATCGGACACTGATTGTGACGGTGTCGCCTCATTCGTTGACAACCCGGGTGACAGCAACTTCTCACCCCCCTCGTAGATCTCTTTCAGGGCTGGGTCTACATCCCGCATTTTGAGTTGACCTGATTCGTCGTGGACTTCGGGTTGATGGGAAACATGTTTTTCCCCCTGCTCATCCACACCTTCGAAATTGTAGCCCTCGACCGGTGCGTCACCGTCCACTGGCTCCGAAGGGGACTCTGCTGGTTTGCTGTCGCTCGTTTTCAATCGATGCCTCTTGAGCCATTCCTCGAGCGCCTCTTGGCCGGACCCGTATTGGCTTTGATATTTGAGCGGATCGTTGTTGCCGTAGGATTCAGGCGACTGAGTATCTTTGAAATAGTCATCGAAATCATGAAATCCTGAATAGGACTGTGAGAGCAACCCTAACGGTACGTCGTTCCTGGGAACGCCGTTCAAGAACGTTGCCGGTAAATTGAATTCATCCGTTGTGGAAAACCAACGAATTCCGGCCTGCTGAGGCACAGCGTTGTTGAAATATTTGTTCATCAAATCATTGACCGTTTCGCCAGCCGGCTCCGTCTCATCGTCAGACAACTCCTCGTCGTCAAACAACTCGACAACTTCTGACCCTTCAACAAGTCCTTCGTAGCTCTCTTGCACAATCACCGGCGCGGCTGCGACGTTTACCATGAAGGTCGATTCGACATATTTCCCCCCTGCATCCGTTGCTCGAATCGTGATCTCCGACGAACCAGATCCGTTTGCCGAATAGTCCAGCGTCAGATTCCCGGCATCGTCGATTGTCACTGCATCGAATAGGGCGGCGTTTGTGTTGCCCGCTACGCTGTACGTTAATCCATCAGCCCCGTCCTCAACGTCGTTGAAGGCGGTAGTCAGATCGATGGTCGTATCGTTAGCCCCCTCGGTCACGTTGACAACATCCAAACCGGTCGTCACGGGGCCATCGTTCTCAGCAGCCACATTAACAGTGAATGTCGATTCGACAAACTGCCCCTCCGAATCCATTGCACGAATCGTGATTTCCGAGGAACCGAATGCATTGGCCGCGTAATTGAGTGTTAATTTCCCTGAATCATCAAGCGTGACGCTGTCAAACAATGTCGGGTTGGAGTTGCCTTCAATGCTGAATGTCAGGTCACTGTCGGCATCTTCGACATCGCTGAATGCATCGAACAGATTGATCACCGTATCGACGGCATTCTCTGTCACATTGACGTCGGACAATCCCGAAGTTTCCGGGGTGTCATTCTCGGCCACTACGTTGACGATGAAGGTCGATTCGACAAACTTTCCACCCGCATCGGTCGCACGAATCGTGATCTCCGCTGTGCCGGAAGCGTTGGCGGCGTAGTCGATTGTTAGATTGCCCGCACTGTCGATGATCATTCCGTCAAACAATGCTGCGTTCGTAATCCATTTCACGTCATACGTGAGCTCGCCGTCGGTATCCTCCTGGTCGCTAAACGCATCGTGTAGGTTGATCACAGTATCCACTGCATCTTCCGTCACGTTGACATCGCTGATTCCCGTTGTTTGGGGTGTGTCATTATCAGATTGAAACAAGAATTCGAGCACGTCTTCCGGTTGCGCGCCGGTATAGATGCGTACATCGTCGATGTCGCCTGAATACAGGTATTTGTTCAAGCTGGTTCGTTCGCCGCCGATATTAAAGTGATCGGCATTGCCCAACGGGTTGGAATTGTACGTGCCCGTCTTCGCCAGTTCTCCGTCGAGATACACCGACATGGTCGTTCCTTCTCGAACCACGACGATATTGTGCCATCCGCCGTCGGCGACATCGGCCAGATCAATCCCAGTGTCCCAACTTCCGCTATTGCCGTGATAGATGACGATATTGCGTTGTGCCGAATTGTCGAATTGTAGATTCCAATGATTCGTCGAGCCGCTGGCATTGGTCGCCGCATAGATCCCGGCCCAGTCTTTTTGCGACGCATCGGGTCGGATCCAAACCGATGTCGTGTAATCGCCCGTCAATTGCGGGCTTTCGCCGCTGGGGGTTTGGATGAGATCATTCTCGCCATCGAAATGCGCGGCTCCGTCACCGACCAAGCCGGTTGTGAACTCGTCGCCTTCACCATTCAGGACCGTGGCGTCATGTCCATTTCCGGTCGCATCCGTTGCGTTCCCATCCAGTTCCCAATGAGCGATCAGATCCAGAGAACTCGCATTGACCGACAAGAGTGATGATAAAGCATGGCTGCCATCGGACAGCTCGATCGATTCGACACCATCGTGATGAATCGTAAACTGTGCACCGCCGTCGAGTCTCACGCGAATGCGATCCGCCTCAACATGAATGTCGTCGATAGAGAATTCTTGCAGGTCAATCGTATCCTGCCCTTCGCCTCCACTGACCGTATACTCATCGCCGCCGGCTGCGCCGTCGAAGCGGAAGGTATCATCCCCCGCTCCCCCCTGCATCACATCGTTTCCGCCACCGCCAATCAATAGGTCGTCGCCAGTTCCCCCCAACAACACATCGTCGCCGGCTCCGCCATCGAGCACGTCATTTCCGGCCAAACCTGAAATTGTGTCATCGCCGCCCAAGCCTTCCATGTGATTGCTGTATGAATTACCCGTCAGGGAATCATCGCCAGCGGTTCCTGCGTAGCCAAACCCGCCTAACGTGCTGCTCAAGGCCGCAATTTGCTCATGCGACAAGGCGTCTCGCGCCGCAGCCGACATATTGCGAAGATGATTGGAGTTCGTGATTCCCGCAAGCTGTTCCAGCGAAATATGCTGTACTTGAGAGGCCGGCAAATAGCGCAGAGTTGCAGCCGAGAGAGACTGCACCTGCTCGGGCGTCAAATCCTCACGTTGTGCTGAGGTTAGATACCCAATGTTAATGATCGAGGTATCGAGGGCCTGAACCTGCTCGGCATTCAACGCGCCTCGCGCGGCGGAGGACATGTTGTAGAAATAGTTCGCATTGGTGATGCCCGACAATTGATCGACCGTGATATGCTGCACCTGCGACGCCGGCAGGTAACGCAACCTCGACGCCGAGACGGACTGTACTTGGTCGGGAGTCAGATCCTCACGTTGCGCCGAGGTCAAATACCCGATGTTAATGATCGAGGTATTGAGGGCCTGCACCTGCTCGGCATTCAACGCGCCCCTCGCGGCGGAGGACATGTTGTAGAAATAATTCGCATTCGTGATGCCCGACAATTGATCGACCGTAATATGCTGCACCTGCGACGCCGGCAGGTAACGCAGCGTTGACACGGAGACAGCCTGCACTTGGTCGGGAGTCAGATCCTCACGTTGCGCCGAGGTCAAATACCCGATGTTAATGATCGACGTATCGAGCGCCTGTACCTGCTCAGCATTCAACGCCCCTCGCGCAGCGGACGACATATTGTAGAAATAGTTGGCGTTGGTGATGGCTGACAATTGATCGACCGTGATGTTCTGCACCTGCGAGGCCGGCAAGTAACGCAATGTCGAGACCGAAACAGACTGTACTTGGTCGGGAGTCAGATCCTCACGTTGCGCCGAGGTCAAATACCCGATGTTAATGATCGAGGTATCGAGGGCCTGCACCTGCTCAGCATTCAACGCACCTCGCGCAGCCGACGACATATTGTAGAAATAGTTCGCATTCGTGATGCCAGACAATTGATCGACCGTGATATGCTGCACCTGCGAGGCCGGCAAGTAACGCAATGTTGAGACCGAAACAGCCTGTACTTGGTCGGGGGTCAGGTCCTCACGTTGTGCCGAGGTCAGATACCCAATGTTAATGATGGACGTATCGAGGGCCTGCACCTGCTCGGCATTCAACGCACCTCGTGCGGCGGACGACATGTTGTAGAAATAGTTGGCATTGGTGATGGCTGATAATTGATCAACCGTGATGTGCTGCACCTGCGAGGCTGGCAAGTAACGCAATGTTGAGACTGAAACAGCCTGTACTTGGTTGGGGGTGAGATCCTCGCGTTGTGCCGAGGTCAGATACCCGATGTTAATGATCGACGTATCGAGCGCCTGCACCTGCTCAGCATTCAACGCGCCTCGCGCAGCCGACGACATGTTGTAGAAATAGTTGGCATTGGTGATGGCTGACAATTGATCGACCGTGATATGCTGCACCTGCGACGCCGGCAAGTAACGCAATGTTGAGACCGAAACAGCCTGCACTTGGTCGGGGGTCAGATCCTCACGTTGTGCCGAGGTCAGATACCCAATGTTAATGATCGACGTATCGAGCGCCTGCACCTGCTCGGCATTCAACGCACCTCGTGCAGCGGACGACATGTTGTAGAAATAGTTGGCATTGGTGATGCTGGCGATTTGTTCCACGGACAAATCCGGGACCTGGTCAGCGGTGAGATACCGGAACTGCGATGGCGACATAGCGCGGACCGCTTGTGCGGATTCATCGAGCGTCTCGATGCCTTCTGTTGTTCCGTCAAAAGTCACTGCGGTCGATTCACCGAACGTTGTATTGTACGAGAAGTCGTTATCGGATAACGAAAACTCCCCTAGAGCTTCCTCAACAGAGATGTCACCCTGAATGTCACCGCCCACTGAAATCGAATCGAGGTCGCCGGTGACAGTGATCGAGTCCTGTACTTTGTTACCGACGTTGATCGAACCAACGTTTCCATCGACAAAAATTGCTCCTTGAATATGCTTAGAGGCGGTAATCGCATCGACGGTGCCGTCCGTATCGGCCAATTCTCCGCCAACGTTTACGCCGATATTCATGGCCCCCATGTGATTGCCGTTGGAGTTGATCAGATCGATGTTCGAGGTCGAGACATCGAATCCTGCACCATTGGACAGCAACCGCACTTCGGTGATGTCGCCGGTATTCCCCACGTTGTCGGTGAAATGAACTTCCACACTGCCGCTGGTCACATCCAGGGCTTGCGTATTGCCATCGGCGTCGGTCCAATTCAATATTTCATCGCCGGCGCCCAACGTAGCGCTCATCACTAAACGTTGTTCCAACGATTCAAAACCCAGACCGCGTTTGACCCGTGACGGCAGTTGGCCCGCTCCGCTTCCCAGAATGCGATCCAGCTTCTGCTGGATATTGGAGCGACCGTCATCCGAGGCCATATACAGATCGTATTCAACCTTGTCAAAGCCTAGCGCGCGACGCAGGCGCGGGCTCAGCAGGTTTGCGGGACACCCCAGAACACGATCGAGTTTCTTTTGAAAGTCCTGCCGACTCATAAAATGCCCCATAACGTAATCGCAGAAAGATCTGTTTGCAATCGTTGAAGACAACCCCTAATTCAACGACACGGGAACCACGAATCCCAGGCCTGTTTGCCCACCATTTCTCGTACGATTACCGTTCTCCGAGAAAAATCCCTGTGCCCAAAGATAGGGATTCGCATTTCAAACCTAGGTCGAAAACTGGTGCAGGGCAAATTTCTCCTGGGAATTCCGAAAAACCGGAATGATCGGGCGCGTCCCGCACGAAAACTGTAGATTTCGCGATAACAAGCCGCGTTTCGCAGCGTTTGAGCTATCCTTCAAGCAAATTAGTATGCGTTCAAGCATCCTCAATACTTCGGACGCTGGCGTTTGAGCACTATGCATGGGGACGACATTGCAGACGCCACCGGCGGCCCGCTATGCCCCAACCGAACTTAAGGAAAACGAAATCATGATTGCAGCTACCTGCGACCCGTTTACCGAATTTTTGCAAACGCAGTTGGGACTCGAAGAAAGTGAAATCCCCGTCCCGGGCGAATGGGCCAACGTCGGTAATACCACCGGCGCTCTCGCATTGCGATTGGGATTGCTGTCCGTTGAACAAATCGACCACATCCTGGAATCCCAGGAAACCCATGGACACGGTAAGTTCTTTGGCGAAATCGCCGTCGAACTTGGATTCGCCGACCAAGAACAAATCGAAAGTTTGCTGGAGATCCAACGTCTGAACCGTCAGTTGGAACTCGGTGAACAGCTCGTACTCTCAGGACGGACCGACCTCAATGGTCTGCTTGGCAATTTACAACAATTCCACAAGCAAAACCAAAAGTAGGCGTTCGCCACAACGCCTCACTAATGAATATTTAATTGCGGCCTTGGTTCCCAACTTCGGAACCAAGGCCGTTTTTCGTAAAGGGGCCAGTAGCATTTGCGAGATGGCCGCCGGTTAAGTACCTTATGCTACCGAGTACAAACGGCCTTCCTATTCCCCGCCTCCCCCCGTGCGAGTCGTCGAACACATGAACTCTGCTGATGAGGAAACTCCGGCCGCGTTTGACTTAGACCGCATTGCATCGGAAACATTTATCCAGTCCATCGACTTCCACGAGACGTTGGCCTCGACCAATGATCGCGGTTTACAGTTGGCCAACGATCCGTTCGTCGTGACCCCCAGTCTGGTGCTAACCCCCGCACAAACCGGCGGCCGCGGACGGGGGGCCAATCGATGGTGGTCAGCCGCCGGGGCCTTGACCTTCTCGGTACTCGTCAACCCCGACGCTGTGGAACTTCCTGTGGCGCGACACCCGCAAATTTCCCTCACCGTCGGTGTCGCCGTTTGTGAAGCTTTGCGACAGCGATTCCCCCAGGGAGACATCGGACTGAAATGGCCGAACGATGTGTTCCTGAACAATAAAAAGGTGTGTGGAATTTTAGTCGAAGTCCCTCCGCAACGCCGTGACATCCTGGTGATCGGCATCGGCCTGAATGTGAACAACTCGCTCAAATCGGCGCCGGCTGAATTACAAGCCACCGCGACTTCGCTCAGTGATGCCGTCGGCAACAAATTCGAACTCACTGACATCCTCATCGACATTCTCCAAATGCTCGAGCAACGTCTCACTTGGCTTTCAGCCAGCAATCCACAACTCGCCCAACGGTGGGAGGAATTTTCTCTACTGCGTGGAAAAACTGTCTACATCGAAAATCACCAGCACGACATCGCCGGTATTTGCCAGGGAATTGACGAAGAAGGGGGGCTGTTACTGCGGACCCCGTCGGGAATCGAACGCGTTACTCACGGCATCGTCAAACATTTTCAATAACTCTCCCCCGCCATTCGACGATGCCATTGAGGCCACGGGCGTGGTATAATGCGTGTTGGCCGATTCTTCTTACAATCGGTTTCAAAACCCTCTGACGCGTTGCGTGGTGTCTTGGATTTTAGTGTCTATCACAAGCACAACCGGGTTTTGAAACTGGTTCTAGGTTTCACGACTGCGAGGTCCGTCGATGCAGCAATACGCACCGTTACTGATCGTGACGGCGTTTCTGGGAGCGTTGGTTACAGCCACCCCGTTGGTGGCAGCTGATCACAAACCGGTGGACTTCAATCGCGACGTCCGCCCGATCCTGTCCAAGAAATGTTTCCCCTGCCACGGTCCCGATGCCGGCTCCCGCGAGGGAGGCTTGCGACTCGACGTGCGCGAGGCGGCCCTCGCTGAAGCAGACAGCGGTGAACGGGCCATTGTCACGGGAAACGCGGCTTCAAGCGAACTGATCGCCCGCATCACCTCAGAAGACGACACCCTGCGCATGCCACCGGCCGACACAGGGGATCCGCTCACAAAATCGCAAATCGATGTGCTCCGTCGGTGGATCAACCAGGACGCCCCTTATGCGCAGCACTGGGCATTTGTGAAACCGGGACGTCCCCAACCCCCGATTGTCAGCGATGCCAACTGGCCGCGAAATCCGATCGATCACTTCGTGTTGAAACGACTCGAACAAGCTGGCCTCGCCCCCTCGCCGCGCGTGGATCGCTACGCGTTGATTCGCCGCCTCAGTTTCGACCTACGCGGCCTCCCTCCCACGCCCGCCGAAGTCGACGCATTTGTCAACGACAAAAATCCACAGGCCTACGAGAACTTGGTGGATGCCTTCCTGCAAGACCCCGCCTACGGCGAACGCTGGGCGCAAATGTGGCTTGATCTCGCCCGCTATGCCGACTCCAAGGGTTACGGGTCTGACCCACTACGAGAAATCTGGCGGTACCGCGATTGGGTGATCGATGCCTTCAACAACAATATGCCGTACGACCAATTTACGATCGAGCAAATCGCCGGGGACCTGCTCCCTGAGGCAACGCTTGAGCAACGGATGGCGACCGCCTTTCATCGCAACACGATGACCAACACCGAAGGGGGCACCGACGATGAAGAATTCCGCGTCGCCGCCGTCCGTGATCGTGTCGACACCACCCTGCAGGTCTGGATGGGCCTGACGATGCGCTGCGCCACTTGCCACGACCACAAGTATGACCCGATCGCCCAAAAAGAATACTACCAGTTTTACGCCTTCTTCAATCAGACTGGCGACAACGACCAGCCGGATGAATCGCCCACCATCCCCGCCCCCACTGCGGAAAACGTCGCCGAGAACCAAAGACTCGATGCCGAAATTGCCAAGGCTCAAGCACAATTAGAAACACCGGAAATCGCCGCAGCACAAACGACCTGGGAAACCAACCTGCAAAATGCCGGCACATGGTTTGTCGTCACCCCCCAAAACATTGAGTCAGCCAATGGAACCACGTTCCAGACATTGCCCGACGGTTCCCTCCTCGCCGGCGGTGATTCCCCCGAGACCGAGACGTATACCATCACCACCCAGACAAGCCTCCGTAACGTGAGTGCTGTTCGACTTGAGGTGATCCCCGATCCCACTTTACCCGAGGCCGGCTCAGGCCGTGGTGAAGGGGGTAATTTTGTGCTTTCGCAGATTGCGCTGAAAGTCGGAGACGCAGATCAACCGTGGGACCGCGCCGCGGCAGATTATTCCGCCGCTAATTTCGCAGTACAAGCAGCAACGATGGCGAAGGACCTCAAAAAACAAGGGTGGTCCGTCGATTCACAGCAACAACAACCGCACGCGGCTGTCTTCATTCTCAAAGAACCACTGCCACAAACTTCCGACGAGGCAACAACACTCACCTTCCGCATCGAACATCAAAACGAAAAACCACGGCAAACACTCGGACGCTTTCGCATTGCAATCACCAACGATCCCGCCGCAGCCCAGCGATTGGAACTACCGACGGAGATTTTGGCGATTGTCAACACACCGTCGACTGCACGGGACGCCGCCCAGTCTAAAAAGTTGCACAAGTATTTTCGCGAAACCGCCCCGTCGCTGAAACCACTCCGCGATAAGATCGCCTCGTTGCAAGCCGCCAAGCCCGCGATTCCAACCCTCCCCGTGATGCAAGAACTGCCCGTCGAGAAACACCGTAAGACGCATCTGATGGTCAAAGGAAATTTTCTCAGCCTCGGCGAGGAACTCACGCCCGCGCTGCCGGTCGCGTTTCATCCCGCCGCCCCAGAATTGCCCGCCACTCGCCTCGGCGTCGCCCAATGGCTCGTCGATCCGGAAAACCCATTAACGGCCCGCGTCGCCGTCAATCGCTACTGGGCTCGCTTGTTTGGCCGGGGCATTGTCACCACCGAAGAAGATTTTGGCACACAAGGTGCACCCCCCAGCCACCCACAATTGCTCGACTGGCTCGCTACGGAATATGTGCGACTCGGCTGGGATACCAAAGCGATCCTCAAACAGATGGTCCTGTCCGCCACCTACCAACAATCCGCACAGGTCACGCCGCAATTGCTTGAACACGACCCGAACAACGTGCTTTTGTCGCGCGGCCCTAGATTTCGTCTCAAGGCCGAGATGGTCCGCGACCAAGCCTTGGCGCTGAGCGGCCTGTTGAGTCGCAAAATCCACGGCCCCTCTGTCTTCCCGCCGCAACCCCCGGGACTTTGGCGGGCGGCCTTCAATGGCCGTGACCGGAAGTGGGACACTAGCACCGGGGAAGATAAGTATCGTCGCGGGCTGTACACCTTCTGGCGACGGTCGGTTCCCTATCCGTCGATGGCCACCTTCGATGCCCCCAGCCGCGAAGTCTGCGCCATGCGCCGCATCCGCACCAACACTCCGCTGCAGGCCTTCGTAACACTCAATGATCCGGTCTATGTCGAAGCCGCGCAGGCCCTGGCACGCCGCATCTATCAAGAAGGGGGCCAAACCACCGAACAGCGTGTGCGATTCGCCCTGCGACTCTGTCTCGTCCGCCCGCCTGCCGCTGAGCAAGTCGACGCACTGACGGAACTGTTCGCAACCGAACGCGCACATTATCAACAAAACGAAACCGCTGCCGTCGAGTTGGCGACGATTCCGCTGGGAGACCTGCCCGACGGCATGCCACCGGCCGATCTGGCCGCCTGGACCGTTGTCGCCAATGTGTTATTAAATCTCGATGCCGTTTTAAGCAAGAATTGACCCCATGCATATCGCCCATCAACAAGCGCTCCTCCAAACGCGGCGGCATTTTCTGCGCAATTGCAATGTCGGCCTCGGCAGCTTGGCACTCGCCGCGCTCTCCGGCAACGCGCCGGCGGCGACGCCGAACGTCGAAGCGGTCAATCCCTTGGCGGTCAAACAGCCGCACTTTGCCGCCAAGGCAAAAAACGTCATCTACCTACACATGGCCGGCTCGCCGCCACAGCATGAACTGTTTGACTTCAAGCCCGAACTGGTCAAACACAACATGCAGCCTTGTCCCGATGAACTGATGAAAGGCCAACGCTTTCCCTTCATCAAAGGACACCCCAAACTGCTCGGCACGCCTTACAAATTCACGCCGCAAGGGGAATGCGGCACGCTTGTCAGCGAGCTGTTGCCCGGCCTGAGCTCGATGATCGATGACGTTGCCGTCATCAAGTCGATGCACACCGACCAATTCAATCACGCCCCCGCACAGTTGTTGCTCTATACCGGTTCGCCACGCTTCGGGGCGGCGGCCATGGGTTCGTGGATCACTTATGGCCTGGGGAGCGAAAACCAGAATCTACCCGGCTTTGTGGTCTTGCTCAGCGGCGGCACCGATCCCAGTGGCGGGAAAAGTCTGTGGGGCACGGGGTTTTTGCCTTCGGTCTACCAAGGGGTGCAATGTCGCACCACGGGTGAGCCGATTCTGTACGTCTCCAATCCCAAAGGCATGGACCGCGACGTCCGTCGCCGCAGTTTGGATGCGCTCCGCAAGTTGAATGAAATCGAACTGCAAACCGTCGGCGATCCCGAAACACTCTCCCGCATCAGCCAATACGAACTCGCCTACCGCATGCAAATGGCCGTCCCGGAGGTCATGGATATCGGCCGCGAACCCAAACACATCCACGAAGCCTACGGCACGCAGCCGGGCCAAGCCTCGTTTGCCAACAACTGTTTGCTGGCGCGGCGGTTGGTGGAGCAGGGGGTGCGTTACGTGCAACTGTTCGATTGGGGCTGGGATTTTCACGGCACCGGCAAGGGGAACGACATCGTCTACGGCCTGCCCGATAAGGTCAAACAAATCGACCGCCCCATCACCGCACTACTGCGCGATTTGAAAAACCGAGGACTACTGGATGAAACGCTCGTCGTCTGGAGCGGCGAATTCGGCCGCACGAGCATGAACGAAGAACGCAACGGCTCCAAATTCCTCGGCCGCGACCACCACCCGCACTGCTTCAGTATCTGGATGGCCGGCGGCGGGATCAAGGGGGGCATCACGCACGGCGAGACCGACGACCTGGGCTATTTTGTCACGCAAGACAAAATGAGCATCCCCGACCTGCAAGCGACCATCCTCCACCAACTCGGCATGAACGCCCACCGCTTCACCTACCCCTTCCAAGGCCTAGACAACCGCCTCATCGGCCCCGCCGGCGACGGAGCGGTCCGCGAAGCACTGCTGGCGTAACCAACAAATCCCAAACCGACGGCTTCGCCGTCGTTAACGGCGTTCACTTCGTACAATTAACGTAGGCCCGGCACCGCTGTTTACTGTTGTTAACGTCCATGACGATAGCGGATTGTGTGGACCAAAATGAATTCATCAGCGTTCTCGTCCGGCACAGCGGGAGTAAAGTAATTGAAATGTTATCCGAACACATACCTCTCCATGTACGCCCGGCTTTTGTTTGGAGCGAGTTCGACACGCTCGACGCTGCGATCGCGGACGGCAAGCAAGCCCTAATGGCGCAAATATCCGGCGAGGAAATTGAAATGATCTCTGGGTGATCCAATCACTAAAGTCAATTCTTGCAATTGCCATTGACTCCGATACACAGGCAACATTCCATTTGACGCAGTCTCGATCCGTCATACTCAATGCAAATCCTCACGGAGTCGATTGGTCCATTTGCAATTCGGATGAGACTCCACAACGAAGCGTACCTATGCCGCCTCGACAATTGTCTTTGCGTTACTCCTTAGACCAAGATCCATACGAATGGGCACGAGCTTCGTTACTTGAACGACGGGTTGCACACAATTTCGTTTCAATTGTCAGATATCAGCAGCACGACGTTTTCTTTTACGTCAAAAACTGCCCTGTGCTATTGTTCGGAGTGCTCACCGTCGTCGGTGCGAACAATGAATCACTCTTGCTGTCGTGGGACGATGCGGAATAACACTAAGGTTCATGAATTTGTTACCGCAGCCAGCCCCACCTCGCAAGATCTGCTGTGCAGGCCGACATTTAACGATCGAACGAGTGGCCCCCCACACCTTTGAACACCCCCAACAAACGTTGATACAATCAGCCTTCCTACTGTCACATCCAAGCTGCCCAATCCCCAATTCCACCCGGAAACCACCTGATGTCGATCTCTGTCGAGTGTGGCCATTGTTTCAGCCCGTTTCAGGTGGCTGAGAAATATGCTGGCAAGACGCTCCGCTGCAAAACGTGTGGCGAGGCGATGCGTGTTCCGCTGGATTCACGGTCCGACTTGCCGGATGAGGAACCGCTGCCGCTCTATGATTACGGAACCTCCCGGCGAGGGCGGCGCGGGAAATCTGGTGCTGCGCGGAAAACGTCTGCGCAGCCTATTGGGTTGGCCGGTTGGCTGCCGCTGATGATCATCGCCGGCGTGTTCGTGCTGTTTTTTCCCGTGGCCCTGATGGTGCCCAAGTTTGGCAAAGCCTACATTCTCCTGGCTGCTTTTACGGGGATGGGAATCTATTTTTGGGGACAGATCAGCCTGCTCATTGTGGCATTCAAAGATGGGGCAGCGATGGGCTTGCTATGTCTTTTTCTGACCCCCTTCTACGTGATCTATATGTTGATCAGCGACTGGCGCAAAATCGCCCGTCCTCTGCTACGACTCGTCGCCGCTGTTGCCCTGTTCTTTGGCTCGCTGACCGTGCAATTCATTGTCTTCCCACCCGGCGGCCAAGTCGCCCAGCGTCCGCGCGCACAACAGCAACAGCCCCCCAGATTTCAACGGCAACCGCCACGCGAAGAACGACAACCACCGCAGGTTGTGCAAAATACACCTCGCAAGCGCAGCGAGGACCAGTCTCCCAATCCGCGAATTCGACGCCCCCCGGCAACAACCACAAAACCGCGTACGAAGGCTCCCACTGATGTGTCCCCAAATATTTCCAAGACGGTGCGGACGAAGACTCGTCTGTCAGGAAACTCCTCCCCGCCACCGGGAACTGTTCCTCTGGAACCGGAAGCGGATTTGACACCCGGAATGCGGGTCGTCGCCCAACGCATCGGCACGCGTTGGGAAGCGGCGGAGATCGTCGGCGTGGAGCAAACCGACCAAATCCACGTCCACTACTTACGCCTCTCGGATTCGTTCGACCGCGTCGTCGCCCGGGACCAAGTCCGCGTGCAGTTGCCAGCCGACCAGATCGATGAAGACCTAGTGCGCGAAGTCAACTTCGAGATTCTCCACGTCTTCCAGGACGCACCGACCGACGAAGCTGCCATCGAGAAAGAATTTCTCACACAGCAAGGCTATCTGCCCGGCTCACTGAAGATCGACCTGAATGCCCAACGCATCACCCTCAAAGTCATCCGCGACAGCCGCGCCGATAAGCACACGATCTTTCCACTCGCCAAAGCGAAACTCGCGGTTCGTGAAATCGAGTAATCGGAACTGGCCTTGCCATCGAACACATCCCAAACCGACGGCTTTGCCGTCGTAATCGGCGGATATTTGTGCAATAGACGTACGACCGGAGATATTCATCTCGCAATCGTTACCGATGGCCTTGCTTTTTGAAATTCACTCACGCCGTCAGGTGTCACTTTGGTTCCAGACAAACTCAACCATTGCAATTTCGGCAACGATTTAAGTTGCTGCAGCCCGTCGTTCGTAATGTCGGTATAGCCTAGGGAAAGTGTTTTGAGGTTCCGCAATTGAACGATGTCGAGTATGCATTCATCCGACACGTTGGTCGCGTGTAGACTCAATTGTTGAAGTTGCGATATTTTCGCCAAATTCCGAATGCCTTCATCGCCAATATTTGTGTCATCTAGCGAGACGTGTTCAAGGTTTGGCAGAGTTTGGAGATATTCTAAATCGTCGTCGGTGATACATTTGCACGAAAAAAACCACAAATGTCTCAACGAGGGAACAGCAGCCAAATGCCGGAGACCAGCGCCGGTCACCTTGGTGTATTCGAGGCTAAGTGTGTGTAGCCTTTTTAATTGCTCTAGCTTTTTGAGATCGTCATCTTTGAATCTCTTTACGGCATGATAATTCAAAAGGTGTGTGTATCCATCCTTGTAGAGGACATAGACGTCGGACTCGTGAAACTCCCGAAGAATCGGTGTTCGCTCAATTGCTTGGCGACGCCAGAGGGTTTGTTGACGTCTGTGCCGCCGATCTCTAGCTTCTTTCCATTCGAAGTATGCCTCAGGATCGTAATTGTCAAACTTTAGCCGCGGCCCGTAGATCTTTTCCAATTCAGCGAAAAACTGTTTGTCATATCGACTATCCAAATAGTCCTCGGCTGAGACTTTTCGAGTCGGCGACGCTTCTTGAGCGAATGCCGCTGGGGAAACGCTGTAAACGGTAATAGATACGACAATCATTGTCGCCACCGTCCATCCCATATTTCGTTCCATTTTGATCATGTCCTTTGCGTTTCACCGGCCCCGAATCACCCAAACAATTCCCCCAACGCACGCCCATTCGCCAACGGATACGGCCGTCCGGTGATGTCGTGGATTTCGTGCTTGGGGTCGATGCCGAAACGCGTAAATAGCGTGGCTGCCAGGTCGCCCGGGGTGACGGGATTGGTCTCCGGGTAGGCGCCGATGTTGTCGCTGCTGCCGTAGACCGCGCCGCCGCGGATGCCGCCGCCGGCCAGTAGGACGTGGAAACAGTCGGGCCAGTGGTCGCGGCCGCCATTGCCGTTAATCCGCGGCGTGCGGCCGAATTCGCCCAGGGCGATCACCAATGTTTCGTCGAGCAGACCACGCTGTTGGAGATCCTCGATCAGCGCCGCATAACCTTGATCGGTGGGGGGAATCAGCACATCCCGATGCCGGGCGAAGTTGTCGCTGTGGCTGTCCCAGTTGGCGGTCTGGCCATTGTGGATACCGTCATACACCGTGATGAACCGCACACCCCCTTCGACCAATCGCCGCGCTAAGAGCAGGCTTTGGCCGAAGCGATTGCGACCATACCGCTGGCGGACCGCTTCGGTCTCTTCGCCGATGCGTAGGCTTTGGCGAACGGTTTCAGAATTCAACAGCGAAAAGGCTGTGTTGTAATAGGTGCTCATGTTCGAGGTGGCTGCCTTGTGGTCGATGACATCCATCAACCGCCGTCGCTCCACCAACCGGGCCGCCGAGACCTCAGTGGGCAGAGACAGCGTTTCGACGTTAAAGTTGGCAGCGTTCGGATCTTTTTCAATCTGAAACGGCTGATAGGCCGAACCGAGAAACCCCGCCGATTGTCCCGGCAATTGCACGACGTTGTACATCACGTGGGGCAGGGCGATCGCCGGCAATTCTAGTTGTTGGTCGCGCCACAAATAACTGAGCGAGGCACCGTAACACGGAAAGCTGAGCGCATCGTCAGCCAACAATTCCAAGTCGCCGTTGCCCGGAGTCCGCCCACACAACGCTTCGGCGGCGGCCGAGTTGTGGTTTCGCATCGGATGCTGCATGCTCCGCACCACAGCGACGCGATCCATGATGCGGGCGGTCTGCCGATTATGCTCGCCCACGAACACCCCCGGTGCGGAGGTAGCGATCGTCGCAAATTCCCCCCGCACATTCGCACTCGCCTTGGGCTTGGGATCAAACGTATCAATATGGCTGGGACCGCCGTAGTAGAAGATCAAAATGCAAGACTTGATCTTCGCCCGCGACGGGGCACCAACGGCATTCTCGGCCGCCAACAACTTTGGCAACGTGAGACCGAATCCCCCCACTGCGCCGAGCTGCATCAGCTGGCGACGGTTGACGTGAGGTTGCGAGCGAAACGTCCTCATTGTTGCGATTCCCAATAATCTAAGAGTTCAAAGTAAGAACTACCTTTGAGCGGACTACGGCCGACAGGCAATCGCGTTTGGAAGCCAATATTCAACATACCCGTTGACAAGCCGGGCCCCACCTTCCGAATTCATAACCAGCCAATTGATCGGCGCATAGAACGTCTGGACCGATTGATAAACGAAAACCGGCGCATCAATACGATAATACAAACCCATCGCTGGCCCGTATGACAAAACGTAAAGCAGAAACAATACGGCAAACACTTTTAATATCGAGACACGTTTCATCAAGCAGTTCCTCAGTTTGCAAATCGGTCACTCACGTTATTTAACCGCATGTCCAGTCTTGAGGTCGACCTCCATGTTCAGGTCTTCATGGGCATGCGTATAGAAATAAAACCCGTACATCATCTCGTGAAAGGTCTGTTGTCCCTCGCGGACTGTATCTTTGGGGTCGGGGTTGAATGGATTGAACGGTGAATTATCGAAATGTGCCACGACCTCAAATCGTGTCCCGGCGGGGAACAATTTTGTGTGCGGCTTCCAGCGATATCCCATCTGCCAGTCAAAACTGTAGTTGGGAATGATCAACAGCGTCTCCGTTTTCCCATCCGGATAATGCGCCAGATAGGTCATATCCTTGCCGCGGAGATGCATGTGCGTAAACAACCCGAACCCGTGCGTCGCTTCCTCTAAGCGTCTGCGAAGAGGTCACCTGGTGATTGCCGTCGCCGGGGGGAATTTCGAAGTCGTCGTTTTTCAGCAGAATGTGCCGCAACTCTTTTTTGACCTTCCCCCGCGCAAAACGAAAACCGACGGAGATTTTGCTCTGCTCCGGCTTGCCAGTGGAGGTGTAATGGATTTGCATCGCCAAGACGCTATGGGCTGGAATTCGCTGGGCGACACCGTTGGCGAGCGTGAGCGGTCCCGAACCGGGAACCTTACCCGTAATGAATGCCGCTTTGCGCCAATCGCCGCCGACAGGAATGGAGAGAATGTTGCAATGATGCACAACACTGGGATTGTCCGGCAGTATCTGAATCGCCTGCACCCACGTGTCATCAGTGAACACATGCGGCAAGGTGACATATTTGTAATCAATGTATCCGTCGGCCGGCAGTTGATGCGTCTCCACCATCGTCAGCACCAAGTCCGGTTCACCGATGACCCAGCCCTCGGAAACCGGTTCGACAGCTGCCGGAGGCTGAATGCCGTCGTAGGTCCCCCGCGGCATTTCGGCTGCGACCCACTGCTCGATTTGTTCCCGTTCCTGGGAGGTCATCTCCCGTAAATTGTAGAATTCCTTAAACTGATGCCCGGCAAACCGTGGCGGCATCCGTCCGTCGGCGACAACTTCGGCGATCATCTCGCCTTGACCGGCGACCTCATCGTAGGTGGTCAATCCAAACGGAGCCTCCGTGCCTGGGCGATGGCACTCCACACAATGTTTGCGGATGATCGGCTCGATGTGCTTGGCAAAAGTAATCGCTTCGTTCGGTTCCACTGCTGTCGGCGAAGTAATCAAGCAACCATCGACCGGCGTTTGCGGTACAGCGACTGGTTCGCCCTTAAGAACCGCGTCGATGGCATCGACGAGGTATTCGTGTGTCGCCTTCGGCAATGCGCCGCCGATGCGATATTGGTCATTGATTCGCCCCCGGTATTGCAAACGATGCTGGCCATCTAAGACCGCGACCTCTGGGGTCCGCGTCATGCCTAATGCTGCGACGCAAGAACCGTCGGCATCTTTGACTGCGGGAAAGTCGATTTCGTATTGCACGGCGAACTCCGCCATTTCCAATAACGAATCGCTCGCTGCCACATTCAACAACACAAACTGCACACCGTCGTCACGATACTTTTCTTCCAACCGTTTGATCGTGGGAAGGTACCGCTTCACCAGTGGGCAGGTGGTATTGGCGCAAATGATGACCACCGCCTGTTTGTCGCCAAAATCTTCAAGCGACCGCGGCAAAAAGCGAATGTCCTTAAACGTCAACGCTTCGATCTGTTGGCCAACTTTGACGCTGTTCTCCTGAGCAGCGACATCACGTCCGAGAAGGCCCACGAATAGGGCGGACAATACAAGCCCTGCGACGAATCGATAGTGTAGCATTTGACATCCCTTCTTCAGCGGATCGCCATCGCCACAAACTTGTTTGCGACGTCCGTTTTCGCCGCCGTTTTTTATTCAAACCCTTCGGTGCGTTCCGAGTCGCCTTTAGAAATTGATTCGCAGGCAAAGAACAATCACACTCAGGTTACAATAATTGCGAACGCCAAACACGGATAGGAATTACAAAACCAACTTCGCTAGCGACAACTCACACATTCCGCGACACGCAATCCGCCAAGCAACCAGGCGATTGAATCGCGTTCCCGCGGCAGTGCTCGCGGTCCCTAAAACCTTTCAACAGGATAACCGTAGTACGGTGTGACAACCATCCCGACTGAGGCTTTTAGCAGTGGCGGAACTGCTAAAAGACCGCTCATCGCTCGTAGACTGAAGAGACAAACGCAGAAAAAAATTTGACAGCCGATTCCGAGAAGTTTATCCTAACCGTTAGATTTGGGAAATGAGTTTATCCTATACCCAAACCCCACACCTCTAGATTCGCACTTCACGTAATCGGACTCGTAGCGGCAAAAGCATCGGCGCGAGTTATCGTATGGTCGAAGCTGTCGTCCGGCGAGAACACTTTATTTCGCTCATCATGACGACCCCGCTATGAACGTATGCCTCTGGCGATCTTCGCTATGGGCAACAGTTGTCAATTGTCCTTACCGGTTGCGCATGCGGTGGGGTGGTTCAATTCGTTAAGCGATCTCGACCAAGTCGACCAGGTTGTCGATCGTGGAAAATGGAGCAATGGAGGACAGCTTATGTCAAACTCGTTTGATCACACCACAAATCGCTCGAATCGAGAAAACATGGCTTTGGAGTATATTCTTCTGGGCGACTTGCGCGACCTACTGGAGGAACCCCCGAATCGCGACACGCGTCGCTGGCTGCTTGCGGTGCTCAACGCTCTCTTGGATACCCTTCCCAGCGACATGAATGATGATGGCAGCGAATACCTGGGAGAAGTGCTGGAAGAATTCCCCAATTGGTCGCGGCAAGTCGATGTCCTGCACGAACAGCGTGAAGAACTATTCGACGAATTGTATCTGTTTAGAAATCAGATCGAGCAACGGCGAGACCTTGATGAAATCGCCGAACGTCTCCGCCAGGAATTGCGGCAATGGATGACCATGCTCACCGCTCATCAACGGCACGAAACGCGAATCATCCAAATGGCCTACACCATGGAAGTGGGTGCCGGCGATTAATTAAAAACACCCGCCGCCGAATCGCTCCGGGGCGGGTGAATTGAATTCACGTTCTCAGGGACGCTGCTTTAGACCAATTCACGAATCGGTTCGCGGATGTCGGTCAGGAACTGCGGGCGTCCCGTCGGGTCTTGCAGCGTGGTGGTCATCGGATTGATGCCCAGGTTGTGATAAATCGTGGAGACGACTTCCTGCATGTCGACCGGACGTTCCTGAGCGTATTCTCCCAGTCGGTTCGTCGCCCCGATGGCCTGTCCGGTTTGCATTCCTCCGCCGGCCAGCAATGCACAACTGACACGCGGCCAGTGATCCCGTCCAGCTCCCGGATTGATGCGCGGCGTACGACCGAATTCACCCCACACGATTACGGTCACATCATCCAAGATGCCACGCTCGTCCAGGTCCTGTACCAGGGCCGCAACCCCTTGATCCAGACGCGTACCGTGATGCCGCACGAGGTCGAAGTTGGCTCCATGACTGTCCCAGCGGCCATAAGAGAGCGTCACCGAACGCACACCCACTTCCACCAATCGACGGGCGATTAGCAGATGGTCGTTGCAGGTTGGGGCGCCGTCGTATTGATATTTGTAGGGTTTTCCGTCGCCATAACGTTCGCGGATTTTGGGGTCTTCCTTGCTGATGTCCAACGCATCGACCAGCTTGCTTGATGTTAGCACGCCAAACGCGGCTTGCGTGAACGCATCCATGCCGTTGATCATGCCCGAGGCATCGACATCGCGCCGTAAACCATCCAGCCCTTTCAGCAAGCTTTTGCGATCCGACAATCGATCGAGCGAAACGTTGTTCAATTTCAAATCGGCCATGCCCTCACCTTCCGGCTGAAACGGGCTGAAGCCGGCACCCAGGAATCCTGGTCCTCCCGGATACGACCAGGGTGCATGGCTGGTTTTCGCCGCGAGTGCAACCGAGGCTGGGACCGCAGGTTCGACCGTGCCTTTGAGTTTGGCCACTGCCGATCCAATGCTGGGACGTCCCCCGATGGAGTCCAGTGACCGCCGATCCCAACCGCTGAAACATTGGAACGAATCATGTCCCCCCGAACAGCCCACGACCGAGCGAATCACAGCCATCTTGTCCATCATGGCGGCGATTTTGGGAAAACACTCGCCAATTTGAATACCCGGTACGTTGGTATCAATCGGGTTGAATTCGCCTCGAATTTCCTTCGGAGCATCGGTTTTGATTTCCCACATATCTTGGTGCGGAGGTCCGCCACCCAGGAAAATGTGAATCACCGATTTATGGGACGACCCGGTTCCCGCAGCATCTTCGGCCTGCAAGAGTTGCGGTAGGCCAAACCCACCGAGTGCGCCGGCGGCGAATCCGCCAACTTTTAAAAACTCCCGGCGAGAAACGCCGTCGCAGTATCGCTGCTTCTTTCCGTAGAACGAGAGCATGGATGGAGATCCTTTAGCAGAATTCTCAGGTCGAATCGTTCGCCTCGGAAGAGGTCGAATTTCGTTTCAACGGTAGGTACCGGCAGGAGGGCAAACCAATAAAAACTGTCCTTCCGGTGTCGGACAATCCTTACATCGACGCGTCCGTTAAGTGAGGAACACTTCAACATTGCTTGATGTGACATTTAGCCTAATCGACGGCTCCTTCCCTGTCAAGAGCGACTCCCGTTTCAAGACACCCCAACTCCAACCACCTACACGACTTCCACGAATTGGCCATTGTTGCCAAACACCTTTTGAGAGCAAAACATTTGCGCCATCACCGTCATCCTTTAGCAAAAACGAAACAACCAGTTAGTTATTCCCCTAGAGAATCAATCCAAACCCCGAAGATTTGTCGGTCTTCACAGCGGATCCATCTCGTACAGGGCTGGTCCTAGGATTGAGAGATTGCGACGACAAATCCCGTGCTCTCACATCGCAGAGCCTGCCGTAATGCTCCTGCTGGCAGATTATTGTGTAACCGGCAGATGAAATTGCGTTGAGAATCCGTTAACATCCGGCACCTCCCGCGACTCATCGACGCGGTTTTTCAAGACAACCGAACACAAGGCTGCTACTCAAACCGTGCCTTTGCATCTGCGAAACCCCCATAGTGTTCTAGCGGCGCTGGAAACACGCCCCAAGGATGTTAGTGAAGTTCGAATCACGACCGAGCGCCCGTCAGGAGCTTGGGCCGATGTTGTGCAAATCGCTGAAGAACACCGGATACCTGTCATTTACGGTGCCGAACGCAGGGAGTCCCGCCGACGACCGAAAGCAGGCGCTACCAAAGAAGGGGGACGAACCGGCGCTGGCGAAGTGGTTGTCCAGCCCCGTCAGGCGGTCGAAGTGAAAAACCTATTTGGCAAGGCCAAAACGTGGGAAGAAGGTGAACCGTATGGCGTGTGGTTGGCGCTGGATTGCCTGCAAGACCCACACAACGTTGGGGCCATTTTTCGCTCAGCGGCGTTTTTTGGCGTGCAAGGCATCATCGTGACTAAAGACCGATCGGCTCCCTTGAATTCCACGGTCTACGATGTTGCATCCGGCGGATTGGATGATGTCCCATTCGCATTGGAAACCAACCTAAGCCGCACCTTAGAAACAGCAAAGTCTGCTGGATTGTGGGTACTGGGGACTTCGGAACACGCCGAAACCGATCTGGCCGAGGTTGACCGGGACCGCCACTGGCTATTGGTGGTCGGCAACGAAGAAAAGGGATTGCGACGCCGGACGCTGGAAAACTGCGACGCCGTCTGCCGCCTCACCCCGCGCGGCCGCGTCACTTCGCTCAATGTGTCGGTTGCGACCGGCATTTTGATCGCCTCGTTGAGCTAAAACCGCAAATGCTTTTGTGCGGATAGCTTATCGCCGCAACCGCTGTTTTTCTCTCGCGAACCCAAATACCGAAAATGGGTACAAACTGCCCAAATCGTCCGCGATATTGAGAAAACCAAACGAGAACCATAAGCCCTTAAACTATAAAGCCTTAAGGGCCCTTCCGATTGGCCGGACTTTAAATTTCTGCAAATTGCAGGGAATTCCCGTACAGAATGGGCCGGCGCTACGTCTAGTTATATAGCAGGGCTCTAGAAACTACTGGTTTACCCCTAAGCCCCTGCACACAAGAAAATAGACCTGCCCATAGTTCCCTGCCAAAGCTGCATCGCCAAATGGAGGCCATTTATGTTAGCCGCCGCCCCTAAAACAGAGTGCTCGACCGTGCCTGACGATTTAGAACATGCGCACCGCTTGTCGGCAATGGGTGAATTGGCGGCAGGATTGGCTCACGAAATCCAACAACGCCTGACCGTCATCGCAAATTATGCCAACGGCTGTGTGCATCGATTAGAAAACGACCGCATCACGACCGATGAACTTATTTCGCTCATGAAGCAAATCGCTGAAACGGCGATGCAGGCGAACAACATTACGCGCCGCGCCCGAAATTTCAGCAAGAAACAAGCGCCCGAATTCGAAGTTCTCGACCTGCACGAAATGCTCACCATGGGTGTGGACTTTGTGCGCAATCAGGCAGAAGACGAAGAGGTCGAAATCAATCTGCAATTGCATGCTGTTTCGCCAATGGTCGTGGCTGATCGCACGCTGATTTCACAAGTGATTATGAACTTGTTGCTCAACGCCATTGAATCGATGGCTGGTCATCGCGGCGAGCGAAAACTGTGTGTGGAAACGGCTACCAACGGCGATGATTTCCTGCATGTCACAATTTCCGATACCGGAGTGGGAATTCCTACTGAAATTCAATTGTTGGTCTTTGAACCGTTTTACACGACCAAGTCCAACGGAATGGGAATCGGGCTGGGGCTTTGCCGTTCAATTATCGAACAGCACTTCGGAAACATGACCTTAGAAAGCGAAAAGGGAGCCGGAGCAAAAATTGGCTTCTCTCTTCCCCGAGGCATTCAAACCTAGCACCTTTTGACTATCGTTTGATCCACGATTGCACTTGGTTTTACGTGGGGGGCAGGGCAAACGTGACGTGTCCGTGCTGAGGACGCCTCTTGGCCACTTATCAATCTTGCCGCAATTCAGCAGCCAGTCGTTCGACGGCACGAATCCACAACAGCCGTGCCGCTTCGGCGGAACGATCCATGATTTTGCTGATTTCCGAATACCCCATGTGCTTGCGTGACCGCAAATAGATCACGCGACGTTGATCTTCGGGCAAACGTTCCAAGGCTTTCGTCAACGCCGCTTCGCGCTCGTCATTCATGATGAGTTTGCTTGGCGTTAAATCATCGGCAATCAACTCCTCGACTCGCATTCGTTGGGAACTATTGTCGAGATGAACCTCTTTGCTGACCTTGCGTTGTTCGGCGTCTTTATATTTGCGGTAGAAGTCCTTGAGCGAATTGAGCAAAATTTTTCTTAACCACTGCCGCAATGCCTCGTGATCTCCTCCTTGAAAATCTTTAAACTTGCGCTGCGCTTTCATCATCGTGTCTTGAACCAAATCGGAGGCGTCCTCCTTGGCCTGCAAGTCGCGTCCCAACTCTTCTTGGGCAATATATCTTAAATAATATCGGCATGCGTCCAATAACGCGCCGAGTGCAGCTGCGTCGCCTTGGCGCGCCGCAGTAATTTCTTCAATGCCCGAACTCGATCCAACACCCGAACTCGATTCGCAACTATCCGCTGTGACGTTCGACACAGGATGGTACTCCCCACTTGGTCAAATCGATTTAACGACAAATGCCTCACTGAAACGGATCCCGCCTGCTCAGGCCGTTCTATTTCCGCATTCCTGAACACCAGCCTAAACGATGTTATGGCCTCGCAACCAGTCCAATTCCGATCCGTCCCAATCAGATTCCAATTCTCAACCCCAGCCCTATGACGAAAGTCACTATTTTCTGCAGAATCATGCAGAAAATGGGTGCGAACAGAAATCCGTTCCTGGGGGCGTGGAACTGGTTAAAACACCAAAATCGGTATCCAGGACAACCTGCCGGCGCCATGCGCTCCAGCAGGTCGGCGATGACTTCGTGCTGCTCACTTTGCCAAGATGTTTGCTATCCATCGTGTGAGTCACCTCAAAATCAATCGCCGGCGGTGTCAAGCATCGTTTTTCGCAATCGGGACATGCCTCGCAACCACCGATCGGGGTCGCCTGCTTTGTGTTGCACATAGGTGGCCACGACCTCGTGCGGTAGGATCAAGAATTTCTCTTCGTCGATTCCGCGAACGACTGCCTCAGCGACTTCGTCAGGGCCCAACGAATCCGATTCGAGCAATGCCCGGACTTCGCCGGAGTTCTCCAACATTTTTGTGCGGACGCCCAACGGGCAGAGGCAGGAGACTTTCACTCCGTCGTCCGCGTGCGTCACCGCCAACCATTCGGCCAATGCCACCGCAGCATGCTTGGTGACGGCATAAGGGGCCGATCCGATTTGCGTGAGCAGTCCCGCGGCGGAAGCGGTGTTTAACAAGTATCCGCTGCCCCGTTCGATCATCTGCGGCAAAACAGCGCGAGCCGCATAGACGTGCGACATCAAGTTCACATCCCAGATCAACTGCCATTCTGCGTTGCTGGCATCAACGCCGCCACCAGTGGCGATACCGGCATTGGAACAAAACAGGTCAATCGCACCGTACTTGGCGTTGGCCGCTTCGACCAACTGCACAATCTGCGATTCCTGCCCCACATCACAAGCGACAGCCAAGCCGCCGACTTCTTCGGCGACTTTCGCAGCGGCTGTCTCGTCAAGGTCAGCGACAACAATGCCGCGCGGTTTTTCCTGCGCAAAACGTAGACAGAGTGCTTTGCCAATCCCATCGCCGCCGCCGGTCACCACGATCACTTTATCCGTTAGTTGCATTGAGTTTCTCCCCCTGAGAATGATAGCGGCGATGAGTGCCGGGAAATGAGCGTGCGGAACCGCACGTTGCGAGTATGGGACGACAATGGAGCACGCGCCGGTTTCGAGAGCAATGGCCCCTAGCTGCCCTCCGCAAAACCGAATCGCCGCCACTGCCCAAGGTGCCCGTCGCCTCGGACTGGGCATGTATGCTCGAATTCGAGGAACCGTTTGTCAAGCAAGGCTCGATCGCCGTGTCGCGCGAACTTCGTGCCGTGCGGCATCAATCGGAGCACAGTTTCCCCGCAATTTGCATAATGAATCGCTACCGTGGCGGGTGAGCGGGCCGCGAAAGTGCATGATCGCTGCTTTGCGAAAACCTCAAATGAGCAATCTCTGCAGCCGCGGAGCCAGAGACTTTTGGGCTTAAAACGTCCCAAAGAATAAAAAAGGGTGCCTGACCGGGATCGAACCGGCGACCTCCGGAACCACAATCCGGCGCTCTAACCAACTGAGCTACAGGCACCACACATTTGCGAAGCTGAGTGCGAGTTTATGCAGCAAATGCGCCGCCGTCAATAGTCCGATTTGAGTTTGAATGCGGATCGGTCAACACGGTCCATTATCCGTGACAACGTCACGTTTATGCTGTTAAAATCGACGGCAGCGACAGTGACAGTCACAGCGGTTGCCCTGTAAGGGTACTCTGGAAACACTGTTATTGCCGCACCGCAGCCCGTGATCTAGAATCAGAATTCCACGACTGCGGCGTCAGCCCGGTCTGTGTTTTGATTTCCGGATGCATCCCTCAATGAGGGCAACACGCTGAATCGACGGCGAATCGGGGTGATCCAACACCAAATCGCTGGGGTAGAGTGCACGGATCAAACTGAAATAGACGTTTCGATATTGCCGCACATAAATATGACAGAATAGCCAACGCTAGGAGCTCATCGCCTGCTATGTTCAAAATCACACCCGACCAAAACGAGCTCGATGCGATGCCTCGCGACCTGCGTTTTCATCCCAGCCAGGTGTCCAATCCGCAGACGCTCACCTCTGAACAGGTCGCACAATACAACAGCGATGGATTCGTCAAAGGGATACGCGTCATTCCCGAAGAGGACATGGTCGAACAGCGCCGGTATTTCGACAAATTACTCCGAGAGGTCACCGCCGCGGGAGGGGACAGCTATTCGATCAGTACGGCCCATCTGACCTACGGCCGGGTCTACGATCTGCTGAAGGATCCGCGGATCGTCGCTTGCGTCAAAGATCTGTTGGGCGAAAACGTGATTGGGTGGGGTTCTCATTATTTCTGCAAGATGCCGCACGACGGTAAGTCGGTCGCCTGGCATCAGGATTCCAGCTACTGGCCGCTTTCGTCCTCCAAAACGGTCACCGTCTGGTTGGCGGTCGACGATGCCGACGTCGAAAATGCCTGTATGTGGTTCATTCCAGGTTCGCACGCGCACGGTCACATCGATTACGAAACCAGCAGCGACACCGAGGGGAACGTGCTGAATCAAACCATCAAAAATGTCGAGCAATTTGGCGAAACGGTCCCCGTCGAGTTGAAAGCGGGCGAGATTTCCTTGCATTCCGATCTACTGCTGCATGGTTCACAAGCCAATCATGCCGACCGCCGGCGTTGTGGATTAACATTGCGCTATTGCACACCCGATGTCCGAGCCGGAGAGAACTGGAATCTGAAAGGGGTCGTCGTCAGCGGCAACGATGACGGGGACGGCCATTGGGCCAACCCACCCCGCCCGGCGCGTGACTAAACTAGTATCAGGAGAAATATCGCTGGCTCCAGATTCGTTCGCTGTGAGAAACCGGTTCAGATTCAGTAACGTTTGCAGACTGTCACTTAACACATTCAAATCATCGAGGTCCCTATGCTCGCGAACACCTCACTGAAAAAAGTCGCTCGTTGCCGTTTTGTTGTTCTGTGTTTCTGTGTCAGCCTCATTGCGTTACCAATGAGCACATTGGCTGACGACTCTTTAAAAGTCGACTCCGAAAAACCTGCGACCGGCCCCCGCATTAGCATTGCAACCGAATACGGGACACTGAACATCGAAACATTCGACCCGGAAATAGCGTTGAGCATGGAGCAGGGCGGGAAAGTCGTAAAACTCACGGACCCCCAGACCAAAAAAACGGTCCAGTTCGATGCGGTTCACGGCACGATGCAATTCGCCGATGAAAAGGCCCAAACTCTCGCCGCGGAGTTTCAATTCAAACGTGACGAGAAAATCGTGGCCCGGGCGTGGATCGAAAAATCCGAACCTCGCTTAGGATTCCGGGACGACTTTGACAAAAAATACGACCCCGCTTGGGAGATCTTTAACGAAGACCCCACGCATCTCTCACTGACTAAACAACCTGGCCGGCTAACGATCACCACACAACGCGGCGACCTTTGGCATGGTTTCAACAACACGAAAAACATTTTCCTGCTCAAAAACCCGATCGCTGATGGTGGGGATTTTGTGCTAACGACCCATCTCGCCGATTTCGAACCCGAATCCGATTGGAACCAAGCCGGACTGATCTGTTATGACGATGTCGACAATTACCTCGCCTACACCTTTCAATACGATGAAAACCAAGGAGGCAGAAGCCTCTGCCTGGTGCGAGAGGAAGAGGCAAAAGACCTGCCGCAGGCGTTCCTAGAAGTCGACCGGCCCTTGGATGGGCTTTGGCTGCGAATCATCAAACGGGACAATCAGTATCTTGTGGCCTCCAGCCTGGACGGCCAACATTATCACATTATCGCCGTAGAGACGTGGGGAAACGGCGAGCCTCTCAAAGTCGGACTCGTGGCAACGAATGGCCAATCGAATGCCGATATGATTGACGCATCATTCGATTTCTTCGAAATCACACCGATCGGCAAGGACCAAAAGCGTCTGTTTTCCGATAGCCTGCCGAAATGATAACTGTCGACAATCCACGTGACCACAATCAACCATGACGCAAACCCCACAATTTCAAACGGGCGCGGAAGTGCGTCTTGCTGCGCGGCAGGGAGAACTGACCGGGCAGACGTCCGGGTTAGCGGCGGGGTTTGTGCAGGCGAATTTAGCGATCTTGCCGCGAGACTTGGCGGAAGAATTCCAGCAGTTTTGCCGACTCAATTCCCAAGCTTGCCCGCTATTAGATGTCACTCAACCAGGCAGCACGGTCCCGCAAACCATCGCCCCCACGGCCGACCTACGTACCGACTTGCCCCGCTACCGCGTCTGGCGCGATGGCGAATTGGTGGATGAGCCGACCAATATCACCGACTATTGGCGCGATGACTTGGTCAGTTTTTTAATCGGCTGTTCGTTTACATTCGAAGCTGCGCTGCTCACAGCGGGAATACCGATTCGGCATATTGAACAAGGGAGCAATGTGCCGATGTATCGCACGAACATCGATTGCGTGCCCAGCGGTTCGTTCCATGGCCCGCTGGTCGTCTCGATGCGCCCTCTGAAACCGGCAGATGCGATTGCGGCTGTGCAGATCACATCGAAGTATCCCACGGTGCACGGCGCACCAATTCATTTAGGACTGCCTGACAAAATCGGCATTTCCGATATTTCCCAGCCCGATTATGGCGATGCTGTCGAGGTCCGCGACGACGAACTTCCGGTATTTTGGGCCTGTGGCGTGACGCCTCAATCGGTGATTATGTCGGCAAAACCGCCCTTGGCGATCACGCATAGCCCGGGTTGCATGTTCCTCACAGACCTCCGCGACGTAGATCTGGCGACCGACTAGGGATGGCAGCAACGACCTGCAATCCGCCGGGCCATGTCTCAACCTTCATTCCTCCTCTGAGATATGTTATTTTGTTGATAGGTTCTTAAGGAGGAACGGATGCGCGAAAATTGTTGGAATATCACCCGCTACCTTTTGGCGGCGGCAGTCTTGCTCTGCTGTGCGGTCCCGCTGCGCGCGGAGGACGCTCAAGATCGCCCGATCGATTATGCGCGCGATGTGAAACCGATTTTGGCGGGGCACTGTGCGCAATGTCATGGGGCATTGCGGCAAAAGGGTGGGCTGCGGCTCGATGCAGGTTCATTGGCGCTCAAGGGGGGCGACAGTGGCGAGATTATTGAGTTGGGCAGCGCTGAAGAGAGCCTGCTGATTGAATACATTCTGCCGGATGGCGACGATCCTCCGCTCATGCCCCCCGACGGACAAGGAACGCCGCTGAAAGAGGAACAGGTCGCTGTACTCACCGCCTGGATTAACCAGGGGGCCAAGATCCCGGCCGATGAAGAAATCCCCGATGATCCGCGCAAGCATTGGGCCTTTCAACGCATCGAGCGGCCGGACGTTCCGATGATCGATGGTAAACCATTCGCCGGGAATCCCATCGATGCGTTCATCCTGGCCAAGCACAAAGCCAAACAACTAACGGCCCGCCCCGAGGCGGACAAGGCGACGCTGTTGCGCCGCATCTATTTGGACCTGATCGGCCTTCCCCCCACGCGCGACGAACTGCAAGCCTTTTTGGCGGACCCAGCCCCGGATGCCTATGAACAGGTCGTCGACCGGCTGCTAAGCAGCCCGCATTATGGAGAACGCTGGGGGCGGCATTGGATGGATGTGTGGCGGTACAGTGACTGGGCTGGTTACCGCGCCGAAGTCCGCGAAAGCCAACCGCACATCTGGCGCTGGCGGGATTGGATCGTCGAGTCACTGAACGCCGATAAGCCGTACGATCGCATGGTCCAGGAAATGATTGCCGGCGATGAAATCGCGCCGGGAGATCCTGACACATTGCGGGCGACCGGATATCTGGTTCGCAACTGGTACAAATTCAACCGCAATGTCTGGTTGGAATCGACGGTCGAACATACGCCGAAGGCTTTTTTGGGCATCACGATGAACTGCGCCAAATGCCACGACCACATGTACGACCCGATCCTGCAGAAGGACTATTATCAGTTTCGAGCGATTTTCGAACCGCACCGCGTCCGCACCGATCAGGTCCCTGGTCAATTGAACACAACAAAGGACGGCCTCGTCCGTGTCTTTGACCAAGATCTGCAAGCGAGTACTTTTCTATTCGCGCGCGGGAATGAAAAACATCCCGATAAGGAAAATCCTCTCACAGCGGCGGTCCCGGTGAGCTTGCTGCCGGAAGGTCTAAAAATTGAGCCGGTCGCGCTGACGCCCCGCCAATATTATCCGGGGCTCCGCGATCACGTGCAGCAAGGCAACTTGAACTACGCACGGGCGGCGCTGCGTAATTCTGAAACGGCCCTCAAGAAGCTGACCGATCAACTGGTGGCCTCCACAGCGGAAACCACCGACGGAGCAACCGCGGCAGCAGCTGTCACACCCCCTTCGGATTTAGCGATCGCCGTCGCCGCCAAACAGGTCGCCTACCAATTACTGCACCTGCAATCCGTACAGGCTCGCATTGCTGCTGATGAGGCGAAGTATGCAACGCCCTCCGCTGCATCCGCTCCCCAACTAGCCGCTGACGCCGCCGCTGCCGAACGCCAGGAGAACGTTGCCAAAGCGCAATGGGAGGTCGCCAAAGCCGAACAAGCACTGCACACGGCGAAAGAGGCCGAAAAACCTGAAGACGATAAGACCAAACAGGCTGTCAAAAAATCTGAAGATGCTCTCGCCAAGGTTCAAAAGGATTTGGAAACAGCACTGGCCGCCCAGGAAAAAACAGAGGCTACGTATTCACCATTTGGCGAAATCTATCCCACACAAAGTTCCGGCCGACGACTCGCCTTGGCCCGTTGGATCACCGATCGCGAAAATCCCTTGGCGGCACGGGTGGCGGTCAACCACATGTGGTTGCGGCACTTCGGCGAAGCCTTGGTGCCTTCGGTCTTCGATTTTGGGCTGAATGGCAAGTCCCCCTCACACCCGGCATTGCTGGATTGGCTGGCGGTTGAATTGTTGGACAACGGTTGGAGGATGAAACAACTGCATCGGTTGATGGTCACCTCCCAAGCCTATCGCATGGCATCGACCGTTGGCGACGCGACGGCCAATCTAGAAACCGATCCGGATAACGTCTACTTGTGGCGGATGAATCCGCGTCGCATGGAAGCGGAGGCGGTCCGCGATGCGATGCTGTATGTCTGCGGGCAATTGGACACGACTGCCGGCGGACCGGAAATCGATCAGACCGACGGTCAAACCATTTTGCGACGCAGCATCTACTTCCGCTCTGCCAAAGAAAAACAGATGTTGTTCCTGGAATTGTTCGACCAAGCCAACGTCAACGACTGCTATCGCCGCAACGAAAGCATCGTCCCGCAGCAGGCGCTGGCGATGGTCAATAGTCCGTTGGCCCTCGCGCAAGGCCGTGTGTTGGCAAAAACATTGACCGCTACGGTGGGCGAAGAATCAACGCCGGAAGTCACGACTCAGTTTCTAAATGCCGCTTTTGAACAAATTCTCTGCCGCCGGCCGACCGATGAAGAGCGTGCCACTTGCAGTGCTTTTTTGCAAAAGCAAACCGAACTACTCGCCACCCCTGGGCAGCTGACACAATTTGAATCAGGCCCCGAAGTCAAAACCAAACCGTCCGAAAACCCAACACAACGCGCGCGAGAAAACCTCGTGCAAGTGCTTTTGAACCACAACGATTTTTTCACCATCCGGTAAAGTTCCCTTGTCCCCAAACTCTGCTGTGACTGTCGTGGCAAGCGTTTGGGACTCGTGCAGAAGTTGCGAAGCGGAGCTTCGCGAGAGTGCGTTCCCAAACAGAGTTTGGGAACGAGGAGTAACAAGGCGTTTTTCTCCGTGCCCTCCGTGTCTCCGTGGTGAATACCAGTAAAAAATTAGGACAATGACCACAATGCACAGCCAACCAACAACCCCGCGACGGCAATTTTTAGCGGATGTGGGGATGGGTTTTACCGGGGTGGCGCTCTCGGCGATGTTTCATCGCGACGGCGTTGTCCGCGCGTCCGAACATGGCACGTGGGCCCCTCCAACCGGCGTGCCGCACTTTGCTCCTAAGGCGAAGAGCGTGATCTGGTTGTTCATGATCGGCGGCACCAGTCATATGGAGAGTTTCGATCCCAAGCCGGAACTGACCAAATACGCCGGCAAGGAAATCGGCGATACGCCCCACAAAGAAGTCCTGGAAGCCAAGTTCCTGGAGGACAACCTACGGATTGTCGTCCCCGATGATGCCAACGGACACATCCGCCACAAACTGTATCCACTGCAGATTGGATTTAAAAAACGTGGGGAAGCGGGGATCGAGGTGTCCGACTGGTGGCCGCACCTGGGGGACTGCGTCGACGACATGGCCATCGTGCGGTCGATGTGGACGACCGACAATAATCACGGGGCGCAATACCAATTCCACACCGGCCGTCACAGTCTTGAAGGGGAATTCCCCACTATCGGCTCCTGGGCGCATTACGGCCTCGGCTCGCTGAACGATAACCTGCCGCAATTTGTAGTCATGGGACAACCGATCGCCGATTGTTGCGGCGGGGTGCGCGGACATGGCGCCAGTTATCTCGGCCCGGCGCACAACGGGGTGAAGCTGAACGTTGATCCCAAAAACCCACTGCCTTTTGCCGCTCCCGGCAAGGATGTCTACCACGAAGAACAGCGCGGACAATTTGAGTTGCTCAACCAACTCAACCGCACGGCCGCTGTCGAATATCCCGAAGACCAAGCCGCAGCAGCGCGGATCAAATCCTACGAACTCGCCTTTCGCATGCAGTCTGCCGTTCCGGACATCGTACGGTTTTCCGAAGAAACGGAAGAGACGCAACAACTGTACGGCTTGGATGAAAAAGAGACCAAGGATTTTGGCGAGCAATGCCTGGCGGCGACGCGTATGGTTGAGCGCGGCGTACGGTTCGTGCAAATCTTTCATGGCAGCAATGGCGGAGCAGGGGCCTGGGACGCGCACAGCAATTTGAAAGCCGGACACTCCAAACTCTGCAAACAAACTGACAAACCGATCGCTGGATTGATCAAAGACCTCAAGCGCCGCGGGCTATTGGATGAAACGTTGATCGTCTGGGCTACCGAATTCGGCCGCACCCCGGACGCAAAACAGCGATGGTCGCGACCACCACCCGTTCGGTTTTTCCGTCTGGATGGCCGGCGGCGGAATCAAAGGAGGCATCACCCACGGCGCCACCGATGCCCTCGGCTTCCACGCCATCGAAGACCGGCATTATGTGACCGACGTGCATGCGACGGTGCTGCACCAATTGGGACTCGACCCCCGTCGCCTCGTCGTTCCCGGCCGCCAACGCCTCGACATCGACTTCGGCCACCCAATTAATGGCATCATCGCCTAACGGACTCGTCAAGAGTGGCACAGCAGCGCCGCACTATTGTAAGACAGGTGTAGGGCAGGCTCCCGCCTGCCATGAACATACGTCTCTACTTAATCTCGGCAGGCGGGAGCCTGCCCTACGATTCTGCTTCGATCATCTGCAACACTTCATCCAACCCCGGCAGCGCCTCGCGGTTGCCCAGCTTCGCGCATTTCAACGCCGCCGTTGCTGCTGCGAATTTGAGCGTTTGATCGGCCGGCCATCCGGCTAGCGTCGCATGCACAATGGCGCCGCTAAACACATCGCCCGCGCCGGTCGTGTCGACGGCTGTCACCGGAAACGCTGGTTGCGTGAGTTGTTCCGTGCCGGTAAACATCATCGCACCGTTCTCGCCATCGGTGATGGTCACCATTCGCGGGCCGCGGGCCAGCAATTCCCGGCCGCCGCGTGGGATGTCGTCGTGTCCCAAAAATTGCGTTAAGAATCGTCGCGGACAATTCAGCACATCGACCAGCGGCAGCAATTGCTCCATGCCTGGCTTGGGTGAGCCGGAGTCAAGAAAAACCGTTCCGCCATTTTTTCGAACAATGCGGGCAGCATAGTGCGCTGCCTCCGAGGGCCAACCGTCAAGATGTATGGCGCCGCAACGCACTAACAATTGGTCATCGACCTCCTCAGCCGAAAGCGGACTCTCAGCCCGCGAACAGGCGATCGTGCGTTGCCCCGTGCGAGCGTCGATCCAGGCATGGGCAAATCCGCTGCGAAGACCCGTGCGGCAACAGCTGCCGGAAAAGCCAATGCCTTCATCTTGAAAGTCGGCTTCGATCATTGCCCCGAAGGGATCATCTCCCCAATGTCCCAGAAAGGTCGTTCGTCGGCCGAATCGCGCTAAGACCGCCAGCGCGGTGGGAACCGGCCCCCCGACTTGAAACCAGTCGGTCTGAATTTCGCTTTTGGAATCGGGTTCCGGATACTGTTCTAAGATGACCTGGTGGTCAACGACAACTGTCCCGAGGCCGGCAATGTCAAATTCCACGTATCTCTCCGGCGGCGATCCTCCGCCCATTCAGAATCAAGTTATCCGATGGAAATCGCCGATTTGTCACGATATAGTTGCAACAGATACCTACAATCCGCTGCACTCGAATAATGGGTATTCATACAATACAGGCAACAGCGTGAACCAATACTGCTCTCCAGACAGCGCTGATATGGAATTGACCGCCATGTGCGATCGCAATGACCTATCTTCTCCCGACAGGATTTCCGTCGCCACGGGACCGCGGCGTGTTGTCTATTTGCTCGCTGCCGGGGGCTTTTTTGCTTTAGGAGTCGCTGGAATCCTGCTGCCGGGGCTTCCCACGACGCCGTTTTTGTTATTGACCAGTTACTTTTTGCTCCGCTCGTCGCCATCTCTGAATGAGCGTCTGACCCATTCGCGATTTCTCGGCCCCATACTACAAGATTGGCACGCACGCCGCGGCGTGCGGCAGTCGGTGAAACTGCGTGCGATCGCTTTGGTCGTACTCATGTTGGCCGTCACCATCTATCTGGGAAATATGCCTGCGTTGCTGGCCACCGTCGTACTCGCCTTGGGCGGTGTGGGACTCACGGTGATTGCCTTGTTACCGAGCATTTCCACGACCAACAACCACGCTACCGTTAAAACGGCCGCGATTACTGATCCAGTGGATTGAATAACAACCCGCTGAGCAGTTTGGGATAGAAATAAGTGCTTTTCGGCGGCATCTTTTCAAAGTTTCCGGCGATCTCTTCAATGTGTTCCATCCCCGCCGGCGGAACCAGACAGGCCAATTGGCAGCTGCCGTTTTGTTGAGCTTCGGTGACTTCCTCCAACAACCGCACGTAGTCGCAATGAGGATCCGCTCCCGCGATGTTGTTCTTGAGGCAATGCTCTAACACCAAACTCCGCAGAACACTCACTCCCAAGTCTCGCCAGGCGTCGCTTTGATCGGGCGCGAGTTCGGTCATCAAGCTGCCATCGATCAAGCGTGCGAAGACCCATTTGTTATCAGCGGTCGTGCCGAATCCGAAAACATCCTGACCGCCGTCAGCATCGATCAGATCCCAACACTCCTGCATCGCCGCTGCGCCCTCGCCGACCGCTTCGATTTCAAAGAGTCCCTCTAAAGCGGCGATGAGTTGGTCGCTGGTGATATCGGGCAGTCCACTGACCAGTCGATGCGTGGGCAAGATCGCCAAACCGGGATCGCTCATGCCGACCATCATCATCATCACAAAGTTGGCGGGCGAATTCTCATCCGCTAATTTCCCGGTCTCGGCTAAGTGATTCCGATAGTTCAACGCGGTTTCATAACGATGATGTCCATCGGCGATAAAAACCGGTTTCTCCCGCAAGACCTCCAGCGTTTCGGTGACCGCTGCCCGGTCGGTCACAGCCCACAAGCGATGAATCACGCCCAGATGGTCGGTCGCTTCCATAGGAGTCATCTCAGAGATTGCTGTTTCCAATGGTGTCTGCGCCGCTTGGTCGCTGTCGGGAAACAAGCCAAAAATCGGGGAGAGGTTTGTGTGGCAAGCCTTGATCAAAGCCAACCGATCCGCTTTGGGACCGGACATGGTCTGTTCGTGTGGAAAGATTTTTCCTTTGCCGAACTCTTCCAGTCGAACGCGGCATAAGAATCCTTTACGGACGAAATGCTGGCCGGCCCAATCAAATTCTTGATGATAGACGTACAGCGCCTCCTCGCGATCGCGAAATAATACGCCGTCGTTCACCCATCGCATGAGAAAGTTCGCCGCGCGATCGTACTTATCTTCCGTCCCCGCATCGCCCGGTTCGGTCCGATTGAGTATCAACCGCACAGCGTTGCAGGGATGTTTTTCGTACAGCTCCGTCTGCATTTGTTCGTTGATCACGTCGTAGGGGGGAGCGACGACGTCAGAAATGTCGCCCACTTGAGCCACGTCATACCGCAACGCACGAAAGGGATGTATATCAGCCATAGGTCAACTCCGTCGTATGTGGTTCGATCCGTGCTACCGTCATTGTCACCAAAGTATCTTGCGCCCGCATAGAGGTACTAGCCACAAGAGATCACCGAGTTCACAGAGAAATCACCATCCTACTTGAGCCGGTACTGGGGAAAGGACCGCCAGTCGCACCCCAAATTTGCATAATGAAAACACAACCAGCAAGTGTCTTCGTGTTCGCTAATCCTTTTAACAACACTTTCCGCTGCGATAAAACATGCCGGTCAGATTATCACCGTTTTATCTCTGTGTCCTCTGTGAACTCTGTGGCTATTATTTTAAAAAACTTGGCGTGCGGCACTACCGTTGGTTAATCCATTGCATTGTTAATCGTTCTCGTTCAATTCCACGCCGCGTGCCACATCGATGAACCGTTGCACCAAGTCTAAATCTTTTATACCGCGCGTCGATTCCACGCCACTGGAAACATCGACGCCCCAGGGGCGGCAGGCGCGAATTGCGGCGGCGACGTTTTCCGGGGTCAATCCTCCGGAGAGGATCAATGGCGGCCATTCGTCGCGGCGATACTCCCGCGCCAACATTTCCCAGGAAACCGTCTGACCGGTCCCGCCATATTGCCCCGGGACATGAGCATCGACAAGGCAATAATCCGGCATCGTTCCCAACTGGCGGCATTCGGCTAAATAAGCGGAGAGCTCATCCAGCCCCTCGCTGCCAACACGCAGGGCGCGGATGATTTTCAGCTCCGGAAAGGCTGAGGAAAAACCGGGGGGTTCGTCGCCGTGCAATTGAACCGTCCGCAGGCTGCACGTTTGTGAAGCCTCGTGAATCTCGTCCTGTGTGTGATTGACAAACAGACCGACCGGTTCAACAGAGTCGGGCAATCCTGCGGCGATCTGTGCCGCAACGGTGAAATCGACGACTCGCGGCGATGGTTGGTAAAAATTCAGACCAATCGCATCAGGTCCCATAGCGGCAATCCGTTGCGCGGTGTCCACGTCCTTAATGCCGCATATTTTGATCCACATGGTTCGGTATCGTCGTTCGGTTTTGCAGGGTAATCCTGCTGAAACATTGCGTTGTCGCTTCGCTGACCAGTCTTATTGACTTTTGCAGTCATACTACACGCGCCAGGGAATTGGAACTGTGCCATCAACAAATTCTGCGGGATCGACCGGTTCATGGTATACATTGGCAGTGCTGGAATCAGACAGTTACAATACCCCTTTATTGAAACGCCGTTCCGTGATCCTGAATGAATGATCCGGAACGTCTGAACATTGTCGAAACCTACGAAGTCTTTATGAACATTGTGATTCTCGGTGCAGGCACTGTCGGCACGTCGATTGCTGAATTGTTGTGCGCCAATCGGCATAACGTCATTTTGGTTGACCCATCCCGGCAGGCGCTTGAAATTGTGGAAGACCATCTGGACGTGCAGTCGGTCGTCGGATCGGCTTGTGACGCGGCCACTTTGTTTCACGCCGGAGTGCAAAGCGCCGATTTGTGCCTCAGCGTGACCAGCGGCGACGAAATCAACCTTGTCGGGGCCAGCCTCGCGAAGTCGATGGGGGCCACGCGCAGCATTGCGAGGATTTTCAATCCAACCTATCGCGACGCCAGCACCTTTGATTATCAACGGCATTTCGGCATCGATCGCTTGTTGAGCCTGGAACATCTGACCGCGTTGGAACTTGCCAAGGCGATCCGCAAACGCGGGTTATTTGCCGTAGAAAACTTCGCCCGCGGGGGGATTGAAGTTCAAGAACTGGCCGTCGAGGCGGATGCCAAGACCGCCGGAGTTCCCCTACGTGATCTGAAATTCCCGCCAGGAATACGGGTCGGTTTGATTTCCAACGGACACAAGACGTACATTCCCAGCGGCGACGACGTGCTGGCCGCGGGGGATCATGTTACGTTGATCGGTCAACGCGAAACGCTGGAGGATGTCCGCAATCTCTTTCAGCACAAGACGGAATCCAAACTCAGTGTGATCATCGCCGGCGGGGGGGCGATCGGCTACAACCTCGCCCGCATTCTGCAGGGACAACGCTTCAATGTCTCGCTGCTTGAGGCGGATGAGCAACGTTGCCACTACTTGGCTGAACGATTGTCGGATACGACCGTGCTGCACGATGACGCCACGCGACTCAGCGTGCTCAAGGAAGCTCGCGTGGGCAAGGCCGATGTCTTCGTCGCTGCCATGGGACACGACGAAGACAATATCATGTGCGGCATCGAAGCTTTGGAAATCGGGGCGCCGCGAATCATGAGTGTGATCCGCCGTCCGGATTATGCCAATGTCGTCCAAAAACTGGGCATCGACAAAGCAGTCAGCCCCCGAGAAGTGATGGCTCAACAAGTGCTCGGCATGGTGCAGGCCGGTCCGATTCTGGCTAGAACGGAATTGGCCGGTGGCGTCGCGGAAGCCTGGGAGTTGGATGTCCCCCCCAAAGCGGCGATTCTCAAGGCAAAACTCAAAGATTTGAACTTGCCGCAACAATGTCTGATCGCGGCCATCGTCCGCGAAGACTATGTTCGCGTACCGGGCGCCGAGGATCAGGTGCAAGCTGGCGATACGCTGGTTGTCCTGGTTCAGAAGGAGAGTATCGACCAAACCCTGAAATTGTTCCTTGCTCCCTAACCCATTGACACAAAGAAGGTTGTAGGATTGACCTGCAACGCAATCGGGCCGATGTCATCGTCAAATCCTAACCGCTAGAATTCGACGAGGCTTGTGATGTTCAGGCGATTTGGTTAAAACATATGTGAACATGCTGATCCCAAAAATGTTGTTTTGGGGAAGCGGATTTTTTAACGAATGTCGCCGAAGCTCGGCGATACACAAAGAATCACCAACACGATATTCAATTGGGAGAATTGAGAATGCGGAAGTTGCTTGCTCTGGCCGCGGTGGTGGCCGTTGGCGCTATTGTTACCGCCAGTGCGTCCTTAGCCGAGGAAAAAGAAGAAGAGAAGAAGCCGATGTCGATCCATGACGTCATGGAAAAGGGCTTCAAAGGCGGAAAATCTCTATTCCGCGCTGTAACAAATAAGAAAAAAGATTCGACCGAGGAACAAAACAAAAAGTTCCTGGGTATGCTCAAGGATATGGCCAAACAAAAGCCTCCCATGGGTGACGAAGAGAGCTGGAAAAAGTTAACCACAGCGATGATCGAACCCGCTGAGATGATCGTGAAAGGTGAAGAAGTCGAAAAAGCAAAATTGGCACTTAAAAAAGCTGCCAGTTGCGCAAAGTGCCACAAAGCACATAAGCCGAAAGAATAATTTCCGACCTCCTCGAGGTGGAATGACAGTATCGCGGGTCTGCCGGCACTCTCCGGCAGGCCCGTTTTTTGTTCGACAACACGCAATCTCCTGCAGCACGCCCTTCTCAAGTCCTCCCTTGCCTCATGCGTTTGTTTGTCAGCGAATTCCTGTGTAGCGGAGCATGGCCTGCGGAGTTGGCTGGCTCGTTACTCGACGAAGGCCGGGCCATGTTGACGGCATTTCTTGAAGACGCGAGCCGCCTCGATGGTATCGACGTCGTCACGACCTGGGATGCCCGCCTCGGCCCCCCGCCGCAGGACATGGCTGAAGTTCATTTGGTGCAAAACGCCGAAGAGGAACGCCAGCTCTTCGACCAACTCGTCGAAAACTGCGACGCGACGTTCTTGATCGCACCAGAATTTGATGGCTACCTCACTCGCCGCGCGGAATGCGTCATCGCCCAAAACCGCCCGCTGTGCGGACCAGATGTTGCCGCTATCACACTGTGCGCCGACAAACTCCAACTAGCCCGCCACCTGCAAGAAGCGGGTGTCGCCACGATTGATACATTCCCGTTTGATCCTAGTGACGTTGTCGAATCCAGTATCCATTTTCCCTGCGTAATCAAACCCCGTTATGGTGCAGGGTCACAGGAAACGCAGTTGGTTCCTGATGCCGCTTCGTTCAAAGCGGTGGTCGCTAATCTGAGCGCGGATCCACAATTGCATCCAGGAATTGTGCAACCTTATCTCCCAGGAACACCCGTTTCGGTCGCCGTCATTATCAATAACACAGGCCATTGCGTGCACCGATTTCCGCCGGCCCTACAACGGCTCACAGATGATGGTTTTTTCACCTATCAGGGGGGACAGGTGCCGGCGTTGGGCATGCCGCTCTCAATCATCGAACAACTGGCAACCGAAGCTTGCAACGCGGTTCCCGGGCTGCGAGGCTATGTGGGGATCGACTTGATCGTCCCTGCCGACGCTCCCGAATCTGCCGTCGTTGTAGAGATCAATCCGCGACTGACGACTAGCTACCTCGGCTATCGCCGTCTCACGAAAGAGAACCTAGCGGAACGGATCTTGTTCCCCGACGAATTCCCTAACCCGATTCGTTGGCGGTCAGAAACGATCACGTTTACCCCCGACGGACAATTTTCGACTACTACATGAAATAACGATCGGCCCATGAGCATACTCGGACTGGATATCGGTGGCGCGAATCTCAAAGCCGCCACTGCGGATGGACGCGCTGCGGCGCGAATTTTCGAAATCTGGAAAGCGCCCGATCGCTTAGCAGCGGAACTCGAATTGCTCATCGCACAATTCCCGCAGCCCAGTCAATTCGCCGTGACCATGACGGCCGAATTGGCGGATTGTTTTGCGACGAAAGCCGAAGGTGTCGCACATGTCATCCGCGCGGTCCAGCAAGTCGCTGGGGACCGTCCCGTGCGTGTATGGCAGACATCCGGGGGTTTTGTCGAACCGGCCGCTGCGATCGCCGAGCCGCTTGGCGTGGCTGCGGCCAATTGGCATGCTTTGGCCAGTTGGTCGGCCAAGCATTTCCAGATCGACAACGGCTTGCTGATCGATATTGGTTCAACAACGACCGACTTGATTCCGCTCGCGGGCCGCAAATCAGCCTCGGCCGGATTGACTGATCCTGCGCGGCTGCAATCGTCGGAATTGGTTTACACCGGCGTTCGCCGCACGCCTCTCTGTGCAGTGGCCGTATCCGTACCGTATCGCGGAGGTTTTTGCCCTTTGGCGGCCGAGCTATTTGCCACGACGCAGGATGTCTACCTCATGCTGCAGGACTTTGACCTCCGACGAGAGTGATTTCAACACTGCGGACGGCCGCGCGGCGACTGTCGAGATGTCCCGCGCGCGTCTGGCGCGGATGCTGTGTTGTGATCGGGACGAATTCTCGTTGGAAGACGCACGTGCGGCGGCTCAGTTCATTGCGAACGTACAACTCCAAATTCTCTCGACGGCAGCGCAGCGGATCCGCGAGCGACAATCCGAACCGTTCGAGACCGTGGTTGTCTCCGGTTCGGGCAGTTTCTTGGCCGCACGCCTTTGTGATGGTTCGGAAACGCTGCGCGGCTGCAATGTCATTTCGCTCCCCACGGAAACCTCGCCCGCAATTGCCGAAGCGGCCTGTGCCTACGCAGTCGCACGTTTGGCCGAGGATACAGACGGTCCCGCTTAACTCCGGCGGCAGCTTAGGACAACTAATTGAACCTGCCGGTTGTGCCGGTCCTGCGGCCTAAGTTGTTGGCCCGGTCGTGACCACTACAACGCGAGCAGAACGCGCATCCGTGCCAAAGGTCGCGAAAGTCCAGTCGAGACGGGGCGGGCGTCGATTCTAAGAGAACCGGTTCTCTCTGACCGGTATTTGCCCGACTCCGCTGGAAAGTGCCGGAACCGCCCGATGATGGGAAGTTTGACAACGTTGTTGTGCCTGACATTGGCGGCTGCAACGCCGGCCGATCACGCTCTCGATCCGTTTGAAGCGGCCGAGACGGTTCGCATGTTCACGTTTGATCAGGAAAAAGATCGCACGTTGGACAAACTCCCGCAGCCAACTGATTGGAGTCGACGACGCGGACCGCTGTTTCCGGAATACGTCGAGGCCTACATCGATCCTATCGATGCCCCCAGCGATTACGACGGCCAGCGGTCGTTGCAATTCACCCTCAACGGCGGACAGGCGACGTATTATTCCCCGGCGATTCGTATCGCGACAGATCATTCCTATGGCCTGGAGGCGAAGATTCGCACCGCCGGCTTGATCCATGACGCTGCGTTCGTATCGCTCTCCTTTTTGAATTACAAACGTCAACGAATCGAACGTCATCTTAGTCAAGCGGTGATGGGGACACACGGCGAATTTCAGACCGTGCGGGTCGGCCCCTTCAATCCGAAACCGGAATTCAAGTTTGTGGTGATCGGCTGTCATTTGATGGCGGGCGCAAAAATGGATATCCACGGCGACGCATGGTTTGATGACATTCGCCTGGTCAGTCTCCCGTTGGTCACCATCTCGACGCACAACAACCAACACTATTTCCTCGAAGGAGAACGAATTCAAATCGAGGCCAGCGTTTCAGGCCGCGATGCCGGTCGTAAGCACCAACTCGTTTTGGAATTGGAAACGGCTGAAGCAGAAACATCGCGGGGCGATTCGGAAATCAAATGGATAAAACGGGAGCGGCGCGCGGATGATAAGGACCTGAACAATTCGGGCGAGCATACTTACAAGTGGGACCTGTCCCAATTGACGCACAACGATGAAACGTTGCTGAAAAAAGGCTTTTATCGTGTCCGCGCCACCTTCAAGCGGGATGATGTTTCCATTCTGCAAAAGCTGACAACCTTTGCCGTGATGGAACGCGCCCGTCCTGGTAGCCACGGTAATTTCGGCTGGTCACTGACTGAAGGTGCCGGTGCAATGGATGTGCCCGAACTGGCTGAAGTCGCGGCACAAGGCGGGGTCAATTGGGTCAAATATCCTTTGTGGACCGACAAAGGCGTCGCCGGCATGAATGACTCGGCCGATGTCGCGCAACTCGTAGAACGCCTCACGCGCAAGGACATTAAACTGGTCGGTCTGTTGAATCATCCACCGAAGTCGTTGATGGACAAGTTCGCTGAAGATTTCACCGGCTCGGCGATCGGTAAAATCTTCAACATGCCCAACGACTTTTGGTATCCCTCTCTCGAACCGGTGATTGCCAGTTACTCCTTCCGCGTACGGCATTGGCAATTGGGGGACGAATCCGACAAAAGTTTCGTGGGCATGAAACGTCTACCGCAAGTTGTGGATTCCATCAAACAAGAATTCGACCGGGTCGGCCGCAACGTGCAAATCGGCGTTCACTGGGATTGGACGCAGCAATTACCCGATGGCGAAATATTGCCGAACAGTTTCTTATCGCTGAACACAGACCCGACTCCCAACGACGCCCAACTGCAACAGCATCTCGAACGCACGGCCAGCACAGGCATTCCACGCTGGGTACTCATTAAACCGCTATCCACCGATCACCAACTCAACGAACGTGCGGCCGATCTGGTTCGGCGTATGATGGTCGCACAATTGGGCGGCGCAGATGCGGTCTTTGCCTACAATCCGTTTGATCCGGAATTCGGGCTGTTGTATCCCGATGGTTCACCGACCGAACTCTTTCTTCCCTGGAGGACAACAGCGCTCGCCTTACAGGAGTCGACGTTTCTCGGCAAATTCCAAATGCCGAACAACAGCCCGAATGTGGTCTTTGCCAAACCGGGTGAAGTGTTGATGGTGATTTGGAATGACAAACCGACAACGGAGAAAATCTACCTGGGCGAAGATGTGGAGATTACCGACCTATTCGGCCGCACTCGCCCCGCGGAGGTCATCGAATTGCGACAATCCATCGATCGCAAATCCGCCCAAGCCCGACGACAACAAGTCCTCCAAGTGGGTCCCGTACCGATTATCGTGCGCAAGTGTTCCGAACCGGTCGCACGCTTTCGTCTGGCAATGCAATTTCAACGCAAACGAGTCCCCAGTGAATTTGGCGAACACCAGGAAATGATCACGGGGACGAACACCTTCGGCCAGGGCATCACCGTCAGTTCGGATCTGAAATACAGCGACAAATGGAACGTCGAGCAACTGCGCACACCACTGACATTGTCGCCGAATGAAGCGTTTCAAATGCCGGTCTCTTTGTCATTTCCCCGCGGTGCGGGCATTGGCGATCTTACTGCGACCGTTGATTTCGACATCTCCGCCGACCGCGAATACCACTTTACCGTACACCGCCCTTACACCTTGGGGCTCGGCAAAGTCAAACTGGACGTCAATTACCATGTCGAGCGAAAACATGGTCACGCGATTCTCGTGGTCGAGCAAATTATCACCAACATTACCGAGCCGTTGGAAATTCTGAATTTCAACTGCAACTTGTTAATCCCCGGACGGCGGCGGCAAAAACGTTCCGTCGTCAAACTGGGGCGCGGCGAAGACCGCAAATTTTACCGCATTCTGAACGCCGATTCGTTGATCGGCGAAGAAATCAGCTTGCGCGCCGTCCAAGTCGACGGTAAACGCTTTCTCAATAAGAGCTGGAAAGTGGAAGACCGTCCGCCCGTAGAAGAGCCGTAGCGGCAGAATTCTCGATTGCGCTATCTCGAGGCAGAAGTTGCCAACAAAGGCTCATCTACTGTCACGGCATCCTGGCTGCATTCAAGCCATCGCTTTGCCTGCAAAGCACGACATCCCAACCTTCGGTTGTCAGGCATCCCATTGCTGCGGTATCCTCACGCTGTTCGCTCAGTGTGAATCCAGCCGGCAGCCACCGCTATAGAGGGACCTCCTGCAATGCAGCTCAACCGACTTCAATTGAAACATCTCTGCGTCAATCCAAACGGCATCATCATCGCTTGCTTGTGTGCCGCTGTTCTTTTAGGCGGGCAAATCGCCGCCGCTGATGACGCTGACAAGCCCAAAACGGATGATGCAAAGCCGACAGCAGACGAACCGGCGGCCGATGCTGATCAACCGGTCGAAGAGAAGAATCCGTTCACCCGCCATTTCCGCGTCAAAGATTTTGATGGCGGCAACGGTTGGTTGAACACATCCGGACCGATCACGCCGCAAGATTTGCGGGGCAAAATCGTGATCCTCGATTTTTGGACCTACTGCTGCATCAATTGCATTCATATCTTGCCGGAACTGAAAGCGCTGGAAAAGAAATACCCCGATCAACTGGTCGTCATCGGCATCCATTCGGCCAAGTTTGAAAACGAGAAAGGGACCGAGAACATTCGCCAAGCGATCATGCGGTATGAAATCGAACACCCGGTCATCAACGACTCGGACATGACGTTGTGGCGCAAGTTTTTCACGCGATCTTGGCCCACCATCGGCATCATCGATCCCGAGGGCTATTTTGTCGGCAACAACTCAGGCGAATTTCAGCACGAAATGATCGACAAACATGTCATCCAGCCGATGCTCGCATACCACCGTAAAAAAGGGACGCTGGACGAGACTCCCATCGACTTTCAGCTGGAACGCGAAAGCGCGCAACCGACACCTCTGCGCTATCCCGGCAAACTGCTGGCTGACGAAGCTGCCGATCGGCTGTATATCTCCGACAGCAACAACAATCGTATCGTCATCACTACGCTCGACGGCGAACTGGTGGACATCATCGGCAATGGCAACATGGGCACCGATGATGGTGGATACGACACAGCCACGTTCGATCATCCCCAAGGCATGGCCCTGCGGGGAGACGTGCTTTACATCGCCGACACCGAAAATCACCTCATCCGCAAAGTCGATCTCAAAACCAAACAGGTCGCGACGTTGGCCGGTACGGGCGAACAAAACCGGTCCCGAAGAGTTGGCAAAGAGTTGCTGACGACCGCATTAAACAGCCCCTGGGCGTTGTCAGCCATCGGCGACCAACTTTACATCGCCATGGCCGGTCCGCACCAGATGTGGGTGCTCGACGAAACCGCCGGCACGGTGCGGCCCTATGCAGGTTCCGGTCGTGAGGATGTCATTGACGGACCGATGTTCGAATCGGCGCTGGCACAACCCTCAGGCGTGGCGACGGATGGTGAATTTCTGTACGTCGTGGATAGCGAAGCGTCGGCGGTCCGCAAAATCGACTTAGACCCCGATGGTAATGTCACCACGCTCGTCGGCAAAAACGGCGGCGGGCTGTTCCGTTTCGGCGATGTCGATGGTGTCGGCGCCGAAGTCAAACTGCAACACCCGCTGGGAATCACCTATCACAACGGCAAGCTGTATGTTGCCGACAGTTACAACCACAAAATCAAGGTCGTGGACATCGACACTCGTGAGTGCACGACTTTTCTGGGAACCGGCACGGCAGGCAACAAAGCTCAACCGCCGCAGTTCTCCGAACCGGCAGGGTTGGCCGTAGCGGGATCGCGGTTGTATATCGCTGATACGAACAATCATCAAATCCGCGTCGCCGATCTGGATAGCAAGCAAGTCACAACGTTGGACATCGCCGGTTTAATGCCCCCCTCGCCACCAAAAGCAGCCGCCAAACAGCGACCGCTGAAGAATGTGACGAAATTGCCCCCCGCTGAAATCGCTGCCGGTAAGACGTTGCCCTTTGCGGTTCAGTTGGACATTCCCGACGGTTTTAAAATCAACAAACTCGCGCCCATTACTTACCGTGTAACCGCTCAGGGAGCGCAATCGCTAATTGCCGACAAACATCTGGACGTTCGCGGCGAAGCCAAATTTGCTGACGGAGCGGCACAGTTCGCGTTGCCGCTTGAGCAGGAAATCGGCGCAACGACATTGTTGATCTCGGTGACCTATCAATTTTGCCGCGACGGTGTTGGCGGACTCTGCAAAATCCGTACGGCCAACTGGTCGCTCCCGATCACTCTCAATCCAACGGCAACAGAACGGACTGTGAAACTCACCGTCCCCGCCCCGTCCAAATAAAAACCCGCGCCGCGACATAGCCGCGGGCGGGTATTGTTCGACTCTGTAAAATCGCGTTGTCCGCTAATTCGATGAAGGCAACGGCTGGGTTTCGATATCTTTGGCGATCAACAAAACAGTGGACCGCGGAAACACATTGTAGCTGCATTGATCCGAGAGCGGAATTTCACAATCCACTTCGGCGATTGAGTCCTTGTCACACGAAGTGTCAATAAATCGGTACCATTTGCGACCGCTGGGCAAAGCCGGTAACTCAAATGCCGCCGGTTCCCAATGTGCATGTGCGATGAGATAAATATCAGTCGAATCTTCGGTGCCTTGCTTTTCAAACATCCGCATTGCCAGACTCCGCGACTCCCAGGACCAATCGGGCTGGTTCAAATGCATACCGTGCCAGGCAATCGTGATGCCATCGTCGCCGAATGTCCGCCGCTGAAAAATCGTATTACGGCGACGAAACTGAATCAGCCGTTGGAAGAACTCTAACAAATCCTTGTTCTTTTTCGCCAACGACCAATCGACCCACGATGTGGTGTTGTCTTGGCAATAGGCGTTGTTATTGCCGTTTTGCGTGCGGCCGAATTCATCGCCCGCCAGCAGCATGGGCACGCCGTGCGACAACATCAGCAGAGTCGCCATGTTTTTGACCTGCTGCCTGCGGAGTTTATTGATCTCCGCCGATTTCGTTGGTCCTTCCGCGCCGCAATTCCAACTGTGATTGTCGTTGTCCCCATCGGCGCCGCGTTCGCCGTTGGATTCATTGTGCTTTGTGTTGTAGGAAACCAAATCCGACATCGTGAAGCCATCGTGGCTGGTGACGAAATTGATACTGTGATATGGCGCACGGCCGCTGCCTTGGTACAAATCGGCCGAACCGGATAAACGCGTGGCCAATGAGGCCACCGCACCGGGATCACTTTTCACAAACGAGCGGATATCATCGCGGAATTTCCCATTCCATTCCGCCCAGCGGCCCCACGCGGGAAACGTCCCGACCTGATAGAGCCCGCCGGCGTCCCAAGCTTCGGCAATGATTTTTGTATTTGCCAACACGGGATCAGCGGCAATGCGTTCCAACAGCGGCGGGTTGGGCAAGACCGAACCATCCTGTCCCCGCCCCAGAATTGAAGCCAAATCAAAGCGGAACCCGTCGACGTGCATTTCCGTCACCCAGTACCGTAGGCTATCCAAAATCATGTCTCGGACGACCGGGTGGTTGCAGTTCATCGTGTTGCCGCAACCGGAATAGTTGTAGTGCCGTCCTGTCTTGGGATCGATCATGTAATAGACCGAGTTGTCGATGCCGCGAAACGATAACGTTCGTCCCCGCTCGTCTCCCTCGGACGTGTGATTGAACACGATATCCAGGATGACCTCGATGCCTGAATCGTGCATCGCCTTGACCATCGTTTTGAATTCATTCACTTCAGCGCCGACGCCGTTGTCCGATGCATACGCGGCTTTGGCGGCAAAGAAGGCGATCGAGTTGTAGCCCCAATAATCGAACAACCGTTCGCCCGTCAGCGGATTACGGCGCCAATTTCCCGATTCATCAAACTCGTTGATGGGGAGCAGTTCGATGGCAGTGATCCCCAAATCCTTCAAATACGGGATTTTGTCGATCAGTCCCCGAAACGTGCCGGGATGTTTCACGCCCGAATTTTCATTCGCCGTCATGCCCCGCACGTGCATTTCGTAGATAATCGTTTCCCACAACGGCCGATTGAGCGGTTGGTCGAATTCCCAATCGAATTCGCCGTCGACCACGACCGAATGCTGGCCGTGAACTTCGCCCCCTTCGGCAAGTGGATCATGGTGATGGTCGATGTCGTGCCGTGATCCCCAACGGGAACTCCCCGACACCGAACGCGCATAGGGATCGAGCAATACCTGATCGTAGTCGAATTTGTGGATGTGGTCGTGTGGTCCCTGCATGCGGTAACCGTATTGGATCCCCACATCGACGCCGCTTACAAAAGCGTGCCACACTTGACCGGTGCGGTTGTAGTGCGGATCGAGCGGAAACTCCGCGATCGGCTCCATTTCGCCCGGCACGAACAACACCAACGTCACTCCGGTGGCGTGTTTTGAGAAAACGGCAAAGTTGATGCCGTGCCGCTGCAACGTCGGCCCCAACGGCATGGGCGACCCACGAGAGATGGAGAAATTACTATCAATGACCTGAAACAATTTTTCACGAATATTTTGGTCGACTGCCATAATCTTTTCGTCCGTCCCTGTTTTTGTAATAAATCGCATCCCAAAAGTATGGGACGCCCCTTCATCGGGAAGAGCGCCGGATCATCAACTCGTTTTTCTCAATAAGGTTGCAGCCGTCAAAGTATTGCGCAACAACATCGTTATCGTCATCGGTCCGACTCCGCCCGGAACAGGACTAATCGCCCCAGCGACTTCGCGGACTTGATCAAAATCGACATCTCCCACCAATTTGCCATCCAGCCGATTGATCCCCACGTCAATGACCGCCGCACCAGGCTTGACCATGTCGGCCTTCACAAATTGCGGCAAACCGATCGCAGCAATCAAAATGTCCGCCTGACGTGTGATGTCGTTCAAGTCGCGTGTCCGACTGTGGCAGACGGTCACGGTGGCGTTGGCAGCTTCGCCTTTTTGCATCAGCATGTTGACCAACGGTTTGCCCACAATTTCGCTCCGCCCAATCACGACCGCATGCGCGCCTGCGGTCTGTACGCCTTGATGAATCAACATCTGCTGGACGCCGCACGGCGTGCAGGGCAAAAAGCGTGGACGGCCTTGCACGATCAATCCCACATTTTCGGGATGAAAAGCATCGACGTCCTTCAGGGCGGAAACTGCGTCTAGGACCGCTTTTTCCTCAATTTGAGCAGGTAAAGGCAACTGCACCAAAATACCGTGCACGCTGTCGTCAGCATTGAGCTGACCAATCAACTCCAACAATTCAGCCTGTGTCGTTTCCGAGGGAAGCCGATGCAACGTACTGCCGATTCCGACGTTGGCGCAGGCGCGTTCCTTGTTGCGAACATAGACGGCGCTGGCCGGATCTTCTCCCACCAGCACCGCTGCCAAATGGGGCGTGACTCCGGTTTCGTTGGCGAAGGTGGACACGTCGCTGGCGATCTCCACCCGCAATTTCTCAGCCAACGCCTTGCCGTCAATGATGTGAGCTGGCACGTCTAAATCGTCCTTGTCGCTGGATTTCCGAAACTTTTCAGTCAGGCCTCACCGGATCACCATTTCATAGCGTTTCGCGCACCGGTTGGCCATATAGAACTCCTAAAAAAATGTCGCCGGCAGATCCACCGTCGTTGCGAACATTGCTAGCTTGGATGTGTCTTTTCCTTTGTCGCGGCGCATTAATTCAGGGAGCCTGTTGCTTGTATCGTCAAACCAGCGTCTCCAGGCCCCAGATTTTCGCAGTGCCCCATAGGGCAATGGCCGCGTAAATCCCAGCCATGCAATCGTCGGCCATGATTCCCAGCCCACCGTGCATTTTCTCCAACCGTGATGCCGGCGGCGGTTTTAAGATGTCGAACAACCGAAACCATAAAAACCCAAATACGGCTGTCGCCCAGGTCAGCGGAGTCACCAGAAACACGATTGGCATCGCAGCGATTTCGTCAAACACCACGCCACCAGGGTCGTCCGTTCCCATTAATTTCGCCGAACGCCCGCAGATCGGGATGCCGACCACAAAGAGTCCAACGATCGCCAGACACTGTATTGGTAACGGAAAGTGCTGGATTCCCCACACCAACGGCAGCCCCCACAATGTGCCGAACGTCCCTGGCGCAATCGGGATCCAGCCGATTCCTAGTCCGGTTCCGAGTAGAAGCACTGCGTTATCCCAAAACGGCTTCAAAATCGATCCTTCGTGCTCTCAAAATGCAAAACTGCAATCCCCCCCGCAATTTGGTTGTCCCCTACTCAAAAACGGAAAGAAGAATTATACTTGCCGTTGACGACAGGCGAAATGCCTAGTAAACCGCAATCCAAGCGCGTCCCGCCAGTGATACGGCGATTTTTGAATCTGTTTATCACGCGGCCCACTGCCATGACTTTTCGGTTTGGCAGCAGATTGGCCGCAATAGCCACTGGAGTCTGAAAGAACGTATGGCCACCGATACAAAAGCAGACAAGCCGCTGAAGCCAAGCAAGATTGAAGTACTCAAAGAAGCCAGTCAACAACTGCGTGGAACAATTGCTGAGGAATTGGCGGCGGGTGAAGATCACTTCTCCGGCGACTCGCTGCAGCTCCTGAAGTTTCACGGTTCCTACCAACAAGACAATCGCGACGAACGCGGACAAAAAAACGAAGACGGTTCGCGCAAGGGCAAATCGTACAGCTGCATGGTCCGCACGCGGATTCCCGGCGGAAAGGTGACGTCAGCACAATTCCTGGCCGAATTGGATCTCTGTGAGAAATATGGCAACGGCACTGTGCGGGTGACCACGCGGCAAGGGTTTCAACTGCACGGCGTGCTGAAGGACAATATCAAAGAGACGATCCGCGCCATTAACGACTCTCAACTCACGACGTTTTGCGCCTGTGGCGATGTGGAACGCAACGTGATGTGCTGCCCTGCGCCGCACAAACACAGCCCGGTGCACGATCAAATGCAGGCGGCTCTGCGATGCCATCGCCGAACACCTGAAACCGAAAACAACCAGCTATTACGACATTTGGCTGACTGACGAGACAGGTGAAAAGACCAACGCGACCGCCCAGTTCCAGCCGGTTGAAGAGCCGATTTATGGCAAAACGTATCTACCGCGCAAATTCAAAACCTGCGTGACCTTGCCGGAAGATAATTGCGTCGACATTCACTCCAACGATCTTGGCTTCTTGGCAATCGTCGAAGGTGATGAAATCGTAGGATACAATGTTCTAGTGGGGGGTGGCATGGGCGCGACTCCCTCGGCCAAGAAAACATTCCCCTATCTCGCCAAACCGATGGCCTTCGTCACGCCTGAACAAGCAGTCGACGTGGCCGAGGCGGTCGTCAAAGTGCAACGGGACTTTGGAAACCGCTCTGACCGCAAAATCGCTCGACTCAAATACCTAATCGCCGATTGGGGTGTGGAGAAGTTCAAAACCAAAGTCGAAGAATACTACGGTCAAGCTCTGCCCGATCCGCGCCCCGTTGTGGTCACCGATGTCGACGACCATCTCGGTTGGCACGAACAAGGGGACGGAAAATGGTTCGTCGGAATCAACGTCCCCAGCGGGCGTATTCAAGACTTGGAAGAAGCGCGGTACAAAACCGGCTTGCGCACGATTCTGGAAAAATATGGGATGGACACGCGGCTGACGGCGCTGCAGAGTGTTCTCCTTTGTGACATCGAAGCAAAGGATCGAGACGACATCACAGCCATTCTGGCCGCGCACGGTATGACTGCCGCAGAGGAGATGACGCCGTTTCGTCGACTGGCAATCGCCTGTCCCGCCTGGCCGACTTGCGGATTGGCGATCACCGAATCCGAACGCGCCTTGCCGAGTCTGATCGAGGAATTTGAAGCGGAGCTGGCTCGGCAAGACCTGTCTGACGAGCGGATTTCCCTGCATATGACCGGCTGCCCCAACGGGTGTGCTCGCCCCTACACGCCCGATATCGGGCTCGTCGGCAAAGCGGCGGGCGAGAAATATACGCTGTACTTGGGAGGCAACGCCGAAGGCACGCGGTTGGCCTTTATCTACGAAGATATGGTCCCCTCAACGGAAATCGTGCCCAAACTTTCGCCGCTATTCGCCCTGTTCAAAGAACAACGCAAGGATGGCGAATCCTTTGGTGATTTTTGTGATCGTCTGGGACAAGAAGAATTGGCGGCGGTTGCAGCGACTTAAACGTCGCGGGTCGAATGACAATTTCTTTGATTTTTCGATCAAGAACCCACATGGTCTAGCGAATAGCCAGAAACCATTCTCAATCGAGTTTGATGGGAATGACTATTATTCGATAGAGCGGGAGAACGACGATGTTGGACCAGTTACTCATGCTGAATGAACCCCAACTCGCGTTTTTAGCCGGCACATTGGGCATGATCCTGGCCTCCGTCAGCTTGATTGCTTGCGCGGTAGCCATTCAGTACCGTAAATATCGTACGCGCGAATTGGAGCTGAACTTCAAAGACGACCTGCTCAACCGAGGCCTCTCGGCCGCAGAGGTCGACCTTCTTTGGTCGGGCCAGCAACGGGATTACCTTACAAAAGGGCTGCAGGTTCTGCAGTCTTGCTGGCAATACACCGTAGAATGCATCCGCAGTTTGGTGACGACACTTCGTCGATATATCGCGACCATGGTGCGCAGGGTCGATGATTACCGAGCCGCTCGCCGGGAGCGGGAATTGGCCTTTCAGCGTGAATTGCTCGATCGGGGCCTGTCGGTCGATGAGATTTGCGCACTGCGTGCCGCACGCCGACCGTGGTTGATCAACTGGATTGCCGATTGTTCTCTCAGGCTGGCCGCCGCCACGGTCGAAGCCTGCCGTTGGATCGCGGAGCATTTGGCCACATTGGCTCAGAAACTCCTTGCGTCCGGCCATAGCAGCTTGAATCGGCATTGGCACCAACGATAAAGCTCCCGGCTCCGCGAAACCACAATCGCACCACGACGGGAAAACCGACGATTTCCCCCGCGTTCTCCATACGCCATTTTCCTAGAATGGGGATTTGTGCGTTTCCCGCTGTGTGCTATATAGTTACACGTCCTCTCATGCCGATATCACGGCATTTATGATGGAAGTATTTCGGTGGAGATATCGGCTTAAGCTCTCGATGCCGACAGCGGTAACTTTTGTGGATCATCGAATTGACGGAATCTAGGTAATGAACGAATCGAGCGAGACCCCCTATTCTCAACCTTGGTACGACACGCTCCTCAAGCAATTTGGCGAGGGCGTTTGCCGACAGTTGGGGGTCTATGCGATTCCCGAAGATTTCCTGCTCTCGGTCGTGATTCCGATCTACAACGAGCGGAATACACTGATGACTCTCGTGGATTGCGTCCGCGCGGTTCCGATTCGCAAAGAATTGATTCTGGTCGATGATGGGAGCACCGATGGTACGATCGAACTTCTCAAGTCCTTGGAATCACAAGCCAACGACGACGATTCCAATCGCTTGCAGATCAAGTATCACGAAGTCAATCGCGGCAAGGGAGCAGCGCTGCGGACAGGGTTTGCGTCAGCGACCGGCGACGTTATCGTCGTCCAAGATGCAGATTTGGAATACGACCCTTCAGAATTCCCCCGCTTGCTGCAACCAATCCTGACTGGTAAAGCCGATGTGGTCTACGGCTCGCGGTTTTTGGGCGACTACGCGCACCGGGTGCTGTATTATTGGCACTACATGGGCAACCAAGTGCTGACCACATTGTCGAACTGTTTCACCAACTTGAACCTCACCGACATGGAAACCTGCTACAAGCTCTTTCGCCGGGAAGTGCTGCAGGAGATCTTACCCACGTTGAAACAGGATCGCTTCGGTTTCGAACCGGAGATTACCGCCAAGATCGCGCGGCGCGATTTGAAAATCTACGAGCTTTCCATCAGCTACAATGGTCGCCCCTATGCCGAAGGCAAAAAGATCGGCTGGCGCGACGGCGTGAAAGCACTGTGGTGCATCGTACGCTATGCCTGGAAAGACTAAAGGCGCTCCCATCACGCGAGAGCGGACGACCTGTCGCACAAATACATTCGTGCCGGGCTTTACGGGGCCACCGTGTAATCGGCGTCTCCACGACGACCAATACGCTGATCATGTTCCGTATCAACGATGCAGAAACTGCCGCAAGCTATTTCGCATCGCGTATCACGTGTCCGAAGTCCCGTGTTTGTGAAATAACGTTCCCCGCATTGACGGCGATGCTCGGAACGATCGGGCAACCGGCTCTGCGCAGTCCACGCGCCGTCCAGACATTGCACGTTTTAGGAAAATAATACGAACCGTTCGCCCTGTAAAATTGGCTATTTCCGTAAATCCCACGTCCTAACGATTCCGCTTGCCCCCAATCATCTCGGGCGTGCGCGTCGGAAATGTGTTGGCAGAGTTCGTCAAACCCAGCTTCGGTTAACTCCACTTGAATAATCGAGCTGGTTGGGAAAGTATTCCTCCAACGGCTGATCGAATCCGACAACATGCATCACGCTCGGCGTCGGCAGTAACGCCGCCTTTAAGCAGAGCGGGGCGGTGATTTTTTCAGCCCGATAGAAACCCTCGTCTCCCCAACCGATTTCAAGATATCGCGCATGGGGAAAGTCGGCAATTTCGGGCCAGACGTCCGGGGGAACATCTTCCCGCATCACAACCAGTCCGGTATGCCAACCGTGACTCACAACATAAACCGTGCGTGATGGTGACTGCCCACGAACTGGAAATAATTCTTGAATCGGGGTCGCACAGCCCCCGCAGAATAAAAGGAAGCAGACAACATAGCTGAACAAAGAGAGACGCATCTTACGATTCCATTTCAAAAACCTGGCCACTCCTCCCCCTGTTCACGGCGGCAATCTATACCTCACGGCATGAATTTGAAAACGGCGTTTCCCCGCGTTGGCACTACAATTGCCGTAAATTTCACAAAAAACACCGTGTGACTTTTGAGGTTCGGCAAAAAACGCCGATCAGGCAGCGGCGGTCATTGCGACTGTTTACTATCCTAATTTTCACGCGCGCCCGATGGCGGCCTAAATTGCCAGTTCGCGTCTCGTTTAGTACCCTGCACACTGTATGAGCCGGTAACGGCACTCCATTTTGACTGTTTGCACGCAAAAGGCAGGGAGCCTCGATTGAATACCCCTACGGACTCGCCCCCCCCACAGAACCCAAATCCCGGTCCCTCGCAACCGGGAACCGGTCCCTCCAGCGCCAAACGGCCGATCCGTCCCGCTCCGATCTCGCGGGGAATGTTGATGTTCATCCTCGCCAGCGTGGTGTTGCTCCTCTTTTGGCTGCAATATCGTGAGGAATCATTGGCGAATGTGCGGTATGACTTTTTTCGCGAACAGCTCGCCGCCAATAACATCGAGTCGGTGCTGATCGAAGAGGAGACCATTTACGGCACCTGGAAAAAACCGCCCGAGCGCCAATTGGAAGATAGCGCGACGACCCCTCCGCCCAAAGCCGATGCGGACGGAGAGAAATCCAAGCCTGCGGTGTTCCCCAAGAAATTCAACGTCGTTCGCCCGCCGGCCGAGGATAAAGATTTACTCGCGGACCTGGATGCAAAAAAGGTCGAAGTTACCGGCGCCAAAACACCGTGGGGCTTACAGTTTCTCTTGATGGTTCTGTTTCCCATCTTGTTGATGTTGGGAATTCTGTGGTTCATCATGCGTCGCACCTCTGACCCGATGGGGCAGGGCGGGATGCTGGGCGGGTTTATCAAAAGCCCCGCCAAGCGGTTTATGCCTGCGGAGCAACAAACCACGTTCGATGATGTCGCCGCGATGGAAAATGCCAAATCCGAATTGCAGGAAGTGGTTGAGTATTTGAAAAACCCGACCAAGTTTCAAAAACTTGGAGCGGAAATCCCCAAGGGGATTTTGCTGATGGGAGCACCAGGGACCGGGAAAACCTTGTTGGCCCGTGCCACCGCTGGTGAAGCGGGTGTGCCGTTTTTCTCTATCAACGGTTCGGAATTCATCCAGATGTTTGTCGGTGTGGGTGCCAGCCGTGTCCGCGATATGTTTCGCACCGCCAAGGAAAGCGCGCCCTGTCTGATCTTCATTGATGAAATCGATGCGGTGGGCCGCGCGCGGGGAACCGGCGTGGGCGGTGGACATGATGAACGGGAGCAGACGCTCAATCAAATTCTGGGTGAGATGGACGGTTTCACGCCAAGCGAAGCGGTGATTGTCTTAGCGGCCACCAACCGCCCCGATGTGCTGGACCCGGCGTTGTTGCGTCCGGGACGTTTTGATCGACACATCACAATCGACCGTCCCAGCAAAGCGGGCCGGTTAGGCGTGCTCAAGGTGCATACCCGCAAAGTCCCCATGGCGGACAACGTCGATTTGGATTCGATCGCCGGGGGAACGATTGGGTTCTCCGGAGCGGACCTCAAAAACCTCGTCAACGAAGCTGCCCTGCATGCCACCCGTGAAGGCAAAGACCGCGTTGAAAACGATGACTTTGAATATGCCCACGACAAAGTATTGCTCGGCCCGCGCCGCGAAGAAGTCTTTAACGAGCATGAACGGGAAATGACCGCATACCACGAAGCGGGTCACGCGCTCCTGGCGTGGTTGCTCCCCGACGTCGACGAATTGCACAAAGTCACCATCATCCCCCGTGGACGCTCGCTGGGCGTCACCCAATTGGTTCCTGACGAAGAACGCTACAATGTCGGTGAGAAACGGCTGCATGCGCAATTGGCGTTTATGCTGGGCGGCCGTGCTGCTGAAAAGTTGGTGTTCGATGAATACAGTGCCGGCGCTGAGGACGACCTCAAAAAAGCAACCGATTTGGCGCGGCGGATGGTTGGTTATTGGGGGATGAGCGAGGCGATTGGTCCCATTTCGCTCAGGCACGCGGAGCATCAACCCTTTTTGGGCAAGGAGATCGCTGAGCACCAACGAGAATACAGTGACGAGACAGCTCGCATTCTCGACCAGGAAGTACAAAAAATCCTGTTCGGTGCGGCCGAGCGTGCGACGCAAATGCTCACTGAGAACCGCGAAGATCTGGATAAACTGTCGCAGGGACTCTTGGAAAAAGAGGCACTCGCTGCTGACGACATCAGTGAGATCATCGGCGCGGCTGTCTCCCGCACCCGCGGGGGATCAGAGAAATAATACGATCCCGCCGAATCGTTGCGGTTCCCTACGTGGGGAATCTCGTCAGTCCCATTTGCGGATGCAGATGAGACCCAATACAAAACCGCTAAAACTAGCGGCCGTAATCGCTCTGTCTCGCGTCCAATCGTAATTCGACGAGGGGATCCCGTGCTCTTCCAAAACTTGATCGAGTGCGGGATGAGGGGAATGGGACTTTTTCCACCGGGCTTCGCGCACACCCCCGATCCCATACCCTAGCAAGCAGGCCACGATCATCAGGACCACGCCCAGCTTGGCTCGCAACCAGAAACAGATACCAGCTTGGGTCGCCAAGTAAAAGACGGCAAATGGGATCCCAAATACCGGGATCAAACCAGGAAACATCGGCCCGCCGTCATACTTGCCCATCGTCATACAAAAGACGAGAAATGTGGAGAGCGCTACGAATCCCCAGCCGATGATCGATGCGAGTTGTTCTTTTTGCATTCGCTTGCCCAGATTAATTGGTGGAACACTATTGTTCGCGCTCCACTAATATATTCGAAGGATCACCCTCAGGGAATTCGACAATCGAATTTCTAATCCCGCATACCCGCAAAAAAAGCGGTGGTTCCCCGACGAATAATTCCGATTCGTCGGGGAACCACCGGCAGGGATCTATCAGTTTGTTGGAAATCTACCGATCCGACTACATCCGAGCCCGTCGCTTCCTGATTCCAACGACGGCCAATCCAATTACGCCGATCGAAGCGAGAAAAAACGATGAGGGTTCAGGAACCACCGACGGTCCTCTGATCTCGAACGAAGTCAATTCTCCACTAACAACGAATGTCTCTACTTCAAACGATTCTCCAAAAAACAGAATGAATTCGTTGCTATCGAAATCATTAAGATCGATCATGGTGGGCAAAACGAGAGCGTTATTGAAAACCGTTCCCGTGGAATCGTCCAATCGGATGCCTGCAAATAGCAACGGTATTGTATTGACATCGGCTCCGCTCAAACCATTGGAAACACTCGACACGACTGCATAACGATCGCTTCCAAAAACATCATTGTCGACTTGGATTTCGGGAGCCCCTGTCGTGGTGGCGGTGTAGGTTCCGGCTGAGTAGGAGGCAGCAGTCAGCGCATCAAAGAATGCGGCATTTGAAGTACTTCCCGCTCGAGCGGTAGTTGTGGACTCGAACGTATAGGTGCCGGTGACCGTTTGCCCCACTGCGAACTGCGGTGTCAATTCGATTGGAACATCGGTCAATGTCCCGGAATAAGTGGCCGTCAACAACCCAGCGTTCACCGAGCCGATCCCACACACTCCAAACACGGTCGCTGCTAACACAGCAGTCAACGTCGCTCTTCCCACCCTGCGATTCAATAGGCTTCGATTCAATGGGAGATTCCTCTCACCATCTCCGCAGCTGAAACTCTTCACATTCGCACCTCCTTCGTTCAAGACAAGACAAACGATCAACACGATATTGGGACATCCTTGAATCTGGCCCGTAACATGTAGAGTTTAAAAACGTCTTTGTCGCGAGGTCGCGGCTTAATTTGGTGATTCACTGCTACTGGTGGTTGCCACTGCCAATCGTTAGTGTGAAGATTATTCGTGCTAAGGCCTGATCGTGGCAGGACGTTTGAGAACCAAAACCAACCTGATACCGTGCAATACGCAAGGTGCGTTCAACTGCTAAGATGAATGTTCCTGGACAGCCACGCAATTGGTAATTTCCCCAAAAATGCGTCAAACGCCCCGGTTGTGCAACTTCCGTTTCCGAGTAAACGTTGATGGAATGAAATGTGATCTGCAAGCCACACCACTTGCACACCATCGACTAGGTTTGCAAGAATCGAATTGACTGAGAATATTGCATCGCCCTGAAGAAAGCTCCCGACCATGCTCCGTCTGCTGTTGTTGATGATCTTACTTTTTCTCCCGTTCACTGCGGCAACCCTTGACGCTCAAAAACCAGATGCTGCTGAGCCGGACAGCGATCTTCAAGCAGAACTCCCCCGCATTGCCGCGAAAAGTCCGCAGGAAGCTCTCACCACCTTCCAGTTGCAACCTGGCTTTCGCATCGAATTGGTGGCTGCTGAACCGCTGGTCCGTGATCCGGTTTCGATTTCCTTTGACGAAAACGGCCGCGCCTATGTGACCGAACTTCCCCGCTACAACCGCTATGATTTCCAAGGGAATGGCACGGTCAAAATTCTGGAGGATACCAACGGCGACGGGACCTTCGACACAGCCAAAGTCTTTCTGGATGATGTGAAATACCCGACAGCGGTTTTTGCGTATGACGGCGGTGCTTTTGTCGCTGATCCGCCGCTGGTTTTATTTTGCAAAGACACCGACGGCGATGGACGCGCCGACGTGCGGCAAACGGTGATGACCGGTTTCAACTTAGATCATGCCGGTGAGGCGGCGCTCAATTCGTTTCGTTGGGGCATGGATAACCGCATCCATCTCTCGTTGTCGTTGGCCGGCGGACAGGTTGTCTCGACAGCTGTGGAAAACGCCGAACCGGTCGAGGTCCGTGGGCGGGGGATGGTTTTTGATCCGCGCACGAAAACGTTTGAGCTCACCACCGGTGACGGCCAGCATGGCATGACTTTGGACGACTGGGGCCGTAAATTCGTCTGCTCGAACAGCAATCCGATGCAGACGTTGATGTACGATGGCCGCTACATTGCCCGCAACCCGTACCTCGCACCACCGCCACCGGCAGTCACGATCGCGCCCGATGGAAAGTACACGAAACTATTCCGCACCAGCAGCATCGAACCATGGCGCAACGTGCGCACGCGACTCCGCTCCCAAGGGGTTGTTAAAGGAAGCGACGAAGGAGGAAAGGCGGGCGGATTTTTCACCGCTGCCACCGGGATCACCGCCTATCGTGGCGACGCCTGGCCGGAGGACTACCGCGGCAATCTGTTGGTGGGAGAAGTTTCGAACAATCTGATCTACCGCGCAACGGTCGAACCTAGCGGGGTCGGCGTGGTGGGACGCCGCGCGGACGCCGATGCGGAGTTTTTGTCCTCCACCGACAACTGGTTTCGCCCGGTCCAACTGGCAAATGCTCCGGACGGGTCGTTGTACGTGTTGGACATGTATCGCGAGTTGATCGAAGGGGCGGCGTTTATTCCGCCTATGATTTTGAAACATCTCGATGTGAACAGCGGCGCGGACCGAGGACGGATTTACCGCATCGTTCCGGAAGGCTTCAAGCAGCCGCCCTTACCCAAACTCGGACAAGCCACCACGGCCGAATTAGTGTCGTTGTTGGAAAGCCCAAACGGCTGGAGTCGTGACACGGCTTCTCGGTTGATCTACGAACGACAAGACCAGTCGGCCAAACCGCTGCTCAGAAAATTGGCAACGGAATCAGAATCGGCACTAGCACGAGCGCATGCACTGCATTCGCTCAACGGATTGGAAGGATTGACCGCCGAGGATGTCTTGCAGGGCCTTGCCGATCAAGCCCCACAGGTAAGGATCGAAAGCCTACGACTCGCGGAACAATTCGCCGCCGATTCACCGCAAATCTGCGAGGCGCTGTACCAAGCGACCAGCGACACCGACCGGCAGGTCCGATACCAGGCCGCATTTTCCGTGGGGGCCTGCAACGGGCCGCAACGGGATGCTGTTTTGGCTGCTTTGATCCTCAAGGATGGTGAAGATGCTTGGTTTCGACTTGCGGTGCAGGCCTCACTGGGACAGGGCGCAGCCGGCGTCGCTGCAGAATTACTGCGCAATCAGCCGTTTCGTGAAAGCCGTCACGGTGTCGCATTTCTAGGCAAATTAGCAGAGCAAGTCGGCACGCAAAATCGTGACAGCGACGTCGCCACGTTTCTTACCAGCGTGCAGTCCCTCCCGGCTGAAGAGACACAGTTAGCACAATCACTGATCGGCGGCTTGCTCGGCAAAGCCAATGCCAAGACCAAACAACAACTCACCGGCACGGGCAATGCCAAGATCGCCGGCTTGTTAGAACAATTGATCCAACAAGCCCAAAAAACCGCAGCCGACGAACAGGCCGCCCCGGCTCAGCGCAGCGAAGCGATTCGTACGCTCGGCCTAAGCAATTTCGCTGCCGTCGCCGAGTTATTCAGCGAGTTACTGCAACTTCGCCAACCTCCGGCAATTCAATCGGCCGCACTAGAAACGTTGGTCCGCTTTGACGATACAGCAGTCGCGGAGTTAATTCTCGAAGCTTGGCCGCAACTGAGTCCTTCCGTTCGTGCACGGGCCATCGAAACACTCAGTGCGCGACCAGCGTGGATTACCGCATTGTTTGATGCCGTGGACGACGATCTAGTGCGTCCCGCGGATGTCGGAGCAGCACGGATTCAATTGCTCAAAACACACAAGAACATGGCCATTCGCCAACGGGCAGAGCAATTGTTCGCCGCGCAGGCGCTCGGCAAACGTGATGATGTCGTCAAAGCCTATCAGTCGGCACTGTCGCTTCCGGGAGACATTGAAAGCGGCCGGCAACTGTTCCGTAAAAATTGCACCTCGTGCCACCAGTTAGAAAAGGTGGGCACCGCTCTGGGCGCGGATTTAAAAGCCATTAAGGATCGGGGCAGTGCGGCAATCTTGCTGAATATTCTTGACCCCAATCGCGAAGTAAAACCGCAATTTGTCGGCTATGTGTTGATCACCAACGATGGGCGATCGATCACAGGCTTGATCACCAACGAAACCGCCAACAGCGTCACACTCAAACGCGCCGACGGGACCGGCGACACGGTGTTGCGAGTCGATATCGACGAACTGAGCAGCACGGGCATCTCGTTCATGCCTGAGGGGTTGGAGAAACAACTCGATCCACAACAGATGGCGGATTTGTTGGCGTATTTGAATGCGGTGGAGTAGGGGGCCGGCCTTACAGCGATTGCAATCACATATTCGCCCTGGGTGCGCCTTAACGGATCGCTGAGTTGAACATCAACCGCCACCGGAAGAGACAATCAGGACGGAAAAGGTTTTGATCTCCGCTCCCAGCGTATCAACGTCTCCTCTCGTCACTTGGGTCTTGTTGGCAATGACCAGTTTCAAGCTGGGCATATCCTTCAACTCCCTCAACGTGTCGGCTGAGGTTGGAGTGGAATTGACTGACAAAATCCTCAACCGAGGCATGCCTTTGAGTCCCGCGACGGACCGTTCAGCAATCTTCGTATTGTCGAGCGACAAGGTTTCGAGGTTGGGAAGTGCGGCGATGGAGGCGATCCCCGCCTCTTCAACCGGGCAATGACTCAGGCTGAGTGTCTTCAGTGTTTTTAGCCCGCCAGCATCTGTAAACAGGGTGCCATCACAGTTGGTATGGGCAAGACTCAGGTCTTCGAGCGGAACACCTTGCAGCTCCTTGAGGAAACTCCCCTTCAATGGGATTTCATCGAGAGACAGTGAAGTGAGAGATTTGCAATTCTTCAGCACGGCCAACCCCTCGTCAGTCAGATTGCATCCATCCAACTTCAGAGTCTGCAGATTGGGGATTTCCGAAAGCGTTTTGAGCGAAGCGTCTGTGAGGTTAGTTCCCGATACATCCAGCACAGTCAAAGTTTTCAATCCCGCCAACTTGGCGATACCGTCGTCGGAAACAGCGGTGTCGGCAATAGCCAATTCCTGCAGATTCCCCAAGCGATTGCAAATGATCGAGCCCGGCATTGGTGATCTCTGTCCCCCCCAAATCGAGCTTTTGAAGCTGGGGCACATTGGAGAGTTGTTGGATACCTGCGTCGGTGACTCGTGTCGTCTGTAGCTTCAATGTCCGGAGTCCCGGTGTTTGTTGGAGCAAAACCAGATCCTGATCCTCGACTAAGGATTGATTGAGACTGACTTGGTCCACTTCAACGCCGCCGTAGAACCTGTCCCAGTTCGCCCAATCTTCACCAACAATGGATTGCAAAAACTCGGGGGCAGCCACGGCTGTCTGAATCGTCCCGCCGAGCGAACTCACTTTGTTGCGAACGTCGACGACCGGCGAGTAACCGGCCAATCCTTGCAATGCGATCGGAACAAGCAGAACGAGAAGGACGAGCGCCAGCAGGATTTTGAAAACCCACTTCTTCCGCCGAGGCGACGCAGCAGTGGTAGTTTCGGGAGCAGACTGAGGGGCGTTCATGAAATCACCATAGATCGAAAGCAAAAGCAGAAAGAGCAGAGCCGTAACCGCTCCCCACTCTAACGAACGCCAACAGAGCAACACAATCTTGAGGCCATTAGCATCTGTTTCTTGATAGATGAGCGAAGTTGAATTGCATTCAACAGAGTCGCTTGCCCCCCGCGTGAAGAGTCCGCGTAAGGGAATGAATCATGCTCGTTTTGTGAACCATTGTCAATTGTTGAGTTTTAAGCAAAACGACCAATCCCCTCATAAGTTCCACCCGTCGACGACGAAAACATCCTCAATTTTAACCACGAGGGAACAAATTTTTTCACCTGAGAAACGCACGAATATGAAGCGGTAATGGCAAAAGGTGTAGCACTTTACCCTAGATATCTTTCCCGATGGACTAGCCGTGGATCTCAATCGGCATACGTTATTGATCCATCAACTGGCAACGAGACAAAGTGCTGGAACGATCGTTAAGACATTGAAAACAATGCTGCAAATACCCAACGTGAACTCACCTCATGCGGTATACGACATGACTGCACAGCCTCGAGAGTGAGTGTTTTGTTGACTTACTCCGAAAGGTACTTAAGTACTATAGGTAAACGGCTTAGACACGACGTTTTCAGTCTATTTTTGTTTGACATCGATAATGAATTACTGCAGGATATAACGGTTCTTGACCATAATTGCAGTATTCATGGATAGCGTGGCGTCTTGTCGCTAGGCTCCTCTGAGTCGCGAGAATGACTTGAGTCGCGGAATTGCTCATTGGTCACTAATTCTTTTCAACTCCTCATCTGTTCGTTTTCATTTCCCTACAAATTCGGAAAGAGAAGTTATGAGTAAAGTACGCTCCCGAGGTTTTACTTTGATCGAGCTGTTGGTGGTGATCGCTATCATCGCCATCCTCATCGCCTTGCTATTGCCGGCGGTTCAGCAAGCCAGAGAAGCTGCCCGTCGCACACAGTGCCGCAACAATATGAAGCAGATGGGCTTGGCGTTGCACAACTATCATGATGTGTACACGCAGTTTCCGCTGGGGATCGGGTATGTCCAAGGACCGAACAACCCCTTCTTCGGAAACCCACAAAATTCTCTGACCGATGATCCGAATGTCCAAGTCTGGACGACCGCTCTGCTGCCGTATATGGATCAACAGAACATTTACCATGGGATCGATTCCCGCGTGACCATTCTCGCCACGCTCCCGCCATTGGACCTTACGGTTGCCGGTGCTCCTCCCCCTTACGACTACGCCCCCCAAGCGACCGACCCCCAGGTCGACAACCAATTGGCGTGTTTCCATGTCATTCCTGGTTTCATCTGTCCGAGCACCCCGCGTGCGTCGAATTTGATCCAAGATGCTGACTTTGGGGCGATGTTGAATCCGGCCCTCGCTGGTGCAGGCATTACGATCAAAGGGGGAGCGATGGACTACTCCGCCACCAGTGCAGTCGGTGGAGACATCGACAATGCCGCGGGCGAAGACTTCAATCGTGGCGTGCTCTCTGATGAGCAGTATATTGGGATTCGGCACATCGTCGACGGCACAACGAACACATCGTTCGTCATCGAGCGAGCTGGTGCCCCGACCGTCTACCGTAAAGGTCAGGTCGTGCCTGGAATCGTTACACCGGGTGGGACTTGGAACGATCCGTACCTCGGAGCCTCCTACGTGCGGGGTTCCCTCTATGATGGAACGAATGTCGGATCGGGTTTGTGTACCATCAATTGCACCAATGAACGATTGGGTGGTGGTTATAGCTTCCACAGCGGCGGGACCATGGTTCTGCTCTGTGACGGCTCGGCTCGATTCGTAGGCGAAAGTGTTGACTCAGGAGTCATCGGTCGCCTTGTCTCCTTTGCCGGTGGTGAAATCACTGGAGATTTCTAAGCTGTTGAAATTCTCTCCTTCGTCATTGACGTTGGAATTCCAGCAGAATTGATGAATTTTCGGAGGCCTATTGCTGACGCTATGCACGACAGTCAATAGGCCTCCTTTCTTTCGCGTTTGTGCGCTCGTCTATCACCCTTTTGAATCGAAATCCAGCTGGGAATGCGTCATAGCCTTGAAGACCTAACCCGGCTAGGAATCACGATTCGTGGGGAACTCACCAACGCCCTTCGTGGTCAACGGGTTATGAAACCGGCTCGCAAACACTTCACGTCATGACATCCGTCCCTGCTTTCTCCTTGGAAAATGAAATGCTGCAAACGAAGCTCTCTCGCCTACTACTTTTACTTTTTGTCCCCCTCTTGATTGCAGGTTGTTCGAAAGGACCGGATGGCCCGACTCCGCCCAAGACCTCCGTAGTAAGCGGGACGGTCTTAGTGGATGGGAAACCGGCCCCTGTTATCGAATATGGACAGATCGAATTGAAGCTTTATCCCAAGGGGCGGGAGCCGAAACCAGGAGAACGTATTCCCAAATGCCTTGCCGACAAAGACGGAAACTTTGTCTTCAATTCTTACAGAAACGGAGACGGTGCCGTTCCCGGTGAATACGTGCTCACAATGGAGATGCTCAGAGTTGCCTTGGGGGGACTGTTTGGCCCGGACAGATTCGGCAACAACTTCAATTCTCCATCCAATACCGACCCCCGGTTCCAAGTGACGGTGGTCGATGACGAACCGACAGTCATCCCCACCATTGACATCAAATTGAGCGACCTGAAACAACAGCCGGCACATAAATATGCCAGCCCGGCTGGAAAACGGGACTAATTGGCCCACTCCCTCCCGATTACTCGACGACCGGCAACACCGGTCCCGAAACGGCCGTTTCATTGTCGGGTAACTGCGCCGGCTCGGGCATGGGAGCCGGTGGCAATGGCGGTTGGCCGGGCGGTAAAGCCGGGGCGGGTTGTTGTTGCGGTGGCGCGATCGGGGGATCCTGATCGACAGCCGGATCGCCTCCAGCAGCATCCGCATCCTGGGGCGGCGTCTGTGGGTGCAAAAACAGTTGCACATACTGCGGAGCCCCGGCGAGTTGACTTGCCGTCTCAAAGAACTTCAGCGCACGATCAATGTCGTCGTTGAAGTGCAACAGCACGCCCATCAAAAATAGCCGGTCGGGGTCGCGGATATCCTCGCGGACCCATTGTGCCGTTTTCAACAAGACGGCGTTTTTGCCGATTTCATTCTGTGGCCCGAATCGCTCATCGAGGCTCACGCCGGTGAGAGGCCAATACGGATCCAGCCGCAAACCTCGCTTGATTTCCCGTACTGCGGATGCCTCGTGCCCCATGGCTGCCAAAGCCCAGGCCATGCGGAAATAGTTGTCCGTTAAATCGGGGGCGACTTTGGTCGCGCTGCGGTAATGCGAATAAGCTTTGCTGTATTTCTGTTGCAAAAACGCCACATCGCCTAATCCTTGCTGGTGCAAGCTGCGCTGCTTGGCGGCTCCATTCGATTTTTTCACTGCCGCAACAACCGGAGCATTGTTCGCAGGCATCAGAGCATTTTTGAGTTGTTGTAGATTTTCAATCTGTTGATCCTGCTTGAGGACCTCATTATCAAACGGGTCAGCTCCCATAATGAGTGGCTGCCCTTGAATCACGGTCGGGTTCCATTGAACGGAATTAAAGATGGGTGCGACCACCGGGTAGCTGATGGCACTATAGCCGTAATATCCACCGTAGGTCCCGCCGTAGAGGCCGTACCCACCGAGATAACCATAGTTACTGGAATACCCATATCCGCCGTAGAAACCTGGGCCACCATAGAAACCTGGGCCGCCAAATCCACCTCGGTGGTGATGATGATGACCATGGTGATGGTGCCGCCCCGAGGTATTTGACCCACCGGTCCATGCACGGCCGTAGCGGCGAGCGTACTGATAGTGCGCCTGGGTCGGTCCATATAATCCGCCCGACGCCCCATAGACTTTGGGGTACGTTTTCCCGGGCTGTGCTTGTGCAGTGGCTGCAGTCAAAGCGCACACAGCTAGCGCTGCGCCGGCGATGAAAAACTTCATCCGTATCGCTCCTTGTTCGATCCGCGCTCGCTGGCTCCCCGAATTGGTCACGCAACGGTATTATGCGATACTGATCTTCGCACCGTCAAGACGGGCAGCGCCGCAAGTGAACCGGAACGCCAAATAACGCAAACGCTCGCGGCACTTCAAAATGCCCCACAAACTAAGTGTGTTGAACAGTAACTCGTAAAATGCAGATAAATGCCGTGTATGTCGTCATCATATAATCTAAAACAAGAAAGCCTCAATAAATGTCTGAGTCACTGTCTTTCAAACAGGAAATCACTGCCGTATTCGGCCAACCCGTTGCGGAAAATCCCACGCAGGTCATGATCGAAGCCGCCTTCGCCGATGCGGGACTGGCTTGGCGGTATTTGACGCTGGAAGTCGCGCCCAGCGATCTCTCTGCAGCCGTCGCCGGAGCGAAGGCAATGGGGTTTCGCGGATTCAATCTTACGATTCCACACAAAGTCGAGGTGATTCAACACCTGGACCGGCTGAGCGAGGCGGCCGAAAAGATGGGGGCAGTCAACTGCGTGATTCGCGACGGCGACGAGTTGATCGGCGAAAACACAGACGGCAAGGGGTTCGTGGAGTCGCTCCGTGAAGTTTCCGATCCCCAAGGGCAAAACGTCGTAATCCTCGGCGCGGGGGGAGCGGCGCGGGCCATCGCCGTCGAAATGGCGCTGGCTGGGGCTGCGAAATTCACGATCGTTAATCGCTCCGCGGAGCGCGGTGAACAATTGACCGCGCTAATCCAAGCCAAAACCGGCGCCGCTGTTGAGTTCGTACACTGGACCGACGATTACGATATTCCCGCCGGCACGCACGTGGTGATCAACGCAACTTCGATCGGCCTGTTTCCCGATGTCGACGCCCGTATTCCGCTAAACACCGACAGCCTGACGGCCGATATGGTCGTCGCCGATGTGATCCCCAATCCCCCAGCCACACGATTGGTACGGGAAGCCACGGCAGCGGGATGCACCGTACTGGATGGTCTGGGCATGCTCGTCAACCAGGGCGTAATTGGCTTTCGACTCTGGACAGGCGTCGAGCCCAATCCGGCGGTGATGCGGGCGGCGCTGGAAGAGGTGTTTGGATAACATCCGGCAACTCGGCTGGGCTACTCCCATATCGAGCTATTTTTGCTTTGATCGATTCCGTCGGCAGCCTTACGAAACGATTCAATCCGCGTGTGAAGGCGTGTCGGCGGTTTCTTGTCCCTGTCGCAATGCTTCGAGTTCTTGCTGCAGTTCGCGAATCGTCAACCAATCCTGCAAACGGTCCACAAGGTCGGCGGGGGTTTGGAAGCGGTCGACCGGTTTTTTGGCGAGCCCTTTTTCGATGATGGCCATCAACCGTTCGTCGACTCCGGGAATGGGCGGAACCGGGTCCTGAGCATGCATCATCATAATTTTGACGGGATTGTCGGCGTCAAAGGGCGGATGGCCGGCCAACAGGTCGTACAGTGTGCAGACCAGTCCGTAGATGTCGCTGCGGACATCGGCGGAATGCCCATCAGCGGCCTGTTCGGGCGCCATGTATCGCGTCGTCCCCAATTGGACGCCCGCTTGCGTCATTTGCGCCGTCTGATGTTCTCCCCATTCGGTTTCCGAATCGGGATCGTCGTCGAGCCGCGCCAAACCGAGGTCGAGCAGTTTGGCGGTACCGTCGGCGGAAAGTAAAATATTCGACGGTTTAATGTCACGGTGGATCACGCCGTTTCGGTAGGCGAACTGTAATGCCTCACCGATTTGCACACAGATTGAGACAGCGAATTCTGGAGATTGTGCGCCGGATTGTTGCAAGAATTGTTTGAGATTCAGCCCCGGCACATATTCCATCACGATGTAGTTGCCCGACGTCGCCACGTCATACGCCCGCACGATGTTCGGGTGTTGAATCTTATCGTTGATCATCGCTTCACGGCGAAAGCGGATCAACATCCGCGGTTTTTTGAAGGCGCGGGCCTTGGGAAATTTGATCGCCACGTCACACGCCATTTGCGGATCATAGGCGCGATACACCGTTCCCATACTGCCGTGCCCCAGCCGCTCCAACAGTCGATAACGCTCGGCCACAATGATGTGCTGCGCTTTACCGGCCGAGATTTGTTCCACCTGCCATGCGGTCAGTAGCCCCCGTTCGACCAGTAGATTTGCCGTCTCCGCACAACTCAACTCCACGTCCGAGGCGGCTTCGGTGACGATGTTGATTTGCTCGCGCGACAACAAACCAGATTTCACAACCGAATCCACAAAATTGCCCGGCAATTCCGCCGGGACCAGCTCGAAGTCAGTGGAGGAACCATTTTGCCCGTCCGGAGATTCCTGTAGGGATTCTCGGATGAGTGTCTCGCCCATGGGGAATTCTGTCGACGACCGGAAATCCTCGTTATCGTCGGGCAGGTCCATGTCCGAAGTTGGATCGGAATCGTATTTGACCCGCATTCCAAATTGGCCGACGCGCAATACTTGGCCCGGACCCAAACGAGCGAAATCGACGGGCCGACCGTCGACATGCGTTCCGCCGCGTCCCAAAAAATCAATCACCCACAGCCCGCCCTGCGTGACCAATAAACCACAATGCACGTTCGAAATCGTTTCATCTTCCAGGCGGATCTTGCATCCCGTTCCACTGCCCACCAATGTGAGCATACGGTTGATTGTCCAGTCCCGGCCGATTGTCGATCGGTTCAGAAACTCCAACTGAACCGGTCCCACGGAACGCATCTTGGCATCAATGGCATCCAAGGGATTGAAATTTTGTGGAAACGGCGAGTTAACACCCATGTCGGGTTTTGCCAAGCGGATTTGGTATGGCCCAATTTGTGGTCCGTCAGAAACCGTTAACCAACCGCCGCGTCGCCGTTTGTCTCCCCACAAGGTGCCGGACCGGCTGTTGAGATCGACACAAAAAATGCGGCCCCCCACATTTTGTAAATAAGCATGACGAAAGCTGACATCGGAATGTTTCAACCGGATCTGGCAGCGTTCTGATCGGCCGATCAGCGCAAACGCATTACCCATCTCACACAGAACCGGGTCAGATGATCCAGCTTCGGTGATGGCTAACTGCAGCGGCACCGTTGAAAGTACCGACTGTTTTAGTAGTTGGGCACGGTTGTCGTTCATGACCCCAGTAGATAAATCGAAGTAGGGAATTCGAATTGATCAGTACGGGCATGCGTCGTCGTCAGGAACGACCGGCAGAAATTTTCTATTGAAGGCGACCCCAAAACAGCTGTCGCATGTCCTGTCCCACGACTCGGCGCTGTTTTGCAGCAGATTCCAGTCCCCTGACAGACTCAAATCTGCGCTAAAAATGGTCGAAAACTGGTGGCCCAACAGTCCCCATCCAGTTTGACGGCGCGATTGCCCCAAAGTCAATGAGATCTAGCAGTTAACTTCTCAGAACCAGGGTTATCCAGCAGGCATTGAGCCAGCAAGCCGCTTATCTTCACAATTGACCAAAGAACCACCTAGCAAACCTCTCTAGACACTAGGGTTTCACCCTATAAATTTCCTTCCCCAGCAAGTATCCCAGGACATCAGAGGACCAAAAGGAAGAAATAGCGGCCCCGCAGCAGTGAAAGGAGTCGGCGATCCTGCAATACCATCAGAGGCGCAGCATTCCGGGAAGAGTCGCTGCGAATTTTGACTATCGCTGCGTCAAGCGTCGCCATTGATGCCGCAGGACGGCCGAACCGGCGATGGCCAGTTTGCGTGATGTGCTGACCCGCGCTCGCCGTGTGAAGATGTCGTAGTCGCGGTGCTCGATTTCGTCTAACAAGCCCCCATAAATCCGCAACATCGCATCCAAGATCGGTTGGCCAACCGGTTCGAGGTAATCATACAACCGGCGACCGGCGGTGTAATGTTCGCGCGCGCGGGAGACTTGAAATTGCATCAACGCACGAAACCGTTCGTCACGCCGTTGCTGTTGGATGTCCGCTAGAGAATAGTCGAACCGCTCCAGATCCTCTTGCGGCAAATAGACGCGGTCCATTTGCGCATCTTCTTTGATGTCGCGAACAATGTTTGTCAATTGCAGCGCCAGACCACATTCGATCGCCGCTGCAGGTGCGCGGTCGTCATGGAATCCCCAAATGTGAATACAGCACAACCCCACCACGCCGGCGACGTGATAACAATAGTGGGAGAGTTCTTCAAAGGTGGCGAATTCCACGTTGCCCAGATCCATTCCCACACCATCAATCGCAGCGAACAAGTATTCGCGGGGGATCTGAAATCGTTCGACGGCATCGTACAATGCGGGCAAAGCGAGATGCGTCGCTGGTCCCCCCTCTAAGGCGACCATCACCGCGTCGCGCCATTCTTGCAGTGCAATTTTCCGTTGGGAAAGCGAAACCGTTGTGTCATCGCCGATGTCGTCGCAAATCCGCATGAAGGCATAGAGAGCGCACATTGCCCGATAGTGCTCAGTAGGAAGCGTGAGGAAGGAGACATAGAAATTCTTCGCTGCCCGTTTGGCAAGCGTGCGGCAATAGGCGTGCGACTCCGCCAAGGAGGCGCTTGGAGCATCGCTTGTCAGTTTGTCCATGGACACTTGCATGAAAGTGAAGGCCTAATAGATTGCCGCCGATTGAGGATTGGGGTCTCGATTTTGACTTTAGCGGCCCAGACTCGCAACCCGCCGCCCAAATGCCCGCCACACACATCCAACCAACAGCCCAACAAACTCATGCTTGCGAACTTTCGGTCGGGTTTCCCAAACTCTGTAATCAATCCGTTCTACGTGATCCAAAATCTTTAACCCGCCGCGAATGAACAATTCGATATCCATTTGCAGACGGCCGGGCAGGGCGGGGACCAGTGGTAAACCCGCGGTTAAAAAATCGCGAGCACGATCGACCTCAAACGCCATCAGCTTCAAAAACTCCGGATTCGTCACCCGCTTCCGCAAATCATCTCGGCTGTACCCGAATCGGTCACAATCTTCAATCGGTAAATAAACACGATCGATATCGAGATCGCGAGCAACATCCTGCCAGAAATTCGCCAGTTGCAAGCCGGTACAAACGGAGTCGGACCAGGCGACGTTTTGCTCGTTGTAGCTGCGACATAGGTATAACACCAGCCGCCCCACGGGATCGGCGCTGCGACGGCAATAGTCGCGGAGGTCCTCGAAGGTTGCGTATTCGTGCACCTTTTGGTCCTGCCGGAAGGCGGAGAGCAGGTTTTCAAACGGCTCAGCCGGGATGTCAAATTCCTGAATTGTCTCAGCCAGAGCGACAAAAACCGGGTGCGTTGCACTCCCGGCATAGCAACGTCGCAGCTCCCCCAGCCACCAATCGAGCAACTCCAGGGACCGGGCGGTCTCGTCGATTTCGTCCGCCAAGTCATCCGACCAGCGGCAATACGCATAGACATTGTAAAAATGCTGGTGCAAATCGCGGGGCAGTAGCCAACTGACGACCGGAAAGTTTTCGTAGTGCGTGGTCGCCAAATCTCGGCAATATTTCTGCCCGGATGCGAGCGAAACCATGCCGTGTGCTGAGCCACCGGGGCCCCAAATCGCTAAATCGGCCGCAAAATCTGCCAATGTTCGTGGTCCTAATGGGATTTGAGGGATTCCATGGGTTCAGGACGTCGCCAGGGGGAACCAGTGGATTATGTACGCCTGTGCCCCTACAATACTCCGTTTGACTGAAAACATCACCAAAGAGGAAGTGAAAGTTACGCGACGATGGGTGTTCCGAAAGTGGCCATTGTGGGCCGGCCCAATGTGGGAAAGAGTTCGCTGCTAAATTGGTTGGCTGGAAAACGGATCTCGGTCGTTGATCCGATGTCGGGAGTCACCCGCGATCGCGTTACGTACTTGATGCACGAAGGGGACCGTTATTTCGAATTAGTCGATACCGGCGGAATCGGGATCGTCGACTTGGACGACCTCTCGGCCGATATCGACCACCAGATCCAGGTCGGCATTGAAGAAGCAGCGCTAATTCTGTTTGTCGTCGACGGAAAAACAGGTGTCACAAAACTCGACATCGATGTTGCCGAGCGGCTCCGCAAACTGGAAAAGCCGATGTTGATGGTCATCAACAAATGCGATTCTCCGAAACTGGATGACGACATCGCGGAATACTACCGCCTGACCAATGCACCGGTCGTCTGCACGAGCGTAAAAAGTGGACGGAATCTCGACGGGTTGTTAGCCAAAGTGTTGGAGATGTTACCGTCGGAAGACGAAGTCGAACAAAATGAAGGGCGCCCTGCTATCAGCTACGCCGGAATTGAAATTGGCGATCGTTGGGCGTCGGAATGTGGGTAAAAGCACCTTCATTAACGTCTTGGCCGAAACGGATCGGATGATCGTCAGCGAAGTCGCCGGGACAACGCGCGATAGCGTGGACATTCATTTTCAATTGGACGAGAAGTCCTTCATTGCGATCGACACCCCCGGAGTTCGCAAGAAGAAGAGCCTCGCCGGAAGTGTGGAATGGTACGGCTTGACCCGCGCCAAACGGAGTGTCCGCCGCGCGAATGTGGTCTTGATGTTTTTCAATGCCATCGACACGATTTCCCGCGTCGACAAACAACTCGTGGACGAAATCGCCACGCACCACAAACCGTGCATTTTTGTCGTCAACAAATGGGACTTGGCTGGCGATATGACCACTGAAAAGTGGACGGAATACCTTTTTCATCAGTTCGCTTCGATGCGTCATGTGCCCATCGCGTTTATCACCGCCGAGCAACAGCGCAATGTAAAAAAGCTGATCAACTTGTCCCAGACAATTCACAAACAAGCCTGCATTCGCGTCTCGACAGCCAAGGTCAATACGGTTGTCCGCGCAGCAATCGAAAACAACCCGCCGCCGCACCGTAAGAACCGGCGGCCGAAAATTTTCTACGGCACACAGGTCTCGACCGAACCGCCGACAATCGTGCTGAAATGCAACGATCCCAAACTTTTCGACCCGAGCTGGAAGCGGTACCTGCTGGGTGTGTTTCGCGAGCAACTTCCCTTCCAAGAAGTTCCCATCCGGCTCTATATGCGTTCACGGCTCAAACGCGAGGAAGGTATGGATACCAGCCTGGAAGACCAAGCGGAATCGGTCGACGTGTCGGAATAATGATCCGGGACCGTGTGCTTGCCATATTGGCAAGCAGCTTTTCTTGATGTGAAACGAGCCGCACATTGAGTGCATTTCGAGCGTTTGTTAAAATAGAATCCGATAAAAACGACAGAATTTACAACACAGCATTGCGATACGACGGATAATCACCACGTCACAGCATCGTAATACAATATGACTTCACTCTTAAAAGACCTCGGTTCTTCTGATGAATACGTCTCCTGCAAACCGTCCAGCGACCGTCAATGCTTCGCTGGAGGTGCATCTGTTGGGGACGGTCGATTTTGATGCGGCGTTGTTTCTGCAAGAGCGGATGGTCTACGAGTTGAGCGGTCGCGAGGATGCCCAAGGGGCATTGTTGATTTGCGAACATCCGCCGCTGATCACCGTCGGGCGTGAAGGCAGCCGGGCACACCTCAATTGCACAGATGAAGAACTTCGGGCGCGGATGCTCGACATCCGTTGGTTGAATCGCGGTGGCGGTTGTCTGGTCCACGTACCGGGACAATTGGCGATTTATCCCATTTTGCCATTAGCGCGTCTGGGCCTGGGATTAACGGCCTACCGCCGCACCTTAGAGAACGCCGTCATCGATGCCTGCCGCGAACAACGCGTCGTGGCCCAGCGTGATGCAGACCAACCCGGTGTATTTTGCCGGACCGGGCAACTCGCCCACGTCGGTTTAGCGGTCAAATCATGGTTCAGCTACCATGGATTATTTTTGAATGTCTCCCCCATCCTATCGTGGTCGAAACTCGTTCAAGCTGGCGATAATGCGCCGCCGATCACCTCTTTACAACGTGAACGAAATGCTCCCATTTCCGTCGGCAGCGTGCGAGAAAGCCTGATTCGGCATTTGTCGGCCCGTTGGGGATATGAACAGCATCACGTTTACACCGGACACCACCTGCTGCGGCGGACTAGGAAAGCCAATGTCTACGCTTGAAATACTCAACGACGTCCCTCAACCCAAACCGCGCCGCCGTCTGCCCTCTTGGCTCAAACGGCCGATGCCGCAGCCGGAAATGTTGTTCACGTCGAATCTGATCGAAGAATTTCAATTGGAGACCGTCTGCGAAAGCGCCAAATGCCCCAACCGCACCGAGTGCTGGGCACAGAAGACGGCCACCTTTATGATTTTAGGAAACGTCTGCACCCGTCCGTGTGGATTTTGTTCCGTCCCCAAAGGCAAAACCGAAGCGCTGCAGGCCGATGAACCACACCGCGTGGCCGAAGCAGCTGCCCGGCTGGGGCTGAAACATGTGGTCATCACTTCCGTCACCCGCGACGATTTGCCCGATGGCGGAGCGGAGCATTTCTTTGAATGCATTCACGCGGTCCGCAATCGTACCGGGGCCGCCGTTGAGGTCTTAACCCCCGACTTTCGCGGCAACCGTGCCTCGATTTCGCGAGTCATCGAAGCAGCGCCCGATGTGTTCAATCACAATACCGAAACGGTTCCCCGTCTCTACGACCGCGTCCGTCGCAACGCCGTCTATCGCGGCACGCTGGATCTGCTCAAGCAGGTCAAAGACGAAGCGCCCACGATGCAGACCAAAAGTGGATTGATGCTGGGACTAGGCGAGACCACTGAGGAATTGCTGGACGTGTTCGCCGATTTGCGATCGGTCGACTGCGATATGCTCACCCTGGGACAATACCTGCAACCCACACGGGACCACCTGCCGGTCGAGCGTTACGTTCCGCCCGAAGAATTCGACGAACTCGGAGAGATGGCTCGCGGCATGGGCTTCAAGATGGTCGCCAGCGGCCCCTTCGTCCGCTCCAGCTACCACGCCGGAGAAATGGCCGACGGCGCAGCCGCCGCGACAAACGCCTCTGCGTCAAATACCGCTTTGCCCGTGCTACCGCACGAATCGACGTAGTCCGCTCCCGTTGGTCGCTGCGCTGTTTTAGTGCGGTATCCGGGAGGGCGAGGCTCCGTCCGAGCCGCGCGCGACCAAGATGCGTCAACAGGCAAAACTAATTCACCGCATTAAATCTAATGCACCGATGCGGCTCAGCGGGAGCTTCGCCCTCCCGGAGACTTGAACTGTTCAGGGTGCGTTTATTCGTGCGTTTTCAGGACAGTGGCGTGTGTTTTCACTTTGTGGACTGCGCGGGCGATTTCTTCAATGTCTGTCGTTGTGCCCAACAGCACGGGATGATGCAGCGTTAGCATGCGGTTGTGTGCGGCATTGGCCGTTTGTAGATCACCGACGGCGCGGTAGCGGCGGGCGCTGTGGATTTTGTGTAAAGCCTCGAAACCGGGATCGAGCGCGATGCCCTCGGCGCGCATCGCTTGCGAAAACCTCTCTCGTGAGAGCCCGTCGAACTCTTCGGGATCATACCAAAACCCCAACTTGTAATATCCCGGCTCGCAATCAGCGACCGTGTTTTGCAGTGGCACCAGCCCCGGAACATCATCCAACTGTTGACACAAGGCTTCGACATTGGCGGCCCGCGCCGCATTTGCGGTATCGAGATATTCCAGTTGTGGAATCAACGCCGCCGCCTGCAGTTCCGACAACGGATAGGCGAGATTACCGCGCTGGTTGTACAACGTGATCCGCTGCACAATATCGGACCGGTCGGTCACCAGTGCTCCGCCACGGCCGGCCGTTAAGGTTTTGCTGCCACCGAAGCTGAAGACGCCGACGTCGCCCCAGCTTCCCGCCCAGCCTCCTTCAATTCGCGCACCGGGCATTTGGCAGGCATCTTCGATCACGCCAATGTCGTGTGCGCGGGCAAACTCCATCACCTCTCGCATGGGGACCATACCGCCATGCAGGTGAGACACGATGATGGCCTTGGTCGCGTCGCTGATTGCAGCGGACAATAGCGCGGGGTCCAGATTTCCGCTGAGTGGATCAACATCGACCAAGACCGGTGTGGCTCCTACGATCAACACATCTTGATAGTTGCCCTTGAAATCATACGCTGCCAGAATCACCTCATCGCCGGCTCCGACTTTGAGACCACGGAGCGCTAATTCGATAGCAGCGGTTCCGCTACAGGTGAGCACCGCATGCTCTCGCTGTTGATATTCTGACAACAGCGTCGACAATTCCGACACGTGCGGCCCGTGGTATTTGCCCCAGGAACCATCTTCAACAGCGCGGATGATGGCCTCAGCAACGCCGGGGATATCCGCCGGCCATATCGGTGGTCCTTGTGGGCGAACGGGCGCGCCACCCAACAGTGCAGGCTGATCGGGATTGTCAGAATTCATGGGACATCCGTTGTGAGGATTGGTTCGAGAGCGGCAACTCTCTAAAATGGTGATTGATCCGGACCTTGTCAATTCGCCTCAAATGGAAACAGTCGTTTGGGGCCCCGTTTTGAACTCCTTGAAGAGCATATTGCCATGTCACACCAAATTCGATTCATCATGGTCGGCGGATTTCTGGGCGCTGGAAAAACCACCACGCTCGGTCGCTTGGCAAAGCATTACATGGATCAAGGCAAAACAGTTGGCATTGTGACGAACGATCAAGCGACAGATCTGGTCGACACGAATACGCTCCGTTCCCAAGGCTATTCCGTGGGTGAAGTCGCCGGGGCTTGCTTTTGTTGTAACTTCGACGAGTTGATGGGAACCATTGAGCGGTTGGGCACCGAAGAGGTCCCGGACGTGATCCTGGCGGAACCGGTCGGGAGTTGTACCGATCTGGTAGCAACGGTGATTCAGCCGATTAAACGGATCTACGAGGCCCAATTCAGCATTGCGCCGTATGCAGTGATCCTCAAACCGAGCCATGGCCGTCGGATTTTAAAAAACGAACAACGCGCCGGTTTTTCGCCGAAAGCGGCTTATATTTTGAAAAAGCAACTCGAAGAAGCGGACGCGATTATTGTCAATCGGATCGACGAACTGTCCGACGATGCGGTGAATGAGTTGGCAGAATTGGTTTCGACGCACCATCCCGGGATTCCCTTACTCCGTCTGTCCGCGAAGACCGGCGATGGCTTTGAGGGCTTGGTGGAATTTTTGGAACAAGACGGCGATTTTGGTCGCCGGGTCTTGGACATCGACTACGACATTTATGCTGATGGCGAAGCGGAACTTGGCTGGCTGAATAGCAGTTTACGAATGACTTCGGAAACGGAATTTTCGTTGGATGAGGTACTGCTGGACATCGTCAATACCCTGCGTGCTTCACTGGCCGATGCCGAAGCAGAGACCGCGCACCTCAAAACCATTGGCCTGTGGGAAGGCTTCTTTGGAGTGGCCAACCTCATCAGTAGTGAAGACCAGCCGGAGTTGTCATTGCCGTCGAACTGCCAAGTCAAGGAGGTCGATTTGATCGTCAATGCTCGTGTCGCCTGCGATCCGGTCATCTTGGAAGAGCATGTCAAACAGGCGGTCGCCGATGTTTGTCAGCGGCATGCGACGACGGCTGAATTTCGTCAAACACAAAGCTTCCGCCCCGGCCGTCCGGTCCCCACGCATCGTTACGATTCAGGCGAGTAAGAGCCATTTCCAACACCCGGTTCCGAATCTTCGGCATTTTGGGTTAAGTCGGCGGTTTCTCCACGGTTGATTCGGCAGGACACAACGTCCACCGATGCTTCGGCAATCGAATCAACGTCAACCACTTGTTGGGGGAATCGCTCATGACGACTATGGTATGGACTTACGCGGCGTATTTGGCGGTTTGTGGAGGCATTACGATCTGGGTGGCCCAGACGCTGCGCAAAAATGGAACCGTCTATGTCACTGACGGAAGAAATCACCGCACCGAATTGGCCAATGCGATCAGCTACTTGCTAACGGTCGGATTCTACCTGATCAATTTCGGCTTCATCTGTTTGGCGCTCAAACATGGCGCGCAGGTCACCGACACGCAATCGGCCATTGAATTATTGAGCACGAAAATTGGCAGTGTCTTGCTGGCCTTGGGGTGCATGCATTTCATCATCCTGATCGTTTTCACCGGTATTCGAAAAAACAACCGGTCTAGCACAGAGCCGATTTTCGAAAATCGCTATGGCGAACCACTCAGCAATCCCACTGCGGTACGCCATGAACAACCGAATTGATGAGGGAATGCTCAGCCCCGGCGTCGCGCCCCCGGGGTTGTCGAGCACTTTTCGTGTTTCACCAAGGAATGCCCCGGGGGAGACTCGACATGATTATGCTTTGGAGCCACATCTGCTATTTGACGTTTAGCGTTCTGATCACGGGACTCGTCGGACAGACGCTGTACAAACATGGCCGGCTGTTTTTGATCGACATCTTTGCCGGCAATATTCCTACCGCCGATGCTGTGAATCGTCTGCTGCGCGCGGGTTATTATTTGACAAACATCGCGCTAGTCAGCTTAGGCATCCGTTACGGTGGCGAAGCGGACAGCTTGCAATCGTTCATCGAGTTGTTGAGCAACAAAGTCGGGTGGGTGATGTTGATTTTGGGTGGGATGCATTTCTTCAATCTCATCGTCCTGTTCTCTATCCGCTGGCCAGACAAAGCGACAGCCACGCTGGAATCAATAGCTTGCGGAGTGGAAACCCCAGCGAATTGCCGCACACAACGCCCTTAAAAAGAGCAGTTGTATGCTTGCTTCTGTGACCTGCGATAAAGGGAAACTGTTTGTTCAGCACACGATAGGGTGTCGCAGTCTCGGGACACTCAATTGGGGTCGCAATTCCCCCCTAATAAAGGGGGGGACGCGCCCATTTGCAAACTTTACAACTCGAGCTTGACAACCGGCAAAGATCGGATAGATTACCCCTCCTACCGCTTGAGCGGCTTATGGGATGCGCGCAGTGAACGCTTCGCAACATCCCCCACCAACCTGCCGTAATTCCGCCAAGCTTCCCACCGACTTGATTCCTCCCCCCTTGACTTTGCAGCTACCGCTATGGATCGACTTGCGCCGTTTTTGCGTGGGAGGCTTGGCGTTTCTTCTTGCGAATGACCCGGCCACCGTTGTGCGCCGGACAATTGTAATGGCAACTTTTTAGTCAAGGAGGGGTAAAATGCTTGTGCTATCGCGGAAAAAGAATGAGAGCATCGTAATCAACGGTTGCATCCGTGTGACGGTCGTCGACACGGGAAACAACACGGTCAGGATCGGAATCGATGCGCCGCGGGACGTTGAGGTTTTGCGAAGCGAATTGCTAACAACAAATAACGTCGCCCCGCAGAAACCGTTCGCGGCTACATCGCCCATCACACACCTTGAGGGCCTGTGCGATTTTGCAATCTAGTCGGTCGACGATTTTTCCGAAGGTGATGTTGCCGACATGATCGTAACGGCGTTCAGACAGGTATTGAGTTTTGGGTTTTCTGTTCCCATCTCGATCGTCAAACGCCCGTCGGTGACTTTGGCTGTCACGCTGGCTGTGTGGAATCGCCCGAGAGCCGTATCAACATTGTTCACGGCCGGCATGCCTTCGACGGACAATTGCTGTCCGGGCTGTGCATGCCCGCTGTCTCCCACCGTGATGCTGACACGGTAGGTACCGTTTGGCAGCGCGCATTCCCAAACAGCGGTTTTCCGGGTGAATAAGAACGAATCCTTAACCGGATCGGGATGTTGATGTCGGCGGCGATGGTTGGCGGAAATGTCTGTATTCCAGCCGAAACCCCGCTCATCGTCAAACGCAAGCCCAGAATCACTGTGATAGCCTGGAACCTGGGCAGCGCCGCGCCCGGTAAAATTAAATCGCCGAATCGAAAGTCCATCGACCGCTAAACGGTCCGGCAATCCGTTGCCAGTGTCATCCGCATCCAGTCGATCAGGCAAGCCGTCGTTGTCGCGATCAAACGGCAACGGGTCGTTGAGGTCTTCGACGCCATCTTTGTCCGTATCGTATCCCGGCTGCAAATAGTTCGCCGTTGCCTCAAGCGTTACATCCGCACGTTCTTGGATCGCTCCCCACAACGCCTGCGCCAATCCAGCGCGGGTTAGCGGCGTTCCCAATCGGGTTGGGGAGTCCGAAACGGTCCAATTTAATTTCTCGGCGAGCGAGTGGAGGAACTCCCAGGTTGCCGGTTGATCTGGATGAAATTGTTTTTCGTCGGCGATTAGCTTCCAGCGCTGCAGTGATTCGATTGCCGCATAATCAGGATCGAAGATGTCCACATCGCTGAATGCCGGCTGCTGGGTATTGGTGGAGTAATCGAAATCGGGAAATTGTCCTGTGCTCAAAGCGGCGCGCGCGATTGTCCGGGCCAGTTCGCGGCGTGTGACGACGCGGTCCGGCTCAAAGTCCTGCAGCCCGTGGTCGCCGGGCAAAATCATGCGAATGGCCAATTGGTTCGCGGCGGCGAAATGTTCTGCCTCGACTGGTAGGTCGTGATAGGGCCACAGCAGCACGCCGGGCGGGTTTTGTCCTGTTTTCGGGTCGCTGGAGGGGGAAACGAGTTGTGTTTGCAATTCGCGAATGCGTTTCCAATCGGCGGCAACTTCGCGGGGGGGAACACCCTCGCGCAATGACATCGCCGCTAAGGCACCGGTCGCTTGTCCGGCTAACATGCCATGCCCGTGTAATCGTACGGCTGAACTGACGATGCTGGTATACCCCAGGTTTTTCCCCGCCACCAACAGTCCGTCCATCTCTTTTGGGACAAGGCTTCGCAGCGGAAATCCACTTCGATCGGTGTGCGTGCCCCAATTGCGATAGCTTGAATGAATATGCGCCCACGGTCCGCTGGGATCGTCGTCTAAGAAAATACGCTTTGTCGGATGAAAGTCGATGTTAAATTGAAAACCGAAAAGATTATCAGGCACCATCACGGTCGCCCAGGATTGCATGCCGTCGATGTCACGAATGTCCTGTTCGCGGAGCACGTAGAGTGCATCCAGTCGCAATCCTTCACGGACGTACGGCTTCCAGGGCATTTTGTCCGGCGTCCCAAATTCGTCGGTCAATGCCATATCGCGAAAGCTAACCGCCTGTGAGGGGTCTTTTTCATGCACCGTGGTTTGCAGGTGGTACAACATGCCCAGCGCGTGCAATTTGGCATCGGCAAAAACCAATCGTCGCTGCGCGGGGGTCATGTCGACGAGGTTTTTCTCCGAGGCTCCCGGTTCGGTCGCCTCGAGTTGGTCGCGCAAATAGGCGGGAAAGTTATAGGTCGGATAATCCTGCAGCGGCCAATTCACCAGGATGGATTCGCTGCCAGCTTGAAGCTCATTGTGTCGGCGATCGACCAAACGGCGATGTGTATAGACTGACGGCTGTTCTCCATACGGGCCGTTCGCCATCGTGCTCTCCTTCCAGGCCGGAACACGTGGCGACATCGTCCCCCGCGGCCAACCCAGCTCTTGAAACTCTTCCTTGGTGGCTACGGTCGTACCATAATAACGCCGCTCATCGTAATGCGGCGGCTGAGGAATTACCGTGGGAGTGTCGGTTTCGCGGAGGATCATGCAGTAAGTAATCGGATTGAGTTCGTTGGGGCGAACAGCGGTCTGATTTTCCGGCGCGCCTGGCTCGTCAAACGCCGATTTCAAATCAGGCCCGCGCATGTACGCAGCACCACTGAGCCGGACGACATCTCCCCAGTCGGAGGCATCGACGGTTAATGTCGCTGTAACGGTGAGCGGTTGTTTTCCAGGTTGCGTGGAGACAAATTCAACACCCGTCACGGCTCCGTCGGTGACGCGGACCTGCTGTGGTTCATAGTTGCCGAATATCTCCAGCGGACCGCCGCTCGATTTTAAATACGGTGCAACGAGATCGCGAAACAATCGCTCCGTGTCCCGCGGCTCACAGGTCGTCCAAGAACAAAAGCCGTTCCCCGGTCGCGGCAAGCCGTACTTTTGCTGCATGTCGGCTTCGATGGCATTCATGATTTCCAAAAACAACCCGCTACGGGGAAACGGTTCCCGCTTCCCTTTGTAGATCGTCCATTCATCGACCGCCCCCAAACCCTCGGCTGTAAATTGTCCTCCCAGCCAGTCAATGTCATTCACCAACACAATCCGCCGCACCCCCAACCGCGCCGCCTGCACAGCCACGGCCACAGCCGATTCGGAACCGCCCACGACGAGCAGATCGGTTTCCACCGTTTGCGGCGCTGCTGCGGGGGCAAGAAGGATGGCCGTGAGAAGGATTGAGGTATGCATGCGTAGGATTTCCAAATGAGTCGTTATTGAGGACTGTTCATCACGACAGCTAATTTTATCGAACTTCACCAGCTTGCAGTCCGGCCCCGTTACGCAAATTATGGATGAACTTGCGTGGTTTTTTCACACCGGTCATGAACATCTGGTTTAGATAAATCGTTTGACCGGCAACATCGACGATCGTGACATCCCAAAACGAGTCGCTGAAACTTTCGGTTAACAAACCATCGCGTGCTTCTGCGTCTTCGGAGCGTGTCAAAACATGCAGAGGACCGTAGCCAACAGCATTGCTGCGGCCGGTCTGGATATTAATGATGTCGTGCCAGACAATTTCCACCAACGTACGGCCTTTCGTGTATCGCAGTCCCCCCTTGTGGAATTCCAAGCGCTGTCGATAATTGATCACGGAATAGAGAATCGTCCCGATGAGTAACAACAGTGCGAGTGCGATCGCAATTCCGGTAACGAGGGTGTTGTTCACCAGAAATTCCGCAAAGGCCACACACAGCGCTCCAATAATGAATCCCAATCCGATCACCAAAAAGCAGCTGCCGACCGCTGGGCGATAGACCTTGAGTAATTTCCCCAGCGGATCCTGTTCCGCAGAGGCTTCACGTTTCGATTTGGCGACGGGCCGTCGTTTGCGAGCCATGCAAAAACTCCTGAGCGCTCGAAGGTTCGTGGTGCGAAGAAATGGATGAGTGGCGATTTATCCTACAGAATTCTTCCAGCCCTCACCACCACCCAAAGCCCGGCGTCCCCTCGGGGATGTCGTACATCCAACCGCCGGTGATAAATTTCCAGACCCCCGTCGGTGGAGCCGTCGCGAACCGCAGCAGAACGTAGCCGCTAAAAAGTGTCAGCGTGATGGTCGCGATCAGTCGTCCGCGCTGCGGCCATTTCCACAAACAGATCGCCGCCGATAACCAAATCGACAAGACGATTAGGTCTAGGTATTCCAGAATCTCCCACTTGATCGCCCAGTCATTGAGCGGCCAAAGCGGTTTGACGGCGAACCAATACAAGCAATCGGTGACCGCATGCGCCGTGGCGGCGATCATGCACCAGAAAAATAGATACGTCCAAGGGCGCAAACCAAGCACCCAACGTCCCAGGCCAGAAACGACAGCGGCGAGCAGGGCCAGGGCGAACACATTATGCCCCAGGGCATGGTGCAGCGTCCAAAAATGCTCGTCCCCAAACAGTTTGGCAACGGTATCGAAGTCCGGAGAAATCCCCGCCAATGCCACAACCAGCGTGCCCCGCCAACCGAACCGTTGTTGCACCCCAAATTGCGCCAGCATTACGGAACAGATCGCGTGTTCGGGGAGAGTCATGCGGTGTTTTTTCTCGCGGAAGGATTGAGGACGCGATTAGGGGGAGAGGCTGTAGACCTTAGACTGTAGTCTGTAGAAATCAATGCGGATCGTTTCTCTGAGTCAGTCCGCCTTTTCATTTTCCGTGCGACTTACATTGTGAGGCTTTGTTTCTAGTGCGCAGATTGTAGTCATACTCAAATTCTTTGTGCTTCGTATTGAATCCGACAAAGGGACGTTTCTTGGTATGGATCACCGTGTGCGACGGCAAGCCGTCGGTTTGGGATTTGTAAATCGACGCCCTTGAATCTGTGTTCCATCCGTGTTTCATCTGTGGCTAAAATTCATCCCCAACAGGATAGCGGCGTAGTTGCTCTGTGCCCTCCGTGCCTCCGTGGTGAAGCATTCTGCAATCACCCCAACAGGTCCGTCACCGGCTTGCCATGGCCGTCTTTGGTGACAAAGAACGGGCGTTGTTCAATCGTTGCTTTGTGTTGGGGCGAGATGCCTAGGGCGCGGTAGATTGTGGCGTGCAGGTCGGTGACTGAGACCGGGTTTTCGATGGTTGTGCAGGGGCGTTCGTCGGCGGTTTTGCCGTACAGGAAACCTTTCTTCACCCCGCCGCCAAACATCAACACGCTGCTGGCGCCCGTAAAGTGGCGATGCATGCCGTAGAATTTGAGCTCTTCAATCGTGTCAGGCTGCGCGACTTGGCCGCCGACCGGTTTGTCCGGTTTGCCCTCGACGAGCATGTCACGACTAAATTCGCTGGCGAGAACAATCAATGTGCTATCGAGCAGCCCCCGCTGTTCAAGATCGCGGACCAATTGCGCAATCGGCGCATCGATTGATTTTTTCATATCCACCAATCGCGTATGGCCGTTGTCGTGCGTGTCCCAACCGAAGAAGGGAATGTATTCGGTGGTGACTTCAATAAACCGCGCGCCTTGTTCAATCAACCGCCGCGCTAGTAGGCACCCCAAACCAAACCGACCGGTGTTGTAACGCTCGTAGGTTTCCTTGGGCTCCAATGACAAATCAAATGCCTGTGCTGCCGGGGAATCGAGCAGTTTATAGGCGTTGTCCAACGAACGCAGCAACGACTCGCGTTGGTAGTCGCTGCCGTGTCGGGCAACCGGGCTTTGCTCGAGCAGTTTGCGATACGTCTGGTAGCGATTGCGAAATCGTTTGATGCTCATCCCCGCCGGCGGACGAACGGTTTCGATCGCCTGCGTGGGTTCGGGGACACGAAACGGGCCGAACTCGCTGCCCAGAATCCCGGCGGTTTGAAACGCTTTGAGTTCCTCCGCCTCGCCGTTTCCTTCGTATCGCTGACCGATGTCGATGAACGCCGGCACGGCGGGGTTCTTGGGTCCGAGAGCCGAGGCAATCCAAGCTCCAATGTGCGGCGCCGCCACTGTCAGCGGCGGTTCGTAGCCGGTGTGCCAATGATATTGGTGCCGCGAATGTAGAATTTTTCCCAGATCCGCCAGATAGTGTGACCGCAACAGCGTCCCACGGTCCATCACCGCTGCGATGTTTTCCAGGCCCTCAGAAATCTTGATATTGTCCACCGCGGTATCAATGGCGGGGAACGTGCTGAGCACTTCATTGGCGGGCAGGCCCTTGCGAAACGGCGTGTGGCGTTTGGGGTCAAACGTTTCCGTATGCGCCATTCCGCCCCCCATCCAAAGCACGATCACCGCATCGGCCTTGGCGGTGGGTGTGTCGCCTTCGGCGCCAGCGGATAACGACGGTTCTCCCGCAGCGAGCGCTGCCAACGTCGCAGCGGAAGCCGTTTTGAGGAAGTCGCGGCGGTTGGGGAGATTATTTATAAACATGGTCTTCACTCACAGATTTGTAGGGCTGGTTGTACCGGCCGTAATTCGCGTTTCTCACCGACATCAGCAGCTACATTATTCAATCAACTGAAACTCGGGCAGCATCACGACCACCCATAGTAAATCCTGCACGCTCTCGACCGTCGGTTTTTCACCGACCAAGGCTCGCGGCCAAGGCAGCTTCGTCCACGGTCGGTGCTCGGCCGAGGGCTTGTGTGTAGATTCCTTTGATGATCGCAACGCTGTTCGCCTCCGACTGCTTCAACCAATTCTCGGCTCCTTGCTTTAATACGGCATCCAGCGTGCCGCCGTTGGTCAGTTCCAAGGCCTGTAGCGTGGTGGCGACGGATTGTCGGCGGGTGACGACTTGCTCGCGGTTCGAGCGGCCTAGTGCACGTGTCAGCGCGTCGTCCATGACCATCGCAGCACGAACCTGGCTGTCGCTGATGATCAATGCAGCCAGCAACGGCACACGAATATTCCAAGGACCGCCATCGATGTCGGCCAATTCGACAACCGGTTTCCAATCTTGGGCATCAAATCCGACTGTTTCCCATTTGTCGGGCGACTGCGTACTACACAACCATGAATCATCCGTTTCGATGACAACGTTTTTCCCGTTGGCCATCTGGATCTCAGCTGACAATAAAAAACCGGCTGAGTTGGAGGACTCTTCGGGTTGCTTGTCCTTGTCAGCAGAATTGACGGCTGCCACGGCGAACACATTTTGTCCCGCGCGTAAGTGGGGCTGAAGGTCCACGACGGTCGGCTTCTGCCAATTCTCTCCGCGGGTAATTTGCTTACCATTGACGTACAGCGTGAAGGAATTATCGCCGGTGGCAATCACGCGCGCTGATTGAGGAGCGGCTTGCAATGTAAACTCCCGCCGCAAAAACAACGACCCGCCGATGGTCCCTTGCGCCGCTTGGGCGTCGTTCCAAATCCAATGCGCAGTAGCCGGGGTTTGGTCTCGGCGTCTCTCCGCCAACACAAGTGCCACATCAGTCAATTGCCCTCCCTGTCCGCGGCCGTCCCGTTGGACCATGGCGGTTTCCACTGGCTGCCAGACGCCGGTCAGCGATGAAATCGCGTCGAGAAATTGTTCTCCCGACATGCGTTTCACCAACGGTCCGCGAAAGGTGTAGCTCGTTTCTTCAGGATCGGGGAAACCGACCGAGGGGAGTTGATAGGCTCGCGATGTGCAGATCAACTCCAGCGTGTGCTGCAGGTCGTAATCGTGCTCCGCCAAGTCGGCCGCTAGCCAATCCAACAGGTCGGCGTGCCAGGGCGGCAAATCCATTTCATCTACCGGTTCGACCAGTCCCCGCCCCATCAGGATCGCCCAGAGTCGATTCACAATCGTCCGCGTCAAACGTCCGTTTTGCGGGCTAGTCATGATGTCGGCGAGTTGTTGAATCCGCTCGTCGCGCGGCGCCGTGCCGTCAATCTTGCCCAATTGCGGAAACAGAAACTTAACCGTGGCAAACTCGCCATTCGGTTTATTGCATTCAAATGTTTCTAGCGGCTCGTCGGCGAAGACGTTGGCCAAACCGTAAGCATCGTCGAGAGTCCACGTGTCGATAAAACTGTCGTGGCAACTGGCGCACTTGATGTTGGTTCCCAGAAAGACTTGCGAAATCGTCTGCGCTGCTTGCATCTCTCGTCGCTGACTGGCATTGACCGTGCCCCGCCAGATGATTCCCTTGATGAACCCTTCCGCTCCATCGACCGGGCTGATCAACTCGTGTACGAATTGGTCATACGGTTTGTTGTCATAGAGTGCGGCAAACAACCACCCGGTAATTTGCCGACGGCCATCATCAATAAATCCGGTGCCACGAAACGCGTTGCGCAGCGCATCGTTCCAAAACGTCAACCAATGTTCCGCATACGCGCGGCGATCAGCCAAAAGCTTGCGCACCAACCGCCTTCGTTTATCGGGATTCGAATCGGCGACGAATGCTTGCAGCTCTGTCGGCGTTGGTAACAATCCCACCAGATCTTCATGCACGCGCCGCGCAAAGACCTCGTCGCTCACCAGGCGATCGACGTCAATGTTTTCCGCCGCATACGTCGTTTGCAAAAAACGATCGATGGGATGGGTGAGGGCCGATCCCTTTTTAATGGACGGCAATTCCGGGCGGCGCGGCGCTACGGGGTTGGTCTCGTCGTCGCCCAATACAGGTGCGAGAAGTAGGGTCGACATCATGACCGAACAGGCGCAAATAACGGCAAGAAGACCGCGTCGGGGAGTGTGCATGGTGTTATGGATCACCGGCTGGATTTGAGATACAAGTTATTTGCGAGGCTGGCCTTGATTTTACCATGCGGGATGCGTGATATTCCATGCCGCAACAGCAACTTGTGCGACAACGGGTTGGAGCGGCTACCAGATGTGGTGAGGCAAGCAATTTTCCACAAAATCGGCCATTCGCTTTACAACGCGATTTTCATTGGCTAACATCCCCTCCGCAGTCAAAGGATTGGCTGCACGACAACATGGAAGGATGGATCCTTGCAAAATATAGATGTAATCGCGTCGCTTGACGGCAGAATCGGCAACTCAGCATCCGCCGAATTCTCTGCCGCTTTTTTTACGCCCTGTGCCCTCAGCCGGCCTCTCGCAGTGGCGTTGCCCCTACTCGTTTCTCGACGCACATGATGTGCGCGCACCGCCCCTAATGGTGTGTTTCTAATCAGGGAGGAAAACTTAGATGTCCAAGAAACCGACGATCGCGTTCAATGGTGACTTTCGCCCCGCACGCAAAGATGTGAATCCGCTCTCGTGGTTCAACACCGGCTACTACGACTCGATCACCGCTGCCGGCGGATTGCCCATGCCGTTGCCGCCGTTTGCCGATGATGCGGACTTGAACCAATTTCTCGACAATGTCGACGGCCTCGTCTTGGCCGGCTGCACGCAAGACATGAATCCGCAACGACTCGGCATGGAACCGCATCCGACCACCCGCGCCATGCCCGCCCGCCGCGAAGACTTTGACCGCCGCTTGTGCAAAATCGCCTACGAACGCCGTATTCCGGTCTTGGCCATCGGCCTGGGCATGCAGATGCTGAACGTCGTCTGCGGCGGCACGATCTATCAACACATTTCCGAAGCCTACCCCCGTCCGCTGCACCATTTCGATCCGGTCGAAAAGAACCTGCGGCACATTATCGAGATCGTTCCCGAAACACGGATGGACGAGATCTACGGCCCGGGCGAAATCCGCATCAACAGTTCGCACCACCAATCGGTCGACCAACTCGCCACGCCATTCCGCGTGAGCGCCACCGCCCCCGACGGCGTGATCGAAGCGTACGAATCGATCCTGGACGACTGGTACTGCCTCGGCGTGCAATGGCACCCCGAAAGCGAAACCTCATCGGCCCTGGACATGCAAGTCTTCCAACACTTCCTGCAAGCCTGCACAGCCGTGGAACAACCGATGATCCTGCAACTGCGCCACGCAGCGTAGGGATTCTGTGAACGGTGACATGAGAATAGGCGGTCGAACCAAACGTTCGGCCGCCTTTTTTTGTAGGGTGCTCTAATGCTAACAATCACTACTTGACGCTAGCCACCTACACGCCAACTAATTACTTGCAATCCAATTCAAATAATCGTAGAACGATCTTTACCGTCGCTCGCATCTCTCGAATGTAATATCGCAACATTCCGTGAGCCCGCTGGACGGAAATGTCTTCAACAACGTTCCCTCCTCCATTAGGCTGCCGTAAAATCACACTCGTTTTTGATTCTGTCATTTGTGTGAAACGTATCGGCCCACAGGGTCTCCGTCAAATTCCTCGGGAAGTTCAAATAGATGAATGTAATTCAAGAAGTTTCGAAGTGGGCTAAATCTGCTCCAAAATGGCAAAGTGATGCGATTCGTAGAATATTCACGCAGGAACAACTTACTGCAAAAGATGAAGAAGTACTGTTTGAACTGTTGCTACATGAGAATGGTCTAAATGAGTCGTGTGAACTATCTCCGGACCGTTCAGCGAGACTTTTGGCGAGAGCAATGAACCAGGAAAAGACGTTGCTCTCAAGGAAATTCATTCTGTTTCAGGCGTGAATGCATTAATTCCGGAGCAGTCAATACAAGTCGCTCTTCATACAGGACTCACCTTAATATACGGGGAAAACGGTGCAGGAAAATCCGGATATACAAGGATTTTTCAAACACGCTTGCCACGCTCGCGAGAAGAGCCAGCCCATTCTTAACGATGTCCGTTCAAGCGAATCAAAAATAGCAAAGGCAACAATTGAGCTTCTCGTTGCAGATGAAGACGTGGCGATACAATGGACTGCCGATACACCAACGCATCAATTACTATCTGAAATTGCAGTGTTTGATTCGCTTTGTGCACGCGTTTACCTCGACGAAGCCAATGAGGTGCACTACGTACCATATGGGATGGATGTCGCGAAGCGTCTATCCGACCTCTGCACATCCCTCAAGAAGCGGGTGAAAGCGAAAATTGAAGACATTCCAGACAAGTTCATGGCAATCGGAGACTTTGACAAAGACTCTGCCGCAGGACGTTTCGTATGGTCACTGTCTAATGAGTCGGACCTCCAACAATTGGAAATACTTGTCCTTCTTGATGAAAGCGATAAACAACGGCTTGAGGACCTCGAAGCGATCGTTACCAAGGCAACGGCAAATCCCCCGAAAAAGCAAGCTGCGGAGCTACGCCGCAAAATAGTGCGTCTGACGCAAATTAAAACGAAGTTATCTGAAATCTCAAATGGACTCTCTGCGGAGAAATTAAAAAACTTGCAAGAGCTTGCATCGAACAAAGCTGCTGCTGATGAGGCCGCGAGAATTGCTTCTTCCGCAGCATTTGCTGGCGAACCATTACGAGAAACTGGGAAAGATGCATGGCGTTCCCTCTTCGAATCAGCGAAAGCATTTTCAGAAGTAGGAGCTTACCCGAATCAAACCTTTCCAGTTGTCGGTGAAGAATCTCGGTGCGTTTTATGCCAACAAATACTTTCCGAATCAGCCTCCGACCGGATGAAACCGTTTCCAAGCGTTTGTTGTGGATGATTCTGCGGTAAAGAGGAGTGAGGCCGAAGCAGCCTTCTGTAGCGTCGTCAAAGAACTCGAAAAGATCAATATAACCCAATTCTCAGATAACAGCGCATTGCTCGAAGAATTACATGAATACGATGAGGCACTTGCTACAGCTGTCGAAAATCATCTGCTAAGTGCAAAAAGACGAAAGTCAGGAATTATCCAGGCGATAGAAGACAATAACTGGAATTCAATTGTTGAACTCAGCGATTCTCCGAACAAAAATCTCAGTTTAGCAATCGATGTGATCGAAACCAAAGCTGATCAATTGGATGACGCCGACGATCCGAAAGAGCTTGCCAATTTAAAACGCGAACTTCAAGAATTTCAAGACCGCAAATAGTTGGCAAAATGGAAAGGGAAAATACTTGAATTCGTTGAACAGATTAAACAAAAGAGGCTTTGCTTGTTAAATGCGAAAAAGCATGTGACACAACTCCCATTACCAGATTCGGATCAGGTTTGATGGAGAAGGCAGTCACTGCACGACTAATGAAAACACTAAACAAAGAGATAGACTTTTTCGGCTTACAATGTGTCCATTCAGTTTCAAAAAAAGGTGCAAAAGGAAAAACTTCGCATCAGCTCAAACTTGGCGGTAATGCAGTACCTTCTAATGTATTGAGCGAAGGCGAGCAGCGAGTTGTATCTATTTCGGCATTTCTGGCAGAACTGACAACTGCCGGTCGCAACATTCCCATTATTTTCGATGACCCCGTCAGTTCCCTAGACCATAATTTTCGAGAACGCGTCGCCAAACGTTTGGTTCAGGAGGCAAAGATACGGCAAGTTGTCGTTTTCACTCATGACATTGTCATGCTTCTGCGGTAGAACGAGAATGTGGAGAACAGCGTGTGCCCTCTTTGGTACAAACTATCCGACGTTCAGCTAAGGGTCCTGGTGAATGTACAAGTCGACCATGGCATGCATGTTCAACCAAGGCTCGTATTGGCATTCTTAAGACCGATGCCGCCGGGCTTAGAAAACTCAAGGAATCAGCGTCAGATAAATATCGAGATAAAGTCGCCGAAATTTACGGCAAATTGCGTGAAACTTGGGAACGTGCGGTAGAGGAAATTCTGTTCAACGATTCAATTCAACGTTTCCGAGCAAGTATCGAAACACATCGACTAAAACGAGTTATCATCGAATCATCAGATTACGCCGCAATCGACAAAGGGATGTCGATGTGCTCTGCGAAATTAACCGGACACGATAGTGCGGCAGCCATAGGCTCTACGATTCCCACACCCGAGGATGTCGAGGCCGCAATTACTGAATTGGAAAGCTTCAAAAGATCTATTGAAAAACGTCGACAATCCATCGAGAAAGAAGTGACAAACTCACCAAACCACCAGAAGCAATAGTTGGAAAATCCCGAGCAACAAGAATTCTCTCGACTGCAATTCACTAAATCCCTTCAAGTATCGCTTCCTGAGCAGGGTCCGCTGTGCGGATCGCAAAACCACGTTGGGCACCCAAACAATGCTCCGCAAACCAAACACCTACTCCGCCCCCAAAATCGCCGCTTCCCACCCCGCAAGATCCGCTGGCTTCACCCCCTGGCGGTGGCCATCGAAATTAAACGTCGTCGGGTGATACGGGCCGATGAAGGCGATGGGGTTGTCCGGGGCGATCGCTTCGTCCATTCCCAAGCACCACAGGTGGGCGTTGATCAGTAGGCGGCGGAAGCCGGGGTTGAGGATGTCTTCCGAAGCGCCGTGGGTGGTGGCGAAGACGCGTGATTTTGGGTTGTCCGCTTGGTAGTGGCGGACCCAGACGACGGGGAGGATTTCCTTGGTTTCGTCCGGCTCAGCGGTCGGTTGCATGCCGTTGAGGATTTGTCCGCGGGCGAGGATGGTGCTGCCTTCACGCGGATGCGCGTTGTAGCCGCCGCACTGCACGTGCACATTGTTCACGCCCCGCAAAATGGGATGCTTGCGTTGTCGCGGTTCCAACAACAACCGCGAGCTTTGTTGATGATTGCGGCCGTAGTGGCCGACCCAATGTTCGCCGAGGATCGCTTCGCCGAAACCGCCTTGCCAATCCTGCTGCTCGCCGTCGTAGCCTTCGTTGTAGTGGGCGAATTTGCCTTTCAGGCCGTTGAACGCGTGCGTCGAGGTCCGCAAGCCGATCACCGGTTTGCCGCTGGCGAGGTAGTCATCGATGTGCTGCATCTGCTCATCATCGAACGCCTGAAACCGCGTGAACAACACCATCAAATCGGCGGTTTTTAGGGCTTCCAGTCCGGTGATGTGATTGCTGCCCGGCTTGATCGTGCCGTCTGCCGGATCGGTCGTGAAGCAAACACTGGATTTGAAACCATACTCTTTGGCCAAAATCCTAGCCAGCGCCGGCAAGGTCTCTTCGCCGCGATACTCATGATCGCCGGCAATGAACACAATGTGCTTCCCCTGACCAGGCCCGGCATCGCCTTCCCAAACGACACGATTGGGATGCGGCTCCGCAGCGAACAGAGCAGGGGAGGCGAGTGCGAGCAGAGCGAGAGCGGCAGTGATTTTCGGGAATGCGATCGGCATGTGCGGGATCCATCGGTGCGGGTGTGATGTGGGTTTGGTTGCGTCTAGGGTACCGTGAATTGCGCCGGGCAGCAAAGATGGCGAGGGAACGGCTTACAACGTGGGGAAATGGACGGTCCGCTACGGCAGGTTAATTCTCGAACACCGACGTCTCAATGACCGTTCCTGTTTCGTCGAAGACGACGACAAATTGTGCGGTATCGAATGCCTCGGGAGTCAGGCCGATATCATAATACCAGTAAGCGTCGGCATCCATACGGGCTTTAGAGACCTCGGTAGCAGAGAGGCTACGGTCTGGTTTGCCGAGCAATGTTAACACATCGCTTTGATCCATTCCGGGGTGAAGATGATGCGTCTGGATATCGAGGATCATGAACTGCCGCTGCTCCCCACCGGCGTTCCACAATTTCTGATCAAAGGAAGCTTTATTAAAAGGCGCCGCTGAGGTTCCACCGGAACAGCCCAATCCCAGGAGCAGCCCGCACAGGCTCAAAATGAGAAACGGTGTTTTCACGTCGATGTGAGATTGTTGGAATATCTTCATTGATCGGCGTTCAATTATTCCCACCAAAAGGCGAGACCAACTTCAAGCAGTTATTCTTGCGTCGATTCTTTAGACACCGTTTTTTGCACCCACGCGGCTTGGCCTTCGGTCAGAATACCAAGTAGGGCGACTTGTTCGCAGTGTGCGATGAAATCCTTGCAGCGTTTGTCTGTCTGCTCGTCATCGCTAGCGGACTCATCGAGGCTGATCCACAAGGCGCCGTCCCGCGCCACCTCGACCAAGTCGTCCAATAACCGCTTTTGATAACGAGAGATGCCGATCGAAGATCGCGGATTTTCCGTCAAATAGCTAAGGATCGGTGAATCGTCGGGAATCTTCATTCGCATCGCCGCGACGTTGGCTTCATCGGCGGCAGGCAAATCGGGCGGTTCGGCTGGTAAGGTGCGTTCGGCGGTGAGTTGCTCCCACCGCTCCTGTTGTGGCGGAGTGAGCAGGTTCAGCAGCGCGGCATCGTTTTGCTTAATAATGGTCGCCCATTCTTCACGGGGCTGTTGATAGTAAATCGGTAATGCCTTTGCCAGTTGCCGCAGTTCCTGTATTTGAGATTCAGTCATTCCCAGCTGGGTTTGCGACATCGCATCAAACAGGGCTTTTGAACTGGCGCTGGACAGATGTCGTTGCGTCACGAAAGCAGCCTGCTGATTCGTGAGCAATCCCAAGTCCACCACAGCTTGTGCATGAAAGATCGTTTTTTCCCGCCGCACAGCGCTCCGCGCCAAATAGTGTCGATACGCGTCGACAGTCTTGGCAAAGTATTGTGCATCGGCACGGACAGAAATGGTGCGGCCTTCTTGTACAATATCATCCAGCTTGGTGAGCACGGCGACTTGTGCTTCGCTTAGCGGGAGAACCGGTGTCCAAAAGCGATGTGTAGAGAGTGCCCCGATCCGATCCAGCGGTCCGCATTCTCCGCTGAACATCATTTCTAAGCGGACCCCTTCTCGGAGCCGTCGGAGTTCTTCCGCTTCGGAGATGTCACTGGTTTGCAAATTCTCGGCCTCACCACCGGTCGTCGCGACCTGCTTATCCTGTAATTGACCATCGCCTCCAACGGCCATAGTCGCCGACGCGATTAGCAAACCCGCGAACACCATCACTAGACACTTCGTCCCGCGGCGATTCGCATGCGTCCGAGCGTTTGCATCTACGATCATCATCGAATCCCCTCATGAACGCTTGTGGGTTGTTGTTTCCGGAACATTCAATTTATCGTCGGTTCAATCACCGGGGAAAGATGAATCGGGGGTACAAACGGAAGAATCTTTGAATGTAACGCGAATGTGACATGAAGCACGGGTGCCACTGGGAACTCACCACAACACGACGTCACCTACTCCCCAATTGAGTCAATCTTCCCCGCATGCTCCAGCGCCGAGGGCGTTTTACAGCCAACGATCGCTGGGGCTTCGTGGATCAAATCGTCGTTCGTCAGCGCCTCGACCATGAAGAGGGCGAAGTCGATGCGGCGGGTGAGGTTGCTTTTGAGGATCGGATCGCCGACGTGGCGGCTCCAGACGGGGAGGCCTTCGCTGGGGCCCTCTTCGAGGTCGCTGCCGCGGACGACGGTCCAACGTGTGTCGCTGGCGAAGATGCGGCGGCAGGCTTCGACTTGGTCGTTGAGGTCGACCAATCGTGCCAGCCGCACGATGAAGCCGATGATTGCCACAAGCACTTTGAACAACGTTGAGTAGACATCCTGGCCATCGCGAGTGATGTGCCAGCCACAAGAGAAAATCAACCGCGCCCCCGGTTGTGCGTAGTCCAACACCGCTTGGGCCGTGCCGGAGGCGTAATCGTGAACGCCCCACGGGGCGAGCACCGTGAGCACGCCGTCACACCCCTGGACCGCCTTTTGGATCAAGTCGCGGTCGTTTGTTGGTCCGGGGAGGATCGTGATGCGGTCCTTAAATACATCGAGTTTGGGGACACTCTTTTCGCGACAGACGCCCACGACCTCATAGCCCCGGTCGAGCGCGTGCTGCACCATATATTTGCCGAGTTTCCCGGAAGCGCCGACGATACAGATTTTCATAGAGTGTCTTAGTAAATGTTGATTTGAGCTAACGAAGCGGCGCTGACATCTGGTTGGGAAAATGGGAGCGCGTATAGAAATAGTTATGCGCCGTCACACTCTGCTGTTCCCAACATCAACAACACCGGGCACTCGCGGTCTTCATGGGCGACGGTCGCATAGAGGAGTTTATCACCGACCTGCCAAATGGCAAAACGAAACACGCCGTTGAGTTCGACGACGTCATCATCCTCTTCGCCAGTGCGGGCAGGTGCACCATACTTTTCACTTAAGGCAGCCATGACCCGGTCAAAATCAACTTCAAATTCAGCGTACAGCCGCTCGATTGCTTCGTCGTCGTGGGCTTCCTCGTCCGATTCGAACATGTGCACCCGCAATTCCTCGAGTTGACCAGCATCTTCTTCCAACAAGCGATCGGCCAGTACCAATGCTTCGTCCGACATTTGATTGATTCCCTAAATACAATGCCTTTACTAGTAGGGGTGCGTTGCCCTGTTTTTTCATACTAACCGTTATCGTCCCTGAGTGCACATCTTTCAATTCTAGTCCATTTGGTGTCCAACTCGTCTGAACCTTCACCCCAGTCCCCTCTGGTTTCTTCACGCCGCCGCCAGCATCTGTTATCCTCCCCACTTCGTCACTTTCCACTTTTCACGGGGACTTTTGCGCCCCGCGTCCGTTTTTTCCGAGAGTCTAAAGCCGTGTTGTTAGTTGTGCAAAAATTTGGGGGAACCAGCGTCGCAGATGCTGATAAAATCAAGGCCGCCGCTGCAAGGGCAGTGAAGGCCAAACGGTTGGGGCATCAGGTCGTGATGGTGGTCAGTGCTCGCGGTAAGAAAACCGACGAATTGGTCGGGTTAGCAGCGGAGATTACTGAGACTCCGCCGGCACGGGAAATGGATATGTTGCTCTCGACCGGCGAACAAGAATCGGTCGCGCTGATGGCGATGGCGGTGCAAGCGTTGGGCGAAAAGGCGATCAGCCTCACTGGTGGACAAATCGGGATCGTCACCGATTCAACACACACCAAAGCCCGCATCCGCAGCATCTCGACCGACCGCATGCGCAAGGCGCTGAAGGAAGGCAAAATCGTCATCGCCGCTGGATTCCAGGGAACCGACGAGGATTTCAATATCACCACGCTCGGACGTGGAGGCAGCGATACGACAGCGGTCGCCTTGGCAGCGGTGTTGCAGGCAGATGTCTGCGAGATCTATACCGATGTCGAAGGGGTCTTCAGCACCGATCCGCGGATGGTGGAAACGGCCCAAAAAATCAACCGCATCTCCTACGACGAAATGCTGGAGTTGGCCAGTTTGGGAGCGGGGGTGATGCACTCGCGGTCAATCGAATTCGCCGACAAGTTCCGCGTGCCGATCCGTGTCCGTCCGGCCTATTCCGATGCGGAGGGTACTTTGATCGCCCCGGAACCGGCAGATCACCTACCGGTGGTGACCGGCGTGGCATTTGTGCGTGATGAAGCCCGCGTCAGTTTGTCGAAGTTGCCCGACCGTCCCGGTGTGATGCAGGTTGTGCTGCAGAAAATGTCGGAGCGCAAAATCCCCGTCGATATGATCATTCAGGACGTGGGCGATGGCGGCTTGGCCGAGGTCTCCTTCACCGTCCCGCAAAATGACCTCGCCGAAACCCTAACAGCCGCTGAGGCCGCCATTGAGGAATTGGGCGCGGGTGAAGTTTTGCACGGCACGAATCTCTCCAAGGTTTCGGTCGTCGGCGCGGGAATGCGGCGGCACACGGGAGTGGCAGCACAAATGTTTCAAGCGTTGTGTGACGCGGAGGTGAACATCGGCATGATCACCACCAGTGAAATTAAGATTTCTGTGCTGGTCAGCCGCGATCAATGCGAAAAAGCGGTTCATGCAGTTCACGCGGGATTCGGATTGCACAAGGAACACGCACTGACCCCGCCCTTGGGGCAGTCACATGCCGCCTCGCCCACCGGAGCGACCTTCACTAACGAGGAATGGGAAACCGACGTCATCGCCAAATTGTCGTCGATGGAAGATATCGTGGTCAGCGACGTCTGCTTGGATCGTGAACAATCGCTCGTCACGATTAGCAACATTCCGGACACCCCCGGCATCGCCGCAGCATTATTCAGTGCCAACGCCAAGGCGGACGTGATGGTCGACATGATCGTACAGAACATCAGCCACAGTGGATTGGCGCATCTTTCCTTCACGGTCCCCAAAGCGCAACTGCAAACCAGTTTAGAAATAACACGTGCAGCAGCCGAGAATTGGCCGACGGCAGAGCTAAATTCTCAGGATCATATTGCAAAGTTGACGGTCAGCGGTATTGGCCTACGCAGCCACACAGGCGTGGGAGAAAAAATGTTCCATGCACTAGCGACGGCCAATATCAACGTGAAATTGATCAACACCAGCGAAGTCCGCATCAGCACGGTGATCGACCTGGAGAGTGGCGAAGCGGCGCACCGCGCGGTGCTGGACGCGTTTGGTTTGGAGGGATGATGTTCCCCCCGACGAGGGTGGCAGCGATTACGCAGTAATCGGTGTGCCGTCAGGCACAAGAGGCAGCAATGTCAGCCGTCCCTGCAGATGAAGAATCCCTTATTATGCAGAGCGTAAGCAGCGGCTTCCTGCGGGCTTCGCCAGCCCCGATAGCGAAGCTATCGCGGCCACCCCGAAAGGTGATGGTCGGTTAGACGGTGGCTCGCTTTAAAATCTCTGCCAGTTCCGACGAAAAGCGACTGCGCGGCAAAACTTCATCGCAACCGGCATCGCGGGCGGCTTGGAGTTTGGCCGTCGCCACGTGCGAACCGTAGGCGATCACGTGCGGGCGGTCCGTCGCGGATAGACGAGCGATGACCTCCGTGGGCACGATCGACGGTTGGGCGAGATCGATGATCACCAGACGATATCCGCCGGCAGCGGGGCCGGGGATTTCTTCAGGAATTGACGCCCGCACATCCATCTGAAGGCCTACGGCTTGGGCGGTGCCGGTGATCTTGCTGGTGAAAAACAGGTCGCCGCTGAGGAGCAGGGCAGTGGGGGTGGATCCGGAGTCGTCGGGCATTACTGCAATAGGCTCCGCGTGAGGACTTCCTGTGCTTTTTCGAAATATGGCTGCCACGCAATTTCCGGCTGGCCGGTTTTGAGGCAATCTCGCAATTTTTGCAGCGTGTTGCGGGCCATGTGCGGACAACGGTTACAGGCACAGGTCTCCCCGGTCGATTCCATGACGCCCGGCACCGGCAAAAATGTGTGTTGCGGCGCGGCCTTCTCCAAGGGATGAATCATCGCCGATTCGGTCGCGACAAGAAACGTTGTCGGTTCAGTGACCTCCATCACATGCCGCCGCATTTTTTCCGTACCGCCGATGAAGTCGCTCTCATCCAAAATTGACTTGGGGCATTCCGGATGGGCGATCACCTGGCTGCCGGGATTGTTTTTCTTCACCCGCCGCATGTCTTGGATGCTGAAAATTTCATGCACCATGCAGCTGCCCGGCCAAAGGATCATATCACGACCGGTGACTTCGGACAGATAACGTCCCAAATGCTGATCGGGGACGAACAGAATCTCCTTGTCTTCCGGAACGCGATCGATGATTTCGCGAGCATTACCGCTGGTGACGATCCAATCCGACAGGCTTTTGACAGCGGCGGAGGTATTGATGTACGAGACAGTCTCGAAGTCGTGTCCCTTGGCCCGCAGGTCCGCTTGGTAAGCGGCCAACTTTTCGGCCGGGCAACTTTCGGCGAGGGAACAGCCGGCCAAGAGATCCGGTAGTAAGACCGTCTTTTCCGGGTTGAGGATCTTGGCCGACTCGGCCATAAAGTGCACGCCGCAAAATACAATGGTCGAAGTCGACACCTGCGTCGCATCTCGGGCCAGCTTCAGGCTGTCACCGTTGAAATCTGCCACATCTTGGATTTCGCCATCCACGTAGTAATGCGCGAGAATCGTGGCATCCTTTTCGACCTTGAGGCGGTCGATTTCGTCCATCAATTCCAACGGATCTTCGTAGACGTCCGGCTCCGTCACTGTAACGGGGGACAATTTCAACGTCGATTTATCATCAAACTCTGACATTTCTCCGCAATCTTTAATCTGTCTAGAACCGTTCTATTGCCCAACTGGGGGATTATATCCCTCGGGATGCCAAAATATTAGCGTCTGTGTCAGAAATATCGCTATTTTACAGGCACTCTGTTAGCTATTCAGCTTTTTCAAGACGACTGCGAGGCGCACAGCGATTTCGGCGATGGCCTCGTGTTGTTTCGAGTCTTTTAACGAACCGTCCTCGGAAAAAGCGTTGTGGGCAGCGGAAATCGCCATTTGTTGTGGCAGGACGAGCACTTTTATGTTGGACAGTATGGACCGCAGGTGAACAAGCCCCCGCAAGCCCCCCAAACCACCGGGTGAAGCGCTCATAATTCCGGCGACTTTTCCAGAAAACGAACTCAGCGCCGGCTCGTCGGGAGTCGCCTTGCGAGACGCCCAATCGATGGCATTTTTGAGCACTGCTGACAGAGAACTGTTGTATTCCGGCGAGGAAATCAGCAGTCCGTCATGGGTCGCCATTAACTCCTTGAGACGCAGCGCTCCCGGCGGCAATCCGTGAGCAGCCTCGTCGTCTTGATCGAATAGCGGCAACTCCAAATCGCGCAGGTCAATCACCGTCACCTCAGCCCCAGCAGTGCGGGCGGCATCGGCAGCGATGTGGATCAGTTTTTTGTTAAAAGAATCGGTCCGCGTACTGCCGGCAAATGCCAAGATTTTGGGTGTGGTCATGGGTTCCTCGAATTCAATGAAAACGTATCGGGAAGCATTTTTGAGTTTAGGTAAGAAGATTAACCACGAAAGAAACGAAAACCACGAAAACCATGCAGGGAAATTGACAATGCTTAGCGACGCTGCAGTCGAACTCCCAACAAAAATATTGGGAAGGAAATACTTAGATTCTTTTTCGTGTCTTTCGTGGTTTGTTTATTTACGTTGTTGCAACCACAGACTGCGAGAGGATGCTAATGGTTGAGCGTGATCGCCTGAGAACATAGCATAGCAGGCCACCGTTACGGCAAAAGCCAAAAACCGCACGAAGGAATCTACCACGATGAGCAAAATCCGTTGGGGCGTTCTGGGCGTCGCCAAAATCGCGACCGTCAAAGTCATCCCCGCCATGCAACAAAGCGACCTTTGCGAGATTACGGGCATTGCCTCGCGGACGGCGGAGAAGTCGCGGGCGGCTGCTGAGCAGTTGGGAATTGCCAAAAGTTACGGATCCTATGAGGACCTACTAGCAGACCCTGACATCGATGCGGTCTATAATCCGCTCCCCAATCATCTGCACGTTCCCTGGTCGATCAAAGCGCTCGAGGCGGGCAAGCATGTGCTCTGTGAAAAACCGATTGGACTGACATCCACTGAAGGCCAGCAATTGGTTGATGCGGGCAAGGCCCATCCGCAGCTCAAGTTGATGGAAGCCTTCATGTACCGCCACCACCCCCAATGGGTGACCGCTAAAAAACTGGTCAAAGAGGGGGGCATTGGCGAACTGCGTACGATTCAATCATTCTTCTCTTACTTTTTGAGCGACCCTGATAATTATCGCAACCACGCCGACTGGGGCGGCGGCGGATTGATGGACATCGGGTGTTATCCGATTTCACTGTCCCGATTCATTTTCGATGCCGAACCGACATCCGTAAGCGGCGCAGTCGAATACGACCCGAAATTCAACATCGACCGTCTCGCCTCAGCAACGATGGATTTCGGTGTCGGGACAAGCACGTTCACCTGCGGGACGCAACTGACCCCTTACCAGCGGGTGAATATTTTTGGCACGACCGGCCGCGTCGAGATTGAGATTCCCTTCAATGCCCCGCCAGACCGCCCGTGCAAAATTTGGCACGAGACGGCCGCCGGTATTGAGGAGATATCGTTTGACATCTGCGATCAATACCGCATCCAAGGGGACCTTTTTTCAGAAGCAATTCTCAATAACACTCCTGTTCCCACCCCGATTGAAGATGCGGTTGCCAACATGCGCGTCATCGAGGCGATTGTGCGGGCAGGCAAAGCGAGGGCATGGGAACAGGTTTAGAGGGGGGTGCGAATTCACGCAGCAGAGCCGGCGACCAATTCGAGTGCATCGCACAGGTCAGCGATCGAATCGACAACTCTCCCCGGTTGGTAAGCGAAATTCACCAGGTCGTCCCGACAGGTTCCTCCGGAGAGGACCAGCACGGTGTTGTAACCCATTTCAACGCCACCCAGGATATCGGTTTCCATGGTGTCGCCGATCATAGTGACTTCGGACGTTGAGAGACCGAGCTCTTTGCGTGCATGACGCATCATAATTGGGCTTGGTTTTCCGACGCTGAACGCCTTCTGCCCGGTTGCGGTTTCCAGCATGGCCACAATCGCGCCACAGCCTGGGCGAAGTCCGTGTTGGGTCGGGCAATTCGGATCCATGTTGGTCGCAACCAATTTTGCACCGTTTAGAATCATGCGGACAGCGGTTTCGATCATTTCAAAGTTGAAGGAACGCCCCTCACCAACGACGACATAATCGGGATCGTGGTCGACAATCGAATAACCGTTGGTGTGCAAGGCCTGGGTTAGTCCCCCTTCGCCAATGACATAGGCAGTACCGCACGGTTTTTGGCGTGCCAGAAAGCGTGCCGTGGCCATCGCGCAGGTGAATACGTGCTCTTCTTCTACATCAATCCCCATCCGCATCAATTTTGTGGCGACGTCGCGTCGGGTTCGTTGGCTGTTATTGGTGAGAAACAGAAAGGGAATATCCTCCCGTCTCAGCTTCGATATGAACTTCTCCGCGCCCGGAATCAATTCGCTACCCCGATAAATCACACCATCCATGTCGATCAAAAATCCGTGGTTCATAACTAGGTCTTTCTCATGTTTTGTTTTGGCCTGAGGCCGCAAACTGCGGGCGATGGCCGTCCAGCCATTGAGAGAGTGCAATTGATGTGCCAAACCGAACCGCCTGCCGGCACAATGCCGCAATTCACTAACCACAAACGGTTTACGAAATTAACACAAAATACATCTCCCGCACATCGGCTGGGTGATGCCGCGCCTAGCGGCATTCCCAACGAGGTTGACCCGATATTCGGCTGAGCGGGTTGCCAGGGGAGCGTGAAGAGACAGTTCCGTCACGCTCCAATCGCCTTCCGAATACTATTCGGGGCATTTGAAGAGTGGATGAACCATCGAACAGGAATTGATGAAGCCAGGGCGGAATCTGAGCGGGACTAATTTCCCGACCAAACGCAGGCGACAATGGTTTCATCGTGCGCTGGGGGCGGCATCATGCGCAGCGGTCAATCCGCAACGCAGGCTACGTGGCTACGTGGCTACGCGATGACCTTGCAGTCGGGCAACTGTTCTTGCAGTTCCTTAATACCCTCTTCGGTCAGTTCGGTTTTCTTCAATTCGATCGTCTTGAGTTTGGTGAGCTTCTTGAGGTGCTCATTCCCCGCATCCGTGATGTGCGTGCGGTAGAGCAACAACACTCGAAGATTGGGCAGCGCAGTCAAATGTTCCAGACCAGCATCGGTAATCGAGGTACGTGACAAGGCCAACGTTCGAATGCTGGGAAGTTTTTCCAGCGCGGCCAATCCCGCGTCGCTGATGTTGGTGGAAATCAAATCCAACGTGTCGAGATGTGGCAGTTTTTTGATCTTGGCCAATTCCTCGTCGCCAAAATCCTCGACCCCTTCGAAGAACGCTCCCTGGATTTGGAATTTTTCGTCGGGCAAGGCATCGAGTGATTTGACGTTGAGTACTTTTTTACCGGCAGTCTGAATTTTGACAAAACCGCCAACGCTCAACATCCACTTGACGACGTCCGCTTCGCCTGATTTTTTGGGGGCGGGAACCGTATCTTCGTCCGCGGCCAAAAACGCGGCTGCGACATCGTCGTCGTCCATGCCTTCATCCAACACGGGAAACGGGCTTCCCGAGAACTCTGGTTCCGAGTCATCGGCCGATGTATCGAGAGTCGGCGCGCCGATATCACCTGCATCGGCTTCGCTTTTTTTGCGGATCTTCTTTTTCTTGCGTTTCTTCTTCCGCCGCGGCGCTGCACGAGCCGGCTGCTGCATCTCTGCGGCACTGCTATCGCCCTCTGTTTCGCCATCATACTGATAGGCTGAACCGTCTCCCATTGCGGGACTCGTGGAACGCCGCATGAAGAGGAATAACATTCCCCCCACAACCGCAAGAAAAATCAATCCGCCACCACCGTACACCAAAAGATTGGTAATCGGAAAAGTACTTGTAGAGCGAGGAATTGAATCGGTCGAACCCGACGGAGCTTCGCCGCCTTCCCGGCCAACTTGTTTGCCAGGTGGAAATGGTTCAGCCCCCGAGGGCAACGGAACATAGTCCCCCGTCAAAGGAAAGATGAATACGTTACCCGCTTCCGTTTCAGCATCGGGCGGCAAGACCAGTGCGGTGAGTTCTGACTGTGCTTCGTTGCTGTACTTCTCAGGCAGAAGTTGTTTCAAACCGTCCCCACTAAAACGGACTGTCGGCTCGGGGCGTTGGGGAGTATCCCTGCCATCGACATAGTAATCGACCGTGATCACATACGGTCCCGGTGGTAGTCCAAAACGGTCGCCGTCGCGAATTTCATAGCGACCGCGGAGATCGGTGACCGCAGCGACCGTCCGCCCTCCCACTTGTTGAGGATGAAAAATGATACGGGCAAACGGTAACGGAGTGTCGTTCAACGAGACGGCGCCGGCAACCGGTACCGGGTCGCCACCTATGCCCCCGCAGCCGGCGGCACCTGCCATGGCTAGACCGGCAACAATCACCCCCATCAGTCCCAACCGCATATCCCGGGCCGACATCGTGTTACCCTTCCGCAATGAAATCACTGTGGCCAATTTCCGCCTCAAAAAGTCTGGAATTCGGCAATTTGAGCCCGATTCGAGGCGAGTTCCGCGCCCCCGAGCCTAATTCCAAGACAACGCCCAACTTATAGCGTGCACTTTGGGCGCACGGTTGTCAAGAAGTGTAGAGGTCGGCAATTTTGATTTTGCCAGTTCCCCCAGAGCAAGCCGGACGAGAGAACGGGCCTCAGCAACCGGACATTTCGAGAAGTCGCCTGCTTAAAACGTTGTCCTGCACGCGAAGAACGCCCCACTCAACGACTAGTTCGCTTTGCGCAACGACGTTGTCGGAAACGCGAGCGGACAGGCCTGCGGTTGTTGAATCGACTCCGAAAAGTCGGTGCGATGGACCCAGTCGATAAATTCACGCCGTTGTTGGGAAAGCTGAAAACCGGGTGCGGTATCGCCGTACGCTCGCAGCTTGACCGTCCGCAGATACAAACCGGGAGCGATTCGCATGAGGTGCAAAATCGTGATTTTAATCGACCGCCGCACCATGAGAGCGAATAAACCCCAAGGACGTTGTGGCAGGATGCCTTCGCGGTACAGCATGCGCAATGCCCGCGTTTGAGCTTTGTTGGTATCAATGGACTTCTGCAAATTGACTTCGCGGTCCTCTTGATACACGGCCGAAGCATCGTTGTCATAAAAGCCGTTGTAATGGCCGCCCAAGGTCATCACGATCCGAAAATCCTCTCCCGGCCCCCCTTTCTCGCGAAAGATGTCATAACCAATCTCCCGTGCCAGCTCGACCGGGCAGGCCAATGTGGAGTGCACGAAAAATCGCGGCAGGATGCCCGATGCCGGTAAGAATCCTCGCACGCCTTTGATCCGCAACGTGTTGTCGACAACGACTGCATAGGAACAATAATAATCGTAATCTTGCTCACGGGCCGCTTCGATCCGTTCCAAACGGTCTGGAAAGTAAATGTCGTCGGCGTCCCACAAAACAACCCAATCACCACGGCAGGCTTTGAGCGCTTCGGTCCGCGCATAACCGCGACCTTGATTTTCCGGATAACTGATGAGGCGAATCCGGTCATCGTCAATCGACCGAACAATCTCGGCGGTCTTATCCGTTGAGCCGTCGTCCACCACGACCCATTCCCAATCCGTAAACGTTTGTTCCCGGAGCACTCCATAACAGCGATGGATAAACGCCTCGCCGTTGTAGACAGGAGTCATCACAGAAAACGTTGGTGTCTGCGTGGTGCGCGGTTCCTTGATGGTGGATGCCGCTATTTTGATGCTATTCACAGGCTTTGATTCCATCGTTATTTTTATGCGGCATCTCGCCAGACCGTTATGGGAGCGTGAACCGTTTTCGGTAGGTCAGCCAATTCCAGATAGCGGGCTGCGATGTTTTCGATTCTGAAAGGACTCATCCATTGATATAACGTTGCCGCATTGACAGTGGGCGGCGCAGTAATAAACCCGACCACATCACGGATCATTCTTCGGTGGTCCAAGAATTCGTTGTGGCGGACCGTCAATGTCGCCGGATGGGTACGCAAGAATGCGGCGGAACTGTCTTGGTCGATCGTTGTTAAATTGAGAATCGGTTTTCCTGTCGCCGCATAGTCGACAATTTTGCTGGGCAACTGGTAACTGGTGGAATTTCCCAAATTGACGAGCACATCGGCATTCGCGACGGCCTGTTGCGCCGCCGGGGGTGGCACTGTCCCGTGAACTCGTAGTGCGCTGCCGAATTTGCGTTGATACGTGGCGACGATATCGCTGCAATCATTCACGAGCCCGTACAGATGCAATTCCAATCCCCGCCGCGGCGACGAATTGAGTATTTCCCCGAACAGTTCGAATAAAAATGTGGGGTTGCGTATGTCGCGGTACAACGTGCCGGTATAAACCAATTTGAGAGGTTTGGATTGCAATTGGCGATTTACGGGGCCGCACGGCTGTGTCGCCAGCGGTGGGATGACATGAATTTTATCCGCACAGTCCGGGAAAAGATCTCGGTATCGGTGCGCCGTCTCGTCGCTCGTCACTGAGACCGCCGACGAGCCACGAAAGATGCGATGCTCCCAGGTTGTGTTCTTACCGCGATACAGCGCTGTATTGTTCGGTGTGCACTGATCCATGAAGGAAAACGGGTCGCCGACATCGACCAGCCAAGCCGCGTTGCGCAGCTGCGCACCTAGACGATGGGCGACTAAGTGCGAGGTGAACGGAATCGACACCGAGACGACAGCATCGTAGCGATGCTCCTCGAGCAATCGGCCCGCTGCTTTAACCGCTGGTGTTTGCCACAAGCAATTGGAATCGGGCCAATACAGTTTCTTCCAAGTCGCGTCATGACAAGCACGCGCTATTTTTTTTAACCGGTGGCTGCCAGTGCGTCGCGATTCACTCGATCGACGATCCGATTCCGGCGAAGCAATGGCCCCGCCCGGACGCAGCAAACCCCGCATGCGTTCGCTGAGGTTTCCTCCAACACGGCGAATATGGAGTTGATCGTGGCCTTCTTCACGCGGCTGTCCCGGCGCCCATCCGCTGATCACGTCGACGTGATGCCCCATGGCTGCCCAATGCTGGGCAATGGCACCCCAGCGAACGGCCCGCGGATTCACGGTGGGGGGATAGGAATAGGCGAGAACCAAAAACCGCATACCGCTGTATTGTCCGGTCCGTCGACCGGTCCTTGACGAAGTGAATCGAGATCATCCATGAACGCGACATGGGCCGCACCAACAGGAACGACGAAAGTGTGGATCTCGCCCGAGGAGAAGCCCCCCGATTCTGAGATGCGATCCGCGCGTAACCTATCAATATCACTGTTTTCTCGCAAGACCGCTTGAGTCGTGTAGGAGCCTCAAAACGTCCTGTAGCATGCAATTGACACAGGCCATTTCCAATCGAATTGCGTTGCTCCGCTGAACCTAGCGAATTACTTCATGCCCCGAGCGGGAGACGGTCGATACGGGTTGTAACGATTGCGCGGGTTGTGTGGCTCTGCTGCGGGTATCTCAAATCCCACTGCCGTACAAATTCGCCCGATCAGCCCCTCGTCACTAGCCAAACGTCGCCAAGCCGGAGCGATCATGCCCAAATCCACAGTTGCCATTGTGACGTTCGTTGCCAGCGGACAAGAAGCTGCCTACATCCAGTGCACCGAGTCGATCAAACGCGCCTACCAAACCAATAATGGCGGCTTCGCAAACCTGATCGCGCTACGGATCGATGATCAAAACGGCACGATGAGTGCGTCCCAGGCCAGAAACCTTGCCGTCGGAGCCGCCGCGTCGCGCGGGGCGGACTGGGTGCTGTGTATCGACGCCAACGACCTGCTCGCCGCCAACGCGCTGGGCGACATCAAACCGTTTCTTGACGACTACGACGCCATTTGGGGCCAGTTGTACACGTTCCAAGAGGGAAGTAGCGAAGCGATCAAACGCGAACCGCAGATAGACCAAACCGATTCCTTTGCGGAACTGCTGACCTACCGCCCGGAGGCGTCGCTGCAGTCTGGGCACATGTTGAAAACGAGCGTAGCCCAGCAGTTTCTGCATGATGAATCGCTATCGGAAGGCCACGAATTTGATCAATTTCTGCGGACCTGGGAACAAGCCCGCTGCGTGAAGATCCCACATCCGATTTCACTCCACCGGATCGACGGCAACGAATCGGAGCAGAATGCCGTGGCGAAACGCGTACTCACAAAATATCGCATCAAACATGGGGCGACTGAGGGGACTGCTCCCCAAGAAGTCGACTACGGTATGGACTTCACCCTCTTCGGTTTGATCGGCTGTGGGACCCGCGAAATCGCCGAGCTGATGACGATTCCCAATCAGCGCATCATCCTCGACGAACCGGCCATTCTGGGCCACGAATGGGCTCGGCACGTACACACACAACTGCGCAAGTGCGGCATTGAAATTAACGAGCAGGACTGGACCCGAAAAAATTACCTGACCTTTCAAGAATTTTTCGACGTACAGGTCTTGCCGAAACTTGCAGCCATTCCCCAATGGGGATTGCGGACAACGCGGTTGGAGGGCTGGCAACAGTTGCTCGAAACCTATCCGCCTCGGAACCTGGTTCTGTGCGTACGCGACATTCGGGATGTCGTGTTGTCGCACGTTGATGTGGCATTGCGGATGGGAATACCGATCGATGGCTCGTTCGTCGAACACCGCACACGGACTTCAGCAGCGGCATTGATGGAAATCTCGCAGCGCCCGCACATTCTTGTCCGCTACGAGGAGTTGGCTGCCCCCGGTGGCATGCAACGGTTGTCTGAAACATTGGGCGTCGACATTCCCGGACCAGCCGGCGAAAGCGTGCCGTTGGCCGATGGCCCGGCGGAGCGACATTTGCTGGAGCGCCGTCCGGAGTTGGTCGCATTCGTGAATCGCGTTTGGAGCACATGCGACGACTTCTGCCGCACCTTTGGCTACGAACGCCCCGGTACGGCGGCGCACAATCAGGTGGCCTAACGGCCGTGAGTTGTCGCACAGAATCGCCGCTGAATCGGTAGGAGAACGTTCCGGGCATCATTGCTCGGGACGTTGTGTTTCAAACCGTCAGCAGTGCATGCAGCCACATCGGATTCGCATTGGGACCATTTTCCACCATGGCCTTCGTGACGGTGAATCCTGCGCGCTGGATCGCCGAAATCCACCATTGCGGCTCTTTGACCGTCAAATGTAGTGGTTCGCCGAGGATCTTCTGCCCATAGCCGTCGGGAAACAGGGCGATGCCTAAATAGGCGGCCTTCGCGGTGCACTGACGAAGGTTTTCCAAACAAGCGGGGACCTGATGCGTGGGGATGTGCTCCATGACGTCGGTGCAGATCACGCCATCATAGATCTCCCCGAATTCCGCCAAATTCCACAGACATCCGACGGTGAGAATTTCGTCGCGGATCGCATCAAAAAATGGATCGAGGCAATTCGCGGAGATGTCAAACCCATGCACATCGAATTCCTCGGGGAATTCGGTCAGGATTTGTTGCATCAACTGCCCAGAACCGCAACCGGCATCTAGGATTGTCCGCACTTGGTGCTGGCGGAAATAACCGATGAGATCGACCAGTTGCGCGCCCTGCAAACCGGGCGAAAATCGGCGGTAGTCGTCGCACTCCCACACCTGCTCATATTTGCGACGTTCTTGATCGATTTGCTGATCCACAACAGCCGTCGACTGAGAGGCCGGTTGGCGGAGTTGTTTGGCAATGCTCAGCAGTGATCGTGTCGCCGCTGAATGCGTGGGATTGATGCGCAAGACGGCGCGAAACGCCTGCGTCGCCTCCACCAGTTGCCCCTGGCTGTGTTGCGCCGTTCCTTTGCGCAGGAGATCATCCGTGATCATGCCGTGACCCTCATCTCAATTTGTTGCCATCGTTGCCCCACAAAGACCATATCGGTCTCAGGGGGCGGCATACATCAGGCAACACACAAATGCGAGGATTCCACATGGCAAGCCGATGTGGTCATTGCGCTGCCGCAGCTTCATAAAGTTGCGGCATTTCGTCCGGATTGGATTGACGGAAGACGAACTCATTTCCCGGCTGTAGCATATAAATCGTGGTGCCTGCGGAGGTGATTCGGCGGAATTCCACCGGATAATTCACTGTTTCAGAGGCGCCTGACAACAGCAACCGGGGACGCGTCCAATCCATGCCATAGCCGCGCAACTGGAACAGGACTGCTTGATCAGCTTTGTTGGTCAGGCGAACCAAAGGGAGCGTTTGATAGTTCGGAACCATCGACAATTCCGCCGCGATGCGTTGCCGCCAATACTCTCGCACGCGGGCCGCACGCGCCGCAGCAACGTCGCGCTCTGCTTGAGCAGCTTGGTCGTAGAGTTCGAGTTCTTCCAGATAGCGTTGTACAAGACGAGCGGTGCGGGTATTGGGATATTTGGCGATCAACTGCCGTGCTTTGTCTTTGCGTTGTGTGATCTCCAGATCGTTCCATTTGTCCAATTCACGCCGAATCTCCGCGTCGGTTAACTGCGGAGCCACAACTGCTTCGGCCGGTGGCACGAAGGCGTCGTTGTCTTGAGCGTGAGCGACATTCGACAGCGCCCCTACGGGGAAGGCTGCAACACAGCCGAGAAACGCGAGAGTATAAATTGAGTTGATTTTGGCCATGACGTTCTCTCCGAGGGAAATCACCGAATTCGGGTCGATTGAGAGTAGGAAATCGCGATGGCGGAAATCCACCCGAGCGACACAATCCCCCTATTGTACCACGCACTTTTCACCAATGCGGGCAAAAAACATAGGGATCGCTGCGGTCCGGGAAATTCGCGACCACTGGTGACGCAGAGAATA
>CALOFE010000017.1:0-18421 GCA_942492455.1 uncultured Planctomycetaceae bacterium | reverse complement strand
AAAACTCCCGTCCAACCCGTGCTCAGCATGGAAAAATGGACGTTAAACCGATGATGATGATGTTGTTAGGTGACGCGATTTTAGTGCATTTATACTTACATTGGTTTGTTATTAAATACTTGTATACTAAATTTTATTTACATGGCGTAATTTTAGGAACGCGGCCGACTGACAAAGTTCATCTGGCTGATACCGTCCTGTCTCTACAGAAATTTAGACCGAAAATACAAACTCAAGGTTCGTTTACCAAATCATTTAATTTTGATTTTGATAATTTCAAATAATTCATATCATATATTCAAATTCTTATTGTGACATTGTGTGCTATTGCGTCTACCAGAATTGTCCGTTAATTAATACATGCAGTTTAAGGCCACTCCATGCATATTCATCATCACAGGAGGCGGTGCTAACGCTGTCTACAGCTCCCATTGGCTGTCGGCTGAAAGCACAATGCTGGCCAGTCAGGATGTTTCCGGATTTTCCGATGTCAACGATAATGAAGTCACTTCTTCCGGTTTGACGCAATTTCTTTTTCTATTTGCATAAATTAGCCCTTAAAGGTCTGCCTCTGTGGCCTTGAACTTCCGGTAGATCAAATCGTCCATTTCACTAATTTACTCAGGCCGATGCGACGATGCTTTGCATCTATTTGGTAGGTGGCGCCACCTCTGTTAAGACTGGCCAGATCTACCTGTGGCAGCAGCTAATGAGATTGCATAGGATCTATATAATGTTGTGTTGTACTCTTTTCCTTCGCTTCAAGTATTCTAAATCTTTGAAATATTCGCCAGTTCACATTTCACGAGTTTGTATGGAAAACCAAAACTGTGTGTCTTATTCTGTATTCTTTTCGATAGTCTGCCTTCCGAGTGAGTTGTCGATGTATGCCGGTTTCCAGAAGAAATTTCCATCCATAAGTTCAGTTGTATTAGTTGGACCAGAGGAACTCCACGGAAAAAACTAAATTAAGATCGGAGGGCATGGAATTTTGTTATATTACCGTAGCAACTTCATGGAGATGTCTCAAAATGTCTACTGTGAGTTACGACGCACCATCCTTCTGTCATCCTCGGCTGGAGGCAATGTTGCCATGGAAGACCTGAACACCGGCTAATACTGGATCTCGGTACTCTTACCGGGATGAAGCACCATGACCACCGACTGTTTACTATTGATGTTAACGTGGGTTAATAATCATCATCATCATCATCATCATCGGTTTAGCGTCCATTTTTCCATGCTGAGTACGGGTTGGACGGGAGTTTTGGAGCAGATTTTTTACAGCCCGGAACCCTTCTGACGCGTCACGTAATCTCTTGTATTATAGATTCCAGAACAGGCACGCCGGGTTTTGAAACTGGTTCTAGGGAAGTCTCCAGGGAAAAGGAAAGGCAGCTAAAAACTACAGAAGCTAAATCTTCTAAACCGAACTAGATCTTTTAACTCTTGAGCCTCCAAGTCGCGATCCAATTGGTGCTGGTGATCGGTAAACACAGCTCCGAGCGTTTTGGCACGTTTGTCGTGAAAAAATCCTCGACGTCGGCCCATACCGCGCAGGGACGGTGGATTGAACTTTCGGTTGCCGACTTCATCGACCAGATCCACATCGAACTCCCTCCAGTCGTATAAGTCACCGGCGGGACGTGGCACTGGATACAGTTCATCTCATGAAACAGCGACTGGCCGCGGGTGAGACTCGCTTCGTCTTCTTTGTCAATTGTTTGCGGTCGTAAGGGGGGTGGCGGTTTGAGGGTCTGCAAGTAGGCGGCCAGATCGTTCACGTCTTCCCCGCTGGGCGGATCACCATCATCATCATCATCATCATCATCATCATCATCATCATCATCATCGGTTTAGCGTCCATTTTTCCATGCTGAGCACGGGTTGGACGGGAGTTTTGATCGATGACCGAAATGGAATCGGAAAGTGTGTTGGCCACGATTACCTTGTCGGAATCGACGGCTGTGAGCAGGGCTGTGGGGCGGCGCCCCGTCTTGTAGCGCCGCATGTCGCGGCCGGCAATATCGGTGATCGCCACTTCGCCCGTCCCGGCTAAGGCAATGGCAATGCGTCCTTTGTCCAACAGGGCGATATCTGCCGGATCAGCCGCGCCGTGGCCCACGTCTCCCAAACGGACAGCCCCCTGCCCGTCGAGCAAATTGGCCGTTGGCGACAACAACCGCTGGACCGAAATCGGGCGAGCGACGTTATTGGAGAGCATGCCCCAGTGCAGATCGTTGAACGTCGCACGCGCTAATGGATTGAGATGCTGATGTGTGATCAACACCGAATCCTGCGCGTGATTGAGCGTCAGGCCTTGCAAGTTGTGTGCGGGAAGTTCCCGAATGGATGCGACTTCGCCGGATTCGGTCTCTACCAACGCAAGCTGTCCGCCGAACGCGTCGGCGACAATTAGCATCCCGGCATCACCGAGCAACAGCAGCTTACGCGGCTCGAATGGTAACGCGACGGTGTTAAGAATTTGCAATTCGACACTCGAATCGTCTTGCCTCTTGACCCCCACAATGGTCAGCCGCCGCGACCATAGCGATGCAACGTAACAGCGCGTGAGCGTCGTCGTTGAAAATCAAATCCACAGGAAACGGGGTAACGAGGGAGGCACGCGGTTTCCTGCAGTGCATCGGTTGTCGTAGCCGCCGCGATCAATTCATGCCTTGCTTCGTCGGTCACTAACAGTTGTTTTCCATCGGGAAGAACGGCTAGGTCCGACAATTGTTTGCCCGCTGGAAACTCGTTGATCACGCTCCAAGAGTCGGTGTTGAGCAGACTGAGAGTGCCGCTACGACGGTTGGCAACGGCGAGCCGTAATCCGTCATTCAGCCAGCCCAAGGCGACGGGGCGGCGCAGTTGGGTGGGCAACTGCGACGGCAATGGGGTCGTGACTTCCTGCGGCTCCCCAGCCCAGGCAGGTAACAACGCGCTGAGAATTAAAAAGGGGATCAGGAAAATGCAGCGAGCATTCATGTTTAGCATCTCTGTTTGGCCTAACAGCTAGTCGGCTGTCGGTTTTATTTTTTGAATTCCTTCAACAAAATCTCTGCCGCTTTTCTTCTTTTGTTGACATTCGTCAAAACCTCCGCCGCGGATCAGGTGGCTTTGGTCATACTTCATCAGCGGGGATCAGGCAGCTTGTTCTCTCTTAGAACGAGTTTTAAAAATTAACGTTTCACAACTGCCATCCAGCGCCCCGGGAGGGCGAAGCTCCTGCTGAGCCGCATTGTGGCGTTCGGTGTGGGGAAGTGTGGAGATTTCTATGGCCAAAGCAATCAATAGGGTTCATCGCGGCTCGGCGGAGCCTCGCGCTCCCAGTTTGAGAACACGCTCTTAGGTATCCTTATCAGCGGGTCGGGAAATGTCGTAAACGATGATCGTCCCGTTGCCTAACAGGCAGACCAATCGCTGGCCGTCGGCTGTGAACTGGACTTGCAAAATCCCATCCACTTCGGTGCCGAAATCAAACAGCGGCTGACCGGTTTGGCAGTCCCACAATTTCACCACGTGGTCTCTGCCACCGGTGACAATTGTCTTTCCGTCCGGCGAAAATGCGACGGATTTGACTTTATCGCCATGAGCGATCACCGAGTACAGCCTCTTGCCGTTGTGGGCATTCCACAGTTTTAACTTTCGATCATGGCCGACCGTGGCAATCAAATCGCCGCTCGGATGATAGGCACAGTCTGACAATGTGCTGTTGTGCTCACTCAGTGTAAAGAGTTCCTTGTTGTGAACGATGTCCCTAACAATCAGGTCATTCATTGTTCCGTATGCCAAGCGATCCCCATCGGGAGAAAAATCGACCGCGTGGCATTGCGTGGCGGGAAAACGCTGGATTTCATCCGGCTGATCAACATCGTAGATCTCGACGTAGTCGACGCTGGACCACCAAGCAGTGGCAATTTTTTGCCCGACGGGCGAGACCGCTATACGTGGATCATCAAGCTCAGGAGAAATTGGCCAGGAATGGATGAGCTGTTGTGAATCGAGATCAAACAGGCATAACGTTTTCTTGTCGGTAGCTGCCATCCGGCAACCGTCGTTGGAGGTCGTGATCGACATCCAACGCGGTTGCTGGGTTGAAAAGGCGCTAGTCCCCTCGCGCCGGGCTAGATCGTATTGAATAATGTCTTTATCAGCGAGATACAGCTGACTGTTTTTCCCGATCGCCATTTCTGTCGCGTCTAGTCCCGGTGTCGCGATCTTCCATTCGGCGGACTGTGGACTGGTCGCCCACATGTTGATCACCCCATCGAGCCCGCCGGAGACCAGTAAATCACTCCCGGTGCTGACCGCCAACGCTTGAACGCGATCAGTGTGCGCTATCCAGTAGGGCATAATTTTCCTCTGTGACATCGAGTTCTCCTGACTGGCATCTGCGGTCACCGACCAAAGATGAATTGTCGCGCCGCGATCACCGGTCGCTAGCCAATCGCCGTCGGACAGGAATGTCACCGACTCCACACCATCGGGTTGGCTGCCCAGCTTTCGGTAGACCATGGTTTTTGTATCAACCAGGAACACTCCCCCATTTACAGTGCCGGCGGCAATATGGCGGCCATCTTGTGAATAGGCCACACACAACACACGTGAATCATTGAGATCCCAGATGACTGGTTTTTCTTCGTGATTCTCCAGATCCCACAAACGCAAGGTGCCATCACTACTCGCAGAGGCCAAATATCGACCGTCGGGAGAGATCGCAATTTGTTCGGGATCCCGTTCGTGTCCAGCGAACGCCCCCAATCTTTTTCCGGTGGTGCTGTCCCACAGATAAATCATTTCGTCATCGCCGGAGGAAACAATTGCCGCATCACCAGGCAGATAATGCAGGCAATACACCTCTCCATTATGTGCATCGATCGACTGCACTTTCATTCCATCGGAGACGTTCCAAGTTTGGATTCGGCCGTTGGAATCGGCTGTCGCAATCTCCGTTTGATCGCTGGTCCAACATACGTAATTGGCGGATTCCGCCCCGGTCGGAATTGTGCGGACCGCCTGGCCCGTCTGCGCATCGAAGATATAGATATTGCCGTCGCCGCAAGCGGCCGCCAAGAGCGATCCATCGGGGGAGGGTTGCACACAATAAATGCCATCGGGACAACTGATCGAAGCATGGCTGGGGAGTTCGACGAGTCGGTTCATGTAATACCATTCAAAACCGGGCAGATCCTCCTCACTGCTTGCTGGCTGATGGTTATTTAATAACTGACAGCCGAGGGAATGTCTTCGCGGCGCAGCGCGTCGGCTGCGACCTTCATTTCAGAGACGTACAACAACCGTTGCATGCGGCTGTTCGCTTCTTCTGCTCGGGCTCTTTGCCAATCGGCAGTTTCTGAGCGTTCGTCAGCAATTCTCCAGGCACGGTGCATTTCCAATGCCTGCCACGTGCTGACGGCGATGCCTAGAATTAAACTCAATGCAATCGCGGCTGCGGACCCCAAAGCTGCCCGGTGCCGACTGGCAAATTTGTACAAGCGATACGAAGCCGAGGGAGGCCGCGCAGCAACTGGTTCATCGTTAAGATACCGTTGCACATCGTCGGCAAATTCACCCGCCGATTGATATCGCCGCTGAGGATCTTTTTCGATCGCACGAATGATAATCCAATCCAAATCGCCACTGAGGGTTTGCCCCAATCGTTTACGATCCGTCCGGCGACATTCCAAAACTTCGGTCAAAGTCCCTTCGTCCAACGTGTTAATTCGACTACTGGGTCGCAGCGGTTCGTCCTCGCGAATAATCCGCCGCATTTCATCCTGGGTCGCTTGATACAAAGCCTGCCGGTCAAATGGCGTGGTGCCGGTTAACAGTTCGTAGAGCAGGACACCCAGCGCATAAATGTCGGTCCGGGTATCGACGTCCGCGCCTCCCCATTCCGCCTGTTCGGGACTCATATAGAGCGGCGTTCCCACAAGCTGTGCGAACAACGTATGTGCAGTTTCCTCGCTACCTTCCTGGTTGATTGCCTTGGCGACACCAAAGTCAATGATCTTAGGAACGGGAGTTCCATCGTGATTCGTGACCATCACGTTGCTGGGTTTGATGTCACGGTGAATAATACCCTTTTGATGCGCATGCTGGACCGCGTAGCAGACTTTGATGAATAGCCGCAAACGATCCCGCGCGCGTAGCTTGGCGTCATCGCAATATTCGGTGATCGGCTTGCCCTGCACCAACTCCATGACGAAATACGGTCGGCCCGATTCGGTTTCACCCGCATCAAAAACATGCGCGATATTGGGGTGATCCATCATCGCCAACGCTCGTCGCTCGATTTCGAAACGAGCGATGACCTGCTTGGTGTCCATTCCTGGTTTAACAACCTTGAATGCCACCTGCCGTCTGACTGGTTGAGATTGATGGGCGATGTAGACGACTCCCATCCCGCCCTGGCCAATCTGTTGGGCTAATTTGTAACCATCGACGACCGCGCCTGTCAGATTGCTCATAGACTGCGGTTTGCTGAGGGACGCCAAGATCGTCGGAGGTTTGTCGAAGTAACCCGATACGACCTTGTGCGCCTCAAGCAATTCCTCGACGCGCGCTTGAAGCGAGGCGTTCTGCCCACAGGCATCGCGCACATATTGGTCCCATTGCTGAGCCGGAATCTCATCAACGGCTTTTAGGAATATCTGTTGTGCGAGCGCGGACTCCGAATCGGCCAGCGGATCTGCCATGCCCAATCTCTCCCCCACTGGTCACCTAGACTTGCCAGACCAGCCAGCGATGACGACTGATCGACCGCACGACATCGCAGTTGGCACAACGAAACTTAATCGTACTGCACCAGTCGGGCCGTCACAATGCTGTTTGACAAGGGGGAAGAATGCGTTAGCGACCGGAGAGTGCTTCCCGCTCCGATTGCCCGAGAAATAATTCCGCCAATGTGATGTCGCCAGAGTTAAGGCGCCGACCTGCGACATAGAGCGAACCGGGGCGGACTTGCAGCGATTCCAAGACAGGCTGTTGAAATCCAAACTGACCCAATTCGACAAGAATCACTTGATTTCCGTCGCGTTGTGTCCAGACATGCAGGCATCCCGATTCGGTCAACATGCGCGACATTTCAGCCAACACATCGTCCATTGGCAATGGAATCCCGCCGGCGCGCGCGCTAGCAAATTCTACCGCTAAACAATCCGGGGTTTCGATATCGGGCTTCAACTGCACGCTAATGACCGCGTCCCAATATTCATCTCGGTAATGAAACGCCAAATGGATCGTATTCTCAGTAAAATGTAGCCGTGGTTCACTCACACCAATCGGCAACCAGTGCGCACGATGTCGGGGAAGTTCCTCGGCCAGCCAACTGTTGATTTGGGTGGCTGTGAATTCTTGTGACCATTCATCGGCATGATAAATGTCGTCGACCAGACGCAGCGTCCGCTGCTCCAGATGCTGGGCTTGTTGTTGCCGTTGACGGGGATCGGCCTGTTGGTCCAAGGCGTCTCGGTAAAACCGGGGCACTTGGTGAAAAGTCCATCCCGTGGCCGCCGCGACTGCGGTCAGCAACAGCAACAACACACAACCGCCGATCAATGCATGTGATCGTTTCATGAGCAATTCTCCCCGCGGACATCATGTCAAAATGAGGTCCGCGCCGAACTGTCGTCAAAACTGCCTTACGCGTGTCAACAACAGCGGTATCTTGCTATCGCCGAAACTCGCAAAACCTGTTTTGCACCGCGTTGCCGAATTTGACTTTGTGCGGAGTCGATTGCTTCCTGACACCGCACGGCGCATGGAAACACAGCGAGGCCCAGATGGGTTGGGCAAGACGACTCAGGGGGACTCCGCGAAAATCCAACGTTTGAGGGATCACGATATGGAGACAAACGCCAGCCGACCCGTCACCGATGACTTTGCGACCGTCGTGTGAGGCGGGAATGCCTCAACTAAAAAAGAGGGGACTGAACTTGTGACTGATTGCGATGAGAAACGGGTGTACGCCCATGCGAACACCGGAAAATGCAATGGCAACGTGCTGTGAAGTTCGTCAATAAGTGATGTGCATTGCCGCGCGTCGCCACAACCGGGCGAGAGTGCGCGGTGGAATCCTACGGTGGAAGGTGAAATGGGTCAAGATGTGTCCGCTGGCGAAAGTTGACACCGACCACATAAGTTGGAATCTATTTCACGAACGGCTAGATATTTATCGTTTCAAGACTCGTCCGATCCACCTTGCAATGGCACGTCGGACATGTCATCCAGCGGCTGAATCGTGGGCATCGGGGAGTCGTTTTTCAAAAATTTTCGATCGCGGTTGATGATGCCGCGGCGCATGGCACACGTTAGGCAAAATCGCTCACCACCATTTTCGAGATAGATTTCACCCCTGATAAGTAAATGGAAAAAATCCTGGCCGGGGTGTTGGGCAAAACAGCGCTCTGTGCCACCGGAATGTTTGATATGAGCTGACCAGCCTGTGGTGTAGGGCACGTACAGACGTTCGTCGACTGCCGGTTGTGTATCCGCGAGAACCATTCCGTCGTGGTCGCTGTCAGCCATGCCTTACTCCCGAAGTAAAATCGATGCCATAGTGCGGCGAAGAATTGTACAACTGGTTCTGCCGAGGTCATCATCTCAAAACGCACCCACCGGCGCCTAGCAAGGCGCCTGATTCTCGTGCAGACCGCCAAGATCAGCACGATCCGAAACGGTCTCTCAACCTCGACAACTCTTCTAAACCAGACAACCAGTGGCACAAAAGGGCTTACGTTCCTGGTCCTGAGGCCCGACTTCCATCCGTAATACTTTGGCCGCTAATAAGAGTATAGGGCAATTTGTGCGATTCGTGCAGTCTAGTCAACGAAGCCCAAAATTGAGCGCGCCCGGTATCGGCTTCCTGCAGCTAAAATTCCAGAGATCCAATTGCGCAAACCACAACGTCCGCGCGTAACGGGTACCGGTCGAAACGCCGACCGCCTTCAACGCCAAGACCGGGTCAGGGAATCGCCGATACCCGTATCGCTAAGTCAAGACGATCACAGCAAAACGTGACGGGGAGGAATCGCGATCGGCATGCACGCCGGCGCGATCACTCGGTTGAAAAACCGAACTCTCCTTGCGTTTGAGAAACACGCCCCTCCGAATGACTCAGAGGTACCATACACGATGTTAGAATGCGTTGATGAGATTCGTTGTTTAGATGATTTGCGAAGCTTTATCCATCACAAACTGTGTGAATGCGAAAACTTGGTTCTCGAACAATTTTCCATGAGTGAGATGCAACTCACTCGCCGGGGCCGCGACTGCGGATTGCAATTTTCGCTGCAAGGCCCTCGTAGCGTCCGCCTGGGAGCCATCTGGGCCTCCGATCACAATATCATTTATTTTTATGACGCACGCGGCATCCGTTACCTAAAAGTCAAACTCCGCCAACGGCTGCTCCCCCAAGCCGCGTAAATTGAAGCGGCAAACCGGATGGTTGGCGGGACAGGTCTGGAGAATGCGTCGTTTAGCCAACCGTTGAAAAATCAAAAACATACGAGAATCGGGTGCCACTGCTGGCTTGTCCAGCAGTGAATTCCCGGTCGCTCAGTTTGCACTGGCTCAAAAAGCCGCCAGTGGCCCCCTTTTTCAACGGTTTCTTGGCCCACTCTGCCTGACCCGCACACTATTCGGTCGTCGCCCGGCGCTGTTTTGCCAGCCAGGCGCAGCATGCTTCGGGCAATCCTTCATGCCCGCCTTGAAAGATGGTCACCCGCGCGTTGCCTGATTTGCGCCGCAATATAATATCGCGGCCATAGGTCTCGTCGGTCACCTGATCGCTTGCTTGTGGCGTGGTCAGTTTTTGTGCCGTCCACAATTGCTCAGCCTCGTCGTCGGAGACCCCATCGTCGCCGTTGGTTGCCGCGATGCGATTGAAGGCATTCAGCGAATGCGCGATCGGGACCGAGCCGGTATGCCCGTCTTTGACCCCCGCAGCGATGTCGACGTGCAGGTCGCCCACTTGATGCAGAAAATGAATCGGCGACCGTGCGCGATAGTCGGCGTCGATTTCCTGCGACTCCCCCGGTTTACCACCGCAGACAGCCAGAATGTCGAGCGCGTACTTCGAGGGCTTGCCTGCAGGGGCTTGATCCTGGTACCACTGAGCCACATCCGTGATTCCCACCCAGGCCGAAACCGCTGAGAAACGTTGCGGATAATACCCAGCCATCAACAAGGTCATATGACCTCCGCCAGAGGCGCCGGCCAAGTAAACCCGCTGCGAGTCGACCTTGTAGTGCTGTTCGACATAATCCATCGCGTCGATGATGTCGGTCCGTGCCAATTTCGATCCGCACGCCTCGGGGCGTTTATTGGGTCCGCGAAAATTGGGCAGCAATAATATCCATCCGCGACGGACGGCTTGCTTTTGATACTCGAGCGATGCTTCCTGCCGATAATCCGCGGCTCCAGGAGTGCAACCAAATCAGCAACGGTGTGGGTTGTTCGCGAGCGGTCTCGGGTGCCCACAACAATGATGTTTGCGGCGTCTTATCGAGGGAACTGGTGACTTCAATTTTTTCGAGCATGGGTAATGGGTCCTCACCACGGCAGACGGAATCCGGTCGTCCGAATCCGCCGACTACCAACAAGGCCAACAGTACGCCGACGGTACGACTCATTCCACAGTCTCCTTGGGTTTTTGCAAAATCCCGATGATTAGAAACACAGCAGCGAACAACAAATATCCCACCGCAATCTGATTGGCGCGAAATGCCAAGGCCCCTGCCACCGGTTGGGTTGCTCCAAACAGATAGTCAAGCGCATTGCCGCTAATTTGATAGGCGTGTGTCAGACCGCAATAGGCGAATGCTGCGGCAAACAGCGACCAGATTGCGGCCGTATAGAAACGCTGCTCGATCAAAAACACGGAGATTGCTGCCAACATCATACAGGTGAAGATGTATCCGCGTTCCATCACGAACATGCCATGCAGCAAAAAACCATTGACCGCGACTGCGGGGTTGGCCTCTAACGCTTTTTGCGCCGAGCCTCCCGCGAGGGTCAAGGCTCCGAGCACGACCGTGGCGCCCCAGGCGGCGATGGCCGGGAACAGTCCGACAGCCACGGCCGGTGCATGTTCACGCGGTGTGCTTTGAAAGGCCTGGGCCGTAATGATGATGCCGATCCACAACACGATCGCAATCCCGGCTTGCATCGGAATCAGACTATTGACCAGCGCCACCGTCCCGGTCAGGCACATCAGGGCAATCACCACGCCATTGAGCGTCGAATAACCCGCCCGCGCGCCGAGCCCTTTCCAACCGGGGTGTCCGATGTAGATCGTCGTCGGAAAACAACTTCCAAACCCCGCCGCTAACATCGTTCCCACACCGTTCACGGCCAACGAAGAGCGCGTGTCATACGAATCGCCGGCCGCTTCGGCCGATTCAATGTTCTGCAAACTACCAATGACGTTGAATAGCCCCATCGGCACAATGACCGAGAGATATCTCAACCAATGACTGTCGGCCGTCAGCAGTCCCCAAATCTCCGCGCCAGCGAATTGCGGGGGGCACCAACCGCGCGCCTCCCACGCTTGGGTTGTCTCATGCAGTCCGACGGTCACTCCCGTCAAATCGGCTGGCAGTACCCAGGCAATCAGCGTGCCCAGCGTGACCGCAACAAATCCGCCAGGCAGCCCCCAGGGCAATGAGATCCTAGAGAAATAGGTGATCAAAATCACCGCCAGCGGCAGCATCGCCACGAGCGGGTATTGAAAAATCTCCAGCGCAAACGTCATCGAGATAAAACCGATGGCGATCCCCGCCAACGTCGACAACAATGCGGCGGGGGCGTGTTGCGACGAACGGTATCCGCCACGAGCGACCCTGAAAATTCGATCAACCCGCTCCCCAAACAGGCCAGCAATCCCATTTGCCAAGCAGCTTCGGCACTCTTCGTGTCGTCATAGACCGGTTTGATCACAAAGAATACGAACACCAACAGCGAGACCGTATTGATGCCATAGGGCAAAGCGGTCACATCATCTCGCCCGGTCCGCGCTGCCAGTCGATGGGCCTGCCAGGCATAAAACAGATTGCCAAAAACAATGCTGACGGCCGCGCCGGGAAGGATATGTTGATACAAATACCGGGCATCCTCACCCGACATTCCGCACAAACCGGTACACAGACTGATGATCAACAACAACTGCACCAGGTTGTCGACAAACAACCCGAAGAAGCCATCAAGATCGCGGCGGACAAATAGTGGATAGCGTGTGGACATAGCCCCGGCAGCCTAGCGGGCAAGCAAAGGGGACGTCAAGTTCGCCCCGGCGTGAGGCTTGCGGCAGAAGACGCGACGGTGGTTCTCGATTGTGAGAACAATTGAGTTAGTGCCAGTCACCATTGCCGAGGGGGCATTTCTGGTGAAATCGGGGTGGAATCGGCTGTGGTCCGCTGAAATCGTGCCCTTCAGAGTTGAACAGCCCTCCCGTCAACCGCTAAGCTTGTCGCTTATTCACCACCGAACAAAAACCGTATCCCGGACGAGGCTGGATCGCACTGCGCCCATGTCCCGCCGTGAACCAACCCCCTTAATACGGGAGTCGGCGACCGACCGTCGATTCACAGAGAGCACACGCAACGTATGGCCCGCGATTTTCTTAAAGACGCCCGTGATCATTATGACGTGATCGTCATCGGCAGCGGATTGGCCGGTCTGACCTCCGCCAATATCCTGGCCCGCGCCGGACATTCGGTATTGTTGCTCGAGCACCATTACCAACTCGGCGGAATGGCGACATGGTTCAAACGCGCCGGCGGCCACATTTTTGATATCTCACTGCACGGCTTTCCTGTCGGCATGATCAAAAGTTGCCGTAAGTATTGGACGCAGGAAATCGCCGATTCGATCGTGCAACTCAAAGGCATTCGCTTTGAGAATCCGCAATTCTCTTTGACTACGACTTTCAATCGCGAAGATTTTACCAAACTGCTGATCGAAGAATTCAAAATCACTCCCGAGACCGTCACTCGGTTCTTCGACACAGCGCGGAAGATGAACTTCTTCGACGATCAAGCCAGAACCACGCGTGATTTGTTCAACGAGTTTTTCCCCGGACGGGATGATGTCGTCCGGCTGCTGATGGAGCCGATCACCTACGCCAACGGTTCTACGCTCGAAGACCCCGCACTGACCTACGGCATTGTCTTCTCGAATTTCATGAGTAAGGGTGTCTTCACCTTTCAAGGGGGCACCGACCACCTTGTGAATCAAATGAAGGCCGAGATGTTGGCCAACGGCGTCGATTTGCGGATTCGCTGTCTGGTGGAAAAAATCGAAGTCTCCCCCGACCGCAAAGTCACCGGCGTTGTTGTGAACGGGCGACGCATTGGCTGCAACGCGATTGTCTCCAACGCCAACGTCAAATCGACCATCCTCAACCTTGTGGGCGAAGACAAGTTTGACAAGTCCTATGTCGAAGAGGTCAAAGCGGTTCGTCTGAACAATAGTAGCTGCCAAGTTTACATCGCTCTGAAACCGGGTGTCGGATTCGAGCCGTGTGGGGATTTGTTGTTTCACTCCGAACATCGTGGATTCGATGTCGAAGCCATGCTTAGCCGCGATGTCAGCAGCCGCACGTTTTCGTTCTACTATCCCGAAACCCGCCCCGGCAGTGACCGGCATTTGATTGTCTCCTCGACCAACGCCAACTACAAGGATTGGGCGGAGTTGTCGGAAGAGGAATACCAAGCGGCCAAGCAGGACCTGTGCGACACCACGCTCGATTGCCTGAATCAATACGTGCCGGGCATCCACGAAAAAGTGGCGCACGTCGAAGCCTCCACACCGCGGACCTTCGAACACTATACCCGCCACATGCAGGGCGCGTCTTTCGGGACCAAATTCGAAGGTCTCAAAGCCAGCAAGGAATTGTCCGAGCAAATCAGCGGCCTGTACCATGCCGGCTCCGTGGGCATCATCATGTCCGGCTGGCTGGGAGCGGTCAATTATGGCGTGATTACGTCGAATGAAGTTGATAAGTATTTGACGCCGGCGATGACGTGAATTGAGTGGCCGGTGGCGAGTGGCCGGTGGCCAGAATTAGTAGGCAGTAGACGGTAGGCAGTAGGCAGAAAGATAGTGGTTGGGCGTTCCTTGCACGACCTCAAGCCTGTTCCCTCAAGCCTCATTCCTATCTTCCTACAGCCAACGGTCTATAGTCTACAGCCTCATCCCTTCCCTTTTGCCCCAACGCAGAGGTTTTTCCCCCGTGGACAGCTCTGAGATTGAAAAACTTATTCCGCACCGTGATCCTTTTTTGTGGATTGATCATGTGACGGAGATCACTGAGACGGGGATTCGGGCGACGAAAGAGATTGATCCGGCGCTGGATGTCTTTCGCGGGCATTATCCGCACTTTCCGGTGTTGCCGGGCGTGTTGATTTTGGAGGCCTGTTTTCAAGCTGGGGCGATTTTTATTAGCCGTACTGCTGAGATCGATGCGGGAATGGTGCCGGTGGTGACCCGTGTGAACAACGTCAAATTCCGCCAAATGGTCCGTCCTGGCGACACGCTTCAGATCGAAGCGGAATTGACCGAACGGCTTAGCAACGCGTATTTCTTCACGGCCAAGGCAACCGTTGCCGGCAAGGTCGCTGCTCGGGTTGAGTTCGCCTGTGCCGAAGCGCCGGCGGAATGATGGGCAGCGCCGACGCCCGGTGATACAATCCTATGCCGGTGTCCCGTCATCCCAAGGTTGTCACAATATTCGAGCATTCCCATGGCCGACGATCCCAAGATCACTGCTGAAACAGTGAAACAGATGGCAGCTGAAATGCTCGCGCTACCGTTGGACGAATCCGAACAGGAGATGGTTGCCGGCCTGCTGAATTCGCTCCACAAGGACATGCGGGCGCTGCGGCGGTTGGATATCACCACGGCCGAACCGGCAACGCTCTATCGACCGGGGGACGGGCCGGGAGAAGGGGACGCATGACATTCCAGCCTCCCCATGTGATTGAAATCGCAACCGCCGTGCAAAAACGACGGACGCTGGCCCGCGAGGTCATTGACGAAGCGCTATCGCGGATCTCCCGATTTCAAGAACCGTTTCACTTGTTCACGGCCATCTTGCCGGAGTTGGCGCGGCAACAAGCCAAAGCCGTCGATGCCCGCGTGCTCAAAGGGGACGACATGCCGTTGGCAGGCGTGCCGTTTGCCGTCAAAGATTTGATCGATGTCGCCGATGTGCCGACCACGTGTGGTTCGCGTGCGTTTGCCAACCACAAAGCCGCAACCGATGCCACCGTTGTAAAAAAACTAGTCGACGCCGGGGCTGTGTTGTTGGGCAAGTTGAACATGCACGAATGCGCGTTCGGTTTCACGGGCGAAAATGCGATATACGGCAATTGCCCCAACCCGTGGAACACCGAGCGGATCGCCGGTGGATCAAGCAGCGGGTCGGCGGTGGCCGTTTCATTGGGAATCTGCGGATTCACGTTGGGGTCCGATACCGGCGGATCGATCCGTATGCCAGCGGCGCTGTGCAATCTGGTGGGCCTCAAACCAACCTACGGCCGCGTCAGCCGCGCGGGGGTGATGCCGCTGTCGTGGTCGATGGATCACGTCGGCCCACTCGCCCGCACGGCGGAGGAAACCGCAGTTGTGTTGGGGGCGATGGCCGGGGCGGATGGTCTCGATGAATCGAGCAGTTCCAGCGCTGTGCCGGATTACTCGGCCGAGTTAGGCCAAGAAATTCGCGGTCTAAAAATCGGTGTCCCCCGCAATTGGTTTTTCGATTCGCTGCAACCACAGGTCGCCCAAGCGGTCACAACGGCGATTGATCGAATGACGGCGTTGGGAGCGAAGCGGGTGAAAGCCACCTTGCCGCATCTACCCGAAGTCCTTGGTGCGCACCGGGCGATTATCCTTTCCGAAGCGGCCAGTGCCTTTGAACCGTATTTGCGCGATCGACCGGAAGATTTCTCGGTCGATATTCGCACGCTGCTGCAAGGGGGACAGTTCATACCGGCAGTCGATTACCTCAAAGCCCAGCGGGTGCGGCGGATTGTGCGACGGGACTGGGCCAAGGAATTTGCACGCTTCGATTGCCTGGCCACCCCCGCATCGGCAACGGTGGCGACAAGTTACGGGCAATCGAAGGTCAAACTTCCCGGCGGCGACACGCCGTTGTTGAACGCCTATCTGGACATGACGATGCCATTCAACCTCAGCGGCCAACCGGCGCTGACGGTCCCGTGCGGATTTTCCGACGACGATTTGCCGATCGGCCTACAACTGGTCGGCGCTCCCTTCAGCGAAGCCATGCTGCTACGCGTCGCCCACCAATACCAACAAGAAACCGCCTGGCACCACCGCCAACCCCCGCTGGGCTAAACCGAATCCCAAACCGACGGCTTCGCCATCGTGCGCGGCGCTCAATCGTCCAATTTGAACCGGCTGGACAAACGGCGTTGCAATCGCCATTCGGCCGGTGAGGTCACGTTTGTATCGTACAACGAAACCACCTCCAGGTTTTCCAGCCAATACAAATGCCGCAAGCCTTCGTCGGATCTTCGAGGTTCCGGAAAGGTAAAGCTTCTGCAAATTGAACGACATGGAGAAATGTCCTAGTGCCTCGTCGTCAAACGCTTTGTCGCTCAACGACAAGACTTCTAAATGTACGAAATGCGAGAGCTCTTTAAAACTCCAGAGCGTTAGATTGTTACCGTCAATCGCAACGATTGTCCTTATTCCATGGAGATCATCCAGGGGGACAACGTAACGAATAAACACGGCGTCGGTTAGTTTCTCTTTTGGTGGGCCAGACTTCACCCCCGAGAGACTTGGCAACGTCCAAGCCCCCGATAATCGAAACCTTCTCCAACTCACTTCGTACGGGGCATCAAACGGCTTCATCCACTCATTGCCCACAATATCCCGCAACCATTGGGAGCCACCCTGTTTGAATTCAACACTCCCCCCATGCGCCTCAATCCCGGCGACCAACTGCTGCGTGCGATAGTACCGCCAACCAAATGGCACCAACACCGCCGACAACAACAAACAAACTGCCAGCGCAATCAGCCACCCCGGCCGGTGGAGCAACCGCTTCCACAATCGCGTTTTTGGAGTTTCGTCGTTCATCTCCTCCGCCCCTCACCGCCGTGATCGGCAGCAATCAATCGTCAGAAACATCCAACCCCGGCAAGTGCCGCTGCAATTCCGAGACCCCTTCGTCGGTGACATCGGTGTTGGACAGCGACAGCTCCGTGAGGTTCTTCAGGCCCGACAAGTGCCGCAGGCCTTCGTCAGTGACCGATGTGCCTGAGAGATCAAGCGAACGCAGTTTGTAGGTTTTTGAGAAATGTGACAAGGCGTCGTCGTCGAATGCCTTGTCCCACAAAACCAGAACTTCCAGTTGCTCGAATTGTCCCAGTTTTTCAAAACTCAGTTGTGTGAGATTGTTTTCCGTAAGCTCAAAGGACTTTATTCCAACAAGGTCGTTCAGGGGGGAGTATGTAGTCGAGAAACTGATCGTCACCAAAGACATCCCTTGGAGTCCAGGAGGTATAACGAGAATGAAAAGGGGCAGAAGTATCAATAACAAGTCGAAACGAAGAGACTTGGTTGGGGATATCAAACGGTTTCATCCACTCATCTCCAACGATATTCCTCAACCAAGTCGGACCGCCTCGTTCAAATTCCACTGCCCCGCCACACGACTCAATCCCCGCCACCAACTTCTGCGTGCGATAGTGCCGCCAACCAAACGGAACCAACACCGCAGCCAACAGCAAACAGACTGCCAGCACTGCCAACCAGCCGGGCCGGTGGAGTAGGCGCGTCCACCAGCGTGGTTTCGGGGTTTCGTCATTCATCAAATCACTTCCGAGCCTTGTAGGTCAGATTATCGAAAAACACTTCGATGTTTGAAACGTCCGCCCGTGTGGTGCGGTAAAGACTCCGAAACGGCTAGGCGTCGTACCGCGGCAATGTACGCTGATGGATCATATCGTACGGTGTGGAACAAACGCAAAAGTATTCCTGACTCCGCCCGTTTCATGACCAGCCGCCACGCCCATTTCCCACTGTTAAAAAACTGCGGCGATTCTGATTTGTTTTTAGCGCAATGTGCCCCGATCTTGGGTATCATTCGCAGAGAACAATTGAGCGACATACGTCGTGAACCACTGGAAAGCCTGCCAATTAAACGTTGCCCAGTCCAGGGCCAATATGTGAGACATATGGAGACCCAACTATGAAGTCGCTACTCGCCGCCATCACGTCTGTAACTCTGGCCCTCATTACTTTCACAAGCGTTCAGGCACAGGATCCGTTGCCGTCCTGGAACGACGGACCGGCTAAGCAAGCGATACTTAACTTCGTTCAGGTCACCACAGACAAGTCCAGCCCGCAGTTCGTGCCGCCCGAACAACGGATCGCCACCTTCGAC
>CALOFE010000016.1:0-258616 GCA_942492455.1 uncultured Planctomycetaceae bacterium | reverse complement strand
CCAAGTCGTGGTCGTGCCGCCCACAGCTAGGTTGGTGAGTTCGACGGGTGCCCCGAAACGCGATTCTAGGTGGATCTGCAAAAGTTCGGGATAGGCGGGTTGAAAGGGAGGAGCTTTGCCCAGTGCTGAGGAATTCGCCCCGGCGGAGATGCTGTCGCCGATGAGCACGATGGAGAGGGGTTGCTTGTTGGTCAATTTGCCGACGGTTCGCGGCAGCGCTTTGGCGTCGAATTTGGGGAGGGTGGACTTCCATGGATCCGCTGCGTGTTCGTAGGTGATGCAGGTTTGCATGTCGGCATATTCCAGCACGGCGCCGAAGAAGATTTCGCCGTTGCCGTCGCGATGCGTCAAGCGAAATCGTTGCGAGCCGGCCGGGCGGCGCAGGTCTTGGGGAGTTCGCGAGGCGATTCTTGAACCGGCCGGTAAAACGATCTCGCGCGAACCAGGTTTCCAGGTGTAATCGCGTCCTTCTTCATAGGTCACGTCGCCGGCGGAGTTACGGACGGATACGATTTTGGTCACGGGGAACAGCAGACTGGCTTTGGCTCCGCCGGTCTGCGGATCTTTGATGAATAAGACCGATTCCCCTTCGACGCGGTCTCCTTGCCAGAAGGGCCGCAGGAGTTCCGGCGCATATTTCCAGGAACCCGGTTTCGGCTCCTCGGCACTGACGACGGCTTGCAGGGCCAGCAGTAGCATGATGACTGGGCGAATAAGGCGCAGGCCTGTCGACGTGGGGAGAAAGCGTTGGAGAAGCATGTTGTGCGTCTTCTGGGAGAGGAATTCGAATGGGTTTTCGGTACGTTCGTCAATGTACGCGACGGTTCAGCGGATGACAACGCCTTTGGCCCTGCGGACCAGTGTGCTCGACTTGCTGTGAAACGGACGATCAATGGCTTACACTTTTTTAAGCAACCTTTGACGATTCCCCGAACCGAATTCACTGAGGAAAATCAGCGACATCATGCCGTTTTGGAAATATCAATCGCGGGGCATTCTGGCCGCGCTCGTAGCGACCGTTTTTAGTGGCACTTTGTTTGCAGCAGAAGAAGCACCGCTGTTGCGGAATACCGAAGCGGGTTCGCCGCCATCGGCAGCGGAGACGGTCGAGCGGATTCAGGTTCCTGACGGGTTTCAGGTCACGCTGTTTGCCGGTGAACCGGACGTCCAACAGCCGATCGGCATGACGACCGATGAACGGGGCCGGTTGTGGGTTGCCGAAAACTATACCTATGCGGAGCACCCGCTGGGATTCGACAAGACGCAGCATGATCGCATTGTCATTCTGGAAGATACCGACGATGACGGACGATTTGATGTTCGTAAGGTCTTTATCGATGACCTCCAAAAACTGACCAGTGTGGAAGTCGGCATGGGGGGCGTCTGGGTGTTGTGTGCGCCGCAATTGCTGTTTATTCCCGACCGAAATCACGACGACGTTCCCGACGGACCGCCGGAAGTTGTTCTGGATGGGTGGGATGAAGGTTCGGTCCGGCACAACATCGTCAACGGATTGCGCTGGGGGCCGGATGGATGGTTGTATGGGCGGCATGGAATTCTGGCGACGTCGTTTGTCGGCCCGCCCGGTGCTTCGGCGTCTCAACGTCGCAAATTGAATTGCTGCATCTGGCGGTATCATCCCACGCGCAAGGTGTTTGAGGTGGTGGCCGACGGCACGACGAATTCTTGGGGATTCGATTTCGACGAACATGGCGAGATGTTTTTCATCAATACGGTGATCGGCCATTTGTGGCATCTTGTGCCCGGCGCGCATTACCGCCGTATGTATGGAGCCGATTTTAATCCGTACGTTTACGAACTCATCGAGCAATGCGCGGATCATTTCCATTGGGACACGGGGGAAGTCTGGCATCAGATCCGTAAAGGGGTCAGCGATACCACGTTGGCCGCCGGCGGAGGACATGCGCATAGCGGGCTGATGATCTATCAGGGAGACAATTGGCCCGAGCGTTATCGCGGGACGATGTTGACGCTCAACTTTCACGGTCGGCGGATGAACAACGATCGTTTAGAGCGCGACAAGGCGGGCTATGTGGGAAAACATGCGGACGATTTGTTCATTGTCGACAACCCTTGGTTTCGTGGACTCGATTTGATCACGGGGCCGGATGGGGGTGTCTTTATCGCCGACTGGTCCGATAGCGGCGAATGCCACGACAACGACGGGATTCACCGCACATCGGGTCGGATCTACAAAATGACCTATGGAACGCCGCGACCACTAGTTGGTTTGGATTTGGCCAAACTGAGCGACTTAGAACTTGTCGCACTGCAGTCTCACGAGAATGCATGGTATGCCCGCCAATCGCGACGCCTGTTGCAGGAGCGTGCTGCTTTGGGGCAGAAGATGCCGCAGGCACGTAAGGCGTTGTTGAAAATGTTCGCTGAAGATTCCGACGTGACGCACCAACTGCGAGCGATGTGGTGCCTGTATGCGATTGGTGCGACCGATGAGGAGTGGCTCCGCTCACAACTCGATGATGACAACGAGCATGTCCGCGTGTGGGCTTTACGTTTGTTGGCGGATGATGGCACGTTTAGCGCACCGACGATTGCGAAAATGCGGGAACTGGCTCAGGCTGATCCGTCGGGCTTGGTGCGGTTGTATTTGGCCTCCACGTTGCAGCGGCTGCCGTTGGAGAGTCGTTGGGACATTGCGGACGCATTGGCGCAACACGCGGCGGATGCCCAGGACCGGGCCTTGCCGTTGATGATTTGGTATGGAATCGAACCGGCGATCCCTACCGATCCGGGTCGATCAATCGCCTTGGCGGAACGGAGTAAGATTGGGTTGTTGCGACGGTTGATTGCTCGTCGTCTGACCAGCGAATTGGAATCGCAGCCCGCAGCAGTCGACCAATTGCTGCAACTCATCGGGACAGGAAATGATGCCCAGTTTCAATTGGATATTTTGCAGGGCATGAATGGCGCCTTGCGCGGTTGGCGAAAGGCGCCGCAGCCGAAGACCTGGCCCCGTGCGGCGGAGATTGTGTTTTCGTCCGCGCCGGAAAAGGTGCAAGAACAAGCCCGGCAATTGGGGGTGGTGTTTGGGGATGGCCAAGCGATTTCGGAGTTGCGCGAGATTGTGACGGATACCGATGCCGATGCGGAGACGCGGCGGAATGCTTTGCGGTTTTTGGTCGATGACCGTTCCCCCGAGGCGTTGGCGCTACTCAAACATGTGTTGGGCGATTTGGTGTTGATGAATGAAGTCCTCCGCGGCTTTGCGGCGTTCGACGATCCTCAAATTCCGCAACTGATTTTACAGCGGTATACCGGTCTCGAGCCCAGTGCGCGGGAAGTGGCCATTGCTACCCTCGCATCGCGTCCTGCTTCCGCAAGAGCGTTACTGAAAGCAATTGCCGATGGACAGATTGAACCCTCCGCGATTTCCGCATTTCATGCACGACAGATTCGCAGCTTCAAAGATCCGGCGCTGAATGAAGAGCTCACCAAACAGTGGGGCGCTTTGCGTGATACCTCCGAAGAGAAGGTGAAACGTATCGCGGAATTGACTGCGGCGCTCGCTCCTGAAAAGCTGCAAGCCGGCCATGCGGGCAAGGGCCGCGTGCTGTTTGAGAAAACGTGTAGCAACTGCCACGTGCTCTATGGTGCGGGAGGACGCGTCGGTCCGGACCTGACTGGTTCCAACCGGCAGAATTTGAATTACCTGTTGGAAAACATCGTCGATCCCAGTGCTTCGGTGGGGCAGGAATTTCAAGCGTCGGCCATCGTGCTGAATGACGGCCGCGTTGTGACCGGTGTCGTCGTTGCGCAATCGGACCGCACCTTAGAGGTGCAAACGGAAAAGGAACGTTTAGTGATCGATCGGTCGGATGTGGAAGAGGTTGTGAATCAAAAGATGTCTCTCATGCCGGATGGTTTGCTGAAGCAACTTAAGGCGGAAGAGATCCGCGATTTATTTGCATACCTCACCAGTCGATCCCAGGTCCCGCTGCCGTCGAAACCGTGATGGTCTTTGGGCATTGCAGGCGGCCACCACGTTGAATTCGCTGGTCGGTGCTTCTCTTGTCGGGTAGAATGACAGGAGAGGGCAATGAATTTCACGAACACTCCAAGGTGACTGATTTGATGGTGCGTGCAATCCGATTTTGCGGATGTCTGATCCTGTTCGTGGGTGCTGCGGTTTTCTATGGAATAGAACTGCATGCCGAGGAGCCGAGCAAACCGACCGGCGCTAAGCAGGACTCGACAGAGAAAGTCTCGTTTCGCCGTGAGATATTACCGCTGCTCTCCGAGCGGTGTTTTCTTTGTCATGGACCGGATGAAGGGACGCGCGAAGCGGAGTTGCGGCTGGATCTTGCGGAAGAAGCGACGCGGGATCGCGATGGGACTTTTGTGATCAAACCGGGAGACCCCGCTGCCAGTGAAATCCTAGCGCGATTGGCGGCCGACGACGAGGCCTTGATCATGCCTCCGTCCGATTCGGGGCATGAGCCGTTGTCGAAGGCACAAATTGAAAAAGTCCGCCGTTGGATTGCCGAAGGAGCCCAGTGGTCGCGGCATTGGGCCTTTGTTCCGCCGGAACGACCGGATGTTCCCAACGTAAAAAATTCCGCTTGGGTGCGTAACCCTATCGATGCGTTCGTACTGCAGCGGTTGGAACAAGAAAACCTTGCTCCGACTGCCGAAGCAAAACGGGTGACATTGTTGCGGCGGTTGAGTCTCGATTTGATCGGGCTGCCGCCGACTGTCGACGAGATCGACGCGTTCTTGGCGGACGAATCGCCTGCTGCCTATGAGCGGCAAGTCGAACGGTTGTTGGCCTCGCCGCACTATGGAGAGCGTTGGGGGCGAATCTGGTTGGATGCGGCGCGTTACGCCGATTCGGATGGATTCGAAAAAGACAAACCGCGCGAGGTGTGGTTCTATCGCGATTGGGTGATCAACGCATTGAACCGTGATTTGCCTTACGACCAATTCATCATCGAGCAAATCGCGGGCGACCTGTTACCGAATGCCACGCAAGACCAGATTGTGGCGACCGGTTTTCTGCGCAATTCGATGCTGAATGAAGAAGGGGGGATTGATCCCGAAGAATTTCGTATGCAAGCGATGTTCGACCGCATGGATACGGTTGGCAAATCTGTGTTGGGTCTGACGGTGCAGTGTGCGCAATGTCACAGCCACAAGTACGATCCGTTTACCCATCACGATTACTACAACATGTTCGCGTTTTTGAACAACTGTCATGAAGCCCAACCGACAGTTTATACAGTTGCTCAACAACAGAAACGGGACGACATCTTTCGCCGGATTAACGAGATCGAAGAGCAACTCCGCGCGAAAACATCGGATTGGCGTGAGCGGATGGCGGCCTGGGAAGAGCAGGTTCGGGGTGATCAACCGCAGTGGACAATGCTGCCAATCGAGAACGCCGGCAACAATTCGCAGCGGTACTTACAGCAGCAGGATGGCTCGTTGTTGGCGCAAGGTTATGCCCCCACGCGCTCGACGGGTCAGTTTTCGGTGACCACCGATCTCCCGAGCATCCGCTCCTTTCGATTGGAATTGCTCAACGATCCGAACTTACCGGCCGGTGGTCCCGGTCGTGCGATGAACGGATTGCTCGCGCTTTCGGAATTCAAGGTCCAAGCGGTCAGTGTTGAAGATCCTCAGAAAACAATTGACATCAAATTTGCACGGGCGACTGCGGATTTCAGCAATGATCACCGGCAGCTTGGTCCACCGTATACCGATGGGAAAGATCCCAAGGCGGGCCTCACCGGTCCTGTGGAATACGCGATCGACGGCGATCAGAAAACCGCCTGGGGAATCGATGCCGGGCCGGGGCGTAGAAATCAGCCGCGCAAGGCGGTCTTCGTTGCCGACAAAGATGTTGCTTTTCCGGGGGGAACCAAGCTGGTCTTCAACCTGGCACAAAGTCACGGCGGTTCGAATAGCAACGACAATCAAACATTGAACCTGGGGCGGTTTCGTATTTCAGCAACCGATATGGAAGCGGTCGCCGATCCGCTCCCGGCTGCGGTCCGAGAAATTCTTGAGGTGCCGATGCAAGACCGCACCGAATCGCAAATGCGCGCGGTGTTTCGTTATTGGCGGACGACGGTCCCTGACTGGAGCGCTGAGAACGAGCAGATCGAAACTCTCTGGAGCGAGCATCCCGAAGGGACGACGCAATTTGTCCTGCGGGAACGTGACACCGAACGTCCCACACATCTGTTGGATCGCGGCGATTTTCTCAAACCGAAAGATATCGCCGATCCAGCCGTGCCGGAATTTCTCAATCCGCTCTCCCAAGGCAAGCCGGTCAATCGTCTGGCCTTTGCAAAATGGCTGGTGGATCCGCAGTCTCCCACGACGGCGCGCTCGATCGTGAATCGGGTCTGGCAAGCGTATTTCGGGACCGGTATTGTGGATACCCCCGAAGATTTGGGATCGACCGGGAGCCCGCCGTCGCATCCTGAGTTGTTGGATTGGCTTTCCGTGGAATTGGTGGAGCAGGGGTGGAGCCTCAAACATCTCCACCGTCAGATTGTGCTTTCCAACACCTATCGACAAGATTCTTCGGTCACAGCGGATTTACTGGCCCGCGATCCGGCGAATCGACTGCTGGCTCGTGGCCCTCGTTTTCGTGTCGATGCTGAGGTCGTCCGCGATATTTTTCTCGCGGCAAGTGGACTGCTAGAAAAGAAAGTGGGCGGCCCGAGTGTCTTTCCGCCTGCGCCGGAATTTCTCTTCCATCGTCCAGCCAGCTACGGCGACAAGACTTGGAATGTGGAAACCGGTCCGCAACGTTATCGCCGCGCGCTCTATACCTTTCGCTTTCGATCCATTCCCTATCCGGCGTTGCAGGCCTTCGATGCACCGAGTGGCGAGATTGCGACCGTGCGACGACCGCGATCCAATTCACCACTCCAGGCGCTCACAACGCTCAACGAACCGCTGTTTTTCGAATGTGCGGAAGGGTTGGCGCAACAAACGATTACACACGGTGGCGAATCGGACCAGGACCGATTGGATTACGCGTTTCGCAGTTGCGTTTCCCGCAAACCAACACCGGAGGAATCCGCTACGTTACTCGAATTTCTCGATGAACAAACTCAGCGACTCCAGGACGGATCGCTTGATCCGAAACAGATTCTGGGGAATCAGCAGGGGGAGACTTCCGAGCTGCCGGAAATTGTCGAACAGATTCAATTGGCTGCCTGGACAGTCGTGAGTCGCGTGCTGCTCAACCTCGACGAAACCATCACGAAAGAATGAATGATCCGATGCCCTCTTCATTAAATTCTGACAATCTGGACCAACGCCTGACTTCCCGTCGCTGGTTTTTGCAGGAGTGTGGAATCGGACTAGGCGCCATTGCGCTGGGGCAACTGCTGGAACAAAAGGCCATTGCAGCGGACGCGCTCGCGCCCAAGCAGCCGCATTTTCCGGGGCGGGCGAAGAACGTCATCCAATTGTTTATGGGGGGTGGCCCCAGTCATTTGGAGTTATTTGATCATAAACCGGCGCTCGCCAAGTTCGATGGGCAACTTCCGCCGGCCGATCTGATTAAAGATTACCGCGCGGCTTTCATTAGCCCCAATTCCAAACTGTTAGGCCCCAAGTTCCAGTTTTCTAAGCATGGGGAATGTGGGGCGGAGCTCTCTGAACTGTTGCCGAATATGGCAGAAGTTGTGGATGAGATTGCCATTGTCAAATCGATGGTGACCGACGCGTTCAATCATGCGCCGGCGCAGATTATTATGAGCACCGGCTCGCAACAATTTGGCAAACCAAGTCTCGGTGCTTGGACCACGTATGGGTTGGGATGTGAATCACGTGACTTGCCGGCGTTTGTGGTTCTCAGCTCGGGAAATAAAGGTCCCAGTGGCGGGAACGCCAATTGGGGCAGCGGGTTTCTGCCGACGGTTTATCAAGGCGTATCGTTTCGCAGCACGGGTGAGCCAGTCTTGTATCTGTCCAACCCTGAGGGGGTTGATCAGCAACTGCAACGGGACTCATTGGATGTCATCACGCAGCTCAACGAAAGGAAACAACAGGCGGTCGGTGATCCGGAAATCGCCACGCGGATCAATTCCTTCGAGATGGCCTATCGCATGCAATCCAGTGCACCGGAGTTGATGGACATGAGTAGCGAGCCGCAACACATTCTGGACATGTATGGTGCGGAACCGGGCGTGCCATCATTTGCGATGAACTGTTTGTTGGCGCGGCGGATGATTGAACGGGGCGTGCGGTTTGTGGAACTGTTTCACGAATCATGGGACCAGCACGGTGGGTTGGTGAAAGATCTCAAGAAAAACTGTGCCGACACGGAACAGGCGTCCGCGGCCTTGGTCAAAGATCTCAAACAACGCGGATTGTTGGATGAGACGTTGGTGATTTGGGGAGGTGAGTTTGGACGCACACCAATGGTCCAAGGCAGTACCGACGGCCGGGACCACCATCCCAATGCCTTTTCGATGTGGCTTGCGGGTGGCGGGGTGAAGGGGGGCGTGACGTTAGGGGCCAGCGACGATTTCGGATTCAATGTGATTCAAGACCGCGTCCACGTTCACGATTTACACCGCACGATTCTGCATCTGCTGGGCTTCGATGGGAATCAGCTCACGTTTCCCTATCAGGGATTGGACCAACGCTTGGTCGGCGTCGAACCGACGCGTATCGTCAAAGAACTGCTGGCTTAATTGCTTGCCTGCAGGCCTTTTGAACCTTTCTTCGTTGGGCGTAGTTGTTCGCGATGACTCCCGCGACACCGGGGTCCATATGCCGTGGGATTGTCGCGAATTGCCTTTCGACAAGGCGACGACGGTGTGCTGGGCATTCGCCGTGCGCATGCGGAATGTTCCTGTTGTGTTCGGGAATAGAATCTCTGTATATTTCGGCCCGTCTGAAATACTCCTGTGAACGATTCGTCGTCCCCTACCCTAGGAAACCAACTATGCCTCGTCGTTGCCGCCGTTCCATGCTTGCTGTTATTGCCGCTTCATCAGCATTTGTTGTGATGCTGGTTGCTCCCGTTGCTGATGCCTGCACGCGTGCTCTTTATTTTGGCAAGCAAGCCCAAACCGTGACCGGTCGCACCATGGACTGGAGCGAAGATATGCATTCCAACATGTGGATCTTTCCACGTGGACTGGATCGCGAGAGCGGAATGGAGCGAGGGGGGCTGAAATGGACCAGCAAGTATGGGAGCGTGGTGACTTCGGTCTACGAGGGTGCTTCGGCCGACGGGATGAACGAGAAAGGCCTTGTGGCCAACTTGCTGTACCTTGCCGAATCGGAGTACACCGTCCCGGGTGACAAACGGCCTGCACTGGTCATTTCGTCCTGGGCTCAATATGTACTTGATAGCTTTGCCACTGTTGAGGAGGCAGTCGCTGACGCCCGCAAAGAAGCCTATCGCATGGTCACCGACACTCTTCCCAACGGTAAAAAAGGGACTGTGCACCTCGCGATCTCCGATCGATCCGGCGACTCGGCGATCTTTGAGTATCTGGACGGCAAGCTCGTGATTCATCACGGCAAGCAGTACCAAGTCATGACCAACTCGCCCTCCTACGACCAACAATTGTCGCTGAACGCCTATTGGAAAGAAATCGGCGGAACCGTGATGCTCCCCGGAACCAACCGGGCTGCCGACCGTTTTGCGCGGGCGTCCTTCTACATTAACGCCTGCAAACAGTCCGCCAATCCTCGCGAGGCGGTAGCCAGCGTCTTCAGTGTGATGAACAATTGCAGTGTGCCGCTCGGGATTACCACGCCGAATCAACCCAACATCTCATCGACGTTGTGGCGGACCGTAGCGGACCAGAAAAATCGGGTCTATTACTACCAAAGTACCATCAGCCCCAGCTTGCTGTGGGTGGATTTGGCTGATATCAACTTCGAATATGGGTCGGGCACCCGCAAGCTGTTGATGGATGGGAACCCGAACCTCGGCGGCAACCAAACGGCCAACTTCAAAGAGGCGGAGCCGTTTAAGTTCCTCGCACCGTAGGGACGTGCCCTGAATGTCGCGTTGTCGTTCGACTGGGTTTGTAGTCGTGAATTCGGTGGTTTGCTTTGAGCGGTCGGTTGAAAACGGGTGCAACTGGCGGCTTGTCCGCCAGTGCAAACCGTGTGACCGGCAGAAACACTGCTGGGCAAGCCAGCTGTGGCACCCTAGATCTTGGATGTGGTTTGGCTTTTCAGCGCGCTCTGTGTCTGACCGATTGCCGGTCTGCAATACCTTGGGCCAAATCGTGAAGCCGATTCGTTGCTCACGCGTCCTTACCAGTTGGACGCGGACGGCGGGCGTGGTTATTCTCAGCGAGTCCCTGTGTGAACTCCAAGGAGAACAACCATGCATTCTGTTTGCCTGTTGATTGCCGCTCTGAGCATTGGGTTGGAGCGGCCCGATGTTGAATATCAGGTGTTTCAGTTTCCGGCGAATCAGATTCCGCGGATTGATGGCGACGCCGACGATTGGTCGATTGTTCCCGAGTCGTACACGATTGGTACGAAGGAATTGCGGGAAACGGTGGTTGGCCTGGGCGACAAGCATGATCCGGACAATCTGGATGTGCAGGTCAAAGTCGGCTGGGTGAAAGGGCTGAATCGGCTCTACTTTCTGTATGAAGCCCAGGACAATTATTGGGACTTTGCCCGTGGGGATTTGCACAACGATATCTTCGAGATCGTCGTCGACGGTGATTTGTCGGGCGGACCGTTGATTCGTCAGATGCATCCCAATCCCAAGCTCCGCGACAAATTGGACACGCATTTTCAGTTTCACGGCGTGCATGCGCAAAACTACCACATCTTCACGCCTGCTGAAGGTAAGGACTGGGCCATGGTGTGGGGCGCAGCCCTGGATCAAAGATTTGCCCTACGCCAACGCAGCTTGCAAGTACAACTTCAAGCATGGCGAGAGTGGGAAACTTGTGCTGGAATTTTTCGTGACGCCCTTTGACTATGCTCCCCCGGACCCCGCCCGGGCCGTTCCGTCGAAACTTGTGGAAGATAAAAAAATCGGCCTCTCTTGGGCGGTGCTGGATTACGACGACGATCAGGCTGAGCGCTACACCGGTTTTTGGAATCTGTCGCACAAGACGACCATGTATGGGGACGCTTCGGACTTGGTCGCGTTTCGATTGATGCCCTTGGAGAAGCAGTTGCGCAAGCCGGTCGAAGCGGATTGGTCATTCCAAGTCATTAACCGCGCGAATCGAGATGTGGCATTTCGCGATCGTTCGTTTGGTGAGATCACGTCTTGGCGGTGGGATTTTGGTGACGGGACCTCCTCGACTGAGCGCCACCCGACCCACCATTACAAAAAGCCGGGCGAATTCATCGTGACGCTGCACGTTGAGGGGCCGGAAGGAAAGGCGCGGCGTGCGAAAATCTGGGACGTGACGCTGCCGTAGCAGGTGCGGATTGAGAGCGTATCTTCAAAATACCGCGTTGCAATTCCTTTCCGCGTCACGGGAGGAGCCTCGCCCACCCTGTTTTGAGATGGTAGCCCGCACCGCGTCCCAAAGAGTTAATGTGTTGGGAGATGTGTAATTGAAATAACTGGTACAGGCTGAACTTTCGTCAGGATATGTCTCGAAAACCTAGGGGAATGTTTCTATTCGCCGTCGGAACGAACCACGATCCACCGACTAAGTAAACGCTACCCTACAAATGCGTGGGCTGTTTTTTTGCGAATTCTTTGTCAAGGACGACAAAATGTTGCGAGTCGTGCGACCGTATCGTTCAACAGTTGCCGTTGGTTGTGGCCTGTTCCTACTGCTAGTGCTCACTGCGACACAGGAGGCCTCCGCGCAAGGTTTTGGGCCGCGCATCGGTATTCATGGGCAGACGCGGCAGAATGGGGTCGATGACAATTATTCCGACCTGCGCGCCTTCATTCCTTTTGGCGACGAAGAACGGTTGTTCTTCTTTGACACGCGACTCTTAGCCGACGAAAACTCTGATCTCGGCTACAATCTCGGGGGTGGTCTGCGCGGCTACCTCGAGGGTGCCGATGCTGTCTGGGGGCTCAACGTCTTCACCGATCAGCGTCAGACTCCCTATGCGACTTATCGCCAAATGGGCTTTGGCTGGGAGTTGTTTTTTGATGAGCTGCAGTTTCGCAACAACTTTTACATGCCCATCAGTCACGATCGGACGGTCCTCTCGACGTATTCGACCGGGATCGTCGGTGGTGGGTCGCCGATGTTGCGGTTCCAGGATTACTTTTTGCTGTACGGCGGCACGTACGGACAAGAGTCTGAGATCGAGCAATCGTTGCGTGGCTTCGACTTCGAAGTCGGGGGACCATTGACGGATGACCAGATCAATTGGGGTGTGCTGAGCGGGTATGTCGGCGGCTACTATTATGATAACCCGAGCCTGCAAGATGCGCCCGGCATCACGGGACGGTTGAACGCCAATTTCTCCAACAGCATCGATGTGAACCTGGGGATTCAACACGACCGCTTTTTCAAAACGCAGGTCGTATTCGGCATGACGATCTATTCCGATTTGTTCAAACGAGATCGGCCCATGTATCGCGATGTGGTTCGCGATCGTATGGATGATCCGGTCTATCGGAAGTCAGTGATTACTGTCGCGCGGGGGACGATCGACGCAGGTCCCATCGAATTAGAAGAGCGTCTGAAAAACCCCGATGGAACCGACCTGCGGATTGTGCACGTGAACAGCGCCGCGGCAGATGGCGGGGACGGTACGTATGAGGAACCGCTCAACGATGTGAGTGGCGTGGAGCCGGTTTCGAAAGTCAACGACATTGTTTACTTGTATTCCGATAGCACCTTTGACGGCCAAGGGACATTGAGATTGCGGGACCGCCAACGTCTATTGGGCGAAGGTGGGGGTGCGGTCTACGAAATCGATACGTTGCAATTGGGCTTTGTAACGCTACCGGCGGGCAATGGTTCGGGTGGAGCGATTCCGATCTTCCAGAATTCGATGGGACCCTCGGTCGCGTTGGCCAGCAACACGTGGGCGACGAACTTTACGATCAACGATCCGCAGTCCGGAGCGGCCATTATTGGAAATCATGCCGCAAACGCGTTGGTTGATAACGTAACGATCAACACAACAGGGGACAGCGTCGAAGGGATTTATCTGACCGGTAACTCATCGGTGACGGCGGGCGAGAATACGAACATCACCTCCTTGGGCGCCAGAGCCTATGGGGCTTACGTGCAAGATTCGTCTTCGTTGATCTTCAATAGCAGCAACAATATCAAGACGGCTGGACTCGAAGCCTATGGTGTTTATGCGGTCGATTCGTCGTCGGTGACGATTGGTAACAAAAGTAACATAGAAACCTTAGGCGCCGAAGTTCACGGTATTTTTGCGGATGACAACTCCTGGGTGACCCTCGACGGTGGCAGCACGGTTTCCACCGCAGGGCTTGATGCTCACGGTATCTATGCCGAAAACTCCTCTCGGGTCTCCGTCGATGGCCAAAGTCGAATCTCAACCCTGGGAGTGTTTGCACACGGTATCGAAACGGTGGGGTCTTCGACAGCTACAGTCGACAACGCCAGCCGGATCACCACCTTTGGCGGCTTTACGCACGGTGTCCGTGCAGCGGACTCGTCGAAGGTGACCATCGACAACGGTAGTGAAATCATCACCAAAGGGGGCGAAGCCTTCGGGATCCTGGCCGAGGATTCCTCCAAAGTGGTGGTCGACCATGAGAGTACGATTCATACAGTGGGTGCTGATTCACAGGGGGTTTTCGCGGACAACTTCTCAACGGTCCGCATCGACAACGGCAGTCGTGTGACGACCGCTGGAATCTTGTCGGACGGTCTCCAGGCGGTGGGTTCCTCCCAAGTAATCGTCGACAACAAAAGTCGGATCAACACGGTGGGAGCCGATGCTGTGGGCATCTGGTTGCAGGATTCCTCAAAGGCAACTGTTGATGACGGTAGTGAGATCAACACATTGGGATCTCGATGCGTATGGTGTTTATGCGACAACCGACTCGTCGGAGTTGATCGTTGATAACGACAGTCAAATCAACACGGCCGGCGTCGGGGCGTATGGTGTCTTTTTAGAGGATGCTTCGTCGGCCAAAATTGATCACATGAGCAATGTCACCACCACTGGTGTCAGTGCGTACGGCGTCATTACGGAAGATAAATCCACGGTGACGGTCGACAATGACAGCCGTGTCATTACCCGAGGACTGAGCGCGCACGGTATCTATGCGGACAATTCGTCTGAGGTGAAGATCGACAACGGGAGTCGCGTGACCACCAATGCCGGATTGGCAGATGGTATCCATGCGGTGAGTTCGTCCACAATCGTTGTGGACAACGAAAGTCGGATCAAAACCAAGGGAGTCGACTTCGCTCGGTATCTTCCTGGATGACTCGTCGAGTGCTGTGGTCGACAACGGTAGTGAAGTGACGACCGTGGGGCTACGGGGACTCGGCATTTTTGGGGACGACACGTCCTGGGCGAGAATTGACCACGGCAGTTTGGTCACTACTGTCGGGATTGATGCTCATGGTGTTGTCATGACGGACACCTCGGCGTTGACTGTCGACAATGGTAGTCGGGTGGACACCGGCGGCGGGGGAGCGTTCGGCGTCTATTTGCAAGATTCCTCAACCGCCGTCTATTGACCGGATGAGCCAAGTTAATACGCTGGGAGCCGCAGCTTACGGCGTGGTTGCTGAAAACTCTTCGGAATTGACGGTTGACCGCAGCAGTCGTGTGAACACGGCTGGTCTGGGTTCGCACGGCATTATTGCCGCCGACACTTCGGTGGTGACGGTTGATCGCAGCAGTCTCGTTAACACGGTGGGGATTGGTTCTTATGGAATCAGTGCGATCGACAACACAACAGTCACTGTGGACAATGCCAGTGAAATTAACACGTTGGGATTAGATGCAGTGGGCATTTTTGCAGAGGATTCCTCGTGGGTCTCGGTTGATAATAACAGTATCATCACGACCTTGGGGATCGACGCCCATGGCCTCTATGGAATTGAATCATCGACGTTGATCGTCGACAATGAAAGCCGTGTGAATACCTCTGGCGGCGGTGCCTTTGGCGTCTTTTTACAGGACACCTCGACCGGCACAATTGACAATGAGAGTTGGATCACCACCAACGGGGCGATTGCCTACGGCGTCGTCGCCGATGACACGTCCGAAGTCACAATCGACAATGGAAGTCGAATCACAACAAACGGGTTGGATTCGCACGGTGTCGTTGCCAACGATACCTCGGTGGTGCTCGTCGACAACGGAAGTGAGGTCAACACTCTTGGGGGCGGTGCTTATGGCATCGGTGGCCTTTGACGACTCCACGGTCACGGTCGACGGTGCGAGCGAAATCAACACCGAAGGGGTGAGCGCCTATGGAGCTGTAGCGGCAAGCGGATCGACGTTGACGATCGATAACCTCAGCACTGTCACCACCGACGGGTTAACTGCACATGGCGTTTTCGGATACAACACCGCCTGGGTGACGATCGACAACGGCAGTGTGATCACGACCAACGGAATCTCCGCACGTGGTGTTTCGGCGTCGGACGGCTCCACGCTGGTCATTGACAATGCGAGCAGCATTACGACAAATGCCGACTCGGCATTGGGTGTCTATTTGAACGGGACAGCCGCGGGGACGATCGACGCATTGAGCAGCGTGACGACGCACGGTGTGTTCGCCACCGGCATCGAGGCAGGAGGCTTGTCGACGTTGACGATCGACAACGCCAGTCTCGTGACTACGACCGCAGCCGACGCAGTGGGCATCTTTACCGAGGACAGCGCCTGGGTGATGGTGGACAATGGCAGTCGTGTCACCACCAGTGGACTCCGCGCTCACGGTATTTATAGCGAGGATGACTCGACGCCCTTCGTTGACAACGGAAGTCAGATCTTGACCAATGGTGTGTCGGCAACGGGCATCGAGATCGTTGATTCCTCCGAGTTGACCGTTGGCAATGCGAGCACAATTACGACCAACGGGATTTCTTCGATTGGAATTTACGCACAGGATTCCACGACGGCGACAGTGGACGGATCAACGATTACGTCCTTACTATCCAGTGAGATCTATGCGGAACGCATACTTGCCGGGGCTGGCAGCCTGACTTTGCAGGTCACCAACAACGTGCTTGATGGGGGAAGTGGTACGGTATCGCTATTCCAAGCTCTGGGTGGATCAATCGTTGTGGATGGTTTCGCCGACAAGGCCAGTTTCGCTGCGTCCAATGGCATACCGACCGGCAATGTCACCGACATCGGCAACATTGTCTTTGTTCCCTAACGGTGTCGGTATTCACGCCCTCCGGCGCAGTGCCGGGGGCGTTCACCTCTGCTGCGGCGTCCCCGGGATGTGGCGGGGGTGGGGTACCGCACTCCCCCGGACCGCTCCGGAGGAATTCAACATCCGCCCCACCGGCTTGCACCCCTAGGCTCTCTGGCACCCGACAACGCCGCCCCGTCCCCCTGGCTCCCGACCGCCAGGAGGCCGCCCCAAGCGTCCGGGCAGACCCCAAAGGTAACAAAACCGGTCCACCTAACGACGCCGGCCCCCGCGGCGCCCCTCGCTGAACCGTGTTCGTTGGCCATCTGTGAAACTTGTCACGAATTGGCGGACCCTCATGCACCCCGTATTGAGCCTGTTCGCGAATCCGCACTCAATCCGCCGGCTAACGCTTTTTGGTAGATCCACAGATCGCCGCCAAACGCGATCATTTGAAAGCCTTGTTTGATCAGTGCATTGGCATTGTCCACACCCTCAGCCATGAAGCCGCCGATCTTGCCATGTTTGTGAGCGGCTTCGAGAACCCGCTTCACGGCGGATTGGAATTGGGGGTGATCGAATTGCGCGGGAATTCCCAGTGAATTGGAGAGGTCGAAATGGCCGATCCACAAAACGTCGATGCCCGGCACAGCCGCGATTGCATCGGCATTCTCAACACCCGCCGCCGTTTCGATTTGCGCAATCAGTTGTTGTTGCGAATTGGCGCTGTTCATTTTTTCAACAATATCACCACCTTGGTAGTCGTCGTGGGCGACGCCAAATGCGGCTCCGCGACGACCGGCGGGGGGATACTTCGAGCTGCGGACAATCAATTCCGCCTGTTCGGCCGTTTCCACCATCGGCACCATGACCCCCATCGCGCCCATATCAAAGATCCGTGCGATGAAGTGATATTCCGTGACCGGTACGCGGACGATCGGGACTGTTCCGTCGGGTGTGGTCGCCATCAACATGCGGATCGACTCGACGCTCCAGCCGGTGTGCTCCATATCGAAGACAATAAATTCCGCCCCGGCTTCGGCAGCGATGCGAGCGATTCCGGTTGAGTTGAATTCAAAGACAAACGTGCCGAGCGAAAAGTCGCCGGTGGATAATTTCCGTTTCACAGGGTTCTCTTGCATGATCTTCCCTTAATTCGGAACTTGGAGTCCCGATCTGTGTGAGTGATTGGCACGATGCGCCGTCGCCACCGGGGCGATGACGAGGAGACGTTGCCATCGAGGGAAACAAATCTCGCTCAGAAATGTCATCTAAGAATCTGGTGGCCCAGGTCGCAATCCTCGATAATACCATCTAAATTATTGATCAAACACCGATGGATCACAAGCAGCAACTGCTGTGGGTCTCTTGGACTTTCCTGCTCGGTTACTCTTAGAGGTTACAGAAATGAACAAATGTGGAGCGTTGGTTCTTGCGACCACCCTAGTATTCCTGGCTGTCACGGTGCCTGCTTCAGCGGCAGATGCCACCGGGCGTCCACGGGTGATAGTGACGACCGACGGTGAAGTGGACGATCGCTGCTCGATGAACCGCTTCTTGTTGTACGCCAATGATTGGGATATCCGCGGGTTGATTCACTCTAGTTCGAAACATCACTGGAAAGGCAATGCGCAAGACCCCGGCTACAGGTGGAATGATGTCTCCTGGTTGGATGAGCAACTCGCCGCTTATGAAGCGGTTTACCCCCAGCTCAAACAACACGCTCCGGGGTACCCCACAGCCGACGAACTCCGAAGTCAGGTGTTTGTGGGCAATATCGAACTTGAAGGGGATATGCGCGAAGCGACACCGGGATCGAATCGTATTGTCGAAGTCCTGCTGGAAAAGGACCCCTCGCCCGTATGGCTGCAGGCCTGGGGAGGTGCCAATACGATTGCCCGCGCGCTGAAGACCATTGAAGAAAAATATCCCGACCGCATCGAAGAGGTTTCAGCCAAGGCCAAAATCTACTTGATCACACATCAAGACAACACGTATGACACGTACATCCGCAAACAATGGCCGAACGTGGAAGTCTTGCTCAGCAATTATCCTTCCTTCGGGGCTATTGCGTATGGGTGGGGCAAACTTCTGCCGCCGGACGAAAAAAAATATTTCGGCCGTGTTTGGATGCGAGAAAACCTTTTAAAAAAACATGGCCCGTTGTTGGATCTGTACGAACACAAGGAACTCCGCTTTCGTTCCGAGGGAGATTCCCCTGCATTTTTGCATGTGATCAACACCGGTCTGCGTAGTGATGAGCATCCCACGTATGGCGGTTGGGGCGGCCGCTTCTATCAAGCGAAGCCGCATTTGTGGAGGTCGGTGGATGGCAAGCAACCGGGACCGCATTCGATCAGTCGTTGGGCAATCGATTTTCAAAACGACTGGGCTGCGCGGGCCGATTGGTGTGTGAAAGACTACGAACAAGCCAACCATCATCCGGTCGTCACCCTGCGCCACGAGCAGGATATCACAGCCTCACCGGGAGCGAACATCGTGCTTGAGGCAGAAGCTAGCGACCCCGATGGGGACACGCTGCAGTACCAGTGGTGGCCGTATCAGGAAGCGGGCACGTATCCGGAGGCGCTGACGATTGAAAATGCCACGACGCCGCGCGCGACGTTTCGCGTACCCGACGATGCCCAACCGGGGCAAACCATGCACTTGGTTTGCACGGTGAGCGACAACGGCAGTCCACCCTTAAAGAAGCATCGACGCGTAATTGTGACCTGCGGACCAGAATAAGGAGTCATCCGCGGGATGTTGCGTCTTATGGGCTTTCCGGTGTGGAGATCCGTGCTTTCCAGGCGGGGTAAAGATCCGTTTTCAAATGCACCGGCCAATTGCCGTACCAGCCATAGCCGACGCGGCGTTCGAGTTTGACGTCGGCAAGGCGATAGACTTTGATGCCGTCGCGATTACAGAAAAAGGGCCGGTTGGTTTCGATTTCGTAGTAGCGGGTCCAAATCGGCGGCGCTTGTGGGTCCTGGACTTCGATCCGATCGATCTTGGCGGTGAAGTTTTCGAAACGGACCGGCGTGATCGGAACGGTCTTGATCCGTAGCCCTTCGATTTTGGACGTTTCAAACCAAGCCATTGCACTCTCCACAGCTTCGATGACTTCCGGGGAAGGGTGGGGCAGTTCCATCAAAAACCGGACCACGCCTGTACTTTCTTGGGGCGTGATCGATGGGAGTTCGTAGGTTCGTGCGCGGACCGGCGCGAATGTGACATGGTCGTGCTGCTGACACCAGGCGGTTTTACGGCCATTCACTTCAATCTGGCATTTCAACGTAGCGTCGATGGCCTGTTCCAGAGAGCGGTCCAGCCGGGCGCGCAATTGGGGGTCTAACCATGCGAAGTCCGCGCTGCCTTTGCGGATTTTTAGGAGTAGCGTCATCACTCCCACCATCACGTCGTCGTTGAAGGTGATGGCATCGACATCCTTGCCCCGCCACCCGCCGGTCGGCCGTTGTTCTCGGAGAAGATATTCCAAACCCTTCACTGCTGCCTCGCGATAGCGCGGCAGCCCGGTGACTTGATAGACCCGGGCTAGATACTCGATTTGTGAGTAGGTATTGCGGTTATCAAAAGTACTGCGGCCGAGGGAGCCTTTGCGAATTTTGCGGATTTCCTCAACATCGATATTGGCCAACCAATCCAAGTTGGCGGGCCATCCGCCATCAGAGTTTTGAAATCGCAACAGGTTTTCCGCGATATGTACGATTTGCTCGGGGCGATACCGTTGGTCATTCCGGCCACGGCCGTCTTTCATTTGCCAATGGTGAATGCTGTCTCTGAACAGGGACAAATCGATTGGCTCGTAGGTCCCCTGAAGAGCCTGTTGCAGTTTGGTGTCGGCTTCGTCAGCCCGGCAGGTCACATTGTTCATGACCGTACAGACCACGCAGACCACGAGTACAATCGCACCCTGTCGATACCCTTTAAAATCTTGCCACATGCCTATTCTCTCTCGTTTTTTGCGTCAATCTTGTCGGCAATTGTCCGGTTTCACCAATCACCTGGGCGCGTTGTCCGGTAGGGATCGCACACTGCGACCGCAAGCGGTCGGTTTGGGGATTTTGAGAGTTACGCCAAAATATTTGTGTTTGATCCGTGTTCATCTGTGGCTAAGAAAATGGCCATCCTTGGTTGAGGATCCGCCATGCTACAATCTTAGTCGGTTCGTGGAAGGCTCACTATGGCTGCGGAAAATTCGTCGAGAGACCAATGACGCTCTTTCCAGGCTTTGACGCGGGTGGTTAAGATACTAGGTGGCGGTCGGGTGAGCCGGCACTGCCGACGGAATGCGACCCGGACGTCCGATTTCCATCAAAATAGACGAGAACAACATGCGCACCAGCCATCGAATTCTCGCCGCGATTTTTATTGGCGGCGGATTACTTTTTGCCACGATTTACGCGAGACAACAACCGATGTCTGAATCAAACAAACCGGAACCGACCCCTCAAACCGATGCCGTCGAACCGGCGGGTCCTGCCGCGACGGAAGTTGCGACTTTTGGCGCCGGCTGTTTTTGGTGTACCGAAGGGGTGTTTCTGCAATTGAAGGGGGTCCAGTCGGTGGTCTCCGGCTACACCGGCGGTCAGGTTCCCAATCCGACCTACGAGCAAATTTGCACCGGCAGAACCGGACATGCGGAGGTGGTGCAGATTACGTTTGACCCCTCCGTGGTGACGTTTGCCGATTTGCTCAATGTCTTTTGGCAAACGCATGACCCGACAACGCTGAACCGTCAAGGCAACGATACCGGCACGCAATATCGTTCGGCAATTTTCTATCACAGCCCAGAGCAACAACAACAGGCGGAAGCCTACAAAAAACAACTCGATGAATCGGGGGCATTCGCAAACCCGATCGTTACCGAAATCGTGGCTGCTCAGGAGTTTTTCCCGGCCGAGGATTATCATCAAAACTACTATGATCTCAACGAGCAACAGCCGTACTGCCAATTCGTAATCCGGCCGAAGATCGAAAAACTCAAGAAAGAGTTCCACGACAAATTGAAAACCCCATAGCAACGGGGTTCCATGTGGGGTGGGATGTCCAGGCTGCGGTCAATTCCGTTCCCTCTGGCCGATCCTCCCTGCACGATTCGTCCCGAGATTCCCCACCTCGACCCGCTCTGATTTTTCTACCGTGCTGACCAGGAATGACTCAAAGTTATGCAGAACCTCCGAATGATTTTAGCTGTCGCTGCACTTCTATGGATTCCCACCGTCGCGCAAGCGGATTCGGCCATCAAGCCGTCTCCCCAATTACCCGAGACGATGCCGTGGGACTTGGAAGCACTCAGTCAGCCGCCGAGCTTTGAATGGGTCGACGAGCAGAGTCCCGTGCGGTCGTTGTTTTATGCCGGCGAACCGTACGGCGGCCAACCGACGCGGGTCTTCGCTTACTACGCCACACCCGGCACGCTGGCGGGCGATTCGTCGCTCGACAAAAACCTGCCCGCTGTGGTGTTGCTGCACGGTGGGGGTGGGAACGGCGTTCAAAGAATGGGCGGAACTGTGGGCCAAGCGGGGCTATGCCGCGATCGCTATGGACTTAGCCGGGCACCGACCGGTTGAAGGAAAAAATCCGCACGATGGTCGCAATCGCACACGTCTGGATGATGGCGGACCGAATCAAGGGGACGAAGAAAAGTTCGGCAGCATCGACAAGCCGGCCAAGGAGCAATGGCCCTATCATGCGGTTGCCAACGCAATCCGCGCGCATTCGCTGATTCGCAGCTTTCCCGGCGTTGATCCCCAGCGCACAGCTGTCACGGGAATCAGTTGGGGCGGCTATCTGACCTGCATCGTGTCGGGTGTCGATAACCGCTTCAAAGTCGCCGTCCCCGTCTATGGCTGCGGATTTCTACAAGAGAACAGTGCCTGGGTCCCGCGTATGGCGAAGATGGAACCGGCGCAACGCGACCGCTGGGTGCAACTCTGGGATCCGTCACAATACTTGCCGGCCGTCTCGATGCCGATTCTGTTCGTCAACGGCACCAATGACTTCGCCTATCCGCTGGACAGCTACATGAAGAGTTTCGACGTCGTGCCCAGCCCCAAACAATTGCGCGTCACCGTGAACATGCCGCACGGCCATCCCCCCGGTTGGGCTCCGCAAGAAATCGGTCTGTTTGTGGATCAACACCTGCGCGGCGCCGATCCGCTCCCCAAGCTCGACATGCTGATGGTCAAAGACGGCCAAGCATCGCTCCGCTGGCAAGGCCCCAAAAAGATCGCCAAGGCAGAGCTGCATTACACGACCGACACGGGCGAAATCAACAAGCGGCAGTGGAAATCGATTCCGGCGAAGATTGAAGGGCAACAGATCGCCGGTTGGGGCCGCCACGGTCGCAGTGTCCAGCGAGGCATTTTTGTTCTGTCGAACAATGGTGCCGGAAACCGTCGTTTTGCAATCAATTCAAATATCGGTCATGAAAACACGAGGGCTTGATGTCGTTTTGACGGTGCAGGTGTCCTGGTCATGAGGAACGTAATGGGTAGGCCGTGCAGTTGATACGAGTCAGTCGCGTGACTGATTGCTCGGGTGAGGTGGATAGCCATCAATTGTCAAGCGGCGTTTGAGTAGGTTTGGATGTACTGGCTGAGAATGAGGGGTATGAGCAGTGACTGAAATACGAGTGTTCTGAGAATCGTTTTTGGGGTTCAAACGGCTCGAGGCGATAACGCAGACATTGTTCCCCTCGCAGATCTGTTTCCGATTAGATATTCACTGAGAATTCCAGAAGGCCCCCAAGGTGACCCGTTTGCCGTATGCGATCAAGCGCCGTTGAACGTAACAGCAGTGTGAGAGCAGTCCAGAAACTATGGCGAACGTAAACCGATCTCGCCGATGAGACGGTTGGAAATGAACACGTGCTCAGACGCGTCTCGCGACGGAAGTTGCGGAATTCTCCCGCAAAATCAGCAAAATCGAGTCGGAAGAATGCGGCGGATTCGCCTTTATGGCTCGATCATTTCCCGGCAGGTTCGTATTATTGGAGTGTGGCTTTGGTCCCGAAGGGTAGTCGGGGTCTGCCCAGCAATTTCGGGTGCTGCCGGGATGACAGCCTGCTCCCGCGACCGGCAGCAGTGGTGATTGCCGATTCAAAAAGAGCGAAACACGTTCACAGGATACTCAATAGACCTTGATGGCCAGTAGGCAAGGGGAATGACGATGGGGACGGCTAAGTTGGTTCTGGACGGTCAGGAATTCGAGCTGCCGGTGATTACGGGGTCCGAGGGGGAGCGCGCAGTCGACATCACCAGTCTCAGGTCCGACGCCAATATCATCACGCTGGATTCCGGCTACGGAAACACCGGTTCCTGCGAGAGCGCGATCACGTTCATCAACGGCGAAGAGGGAATTTTACGGTATCGCGGCTATCCCATCGAGCAGCTTGCCGAATCCGCCACCTTCCCGGAAATCAGCTACCTGCTCATTTACGGCGAGCTTCCCAACCAAGAGCAATTGTCGAATTTCCGTCAACAATTGACCTTTCACAGCATGATCCACGAAGACATGAAAAAGTTCTTCGAGGGTTTTCGGCCGTCTGCGCACCCGATGGCGATTCTCTCGGCCATGGTCGCGTCGATGTCGACCTACTATCCGGAACTTGACGAAGACGACGACATGAATGTCATTCGTCTGCTCGCCAAAGCCAAAACAATTGCCGCCTACGCCTACAAAAAATCGATCGGCCAACCGTTTATCTATCCCCGGGATGATTTGTCTTACTGCGCCAACTTTCTGCACATGATGTTTGCCATGCCGACGACGACCTACGATGTCCCGCCGGAATTGGCCAACGCCCTGAACATGCTGTTGATTCTGCATGCGGATCACGAACAGAATTGCAGCACCTCGACGGTGCGGATGGTCGCCAGCAGCCAGGCCAACTTTTTTGCTTCGATCTCCGCCGGCATCGGCGCCTTATCGGGACCGCTACATGGCGGAGCGAATCAAAAGGTGTTGGAAATGTTGGAGATGATTCAGCAAGATGGCGGCGACTATATGAAATATGTCAATCTGGCCAAAGACAAAGACGATGAGTTTCGCTTGATGGGCTTTGGCCATCGTGTTTACAAAAACTTTGATCCACGCGCGACGTTCCTCCGCAAAGCGGCCGACAACGTGATCAAAACGATGGGTATCAACGATCCGTTGCTGAATATTGCCAAAGGCCTGGAAGAGGTCGCTCTCAGTGACGAATATTTCATCGAACGCAAGTTGTATCCCAACGTCGATTTCTACAGTGGCATTTTGTACCGCGCCATGGGAATCCCCCCGGCAATGTTCACGGTGATGTTTGCCCTGGGGCGTTTGCCGGGTTGGATTGCCCATTGGAAAGAACTGCGGCAAGACCCCGGTAGTCGCATCAATCGACCCCGACAAGTTTACACGGGACCCAACGAGCGCACCTATGTGCCAATGGACCAACGCTAACGGTCTGTGATCAAACGCATGGGACAGCCTTTTTGTCTGCAGCGAACTGGAGTTGGGAGTTTTACCGAGCGATCGACCCTGCGCAAAATTTCCGGCAATAAAGGACAGAAATGAAACTGAGAATCTTCGGCATCAATGAACGATCGATGTTGGAGTCGCTGCCGAAAACCAAACTGTCGGCTGAATGGGTCGACGATGAGACACATCGTTGGATCGATATCGAAGATGCCACTGCCGACGAATTGAAAGAAGTCTTCGCGCCTTACAACCTACCTGCATCGATTCTCACAGCTTGCCTCGCTTCGGAACGGACGGCGCGGTTTATTTCGCGGAGCGATGCGTTTTATCTTGAAGTGCCGACACATCTCGGCTGGGACGTATACCCCAAACCGTACGTATCCATCCTGTACTTGCCGACAACCGTGATCAGTATCCATCGCGACGTCGTGCATTCCATCGAGGACGTGATCGATGACTTAAATGAAGAGGTGCAGTTGTTCGAACGAAGTGCGTCGGCATTGCTGTATCACTTGCTGACCTCCATCGGCAAGAAAAACTTGGATGCCGCTCTCGATGTCCGTTCGGAGGCGGAGGAACTGGCGATGGAACTCGACCGCGACCCCGAGCGGATCGATCCTCAGCAGATTGCCGAGATGCGGCGTAAGATCAGCCACCATGCGACGGTGCACGACGACCATACCTATTGCGCCGGCGTCTTGCGAACCGTGGAGTCGAAATCGCTACAATTCACCGGGACGTCGAGACTATTCAACGAACAATTGCATCTAGCAGAAATGTCCGGCCGAATGATCGCGGGCGCTCAATCCCGCGTCGCGGACCTGCAGGGCACCTACGACGCGACCGTTCAGCAAAAGGTAGAAAACCGCTTACGGATGCTGACGCTGCTCTCGGCGATCTTCCTGCCATTGACGCTCATTTCGGGCATTTACGGCATGAATTTCACCGACTTGCCCGGCATGGGTATCCCGACCGGATATCTGATTGTCATTGGCTTTATGCTGGCCACCGTAATCGGAATGGGACTGTATCTGAAGCGCAACGGTTGGTTTGATTAACGGTCGCGCACAGAGGAAACACAGGGTTCCAGCGGAACCTTCGAAAATCCCAAACCGACCGCTTGCGGTCGCATTGTGCGCCCCCCACCGGACAACTTGCCGATGCATTTCCGGATTGGAAACAAATGGTTCCGAGTTGGAGGATGGTTTGCCAATGCTAGTCAATCCGCAATGATCAACCCAAAACCGCGAGCACCGCTGCACCCATTTGTTCCGTCGACAGGCTGTTGCCGCCGGCGGCGATGTCGGCCGTGCGGTGGCCGGCGTCTAGGACGGCTTCGACGGCTGCGTCGATCGCGGCGGCTTCTTCTGTTAATCCCAACGAATGGTGTAGCGCCATTGCGGCGGCCAAAATTGTGGCGAGCGGATTGGCGATGCCCTTGCCGGCGATGTCCGGTGCGGAGCCGTGAATCGGTTCGTACAGTCCCGGTCCCGATTCGCCCAACGACGCCGACGGCAACATGCCCAACGAACCGGGCAGCATGCTGCCTTCGTCGGTGAGAATATCGCCAAACATATTGCCGGTGACGACCACATCAAAATCGCGCGGCCGCGAAATGAGGTGCATCGCCATCGCATCGACCAACACCACGTCGTATTCGATGTCCGGAAATTCATCGGCCATGACCTGCGCCGCCACGCGCCGCCACAGTCGTGAGACCTCCAGCACGTTGGCTTTGTCGACCGACGTCACGCGGCCGCTGCGCGATTGGGCCGCTTTGGCGGCGAGTCGCACGATGCGGGCGACCTCTTCGGTGTTGTAGACCATCATGCTATAAGCTTCTTCGCCGCTGGGATGTTTATTCACTCCCGAGTCGCCGAAATAAATGCCGCCGGTCAATTCGCGCAGGAAGAGAATATCGGTCCCTTCAATGATTTCGCGTTTCAGCGGCGAAGCATCGATGAGTTGTTTGTACGGTTTGATCGGCCGCAGGTTGGCGAACAGTTTGAGTTCTTTGCGGAGCGACAACAGCCCCGCTTCGGGACGGGTCTTGGCGTTGGGGTCGTCCCACTTCGGACCGCCGACGGCTCCCAAAAGAATCGCATCGGCGTTGCGACAAGCGGCGAGCGTTTCGTCGGGCAGCGGCGTGCCGTGGCTGTCGATGGCGTTGCCGCCCATCGGGCAACTGGTGAATTGAAACGTATGCCCAAACCGTTTGGCGACGGCTTCTAAAACGAGTTGTCCTTGCTCGATAATTTCCGGCCCAATTCCATCGCCCGGCAACAACACAATATTCGCATCCACAGCCAATCAACCTTTCGCAGACAAAAATTTACGACACCACGTCTCATGAATCCCCCAATGTAACGCTGCGGAAGCCGAAACGCCAGAACGCGAGCTTGGTGGATTCAAGCGGGCGCCCATGCTGCGGTTAGGCTGATCGTTTTTGGGACGTTGTATTGGCGGCGGGTTTCAGCCAATGCGGGCCGGTGAGGTCGGCGGCGGTTTGGGCTTGGTCCAGGCGCAGGCTGTGCGGGAAGGTGTCGGGGCGGTCTTCGACCCGTTCGATATTCGCGCCGAGTTGTCGCAACTTGAGTTCCAGCCGCTCGTAGCCACGATCCAAATGATAAATGCGGCGGATGGCTGAATCTCCCTGTGCGGACAGACCGGCGATGACCAGTGCCGCACTGGCGCGTAGGTCGGAGGCCATGACGGCAGCACCGCTGAGTCGACCGGCGCCGCTAATGATTGCCGACGGACCTTCGCGGCGAATCACCGCGCCCATGCGGGCCAATTCGGCAGCATGCATGAAACGATCCGGAAAGACTTTGTCCGTGATCACGCTGATCCCCGGAGTGCAGGCGAGCAGCGACATCAGTTGCGCTTGCACATCGGTCGGAATGCCGGGGTAGGGCAGGGCGATGCAATCCGCAGCACGCAGTTCTCCGCCGGTTGTGATGCGGAGACGGTTCTCGCCCACGTTGGCAATCTTCACACCGATTTCTGAAAGCTTTTCGAGCACCGCCGTTAAATGTTGGGAGCGAACGTTTCTCAGTTCGACGTCACCGTCAGTCACGGCGGCGGCGATCATCAGCGTGGCGGCTTCGATGCGGTCGGGAACGATGCGGTGTGTCGTGCCGGTCAGTTCCTCGACTCCGTCGATCTCCAAAAACGGTGTCCCCAACCCGGAAATACGGGCGCCCATATTGTTGAGATAATTCCCCAGGTCGACGACTTCTGGTTCACATGCGGCCGATTCGATTGTTGTTTTGCCGCGGGCCAAGGCAGCGGCGACCATGATGTTACAGGTGCCGGTGACGGTGCTTCCGAATGGTCCGCCCAGATAAATCCGTGCGCCGCGCAGTCGATCGGCTTCAGCGATGACGTAACCCCGCTCAACTCGAATATCGGCGCCCAAAGCGGCAAGGCCTTTGAGATGCAAATCGATGGGACGGTCGCCGATGTTGCACCCCCCGGGCAGCGAGATGCATGCGCGGCCGCGGCGCGCCAGCAACGGTCCCAAAGACGCAGACACTAGCCCGCATGGTTCGGACGAGTTCATAGTCGGCGGCATGAGGCTGGGAGTCGACGACTTCGAGTCGTAAATCGCCGCTCGCATCCCGATCAACCTGCATACCCAGCTCGGTGAGCAATTGGCACAGCGTGCGGACGTCGACGAGATCGGGGACATCTTGAAGCACTGACGGCCCGCTCGAGGCCAATGCAGCTGCCATGATCGGCAAAGCTGCGTTCTTAGCGCCATTGACCGTGACGGTTCCCGCGAGCGGCGTTCCACCGCGTATCACAAACATGTCCATCCCTGGACCTCCTCGACCTATCTGGTCAAGACTTGTATTTGTATCTTCAAAGCCGCTCTGCAACCGCGACGCGCGGGCGATGGGCTAAATCGTTGACGATCCGTGCCTCACGATAATCGCCGCTTGCGGCAATCAATTCAGGCAGAACGTTACCTTGTTCGGCGCCGATTTCCAACAGCAAAAACCCGCCTGATTTAAGACGTTGGCCGGCTCCGGCAAGAATCCGACGGATCACATCCAAGCCGTCCGCTCCTCCTGCCAGCGCCAAATGGGGTTCGTGATCGCGGACATCGGCATCGAGCTGGGCCAATTCGGCATCCGCAATATAGGGCGGATTGCTGATTACAAAATCGAATTGTGCCTCGGAATCCAGCGGTGCGAAGAGATCCCCTTCGCGAAAATCGATGCGTTCAGCAACATTGTGCGCGGTTGCGTTCTTGACGGCGATGTTCAACGCGGCGGGGCTAATGTCGACGGCCACAATTTTGGCAGCGGGCAAATTCGCCGCAGTGGCGACGGCAATACACCCCGAGCCGGTTCCCAGTTCGAGGATTTGCGGTTGTGGCCGACCGGCCGCCAATGTCAGCAATTCCAGCACCAACGTCTCGGTATCGGGTCGCGGAATCAACACGTCGGACGAGACATGGAAATCGAGTCCGTAGAATTCGCGGTGTCCCACCAAATAAGCAACTGGTTCCGCCTGAGCGCGGCGGGTGACGAGTGCCCGCATACTGGCGCGGACTTCGTCGTCTAGAACCTCGTCGTAATGTGTGTAGAGCTGAATTCTTGGGCAGCCGCGGGCGTGGGCCAAGAGGATTTCGGCATCCAGCCGCGGCGTGTCGCTGCCGTGTTTCTTCAGATGCCCGGTGGTCCAGTCGATCACGCGACCGACGGTCCACGGCTGGTCGGTCCCGGTCGTCGTTCGTGCGTCTGAACTCACAGGTTATTCATCCGATTATCACGGCCGGAAAGCGAAGCCGAAATGCAGGAGCGGGTCGCACTGAGGCGATTACTTGCCGTTCTCTTCGCTGCCGAGGCTTTGCAAACGTTCTTGGCGGTCGAAGGCCATCAAATTCTCAATCAATTCGTCCATGTTGCCGAGCATGATCTGATCCAGCTTGTACAACGTCAGATTGATACGGTGATCCGAGAGGCGGTTTTGCGGAAAGTTGTACGTCCGAATCCGCTGGCTGCGATCGCCGGATCCAATCAGTGTACGGCGCTGTTCGGCCCGTTCCGATTGTGCCTGTTGTTGTTTCATTTCCAACAACCGACTTCGCAAAACGCGCATCGCTTTGGAGCGGTTTTTGTGCTGGCTTTTTTCGTCCTGGCAACTGACGACCGTATTGGTGGGCAGGTGAGTGATCCGTACGGCGCTGGCGGTCTTGTTGACTTTTTGACCACCGGGACCGCTGGCAAAGTAGGTATCTACCCGCAGTTCGTCGTTGCTGATCTCCAGCTCGACTTCATCGGCTTCAGGCAGTACCGCGACGGTGGCGGCGCTGGTATGAATGCGGCCTTGCGTTTCCGTATCGGGAACCCGCTGCACGCGATGCCCGCCGCTTTCGAATTGCAGCTGCATGAAGGCACCTTCGCCCGTCACCGAAAAGGTGATGGCTTTGATGCCCCCCACTTCCGATTCACTGCGGTCGAGTTCTTCCACCTTCCAGCGGCGGTTTTCGGCCAAGCGCAGATACATCACGAACAGGTCACGCGCAAAGAGCGAGGCTTCGTCACCGCCGGTGCCGGCGCGGATTTCCATGATCAAACTGCCCCGCGTGGCGGCGTCACCGGCCGTCACTAGGTCTTCCAGGTCCACCTGAATCGCCTCTTGGCGAGCGAGCAGTTCCTGCAGTTCGGCTTCTGCGTATTCACGAGACTCGGCGTCTTCTTCCTCGTCGACCATTTGACGGGCGGCGAGGACGTTTTCTTCGAGTTCCTTGTACTCGCGGACCATCAGCGCGGTTTTGGCCAAGCCGCCATGTTCGCGCTGGATCTTGAGCAGTTGAGTCGTATCGGAGAGGATTTCCGGATCGATGAGAAGTTTTTCCAACTCCTCAAATCGTTCCAGTTTTTGCTCCAAGCTGGGATACATGATTTTCACTTATCGCGACCAAGAGAGACTGGCGGAAGATCACCGCACATGGCGATTACCTTCGTTGCCGCCAAGTCTCTGGACCTGAAGGAAACAGCGCAGGCGTTTTCGGGTAATTCGCACACAACGGCGCGGACCCCGGCATGCCGTTGGCGCTAACCTTCAGCTGCCGCTTCTTCGGTCTTGCTGTCTGCCGCTGCATCGTCTTTTGCTTTGGACCCTTTGCGGCGTTCGTCCCAACCATATTTTTGTTGGAATTTCTCGACGCGACCCGCACTGTCGACGTACTTGGCTTTGCCCGTGTAGAACGGATGCGATGCCGCACTGACCGGAACGGTGATCAACGGGTAGGTCTTGCCGTCTTCCCACTCAATCGTTTTGTCTGACTTGAGCGTCGAACGCGTGAGGAATTTTTCGCCGCACGAAGCGTCCAGAAAGACGACTTCGTGATAATCGGGATGAACGTCTGCTTTCATCGTAGTGCCACCATCTGTTGTTCAAGTACCGGGAAACCGCCGCATGGGTGTTTCGACCGGTGTCTAAATCGCCATTGAAGCGGACCGGCTAACCAAATAGCCGCCGACTTCAAAAAATTTGCGGAATATCCGGGCGCAGCTTCCGCCCGGGCAAGTCGTAGTGTACGCATGCCGACGCCCGACGACAAGCGACAATCGTCGCCCAGCATCTTCAGCGACCAGTTTCCCCAGGATCCCCTAACCAACCTGAGCCGATTGGAAAGAGAAAACACGGGTGCCAATCGCTGTAAGGCTTATTATGTTAAGAGGTTATGTCTGATTGTGCCACGGCCGGGATTTAGACGTCCGCTTGCGACCAGGTTCCATCGACCAACCGCCACATCCCCCCACCGGGGTGTTGATCCTGCAGAGCGAGTGGTAGACGATGTGGGCGGATGTTGTCGTAGCACTGCAGCATCGAAAAACGGTGGATGCTCGCGGGAATTCCCACAGCGGTGAAGACCGGGTGTCCCGTCGCCGGGAAGGGGCCGCCGTGGTTCATCGCCGAAGAGACCGCCACGCCGGTCGGCATTTTGTCGTTGAGCAGGCGTCCGACGTGCGGACGGACGGCTGCTGCTAGTTGGTCGTAGACATCGTCGTCGCAACCGCCGGTGTCGCTATAAATCGCGCCGGTCAGGTTGCCTTCCAGGCTGTCCGCGATGGCGGTCATTTCGTCGATGTCTTCGGCAATGACCAACAGCGAACAATTGCCGAACGCCTCGGTTTGCAAGCCTTCCGGATCGGCCAGAAACTTGGCACCGTCGACTTGGAGCAGCGTATTCTGATGCGAGTAACCACTGCCCCCTCCCGATTCGCCGCCGGCAATGACGTGTGCCCCTGCGGATTGTAGCGCAACGATGCCCGATGCCATGCTGTGCTGCACCCCTTCGCCAAGCAATGTCCCCACCGGAGCGGAGTTGAATTTTTCGGTGACCGCAGCGATGAATTCCTCAGCGGCCTCACCGGCGGGCAGCACCACGACTCCCGGATTGGTACAGAACTGACCGGTTCCCATCAGGCAACTGCCGGCGAACTCTTCGGCCAAGTCTTGGCAGCGTTCCTCTAAAGCGCCCGGCAGAATGAAGATGGGGTTGATGCTGGATAACTCCAGATAAATTGGCTTGCCGACTTTGTCGGCGGCTTCCTTGAGGTACAAACCGGCCGAACGCGCGCCGGTATAACCGGTGGCTCCCATCAATGGGTGTGAGACGAGTTTTGCTCCGTCAGCGTGATCGCAGCGATAGATCAATTGCACCAGTGCTGGCGGCATGTCGGTTTCCAGCGCTGCTTGCAAGGCTTCTTCGGCAAAGATCCGCGTTGTGTTGGGGTGCGACGAATGCCCTTTGGCGATCACCGGATTTCCTGCCGCAATCGCCGCTGCGAAGTCGCCGCCTGAGATTCCGTTGAAGGCGAAGGGAAAGTTATTCGGTCCAAAGACCACCACCGGCCCGATTGGTCCGTACATCGCGCGGATGTTGGTCGCCGTATCGATCGTCGCGGTCGCCCAAGTCCCTTCGCGGGCAGCGGCAGCGGCGAGGCGGAGTTGATTGGTTGTGCGGGGTAATTCGATACCCGCCAACCGGCCATCTTTGGGAAGGGCGGTTTCGAGATTCGCAGTCGTCGCCAATTCTTCGGAACTCGCATCAATGCGGTCGGCGTATTTTTCGAGGAACGCGGCAAACCGTGCTCCCGGCCAACCTCGCATCTGTTTGGCAGCCTCTGCAGCGGCATGAATCGCTTGTTCGATTTCCCCCCAAGGGCTAACGGGGAATTGATCGGGCAGCAACTCAGCGGTCGTCGGGTTCGATGCTTGAAAGGTCTCCGTGCCGGTCGAAGCCGTCCATTCGCCGCCGATGAGTACGGGGTGCGTGGTCATGGTCGTGGGTCCCATTTATTGATGACGCTTGATCGTGGAATTTCGTAGTGGATCCGAACCGACAGCATACCGGGAGTTGTCGGTGGGGCGAAAGGTATCGCTGAAAAATCGGTGAGTTTCGTGAAGAGAAAAGAACCACACGAAAAAATGAACTAACGACGCCGGTTCACCGGCGTTTCCGCGCAGCGGTATTAGGCCCGCCGTTGACGGCGGGTGGGAGGAGCGTGTTGTTGGCTCCCGTTGAGCCTCGTTCACGAGGCTTCTCGCTGCCTGGGGTTTGGGGGCTGCGGTGAGGGCTGAAGCCGTTACGTCGAGAATCCCCGTGAACGGGGATCGAAATACGTAGGGAGCGTGGGATTGCAAAACCCACCGTAAACGGTGGGCCTATGACCCGCTTTCAGCGGGGCAAGTCCCGTAAACGGGACTGGGGTGCTTGCGCTCGGACGGTCTGAACAGGGCGAAGTTTGCGGCGACTTGTCGGGATAGACAGAGTCGTCATAATGTCCTGAAATGACCGGGCCAGAGGCGTCCGATTCCTGGGGGTGTCGTCTAGTTCTCCCAGAGTAGCACTCGCGCCAAACCTGACAGACTCCCTCCGTGCAGAAAAAAAACCATTGAATCAACTTCACAATATCGAACAACGACTGGTTCCGCTGAAGGACGCTTTGCTCAATCATCGTATCTATGCCGAAATTGATCGCATGGATGCGTTGCGGCTGTTTATGGAACATCACGTCTTTGCTGTGTGGGACTTCATGTCTTTGCTCAAGGTGCTGCAGCAGCAACTTTGCTGCGTCGAAGTCCCGTGGATACCAGCCGCCGACCCACAGGGCTGTCGCCTCGTGAACGAGATTGTGCTTGCCGAAGAATCCGACGAGGATGGTCGAGGCGGAATCGCCAGCCATTTCGAGCTTTATCATCACTCGATGGAACAGTGCGGGGCCAACACCGCTGGGATTGACGGTTTTCTGAACGAATTGCGACAAGGCTCCCAGAGTCTGGCTGCATTGGAATCGCCGGAAGTTCCTCCAGCGGCTCGGCGGTTTGTGCAACAGACCTTCAAGCTCATCGAGACGGGCAACCTGTGTGCCGTTGCTTCGGCATTCACGTTTGGTCGAGAAGATTTGCTGCCGGAAGTCTTTCAGCGCATCGTGGATGAGTTGAATACCCAGGGGGGCGGCACCTTGGAAGATTTCAAGTATTATCTGGATCGACACATCAGCCTGGACGGTGACGAGCATGGTCCAATGGCGACCCGCCTGCTTCAGTCTCTTTGCGGTGCCGACGATTCACATTGGGAAGCGGCTGAGCAAGCCGCGGTTGATTGTTTGGTGGCGCGGCAAGAACTGTGGGATGGAATCTGTGATGCGATCAGCCAGAACGAGTCGTCACGGTGAACCCACCCAGTTGCGGTAGGTCCGACTGTGCCGGACGATTGCGGGAGCGATTAGAACGAAATCTTCTCCACGCTTCGGGAACATACACCAGCCAGCAGCAGCCGGTATGACCGGCCCTGCACTTATGCGGTTGTAGCTACTCTGCACGCTACGAGTCACCAGAAATTGGTGGAATCATCAGTGAGAATTCGTCGTACAGCGAAAAGAATGCATCAATCGCGTCGTTAACTCGAGTAAAATTTTTTGGGTCTCGCAAACCCTGTCCAAACGAGGCCTCGGCATCTTCCAAAGTAACCTCGGGAACGATTGCATCAATGTTATGCTCCGGTCGCACTTCGTCCCGAATGTTCCATAGCAGGCGACACATCTCGTCTCGTTGAAATGTACCTGACAACCATAACTGACCCAGGTATGAGGCGAAGATTGATGCCCCAAGGTAGTTCGTCGTCATGCCGGGGACATGGCATAGACCGCGCAGCATGTCTTCCGTAGATTGTGCGAACGATAGGTCGATCATCCATTCGTAGGCGATGTCAGACGACGCGATCAATCCATCGACCCAGGCAGTGACATCCGTTAGCTGGACCAGACGACGATTCGAGTCGGAGTACTGAAGCGCGAGTCGATAAAACTCGGCAATATCTCGAATCGTTGGCGTCATGGTTCGTCTTTCATGGTATATCCGTCGAACACGCACAGCCCTCACCAGTGCATCACAAATCCGCCGTCGACGTTGATCGTTTGACCCGGTCACATGGGCGGCGCGGTTGGATGATAGAAATACGACCATGTCGGCGATGTCCTCTGGCGTTTGCCATTGGCCGAGCGGGACCACGGTTTTGATTTTTTCTTCGGCCCAGTCTTCGTAACTACGCTGCTGATCGGGCGGTTGTTGGTCGTTCCAGGCTTGCCAGACGCCGCGATTAAGCGGGGTTTGCACCATGCCGGGGCAGACGCTGTTCACGCGGATGCCGTGGGGGGCCAAATCTTTGGCGGTGCATTGGGCAAAGTTGATTACCGCTGCCTTGGAAGCACTGTAGGGCGGATCGGTTTGCGAGCCAATTTGTCCGGCGACCGACGAGATAAAAACAATCGTGCCCGATTTGCGTTGCTTCATCGGCTCGGCGACGGCGTGGGCGACGTGGACGGTGCCCATGATGTTCACCTCGAGCGTCGCTCGCCAATCAGACGGCTGTAAGTTAGTAAACGGGAATCCGAACTTTCCAGACCCGATGGCGGCGCAATGCACCACATGATCGATTGGCCCCAATTCCCGGGCGGTAGCCGCCGCTGCTTCCAGGACCTGGGCTTCATCGCAGATGTCGGTCGCGATACCTGAGGTGGCGACGCCGAATTCGCTTGCCAGATCCGCAGCAGTGGTGGTGACGTTTTTCGCCAGATCCCAAATGGCCACGCGGGCTCCTTCGGCGGCGAATCCGCGGGCGACGGCCAAACCGATGCCGCTCGCGCCGCCGGTCACGACGGCGACATGATCTTTGATATTCAGTTGCATCGAGGATTCTCTTGAATCGAGATGAAAAAATTATCTACGGCTGGGCCAAAGCGGTTTGCTGAGTATAAAATGCTAGAAGCATGACAAGCAATCGCTCACAATCCGATGACGGCGCGCAGGTCGCAAAAAGACCGCGTTTGATGGCGCTCTGGTGCGCAGTGACTGTAGTCATGGTGACGCTGGGTATTTACCTCGCCGGCGTCGCTGCGATGAGCGCTTTTACGGGTATTACGGCGGATAACTTTTTTTGGCTCTGGACGTTTTTAGCGCATATCGTGCTCGGGGCGGTCTTTGCCTTGGGGTTATTAGTCATTTCGGTGCGGTACTGTCTGCGTGGGTACCGTGAGAGTAACTGGCGGAAGCAGTCTGTCTGGGCGATGGTCAGCCTGCTGATTTTGGTTGTGTTTGTTTCCGGCGCCGCATTGTTTCGCGACGGCCGGGAGCTACAAATCGCGAAATCGGTGTGGCGTCCTATTTTGTATGGGGCGCACGTTGTGACGCCGGTGCTGTTGTTGGGACTTGCCTTGGGGTTTCGCCGTTCGATTTTTGGCCAGCGGCGCTGGGGGGTGATTCCATTCGTGGGGGCGACGACGCTCGGCGTGGCGGGATTGGCGTTTCTACACGAGCAGGCGCCCACGACGGAAGTCTCCGTGGCGCCTGTAAACGATAAGCTGCCCTATTACCCCGCACTCGCCCGTACGGCGTCGGGCGATTCGATCCCGGCCGCTGCGTTGATGCGTGATGCGGAATGCAAAGCCTGCCATGCCGACGTGCATGCTGATTGGCAGCAGAGCGCGCATCACTTCAGTTCGTTCAACAATCCCGTTTACTTGGCGGCGGCGCGGGAAACTCGGGCCGATGCGATCAAAAAACACGGCAACGATCAATCGTTTCGTTTTTGTGCCGGCTGCCACGATCCGGTCCCGTTGTTCAGCAATTCGCTCGATGCTGCCTTTGCCGATCCGCAAAGCCCAGTCGCTCAGGCGGGGCTGACCTGCACGGCGTGCCATGCGATCACGGAAGTCGCAAACGGAGCAAAAACCACAACCCGGGGGAACGCCGATTACACGATCGCCCAGCCACGGGAATATCCACTTGCCGGTAGCGACAATGTGGTGCTGAGTTGGTTGCATCGGCAATTGTTGCTGACCAAACCGGCAATGCACAAACAGACATTCCTCAAGCCGGTGCATAAGACACCGGAGTTTTGCGGGACCTGCCACAAGGTGCACTTGCCTGAAGAGCTCAACGACTACAAATTCGTGCGGGGACAGAACCATTACGATTCGTTTGTGCAAAGCGGCGTTTCGGGGTATGGCGCGCGGAGCTTTTATTATCCGCCGCACGCTGCCGAGAATTGTGCCACCTGCCATATGCCGCCTCGGAAATCAGACGACCTGGGCGCCACCGATTCCCGCATCCGCAATCACCTGTTCCCCGCTGCCAATACCGGCTTGCCGGCGCTGCGCGGCGCGGAGGATGTGGTCGAATTGCATCGCAACGCTCTCGAAGGGGCTTTGCGCGTTGATCTGTTTGGAATTCGCGAAGCTGGCCGCATCGACGGACCCTTGCATGCGCCGCTACGCCCCGAACTTCCTGTATTGAAACCTGGCGCGACGTATTTGTTGGAAGCGGTGATTCGAAATTTGTTGGTGGGACATCACTTCACTCAAGGAACCGCCGACTCGAATCAAATCTGGTTGGACATTCGTGTCACCGACGGCGCGGGAAAAGTGATCGGCCGGAGCGGCGCTCTCGACGACGACCGCCGCGTCGATCCTTGGGCGCATTTCGTCAATGCCTTTGTGATCGACCGTCAGGGAAATCGCATCAGCCGCCGCAATGCTCAAGACATCTTTGTGCCGCTCTACAACCACCAAATCCCACCGGGAGCCGCCCAAACGGTGCACTACAATTTCACGCTGCCTGAGGACGTCACAGGGCCGGTGACGGTGGATGTGCGGTTGCGGTATCGGAAATTTGACCGCGAGTTGATGGAATTCGTCAGCCGTGATTTGCAGCGGCCCGAATTGGCGCAGATAGAATTGCCGATTGTCGACATTGCAGAAGACCAAGTCGAATTTACCATTGAGGGTTCACCGTCGGAAATCGTAAATCTTCCGGTGGATATCCCGGTCTGGCAACGTTGGAACGATTTTGGGATTGGACTGTTGCTCAACGGACAAGCAGAATTACGGCAAGCCGAATCGGCATTTCGCGCAGTTCAGCCACTTGAGTTTGGGCAGGGATCGGTCAATCTGGTCCGTGTGTTGCTCAAAGAAGGTCGTTTGGCCGAAGCGGCGGAACTGCTGGCGGTGCTGGATTCTCGCGATGATACGTCGGTGAATTGGTGGACGCTCTCATGGCTGAATGGCGTGCTGCAACATCGGTTGGGAAATTTAGAAGCAGCAGAGACGCATTTGCGGCGGATTCTCGAAACCAAAGATCCCGAATTGGCGGAGCGTGGATTTGATTTCAGCCGCGATTACGTGGTGCTGAACCAGTTGGGCGAAATCCTCTTTGATCGTGCCCGGCTTTGCCGAGCCCCGTCGGAGACCAAAGAACGTGAGCGATTCCTGCGCGCAGCGGCAGTCATGTTCCAGCGCACGTTGCAGCTCGATTCTGAAAACGTTGTCGCTCACCACAACCTGTCTCAATTGCACAAGGAACTGGGAGACGACGAATCGGCGCTGGCCTATTGGCACAATCATTTAAAGTACAAAACGGACGATAGCGCCCGCGGCGAGGCGATTCGAGCCGCGCGCGAAAAATACCCCGCTGCCAACCATGCCGCCGGGGATGTGGTGATTTATGATTTACAGCGTTCCGGCGGACCGGGGCGCGATGCGGAGTAAGGACTCTCAATTCACGGAGACCCTCAATACAATGAAAAATGTAAAACTCCAACACTGGCTGATCATGCTGCTGGCGGTGGTGATCGGGTTGGTGATGTTTTTCTGTCTGTCGCCGGTGCCGAATTCCAATGACGTCGACGAAGTCCCGCCGCCACCCCCGCCTGTGGTTCCTGCGGAACCAGCGGCAACGTCGGACCAAACCCGCGCGCCGCCTCCTGCGGCGCCAGTCCTGCCGGAGATTCCTTTTACCGACATCACGGAGGAAGCGGGTATTGACTTTGTGCACCAAAACGGTGCCGCTGGCGAAATGTTGTTGCCCGAAACCATGGGCAGCGGCGCGGCGTTTTTCGACTATGACAACGACGGCGATCAAGACTTGTTGTTGGTGAACGCCAAAACATGGCCGCACGCGCCCGCGCAATCCTCCACGGCGACTTCCGTTCTCTATCAAAACGACGGCCACGGGCATTTTGAAGATGTGTCCGCTGCTGTCGGGTTGAACCTGAACTGTTATGGAACGGGCGTCGCCGTCGGGGATTTCGATAATGATGGTTGGCGGGACTTGTTTATCGCCGCCGTTGGTCCCGATCATCTGTTTCGCAACAACGCGGGACAGTTTGAGGAAATCACGGCCCAGGCAGGAGTCGCCGGCGATGAAACCGACTACAGCAGCAGTTGTGGTTGGTGGGACTACGACAATGACGGCGATCTCGATTTGTTTGTCTGCCATTACATCGATTGGTCGCGCGCGTCCGATTTGGCGCAGAATTTCTCGCGAACCGGCGGCATGCGGGACTATGGTCCGCCGCTCGATTTTGGAGGGACTTTTTCGAAGTTATTTCGTAACGACGGTGCAGGGCAATTTTCCGACGTCACCGCTGCCGCCGGAATCGAAGTCCGATCGCCCACGGGCCGTCCGTTGGGTAAGTCGCTGGGGCTGATTCCCGTGGATGTGGACGGGGATGGTTGGTTGGATCTGATCGTGGCCAACGATACGGTGCGCAACTTTTTGTTTCACAATCAACAAGACGGCACGTTTTTGGAGATCGGGGTGCGGGCGGGGATTGCCTTTGACAATTCCGGCAACGCGCGGGGCGGCATGGGGATCGATGCCGGTTTCTTGCGAAATGACACGTCACTGGCAGTCACGATTGGAGACTTCGCCAACGAAGCGTCGGCGCTGTTTGTGGCGCGGCGACCGCTGTTGTTTGCGGACGAAGCCACGATTAGCGGACTCGGTGCGGCGACACTGCTGGATTTGACGTTCGGCACGTTTTTTTTTGATGCCGACCTCGATGGACGGCTCGATATTCTGGCTGTCAACGGGCATATCAGTTCGCAAATCGAACGCGTGCAAACCAGCCAAACACACGCCCAAGCCCCGCAGTTGTTTTGGAATGCCGGTCCAGGCGCGCCGCTGGAGTTTGTGCCGCTCACCGCCGAACAGTGCGGCGAAGATTTTGTCAAACCGATCGTCGGCCGTGGCGCCGCCTATGCCGATATCGATAACGACGGCGATCAGGACGTGCTTATGACCGCTGCCGGCGACCGCCCACGTTTGTTACGCAACGATCAACAGACCGGTCATCATTGGCTGCGGCTGAAGCTGGTCGGCACGACAGCCAATCGTGATGCGATCGGCGCCCAGGTGGATGTGCATCTGGGGGACACGACCTTTTCTAAGCAGGTGATGCCGACGCGGAGTTATCTATCGCAGATGGAATTACCGGTCACGTTCGGACTCGGCGCGCGGGCCACCGTCGATAAAGTCACCGTGCATTGGCCGGGCGGCGGCGAACAGGTCGTTGACGATCTGCAAGTCGATGCACTGAATGTCGTGACGCAACCGCAGTGATGTGAGGAGCCGAAAGAGGGAGTCCACCCTGGGTAAATCTGGGAGCATTCTCCGTGGTGGGCCGATTGAGATACCCCTTCAGGGTATGATCCTGATGGTCCCGGCACGAACCTGGGGTGCGCTCACTCCGTTCGCGACCCCAGGCTATGGTGTGAAACGCCTTCAGCGTAACAAGCTGGGTTTGTACAACCATTGTTACTTATCAGTTGACAGGAATCGCAGCGACCAACGGGAGCGACCTATACAAGTCGAGCGGTAGCTCGCACGAAGCGGCTGTGCCGCGTGGAGGTTATTCGTTTTCGCGTCGCCATTCGACTTGTAGCCGCTCGTAGTCTTCTAGCGTGTCTAGGTCGAGCAGAATGTGGTCGGAGGGGACGGGGAATTCTTGGACGTGGGATTCATGGTCGTGGACCAGCCGATTCAGCCCTTGGTGTGGGGGAATGCGTGGGACTTCGTCGGCCAATTCCCAGCGAAACAGTGTCGGGTGGCCGCGACGGCCTTCGTGCGTGGGAATCAAAATGGGGGCCGCACCGGCTCGCCAGCTTGCTAAAAGGGACTCGATGATTTTCGCATCGACCAGCGGATGATCGGCGGGTATCAACATCCAACCATCATCTGTGTTGGGATGCCGTTCCGTGGCGAGATAGTCCAACGCGTATTGCACGCTCTGCCGCATATCGGCGGGATCGTTTTCTGGGCAGACAACCTGTGCACCGGCTGCTTCGGCCGCTTCCTGCAGGGTGGTGTCGTCCGGGCGGACCACAACGATCACGTCGTCCACGCCCCCATCGCGCAGGGCGCCGACCAATCGCGCAATCACTGTTGAACCGCCTAGCGGCAACAGGAGTTTGGGCCGGCCCATGCGCCGACTCCGCCCCGCCGCTGGTAACACGGCATAAATCCGCCTGTGACTCACCGTGAAACTCTCCTTGTGACTAAAAACCGACAACCATTCCGTAGGTCATGCTGTGCATGACGAATCGCGAAAGAGTGACGTTTCTCCAAGCATCGTCATGCACAGCATGACCTACGGGCTTGCGCCAAAGTTGCCACTTTGGCTATTTTTTCGCTGCTAGCTCCTTGGCATAGGTTTCCGTCATACCGCGCAGCCGCTCGGCAATCAACGTCCGCAGTTTTCCCGGCTGCAGCACCTCAGCTTGATCGCCATAGCCCAGGATCCACCAAGATATCTCATTCAGTCCGTCGACGGTGACGGAAAAATCCATGGTTTCGTCGTCGTTCCAGGTCACTTGTTGTGTTTTGTGCCAGCGGACTTCAGCCACATTTTGCGCCACCATTTTCTGAAATCGAACCACGACCTGTTGGCTTTTTCCCGGCTCACGAATCAAATGCCAAGCGTTGCCTAAATAACGCTCGAGGGAAAACCGTGGAGGGATTGTGTAGGTACGGTCCAGCAAATCGGCGGCCAAGACCCGGCCCAAGTTGAACGTACGGACTTCCCGGTGCATCGTCGAACGTCCGATCACGTACCAACTGCGGCGAATGAATAACAGGCGATAGGGATGCACGACGGTGGAGATGTTCTCCCATTCGGTCAAGCTTTGATACTGAATCCGCACACAGCGTCGCCGCGAAACGGCCTTCACGAACAGATCGTAATACGACCGGTCGGCGGAGAGAGGGTTGTGCGAATCAAGTCGGACCGCCAATGTTTGCGAAACGCCGTTGAGTTGGTCGCGGAGGTGTTGTGGCAGATTGCTGGCGAGTTTTAAGGCGGCGTTGCGTGCGCCGTTTTGAAACGGGACGCCACCGTCTCCATCGGCCAGTTCGTAACACAACGTCAGCAGCGCGAGTGCCTCGTCCAGGGTGAATTCCGTGGGAGGCAGATAGGTGTTCGACGGCAGCGAGTAACCCTGCTGCTGCTCGTCGTATTGAATGTGAATGCCCCCTTCTTGGAGCGTATTGATATAGCGAAAAATTGTCCGCCGGCTGACGCCGCACATTTCGGCCAATTGGGTCGCATTGTGATTTCTTCCGGATTGCAAAAGTTGCACCAAACGCAGCACGCGGTGGAGACGCTCATCGGCGGACATAGGCAAAGTCTTTTTGAAAATTCGAGCAAAATTTCCGCAGTCTCCCGCCAACGTAGACGGAAGGGTGTTTGAAGAGATCGATCCCGTGTCATGGCCCGCTTTCAATTCATAACCCATTTTCGACCACTTGTGTTATAGTAAAACCCTGAGGCGGGATCGAAGCATTGCACTGTGCAATACTTCTGTTGAGCGAGAATGGTAGAAATCCTCGCGGATCCTGTTTTAGGTATGTCCCGGTTTTACGCAGTCGAAATCGGGGAGTGCGGTTAGACGAGAACGCAGTCACGCGGCGGGTACGGGGAGCCTAGGCCATGTTGGAGAGTGGGGAGTCGACATTTCTTGCGGGCAAGCTGTCGATGCGCGCCATCCCGGCCGAAGTCACCGCTTTGATCGAACCGTTTATGCATCGACGGAGGTTTGCTGCTGGGCAATTCCTGATGCAGCAAGGGGACACCGCCAAATCGATCATGGTTCTCGATGACGGTGTCGTGGAGATCTTTACGACAGACGAATCGGGGACGCGGCAGCATATTAACAAAGGCAGTCGCGGCGACGTGTTGGGCGAAATGGCGCTGCTCTCAGGCGAACCGCGCTCTGCCAGTGTGTTGGCCCTGAGCGACGTCAAAGCGCTGGTGCTACCCGCTGAGCGATTTCATGAACTGGCCCACGATCATCCTGCGTTGAGCGTCGTACTCACCAAATTGGTCGCCGACCGATTGGCTGGGAGCGGTCCGGATGTGTTGCATGGCAAGACGTTCCACGACTACCGCATCGTGCGTCGCTTGGGGCGAGGGGGGATGTCGATCGTGTATGAGGCGATCGATCCCAACGGACAACACGTTGCGCTCAAAATGATGAGCCACAGTTTGGTCTACGATGATTTCGGTCGCGAGCAATTCGAACGGGAAGTCCGGGCGATTGAATCGCTCAATCACGAAAACATCGTCCGCGTGTTCGGACGGTTCGCCGCATTTCATTCGTTCTTCATGATCATGGAACATTGCCGGGGAGCCAATCTCTCCGAAGTCATTAAATACAACGGTCCGCTGCCCGAAGAGGAAATTCAAAAAATCGTCGGCCAGTTGGCCGCCGCCGTACTCGCTGCCCATGATTCCGGCCTGGTACACCGCGACATCAAGCCGGCCAATATCATGCTCATCCCGGAGGGGACGGTCAAACTGATGGATTTTGGATTGGCCGCTCCGGTGATCGATGAATCTTTGTCTCAGAACGCCAAGCACGTTGTGGGGACTCCCCGCTATATGGCGCCGGAACAACTCGCCGGCAAACCGGCCGGGTTTCCAGCCGATTATTTTTCGTTCGGCGCCGTTGTCTATGAACTGCTCACCGGCAAGCCGCTTTTTGCCGAGCGAAAACTGTCCCAGTTGCGTAAACGCCATGCTCAATGGAATTTCCCCGACTACGACGTGCTGCGGCCGACAAAAAATGAATGGTCTCGCCAACTGCTGGCTGAATGCCTGATTCGCGATCCACAAAAGCGGCGGCCCGATCTCAGAGCGATCGCAAAATGGGCCGCCCCCGTCGATGCCGGCATGCTCCCCGGTGGCAACGCCGACACCGGAAAAGCAGGTTGGGAAGACGAAACAATCATGGAATAACCCGGGCCAGAGCGCATGGATGGCTAAATCCTTCCTCAAGTCTGTCCCCTCAAGCCTCAGGCCTCCCAAGCGGCAATTTCCCGAACCTTGCGACTGGTTTGGCAATCCTCTATCTTGGGGCTTCGGTGAAATTTTGCTTCGATCGGCGGCGTCCGGTCGGTTTTTGGGCGTTTTGTCAAAGGACACGTTCCCTTGTTACGGACTCATACGTGCGGCGACTTGCGCGCTGCGGATGCGGAAAAGACTGTCACACTCTGTGGTTGGGTCGATACTTGGCGTGATTTCGGGGGCTTGGTCTTCTTGGACCTCCGCGACCGCTACGGCATTACGCAAATCACCGTCAACCCGGAACACGACGCCGAAATGCACAAACTCGCCCGCACTTTGCGGAACGAAGATGTCATTCAGGTGACCGGCGTTGTCGCGATCCGCCCGGACGACATGGTCAATCCCAAACTCGTCACAGGCGAAATTGACCTCAAAGCCCGCGAGTTGACACTGCTCAACCGCAGCAAAACCCCACCGTTTGAACCGGGAACCACCGATCCGCCGGGCGAAGAACATCGGTTGAAGTATCGCTTCATCGACCTCCGCCGCAAGCAATTACAAGACGCGATGATCATGCGGCACCGGTTCACGAAACTGGTGCGGGACTATTTCGACGAACACGGCTTTCTGGACATCGAGACCCCCATTTTGGGCCGCAGCTCGCCCGAAGGAGCGCGGGATTACCTGGTCCCCAGTCGCGTGCATCCGGGCTGTTTTTATGCCCTACCGCAATCGCCGCAAATCTACAAGCAAATCCTGATGGTCGCCGGATTCGACCGGTATATGCAAATCGCGCGCTGCTTTCGCGATGAAGACCTCCGTGCTGATCGCCAACCGGAGTTCACGCAAATCGACATCGAAATGTCTTTCGTAACCCGCGATGACATTTTGGAATTGGTCGACGGGCTGATTCGCTACATGATGAAAAACCTGCGCGATGTGGAGGTCCCGGAAATTCCGCGGTTGGATCACGCCGACGTGATGGAACGTTACGGGAGCGACAAACCGGACTTGCGGTTCGGCATGGAATTGGTCGACATCGGCGAAATTGCCGGCGGCTGCGGATTTGGTGTGTTTCAAAAAACGATCGAATCTGGTGGCCGTGTACGGGGGCTGACCGCACCGGGAGCTGCCGAAAAATATAGCCGCAAGATGATCGACGAATTGACAACCTACGTCGGAGACTACCGCGCGAAGGGACTGGCCTTTTTCCGCGTCCAAGAGGGACAGCTCGATTCACCGATCGCCAAGTTCTTCTCCGCAGACGAACAAAAAGCGATCATCGAAAAGATGAACGCCCAACCGGGCGACCTGTTGTTCTTCGTCGCTGACAAAGCTGAAGTCACCTCCGCCGCACTGGCTGCATTGCGAAACCGTTTGGGTAAAGAACTAGAACTGTATGATCCGAGCGACATGCACTTCAGTTGGGTGCTCAATTTCCCGTTGGTCACGCACAATCCGGACGAGGGCCGTTGGGATGCGGAACATCATCCGTTTTGCAACCCGGTCGCCGAGGACGTGAAATACTTCGAAACCGACCCCAGTAAAATTCGCGCCGAGTCATACGACTTGGTGATCAACGGTTACGAGTCGGCCAGCGGCAGCGTCCGTATTCACGACCCGGCCGTCCAACAACAGATCTTCGATCTGCTGGGGATCAATGCCGAAGAGGCGGAGGCGCGGTTTGGGTTCTTGTTGGAATCGCTGCGCTACGGTGCTCCGCCGCATGCGGGATTGGCGCTGGGGTTGGACCGTTGGGTGATGTTGTTGTTGGGTTACGACAACATCCGCGACGTGATCGCCTTCCCCAAAACACAAAAAGCCTCGGACCTGCTCAGCGGCGCCCCCTCCACCGTCGACGACCACCAACTCCGCGACCTAAGCATAAAAACCGACCTCTAAGCGGCACAGCCGCTTTGTGCGAGCTTCCGCTCGTAGGGGTTAGGGCAGCTCCCGTTGGTCGCTGCGCTTTATTCAAGTAGCGGCCCGGGAGGGCGAAGCTCCTGCTGAGCCGCATCGGTAGACTAGGCGTGGTTTGCAAAATCATTGGGCGAATGAGACGTTCCGGTAGCGCGTAGCTCGGACGGAGCCTCGCCCTCCCAGAGACCGTATTCGCCAAAGCACAGCGACCAACGGGAGCGGACCATACAAAACCGAGCGGAAGCTCGCACCAAGCGGCTGTGCCGCCCGCTAGTTGGTGACGGTTAGGTATTGGACGCTGAAGTATTGGCGGTCGTCGGTCCAGACGGTTTCGACCTGCCAACCGGCGCGGGCGGCGATGTTGGCGAAGCTCTCGAGCGTATGTTTGTGCGAGTTTTCGGTGTGGATGGTTTCGCCGGCAGGCGAAATCGATTTTTTGGCCGGCGACCGTTACTTGTTGGTCGCAGCAACTCTCTAGGTGCATTTCGATCCGCGCGTGTTGGGGATTGTAGATCGCCCGGTGTTGAAATTGCTCGACATCGAAGTCGGCGTCCAACTCCGCATTGGCGCGGTGCAACAGATTTTGATTGAACTGCCGTGTGACCCCTTCGGAATCGTCGTAGGCTGCTTCTAAAACCGCCGGGTCTTTTTGTAGATCGACACCGATCAACAGACATCCGTCAGGTCCGCACAGGCGTGCCATGCCTTGCAGGATTTCGATCGATTCATCGACCTCAAAATTTCCGATCGTCGAACCAGAGAAATATGCCGCTCGGCGGGAACCATTCACCAGCGCGTCGGGCAATTCAAAGTCCCGCGTAAAATCGGCACAGACTGGAACAATATCAATATTGGGACACTTTACCTCCAGCGCTGCTGCCGACGAGCAAAGGTGTTCCCGTGAAATATCGACAGGAAAGTAGACATTCGGTGCGTGGAGATGCTCCAGCAAAATTTCGGTCTTCAGTCCACTCCCGCTGCCATACTCAATCACGGCACAGTCTGAACCGAGTGCATCGGCGATTTCAGCACCGTAGTTTCGCAGGATGCTGATTTCCGCGCGGGTAGGGTAATATTCCTCTAATTCACAAATCAGCTCAAACAATTGCGAGCCGCGCTCATCGTAAAGATATTTGCAGGGCAAGGTTTTAGGATGTTGAGAAAGGCCCGCCAAGACATCGTGTCGAAAGTCGCTGCTCCGTGGCGCGCAATCCATCAGGGCGATTTGACTCATTGAGGGGTCGCTTTCCGTAGAAAGTTCAAAAGATGTGGGTTGTACCGCCCGCTGCAGTGATTATCACCCTACCGGATTCGGCGGGAAATGAAAACCGGCACCGAATTATAGACATTATTTCTCGACAAACACCCCGAGGGTCGTCAGGATGAGCAATTTTTCACCGACTCGCTTTGAACCTGCTCAGATTAGCAAAAATGAGGGAGAGGCGAACAAGATGGACTACGCAAGCTTAAGGGACGCTTACCTCGCCGTTCGCCGCCAAAGCGAGGCGATCGTCGCGCAGCTCGAACCGGAAGATTGTGTAGTGCAATCCATGCCCGATGTCAGCCCGACACGTTGGCATTTGGCACACGTCACTTGGTTTTTTGAAACATTTGTCCTCAAACCATTTTTGCCCAGCTACGAATCGACCCATCCGGCGTTCGAGTATCTGTTCAATTCTTACTACAACACAGTGGGCCGACAATTCCCCCGCGCACAGCGCGGATTGCTGTCACGCCCCACGGTCGCGGAAGTTCTGGACTACCGCCGGCACGTGGATCAGCATATGCAGCGACTGTTGGAAAACCCGTCGCACGATTTCGTCGAACCGGCGCGTGTGATCGAAATTGGGCTGAACCACGAACAACAACATCAGGAATTGATGCTGACCGATATCAAGCATGTCTTTTCCTGCAATCCGCTCTACCCCGCCTTTCAAAATCGCGCTGCCGTCGAGGCATCGACCACGCGGCAACTCGGCTGGCAACGGTTTGATGAAGGGCTTTACGAAATCGGAAAGGCGGGAGACGGGTTCGCCTTTGATAACGAATCACCGCGACATCGGGTGTTTGTCGAGTCGTTTGAATTGGCGGATCGACTGGTGACATGCGGCGAGTTCCGTGAGTTCATCGAGGACGACGGATATCAGCGGCCGGAGTTTTGGCTGTCCGCCGGATGGGCGACGGTACAGGAAAACCATGCGTGCGGACCTGGACCTGATTCGTGGCCCGATTCCATGTATTGGCAACAACGTGATGAGGATTGGTACCACTTCACGCTCAACGGGATGCGGCCGATCGATCCAGCGGAACCGATGTGCCATGTCAGTTATTTCGAGGCGGACGCTTACGCCCGTTGGGCCGGGGCTCGTTTGCCGACCGAGGCGGAATGGGAAATCGCTGCTGCGGACCAGCCGCTTACCGGGAATTTTATTGAAAGTGGTGCGCTACACCCCCTGCCGGTCGCCCAGGACAGCAATTCCCGGCAAACCTTCGGCGACGTTTGGGAATGGACGGCGAGCCAGTACACCGCTTATCCGGGCTATGCAGCCGCCGACGGTGCGTTGGGCGAATACAACGGCAAGTTCATGTGCAATCAGTTTGTCTTGCGCGGTGGTTCGTGCGTGACACCCGCATCCCACATCCGCCCCACCTACCGCAACTTCTTCCCACCCTCCGCCCGCTGGCAGTTTTCCGGCATCCGTTTGGCGAAGTAAAAATCGCAAACTGATCTCGTGGCATCCACCACAGGCGTCCCGCCTGCCGGGATTACCAAGCCACGTCCAACGTTATCATCCGGCAGGCGGGAGCCTCCCTACGCTCTCCGTTTGGTTGTAGCAAGCAATTCGTAGGTCATGCTGTGCATGACGATGCTTGAGTAAATGGAAATCCGTTTACGATTCGTCATGCACAGCATGACCTACGTCCGTTGCGTTTAAGGTGACGCTGGCGTGCGCTGGCGTTTGGTTTTGGCCAGTTCGCGGAAATAGCGGCGAATGATATGGGCGTAATCGCCGCCCGGTCGATTCAGCGCCGACTCAAGGATTTCGGTCCGCAATTTTCCCGGTAGTTCTCCCCAATGCCGCCCGGAGAGTTTTTCGAAATCCTCGCGAAGTTCCGCCAACTCGTCGGCTGGAGCATTGCTGCCGCTGCCGCCTGCCGTGTTTCCTGGAGAACCGGCTTGTCCGGTCTGTTGCGAGCGTTGGCCTTGGCTGCGGCGCGATTGTTGTTGGCCTTGTCCCGGTTGCAGACTTTCGGTCGCCTGTGACAGCGAGTCGGCCGCCTGTTGCATTTTTTCCGAGGCACCTTGCTGTGACGACTCTCCATTGGCTGGTTGGTCTTGAGAGGATTGTTGTTTCTGATCTTGTTGCATCTGCTGTTGTGCCTGTTGCATTTGCTGCATGGCTTGCGTGATGTCGTCGGCGGGCTGCGCGGGCATTTCGCCTGGGCCGGGTTGTTGTTCACCGGCAAGTTGCTGAATCGCTTGCGCGACATCGTTCAACAGACTCGCAGCCTGATGCCCTTGTTGGCCGGCGGCTTCGGATTGATTTTGCTTAAGCGACTCCGTCGCTTGCTGCATCTGTTTGCGGGCCTGGGCGGTCTCCTGTTCTGCTTGGCGAGTCTGTTCCCCTTGCGGCTTGAGATTGAGTGGCTCCGCTTCTAAATCTTGGGCGGACTCTTGTAACTGGCGTTGTAGTTCTTCTGTCTGTGCGGCCAAGTTCTTCTGCCCGAACTTTTGGGCCGCCTGTCGTCGCTGAGGGTCGGCGGCCATCTCGGCAAATTGCTGCGACAATTCTTGTTGCCGTTGCCGCAAAGCTTTCGCCTGGGCATTCAATGACTCCTGGTCGGTCGTCATTTCTTGGGCCATGTCAGCTGCTTGCTGAGAGGCTTTGGCAGCTTGTGGTGCTTGGCCGTTTGCCGCTGCTGTGGCGGCGCGATGCGCTTGTTGTGCCATGTTGAGCGCTTGTTGTGCCAGCTTCGATTGTGGTCCCAGTTGGCTGGCCGCTTCCCGTGCGAAATCGACAACTTCACGCGCCAAGTCGCGCTGCGCGGTGATCAGCTTGAGGTTCTGCTCCGCGGCTTCGTTGGTCGCATCGGTTTCCGCAATGGGGTCTTGTTCAATCGTGCTTGCTAATTCCTCTTGCGCATCGGCAATGCCTTGTGCTGCTTGGCCCAAGCGGCCAAGTTCCCGCAACCTTGCTTGCCGGGCGGCTTCGAGGATTTCGGGATGTTGTTCGACAAGGTCCTTCAATTGTTCGGCCAGTTCAGCGGCTTGTTTTTCTGCTTGTCGTTGTTGCTCGGCCAAGGTTTGCAGTTCTTGCTGTTGCTGCGCCGATTTGGGTTGGGCGGCCAGTTCCGCTTGCCGTCGCTGCAGTGCGGCAAGTTGTTGCGATAACTCTTGTGCCTGCGCTGCCATGCGGTCCAGATCCAACAGGTCACGTTCCAGCGCTGCCAAACGTTCAAATCGCCGTCGCAAGTCCGCCAACGCATCATCGGCGTCATCCAGTCGGGTGACCGAGGATTGCAGTGCTTCTGTACGTTGCTCGCCGGTTTCGGAGATCGCCTTTGTGATTTCGTGGGCCGAGCCTTGCAGCTGTTTTTGGGCGATCTTGCGTGCGGTCGGCGCGAGACTCGACAGGACCGGTCGCTTGTCGAATGTGTCGGCCACATGTTCCAAACGTTGCGCCAGTTGCCGTTGTTGTGTGGCAAGCGTCCGCAAGGCCTCTGGGGTATCCGAATCTTTCAGGGTGGCAACGCGCGCTTGTTGTTGCCGTGTTTCGTTGTGGATTTCGGCTAGTTCCTCCGCCAACCGTTGGTGTTCACGAGCCAGCGATTGCTCTTTGGCCGAAGGGGCGTCGGGTTGGATCATTACGGTGTGCGGTTCGGAAGTCACCCACTGCGGTCGGGGATCCGGTCGGTTATCAGCGGCACGGAGTCGGTAAGTGAATTGTCTGCCCGGCGATTGAAGCTCAGTGGGGAGATCGACCTGAAATGTATAGGAGACTTCCGCAGCCCCCAATTTCGCAGCGGGAGCATTGATGAGTTGCGACTCCCCTTGCGGGACTTCGATTTCCAGTTGCAGCTGACTGACCGCGAAATCGTCGCGCACGGTCGCCACCACGCTCAGCGGGGTACCGGGCGCGATCGTTATCGGCAAATCGTCGTGCAACCCGATGAACTCCGGAGGGTGGTCGCGACGGATGCGCAAGCTGCGTGCGACGGTCGGCACGTTGTGAAATCCATGAGGATCGACGAGCAAAAAGTCAAACGGACCTCCCTGGTCGGCGGTGAATTCCAAACTCGCCGAACGGCCGTCGGCGGCAATTGTGAATGCGTTGCGCTCGATCTTTGAGGGCATTTTCTCGATGTCGCTGTCGGCAAATACCTCCTTCAAATCGTGACGATTGCCTCGCAACAAATCCGCAGCGATCACTTTGTTGGGGAAGGTCAATTCCGCGCGGAGATGGCTGTGTTCAAAAATAGTGATTTCGCCGACCGCCCCGTCGTACGACTCTGTCGGCAGTTTTGTGTATTCCGGCGGTTGGACGTGTAATACGCAGGTGCCCAGTTGTGGAGGATCGACGACGCGGACTGTGTAGCTCCGTGAGCGTGCCTTGCCGGCGGCGAATGCGAATTGAAAGTTGTCTTGTACGTGGGGGATCGTGACCAGGAATGCCTCAGCGGTGGGACTCCATTCGACCGGGCGCACGACGCCGGCTTGCGGTCCTGCGGTGAATTCCAGTTGCGCCTCGCGCGGCAACGGATCAATCTCTTGGCGCGAATGAGGAACGGCAAGCAGCGTCAGGTTCTGTCCCCGTGCGGCAATTTGGTCTCCGCCAGGGACATCGAAATAGATATCGCCCGCACGCTCATAATTGCCCCACGGAACCAGAAACCGCGTGAGCATCAGCCGATAACTGTCCGGGGCGAACAGTGCCGGTGCGGCCAAAAGCAGCACTGCGGCCAAGCCGAGAATACCAATGCGCACGCTCTGTTTTGCGGGAGCAGCGGAATCGAAGTCGATTGATTCGGTGGCCTGCAACGTCTCGCGGGTGAGGTGATTGAGCATCAACGCTGAACCGCGCCAACTTGTGGGGGTCTCGGGGTGCGTGAGTTCCACCAGCGAGGAGAGCCGTTCGCCCAATGCGGGGTGAGCGGCTTCGACGACTGCCGCCAAATTCACACCGGCATAACGTCGCAGCAACGGACGAATGACGTACCAGCTCGCCACGGCAATCGCCACAATTCCGGTGAGGCCCAACCAGACAATGCGCAGGACTTTAGGCACGTCTAACAAAAAATCGGCAACCAGTCCGACAGCGACCATGGCGCCGGTGACAGCCAGCAACAGTCCAATCCCACGCAGCAGTGCCAACCGCCGCAATCGCCGAGCCAATCCGCGCGCGCAACGCCACGCCGTCGGGAAGCGACGTCAACGTTGCCGGAGATTCAGGGGATTGAATAACGCTGGACATTGTGGGGACAATCGTCGGGAGATCAAATTGGCTGTCCGAGCGGGTGAACGCAATTGGTCGACATGCCGTTTCCGGGATTGTAACATAGTAGGTATGTTGAGGGGACGATTTCAGCGCTTCACCGTCTGTCTAGTCATCGTTGTGGGAATAGGTCTCGGCGTTTTCGTCGGTCCCGGCATTCGCCATCGCCACGACGGGGGTGATGCTGCGCATACGCATTCCGCCGCTCGGAGCCATAGCCATTCTCATTCGCATGGCCATTCCCACGGACATCAGCACAGTCATGAGCACGATCATTCCCATGGGCACTTGCCGCGGAAACGGGACGATCAGGTGCAGCAGGCACCGGCGGCCCACATTCACATGACGGTCTTCGGAATCGAAGTCACCTTGCCCGATTTTCTCCGCGACGATCCTGCTCCGCTGACAACATCGACCGGTTCTGCGCTGGGGCAGCAGCGGTCTGAGCGGGGGCAAAGGGTGCAATTGAGTACCCCCGCAGTGCCGTCACAATTGATTCAATTTGCGTTTCGTATCAAAGGCATTCCCGCGCAGCGACTCTGCTTGGACGCCGATAGCGGCCCTGGTGGTTGGTTTGCTGCTGAATGGCCGGGGAATGCTGGAATCGATCGACACGCCCCGCCTGATCCTCCGCCGAGATGTGTGTGATCTGAGCGGTGCGGCCTCAATAGAGCTCGTTGCCGCCACCAGTCTTTTAATCACTCTCGGTTTTTGGCATTCCGCCGTTCGGTTGCGCATACGGTGCGCGCCGTGCTGGACGGGTGCTTTCCACAATGGAGGTTTTAATGGACCAAGTTCCAAAAAAGCCGCGCTCCCGGTGCGGCTTCACTTTGATCGAGTTATTAGTGGTGATCGCAATCATTGCGATTTTAGTTGCGCTGTTGTTGCCCGCCGTGCAACAGGCGCGAGAAGCGGCGCGACGTGCGTCGTGTAAAAACAATCTCAAGCAATTGGCATTGGCGTTGCACAATTACGAATCGACTTTCTCCCTGCTTCCACCAGGATACCTACACAAGTTCGATCCGGGCGGAACCGAGGCCAATCATATGGGCTTTGGTTGGGGGCTGATGATTCTCCCGTACCTTGAGCAAACCGCTGTGTACGATGAGTTCGACTTCAATGTCCCGGTGTTCGATCCCGTGAATCTTTTGCCGCGGGAAAGGCACCTCAGAACGTTTTTGTGTCCTACGGATACCTATTCCAGTGACGCTTACGTGGTGCGCGACGACACGTCGGATCCGCAGGAACGCTATGCCAGCGCGAGCTATGCGGCGAATTGGGGACCGTCGACTGCGACGGTGAATCTCGATGACACTCCGCTGCAAAGCAGTGGCGTGTTTTATCGCAACAGCTCCACGCGATTTCGCAACATCACCGATGGATTGTCGAATACGTTGGCACTCGGCGAGCGGACAAATGGTCCGATCCCTTCCAGCCAACCGACTGCCGGCGGGCATAGTGTTTTTGAAACCGCCTGGTGCTGCGCCTCGCGTGAGCTTACCGAACTCTCGGATGATCACGGACACATGGTGCTATTCGAAACGCAGTTCCGGCCCAACGAAGTCGATGCGGACGACAAGGCGATTTCCGCGCCGCACACGGGGATTGGACTATTTGCACTGTGCGATGGTTCGGTACGACCGATCAACGAGAATATCGATGCCAATGTGTATAACAGCCTCGGCACCTGTTCTGGTGGAGAGATCGTGGGCGAATTTTGATCGCTGTGCGGCTCAACCCAATTGATGGAATCAGAATCTGTCAACATTCGCAAACGCCGGGCACTGTTGTGTCCGGCGTTTGTTGCTGCGCAATTTGCTTTTTTATTGCGATCGACTGATTGTACTGGAGATGGCGCTATTCGCCGAGACAATACAGCATCTCTTGTCGTTTGCCATCCACGGTCTCGACGACCCGCATGTAAATACGATTGCCGCAGATGGCCGGTGTGGCATAGGTTTCGTCGCCGAGTTGGTTTTTGGAAACGTTTTCCAGTCCCTCGGGGCTAACCGTAACGACGTAGGTCGTTGCGTCTTCGGTCGTGGCATACAATCGGCCGCCCGCTAACACGGGTGTCGAAGTGAACGGACCGCCGATGCGTTTCTTCCAGAGCTCTTCGCCACTGTCGCTCTTCCAGCAATAGACAATTCCTTTATCGGATACTGCATACAGATGGCCATCGATGACTAGCATCGAAGGGACATAGACGCGGGTCTTGTTTTCCCAGGCGATCTCGCCCGAACCGTCGCCGCGGATGGCAGAAACATGGTTCTTGGGGTAGCCGCCGCTGGAAAAGACGAGATTTCCATCGGTGGGAGTCGACGTCACACATTCGGTCGTCGCCCCCGCGACTTCCCAATTCTGCTTGCCGGTCAGCGGATCATAACTCGAGACAAGGTCGCAGCCGGTGAAGATCACTTGGTCCTTGCCGGCGACATTGAGAATGATTGGCGACGCGTAATTCGGCTCACTTGGCCGTTTGTGTTTCCAGACGAGCTCGCCGGATTCGCGATCGAAAGCGGCAATCGCGCCGCCCCCTTTATTGTCGGCCGCAACGATCACCACCGAACCGTAAATCGCCGGCGACGAACCATAGCCTTGATGCACGACGTAATCGGTGACTTTCTCTTGCCACAATTTTTTACCGTCAAGACTCAGCGCGGTGGTATAAACGGCGTCGTTGTTGAGAAAATTGATGAACAACCGCTCACCGTCGCAAGCAACAGTCGAGGATGCTTGCGTCGATTTCTTGTTTCCTTTATCGGTCAGGCCGCCGGAATGGACGTCGGTTTTCCAAAGCTGATTTCCCGTCTCACGATCAAAACAGATCACCGACTGGGTTTGTTGTTCTTCATCAGCAGTCGTGATAAAGACGCGGTCACCCACCACGGTTGGCGAACTGTGTCCGCGGCCCGGAATGGGCGCTTTCCAGATCACGTTTTCGTCTTTGCTCCAAGTGGTCGGCGGCGATTGGCCGGCCGGGGCGATACCGTTGCGCTGAAATCCCCGCCACCAAGGCCAATCCGCATCGGAAACCGAAATCGCGGCCGGCGTGGCGACGGCTGTGCCCGATTGCTGTTCCGCGCAACCGGTCGACTCGACAACGAACAACAACGCCACAGCCAAAACCATGTAAACGCGGGGCATATCGACTCGGCTTTCTGTATTTTGTAGGTCATGCTGTGCATGACGGTTCTGTATCAGGTGAATCGTGTTTGAGCTTCGTCATGCAGAGCATGACCTACTTTTCCGCTACAGCGGTTGCCTGTTTTATGGCGAAATCGATCAATTCTTGGCAGTGAAAAAACCCGTCCCAGTAATTGTGGCCTTGCCCGTCGGCAATGACAAGCTGCGCGAGCGATTCGGCGCCGGCAGCTTTGTAGCGTCGCACGAATTCGGCGGAGTTTGTTTCCAAGGGAACGACCTTGTCACTGTCTCCATGAATGAAAAAGGCCGGGACGCCGGCGCGGGCGAGTGCTTCTACATTTTCGATGGGATTGTGCTTTGCGAGCCGGTTTTGCAATTGCTCAGCGGTCAAACCGTATGCCCCTGCCGCTTTGTCCACACCGGGATAAGCGGTCAGGTCCAACACAGGATAGATCCCGGCGATGCCCGCAACTTTCTCGGGGTGAGCCGCGGCCCAACTGGTGATCATCAAGCCACCCCGACTGCGACCCAACAGGCACGGTTTCTGCGCAAAGCCTCGTTTGGTGGTCAGTTCACGATGCAAGGCGTTGTACAACTTTTGTCCACGCAGACTACCGAAGGACTCGCCGATATCGATCCCTGCAACGGCGACCCCAGCGGCGAGAAATTGTTCGTGCATCCATTTTTCGTGGCGGTCGGGCAGTCCCGGTAATGTGGGTGCGTAGAGAATCCAAGGTTGCGGCGTGCGGCGTTTTTCTCGCGGTGGATAGAAGATAAATGCTGGTCGATCGGCGACAAAGAACGATTTGCCCGGCAGGATTAGTTCTTTGCGGGGCAACAGCGATGACTGCGGCAAATCTCTCGTTGCCAACTGGCGGAATTCATCCTCAAGCTCTTCCCATTTGCGCCGCATGTCATCGACCTTGTCAGGATGTTTGGCGGCCAGGTTGTGTTGTTCAGTGCGATCCCCGTGAAGGTCATAGAGTTCCCAGTCGTCGTCGCGGGCGGAAACCAGTTTCCAATTGCCAACGCGCAGTGCGCGATTGCCTTCGTGCGACCACCACAGTGAGTCCCGCTTAACAGTGTCGTCCTTCGCGAACGCCGGGACGAGGCTTTTGCCCGGTGCGGGGGGGACCGGTTGGTCGTTCCAAGTTTTCAGCGGCGCGCCGCCGGCAATATCGAGAATCGTGGGGACGATGTCGATGACGTGTCCCACATTCTGCCGCAATTCTCCCTTGGCTGAAATACCCGCCGGCCAATGCGCGATCAATGGCGTGGAGATACCCCCTTCGTGCACCCATGTCTTGTGACGGCGGAAGGGGGTGTTGGAGGTCGTCGACCAACCCGGTCCCAGGCAGAGGTACGTTGCAGCCGAGCCGGGAGCGGCTGCCGGGTCGTGACCATCGTCGCGAACCATAATCTCAGCACTGCCGCCATTGTCTGAGAGAAACAAAATCAACGTGTTGTCCAGCGCGCCCATGGCGCGCAACTGCGCAAGTACGCGGCCGATGTCGCGGTCGACACGATCGATCATTGCCGCGTGAATCGCCATCTTGGTGGCTTGGAATTCCTGTTGCGTAGCTGTCATTGTCTCCCAGGGCAGGGGGCGATTGACTTCCCCCGGGCCGAGGATTTCCAATGCCTTGGGGAAGTGGTAGGGCGGACCGACGTCGGGTTCCACGGCAGACAATACGCCGTCGACCAAACCCAGCTCTTGAATGCGTTGCCACCGCGCGTCACGCACTTTTTCCCAGCCGGCGCGATATTGGTCACGATATTTGGCGATGTCTTCGGGCAGGCCATGTAGTGGAAAGTGCGGGGCGGTGAAGGCCAGGTAATGAAAAAAGGGTGCCTCGCCATGTTTCTCCGCATGCTCTTTCAAGGTGCGGACCGCATGGTCGGCGATGGCATTAGTGGCGTAATAGTCGCCGCCCGGTTCGACGGGCGGGAGTTTCTGATCGTCTTCGTAATGGACTTTGGGATTAAAAAACCGGCCTTGGTCTTGCAGGTAATACGAGCGGTCGAATCCACACTCCAGCGGCAGGCCGTCGACGTGCCATTTGCCGGAGTGGTAGCTGCGATAGCCGAGCGGCTTGAGCATGTCGGGCAACAACCGCGCCCACTGCGGCCGTTTCCCCCGCCCGCCGCTGGGAATTCCCGGTAGGCTATCGCGGCGAATTTGTTGCGCATAATACCCGGTCAGCAGCGCCCCCCGCGTCGGCCAACAGCGGGCGGTGTTATAGAACTGCGTAAACCGCAAACCATCTTTGGCGAGGGCGTCTAGATTCGGCGTTTCGATCTCGCCGCCATAGCAACCGATGTCGGAGTAGCCCAGGTCGTCGGCGAGGATCACCAGCACGTTGGGTCGCTCGGCGGCGCTGGCGGTGACGGGCAAGAGTGCCAGGAGACCCAGCGTGACGAGTAAGTGTTTCATGGAATGGGCCTTTCCAGACTAATCATCAGTCGAGGGAGTTGCACCGCCGATTCTGTCACGGGTATCCTGGCAACAGGAGTTCGTGGTTTGCAGTTTATTTACTTCAGATTAACGGGTTCACCCACCCAATACCACGATCGCGTACCACCGCGCGTCTCTATGGAGCCGCGATTGTTTGATACCCAATATCCATGACCTGATTGGAGTGACGCCTTTCGAAAAAATCTATTCTTACCGGTTGACGTATCCAAGTTGCTGTCGGCTCTCGATTTTGGACCAGGCAGACAAATTGTTGATGTCGTCACCCATTGTTGACTCTCTGGATTTATACTCCCGTCAAATGTGGGATATGATCACCTGGACGATCGGAGAAAAGTTCCGGATTCGTCTATTCCATGAGTTGCCTTGGGACGGACCATGCTATTTACCTTACGGGCTGGATTTGCGATTGTGTTTGAACCGTCATAGCGCCCGCGCAATTCGCAATGACATTGAGCAGCGTTACTTATCCCGACCCGACCGGTTACGTGAGGAGTCGATGTCGGTCTTTGCAGGTTATGGGGTGTTGATCCCGAACGATATGCAACGCGAGCGCGATGCAATGGAATTCCTGGCCCGCCAAGCTGAGCATTTTGAGTCGATTGACGACTACATATTTATTGTTCAGGAGATAGAAACACCGCCGACTTCACTCATTTAAGCGGCTGGTCGTTTTTCTTCCTGGACTCGTGTCTCAACCCCAGCTTCTGCAACACAAGGCTTTTTGCTGTCTTCAAGACAGAAATATTTCAAAAACTCAAGCGACTCTTGAGGTTAAGGCGATTGAATCGTGCCTTGAGAGAACGAGTGGAGCCATTTCGACCGATGCTCGACATCTCGTGGAGCAAGCACCCCCCAAAAACAACGCAAACTGTAACGACTATGCACCGTTGTGGTAGACTATTCAGACGTCGCACTGCTTGCGACCGAAGAAAAGCATAGGTCTCCCTACTCGACGGTGAATGCTATGATGACGCGCTGGATGTTGCCCTTGTTGGTCGTAACGATTATGGCGGTTGCGCCGCGCGCTGCCGAAGCCCAATTGTTTGGTAAACGGACTTTGGGCGGCAGTTCGTTGTCGAGGCAAGCGAGACCGGGCGCTGCTGCTGAAGATGCTGGTTCGGTGACCGGGAATGAACGATTCATTCGCGGCAATCGCAGTCGCCGCGCATTTGTCGGTTCGGACTCACAGGACGTCACCAGCTTTGTCGGTTCGGAACAGGCCACCACGACTGGTAACGTGACCTCGACAACCACCGGATTGCGGCCGCCGCCCGATCGGAGTGACTCCATCAATACGCCGCTTCAACCGCGCAATCCGACGTCGCTGTATTATCCCAAGCTGGTGGTTCGCTTTGATGTCCCGCATCCGCAAAGAATCCAACCGACCGTTATTGCGCATCGACTTGAGGAATCAGATTCATTTCGGCAACTGGGGGAGATTGAGGTGGTGGTCTCAGGTCCGACGGCCACGTTGCGGGGTGAGGTTGCCTCCGAATCGGATCGTCGGCTAGCTGCTCTGCTTGCCACTTTCGAACCCGGAATCGATCACGTACAAAACGACCTGACCGTGAATACCGAGTTGAAGTTGCCGCCGCTGCCTCCTGAGCCAGGGACTGAGGCGGATGCGCCTCCGCTGGCGCCGCCGGCTGGGAATTAATAGCGCTCTTTGACGCTGACTGCTGGGCGGTATCGAGAAAAACCGCCTGCTGGGGGTTTGTCTGCCCCACTTGCTGAGCGTTCACCGGTGCCCCCGAGTGATCGACAAATGCCGCCGGAACATCGATTGTCACGGTCGACATCGCTTCTTTGTTCGAGTCATTCACCGTAGCTTGTGATTCGTAGCCGACCGGTTGAATGCTGTATAAGTGATCTCGCTGGTGATCAATAAATTTCTGCAATCGCGCTCCGGCCGATTCAATCGGGCCACCCGCTTGGACAACGCCGAGTGACGCATCGCGCTGTGCGGCGGCTTGTTGGATCGGCGATCCATGAGATGTGGGTTTCTCGGCGGTCGTTGTCGCCACCTCTTCTTCAGGCGGCGCGCCGGGTAGAATTTTCGGAGCGGCGTCGGACATCACCGCTCCGCCTTGAGTCGGTTCGAAGCGAACGAAGAGCGAAATACGTCGTTGCGGCCCGCCCACTTCATCCCATGGCAACCAGACACTATAGGAATGTCCGATGTCCGACTTGCTCCGGTGTTTGGCCAGTTGCTCGGGCAAAAAGACAAAGCGTTTCTCCGGTTTGGTCGCCATGCCTTTCCCGTTGTCATCACCAAAGGCATAGACGGTTAAGGTTCCATCGACAATCAACGGCTCAGCGGGTTTGTCGTCCATGTTGTTTTGGTCGGCGTAGAACATGATCCGTCCGCCAAATCCGCGTATGGAGGGTTTATTGCGTTGATTGAGGACCGTGTCGGTCCAAACCACCGAAAGGCGATTCGGTACCGAGACTGAGGGCAGCGGTTCTTCGTCAGCAACGTCTGTCACCTCGGCTTCAGTAAACTTAGCGTCGGCGGGCTTCGCCTCCGGCGGGACCTTTGACCAGGGCATGGTGGCCGGCATCTTGAATTCGACGCAGCCGCTGAACCCCAGCACAAAGGTTAAGAGAACCAAATGGGACAAACGATTGTCAACGATTTTATTAAACATCGTGGACGAAACCTTCACTCAAATCGAATAGGAAGTCGACGGAACAATTTTGATTATGGTCGATGCAATTACCGCGTCATTTGATCGGGCACAATCGGCCCGTTGGAATTTTCGGGACTGTAGAGCACCTTCGGGATCCCTGTGCGCGAATCGGACGGTTGTGATTTTCGGATTCGCCGTAACCGGATATTCAAATTCGGATCGGGTGTCCCTTGTGGATTGTCGTCAGGAAACAAAGTCTCGACATCGTCCCAGGATGACTGGACCGCTGAGCGACGATCAATGCGACTTTGCGGATTGGAATTGGGATAGATCACGTCTTCTTGCGGTTGGGGAATTAATGCCGGCTGGTCCGGCGTTGTCCCTTCGCCGCGCGGATCGTTATCGGGATAAATCACGGGAATGGCATCGTTGTACATCGGACAACCTGCTTCGCCACATAGCAGCGGATCGTGATTGTGCAATTCACACACGTCGGTCGCGCACCAACTCATGCGGGCGTACTCTTCCATTTTAATCCGTTCCATATCTTTTTGGTCACGGATCACGTGTGGTGTCAGAATGATCAATAACTCGGTCCGTCGCTCGGAATTAAAATCGTAGCTGAAGAGTTGTCCCAGCAGTGGCAGCTCCGAGAGATAAGGAACGCGGCGGCGAATTTCTTCCGTCCGTTTGGTGATCAATCCGCCGAGAATGATGGTTTCGCCATCAGCGGCACTCACGGTTGTCTGAGCAGTAATGACGTTGATGCGGGGCGACTTGACGATTGTTCCATCGGTGGAAACCAACACGGGAATACCATCCGCATCGCTGCCCACGTCCGATTTTTCAGAATCGATTTCCATCACCACCATTCCTTCGGGACTGATGCGAGGAGTGACACCGAGAATCAGACCGACATTTTCCAGCGCTACACTATTCACCGTACCGGTTAACCCGACCGTAGAACCGGTGATGCGGGGTACGCGTTGACCAACTTGAATATAGGCTGGCTGATTATCCAGCGTTGTGACTTGCGGACGGCTGAGAACTTCCAAACGTCGATTCTCGTGCAAGGCCCGCAACAGGATATTCACGCTGTCGCTGCCGGCGGAAAGGACCAGACCGCCGTAACCGAGTTGTGAGTTCGTACGGCCCACGGCAAAATTCGACAACGCTTGGCCGGCCACAGTTGCTGCGGTGGCCAACGAAGTGGCGCTGCCGCTGTTCCCCAAATCTGCTTGATTGAAGTCAAAGCCTGGCTCCAACGTCGCTCCGATGACTTGTTGTTCCGTCTGGGTGGTGATCCCTTGAGAAGTCGATTGTTGTGAGGTGCGCGTTAAGGTTTGTGAATCCGCGAGATTACTCAACAGGCTGCGATCGAAAAGTAGAGAGTCTTGCAGTCCGAGTTCCACGCCGAATTCGTCAGTATCATTCAAACCAACTTCGGCGATCAGCACTTGGATCATCACCTTGGGAGGTTGTGCGTCGAGTTTTTCGACGATGGTTTTGATCTCTTCAAAAAACCGCGGCGTGGCACTGACGATCAAGTTGTTCCCAACTGGTTCGGGCACAACAACCACTTCGCGTTCGATCTGTTGAAAAGCACTCAAACCGCCTGGGGACGCTAATTGAATTTGTCGTTCACTGCGTAAGAAGTCGCCGATCGCGCGAGCGACGTCGACTGCTGAAACGTTTTTTAAGCGATAGACAATATTCTGCCGCAGTTTGACTTCGCGTTCATCCAAACGCAGTAACAGTGCTTCGATGATTCGCAAATGTCCCGCCGAACCGGTGGCGATGATACTGTTGGTGCGTGTGTCGATGGCAAATCGCAATGGCGCGAGCGAGGTTTCCCCTTCGGCGCCGGGGAGTTGTGGGCCGGTACCAGCGCCGGTTTGTGTCGGCAGCAACGACCGCAGCATCTGCACCAGGTCGGCCGCGTCGCTGTTGATGATCCGAAACACCTTGATTTGCGCGGTGTCCACCGGCGTTTCATCGAGTTGGCGAATCAATTCCCCCAACAGCTCCATGCTTTCCGGTGGTGCGGAGATGACGAGTGTGTTTTTACGCGGGTCGGGTGTGATTTGAACGTTGTTCAACAGCCCCGATTTGAGGACTTTTTTGCCGGCGGTATCGATCGCCAGCAGTTCCAACACCGAAGAGGCCTGTCCGCCACCCCCGGCGGCACCGGAAATGGCTTGTGTCAAAACCTGGGCGACATCGGCTGCCAAGGAGTTTTTCAGTGAGAAGATTCGTGCCTGATGAACCGAGGAGCTTTCGGCGACATCGATACGGCTGATCAACAGCGCTACATCCTGCATGTCCCGCGGTGCGGCTTGAATGAACAAGGCATTGGTGCGCGGGTCGGCTGTAACACGCACCGATGCGGCCAGTCCCGGCCGGTTCGTGAAATATTGTTGTACGGTTTGCTGTGCCTGCGCGGCCGGCGCGTGCTTCAGTTGAAAGACACGCAATTGCGAGTTGGGATCTACGGGACTATCCAGCGAGGCGATCAACTCTTTGAGCACCTCCAGCGCTTCGCCCCAGCCAATCAGCAACAGTGCATTGGGTGTGATCAGCGGGGTTTGTTCCACGCGGCCTTGTCGGCCACCGATTAAATCGGGGAGCACACCGGTGATTAACGTTGATAATTGTTGGCTGTCGACATGTTTGAGACGCACGACTTCGATTTCCGGTTCCGCTTCGGCGCTGAGCCGTTCGATTTCATTGATGATGCGGGTCATTTCTTCAACATCACGATCGCGTCCCCGCAGGATAATGACATCCAGATCGGGCAGCGTTTCCACTTCGACATCGGTCCCCAACTCCCGTAACCGCTCGCGCTGGCGGTCTAATTCGGTGTCGAGGGCATCCGTTTGTCCGTCCGGATCCAGGACCGGGGCGGCATCGCTGCCGGCGTCTGATTCTTGGAAGGCAAAATTGGCCGGGCGGACTTGAGCATCCGTGATGAGATGCGTCCCCTTGTCACCGGTTTCTTCGCGGTTGATTTTTGGCGATTTCAGTTTGTTTTTTTCACCGCGATAGGCGCGAACGGCTTCCTCGACCTTGTCGGGACTACTGCGTCGAAGTGCGAGGATACGAATCCGGCGACCTTCGGTGGTCTCGCGGCTATCGAGTGCTCGCACGAGTCGCGCGACCTGTGCAACGGCTTGCTCTTGTCCATACACCAAAAACTGATTGCGACGGCGGTCGATGGTGATTTCGACATCATGTCCGGCAATTTGCGAGAGGACATAACTCTGCTCGGGACTTTCGTTGACACGAATCGGTTGCATGCGCTTTCCAAACAATTGCCGCAACATCGGCAGGATGTCGGCTGCTTGGGAATTGATCAACGAGACAAACAATTCACGCGGCTGGTCGGTCGACGGTGGTTCGACGGGCAGACCTGGTTGTGGACCTGCTTTGAGCGTGATGGTCCGTTCCACCTCTTGGATTTCTAGCGGCGGCGTCGGTTCGTCCAATCGCGACGAGATCCAGTCATGAATCTGCTGCGGCGCCACAACGAGTAACCGCGAAGCATCGACATCAATCGCGACACGGACCTTGCGGTTCTCTTGGAATCGTTTGCGGAGGCTGTCGGCCGCCTCTTGCAGTCCGGCAGGCTCGATGGGATAGGATTGGACCACCGGTTTGGTCTCGACCGGGCGCCGCAGTCGTCTTCGACTTGCGATCCACCGATTTGATTAACTGCTGCGCTATCTGTTGAGCGTTTTTCGGCCCGCGGAGCAAGATTTGATTGTTTTGACGATCGGCAACTAGATGCGTGGTGTCGTCGAGATTATCCAGTAGTTCCACCAGCATTTTCTCGACTTCAGTCGCCGATTTATGTCGCAGCGGATAGATCTGGTATTCGGCAGCCGAACTCGACTGGGCCACGGCGATACCCGAGAGGCAAAGTGTCAACAGAACGGCAGCAAACACGCATTTCATAGGTAGCTGTTTCCACAAAACGTCTCGTCGTTGAAGTACGATCACGAGAAATTCCTCGCATAAAATCCGGTGGGCGAGCAACGTGCGCCACGCGAACTTGTCGGTGTTACAGAAGTGATGAGTTGTCGAAAATGTGAGTGAGAGAGGGGGCGGGATACTACGCAATTCCAAGCAGCCCATCAAGGGCAATTGATCCGTCCGTTGTGAGAGAAAAATCTGTTCTGAGAGAGGGATCGGACGGGGCTGTATAATAACGATTCCAGGCGCAAGCCATCTTGACAGAATCGAACGGTTGCGGGTATTACACGCCCCCTCTTCACAGACACTCTCACACATACATACGCATTGACGAACCTGCGGCCATGGCGCATTGCGTCTCGCCGCTGCCTATCCGTTGCGCGAAGTTGTTCCTTCCCCGCGAATGCGGACAGGTCTGCAACCACGCATTCCAAGGCATTTAGACACCTCTCCATCCCGACCACACTTCACCAACATTTGCGACTCGTTTCTTGAATGTTCATTCGAGATGAGTCACGCGTTCCATTCCTAACTTAGCGGACGTCCCTCCATGGCGACCGAACCCCAACAATCCGAATCCGGTCTACCGGAATCTGATACGGCGCTGGCCGATGCGCCGAGCGTAGAGGGTTTGGAAAACGTCGATGATTTCCAGCCGCAGTTGGGTCTTGCGGCCAGATTGATGGACAAGTTTCGGGGCGTGGCCAGTGCCGCACAGGATTGGGTGACGCCGGCGAATTTGAAATTGGCTGGTTTTGGGACGGTCGGTTTCCTGTTGTTGTTTGCTGTGATCTACTTCGCCACACGCGAAGAAGGGCCAACGAATTCTGAGAAATTGATAACGGCCCTCGAATTTTTAAAAACCGGCGATGATGGACCCGCGGCGCGGATTGCTCAGGAAATCCAGCAAGAAGGTTTCCAGGATCCCGATTTCCCGGGCGGCGACCAGTTTATCTTGGGCATCGTGGCATTTCGGCAAGCCGAGAAACTGACCGAGGATGAAGGCCGGGAACAAAAATACCTGGTGGCTAAGAGTTTCTTGGAAGAGGCGCAGGAACGGGCCTTGACCGAAGAGTATGAAGCGCAATGGGCCTACGCTCTGGGCTTGAGCATGTATCGCATTGGCCGGGCGAAGGCGGCTCAACCGTTGTTGGAAAAAGCGGTTGAATCCTACGCCCCCGGCAAGATCGAATCGGGATTGTTGTTAGCGGACACGTATGTTTATTCAAAAACTGCAGAAGACCTGGCGAAGGCGCATGATTTAAACACCGCTATCGCCGCCTCACCCGAACTGAACGATCAACAGCGCGATCGTCTCTTTTTGCAACGCGCACAGATTTTGTATGCAATGGATAAGCCGACCGAAGCCGAAGCGGCCTTGGCCAATGTCCACGCGGAAACCGACGGAATTACCATCCTGCGGGCTGAGGTGCTCATGAAAGCCGGCAAGTACGGTGAGGCCTTGGAAAAATTGCGTCCTGTGGAAGCGGGTGAGGGTTTGCGACAAAAGTTTCCACGTCAGGCGCGGTACCTGATGGGATTGTGCGAACAGCGGTTGGCCCAACGGGATCGTACGAATCAAACCGTCCATTACGACGCAGCTCGCAATTATTACGAACGCACCTACAAACAATATCGCGGATCACACGAAGCTGTTGCGGCGCAGTTGTGGGCGGCGGATATTTTGAGACGCCAGAATTTTCACGAAAAGGCGCTGGAGACCTACCACGATGTCTTGCGGCAGGTGCACAACCCGAGCGACTTCAGTAACAAATGGATCGACGTCAAGGTATTTCGCGGTGTGATTTTGGACGCCTGGAATTCCTGGAACGAGATGCAGTTGTATCAACACTCGATCGCGCTTTCCGAGCACATGGCTCCCCTGTTTCCTCCGGCGTTGGCCCGGGAGTACGCGGCGTTGGCGAACCAAAAGGCCGCGCAGCATCTTGAGGATCAACTGGCGGTTGCCGACAACAAAAAACGTCAGCAACGACAAAGCGAACTCGAAAACCGTTGGCTACGCAGCGGGCAAGCATTTGCACTCCTAGCTGCCGAGCGAAAAACGTCAGCCGAGTATCCTGCCGATTTGTGGATGGCGGCAGAGCATTTCTTAAAAGGGCATGACTATAAAAGCGCCGTGAATTATCTCACGTTGTTTATGAACACAAATCCCACAAAGCAGTTGCCTGCCGCATTGGTGCTCAAGGGGCGGGTCTTGATGCAACTCCATTTGTTTGAGGATGCACTGAAACACTTTCAAAGAGTCATTACCAATCATCCCAAGCATGTCATGGCATTCCAAGCGCGGCTGTTGATTGGCACGTGCTATTTCGAAACCGATCGTCACGAACTGGCAGAGCAAACTTGGCGGGAAATGTTGATTTCCGACCAATTGACTCCTGCGGCGGAAGAATGGCAAGACGCCTTGTTCGGCTTAGGAAAACTGCTGCATCTCACTTGCGAAGAAATGGCAATGCAAGCTGCGTCGTTGGAAGCGACGGACCGGGAGGCGGCGGAAAAACTGAAATTCACCGCTTATCGGCGCTGGGACGAAGCCATCATTCGTTTGGACGAATATGTCAAACGATTTGACCTACCGACAAAGGACACTGTCGACCCGCGTTATCGCGAACGAACCAAAATGTTGATGGAGGCCCGCTACTACCTTGCCAAGGCGTGTCAGCGCAGCGCCGAAAATCAGCAAACGAAAATGAAAGCCGCCGAAACCGAAAACGCCCGCAACCAGTTTTTCAACCAGATGAAACAACTGCTCGATCAATCCAACAGCAACTACGAGCGGTTGAAGACGGAATTGTTATTGGCGTCGGATGCGGGCCGCATCGATGCGTTGGGGCGAGAGTTCTTGCGGAACTGTTATTTTGAAATCCCCAACAACTTTTTCAATTTCCAAGACTATCACGGAGCGGTGATTCGGTATCGCGAAGCGGCCGGACGGTATCAAAACCATCCCGATGCGCTACGGGCGATGGTCCAGGAAGCGAACTGTTATGACCGGCTCAATCGTCCGTTGGACGCCCGCGGGGCGTTGGCGCAAGCGAAATTTATTTTGGAACAAATCCCAGATAAGGATTTTATGGGACGCAGCGAAGCATTGAATAAGGATCAGTGGAGAGATTGGTTGCAATGGGCCATTGAGTTGCACAATCGACCCTCTGCTTAACGACACACGTTCTGTTCTCGGCCACCTTCGTGTTTTTTTCTTTACAACGAAACCATCCTATGACCGGATCTCCCACGTTCAACTTTGTGCGAATCTTCGCGGCACACCGCGAATGTTGCAGCCGGTTGTTGGAATTGTCCCGCAATCAGGATCGGTTAATCAATGAGGATGACTACACCCAATTGTTGGTCGTCTTGGGTAAGAAACAAAAAGTTTTGAACCAAATGGAAGAGTACGCGAAGCATCGGCCGCGCATTCAAGCCTTGTGGAAGATGCAACGCGATGAACTCGATTCCGCAACACGTCGCCAATGTGAGGATTTGCTCACCGGCACGGAATCCGACCTAGCGGAACTCGTCCGACAAGAACAAGCCAGTACTGACCGCATTGAACAACGTCGCACAGCCACACAACACGACTTGCAAAACCTCGACCAGGGAGGCCGCGTGAGCGAAGCTTATCGTGATAGCCTGGCTCCCGCGACACACCGCCGTTTGGACATCGGACAATGACCAACAATTTCTCCACGTACGATTCCAGTCGCCGTTTCAAATCACCTGCATTGAATCAATCCATGGACCATCGAATCGACCACAACCTGAATGCTTCCCATTTGAAAATCTACGGGGCTGACGTTCGTCAGGAACGTACACTCACCGCACATGTGCTGGTGGTGGGAAGTCAGCTCGCTAGCCGAACTGCAGTCATTGATGGGCTTGTCGAATTCGGCGCACGGGCAACACCCGTCCATTCGCCTGCCGATGCCGAACTGTTGTTACGCAGCCAACAATTTGATTTGGTGATTCACGATCTGTACGAAGATAGCGAATCGGCGACTGCGGCAATCACCGCATTGGTGACAAGTTCGCAGCCAACCCCGCACATTGTCATCGCGCACACTGCCGCTCCGTTTGCAATGATTGACAAGAAGCAATCGCACCCCTGTGTGGTGATTGCCCCTCCCGTCAATCCGGAAATGCTCTACAGCATCGTGCATCAAGTATTGGCGCATGCTGAAATGATTGCGGAGAATACCCGCCTAGCGCGTCAACTTGCTCAACGGGGAACACATGACATCGTGGGAAATAGTGCGGCGATCAGCGAATTGCGTCTAAGAGCTCTGCGCTGTGCCGAAGGGGACTCGCCCGTGTTGGTTCAGGGAGAACCGGGCACCGGCAAACAATTGGTGGCTCGCGTTTTACATGATTTGGGATCACGAGCCCATCGTCCCTTTATCACGCTGGATTGTTCGATACTGACCGCCGCACATCTGGAGCGGGAACTGTTCGGCGACACGGCTGTCGACTCGTTTCGAGGGGGTGAACCACGACCGGGACGGCTGGACTTAGCGGCCGGTGGTACGTTGGTCGTGCAAAACGTCGATGAAATGGCGTTCATGATTCAAGCCGACTTTGCACAGGTGTTGCGCGAGCGGCGGTTTCGCCGTTTGGGAGCAACGGAATACCGCCCGCTGGATACGCACATCATCACTACAACCCGCTACAATCTTGCCCATCAAGCGCGGCAAGGACTGTTTCGTGAGGACCTGCTCAAGGAAATCGGGTCGCGGATCCTCCCCACACCCGCGTTAAAGAACCATCGTGACGACATCGCTGCGCTCACTGAACATTTTCTCCGTAACATCGCCCTCAAACAGGGGAAACCGGCCAAACGTATTCCGGCGGCCACCATGGATATTCTGGCCAACTATGCGTGGCCGGGGAATGTTCAGGAGTTGGAAAACCTCATCGAGCGAGGGTGTGCCATCGACTGCGGTCCCAAATTGACCCCGGAACTGATTCGTCCTTGGTTGGCCGCACCGACGCAAGACCACAACTCATCCGAAGTCGGCATGTCGCTGAAGGAGATGGAACGCAAGCTCATCGAATCCACCTTTGCGCGTTTTGCCGGCAACCGCGAAAAAACAGCGCAAGCGTTGCAGATCGGCCTGCGAACGCTCTCCGGAAAACTGCGAGATTACGGCTATCCGCCGCGCGGCGGCCCCGGATCCAACCAACCGTTCAAGCGAGCTGCGTAACGAAAGGTTCATGTCATGATCAATTCAATATTGCAGTCAACCACAGTTCCGTTACTGGAACAGGTCGCCTCGTTCACCGAACGCCGCCAAGAAATTTTGGCCGGCAATATGGCCAACATCAACACCGACGATTACCGCATGCGGGATCTGGACGTTAAGAAGTTCGAGTCTCTGCTGCGGGAAGCGATTGAACTGCGAAGCCAACCCAAACAATCCCAAAGCCAATACCCCATGCCTCCTTTTCCGTCTCCGGGGCTTGCGGGCGGCGGCCAAACAACACAACCCGATATTGCTGACTTGTTCACACCGGAAGTCTTCGAGGCGGTCCAAGCTCCACCTTATAACTTAACTTTTCAAGACGGCAACAATCGCAGCATCGAAGAAGAAGCGATGGAGATGACTAAAAACGGGATGCTGCAAAGTTACGCGATCGAATTCATCAACGCTCAAATGGCCTTGTTACAGCAAGTGATTTCCGAACGGGTCTAACACTTATTTTTTCTTAACGGCATAACCATGTTCAAAACACTCGACATCAGCACCAGCGGCTTGACCGCCCAGCGGCAGTGGATGAATACCATTGCGGGCAATATCGCCAACGTGAATACAACGCGCGAACCTGATGGCGGCTCGTATCAGCGGCGGTACGTCAACTTCAGTGCCGACACATCACAAAGCGACGGGATGACTCGCGGCGTGCCGGTGTCCTACGAAGTCAAATTGGACGAATCGCCACCGCGATTGGTCTACGATCCCGGCCACCCCGACGCAAACAAGGAAACCGGGATGGTGGCGTATCCCGCATTTGATATCGTAACCGAATTCGTCAACGCCATCGCCGCCAGCCGCGCGTACGAAGCGAATATCTCGGCCGTGGAAATGTCCAAAACCATGTTCAACAAATCGCTGGAGATCCTGGCTTAGTGCTTTGACACCAAGTGCAATAGGGTGCCACTGGCTTGGCCAGTGGCACACAACTTCCCCTTCCCCCCTTTTAATTGAAACAGACGATGCCCGGTTCCATTGGTGGATTTCAATCGAACTTGTTTCCGGCCATGCCGAAAATGCCGCACGCGCCCATTGGTGGCGCTGTCGGCGGCGCTGCCGGTGCGGATGCGCCGCAGGTCAATTTTCAAGAAGCTTTATTGAATTCCATCAACCAGGTCGGCATGCAGGAAAAGCAAGCCTATGCGGCAATTGAATCGTCGCTCGTCAGTGACGATGAGACTCAAGTCCATGCCATGATGGCTATGAAGAAAGCGGAACTCGCGTTTCGTACGATGATTCAGATTCGCAACAAGATGGTCGACGCCTACAACGAAATCAAGGACATGCGGTTTTAACCGCTGATAAAAAACCGCGGTTGTTCTCCCACGCACTTCACTTCACCTAGAAAACTTCAATAAACGCCATGGACGGCATTCAAAACATATTCAAACAGATCGGCGATCTGTGGCAGTCCTTTAGCCCCAGCCAAAAGGGAACGTACACGATGATCGTGGCGCTGCTGATCGCGGCGCCGCTGATCTATTCCTACAAAGGCTCGGGATCGGATCACGTCCCGTTATTCCCCGGAATCGCTCTGAAACCGCACGAACTGCAATCGGTGCACAGAGCAATGGCCGACACCGGTTTGTCGGGCTGGGACATAAACGGCATGGAGGTCGTCGTTCCCAAAGGACGCGAAGCAGAATTTTCCAAGGCAATCGCTGGAAAACTTCCGCCGGAAATCTCGGACATTGTCCTCAACGTATTGCAGGATGAGAGTCCTTGGTCGTCGGGGGATGCACGCAAAGAAAAAACTGAAGAAGGCCGCAAGAAACAGGCCCGCCAGCAAATCCTCAGCATGGATGATGTCCACGAAGCCACGGTGAGTTGGCCGCCGAAGGAACGTCAACGATATTTCGGTCAGAGTAAAGCCCGCACTGGAATCGTCTCGGTGCGGATGGCGGGGGACCGCGAGTTGATGCCTCACGAACGAAAATCGATGCAGGTCTTGGTTGCCGGAATGGTCGGTATTAGTCCCGACAGCGTTTCTGTGATCAACTTGGGCACAAATCGCGCATACAATCCCCAGGACATCGACTCCAACGATATGTATTTCCAACGCCGCAACGAAGAGGAAACGTTGCTGCAGGAAAAAATCCTCAGCGCACTGAGTTTCATTCGCGGTGTGGTGGTGACCGTTGCCGTCAAACTGGAAAAAGAAGAAGCCACGACGGAGCGCACCGTTTCTTATGACGCCAAGCCGATCGTGATCGAACAGACGACGTTATCCAAAACGGAGAATTCTCGCGAAAACAAACGGAGTGACCAACCGGGCGTCGTGGGCAATACGCCACTCGAAGTCCGCGCCACTGCCAAACCGGCGCAGGAGCGGGAGTTTCAACTCGATGAATCCCAGAAGAACAGCATCACCGGCGGCACGGAATCATACGGTGTGATTCAAGGCCTGCGACCAGTCTCCTCGACCGCAACGATTACCATTCCCGAAAGCTATTATCGAGAGCGCCTGGCAGACGAAGGTGTCCTTGCCCCGGGCCCCGAGGCTTCGGAGGAAGACAAGGCGGCGTATCAAGCCAAGGTCACGGCTGAAGAAACCAAGATTAAACCGCGCGTGACGGAATTGGTCTCCAAACTCGTGACGGCTCCCCCCAGCGAAGACCCGACATCGTTGGTCACTGTGATCCGTGCGCCATGGTCGTCTCCTGAAGTGGTGGAAGGACCGGGAATCATGGACACCGCAGGCGGGATGGTGAACGCTTACGGCCGTAGTGTTGGCTTGGGCCTATTCGCGATAGCGGCGTTGTTCATGCTCAATCGCAGCATGAAAGCCGTGCCACCCGCGCCGGAACCGGATATTGACGCCATTTTGAATCCTCCCAAGCCGGACGAACCGGAAGAACCGGTTCGCGAAGTGGAAGTCCTGCCTCCCTCGCGGCGGGACGATGTGCAGCTTCTCGTCAAAGACAATCCCGAGATGGCTGCGGCAGTTCTGAACAAATGGCTCTCGAGTTAATCCGTTAAACTGAACTGGTCATTCTCGCCTCTCCATTTCCCATTCGGCGTTTCACCAATATGCATCCCACTAGCGAAGCACACAATAAAAAAGTCCGCAAAGCGGCCGTTCTCCTACTGAGCCTGGATCGGGCGATGTCCGCTGAGATTATGAGCCAACTCAACAAGGACGGAATCGAACAGGTTGCGTTGGAAATCGCGCGATTGGACGACGTCACCCAAGAGGAACAAGAAGCTGTCCTGGAGGAGTTCTATTTGCAAGGACGAGCGCGGCGGCATATTGAATCCGGCGGCATTGAACACGCCTACGCCTTGCTTGAGCAGTCGATGGGGAAAGAGGAAGCGACGGAAATTATTGATTCCTTGCGGCAATCCATGAGTTCGGTGCCGTTTGGATTCATGCATAAAGTCTCGGCGGAGAATGTGATCACCTTCATTATTGAAGAACATCCCCAGACGATTGCCCTGATCATGTCGCACTTACCGTCGGGCTTGGCTGCCGAAGTGCTGGGGCGACTGCCCTCGGATAAGCAGTTGGACGTCGTCCGCCGCGTCGCCACGATGGAACAAACCAGCCCGGAGGTGATTCGTGACGTGGAAAGCAGCTTGCACGCTCGGATGCGAACAATGTTTAGCCAATCGATGGAAAAAGCAGGCGGAGTCGGGTCGGTTGCACAAATTCTCAACGTCACGGACCGCATGACGAACAAGGGCATCCTCGAAAATCTCGAACAGGACAATCCCGATTTGGTCGACGAGATCAAACGACTGATGTTCGTGTTTGATGACATTCTCAAACTCGACGACAAATCCGTGCAATCGCTGCTCAAGGAAGTGGATAACAGCCAGTGGGCATTGGCGCTCAAAGGCGCTTCGGAGGACCTCAAAGCAAAAATTATGGGCAACCTGTCGCAACGCGCCGCTGCGATGCTGCAAGAAGAAATGGACTATTTAGGTCCTGTCAAACTCAGCGACGTCGAAGCCATGCAACAACAGATTGTCGACACAGTCCGCCGTTTGGAAGACAACGGCGAAATTACTGTCGCCACCGGAAACGAAGCGGAACAACTCATTACGTAAGGGCTTTTCGACTGCCGGCCACACGCGGCATTTTTCCGCATTCCAATTCAATCATATTAGCAAAGACGATACGCTCCCATGCCGGCCACACAACCCTCTCGGCTACTCAAAGCCCACGACGCGCGCAACATTGGCTCAAAGGTCGCGTTCAATTACGAAGACTTGCGACAGCGATGTGATCAGTACATTGAACAGATTAGCGCACAGGCGAAACAGATTTTGCTCGACGCGCGCGCCGAAGCCGATCAATTGCGTGCCGAGGCCCAGGAGCAAGGGCACGCGCAGGGACTTGCCGCCGGGCATGAAGAAGGGCTCAAAGACCAGCAAAAGGCGATCGCCGATAAAGCGGACGAACTGTCGACCGCACGATTAAACGCAGCCTTACCCACCATTCAAGCGGCCGTAGACGCGCTCAACACTGAACGCAACCGTTGGCTGACCACTTGGCAGAACACGGCCATTCAACTCAGTGTGGCGATCGCCGAAAAACTACTACATGCAGAATTGAAACAGCGTCCAGAACTCGTGCAGGAGTCCGTTCGTGAAGCGCTGGAACTAGCGGCGGGCAATCCACAAATCAAACTCCGTTTGAATCCCGACGACGCGGACCACCTGGGCGACTGGTGCGACGAACTGGTGGCGACCGTTTCTACCGCGGGAACGGCAGAAGTCGTCGCTGATCCCCACGTCACGCCGGGAGGCTGTGTCGTGGATACCAAACACGGCCAAGTCGATGCGCGCATCGAAACCAAACTCGCCCGCATTGCTCAGGAGTTGTTAGACGACAGTGTCTAAACAAACCGGGATGAACGCGTCCACTCGGCAGACCCGTCAGACGAATCTGTTTTTCCGGCCACTCGCCACCGACACCCGCCACTTTAGAAGTCAACATCATGCTTGCACTGGAAGAACAAATTCAACGCATTTTGCCGGTCGGACTGTCCGGCAGTGTGACGAAGATCGTCGGGTTGACAGTCGCTGTCAGCGACTTTCCGGCCCCGCTGGGATCGGTCTGTAAAATCGCCACCGAAAGTGGCCGCAGCGTCGAGGTCGAGGTCATCGGTTTTCAAGGCGAGCATACCTTGTTGTTGCCATACGACGAACTGACCGGCATCCGCCGCGGCAATCGCGTCACCATGGTACAAAGCGTTCCCGGCATTCGTGTCGGTGACCAATTGCTGGGACGGGTGCTCGACGGTCGGGGACGGTTCATTGACTCCGGCGTTCCGGCAGCCTTGCCGCATCGTGCGCCGATCCATGCCGAGGCGACCTCTCCCTTAAAAAGGCCGCGCATCGATACACCATTGGGAACCGGCGTGCGTGTGATCGATGGATTATTGACCGCCGGCAAAGGACAACGGTTGGGGATCTTTGCCGGCAGTGGCGTGGGAAAAAGCGTGTTGATGGGACAAATGGCCCGCAACAGTACAGCGGACGTGAACGTCGTCGTCCTAGTGGGCGAACGGGGACGTGAAGTCCGAGAATTCATTGAAAAGGATTTGGGACCCGAAGGACTCGCCCGCAGTGTGGTGATTGTGGCGACCAGCGATGCGCCGGCGCTGCAACGCTTGCGGGCGGCGTTTGTCGGAACAGCGGTTGCGGAACACTTTCGAGATCAGGGAAAAGACGTCCTGCTGATGATGGACAGCGTGACGCGTTTTGCGCTGGCCCAGCGAGAAATTGGTTTGGCAGCCGGTGAACCCCCGGCGACACGCGGCTATCCGCCGAGTGTTTTTGCCCTGCTGCCGCGACTGTTGGAGCGTAGCGGACGTAACGATCGGGGGAGTATTACCGGTTTTTACACCGTCTTGGTTGAAGCTGACGATGCCAATGAGCCGATCTCAGATACAGTACGCGGCATCCTTGATGGACACATCATGCTATCTCGAAAGCTGGCGCATCAGGCGCATTGGCCGGCGATCGATGTTTTGGCCAGTATCAGTCGGTCAATGCCCGACGTCACGACCGACCAACATCGCGCTGCCTCCGATGGCTTGAAACAACTGTTAGCCGCCTACCGGGAATCTGAGGACCTCATCTCGATCGGAGCGTATCAATCCGGCTCGAATCATCAGGTCGACGTGAGTTTGAGAATGCGTGAGGCGATTCAACAGTTTTTGCAACAAGGAATGTCCGAATCCGCGGCATTGGACAGTACGATCGAGCAGTTGTTGCAGTTGTCCCAAGTTCGTGAATCATTGCTGCAAAACAGTTCTGCAAGTGACGAAACACACGCTGCCTCGGCGTGACGACACGAGATTCAGTTTTCAATCGAGATCGCAAATCTACAATCCGGACCTTGTTCTCTCCACGCAATTTGAGATAAGTCACGACCGTGCCGAAATTCCAGTTCAAACTTGAAACGTTGCTCAACATGCGTTTGGGACGACGGGACCAATGCCGCCAGGCGTTGGCGACAATCCTCAACCACGACGCCGAGTTAGCTGCTGAAATGCAGCGGGTTGTGCAGCAACGTCTCGGGCAATTGCAGGAGCTGCGCGATCTGAATTCGTCACGCGACATGAACATCGACGCCACGGCAGCGCGGCGGTATTTTGCCGGACAACTGACATCGGAAATCGCCGGGATCGAACATCAACAAAGCCTCGTTGCTGCGCAACTGGAAATCTGCCGCCAAACGCTCGTCAAAGCAGATCAAGATGTCAAAGCCTTGGAGAATTTGAAGGAGAAGCAACAGGCGGAATATGCGCAACTCCAAGAACAGCGCGCTCAACGTGAACTTGAGGACAGTTGGTCCGCCACGAATCGAGATGAGGTCCCATCATGTTAAAAACCGGCATCGTGATCTTCGCCTGTTTCTGCATTGCGACCGTCATCACCGAAGCAGTCGGCTTGGGAGTGCTTTGGTCGCGGGGACAATTGAATCAGCGGACCTTTCGAGAAATTGAAGTCATTCTGACCGGTACGGATTTGCTTGGTATTGACGTCCAAGACAACGAACAAGAAACGCGGCAACTCTCGCTGGATGAAATCAGCGACAAACGGGTGACTGCGATTTTGGGCATCGAAAAACGAGAAAATCTTGCCAAACAACTGTTAAACGACGTCATGAAATTTCGGGATGACGTGACCGCCGAGCAGAAGGCGTTGATCAAAGACCGTGAATCCTTCAACGCCGAATTGCAGCAGGTCAACGAACGAAACACGGCTGAAGCCACAGAACTAGCACGAGGAATCCTCTTGGCTTCTTCGCCCAAGGTTGCCGTCGATCGTTTGATGGAATTGACCGTTGAGGAAGACGTCATCCTATTACGAGGAATGCCTGACGAAAACATCGCGAAAATTCTCAAGGAGTTTAAGACGGGTCTGGCGCAGGAACGGGCGCAACGCGCACAGCTTATCTACGAATCGATTTATCGCGGCGAACCGACCAGTTCAGTCATCAACAAACACTCCGAAGACGGACAACCACAGACAACCGCCCCGCCCGGCTAACCAACACAAATTGCACATGGCGAAATTGTTACGGACGATATCGCGGGCGTACCGATTGCGTCGTTCGTAGTCGTTGATCGGAAACCGACCCGCTCACAGGAACATGAGTTATGTCTTCGGATAATTTTAACTTTTCGATCGATGCACTTCCGGTTTCGGCACCCGCAAAGCCTTCGTCGCTGGACACGTCGGCAAATCGCAGCGATTCCGCGCAGAGTGGGTTTCGCGATGTGCTTTCCGGTTCGATGGACGAGACCCGCCAAGCCCGGCGGACCGAACGTCGCGATGACGCGCCGTCGTCGACGCGCGAAGCTGCGGCACAGAAGCCGTCGACAGATGACCGTTCTTCCGATTCAGCGCGGCAGCGTCCAGAGATCAATGCGGACACGAAACGCGCCGAGGCACAAAACACCAGCGCTGCTGAACAGGCTTCAACCGAACCGACTGAACCGACCGAAGCTACGACGGACGCCGGTCAGCAGCCTGCCGCCCCGCCAAAAGCGGCTGAAGGTGCGCCACCGGCGGAATTTGTGGCGGCACTGATGGCTACGCAAACCACAACAACAAGTGCGGATTCCGAATCGGCAGCTTCCTCTTTTGAAACAACCACGATAACTGTTCAACCGCCTCCACAAGGTCTTGTGACGGCATTAGCCGCAGCAGGCAATAAATCAGCCAACTCGCCGTTGAACAATAATCAACAGGCTGATGTTGTAAACGGGTTTGAATCCGCTGCGGATGAAACGATAACGGTCAATCAATCGGCAAATGCGACAGCAACGGATGGGCAACCGGTTGAAGTGGCTCAACCGGCAATTGAGAATCCAGCAGTCTCCGGAGTGGTTACGACAACACCTGCCAGCGAAAACGTATCCTCGTCGCCGACAGAAAGTCGTCCAGCGCCCGTATCGTCTCCAACAACGGAGCCTCAAGTCTCGGCCGGTCAGAATGCGGAAAACATTGTGTCGGAGACCAATGAACCGCCAGTCTCGCAGAAAAATTCGCTGCAACAGCCGACCGAAACATCGCAGACCGCGCAACAACAATCAGTCGTTGAAAATACAAATGGATTGGCAACTGCGGACGAGGGGACTGATCCGCAGCCTACCCCACCACCCACAACAACGGCAGGCAGTTCTGCAAAAAGCTCTGAGACCTCCGAGACGGTTTCTTCCGACAAAGCCGGGCCGCAACAATCGGTGGACACCACACTGGACGGTCAGCAGTCGCAGAGCGGTTTGTCCGACGATCAATCACAGCAACAATCGAGCAACACGGCGTCGTTTGCCGATTCGTTGACGAAGACGGGCGAAGCAGCGGGCTTACAAAGTCCTCTCACGTCGGTTGATGATGTGGTGACTGGGCAGGAATCGACCGAGACGGTGGTAGGTGGGCCTGCTCCAAATTCGCAGCAGCAGGATGTCCCCCGAACTGTCGGGACAACCACGACCACCACAGTGGAGTCGGCCGTGGATGTTGAGCGACCTGATTTCGCAATGCGCGTCGCCAACGCGGTCCGTACGTCTGCCGATAACCGCCAACAGGTCACCATGCGCCTGACGCCGCCGGAACTGGGCGCGCTGCGTATTGAAGTTGCCGTTGAACATGGAAAAGTCTCAGCCCGGATCGATGCACAATCATCGGCGGCCCAGAAAATCCTTCTGGACAGCTTACCGCAATTGAAAGAAGCATTGGTCCAAAACGGGGCGAGTGTGGAACGCATTGAAGTGATGCTGGCCGACAACTCGCCGAATGACCAAGGGGGCGCTCTGGGACAGGGATTCACAGAACATGGTGAACGGGGGCAAGCGTCACAGGACCAATCGACTTACGGTGAAGACGGTCGCGGTGTGGCCGAAGCCGAAGAGACATTGGAAACTGCAGCGCCGGCGGCCCAAGGAATCACTCGAAATCGCGGCATACTTGAACTGGATATCACCATCTAAATACCGGTCGGAATCCGGTACTTCGACTCGCAAGATCGTCTACCTACGACTCAACGTTTCACATTGGCTGTTCCACAAATGGTTGATCCATTTGTTTATTGAATGTCAGCCGGCGACATAAAAGGCCGGCTCTCGGAAGGAACCGATCATGGATGTCAATTCAACCACGAGTACAGGCGCTGCGTCGACTGCCACCACTGTAGAATCTGGTAAAACGGGATTCGCAGCATTGACTGCCGACGATTTCATGAAGCTGTTATTAACGCAACTTCAGAATCAGGATCCCTCGGAGCCTACGAGCAATGAAGAGCTACTCAACCAGCTCTCATCGATGCAGAGTTTGGCCTCGAGTATCGAATTGGGCGACACGCTCAAGGATATTGTCACCAACCAGCAATTGACCGACGGAGCCGCATTTTTAGGATCGTACGTCACGGGTGACAACGAACAAAATGTTGCTGTGGATGGGGTTGTGGACCGCGTCGTCATGAGGGAGGGATCCGCCTATCTGGGCATTGGCACGCAAGAAATCCCGGTCCGAAACGTCTCGCAAGTGAACGCTGTGTTCGCTCAATAGCGTTTCCTGCCCGAATTGAAACCAATACCACCGTCTGCCGAATTCTCCTTCGGCGCGCGGTGGTTCTTGCTGCGCTGCGACGAAGCGGACAAGGCAAATTCCCTAGATTGCCAGGTTCCCCGGACCGTCATTGCCCAGACAATTGTACCGGCTGCAAAATTTCCGGTCGATAAAACGATTGAGCGAAATTGTTTTGCCTAGGCGAGACACATTTCGCGCTGAGAACAATTGTCACCTGTCTCGACCGAATGATTGGATTGGTCGAGCCGAATTGTCATGCTAGACCGTGGGGGGTCATTATGGGTCTTACGTCCGCGTTGAATACGTCTTTGAACGGCTTGTCTTTGAACGAAACCGCGATTGATGTTTTAAGTAACAATATCGCCAACGCGGGAACCAACGCGTTTAAGTCGTCTCAGGTTCAGTTTTCGACGCAGTTGGCCCGTACGCTCAGTTTCGGTTCGCGTCCTACCGCGACAAACGGTGGTACCAACGCCAAACAAATCGGCTTGGGGGCCACGGTCGCGGCGATTATTCCCGACTTCAGTCAGGGCAGTATCACAAATACAACAACACCGTCGGACTTGGCGATCCAAGGCGATGGTTTTTTCATCGTCGAAAGCCAAGAAGGCAACGTCTATACGCGGAATGGTACGTTCCGCCTCAACAGTGAGAACGTACTCACCAATAGCCAAGGACTGCGGGTGCAAGCTTATGGTGTGGATGACGATTTTAAAATCATCAATACCGAGTTGAAGGGCGTGCAAATTCCGCTTGGCGAACTCAGCATCGCTGAAGCCACCGAAAATGTGGTGATGAGTGGAGCACTCTCCCCACAAGGTGAAATTGGTACGCATGGGACGTTGTTGCAAACAGCACCATTGGTCATCGACGGAGCTGGAACGGCGCTCACTTCTACAGCGACGCTGCTTTCAGACGTCCGCTTAGCGTCCGATCCGGCTACGCAATTGTTCACTGGCATCCCCGCCGATTTGGAGCTGACCGCAGTCAAGGGGGGGCGAACCCTCGATACGAAGACATTGGCGGTCACGTCGACGACGACCGTTCAGGACTACATGGACTTTCTTGATCAAACCCTGGGGCTGCAGTCGAACGGTGTGCCGACCGATGCCGATGGTATTGCCGTGGGCGTCGACCTCAGCGGTGGCATGATTCGTGCTAAAGGCAACCGGGGGTCCGTCAACGATATTTCAGTTCCCGTGGGTTCGATGGTCATGAACGGCGGCGTTGTTGGCTTAGATGTACCTCGGAATGGCGAAGCCGCTGACGGAGAAAGTACATTCACCACGTTCGTTGTTTTCGACTCATTAGGCGAAGCACTGACCGTGCGGATGAGCGCCTACAAAGAAGCTGAAACGACCAGTAGCACGACGTTCCGCTATATTTTGGAAAGCGATAACAACAGTTCGGGGATCCCCGGCGATGTCGATATCGCCCTGGGAAGTAGTACGGTGGTCTTCGATAGTGTGGGGAACGTCGCCGACCAACCCAACAACTCGTTCTCAATCGATCGGAACGGGAGTGCCGCCGTCAGTCCGATGGTTTTTGAGGTCGACATGTCGGCGATCTCAGGGATTTCGTCGTCGGGAAGTAACCTCAACTTGAAATCACAAGACGGTTCTAGTCCCGGTGTGTTAACGAGCTTCGTGATCGACGAACAAGGGGTGATCAACGGCGTTTTTGACAACGGTGTCATCCGGACGTTGGGGCAAGTCGTACTGGCTCGTTTCACTAATCCGGGCGGTCTGTTGCAAGACGGCGGCGATACGTTTCGGGAAGGGGTCAGTTCCGGTGAACCGTTGGTGAGCACGCCCGGGACCTTCGGTGCCGGAACGATTCGTGCCGGTGCGATCGAATTGTCCAATACCGACATTGGACGAAGTCTCGTCGACTTGATCGTGGCCTCGACCAACTATCGCGGCAATGCCCGTGTTATCGATTCTACGAATCGGCTCGTGGATGAGCTGTTACTGTTGGGCCGATAATCAACGACTTAATCGCTGATAACGGCAAAACTCTCTCTTAGGGTAGGCAGCCATGATTCAACTGACGCGACTCAACGGCGACCAATTCGTACTCAATGCGGAATTGATTCGTTTCGTGGAAAGTCGCCCTGATACGTACATCACGCTCACCACAGACGATCGCTTTGTGGTGCGTGAAAGTATGGATGAGGTTGTGCAGCGCTCGATCCAGTATTCGCGTCAGATTCGCGGCGGCATCGTCTAACAGAGTAATTGATAGAATTGGTTTCGAGGCCCGGGTCTCTGTTCGGGATGGCATTTTTGGGGCCGACGGACAACCCGGTCGCGGTGCCGTGAAACCGGAAGTTTCGACTCGGCGTTCAGGGATGAAAACAGGCTCATGGACAAAGCAACGATTGGCGGATTGGCGAGCGGAGTCGCATTGTTGGTCATCGCGGTGTTCGTTGCGCCTGGATCAAAGTTCTCAGCGTTTTGGGATACTGCCTCCGCCGCCGTCGTTGTGGGGGGGGCAATCGCTGCGACGGCAATCGCTTTTCCCGTGGTGGCACTGCTCAAGTTTCCAAAGGTCATTAAAAAGACCTTGCAACCCAATGCCTTAGAAGCCGGTCCGGTGATTGCAGAACTGGTCGGACTGGCTGAAGTCGCCCGTAAAGACGGCATCCTGGCTTTGGAGCAAAAAACCGAGGACATTGAAGACCCATTCATTTTGCTGGGCATCCAAATGGCAGTTGACGGCATCGACTCGGAATTGATGGAGGAGTTACTCCGCACCGAGGTCGATTCGGTCGCCGAACGTCACAAAACCGGCAAGATGCTGTTGGACACGTTGGGCCGTTACGCACCGGCATTCGGTATGATCGGGACGTTGATGGGTTTGATCATCATGTTGGGAAACATGGACGACCCCGATGCGATCGGTCCCGGTATGGCGGTCGCCTTGATCACCACGCTCTATGGAGCCATCGTCTCCAACTTAGTTTGCCTGCCATTGGCCGACAAGTTGGCCTATTACAGTAAACGCGAAGTGGAAATCCGAGAAATCATTGTGCGTGGAATTCTCTCCATCCAACAGGGAGATAACCCGCGCGTGGTGGAACAAAAACTGAAGACCTGCCTGCCGGCCGACCAGCGCGGTTCGGACGAAATGGCAGATGCCGCTTAACGAGCAAATGGGTGCCGCTGAAAGCGGACTGCCGACATCCTGGATTTGCTCTCCTCAGCGGGCAACGACTTGTTGGCCTCTCAATTTTTTCAACGGAAATCATCTCGGCCGAGGCGCGACCCATGCCTGTTCAAGACGATCCCGCTCCCGGCGTTCCCGAATGGGTTGTGACCTACGGTGACATGATGTCGCTGTTGCTGACGTTCTTCATCATGCTTGTCTCCATGAGCGAGATGAAAGAAGAAGGGAAAATGCGGGCCGCTCTGGACGCCATTAGCGAAGCGTTCGGTAATGAACAAGCGATGATGGGATCACCCGGCGATTCGTTCCAAACGACCAGTGTGCTCAGTAAGCTGAGTTCGATGGGGAATCTTTCGTTAGGGGGCACGCGCGAATCCGCTCTCAAAAATCGAGGTCCTGCGGGCAAATACGACCCGGTTCAACGAATTCGCGAAGGGACCGTCGTCACATTGGGCGGCGCAGCTATGTTTAAGCCTTTTGAGGCGGAGCTGTCCGACGAGTTGAAACGGAGTCTGGATTCGATTGCCGACGTTTTGCGAAAGCGGTCGCGGCGGATTGAAGTACGGGGGCACGCTGCGCCCACGGCATTGCCCAAGAACAGCAAGTTTCGAGATGCATTCGACTTGTCATTCGCTCGCGCCGACGCAGTTGCCAAATATCTTATCTCAAAAGAGATTCGCCCCTCGCGGATCCTGGTAAGTGCTGCCGGAGACAACGAACCGCGCTCTCTACGTCGCGGTCCAGAGCACCAAGCGCTCAATCGTCGGGTTGACGTGTATTTGATAGATTCCTATATAGAGCGGTCTTCAAAACACCGTTAGCGGTAGGATTTCTCAAAATCGACCGACGAATACATCGACGGCAGCCTCGCGCGACGTGATCAACACGTGATTAGGCAGCGCGGATTGGATTGTCGATGGTTCGCGAATCGTGGCGCGGCGGGTTTCGATGTTTGTCTTTTGTCGGCCTGTCGTCGAGAAGGACAATTCGCGAATTCAACGTACATTCCGCACGAATCAGCCAATACCGTCATGGAGGATGGTTCAATGGCGACGGCCACCACCGACGACCCCGGCAATGACACAGCGGAGGAACTTCCCGATGATCTGGAAGTCGCTCACGCCGCAGTCGCCGCACGCAAAAAAAAGATCAAGGCCGCCGGTTTAGTCGTCGGGCTCACGGTCGTCATGATGGGCGTCGGCTATATGTTCATGCCCGAAAGTAGTGCGGAAAATCTCGCTGAAGAGGATGAGTCCGCACTGGCTACCACGGAAGTCGAAGACGATACCGCCGAAGTCGAGATCGGCCAATTCAATTGCACCAACTCCCGCGCAGGGATCGATGTTAGCGTTCATGTGAATTTTTCGTTGGTTGCCGAAGTCCAAAAGAGCAACGAACAAAACTTTCTTGATGCCAAAGATTTGTACGAGGCACGAATCCGTGACATCGTCAATCGCGTGGCCCGCAGCGCCAGTCGCGACGACCTCAACGACCCGGCTTTAGACACACTCAAACGTGAATTTCGCGAAGGTATCAATCGAATCGTTCGCAAACATTATATCGTGAAGATCCATATTCCCGACTGGCAAACGATGGAACGTTAATGCCATTGTTGTGACGAAACCACGACAGGCGTTAAAGCGTCTCTACAAGCGAGAGCAACCGTGTCCGACGAAAACGATGATCTCCTCGATCCGGCGGAAATCGAAGCACTGCTCAATGAAGCAGGCGCTGGTGACGCGCCGACTCCTCCTCCGTCGCAGGCAACTTCGCCGGACGCAGATGCTTCTGCAAACGCACCGGGTGCACCGGACGTGGAGAGTGACCAATTGTCGCAGGACGATTTAGATCGTCTTATGGCCGAAGCGACAAGCGGTACCGCGCCACTGGAATCCAAGCCGAAATCACCGACAGCTGCTGCGCCGCCTCAGGATAGCGACGGCGATTTGCTTGACCCTAGCGAAATCGAACAACTACTCAAGGCGCAAGAACCAGGTGCTGCTGCCAGTCCCGCGGCTGCTGCGACCTCGGCGCCGGTGTCGAACCTTTCCGCCGAAACCGACGAATTGCTGCGACAAGCCGAAGCAGGATTGGCGGCCGCCATTTCCACCGACGGCGGGGGACGAAGCAATCCAGGTCCCTTTGGAAACCCGCAGCCTTACACGTTTCAGGAATTTGGAAAATCCGCGTCCAGTGCTGACAATGTCGCGCTGAATACTTTGCACGACGTGGAATTGGATATTCGCATCGAACTGGGCCGTACGGAATTGTTGATCGAAGAAGTCCTGCAACTCCGCGATGGGTCGGTGGTTCCTCTCGACAAACTCGCCGGCGATCCCGTCGACGTGATCGTCAACGATCGCCTGATCGCCCGGGGCGAGGTTTTGGTTCTCAACGACAACTTCTGCGTGCGAATCACGGAAATTCTACCGCCGCATCTCTAGTCGGACGTCATTGCAGCACAGAAACAATTTTCAGCACGCAGCAACGCGACTCATTTGTTCTCGAGACTATGACACGAAACCAATTATTTGCATTCGTCGGACTATGTGTTTGGGCAGGGTGCGCGCTGCCCGCTGCATGTCTCGCCGAGCCTCCGGGGACACCGCCGGGCCATTCGAATTCTCCCGCGGTTAACGGCGCAGCGCAGTCACAGGGCTTTCAAAATCCGCTTGACAAAAAGTTTCCGCAGGCGAGTTCTGCTAAGAAAACATCGGCATCCAAAACTGAGACACAGCGCACCAAAAAAAGTGGATCTTTGGTGCAAGCTGCGTTGGGTTTGGCATTTGTGCTCTGCCTGATTCTTATCGTCGCAGCCTGGGCCAAACGACATTTGCCGCAAGCCAACAGCGCACTTCCTTCTGAAGCTGTGCAAATTCTCGGACAGCGAGCCGTCGGACAACGGCAGATGATTCAATTGATTCGGTGTGGCTCACGGATATTAGTCCTCGGCGCGACCCCCAACGGGCTGACCACGTTGAGTGAAATCACCGATCCGGTCGAGGTGGATTATCTCGCTGGGTTGTGCCGTCAAGACCACCCCCATTCTGTCACATCCGCTTTTTCACGTCTCTTTCAAAATTATCGCGAAATGAGCGACGATTCCACACCGCCTGCCAACCCAATGGGGGCGCTGTCGTCGAAGCTGCGACGGACTGATCCGGCGACGGATGCACCTCAAAGTCCGCCGCATCAATCCATGACCGAGCCATCAGCTGAGACGCCTGAGCGTTCACTGAAGGAGCGATTGGGCCGCCTCGGTCCGTCTGGCGATTCCTCGCGGTTCTCGCCCCCCGGAGCGGAGGGTTCCTATGAATAAATCTCCCGCTGCCACGAAGGATTATCTCAAATCAGCAATCCGCCGTTCGCGGCGTTTGGCGCTCTTGTTTGCTGGATTGATGTTGGTGAGTGTCCTCGTCGCTCCTGCTGATTCTTGGGCACAAAACGGCAAGGAAGGCGGACGGCCACGTGCGCGAGCCAACCAAGGAGCTGTTCGTGCTCCCGGTGCACCGCTGCCGGTTGATCCCGGCCCAAACCTTCCTGCTGCAAAGCAAAACGGCCTGCCGATCGTCGGTGATTTTAATCCCGAAGCACTCGTCTCGCCCGATGGCATGACCTCGACAATGAACCTGATGCTCACGCTGACGGTGATGACGCTGGCCCCGTCGATCTTCATTATGACCACTTGCTTCATCCGCTTCATTGTCGTGTTAGGGCTGTTGCGGCAAGCATTGGGCACGCAGCAACTGCCCCCCAACCAAGTCATCGTTTCCTTGGCGCTGTTTCTCACCTTTGCCGTGATGGGGCCGATCTGGCAGCAGAGTTATGAATCGGGCATCCGGCCCTATACGAACAACGAAGAGATCGATCTCAAAGATGGCAACGATCGACTCACGCAAACATTCGTCAACACCACGCGTCCGCTACGCAGTTTTATGTGCTGGCAAATCGATAGTGGTAACAATGTCGATGCCTTGTGGCTGTTTGTCGACTATCAACGGGGACGGCCGGGATTTGTTGAGCCGGAGACCTACGACGATGTCTCCATCTGGGCACTGTTACCGGCCTTCATGCTCAGCGAACTGAAGACGGCGTTTATCATTGGCTTTGTGATTTATTTGCCATTCGTGATCATCGACATGGTCATCGCCTCGGTCTTGATCAGCATGGGCATGATGATGTTGCCACCGGTGCTGATTTCGCTGCCGTTCAAATTACTGCTATTCGTGTTGATCGACGGCTGGACACTAACCGTCGGCATGCTGTTGGAGAGCGTCACCGTCTCCGAGTCATTATCAGCACTGGCCCACTTACCACCGCCATTCGTATGACGTCGCCACAGTGGACACCGAGAAAAGCTGGAATGTGCGGTCATCGCGGATTAAAGAATTTCTCTGTGTCCTCTGTGCTCTCTGTTGCTAAAAAACCGTTCCCGTTTCCAGTGGCGTTTCACTAAAGACAGTGCCATGAGTCCTGATCAAGCTGTTGAACTGGCCCGTAGTGCCGTCGTGCTGACGCTCTTGCTCAGCGTGCCGATCATGGGCGTGGCCACGTTGGTCGGTTTGTTGATTAGTATTGCCCAAGCCGTGACGCAAATCCAAGATCAGACTTTGAGCTTCGTCCCTAAGATCATTCTGATGCTCGTTACGACATTGCTGTTACTCCCCTGGTCGATCACCCTGATTGTCGAATATTCGGAAGATTTATTTCACAGTATTCCTGGCATGTTTTAACGCACGTGCCGCTATGGTTCCCGATTCCAGACAGGCAAGGATGCCCGTTATGAATAACTTTTTCACCATGGTCTTCTCGGTGATCGCCTTGGCGGCCGCCGTCCTGTTCTTTGCTCAGTCCATGCCGACCGAATTGGCTCGCAGAATCCTTTCCTAAGCTCTTTGGATTCTCCCCCCGGATTGACCAAGAGCTCTCCCGCGAGGCGCACAGTCGCCCTTTTCGCACGTGACCGAACTTCTCTCCAATTTGCTCCACGAAACCGCCGGGTCCAATGCACTCAATGCACTGACCGGTACGGCGATTGGATATTTCTACGCCTTCACATTCGTCATGTTGCGGATGGCCGGGCTGATGACCATCGGACCGGTCTTCGGCCATCCCGGCTTACCGGTGAATGTCCGTGTGCTGCTGGTCGTTGCACTGTCGATGCTGGTCACCCCGGCGATCTTCGCTGAGGCTCCGTGGCAGACAATCGCCAAATATGACGTCAACGGCGATGGCCTACTTGCCATCGATGAAGCGCCGGTCAAGATGCAACCCCGCATCGCCCGGCTGTTGGAATCTGCTCCTCCGGGTCGGCAAGACGCCGTCTCGCCGCAACAGCTCGTCACATCGATCGAACCGCCAAAGTCGTTGGTCGATTATCTCTGGTCGGGAGTGGGCGAATTCTCTCTCGGTCTGGTCTTAGGCATCGGCGTCACGATTATTCTTTCGGGACTGCAACTTGCGGGGCACATGATCGATCAACAAAGCGGGACGGCGGTGGGAGAAATCTTCAACCCGGCGTTCAACATGTCAGAAACTGTGACTGCGCGCCTGTTATCCTGGTTGGGACTGGCGATCTTCCTGGCTGTCGACGGCCAACTCAGCATGGTGTCCGCACTGCTCGAAACCTATCAGGCGTTTCCGATCGGGGAAGGTTTCGTCGATAGCGGCGCTATCGATCTGCTGCACAACCTCTTCATGCGTTCGTTGGCCTTGGCACTGCAAGTCGCCGCTCCGGTGTTGGCTGTGATGTCATTGATCGCCGTCACGATGGGATTTTTGGGGTTGTCGGTTCCGCAAATCAATGTGCTGGTCGTTGGCTTTCCCATTCGCGCGACCATTAGCTTGGTCGTGGTGAGTTTGACGCTTGTCGGCGCTGGCGGCGTGATTGTCGAGGCGGTCGAAACGTGCATCGAACAGTTGGAATATGCCATCGTCGGTGTCCCCCCGCTGTAGAAAACCATGTCAGGCGGTTGCCTGTCTCACCCAATCCACTTCACCTTGTTGCGCTGCGGCGGAATCTGATTCATGGCGGACGATCTTGGTGACAAGACAGAAGAACCTACAGATCGCAAGCGGAGTCAAACCCGCGAAAAGGGAAACGTTGCGCGCAGTCAGGATCTGAATACCGCCGGTTTGTTATTGGCGGCGTCCGCGAGTTTGAAGTTTCTGGGGCCGGGGCTCGTCGAAGCCCTGGTTAAAGTGCTGAGAATGTTTCTCGCACCCCGCGATTGGGAAACCGTCGATGCTCCGTTGATCTCCAAACTATTGTGGGAAGTCTTTTCGCTGTTGGCGACAGGAATCTTGCCGTTCATGGTCGCCATGGCATCTGCCGCGCTCGTCTTAAACTTGGTACAAGTCGGTTTCTTTGCAACCACCGAACCGCTGATTCCCAAATTCTCCAGGTTGAATCCACTGGAGGGAGCCAAACGGATTTTGTCGATCACCGGTTTGGTGAAGTTGGCAGTCAGCATCGGAAAAATCGCCATCGTCGCCACCATTGCCGGCTGGTTCGTCACCGAGCAGATGGGACATTTTCTGGAGACCATCAATTTTGAAACCGGTGTTTTCTTCACCGATATTGGCAGCTCGATGGTAGCCTTGGCATTTCAACTCGCCGCTGCGCTAGTGATTTTGGCGATGCTCGACTATGGATTCCAACTGTGGAAATTCAATAAAGATCTCATGATGACCAAACAAGAGGTCCGTGAGGAAATGAAAAACATGGATGGCGATCCGCACATACGACAGCGGCGCAAAGAGGCCCACCGCAAATTGGCCACCTCTCAGGAACTACGCCAAGTGCAGGAAGCCGACGTGGTCGTAACCAATCCCACCGAATTGGCCGTTGCCATCAAGTACGATCCCGAAAAGATGGACGCGCCGATTGTCGTTGCCAAAGGAGCCGGAGAACTCGCCGCCCGCATCCGGCAACTCGCCGCCCAACATGGCGTGCCGATTGTTGAGAAAAAGCCGCTCGCGCAGGCGCTCTACAAAAACATCAAACCGGGCCAAGCCGTTCCAGTGGATCTCTACGAAGCAGTCGCTGAAATTCTGGCCTACGTCTACCGCCTCAACAACAAAGCCGCCTCCGTTGCCTGAACGGGCATACACTCGACAAGTGTGCCTTTGAAACGGGATGGGGCGAAGCTTCTGCCGAGCCGCGATAAACGTTATCGCATGCCGCGGCCAGGGAGTTTTGCTCGGCCGTTCCGCCCCAGTATGGCTCAGCAGGAGCTTCGGCCTCCCATGACGCCCAGCGAGGTGGTCTCGGCAATGTCGCGGGTAACTGCGCTCAACTCAGCCTTGCGTGCGATAACCCAATTCCGTCAATACTTCGCGGACTCGATCCAATTGACGGCCTTGGATTTCGATAGCCCCCTCTTTGAGCGTGCCGCCGGCTCCGCAGGCGGATTTGACATGCTTTAGCAATTGCGGCAGATGGTCCGCTTCGTCATTGAGATTGCGGATCACGGTCACGACTTTGCCTTTGCGCCGCTTTTCGACCGCTAGTTTGGCGGTCTGTTTTCCCGGCGGCACAATTTCTACTTCGGGGGGCGGACAGATGCAGTCCGCCTCGAGTTGCTCACACTGCGGGCACTGCGGCGGGCGGTCCCACTGGGTTCCTTCAAATAAATGCATGCGCAACTCCCAAGGGAGGCGTTTTCCTGCACCGTCCCTTACTCCGGCAAGACTCCAATCACCGATAGAATCATTCAAATCTATACGGGATCTACTTAAGTAGGTAGTTCTACCGGGGCGTTGGTGCAGTTGCAACCGTCATATTCCGTACGGGTTACGCCATGATGCCATATCTCAACACATTCCCCTGTCATGAACGTCAGTACTTTGAAACATATCCTAAGTTCTCATTGACGAGATCTCTTGGGAATGCGCCGAACGTCAGCCTGCTTAGGATGAGCGCCAATATCCAGGCAGGAACATTAATGGGATCGGAAAGGATCCAGTCCACAAGTTTGTGGTGAATTACTTAGGTGCGAGGGAAAACCATGGTCGGTAGTTCGATGACACTCAGCGAGCAAATGGCGGCGCTGGATCGACTCGTTAAGCGAATCGACGAGATTTCGAGTCTTCCCGATATTGCGATGCGCGTGATTGAAGTTGTCAGTTCCCCAGATTCGGCTGTTGCTGACTTACGGTTGATTGTTGAAAGTGATCCCGCCTTGGTCGCACGGATTTTGCGAACCGCCAATTCATCTGCCTATGGTTTGAGCACGCGCGTCGACAGCATCCATCGAGCCATCGCACTGCTGGGATTCAATGCTGTGAAGGATTTGGCGATCACGGCATCGATTGCACAAATCTTTAAGGACAAAACCAACATCGGCACCTACAGCCGCGCCGCACTGTGGAAACACCTTGTCTGTGTCGCCGTGGCATCGCGAATGATCGCCTCGCGGAGTGGAATTCAAGAATTCGACGAAGCATACATGTGCGGGCTATTGCATGACATCGGAATCGTATTGATGGATCAGCACAATCACAAAGGATTCCTTGAGGTGGTTGCCGCCCTCTCCGCCGATGAACCCACCTTGGTCACCGAACGCCGCATTTTGGGTTTTGACCACACACAACTTGGTTCCGAAGTGTCCCAGAGATGGGGTTTTCCCAACAGCGTGCTGCAAACGATCAAATACCACCATGACACGTCACGTTGCGATGCCGAGGTTCGTCCCATCGCACAAGCTGTCGAAGTCGCGAATTTCTTCTGTACAAAAAAGAACATCACCGCCATGGGGTTGATGAACGTCCCCGCCCCTGCGGGTGAGACCTTCGCCGCGCTCTCGATCGGGAGAAATGAATTGAAGGTCTTGTTTCAAGATCTTGACGCAGAGCTTGAAAAATCACGAGACCTCTACGAAATCTAATCGGGGCTGACGATGTCGAACGTGGATTTACTATCCGATGAAATCTTTGGGTGTGACATAGCGAAAAGCGAGTCGCAATCCTGTTTGGAGTTGATCCAGACGGCGCTGGAACCGTTCGATATCCAACGACTGTCCGTATGGGATAGCGATGGACGCTGCCGGGCGAGTTGGCCGTCCATGGATATGGCGGCTGCTGAAGGCACGAGTGCTGGTTTAATAAGCATGGATTTGTCCTCTGATGGACATGAGTGGAGAACCAGCCACGAGGGTCGCGCCCAATTGGCGGTCCGGTTAGGGCACAACGGGTTGCCGACCGGTTTGCTCATTGCCGAGTTTAGCCATACGTCCGCTGCCAAATTCGAAGCCGAACAATTACAGCAGCAGTTGCCGTGGTTACGCGCCGCGGGGACTGCGGTCATGACCGTCAGTGAACAAACCGAAGCCGCGGTGGAATCCGACGCACGAACCAAGCAGATGCAACAGCAGCATCGCGCGTTTCAAGAAGAACACCTGCGCATCGTTGAAATGAATCTCAACGAAAGCGACGCGCGAATGCGCGAGCATCAGCGATATGCCACGCAGTTAAAAATGGAGGTCGATGCGCGGACTCGTGACTTGATGGTCAGTGAAGCCGAAACCCGTTCGATTTTGGATACAGCTCCTGACGGTATTGTTACGTTTGATCGCGATGGAGTGATTCAATCGTGTAACCGCGTCGCCGATTCCATGTTTGGGTATTCCCAAGATCAAGTTGTCGGTATGCACGTGTCCGTGTTGCTCGGCGAATCAGTGCAATGGATCTTAGCCGAGGGAGGGTTCGGTTCTACGGAATCGAGTCATGTCAAATGTGTGGATCATGAATTCACCGCCAAGCGACTCAACGGCGCTGAATTTCCCATGCATTTTGCAGTCAGTTCGGTCAAGATCGAAAGCGGATGCCTGTTCACCGTCATCATGCGCGACGTGACCCAACAAAAGGAAACCGAACAACTCATCCGCTCGCAAACCGAACGGTTAGAGGCAATCAACCAGGCGAAAAGCGAGTTTCTGGCAAATATGAGCCACGAAATTCGCACCCCGATGACCGCTATTTTGGGGTTTGCCGAAGTCCTGCGAGAAAGCAACGCGCACCCAGACCAAATCGAAGCCATCAATACCATCTTGCGGAACGGCACTTATCTACTCGAAATCATCAATGACATCCTGGATTTGTCAAAAATTGAATCGGGTAAAATTGAAGTCGAGCTCATGTCGGTCGACCCCATTCAGATTGTCCGAGACGTCACCTCGCTGATGAGTGTCCGCGCTGTTCCCAAGCGATTGGCGCTTGATATCGAATGCCGTGGACCGATTCCCGAAACCATCAACACCGATCCCACGCGGTTGCGGCAAATATTGGTGAACCTCGTCGGCAACGCAATCAAATTCACTGAAGCCGGGGGCGTTAAAATCGCCATGGAGCTGGCTGGCCAAGATACGCCTTCGCCAAAATTGATGTTTGAAGTCATCGACACCGGCATCGGCATCACGCCGGATCAGATGGATCGACTGTTCAAACCATTTGCTCAAGCGGATTCGTCCGTTACCCGTCGTTTCGGGGGAACGGGACTTGGCTTGGCCATCTCGCATCGCCTTTCGGAGATGTTGGGGGGGCAAATCATGGTCGAGAGCGAAACGGGGCAGGGGAGTACATTTCGAGTTTCCGTCGCCACCGGTGACTTGAACAATGTGCGACTCCTGGCCGATGCCACGACAGCAATCGTTGATTCGGAAAAACAACCAGCCGCGCCTTCTTCCTCAACTCAGCAGCAACTGCAATGTCGCGTCTTATTGGCTGAGGATGGTCCAGACAATCAGCGGTTGATCAGTTTTCTACTCAAAAAAGCGGGCATGGAAGTGACTGTCGTCGACAACGGAGAGTTGGCTTTGAATGCGGCTTTGGAAGCGGTCTCGGCCGGCGAGCCGTTCGATGTCATCTTGATGGATATGCAAATGCCGGTCATGGATGGCTATACGGCTGCAACCAAGCTGCGTGAAGCCGAATACCGTCGACCGATCATTGCTTTGACCGCCCATGCTATGAAAACCGACCGGCAAAAATGCCTCGACGCCGGTTGCGACGAATACACGACCAAACCAATCAAACGCGAAGAGCTATTCGGGCTGATTCAGGAGTTGGCTGGAACCACATCCGCCAAATGAACATCCGGATCCAGCTTTGCCCGTTTGATGGCAGCGGCAACCATCCGGCGCGTCTGTACCTACTTTGCGATTACGATCCGGGTATTGTGGGCGTGCCGAGTGCCGCTCTTAGAATCCGCGACTGTTTGAAGCGCGACTGAAATGATCGCTCGACGGTTCCCCATTCGTCCCCGTGGGAGCCGGCTGACTCCGCCATCGAGTCGGCGTTGTCTTCCAGTTGTGTCTGCTGCCGGACGACAAATGCGCGAGCCGGTTGGGCCAAGAGACGTTGCGCGGATCCGGCTGTCCAAATCACACCGAATAACAAGGCCGCTGCGACCCAAACGCGGCGACGCTGTGCCCGCTCATGATAGGCCCGGACCGATTTGGCGAGCGCTTGACGACGCAATGCCGACGAAGGCTCGGGATAGTCACGGGCCGCGAAAATCATCTGCTCGATATTGCTGAATTGCTTGTCACGCATAGGTGACCTCATTTGCCATGGGCTGCAAAATATGAGTAAGTTTTTCAAGCGCATAGCGATATCGGCTGGCGGCGGTGTTGGGAGATTCGCCGAGCACCTCGGCAATTTCCAAAAACGTCATCCCTTCCCAGATTTTTAGTACGACGACCTCGCCTTGAGCGGGAGGCAATTCGCGAATCGCAGCTCGGATTTGTGCATTGGCTTCTTGCTGGTCGAGTTGGCAACTCTCGGTTACACCAATCGGAGCCACCGTTGCCAAGGAACAAGCTGCGCGTTTCTTCCGTAGAATCTTCAACGCTTCGTTGCGGACAACCTTCAAAAAGTACGGCCAAGGATGATCGGCTCCGGCCAATGCCTTGGGCCGCAACGTCATTCGCACCATGGCCGCTTGCAGCGCGTCTTCGGCATCTTCTCTGTTCCGCGTCAACGTTTCCGCGTAGCGCAACAGCCGTGACGCCGTAAAATCGTAGAGCTTAGCCAGCGCGCACATTTCTCCCTGGCCGAGCTGCCGAGCAAACTCAGCGACGCAAACCGAGAAATGTGAGGTAGATGCGTCCATCATGTTCTACTTCCATAGATGCCGTTGCCGGGCCGGTTTGTCTACAAAAAAGTGAGGATTTCGACAATTTCTGGAAACTCCCCCCCATTCGCACCAGCGCGTCCCTGCTCACGAAACCCTATCTACAGCAGTCAAATCATCTCGCCGCGATCAGCCACGTGCAGGGCAGCGACCCCTAAACTCTCCACTGCTTGATTCAAGCCGGCAAATCGAGGATCGCGCGTATGCCCTTCGGCGTACCGGAAATAAATCTGCTGCACGATCACTGCCAGCTTAAACAGCCCGAAGCAATAATGAAACAAAATTCCGGACGTATCGCGCCCGGTGACCTCTTGGTAACGACGCACAATCTCCCGCCGCGTTAGATTTCCCGGCAAATTGGTCGGCCCGGCTATGAACGCTTTCAGCGCCGGCTCATCGTCTTCTTGGACCCAGTACGAGAGTGAGACCCCCAAATCCAACAACGGGTCTCCCAAGGTACACATCTCCCAGTCGAGCACCGCAATGATTTTCGTCAGGTCCTGCGGATCCAACACCAAGTTGTCGAACTTAAAGTCATTGTGAATCAACGACACGCCACTCGACGGCGGAAGATGATCGGCCAACCAGCCGGCGATGTTTTCCATCTCGGGAAAATCATCGGTGCGGGCCTGCTGGTAGCGCTTGGTCCAGCCAGCCACTTGCCGTTCAATGAATCCTTCCGGCTTGCCGAGGTCGCCCAGTCCAGCCGCTGCGAAATCAATGGCGTGCAGCGCCGCTAAATTATCGACAAATGACTCTCCCAGCCCGCGCAGCGTCGCCGCATCCAAATCGTATTTCTGCTGTTTCGGTGACCGCAAGATCACCCCTTGGCAGCGCTGCATCACATAAAACGGAGCGCCAAGGACCGCTTCATCATCGCAGTAGACCAACGGCTGCGGTACTAAATCATAGACGCCGGACAATTGAGAAAGCACGCGAAACTCACGTCCCATGTCGTGCGCCGATTTGACGCGATTCCCAAATGGGGGCCGCCGCAATACCAGTTCCTGATCCCCTAATTTCAACAGATAGGTCAGATTCGAAAATCCCGACGGAAACTGCTCCACGACCAACGGGCCCGACGCATCGGGCAGATGAGTGCGCAGATACTCGCCAAGTTTATCGGTATCCAACTGTTCGCCCTCGCGAACATCCGCCGGTTGATCGAGGTGAATGGACATAGGGGGTTTTGACTGTAGGTTTTAGGCTGTAGGCTTGAGGGAAATGTTTGATGCTGGGTGACTTTATTTTTTCATGCCGAAACTCCGCAGCGCGCGTTTGGCGAGGACGGTTTTGTGGACTTCGTCCGGCCCATCATAGATGCGGGCGCCCCGTTCTTGGCGATAGAAGTATTGCAGGATCGTGTCGTCGCTGACGCCCAAAGCTCCGTGGACTTGGATCGCGCGGTCGACAACCGCCATCAAGACGCCGGCCACATAAAACTTGATCGCTGAGATTTCCTCACGCGCCGCCTTGGTTCCCTCGTTGTCGATCTTCCAGGCGGCGTGCAGCACCATCAGCCGGGCGGCGTTGATTTCCGCGCGGCTTTCGGCAATCCAATTTTGAACCGTCTGCCGGTTTCCGAGCGGATCTCCCGGTGCCAACTCGCGCGTGGCAGCTCGCTCGCACATCAGGTCAAAGCTACGTTCGCAGATACCAATCCAGCGCATACAATGGTGAATGCGTCCCGGTCCCAGTCGCGCTTGAGCGATGGCAAATCCGGCCCCTTCTTCTCCCAACAGATTGGACACCGGCACCCGGACGTTTTCGAAACGCAATTCACTGTGGCTGGGCCAGCCATCACCCGCATGTCCCATCACCGGAATGTTGCGAATCCAGCGATAACCGGGAACATCGGTCGGAATGATGATTTGACTGGCCCGCTGATGCGGTTCCGCATCGGGATTGGTCACGACCATGGCAACGGCAAAGGCAGCGCCGTCGGCTGCAGACGAAAACCATTTGTGGCCGTTAATGACATACTCGTCGCCGTCGCGGACAGCCGTGGTTTTCATCCAGACCGGATTCGAACCGGCGCATTCCGGCTCGGTCATCGCAAAGCAACTGCGGCTCTTTCCGGCGGCCAACGGCAACAGAAATTGTTCCTTTTGGGCATCGGTGCCAAACTCAGCGAGGATTTCCATGTTGCCGGCATCGGGTGCTTGGCAGTTGAAGACATAGTGCCCCATCGGAGTGCGGCCCAACTCTTCGCTCAGCATCGCATGTTGCATAAACCCCAAGCCGACGCCGCCGTATTCGGCCGGCACTTGGGGTGCCCAGAGTTTCATCTCTTTGACGCGTGCCCGTTTCTCTTCGAGAGTGGGGACCAAATCGGCAAACGCGCCGCTGACGAAGCGTTCTTCCAAGGGATACACTTCCTCGCGGAGGAATTGTCCCACATTGGCAAGCATGTCTTGAATATCTGACGGGATCGAAAAATCCATCGGTCGGATTCCTATAGCTTCGAGAGATTAGCGGTAAGTGACGATGTCGTCTGCGAGATGGGCGACGGAATTGAACGAATCAAGCGTCAGCCGGTCGTCGCTGAACAGAAATTGATTCAACGTACAATTTCGCAGCCGCCAACCGAGTTGTAAAGCGGCCTCGTGTTCCAGGCCGAGCGATTGTTGCAAAATCACCGTCATGGGCCCGACCGAACTGAACGCCAAAACATGACTGCCGCGGGGTTGGTTGCTCGTTGTTTTTTTTAGTCCACGACAAACCCTGGCATGGAATTGTGCATAAGGTTCGACACCGGCCACCACAATTTTGTCCGCTACCCACAGTTTGGTGACCGCTTCAAAAAGCCGTTGGAAATGTTTTTGGATCGCATTGCGATCGTGATTATCGCCCTCTTGGCTGCGGCGATAATTTTCGGCCAGTTCCTGCAAATGGGGGTGTTCGCCGGTGATCGCATCCAGGGACTGCCGCAAAATGACATCGGCGGCATGTTCGTCGAGTTCATCAACAACAGTCGGTTCCGGAAAAGGCAAACCAGCAGTTTGATACGCTTGGGCGGTCCAAGCAGCCGTGTCGCGATGACGTTTTGCTGGCCCGGTGATCACAGAATCAAATTGAATGCGACGGTCTGCCAACGCTTTTCCCAATTGCCGCGCCTGTTCACAACCCCGTTCCGAAAGCTGATCATAGTCGTCTTCAAAAAACGACGCTTGGGCGTGCCGAACCAGATAGAGCGTACTCATAAAATTTCAATGCACAATTCGCGGTAGTAATTATGGTTGTCTCTGACCGGTCGTCTCACCCTGCTATGGTTTGGCGGCCTGTTCGATGCAATAGATTCCGCTGTCCGTGCGGATCAACAATTTGCCTTGGGCCATCGCCGGGGTGGCCATACACATCGTGTCATCGGTGAGCGAATTGGTTCTCAGCAATTCGTACTCGCGTCCCGCGCGGAACACGAACGTGACCCCATCTTCGTTGAGGCAAAAAATCTTACCCTCGTAGGCCCAGGGCGAAGCGGTGAAGTTTTTGCCGTTGGGAATCCGCTGTTTGCCATAAACCTGTTCACCGGTTTTGGCGTCATAGCAAGCCAGAAATCCGCGATCCAATAAAACGTACAACAGGTCGCCGTAAACAATCGTCGAGGGATTGTACGGGCCGGCTTGTTTTTGGCACCAGGCGATGTAGTCGTTGCTGGTTTCTTCTTTACCGAGGCTGATGTCACCTGTGGCGCCTGGGCGAATCGCAAACAGCGGCTTCTTTTTGTCGAGCACATAACCTGAACTGACATACAACAAACCGGAGTCCGCATACGGCGTGGCGATGGTGATGCTCGACATCCCGCCGAATTCATAGAGTGGTTTGCCGTCGAGATCATACGCGCGAACTTTCCCCGTGCCGGGTGTGATGATTTCGGTGCGGAGTTCGTTTTCCCAGATGTAGGGTGTCGCCCAGTTGCTTTTCTCGTCCCGTTTGATGTTCCAGATTTCGTCACCGGTCCGTTTATCGAGTGCAACGAGCCGCGAGTCCTCTTCGTTGTCGTTGACGAAATATAATCGGTCGCCGTGGAGCACCGGCGAAGCGGCGCTGCCCCAATCGTAGCGGGTTTTTGTGACCGGCAGCGGTTGGGACCAGACTTCGTTTCCTTGCATGTCGTAACAAAAAATGCCCAGGTTGCCGAAGTAAGCGTACACCCGCTGGCCATCGGTGACGGGCGTTTCGGAGGCGTAGCTGTTCTTCAAATGCAGCGGGCCTTTCGGGAGTCCCTTGTAGGCGACGGATTCCCACATCGGCTTGCCGGTGTTGAGGTTCAGGCAAATGACCTTCCAGCTATGCACGGTCGTTGGCACGGTTGGGCGATTGCCGCCGAAATAGAGCCCTTTTTTAGGCTTCTCGGTTTCTCCTTCGTTGACCACAGTGGTCAGAAAAACCTGATCGCCCCAAATTATCGGGGAGGACCATCCCCGTCCGGCCAATTCTTGTTTCCAGGCGACGTTCTCTTCGGCGCTCCAGATGGTGGGCAGGTCGGTTTCTTCCGAAACGCCCCGCGCGCCGGGGCCGCGGAATTGGGGCCAATTCTCCCCGCTTTGTGTGGGTGTCGACCCCAAACCGGTCAGGACCACTATCGCAAGGATCAAACGCGTTTTGCCAAGTATCCGCATGTGTTCATTCTCTGTTGAGGTCCGCATGATTTCGGTGAGGCGCGCCGGTTTGTTGTACTCTTCGACGAGGGGAATAACAACTAGTCGCTGGGAATGAGAATCGGGCTGGGTCATCGCATGGCCGCCGCAACATCGCGTTACACGTGTTCACTGAATCCGCTTCAAACACACTCAACTTGCCCCAATTGGGGGGTTCGCACTAGAATGCGGGCTGTGATGGGAAGACTTCGCTGTAAGTCATTTGAGAATCGTTTGTTGCGGCCTAGACTCCTTTGTGGCATCAATGATCGGCTCTCGATTTGTGTCCCTCGGTCGAACAGACTGCGGCATTTCGGCGGCGATCATGGTTGTCGTGATCCCGCTGTCCGCGTATTGAAAGCCAACATTTCCCGTTTGGACGTATTTGATGTCCCATTCCTCATTTGAGCCGGGCCGGCATACGTCAGCCAAATTGCCGTTGCGCTCAATCACGGAGTGGGCGATCCGGCACCCGGTCTGGGCACTGTTAATAGCAATCGCATTCGGCGCCGCCGGTGTGGCCTATTCCGGGATGAGTCTGGGCTTCAAGACGAAGCGGGCCGATTTGATTGACCCGTCGGCCGATTATCATCGCCGCTGGTTGAACTATACCGACAGCTTCGGCGACCAATCGGACATGGTCGTCGTCGTCGAAGGGGAAAACCCCGAGGACATCAAACAGGTCATCGATGATCTGGGTTGGCATCTCGAACAAGACACGGAACACTTTTCGCAAGTGCTGTATCGCACCGATGTCAAAGCCCCCGCGCTGCGCGCCAAGGGACTGCAATTTTTGAACACCGAAGAGTTGCACCAGATCGACCGCTGGCTGGACGAATTGAGCCGTGTACTCAAAGGGCAGTGGGGCCTGTTCAACATCTCGTCGATCTTTATGGGATTACGCCACCAAATTGAGCGCGCCGATCCGGGAACGAGCGATGAGCCGTCGCCAGCCATGGAGCCGCTTTTTTATCAGGCTCAACTTTTCGCAAAAAGTTTAGACCATTTTGCCGCAAAGAAAAGTGTTTTCGTTTCGCCTTGGCAGAGCATGTCGGCGATCGGCGCGGATCTCCCGGAGCCCGACCGGCAAGAACTTCATTTGATGAATGCCGCCGGGACGATGGGCTTTCTCAAAGTTCGGGCTGTGGTCGAAGAGAACGACTTCGCCGGCGCTTCGGCATCGATTCAACGTTTGCGGGACGTGCTCGAAACAGTTCGGGGGAGTTATCCCGATGCAAAAATCGGCTTGACCGGTATCCCCGTGCTTGAGTTCGACGAGATGCAGCAATCACAACAGGCGATGTTATGGGCCTCGGGAATTTCATTTGGCGGCGTGGCGATGTTTTTGATCATCGGTTTCCGCGGCGTGCGGCATCCGTTGATGGCGCTGGCTATGTTGTTGGTGGCGATGGCTTGGTCGCTGGGGGCGGCGACGGGAATCATCGGGCATTTGAATATTCTGTCGGTTTCGTTTTTTGCAATTCTGATTGGGCTAGGGATCGATTTTGCGATCCATTATTTGGCACGGTATCTGGAATTGCGACATGCGGGCGAAGAATTACAGTCGGCTCTCGTGGATACGGCGACCAGCGTGGGGCCGGGCATCGTTACTGCGGGCATCACGACGGCGCTGGCGTTTTATTGCGCGGCATTTACTGACTTTTTAGGCGTTGCCGAGTTGGGCATCATTGCCGGCACTGGCATTCTGCTGTGTGTGGTTGCAGCGTTCATCATGTTGCCCGCCCTGGTGATGCTGGGTGATCAACATACCGAACCGCGGCAGTTGCCCATTCCCTTTCAAGGCCGCGCGCTCAAACGGCTCATATCGCGGCATCCGGTGCTTGTGGTTGCCGTTACGTTAGCCATGACCGGCTATGTCGGCGTCTACGGGCTAAACGTCAAATACGATTACAACTTGTTGAATCTGCAAGCGGAAGACCTCGAGTCGGTCGAAGTCCAATCACGGGTGTTCGAACAATCGGATGGATCGTTGCTGTTCGCCGTCTCGGTCGCCGACTCGCCGGAACAGGCGCTTGAGCTCAAAGAAAAATTCTTGAAACTTGACGGCGTCAAACGCGTCGTCGAATTGGCCTCACAATTACCAAAGACCCCCTCCGAAGATACGTCGTTGCTCGTGCAAGCGATCAACGTCCGCTTGGCAAACTTGCCGCCCCGAAATTCATCGATCGCGCAACTTGCCGGTAAAACCTATGAAGTCGAGCCTGACAAAGTGGGCCTACGCGTTGAGGAGTTGTGGGAACAATTGCAGAAGTTCCCCTCCCCGCTTGCTCAGGCCGCCACAAATTCTTTGGATAAGTTTCTCAACCGCTTCGACGAACTTACGGCCGAAGAACAGGTCAAATTGGTCGCCGCCTATGAAGATCGCATGACGGCCGATTTGCTCAGCCAGCTCTACGAAATCCGTGATGCCTCCGCCGTCGAACCGGTGACCATCGACGATTTCCCCGAAACCGTCCGGTCGCGGATGGTCAGTGACAAAGGCAAATGGTTGTTGCAAATTTATCCCGCTTATGAAATTTGGGATCACGAACCGCTGGAAAGTTTTGTGCAGGAAGTGCGTGAAGTCGATCCCAACGTCACCGGGACGCCACTTCAAAATTATGAAGCAGCACAGCAAATTGCGACCAGTTACGAACGAGTCGCGATCTACGCTTTGATCACCGTCTTTATTGTCCTGTTGATTGATTTCCATAGCATCAAGGATGGGTTGTTGGCGCTGTTACCTCCATTGGCCGGCGGTGCCCTGATGATGGGTGTCTTAGGACTTTTGGGAGTGGATCTCAATCCAGCGAATCTGATCGTCTTGCCGTTGGTGATCGGCATCGGTGTCGACGATGGCGTCCACGTTGTCCATGACTTCCGACAGCAAACTGCAAATTACCGTATGTCGGCCAGCACAACCAATGCCATCGTATTGACGTCGCTGACCTCGATGATCGGTTTCGGCAGCATGATGGTCGCCTCGCATCGCGGGTTGTATAGCTTGGGACTCGTGCTCGTGGTCGGCGTGGGGGCTTGTCTGTTCGTTTCGTTGGTGATGCTGCCGGCGTTATTGACGTTGTTTTCGCGAGAGGCGCCTAAATCACACCCCTGGCGATTCACCGAAGAGGGTCGCGCCATCCCCCGCGGACGTGGGACCCGTTCACGGGAGCAGGAAGAGGCTCTGCCTCAAGCCGATACACCCGTTGATTTTACGGCGATGGATAACCCCAATCCGTTATCTTAAAACGCCGGGGTAATCAAGCGGTTGCCTTCCGAAGCAGCGCCAATAAAACCCGCATTCACCGACCTCCCCAGTTGTGCTAGATTCCTGGCCGTTTTGGAAATGTACGGGCCAACAAATCCAAGGAGGGATGGGATGAAAAAGAAAAAACGGATTCGCTCGCTGTTAGGGATCACCTTGTTAATGGGGATCAGCGCCGCCGTAATTTGGCAGGTTGATCCACTGCGCATGAATGGCATCCCGCGGTTCCTGGCCAATCCCGATTTAAATGCGATCACCACCCCTCCCCCAGCTGCTGACGACGAATCGCTCGCCGCGCACTCTGCCAGTGCTCCCGATCAATCCGCTTCCGGCGAAGCAGCTGAACCGCCGCTACAGCAAGATTTCGTTTTCGAAACCGAACCCGAAATCGTAGCGGAACCCGTATCGCCGCAAACGGAATTTGACGCAGACGAACTCTTTGATTCCACACCCACTGAATTGGCCGCGGACGATACGACCGAGATTGTGACGGATGTATTTGAGTCCGACGAATTTGAGACTCAAGAGATCGTCATCACACCCCGCACACGCAGGCTGAGCAGTGGGCACGTGACCTCGCAAGACTCATCGATCATCACAGTGGCCGGAACCGAACCCGCTGTTCAATCTACGGCAACCGATAGTGCGATCTCGTCGGAACACCTTTTGGAAATCAATCAGCTGATCGAAAACGGCAAGGAGCAAGCTGCTCACAAACGGCTCTCCGCTTGGTATTGGAACCATCCGCAGGACCGTCCGCGATTTCAAGAGACGATGGAACGATTGGCCCAGTCGATCTACTTTTCGCCACAGCCACACTATGAAGAGGCGTATGTCGTTCAATCGGGCGATCAAATGCGCAAGATCGCCAAGCAATACAAACTTTCCTGGCAATATCTCGCGCGGCTGAACCAAGTGAATCCCCGCAAAATCCGCGTCGGCCAAAAATTGAAGATCGTCAACGGCCCGTTCGATGCCGTCGTTGATCTCAGCGAATACCAACTCACGATTCTCTGCCGCGGACAATTCGTCCGGCAATACAGCGTCGGAATCGGTAAGGACGGAACTTCGCCGATTGGCAAGTTTACCGTCAAGGACAAACTCGAAGACCCGGTCTACTACGGTCCCGATGGCGTGATCGCCAACGACAGTCCCGACAATCCGCTCGGTGAACGCTGGATCGACATCGGCGACAGCTTCGGCATCCACGGTACGATCGATCCCGAATCGATCGGCAAAAGCGAATCCCGCGGCTGCATTCGCATGCTCAACAACGACGTCGCCGAGGTCTACGATTTTCTAACCGTCGGCTCGACCGTCTGGATCCGCCGTTAGAGCGGTGACTTGTACCCTCGCTGCCACCGGCTAACATGGGAATCGTTTCCATTACGGGAAGGATTCACCACGGAGGCTCAAAGAGACCTTAGGCTGTAGGCTTTAGACTGTAGGAATTGGCGTTGGACGATCAGGTCTTTTTCCTAAGGTCTACAGACTAAAGCCTACGACCTCTTTCAGCCTCCGTGGTGAACCTCCTCCGTAATCGGCCAATTATGGCGGCAATAGCGGTACACTCCGGGAGTAGCATGATGGATTTGTTGAGCACGATTGACGGTTCGTTGTTGGAAGGTTTTTTTCCCGCCGGTTGGGATTTGGCAAAAATCGATGCCTGTGTGGATGACAACCCGGCAACGATCGCGGATCGCCAAGGTTTTTGGCATCCCGAGTTTTCACCGGTCCCCTGTGAAAACGTCGGTGACTTTGATGCGATGCTGGGACATGAAATCGCCCACACCATTCGGCTCAGTCGCGACGCCGGTGAGCAACTGGCGCTGATTCTTCCGGTCGGTCCCATGGGTATGTATCGCTGGGCGGTCTATTTCCTCCAGCAGTGGGGTGTCGCCTGTGATCATGTCCACGGTTTCAATATGGACGAGTGGAGCGACGCTGACGGCAACACGCTGCCCGCGGACAATAGCGGCGCGTTTCAATATGCGATGGAGCAAGCGTTCTACGGACCGCTCGGAGACTTGACCGTTCCACCGGCACAGCGCAATTTTGCGACCAAAGAGAACTTGCCGACCTTCGGCGAGAAAATCGGTAACCTCAAATCAGCGGGGGCAAAGCTGGGCGTGATCTTCGGCATCGGCCGCGTCTGTCACATCGCGTTTTGGGAACCGCAATTCGCCGCCGAGTATGACACCGAAGAAGAGTGGAAAGCGCAGACGCACCGCATCGGCGCCAAACTGCATCCGCTGACCATCGAGCAAAACGCGATCACCAGTTTCAAAAGCCGCACCACCCTGGTGCCTGCCTTCGCCAACACAATCGGCCCGGGGTTATTCCTGCAAGCTGACAAAATCATTGGCGGCGCCGACGGTATCCTGGGTCGCGGCATGATGTGGCAAGGCCTCAGCCTGTGGATGACCCTCCGCCACGGCCCCAGCACCTGGATCCCCTCCAGCTACATGCCAACGCTGCCGGGCAAACTGTTCTACCTAGAAGAACTCGCCGGTCCGCTGGTGGCGGAGTGTAATTAGTAGCCAGTAGACAGTAGACAGTAGGCAGAAAGAGGAGTGTCCGTGGTTCGTACGACGTAAATCTTTCCCACCCGACAGCCTACGGTCTAAAGCCTACAGCCTGTTTCAGTGGCCAGTGGCCACTGAAACCCTGCAACGGCCAGCCCTCAAGCCTGTTCCCTCACGCCTCAACCCTTTTCAACCTTGGAATCCCCTCACGGGGGTGCCATAATAGAGTCTCTGCGCTATTCTATTGATTCGTTGACTAATGGGATGAAGTTCTGATGACTGAAATGCAGCCGATCGATTTTGTGAATCCTCCGATCAATCGTCGCCAATTTCTCAATTCCAGTGCCAAGAACGCCGCTGGCGTGGCGGTGGGGATGGTGGGATTGGCGAGCGCCGGAGCGGTTGCCAAAGCGGCGCCCAACGAGCGGATCAATGTGGCCGGCATCGGAATTCGCGGGCAGGGTAAGTTTGTGACTTCCAGCATGGCGTCGCTACCCGACGTGAATCTCGCCACAGTATGTGATATCGATGAAAACCTGTTGCCCCGCGCTGCGAAATCAATTCAGGATGCGCAGGGCAAAGCTCCGCAATTCGAAACTGATTTTCGCAAAGTGCTCGACGACAAATCGATCGATGCGGTCGTGATCGCCACACCCGATCATTGGCATGCGTTGATTGCCATCATGGCCTGCCAAGCCGGCAAAGATGTTTATGTCGAAAAACCGGTGTCGCACAACGTGCTGGAAGGGGTCCGCATGGTCGAGGCGGCTCGCAAGCACAATCGCGTTGTGCAATCGGGCATCCACCAACGGTCCGGTTCGCATTTTCAGTCGGCGGTTGATTATGTCCGCAGCGGAAAATTGGGCAAGGTTCGACTTGCCAAAGCTTGGACGATTCACACACGCAAACCGATTGGTCACAAAGCAGACGCACCGACTCCCCCCGGCGTGAACTACGACATGTGGCTGGGACCGGCAGCATCGCGACCGTTTAATCCCAATCGCTTCCATTACAATTGGCATTGGTTCTGGGATTACGGTACCGGTGAGATGGGCAACTGGGGCGTGCACATGCTGGACATCGCCCGTTGGGGAATGGGCGTCGATTTGCCGAATCACGTTTCGGCCAGCGGCGGTAAGTTTTATTTTGACGACGACCAACAGACACCCGACACGCATTTGGTGCACTATCGTTACGACGATGCGATGATCACTTGGGAGCATCGGCTGTGGACGAATCACGGCCAAGAAGGCCGCAGCGCCGCCGCCGGTTTTTACGGCGACAATGGCACGCTGATCGTCGATCGCGGCGGTTGGAAAGTCTACGACCAAAAAGACGCCCCGACCTCCGACACCAGCGACCAAGCGCGGACGCATCACGAAAACTTCATCCACTGCATCAAAACCCGCGAGACGCCGACCTCGGACATCGAGATTGGCCACATCACCAGCGCCATGTGCCACCTCGGCAACGTCGCCTACCGCGTCGGCCGCGACATCCAATTCGACCCGGCCACAATGAGTTGCGGCAACGACAGCGAAGCGAACGCACTGTTGGGGCGTGAGTACCGCAAGGAGTGGGAACTGCCGGTGGTGTAGGTTAGTGCCGTAGGTCATGCTGTGCATGACGAAACTAAAAGGAGCTCTGCGTCTTCGAGCAACGTCATGCACAGCATGACCTACGGACCTTTGCCGGATAAGGGAAACCTATGCGCCGCGCTTATTCGATTGGGATACTTGCCGTTTTCGCTAGTCTTGCAGGCTGTAACTCCGATGTGGAAAACCTGGTGGAGGCTACGCAAGAAAGCGCCCCTTTCACGATTAGTGGTCGCAGAGTCGAATGGGCAAACGAATCTGTCGGTGAATTTGACCGAGTTGTCGCTGGAGGGGAAAGCGATTGGGGGGAGCTAGTTGCGTCACTGCATCATCCCCAGGTTCGTAAGCACATGTGGGATCATAATGGGCATCAGGTTGCCGTGATTGATGCTGCTCTTTGGTTAAGTATTACTGGAATGCCGAAGGATTTGCTCAACGTATCGGGTTCATTTGAACGGCCTCGCGGAAAAGACAACGTTAGGCAGATCGTTGCAGCGTGGCAAGATTGGGGCTCTCGAGGAATGCCCGTAACGATTCACGCCGACGGCTTTCAGGTGCCTGAACTCGTTGACTATCCCGACGTCGAAGATGTATTCGTAAAATAGGCCGTAGGTCATGCTGTGCATGACGAAACTTGTAGGAGCTCTGCGTCTTCGAGCAATGTCATGCATAGCATGACCTACGAAATTGACTGGAATCGGTATGCCCAACTATCGTCGCGCTCGCGTCCCGGGGGGGTGCTATTTCTTCACCGTCGTGACAGACCGCAGGGCGCCAATTCTTTGTCATCCTGCAGCGCGATCGCTTCTAGGTAGGGTCATCCGGGAATGCCGTCAGCGTTGGCCGATGTTCATAAATGCTATGGTATTGCTACCTGATCACCTGCATACAATATGGACCTTGCCCTCGGGCGATGATCGCTATGCAGCTCGGTGGGGTTGGATCAAGAAGGAGTTTGCTAAACATTGGGTAGAGCGAGGAGGCAAGCAACAATCCATTTCAGCCTCTCGTCACAACCAGAGGCGTCTTGGAGTTTGGCAACCACGCTATTGGGAGCACACGATCGAAGATGACGACGATTTTGAGCGACATTTCGATTACATTCACTACAATCCAGTGAAGCACCGGTTCGCAGATTGTCCCAAAAACTGGCAATGGAGCAGCTTTCATCGCTGGGTCAAATCTGGCGTGTACTCTGAAAACTGGGCTTGTGGCAATGTGGTGCAGAATCAAATGAATTTCGCGGATCTCGAAAACAGCGTAGGCGAATAGCCGTAGGTCATGCTGTGCATGACGAAACTTGTAGGAGCTCTGCGTCTTCGAGCAACGTCATGCACAGCATGACCTACGGCCTGGACTTCGAAACCGTCGGACGTGAAATCGAGTTTCGCGATGGCGAAATTGTGATGCCTTAGTGATCACGACCCACCGGCAGAGCATCGACAGAACGGTTGTTGCGAAAACCGCCTACGAATCTCGTGATATTCCGCGCGCACAATGCGTCTGAGACCAATGACGTAGGTTGATTGCGGCGACCGTATTTAGGGATCGCCAGCTGAGAATCATAAAAAAACGGAACCAAACTCGGTCCGTTTGCGTCCAAGGCGTCGGCGATCATTGTCGCTGCGGGGATGTTCGCCCCGCATCTGGGCACATTCGTGCTAATAAAAACGCTCTTTGCCGATGCATTTGCGGTGCGGCGCGCATATCACACGTGGTCGGATTTCTGTCCCAAGTTAGCTGAGTCGTATAAAAATTGCGGTATTGAAATAAATAGTAGCCCAGTAACCCGTATTAAGTATCAGCGATGGGGCAGACTTCGAAAAAACGTGTGGACAGATGTTTCGCGTGGCGACTTTGTAACAAGGTTGTCACGATCGCCGAAGCGGGATTGACTATCTGGGCGCGCCGCACGAGGATTTAAACCTTCGTTCAATAATCGGCTCCCGCTTGCGAATAACTTGGGAATCGCGTAGATTGATTAGACAAATTACACTTGTACGCCATATCTATTGGCCCAGTGGGCACGGACTGTTTCATCATAGTTTGATTGACAATTGAGGAGCACGCATGCCGGATTCTGTAGCGCTGCCGGAAATGAAGCTTTCGGAAAACGATGTCCAGGCGATTGACGATCTGCGTGACCTCTATGGTCGGCTCCGCACGGAGTTGGGACGAGTTATCGTCGGCCAAGAAGAAACGATCGAACGCTTGTCGATCTGCCTGTTCGCCCGCGGGCATGCTCTGTTGATGGGAGTGCCGGGGCTGGCCAAGACGCTATTGGTGAGCAAATTGGCCGAAACCATGTCGCTGAAATTCAGCCGCATCCAGTTCACGCCCGACCTGATGCCCATGGACATCACCGGGACCGACATTCTGCAGGATAGCGAGCACGGGCGGCGAGAATTTCAATTCGTGCACGGCCCGGTCTTTGCCAATATGGTGTTGGCCGACGAAATCAACCGCGCTCCTCCCAAGACCCAAGCGGCGATGCTCGAAGCCATGCAAGAGCATAAAGTGACCGCTGTCGGCAAAACCTTTCCGCTGGAGGAACCGTTCCTGGTGCTGGCGACGCAGAATCCGGTCGAGCAGGAAGGAACCTATCCGTTGCCCGAAGCGCAATTGGATCGGTTCATGTTCTTGATCGAACTGGACTATCCGTCGGAAGCTGAGGAAGTGAAAATCGCCCGGACCACGACCGGCGATGCGTTGCCGGAATTGGAACACTTGGTACATGCGGCGGAGATCATCGCCCATCAAAACTTAGTCCGCCGCGTTCCGGTGCCGGATCATATCTATACGTACGCCGCGCGATTGGTGCGGCAGACGCGACCAGCCGGTGACTCTGCTCCCGAATGGCTGAAGCCGCTGGTGGCCTGGGGAGCTGGTCCGCGAGCGGTACAAAATCTCATTCTGGCTGCCAAAGCGCGGGCGGCGTTGATGGGAAGTTACATGGTGCGGCTGGAGGATATTCAGGAAGTCGCCGCTCCGGTATTAACGCACCGGGTGATCACGACGTTTGCTGCGCAGGCCGAGGGCATCAGCGCGAAGGAAATCGTGCGACGCCTGATTGAGGAAACCAGCACGGACGAATAACGGCCGGGGCTTTGCATGGGTTTTGAAACGACTTGTAGAGACCTGCAGTTGTGAAGGTGGCAAGGTCGGGAGACCTTGCCACAACTAGTGGCTCTGCCACAACTGGTATCTAGAGTTGTGTGCGGGTTTTCTGTAACCTGTGGATTCGACTGGTGAAGGAGTCGTTGATGTTTCCGGATGGTAATCGCCGGGAGTTCCTGGATCCGTCGGCGCTGTCGCGTTTGTCGGGGCTGCCGTTGTTCGCGCGGCGACCGATGATGGGCAGCGTTTCCGGTCGACATCCCAGTCCGCACCGCGGCGCCAGCGTGGAGTTTGCGGAGTACCGTAAATATGTCCCGGGCGACGATTTGCGAAGGCTCGATTGGCGGGCTTACGGTCGGACCGACCGGTTCTATGTCAAGGAATTCGAGGCGGACACCAACCTGCGGTGTTGCCTGGTACTCGATACCAGCGGATCGATGGACTTCGGCAGCGGCGACATCACCAAGTTGCAGTATGCCCGCAAGATCGCCGGCGCATTGAGTTATCTGGCGGTCCAACAAGGGGACGCCATCGGCCTCTCTTGTGTGGCCGAGAACATGATTCAGAATATCCCGCCGCGACGAAATCCTGCGCACCTGATGCACGTGTTTGACACGTTGGAGAAAGCTGTCCCCAAGGATGGCACGCAGTTGACGAGCGTGTTGCACGAGTTGGCTGAAACGATTCGTCAACGGGCGTTGATTGTGATTATCTCGGACTTTTTTGTGGAACCGGCGGAGTTGCGGAGCTGTTTCGAGCATCTGCAATTTCGCAAACACGATGTGACTGCGTTCCACTTGTTGGATCCACAGGAGTTGGGTTTTGAATTTCGCCGCCCGATGCGGTTTTTGGATATGGAAGGCGGACCGGCCATTTTTGCTGAGCCGAACGAGATCGCCGACCGTTATCACAAAGCACTTCAAGAGTATCTGGAAAATCTCAAACAGGTCGTATTGCAGACGGGCATCGATTACCACCGCACAGTGATTGATGAAGATTACGAAAAAGTTTTGACACAGTTCTTGGCCGGGCGGACGCGAGCGCGAGGCGTACGATGAGTTTTTTGCAGCCGATGCTCTTGGCGGCGTTACCGATTATTGCGCTGCCGATCATCATTCATCTGATCAACCAACGCCGTTACCAAACGACGCGCTGGGCGGCGATGATGTTTTTACTCGCTGCCAACCGCATGTCGCGGGGCTACGCGCGCATCCGACAATGGTTGATCCTGCTGTTTCGCACACTGGCGATTGCTGGTTTGATCTTTGCTATCAGCCGCCCGTTGGCCAGTGGCTGGTTGGGCATGACCGCCGGCGGCCGCGCGGATACGACGATCATTCTGTTGGACCGTTCGCCCAGCATGCAACAACTCGGGCCGGGAGCGGTCGTCTCGAAGCTGGAAACCGGGCGGCAGCAGTTGGCCAAAACTCTCGAAACGCTCGGATCGACGCGGTACGTGCTGATCGAAAGCACTAAAAATGTCCCCCGCGAATTGAACGATCCTACAGACTTGTTAAACCTGCCGGAAACGGAACCGACGAGTACGTCCGCCGACCTCCCGGCTATGTTGCAGGCGGCACACAGTTACATTGCAGCCAACCAATCGGGTCGGACGGAGATCTGGATCTGTTCCGACTTGCGCGAGAACGATTGGAATGCCGAAAGCAGCCGTTGGAAATCTCTGCGGGATAGTTTTTTGGAGTTCTCCCAAGGGGTGCGTTTCCATCTGCTGGCCTATCCCCGCGCGGCTCCGCAAAACGTCGCCGTTCGTGTGACGGACGTACGACGGCAACAAACCAGCGAGGGCGTCGAGTTGTTGGTGTCGCTGCATTTGACGCGGGAAGGGGATTCGGACGAACGGTTAGCGGTCCCGGTGCAGCTGGAGATCGACGGGGCCCGATCGGAAATCAACGTCGACATGGTGGGGGCACAATACGAATTGAAGGATTATCGCATCGGCTTGACGGAAAACCAGAAACAAGGCTGGGGTCGCGTGTCGATTCCCGCTGACGCCAATCCAGCCGACAACGATTTCTATTTTGCCTTCGATGAACCCCCCGAGCGGCGGACACTGATTGTGGCCGACGATCCAACCAACGTCCGGCCGCTGCAATTGACGGCGTCCATCTCTCCCGATCCGCAAGCCAAGAGCGTTGCCACCGTCGTGACGGAAGATCAGTTGGGAACCGTTGAATGGGAGCAAATGGCGTTGGTGTTGTGGCATGCCCCGCTACCTGACGCAGATGTCGCCCAACAACTGACCCGCTTTGTCGGCCGTGGCGGCCGTGTTGTGTTTTTCCCCCCGCGGTCGACCAGTGGACGCGAATTCATGGGCGTGGCTTGGCAGGAATGGCAGAAGCCACCGAAGGAAATCGGCATCGAAACTTGGCGGAGCGATCAGGATTTGCTGGCGCATACGCTCAGCGGTACCTCACTACCGGTTGGCGAACTGCAGATTCGCGAATACTGTGAACTGTCCGGTGAAGTGACTCCCCTGGCTCAGTTGCCCGGTGGCAAGCCGTTGCTGGCACGCGTGACGACCGATCATGGCGGCGTTTATTTTTGTGCAACCACCCCGGCACCGAGTGATTCGACGCTGGCTACGAACGGCATTGTGCTGTATGTCGCTGTGCAACGGGCCTTGGCGTCCGGAGCCGAGGCGTTGGGCAATACGCGGCAACTGGTTGCTGGTGAACAACCGATTGAATTGGCGACCTCTTGGGAGCGACTGACCGGCGACGAAGAGGGGTTGTCCACGGAATATGCATTTCATCGCGGCGTTTATACGGCTGGTGATCGCTTGTTAGCGGTCAACCGTTCGGCCGAAGAAGAACAGGCCTCGCTGTTAGCCGATGAGAAGGTGGCGGGGCTGTTTAATGGACTCGATTTTGCCCGTGTGGATGATGAAGCGGGGACGATCAATTCGTTGATCGAGGAGATTTGGCGGGTGTTCTTAGCCGTCATGATGGTATCGATGATTGTGGAAGCCGCGCTCTGCTTGCCGAAAATTCGGCCGACTCAAGGAGCCGCCACATGAACACCACACGCACGCTGACATTTCAGTGGACCGGTTGGTCGTTGGGCATCTCCATCGTCGTGGTGCTGGTGACAGCCGCCTATTGCTACGCCGCCTGGCGCCGCAGCGGCTATCAGCGGACGTTCGGTTTGCTGGAGTTGTTACGGCTGGTGTTGGTGATCTTTGCAGCAGTCATGTTCAACCAACCGGAATACATCGAAGAGTTCTTGCCGGATGAAAAGCCATCGGTGGTTGTCCTCTGGGACGACTCACGAAGCATGGAAACGCGGGACGTCAAAACCGCTGGGCAATCGGGCGATTCGCTGACAACGCGTCATGATGCCATTGCCCCGCTGACGGAATCCTCGGCATGGCACAAATTGCACGAGCGGATCAACGTGGTCCTGCAACCGTTCTCGTCTCCGAAGAGCTCGGGAAGCAATCTGTACCAACCGCTGGATGATGCCATGGAGAAACAAACCAATTTGTTGGGCGTGGTCTTCGCGTCGGATGGGGATTGGAACGAAGGCCCACCGCCGGTGCAAGCAGCGACGCGGATGCGGTTGAAGGAGATCCCCATTTTCGCAATTCCGGTCGGTAGCTCGATCCCGTTACCGGATGTGGAATTATTGAGCCTCGATGCGCCCACGTTTGGCGTGGCCGGCAAATCGGTTCGCATTCCATTTTCGATCAATAGTTCGCTGCCGCGCGATCACGTGGCCACGGTGACGATGCGGACGTCCGATGGTGAGGAGTTGCAGAAAGAAGTCAACGTCAAGGCCATGGGCCGCACCAGTGAATGGATCATCTGGAAGCCGGAGCAAATCGGCGATTACCAACTCACGGTCAACGTCCCCACGCATCACGATGAATCGCTGACCGACAACAACGAGCTGACCGCGCCGATCTCGATCCGTGAGGAAAAACTGCGCGTGCTGGTCGTGGAATCCTATCCACGCTGGGAATACCGTTACCTGCGCAATGCCCTCTCACGCGATCCGGGAGTCGAGGTTTCCTGCCTGTTGTTTCATCCCGGTCTGAGCAAAGTCGGCGGCGGCAATAAAGATTACATCAAGGAATTCCCCAACGGGTTGGACGAACTCTCGCAGTACGATGTGGTTTTCTTGGGCGATGTGGGATTGGACGATGGGCAATTGACCGTCGAACAATGCCGGTTGCTCAAAGGCCTCGTTGAACATCAGGCGAGCGGCTTGGTGTTCATGCCCGGTTTTTATGGACGGCAATTTTCGTTATTGGAAACCGAGTTGGACGATCTGTATCCTGTCACATTAGACCACACGCAACCGGGCGGCTGGGGTTCGCGTTCTCCCAATCATTTTGAATTGACCGATTTGGGACGCCGCAGTTTGCTAACCAAACTGGCCGACACGCGGGAGGACAATATCGAAGTCTGGAGCGGATTGCCCGGATTTCAATGGCACGCACCAGTGCTCCGCGCACGGGCAGGCACCGACGTGCTGAGTGTCCACGAAACGGTCACCAACGAATACGGCCGTATGCCGCTGCTGGTGACGCGGACTTTCGGTACAGGCAAGGTTTTGTTTATGGGGACCGACGGTGCTTGGCGCTGGCGGAAGGGCGTGGAGGACAAATACCACTATCGCTTCTGGGGTCAGGTGGTCCGCTGGATGGCGTATCAGCGCAATATGGCCAAAGGCGAAACGATGCGGTTGTATTACTCGCCCGACCAACCACAAATTGATCAAACGGTCATGTTCAATGCCAACGTGATGGAGAAGAGTGGCGAACCGTTGACCAAGGGAGATGTCATTGCCCGGATCACGTCTCCTTCGGGAAAACTGGAAACCGTACGGTTTGTTTCGGCGGGGGATGAATGGGGCGCGTTCGCGGGCCGGTTCACGACCGCTGAGCCGGGTCAGCACGAAATGGTGCTGACCTGCAAGCAAACGGGCACAACGTTAGAAACCTCATTTTTCGTACAGGGTGTCGCCAACGAACGGCTGGCCGACCGGGCACGGCCGGAAGTCTTGGAAGAAATCGCCCAAGTGACCCGCGGAAAAGTGATCGCACCGGACAAAATCGATGATGTCATTGAATTCCTTGGCCAGTTTGCCTGATCCGCCCGCCTCCGTGCGGCGGGTTCAATTGTGGAGTCATCCCGTGGCTGCAGGCTGTTCTGATCGCCCTGTTCGGCGTGTTTTGGGTAGGACGGAAGGTCGTCGGGTCTGATATGATGAATAATACGTCGAACACCATTTCCTCATGCTCTCAAGGAACACGGCCATGAGCACTGTTTCCAAGCCCACTCACCATTTGGAACTGCCGCCGTCACTCAAGGAGCAACTCCACGGATTTCGTCGCCGTGTGTGGACGATCAAAATGGTGGAGGCAGCCTGTGTGGCCATCTTTGCCGTGATTCTGGCGTTCTTGTGTGTATTCACATTAGATCGCTTTTGGGATACACCCTCAGCCGTTCGACTCGGCGTATTCTTCGCGGCCCTGGCGGTTTGTTTGATTGTCCCGTGGTATTTGCATCGCTGGATTTGGCGGCAACGTCGCCTGGATCAATTGGCACGTTTGCTGGCGAAGAAATCGCTGTTGGGCGACCATTTGTTGGGGATCATCGAACTGGTCCGTAGTGAGTCCGAACAAGCGCGGTCGTTGGCGCTGTGTGAGGCGGCGGTCGAACAAGTCGCCGAAGATGCCCAGCATCGAGATTTCAATGAGGCGGCACCCAATTCACACCACCGCCGTTGGGGTTGGCTGGCCGGAGCAGGAGTCGCCGTGGTCTTCGCGCTGGCTATGATTGCACCGGGAGCGACCGGAAACGCTTGGGCGCGATTGCTCGCACCTTGGAAAGAAATTCCCCGTTATACCTTTGCCGCTGTGGAAACCTTGCCGCAACAAAAGATCGTCCCCCACGGTGAACCGTTCATCGTCACTGTGCGGATTGCTCTCCAAGACGATTCGGTCTGGCAGCCGTTGCAGGGCGAGATTCAAGTGGGAACGACAACAAGCGATTGCAAGCGGAGTTGAAGGACGGTGCATTATCAATTTGAAATTCCGCCGCAGATCGACACGGGCACGATGCAAGTCCGTATCGGTGATTCCAGCCAAGCGGTCGTTGTTGAGCCCGACGTTGCGGCCGGAATTGACGGCGGTCGTAGCCAACGTGAAGTTACCCGACTATTTAGAACAAGACAAGCCGCTTGAAGAAAGACGTCCGCGGCGGTTCGATCTCATTGGTCAAAGGCAGCCAAGCTACATTTTCGATGACAGCCGGACGCAACTTGTTGTCCGCTTCGGTCAATGGCCAGCCGATCAACTCCCCAAGAGCCTGAAATTTCGGCAGTCCCGCTGACCGCCGATGAATCGCCGAATCGGTGATCGAATTCGGCGTGGGAGGATCGTCACGGATTGGCCGGTAAGGAACCGTTTCAGCTATCCATCACAGGTCGCGAAGATGAAGCGCCTTCGTTGTCTTGTGAGAACCTACCACGAAAAAAAGTGGTGCTCGATTCGGAACAATTGACATTCCAGGTCAAAGCACAGGATGATTTTGGAGTCAAGCAGATCGGGATCGAATGGGAAGGACTCAACGAAACGTTACTCGAAGAACGCGCGCAAAGGGTGAACGAATTCTCGCCGCCGGTGGCAGTGAAAAGGCCGCTCTGGATATCACCGGCACGTTCTCCGCGAAAGCCCCGGGGATCGATCCGCAACCGATTAGCCTCCGGATCTTCGTCGAAGATTATCTCCCCGGCCGCGAGCGGGTGTATTCTCCCGAGTATACGTTGTACGTGCTCAATGCCGAACAACACGCGATTTGGCTCACCGACCAATTGAGCCGCTGGCATCGCCAATCGTTGGAAGTTCGCGATCGCGAATTGCAACTGTATGGGGTCAACAAGGAATTGCGTGAACTCACGCCGGACGATCTGGACAAACCGGAAACCCGCGACCGCATCGAACGCCAAGCCGCGGCAGAACGAGCCAATGGGCGCCGCCTGTCGAGTTTGACCGAGAGCGGCACGGAGTTGATTCGCCAAGCTTCGCGCAACCCGGAATTCGGAGTGGGACATCTGGAACAATGGGCCGAGATGTTGCAGATCCTCAAAGACATTTCGGACAATCGCATGCCCTCGGTTGCGGACCTACTTAAAGAAGCGTCCGAAGCTCAAAAAACCGCATCCAACCAACCGGCCAACAAAGCTCCCACGATTGGGAATGTGCGTGACATCAAATCGGGACAACCGGCTCCGACGAAAGAAGACAAAGACGCGAAGCCGACAGCCGTGCCGGGAATCTCCGACGTGGAATCGTCGCAGCAGTTGGCGGACAAGAATAAAAAGCCGGAAGAAAAACAAGAACCGAAAAACCCGAGCAGCCCGTCATTGCGGTTGCCTGTCACGACTTTGATGGATAGCAGCGGGCCTTCCAGCGGCAAAAAACCGCCGCAGAAAAAGAAGATGGACGAGGCGATCGCCGAACAGGAAGACCTGTTGGCCGAGTTTGACCGCATCGCTGATGAGTTGAACAACATTCTGGCCAATCTCGAAGGCAGCACGCTGGTCAAACGGCTCAAGGCAGCTTCTCGGGAACAGTACAAGATCGCCGGTAAAATCGGCGACCAGATCGATGGAGCTTTCGGCGTGGCCACTTCGCGTATTGAAAAACCGAGTCGCGAAGTCTTCAAAGGTCTTTCCAGCCGAGAAGAACAAAGCAGCCAAAACGTGTCGGTCATCATGGACGACATGCAGGCTTACTTTGAGCGACGCAAGATGATGAAGTTCAAGTCGACATTGGAAGACATGAAGGAACAAGATGTCGTCGGCAACCTGCGTCAATTGGGAGATGACCTTCCCAAAGAACATGGACTGTCGATCGCGCAAGCCGAGTATTGGTCTGACTCGCTGGACCGTTGGGCCGAAGACTTAGTCGACCCCGCCTGTGCCGGGCAATGTCCGGGATGCAAATCGAAAGGCAGCTTACCCCCTTCAATCATCTTGGCGGTGCTGCAGGTCTTAGAAGCGGAAATCAACCTCCGTGAGGATACGCGAGTCGCCCAACAGGCAAAGGCCGCACTGGCCGAAGAAAAATATGAAGGCGAAGCGCATAAGCTGGCCAACACGCAAAAGGGTTTGAAAGCCAAGATCGAAGACGTGGAGAAACGGATTCGCGCATTGAAAGATGGCGAAGAACTTTTCGGCAAGGAAATTGCCTTGATGCAAAAAGTCGCCACTGTCATGCAGGAAGCGGCCGAAATTCTGGCATCGCCGAATACCGATGCGCCCGCGATTGCCGCCGAGACGGAAGTCATTGAACTGCTCTTAGCCTCGAAACGGATCAAACCCGGCGGAGGTGGCGGCGGGGGTTCCAACCCGGGTGGCGGAGGTGGCGGCGACACGCAAGACGCAGCCATCGCGCTGATCGGCAGCGGCGTGAACGAGAAAGAAGTTCGCGAAGATCATGGCGCGCAACAAGCGACGGGCGAAACGGGATCGGGGTTGCCCGAAGAATTCCGCGCCGGCCTGGACGAGTACTTCAATCAACTCGAACGCCCGAGTCGATAACGGGAAGGAAGTTCACGATGCGATACGCAATGCGAGCAATCCTCCTCGCCGTTTGTCTCTGCCTCGGTTTGGGCAGTCCTGCGGCGTGGGGCGAGGAAGCTGCTGCGAAGAAAAATACGGCCGATGAAAACAAGGCGGCCGCAGCGGCAGAGGCTGCGAAGAAGGATGCTCAACAGAAGGCAAAAGCCGCAGTGGCAAAGCAGGCGGCGGCACAGCAGGCCGCAGCAGCTGCGAAGAACGCGGCTGTTGCCAAAAAGTTAAAATTTATCGCTCAACAAAATGCAGGCTAAGCGAAAGCTCAGGCAGGAGGTTGAGCCAAAGGTCAATGAAATGATCTTTTTAGAAAACGGTCAAGCCATGCGGGCGAATCAAGCCCGTAAGCAACTCCGGAGTTTGTATAAAGTCGAGCTAGCCTACGCAAACCGCATCTGCGACATGTCGCCGCAGCAGCGTGAGCAAGTGGCGGTTGCAGCTGTGGAATCGATTGACGTCTTCATGAAGAAACTCAGTAAGAAAAAGAACCGCCGCGCACAAGGCGGAGGCTTCATCGCCGGTCAAGCAGCCTTGAGTGTCGACCAGCTGGCGACGGTTCAAGCGGAAATCAAGAAACTGGTCGATACAAATTTACGTCCCGAACAGGCCGCTCGCTATCTCGACGAGATCACCAAGCGGGACAAACGGTTTCAGCAGGCGACCGTCCAGTTTTTTGTGGCTCGCATCGACGAGAAGTTACGCCTGACGGAGGAGCAACGTACAAAACTTCAAAAAGCGCTGGAAGACAATTGGCGGGATCAGTACGGCCAGACAGTTGAGGTTTTGATGATCAACCCCCAGTTCGTACCGCAGGTTTCCAGTGGCTCGCTCATGGCGATTTTAGATGACTACCAAAAAGATGTCTGGCGGACGCTGCAAAGAATCGGACCACAACACGCCGGCATTTTTGGGCGAGGCCGCGTCAATGAAATTGTTGACGACTTTGAATTGCCTGAGGATGAGGCAAATGCCGAACCGGAGAATGGCGGAGCTGATGTGCTCATTGAAGGCGGAATCGATGTATTGATTGAGTAATGGCCGTTCAACAACAAGGTAACACGCTGGTGCAGACCGACGTCACAACAATCCGAACATTGCCCTCCCGCCCACTTCGTGGACGGACCGGGGTGGCGCAGTTTCTGCGTCGCGCGGTGTGGGGCGGGTTGCTGTTGTTGTGCGGTTTCTGGAGCGGGACAGCTGTTGGACAAGACGACGATGGTTTGGTCGAAGGAGACGCGCCGCAGCCGGTGGCCGTCAATCAGTTTCAAATCAACCCCGATCAATTCGATCAATGGGTCTTCCGTGCTAATGGTAATGCGCGGCAAGCTCGTAAGCAGTTGGATTCGCAATTGACGATGCGGATGAACGAAATCCACCGCATCTGCAGACTCGATCAGACTCAAAAACAGAAACTGTCGTTGGCCGCCGCGGGGGACATCAAACGATTTTACGACGATGTCGAAAAAATGCGTGCCAAATTCATGGCCGTCCGCAACGACCGCAATGCGTTTGGAAATATCTGGCAGGAGATCCAACCGCTACAACAAAAAGTCAGTTCCGGACTCTTCGAAACGGATTCATTGTTTCACAAAACAATCCGCGGCACATTAACGCCACAGCAACGGGTAAAATATGACCGTGCCGAACTGAAACGGCGCAATTTCCGCTTCCAGGCCCAGGTCGCGGTGGCGGTCAGTTTGCTGGAGCGCCGCATGCCCCTGACCGAAGCGCAACGCAGTCAATTGATCAAGTTGATTTCAGAAGTTGCCCCACCGCCGCTGCGATTCGGGAATTATGACCAGTATGTGGTCTGGTATTTCGCCTCCCAAATCCCCGAGGCAACAGTCAAGCAGATTTTAGATGACGCGCAGTGGGAGGTTTTCAAACCGCAGGTAAGGCAAGGGAAGGGCATGCAGCAAACACTTCGGCGCGAAGGGTATATCCCTTGATCTTAAAGGCACGTTTATCATTCGACCAATTGCCGGAAGGCACGAACTTGATGACTCAAACCAATCAACAACGACCCAGACGCACCCGCTCGCCGCGCACTGCAAAGCATCTGCTGCTAGCGGCAGTTCTGGGGGGATTGATTCTCGCGCCCGCTGTAGCGAAAGCGCAGGCACCGTTGCCGGGTATCCGTCACGGCGACGTTGTCCCCCGCGATGTCCGCGAAATGTATGACCGAGGTTTGCAATTCTTGGCCACCACCCAAGCAGCGGATGGTTCCTGGTCGGACGGCCAAACCGGCCCCGGTGTCACCGGCTTGGGGCTGATGGTGTTTCTCGCATCGGGAGAAGATCCGAATTACGGAAAATACAGCAGTAACATCCGGCGTTGTTTGCGGAGCATTATTTCCGAACAAAACGCGGCCACCGGTTTTTTCGGCAACAGCATGTATCACCACGGGTTCGCGATGTTGGGGCTGGCGGAGGCCTATGGAGCGGTGGATGAACGCAACCTGTGGCCGGTCGGGAAAAAGAACAACGCCCGCTCAATCGGCGAAGCGTTGGAGTTGGCCGTCCGCGCCGCAATCACGTCGCAGAAGAAAAACTCACTCAACGCGTGGCGATATTCGCCCGATTCCAACGACGCGGATACTTCGGTCAGTGGTTCGGTGATGGTCGGATTGCTCGCCGCCCGGAATGCGGGGATCGAAGTTCCCGACACGGCCATCGATAAAGCCGTCGCCTATTTCGCCAGCATGACGTCCGGTTCGGGCGAGGTCGGCTATTCCGGCCTGGGTGGGTTTGGCGAATCGTTGGCGCGGAGTTCCATCGCCACTTTGGTCTACGCCGTCGCGCATCGTAAGGACTTGGACAAATATAAAGCGACCGTCAAATATCTCACCGACCGACTGGAAAGCGAAGCAGGCAGTTGGCCGGAATACGCTCGCTACTATCAGGCGCAAGCGTTGTTTCAAGGGGATGTCGAGGCTTGGGAAAAGTGGAATAAGATTCTCATTCGCCGACTCAAGACCGTTCAACAAGCCGATGGCAGCTTTCAAGGCCAGTTCGGAGCATCGTTGAGCACATCCATGAACCTGCTGGCCTTAGCATTGAATTACCGATTTCTGCCGATTTACGAGCGATAAGCCATGACTTTTCAAAGCGCTATTTTAACGTCGATGCTGTGCTTATCGGCCCTCGCCGGTTTTGGCGGATCGCTGTGCGGCGCGGATGATGTTCGCGAGGATGCCATTTTGCGATTGGCAAGCGGCGACTACATCACCGGTAGCCTGGGCGATTCGGCGACACCCGATGTCGTGACCTGGAATTCGCCGCAATTTACAAAACCGTTGACCTTTCCCGCCGGGCGAGTGGTTTCGATACATTTCCCCGTGGGCCTCGACCGCCCCGCACCGACGGGCGCTTATTGCGTGGAACTTGCCGGTGGTGACCAATTGTTCGGCGAATTGGTCAGCTTGTCCCCCACGGATATGGTGCTTGACTCGACGCGGTTTGGCAAACTCAAGATCGCCCGCAGTCACATCCGACGGATTCTCAGTTGGGGCGAAGGAGCCAAGGTTGTCTGGCAAGGTCCCAACGGTTTGAGGGGCTGGGATCACTCCGGCGAGAAAGCCCAATGGACTGAGGAAGGGGGGCAATTGGTCACGAACAACCAGGACGCCTTCTTGCAGCGTGATTTAGATCTTCCCAGCCGCGCCGGCATTGAATTAGAAATTTCCTGGAAGAAAAAAGCGGACTTTGTGATTGCGCTGGGCGTCGACGACAACCCCAAGAATATCCAACAAGCGTTTCGCCTCGAAGTCTGGGAACAGGACTTGGTCTTAATGCGCGAAACCGATGACGAAGTCGATGTCACGTCGCTGCTCAAACTCAAAGCGGGTGGCGGGCAATTGCATTTGCAGATTTATCTCGACCAAGAAAAAAACCGCATCTTTGCCTATACGGCTGACGGTCGTCGGTTGGGCGATTTGGAAGTCGCCAAGTCAAACTCTCCCGCCGCTTTTACGCTCTCTGGATTGCGCGTGATGAACAAACGGGGCGACCTGCGGTTGGATCGCTTACGGATTACGGAATGGAACGGTGAAGCTCCCCATGATGTCCAGGGGAATGCATCGCGCGCGCACCTTGCCGACGGCACAATCATTAACGGCAATGTGCAATCTTATGACGCGGAGACGCACGAATTCATCATACTCAGTGACGACAAACCGGTCCGTATCAAAGAAGGCCAGGCCGTCAGCTTCTCAATGCCCGCTGAGACGCCCGAGGAACCGCGTGTGATTAGCGCGATTTTTCCTGACAACAATCGCATCAGCGGGTCGATTGTCAAAATCGAAAAGGGCAAGATGTTCTTCAAATGCCCGGGTATCGAAAACGAACTCGTGTTTCCTGCCACGGATTTGCATTCCCTCGCTTCAACCGACAAACAACTCCCCCCGCAGGCTCGTGAAGAACGCGAAGGTCGATTAGAAATCCCCGGTCTTCGCCTGCGAGGCTATTTGGTCGACGCTCAGGCGGAGGCCGATGGGAGTTGCCTGGTGTTTCAACCGCGGGAAGGGCTCTCCAGCAGTCCACTTGGAGCAGAGGTCTCCGGCCGGATCGTCTATCGCGATCCCCCGCCGCCGCAACCAGTAAAACCGGTGCAGCAGCAGAGACGGGCGATCCGACAGCGGCGCGGTTTTTGGGGAGGTGTCATCGAAAAACTATCCACCGGAAATTCAGCGGACGCGGTCGCAGGACCATCCGGACGGGCCATTCATCTATATACTGGAGACGTGATTCCCGGCAAGGTGAAACGCATCGATGAAAAGGGGGTCTACTTCGATTCGACAATGACCGACGCCAAATTCGTGCCCAACGAAAAAGTCAAAGCCGTGGAATTTGTCAGAGCGCAATCGACCATCAAATTCAGCAAAAAAAAGCGGGAGCGGTTGTTAACGTTGCCGCGCATGCAAAAACACAATCCTCCCACACACATGATTCGGTCCATCAAAGGGGACTACCTGCGAGCACGAATTATGGACATGGATGAGGAATACCTCACCGTCGAAGTCCGGTTGGAAACCAAGAAGATTCGCCGCGAATATGTTTCGCGCATCATTTGGTTACATGGCGATGACCTGAATCTCGACGAATCGACTGACGAAGACCCCGTCGCGAAACCCCCCGCCAAATTACGGGTGCAAACCATGCGGAGTGACAGCTCCCGGCTGACCTTCGAACCAGACGCCGTAGCCAATGCATCGATTTCGGGCACCAGCGATGTGTTGGGGCAATGCCAGGTCGAGATCAAGGTTGTCGATCAACTGATCTTCGGCGATGCCATCGAAGAGGCGGCATCCAAGTTGACCTACCATCAATGGAAACTCAAGCACGCCGTCGAACCCAGCTACCTCTCCGCGTCGGGCGCGCAAAATACCGGCTTGGACTCCGCGTTGGTGGGCGAAATGGCGCCCGACTTTACTTTAAAGCTCATGCAAGGGGGGGACTTTCACCTCGCGGACCAGAAAGGGAAAATCATCATCCTCGATTTTTGGGCCACCTGGTGCGGACCGTGTATGCAAGCGATGCCGCAAGTGGTCGGCGTGGCACGCGAATTTGAGGGACAACAAGTCGAATTGGTCACCGTAAACCTGGAAGAAAATCCCGAGCGTATCGGTCAGACATTGGAACGTCTGAAGTTGTCGCCGACAGTCGCGTTGGACCAAGATGGGGCAGTCGCCGACAAGTATTCCGCTACCTCCATCCCGCAGACGGTGATCATCGACCGAGACGGAAAAATTGTACGGCTGTTTGTCGGCGGGGGGCCACAAGTCGATGAACTACTTCGCAAGGCGCTCCAAGAAGTCATCTCCGGCAAACCAGCCGGCGAAGATCCTGCAGCCGATACGCAACCCGCAACCGATGAGCAACCTACCGCAGAAGAAGAGTCCGCAGCGGACGATGACTCTGCAACCGAATAGCGTAGGGACCGAGTGCTACGACTGAGCGGCGGAAATGCGGCGGACTTCATCGCGGCTCAGTTTATCGGCCCAATGGGTCGGTTCGGGAAGGCGATGTCCGGCCAGCAGGCTTTGGGTGACGTCCAAGGCAGTGGCAAAATCGATGCGATGGCCCGGGGAAACGTAAATCAATTTCGAGCTGTTGCGCGATTTGAGCGCCATCCCCAAAACTTCCTCGCCATCTACCACCGGACGCGCTTCGCGATGCGCCATATCATCCGTCTCAACGTGGCCACACAATAGTTTCTTGCTGATCCCCACCGTCGCCACGTCGGCGGCAATTCCCAACATACTGGCGATACCCATGCGGCGGTTGTGCATGACACCGTTGCCATCGACAAAGACCAGATCCGGCATGCGATCCTCCCGGCGGACTTGATCCAACAGCCGCAACAACAACGGCAATTCCCGGAAGGACAAAAACGTAGGGATGTACGGAAATGCGACCGCCGCTGTCACAGTGGTCGACCATAACAGTTTGCGTGTGGCCACATCGATCAATGCGTATCCAGCAACGGCCTTCTCGTCAGTGATGTAAGAGAGATCCACACCGCCCACGGTTTGCGGCCGCGCTGCAGGCCGCGTCAGTTGCAGTCGCTTGCTGTATTCTTCTTGCAGCGCGCTCAATGTCCGTAGCGGCTGTGATGATTGAAAGTCATCGAAAAACCACCGCGATAACTCAATGCGATCTTTCTCGACCTCGATGCCTTCCGATTGCAATTGGCGGCATTTGTCGGCCGGGTCCCCTGTGTAGTACAAGCCCAGTTCGCCAGCGGCGCGGACAATACGGTGCACAGGCAATGCCGCTGCAACCAATGGATCCAGGACAAAGCTGCCGACCCAGCGTGTCGCGCTATCGCTACCCAGTGCCGCGGCCAATGCACCATAGGTGGTCACGCGTCCCGGTGGAATCTGGGCAATTAAATCCCGCAACGCGGCCGGCAAATCGGGTATATCAACGTCAATGTCCATGCAGCGACGGTTCCGGCGGCGGGGAACGAACTCAGCCGCGCAACTTCAGCGCGATGGCACGATGATACAATTGCCCGGCTATAGCAATCAAGCACCGCCACTGTGGGCAGCTCACCCGACCGGGACGGAGTCGACCAGCATGGGGCGGCCGAAGAAATAACCTTGCGCGAAATCAAATCCGATTTGCTGACAGACTTCAGCTTCTTCGGGGCGCTCAATCCCCTCAGCGAGAGCGGCGATCCCGAAATCACGAACCATCGTGACCAGCGATTCGACCATCTGTTGCTGTTGCGGATGGAGATGGATGTCGCGAATGAGTTTGATATCGAACTTGAGGTAATCGGGGGGAACCGCAACCAAGTCGAGCAATCGCGTCTGTCCGGCGCCGAAGTCGTCGTAGGCCAAGCCAATATTTAGCTCGGTGATTGCCTCCCGAAACGTCTGCATCTCCTCTAAGTCCGTGACAGCTCCTTCGTGAATCTCAATGGTTAATGGCCGCTCGGGGAATCGTTCGCGGAGTTCACGCAAATTGTCGAGCAGTCCCAGTGTCATCTTTTCACACGGGTGTGTGTTAATAAACAAGTTGGTCGCGGGAATGATTTGATCGCCGGTTCGCACTCCTTCCCAGCGTAGCATCGTGCTCAGTTCCGCGGCCAAGTGCAATCGTTCGGCCACCAGAAACATGTCACGTGGCGTCTCCAGCCCATCAATCCGGCTCCGCGACAGGATTTCATATCCGATGACGTTCTTGTCGGCGAAAGCAATGATTGGCTGAAAGACTGGAACGACCGCGCGGGACGACATCAGGTTGTGAAACCGTGCCAGCATCCCACTCAAGTCGCACGAAGAATCAGAAACGGTATTGTTGAAGCTCTGTGCAGCTTCGCGTTTCACTCGAAAATCGATTGTGGCGAATTGGATCAAGTCCCCTTCGCCAATTGGAGTCGTCCCTGAGACGCGATGGCCGTTGACGAATGTTCCATTGGTGCTGTCTAAATCTCGGAGAAAGAGTTTGTCTCCGACCGACACAATTTCGGCATGGGCTTTGGAAACCGCGGGAGAGGGCAAGCAGAGTCCCAGCTCGGCGGAGCGACCGATGCGAAACGGGACCGAGTTAATCGGGATATGTTGCACGCGATCGCGCTGATCGATGAGGCCTTCCAAGAACCAAAGTTCTTGCTCGGTAGCGGGTAGTATTTGAGTCGTCATGACGAGCTACTCTAGGTAACGTTCCGCGGTTTCTGGAAAGGTCAACCGGGATAAACCGATGCAACGATTCCGACGGAATGTCGGCACATTTTTCCAGCGATACATTGAAGTGTGGCTCGCGAAATGCTCCCAAGCAAACTCTCTCCGTAAGTTTCCGTGGTTGTGCATCACAGTCGTAGCAAAAACAGCGGTTGTATGCGGAAATCAATATCGTGAGCCGCTCTATGTACGGGTTTTTCCGTGTGCTGCAAGCGTCATTTTCGCGATAAGTCGCCCAATCCGTCGTGCGAGAGCGCTCGTTGGGGGACCGACGGATCCTCCACTCCTGGACCAATCAAAACGAACGGTGCCCAGAAGAAGGGGTGTGACCAACGGGAATTGTTGCGGACGCGGCGGCGGGCCGTTTGTAGTGCTTTAGCATAGTTGACCGGCTGATCTGTTTTGGACTGATCGGCCATCTCTTGAAAGAATTCTCCCACCAGTTCCGAGGTGGATTCATCTTCGACCGTCCAGTGGCTGGCAACCACGCGCCGCGCACCGGCTTTAAAAAAAGCGCGAGCCAGGCTAAACCCGGCCTCCATCGTTCCATCGGGACCAACATTCGTTTCACAGGCACTGAGCACAGCTAACTCGCATTGGTTCAGCTTTAAGGTATAGATTTCATTCAGCGCCAGGACACCGTCAGACTGTTCCGCAGCGGACGCAGTCTGGGGAGGCGTTAACAAAATGCCTCCCAGCAGGTTGCCGTGCTGTTGGTCAACGAACGCATGAGCGGCAAAGTGCAAATAACGTTGCCCCGGCAACGCCGCCAACACATTGGCCTCAGTCGCTTTTTCACCCCGCAGTGCTGTAACGCGATTCTGGTCGAACAGGCTGGCGACGCGGCGACTTTCAGCGTCGGTATTCGGTAACCGGTCGACTTGGCCTCGCATGCCGAGATAGTCACCGTCAATCGGGTCGGCTGCAGCGAGTAATTTCTGAGAACGGTTTGAAACCGAATAGGCTGGATCGCCAATCGTAAGCAAGGTCGCAGCACCGCGCGTGTCGTTGCGCGGCTGCGCTGCAAGCGCGGCCAGGGCACCCGCGGAAGGAGCATACGAAATCGGCGGAAATTCATCCAAGACATACCGCGGCTGCGGTTCTTCGCTGAGTACCAATGCTTCCAAGGGAAGTTTATGAAGCGCTCCGTCCGGAACAACGATCAGCCGGTCGGGTTTGGATTGACGAATGTGATCCCTCACCGCTGCCGGCAATAGAATGTCCGCCATGGCTGTGGAACTTGGTCCGAAAGCATCTTCATCTTTTTGAACACGTTTTCTTCGGACGCCACGGACGGACTCGACTCCTTCGATCATCAATGACTGCAGGTAATTGTCGACCAACACGTCTGCGCGAGCGCGGGTTAACGGCAATGGTTTTTTTGTGACCTGAATACCGGCGGGGGTGGGGATATCGACACGCTGTCGTTTCAGTCCGCGTGTCGACAATGCCATGCGCTGTTGCCGTGCTGTGACCACGTTTGCATTCACGTGATATCCAACCGGGATGTCCAACATAAAGACCTCCGGTTGTTTCGATTCATCGCCAATAACCACCAAATAACCGCGACTGCGGCCCAAATAGTAATACAACAGCATTGTTCCCGGACGGACCACTTCGCGCTGCAATTGGCTCCATTGGTTCAGGTTTTTGACCAATAGATTGCGATATTGTGGACTGGCATCGAGAATCTGATGCCAGATTTTCGCATATTCATCTTGGGCCTGTTGCAACTCGGCCACGAGTCGTTGAGTCTCTTCACTGTTGACATCCGACTCGGCCATCTGTTGCGCCTGCGAGCGCACGTGATTGATGCGGCGTTTGAGGTTTTGTTCTTTTAGCAACAGTGGTTCATCCGCTGTGCCATACAGCCCCTGGCGGGGGTCGACACCGGCTGATTTGAGTTGGTCAAGAAACGTACGGCTGCGACCCCGTTCGGCATAGGCCAAGGCTTGCGCATAGTCTCCGTCGCGGAGGCTCAGGTGAAACACTGCGTCAAAGGCGGGGGCAAATTGCGAGAAGAAGTCAGCGCGATGTTGTTCCGCTCCATACGTATCGACGCGCGTCTCTTCGGCAATATCGATCGCTTCGTCCAGCAATTGCCGTGATTCCAATTCGTCACCGTCCAAGTGCCGAAGTTGTGCCAGTTTCCACAAACTGACGAATCGCATGACCGGATAGGTGTCGGAATCGCCATCGAGTACATGCAAAGCCGCGCGATACGACTGTTCGGCTTGTTTCAAATCGCCCTGCAATTGCGCTGTCGCACCCAGATAGTTGTAACTCCGCGCGGTGAGGGCAAGTTGTCCCGATTTTTGTTGTTGCTGTAGAACCTGTTGCCAGAGTGCTTTGGCCTGTGCATAGTCCTTATCGACTAGTGCGACAATCGCCAAGCAGTGTTGAGCCGTGCTCATCACGGGGCCGTCGGCGACGTTCATCTGTTTGCAGAGTTGCAGCGTCTTGTTGGCGAATTCTCGAGTCTTTTCAAAATCCTCTTCAGCGGCATACATTGTTGCCAAAGCGCAATAAACCGCTGGTTCGCTGACAGAATTGGCGGACGACATGCCCGACGACTTGGCGATAGCAAGTGCTTCTTCGCATTGCTGAATCGCGTCGGCGTATTGCCCTTGAGACTTGTAGGTCTTTGCCAGGTTGAGCAACAAGTTGCCACGATGGCCGTCCGCTTTCGTGCCGCACTTGCGGCAGATTTCAATACCGCGGCGGTACAGACGAACCGCTGTGGAATAATTCGCAGCTAAAGCTGCGTTGGTCGCCAGCAGGTTGTAGGTTTCAGCAAGATCGCGATCTTCCGGTAGTCCGTATTGCTGGTAGAGTTGGAGGCACTCTTCGCACAGCGTGTTGGCCTCGGCCAGATTGCCCGTTGCTTGTTCAACGAGTGCCAAGTTATTCAAAGTACGCGGCAACTGGCTGAGGTCCAGCGGATTTTGCTGCCGTCGCGCTTTTAAAGATTGTGTCAAAAACCGGCGGGCCTCGGGATAGGAGCCAACGGCGGCGTGCAATGCTCCGCGCTCACTGGTGAGGTGATAGGCCGGTAGGCTGTCCTTGGACCAATTCCAGGGCTGATCCGAAACCAATTCGACGGCTTGTCGGTATTGTTGTGTGTAGCGCAGCAGGTCTTTCAGTTTCCAAAATGCATTCATCGACTCCAGCGAGTCGTGGCCTTTGCCGGACGCCTGTTGAATGATGTTATAATAAAGTTGCTCCGCTTGCTCGGCGGCTTGTCGCGCGGCATCGGATTGGCCATGGCGATTCAGTAGAATCGAGTATTGGCTGTACAGGTCGGCACGAGACATTGCAGTCGCGGGGCCGTCGTTGGTTTTGAGTGCCAAGGCGCTCTTCAGGGCACCAATTGCGCGACCAAGATCACCCATCGCCTCGTATTGATTAGCGAGTTCGGCCAATAGCATTTGTCGGCCTCGTACGTAATCATGAGCGGCGGATAATTTCAGCAACGATTGCAACTGGTCGACAGATTGTTCGGCCTGTCCCGTATTGCGGAGTGCCCGAGCCAAATTGTGTCCCAGGGCGATTTGGTCTCTCAGCGGCAACGCCTCGCGATGGTCGTGCAGTATCGTCTCAGCAAAATTTGCCGCCGTTTGCCAACGCCGCTCAGCGAGGTCTTGCTCTTCAAGGCGATCGGCGATTATAGCCAACGTTACCAGTCCGTCCATTTTCAGGACTGGATCCAACGGACGATTGACTGGCAGTGCCAGCGCTTGCTGCAAGAAACCTTCTGCCTGCCGGTAATGCGCTAATGTGAAGTAGCATTTGCCCAGTCGCATGTCGGTGGATCGCAAGCGACTCGGTTCACCCGCTGTTTCCAACGCCGTGCGCAAACCGACGCCCAGTTGGACGGCTTTATCGTAATGTCCCAACCGATAATAGATATCAAACAGTTGCTCCGCACAGATTCGGCGAGTGGCGTTGTCTTGCGGATCCTGTTCGGATGTTTCATCGTAGACTTGCCGAAACAATTGCTCAGCCTGCAGGAAACGACCCGCATTGTACGCCACATGCGCCTGTTGCATGATCTCACGATGAGGCGGCGACGCCGAGACTGACTGGCCGTCAGCCAAGACCGCGATGACTAGTCCGCAGCAAAGGATTATTTTGCGCGGGAGATGATTCAATGGGGCGCCATTCATGACTTGGGATTCTCGTTGAGGGGGGGAGAAAACCTGTGCGTTCGCGCTGCTTTGCGCTGCTGCGTACTTTTCTGAAGGGAGACATGCCCGGCGGCGATTGTTGTGGCGATCACCGCCAGCACGGATTGGTCGACATGCGTCGGGGTGAGTTCATCGCCGGAACCAAAATAGGACTCCGAGTCTTCCTCAAGCACTGGGAAGTTATTCCACATTTCGTCCACTGCTTGCGATGATTCGTCTCCTTCAGGTTGCTGCCAAGGGACCATGGCTGAAACAGATTGCACTAATTTGGCATCGCTTTCGGCCAAGATGACGGGCTGAACATCTTCTGGATTCACAGCGTCCTTATTCTGGGCTGTGGAGCTTTGTTCGATGATCCGGTCAAAGACAAAAGCGCTCTCATCCCCTTCAAAATAAGCGGAGTTGAGTAACAAGTCATCGTCGACAGGCACGGCCCAGCTTCCGGTCCGAAGTTGCATCGCGTTATTACTATCAGCCACCAACGCGCCGTTACCACCAGCGGCATCTACATCACCCAAGGGCGCATCCGTATGTGCGTCAGCGTATTGCCCCACGGCTTGCGGGTCAGTAACCCCACCGCCGGAGAGGGTATACAGGCCAAGGTCGTTATCCGATCCGTGAAAGATGAAATAATTCGTTTCAACGACATCCGTCGCATAATTCAGATGCGGGGCTTGCGAAGATGTTTGGGCCGCAACCGAGTCTGAAATGGCGGTCGCTGCCTGCGAAGAATTGATGAGTTCATTCGTCGAGTCAAAAGGATTCTCAATGCCTGTTTCAACGTCATTCAATACCAGTGGTGGCGGTTGGACGTCGATTGTGACGACTGCTGCCGCCGAGGTGGAGTCCGACCCGACGACTCTGTAACTGAAGCTGTCTTGACCGACATAGTCGGCATGGGGTGTGTAGATAAACGCTCCGTTGCTCTGCAATCTGAGCGTTCCGTGTGCCGGTCCTGAGACAAGTTCCACCTGCCCAATGTCTCCATCGGCGGGGTTGTCATTGTTCAATACGCCGCCATTGCTGACCAACAATGGTGTATTTGCAATAACCGCAAAGTCATCACCCTCAGCCGTCGGCAATCGGGCCACTGACAACGTCACTGTCGATGTCTCAGAAAGCGCACTCCCGTCGCTGGTTGCGTATGTGAATTGATCAATTCCATAAAAACCAGCATTAGGAATATACGAGAACGTACCATCGGATGCCAAAATCACACGACCATGGGCCGCTCCCCTGATCAATACGGCTTGCAGATCTGACGACTCCACGTCGGAGTCGTTGGCGAGCACGCTGTCGTTGGTGTCCAATCGACTGTTCTGCCAAAGCTGATACGAGTCATCTTGGGAAAGCGGAGTATCATTTTGTGATATCACGGTGATCCTGAATGTCGTATCCACCCATTCCCCGCCGGTGTCAGTTACACGAATGGTAATGTCCGACACCCCGAATTGATTCGAGGCTAAATTCACCTGCAATTTTCCAGTCACCGGGTCAATGGAGATGTCGGAGAAGAGCAGGGGGTTGGTATTGTTGGTTACCGTGTAATTCAGCGCCGAATCCGCATCCTCCACATCGGTAAACACGTCGAACAAATCGATGGCATTAAGCGGAGTGTCCTCAAGAACAGTAATGTTCGCTATTCCGACTGTGGTCGGCGTGTCATTCTCGGGCGCGACAGTCACTGTGAAAGTGGTCTCAATAAACTGGCCTTCCGTGTCGGTCGCCCGTACGGTGATCAAGCTCGTTCCAAAGGCGTTTGCCGCATAGGACAACGTGAGTGTCCCCGCGCCCCCATCAATGTTGATGCCGGAAAACAAACCGGCGTTTGTGTTGCCGGTAATCGAGTAGATCAAAGCCGCATCGGCATCCTCAACATCGGCAAACGCGGTGAATAGATTGATCACCGTATCCGCTGCGTCTTCATTGACGGAAACATCGCCGATCCCAGACGTTGTCGGATCGTCATTCTCCGCGGCAACGTTCACCGTAAATGTTGTTTCCACATAGAGGCCGTCGCTATCGGTTGCCCGGACGGTAATGACCGAACTACCGAAGGCGTTTCCATCGAGCTGGAGCGTTAAAGTGCCGGCCACACCGTTAATGAGGACACCCGAGAACAGTGCGGCATTCGTATTGCCTGTAATGGTGTAGGTTAGGTCAGCATCGGCACTTTCATTATCGTTGAAGGCGGCGAAGAGGTCGATCACCGCGTCGGCGCCGTCTTCAGTGGTGTTGACGTCGCTGATTCCAGACGTCGTCGGTGGAGTGTTATCAAATAAAACTTGTAGAAAGATGTCGGAACCACCCGCGGAAACAACCGACTCTGTTGAGGCGGTGGGATCCATGTCCGCAGTGCCAAAGACCGAACCGGTACTCAACAGCCGACCGTTGATGTCGATGGCGATGCCATAAGCAAAAGCGTCGCCTGTGCCTGACGAGGTAGCCGCCCATTGAAATTCACCTGCCGAATTCAGTTTTACGGCAAAGGCGGAATAAGAAGCCGTTGAAATCAGGTTGAAAATATCGAGCCCCAAGGGGTTGAAGTCGGCTGTGTTTTGATATTGTCCAACGACAAAGACGTTGTTATTGGAATCGACATCTACGCCGTAGGCGGAATCTTCGTCCTCTCCCCCCATGCTGGCGGTCCAAAGCAGCGCTCCGGAGGAGTCCAGTTTTGTGACGAATATATCGTCGCCGCCTTCGCTAGTTAACGAGGACACACCCGCACCGGGGTCAAAGTCGACCGTGCCTGTGTAGCTGCCGACAAACACAATATTGTCATCCGCATCGACCACCACGTCGCGAGCAACGTTCTGACCCGCCCCCCGAGTGGTGGCGGCCCACAAAAACGTACCATCTGAGTCAAACTTAGAGACGAACGTATCGTAACTATCGGCACCGCTGATTCCGAAGAACGTTCCAGCTCCCGTATCGAAGTCGACCGTGTCCATGTAGTAACCGGTTGTCACGATATTGCCTGACGAATCCAGGTCGATTCCTGAGATCCCGTCAATGCGGCCGGCGCCGAACGTTTCAACCCAGACCATATCGCCGTCGCTGTTCATTTTTGCAAGATACGCATCGAAAGAACCGTTCGAGGCGATCGGTGCGATGACCCCAGCAACCGGGTCGAAGTCTGCTGATCCGGTAAAAGCGCCGGCGGCATAGACATTGCCAGCAGCGTCGACTGCGAGATCATTTCCGGAAATGAAGCCGGCACCGATGAAGGTATTGCTCCAAACATATTCGCCGGCAGCATCGAGTTTGACTACAAACACGTCGGAGGAACTGCCTCCAGCTTTAACGTCCGTAGCAACGCCGGGATCAAAATCGACTCCGACTGTGCCGTCGAAGTTTCCGATGACATAAATCTTGCCACTATCATCCACCGAAATACCCTGTCCGGTGTCGTCTCCAGACCCGCCAAAACTCTTGGCCCACAGAAAGTTGCCATCAGAGTCGTATTTCGCAATGAATACGTCGCTGCCTCCATTGCTTACCAAATTTGTAACACCGGCCGTCGGATCAAAATCGACCGTCCCGCGAAACTCTCCGGTGACATAGACGTTCCCTGCGCTATCGGTATCCAACTCATAGCCAATATCGTCCTGGTTATCACCAACGCCGAAGGCAAATCCCAGGTCAGCGGACATGAGTGTCCGACCTTCCATGCACTCAAAATCGAGCCGCCGAAACAGCGCGAATTCGCACCGATCCGTACCCAGTCCCATCATTTTCCGTAGGCGCGGAGTTCGCGCATCGACCGGAAGCCCGATGATGCGTTCCAGCTTGCGGATAAGATGTTCGCCCATGTTTCCCAGCATAGTGGTTCCCGCGATTGGCACCGAAGACCGTTTGAAGTTCAGTTCTTCCTTGAAACAAATTGAGGAGTCATTGCTCACGATAGCGAGCTTATTCAGAAACGAATTGCGAAGAGGTCATTCGCGACTCGACAAGGGAATCGTCAAAAACAGGTCGGGCTTCACTTTCTCATCGTAGGAGCCAACCACTACCGTTTTGCCGGTATGGCCGGGTTTGGTTTTGGGTTGCCAGGACATGCCTCGTAAACGAATCCGTGGTCCGTTCAGGTCCCGCCGCTGTGGCCGGCCTTTTCCTGGGTTCACATTCATCGCTGTGTTGAAGACGCGGTCTTGCTGTTTTTTCAGCACTGAGCGCTGGCTTTTCGTCAATTGTTCCGGTTCGGTGAAAGCTTCAGTCGATGTCAGCTCCGGCCGTTTTTCAGGTGTAGCGAACACCATGAGGCGTTCAATCCCCAATGGAGGCGTGACTTCAAAATAACCATCTTGTGGAATCGTCAGCGGCTTGCCCGGCTCCAAACGCGGAACATATCCGGCCGAATCGTGCCGGTCGGGGACTAAAAAACTCCGCATACCGTTGCTTGATTCATGAAAGACATACAGAAACAATTCCGTATCGGCTTCGACGACCAAGCGAAACTCCTGCCCTAATTGGAAGGTGTGTTTCGCCTCATCGACAGCCGATTCGGTGCCATCCTCGTTGCGGAGAATGATCGAATATCGCAATGATGTGATCCGCTTTAAGCCTGTTGTTGATAGACCTTCCCCAACGACCTTGCCATCGCTGTCGACTTGGCGGCGCGGCGCAGGTGTGTCAGGTGACTGGTCGTCAGCGAATGCGCTGAGGGCCGATCCGGCCGTCAAAACGGCAACGCACAGTGTGACAAAGTAGCGAATCATGTTGGTACTTCCCCTGTTCAATTCTCGGTGCTCCGGTTCACGACATGCAACGGGACTGTTTTTCTGGCCCACCACGTTGCCGGCGGTATTGGGGGCTTGGTGAACGGGTAGGATTCTCCCGTCTTCAATTTTTGAATCACGTCTTGATAAATAGCCGGCTTCGCAAACGCCGCTTCCAAGTTGTGCTGATCACTTTTTGTGTACCTAGCGCCGAATTGGCCCTGTACAAAATTGTCTTGCTTGTCGAAAAAGAGCGGAGCCGCGGAACTCGGTCGTTGCGGAGCACCCTTCAACGGATCGCTTTCGGTGAGGTACAACACCACCAAATCGTCACCCGCTGAAGCGGCACTCGGTTCAAAGGCGGTGAGCCAACGTCCCGATTCAAGCGGCTCGGTCCAATGAAATTGAAACAAGTTGCCGTCGCTACCAAAGACAAGCATCGTGAGATAGCCGCCATTGGGGGCACGAACGCGGATCGTGGCAAATTCATCCGGTTGTGGAATGTCGTCGTCATCGACAAACACTGTTTCGGATGGTTTGCCGGCGACCAGCATCTGAACGTCCAAATTGCTGTCGTGCCGCAATTGCGGGGCCGATTGAAGTTCCAACAGCCATTGAGCCGTGTGCAGAAAACTGTCGTTGTTGTAAGCTGCGAGCACTTTCTCTTCGTCAGTCGCAGCGTAAGCGGGGATCATGGGTGTTGCGAGATTTTCAAATGGGCGTCCCGACAACTCATCAACCTGCGGAGCGCGTGCGACTGGCTGAGTTGCAGAGGAATGTTGCCAACCCGCCGCGGCCACCACAGCCAATGCTCCCATAATTCCTGCGATTACGGCAAAAACTCGGACCTTGTGTTTCTGTTCGCCCGTGTCCGCTAACGGCGATGCGGTAATGCGATTGGCAAATGGCAACAACTCCGCAATCACTTCGGCACACGATTGATAGCGGTCCTGTGGGTAGTGCGCCAACATGCGGCGAATGACCGCCGACAGTTCCGGGGGAACATCCTCGCGAAAGTCGGTCGCATTGGGCCGCGGTGCACTCACCACGGCGCACAGCAACTCTTCGCGCGTCTCACTCACAAACGGCATCCGCCCGGTCAGCATGTAGAACAATGTACAACCCAGGCTGTAAATGTCCGCTGCCGCCGTCACGCTCTGCGCATCGGCCCATTGTTCGGGGGCCATTACTTCGGGAGTGCCTAAGGAGACCGCCCCTTGGGTCAGTTGTGACGAACTTCGGTGCTTCGTCGATTCCGGATCCCGTAGTTGCGCGATTCCCAAATCGAGAACCTTCAACCCGCCGTCCGGAGTGACCATGATGTTGGCCGGTTTGATGTCGCGATGGATCACGCCGCGCTCATGCGCGTGTGCCAAGACTTCGGCGACGGTGATCACCGAATCAATCGCCATCCCGATCGACATCTCACCGCCGTCGCTGTAAAGTTCTTCGACATACTGTTTGAGGTTTCGCCCACGAACGTATTCGATCGCAATGAACTGAACGTCCCGGTCGTGTCCCGCGTGGAAAATGGTCGTGAGATGTGCGTGTTGCAGTTGCGCCAGCAGTTGCGCTTCCCTTTGAAAGCGTTCCAAGTTCAAGCTGGCATCTGACTGTCCCGATAAACTGGCGGTCTGAATCGTCTTGATTGCTTCTAGACGTGGCAAACGTGTGTTGCGGGCTTTGAACACATCCCCCATCCCGCCGCTGCCTAATTTTTCCAGCAGGATATAATGGTCCAGCCACAAATCCTCAGGCTTACCCGCCATTGTTTTTTGTGCTTGAAACGACGTCAGTACCGGAAACCGTTCATCGGACCCGGAATTCCAACTCGCATCCATCAATTGCAGTTGCGCGAGAATGGGGACCAAGTCCTCCGGTGAACCGGCTGCCTCGGCTGCTGCATCCCATTCCTCCAGCGTCACTAACTGCAGTTCTATGAGTTTTTGTTTCGCCAACGCAGCTTCGAGAATGGGGCGCGTATCGATAGCAACAGCCACCGTCGAGTCGGCGGCGATGAGTTGCGATTCATCACTTTGTGGAGAAATTGCGTTGTCGATAACGGCAGCCACTGTAGAAACCTCTGGGTTGACGAAAAAGTCTGACCGCGGGGTACAAAAAAGTCGGCAATCCGTTCGCCCTAATCGATCTCGAACGAGAACGGTCCACAGTGCGCAAGTATGAACCGCAGTGAAACCCTAGGTTGCGTTTCGTGACCTGTCAAAAACGCCCGACCGACCCCCGCCCATATGGCAGGCTATCGTTCCCGCAGCATTGGTGGAACGGTCCCTATCGTCACAATCCGCACCGCGCGAACTGCCGGTATTTGCCCGTGTCGTACTTTCAGCCGCCGCTGCAAATTTGCCAATGCGGTTTGTAACTCTTGCCGAATTGGCGGTTCGAGATGGACTGAGATAGAAGCCGCGCAATGCGCAGCGCGGGAATTTGCACAAATGCAACCAAATACAAAACCCAAGGTTGCGGCGGACGGGTTGCCTCAGCAACGGATTTTGACCGCAATTGGCATTTGCCTTGCGTATACCCAGTGCGTGACAGGACGTGACGCTTCGTCTGTTCACGAGCTAAAACAATCAATCGCAATCATGACCAGGGGGGAACCTGAGAATGTCCGCGTGCTTTAATAAAAATCCGCAAAAAACATCCTGCGATACAGAAACACTGCAGGCAATCTGCCGAACATCCACCGTAAAAGCGACCGTGGATGCCATTGTTGACGACATGGCGCGGCGCCGCATCGACCTCTCACAGGTCACGCTCGACGAGATGAAAGGGTATCTCACCACGGCGCTGCGGCGCTGCGATAAATCCGCAACCGCCATGCGCCGTCCGAAATGTGTGACATGATTAGCGTCCGGCTATTTACTTTTGGCCGGGGCACGCTGGGTCACCGGGACGAATTTTTGCGCCCGTTCGCCGTAGATGTCGCCGACATACAGATTGCCCTGCGAATCCTGCGCAATACAGTGCACACCGACCGCTTCGCCCGGCTTCAGCCGTGAGACGTCCGGTTTGTCTTTGTTCTCGCCGATGTCGCCAAGGGGGATCGACCAGACTTGTTGGACGCGGCCGTCGGTGTTGAAACGCATGAACAATTGGTCCTTGTATTCCGGAGCTTTGCCGTCCCGGACCCACCAGTGGGGTGACGATCCGCAGACCCAGATTTCATCTTTTTTGTTGATCGAAATCCCCCAAGGCATGATCAAATTCGACCATTGATCGACCAGTTCACCGTCCTGCGTGAAGATCTGAATCCGCGCGCTATTGCGATCGGCGACGTACAACAAGCCTTTGGAGTCGAGTTGAATCGCGTGCGGCAAGACAAACTTGCCCGGTTCCGTACCGTAGCTACCCCAGGCCTTTACGAACTTGCCATCCTTGTCGAAATGCACGATGCGACGATTTCCGTAACCATCGGTGACGAAAATATCTCCTTTGGGCGTAATCACCATGTCGGTTGGCATGTTGAAATGCAGCTCATCATCCCCTTTTTCACCGCGGACGCCGAGCGTCTGTAGCAATTCTCCTTCGGGAGTAAATTTTTGCACGACATGCAACCCGAAGTCGGCCACCCAGATATTGCCATCGGGACCGATCCGTAGTTGGTGTGGATTGAGGAATCGATCCTTCCCCCAGGAACGGACGAATTCGCCGCTGGCCGAATAGACCTGAACCGGATCGGGGCCTTTGCGAAAGAACCACACCTGATCCTTGTTATCGACCGCTAACCCGGACACCCAACCAGCACCGCTGATAGTCTCCGGCCGCTGGGGCCATGCAGGATCAACATCGTATTCGGTGATCGTCGGGGTCACCGCGTGCGTCGGATTCTGCGCGGCCGCCTGGCCAATAAACAGAGACGATGCTGCCAATGCCAACATCAACGTAACAGTGGAATAGAATTGATTCATAGAGACGATTCCTGATGTTGAAAGGCCGTAGGGTGCGTCATGACGCACCTTTCTCACGTAGGTCGAACAGCGCCGGTTACAAAAACGGACGACGCAAATAAATGATCAATCAATTGGACATGAACAAGTTGGCACACGTAGCGTACTACATCGAAAGGTGCGTCGCGACGCACCCTACGATGTTTATTGAGCGGCAATCAAAATCCAAGCGTCAGTGCACCCATGTTTTCGGGTACCCGTCAAACGGCGAATCTTCGCCCGGTTGCCACAAGACAATCTCGTCAATGCGTTTCGCCAGAGCAATGTCCAATTGCGTGATGCCCTTCACGCGATGCGTCTGTAGTTTGACGATCACCTGCGCATACCCTAGCGCCAAATCGGGATGATGATAGGCCGCATCGGCGAGATAGCCGATTGTGTTGGCCAGCATCAGCGTGTGCGACCAGCCGGGGGTTTTGTATAGCCGGCGAATCCAGCCGTCGCGGTATTCCCACTCGGGCATCGATTGCAGCGTCTGTTCGATTTCTTCGTCGGACAATTGAACGTAATCGGGCATGGTCTTTTCCTTTCAGATTCTGGACCTATCGGATGGCCCCTCCGTTGGCTGCGATGACTTGCCCCGTGATGTAATCGGCATCGCGCGAAACCAAAAAACGGGCCAGTTTGGCAATATCTTCCGGTGTGCCCCACCGCTGCAGCGGCGTTTCTGCTATTACCCGTGCTTGCCACGTCTCGCTCGCATATTCGCCCCAGGCAGTTTTAATCCATCCCGGCGCTATGCAATTCACACGGACCTGCGGTGCGACACTCACCGCTAACGAACGGGTGAAACCCATGACCGCATTTTTTGCTGTCGCAAACAACTCTCCACTGTCCCCCTCCATACCTCGGTCCGCCTGATCCCAACCGATATTGAGAATCACGCCCTGACCCGCCTCCTGCATGCGGCGACCGACCTCTTTGCCGATCAGTACCGCCGACCGCACATCGACGTCCAACAACCGTTGTAACTTTTCGCCATAGTCCAACGTTGCTCCGTCGCCCGTCAATAGATCCACACCGGCATTGTTGATCCAGATGTCGATGCCGTTCCAGTGATTCCAAGCCGCCTCGATTAGTTCCTGTGCGGAATCGGGCTGTCCTACATCCGCTGAAAGCAAATGAGCTTCGCCGCCGGTCGCTTGAATCTCCTCACACACCGCGGTTGCCGCTTCAAGAGATTGACGACAATGCACAATCGTCCGCGCTCCGCCACAGGCCAGCTCCAAAGCAATCGCACGGCCGATGCCTGTTGATGCACCAGTCACGATCGCCCGTAGCCCAGTTAAATCCGCGAACTGTTTCCCGTCTGTCATTGCCGCACCGTAAAAAAACGCCTGTTGGTTCCGTATCTGTTCAAACAATCAATCAACATGGAGTGAAATCCAACGAGTACCCCGAAGGGGTTCGTCATCGTAGCCTAGGGTAAGCGGCCACGCCGCGCCACCCTAGGAAAATGGGCAGCGACGACGAGCAAACCCTGAAGGGGTTTTTCAACGTGCTTGACAAATTCCCGATCATTGGACAATTGAACAACCCCTTCAGGGTTGTGTCGTGATGTTCTAACCTGCACCTGGGGTGCGCTCACTCCGTTCGCGACCCCAGGCTACGATGAGTTACGCCTTCGGCGTAAAAAAGGGAAACGTCGAATCGGCTGTCGTCGGTTTCGTGACGATTGTCTTTGCTCGTCAAATCGATGATCGGTCGCCTACCCCCCACTCTACATGCGGCGCCTTCCCTCTGTCCATCGAATCCGCTTTCCGCCGGCCCGTCGGCAGGGTTGAACCTCGGTGCGCCTCAGAGTAGAAGTGAGGTAGTGACATCGTGACTTTTATACTCAGAGATCCAAGGAACCCTGCCCATGCCTGCGCTACGCCGGAATTTGCTCCTGACCGGTTGTTTGTTACTAGCCGCCTTTTCCACTCCACCATCGATACGCGCTGACGTCAAAATGCCGGCGCTGTTCGGCGACCATATGGTCTTGCAACAAGGGCAACCGATCCCGATTTGGGGCTGGGCCGATCCCGGCGAACAAGTGCGGGTGACGCTTGGCGGAGACAGCCGCACGGTCACCGCCGATGCGGATGGCCGGTGGAAGGTCCTGCTTGGCAAATTGAGCGCCGGCGGCCCGCACAAGTTGGAAATTCAGGGAAACAATGCCCTGACACTCAATGACGTGCTCATCGGCGAAGTCTGGGTTTGCTCCGGCCAATCGAACATGCAATGGGACGTGTCTCGTTCGAATGACAGCGACCTAGAAATCGCCTCGGCGAAGTATCCCAACATTCGGCTGATCACCGTTCCCCAAGTCGGCACGCAGGAACCACAGGACGATTTCAAGGGCCAGTGGGAACTCTGTTCACCGGAAACGGTTCCTTCGTTTTCCGCTGTTGGCTATTTCTTCGGCCGCCAATTGTACCAGACCTTGGATGTACCGATCGGGCTGATCGACAACTCTTGGGGCGGTTCCTCCGCCGAAGCTTGGGTCCGCCGGGATCTCCTCGAAGCCGATACCCAGTATGGCCCCCTGATGGAGCGTTGGGAAAAGACCGAATCGACGTACGACCACGAGAAAGCCGTAGCCAACTTCAAGGAAAAACTGGCCGATTGGAAAACCAAGAAAGAGGCCGGCGAAAAAGTTGGCGCGCAACCGCGTGCTCCGCGCAATCCACTGACAAATCAGCATCGTCCGGGCAACCTCTACAACGGTGTGCTCAAGCCGGTGATCGGTTACGGCATTCGCGGTGCGATTTGGTACCAGGGCGAATCCAATGCCGGCCGCGCCTATCAATACCGCAACCTGTTTCCGCTGATGATTCAAAACTGGCGCGACGAATGGGGCCAAGGCGATTTCCCCTTCTATTGGGTACAACTGGCCGACTTCCGCAACGAAGTTCCCGGACCGGCTGATTCCGACTGGGCCGAATTGCGTGAAGCCCAAACCATGACGATGGCCAAGTTGCCCAACACGGGCGAAGCGGTGATCCTCAACTTGGGTGAGTCGAGCGACATCCATCCCAAGAACAAACAAGACGTCGCCAAACGTCTCGCCCGCTGGGCGCTGGCCCACGATTACGGCATGGATATCGTCTATCGCAGCCCCATTTACAAATCGATGGAGACCGACGGCAACAAAATCGTGCTCACATTCGACCACGTGGGTGGCGGGTTAGACACCTTTGACGTGCCGCAACTGATCGGCTTCACGATTGCCGGAGAAGACCAAAAGTTCGTGCCGGCGACCGCCAAGATCATCGGCAAAAACCAAATCGAGGTGACCAGCGATCAAATCGAAGCCCCCGTGGCAGTCCGCTACGCCTGGGCCGACAACCCCGTCTGCAACGTGCAAAACGTCGAAGGCCTACCGCTGACACCGTTTCGCACCGACGACTGGAAAGGTGTGACAGCGGATTCGCACTGATCGTTCATGGCGACATGAAGGCAAATCCCCCCAACCCCCCGGTTCTGCCGGGGGGTTTTTGCGTTTCAGGTCCCATAATTCAAAGCAATAAGTTTCGTCGCCGCTAGACAAATCCTGCGATCCCGTGGATCAACACAGTCGTCGCCGCACTTCAGTAGAGGTTTTACCGCCGGAGATCCCATATGTCCCAGCCCGAAACCAGCGAAGAACCACCCGTTGACCCGCCCTTGTCGCTGCGGTTTCGGTTATTTTTGTATGCGATGATTATAGCGTGCATCGGAATTCCGCTTGCCGGTTGGTGGTGGATTCGATACCGCACGGCGGTTGCGTTGGAACTCCAGGGATTGGGTGGGGACGTCACATTTTTCGACGGACAGACCAACGTCCTCTTCCAATCACCCCAACGGATCTATTTGAATTCCAATAAAATTGACGACGCCTTGGTCAGCCAAATCTCCCGCTACGGAAATTTGCAAGAACTGGACCTCAGGGGAGGTGAACTCTCCGAGGTCGGCATGGCCGATTTGGGGAGGCTGACACAACTCAAAGAGCTTTCCTTGTCCAATATGCAGATCAGCGGCGGTCTGGAATACCTCGAGAGCCTCACTGATATCGAGGACTTGATGCTGTACGGGGCGACCATTGGCAATGAAGAACTGAAGACGATCGGACGGCTCACAAATTTGCGTTCCTTGAATTTGGGGCGTACGCAAATCACCGATGCGGGACTGCAGCATCTTTCCGGGTTGACCAAACTGAGAGAACTGTGGTTATCCAACATTAACATCAGTGATACCGGGTTGGCCTTTCTACCAACAACAATGCCGCTCGAACTCTTAGATCTTTCCGGTACCAATATCACCGACGACGGGTTGGCGCAATGGAAGCTGGTCACAGCGCCTCGCTTTTTGGACTTACGAAGAACACAAGTCACCGGCCATGGATTTGCATCGATCCCATTTTTGCAAAACGTCGCTGTTCTGGATCTCGGCGAAACACCGCTCGATAATGCTGGTCTAAGTGAAATCGGCCAATTAACAAACCTCGAAGCTTTGCGGCTCTCCAAATGCCCCATCACCGATGCGGGGCTGCAAAAGCTGACGTCATTATCGTCACTGCAACAGCTAGACCTACAAGAAACCAAGGTCACCGAAGAGTCTGTCCCCTTGTTGAAGTCATCTTGGATGCTCAAGTCGCTATCGCTCAAAGGTTTGAATTTCAGCGAGGATGCGATTTTGGAAATTGAGCGCGCACAGCCGAACTGCAAAATCACGCGCTAGTGCTCTGATAAATCTATGATTTGGGGTGCCACTGGCTCTGCCAGTGCTTTGTAAGCACTTTTGAGATTTGGTTCTGCACTGGCATAGCCAGTGGCACCCCACCCAAGATTAAACCGTGACAAAACACGAATTACCCGTTGGAAAACCGATGATCTACCGATGATTGGGGGCCACTACTGCCTTGTCCAGCAGTGTGATGCGAGTCGCACGGTGTGCTACCGAACAAGCCGACCAGGGGTGCCCATTTTCAGCAGGCTACTTACATCGTCCGTCCCTGCATTGCCATAATGGCGATTACGCGAACCGTGTCTCCTGCCGGTTGCTGATGCTACTCAGGTACAGCATCGCTTTTTCCGGTTCGGGGGCGATTTGAATCAGGTTATTCGTGGCCAACAAGACATCGCGACGGCTGATTTGGCCGATGAGCTTGCCGTCGTGAAGCACCGGGAGCCGACGATAAGGAGTGGTTAAGAAAACCTGAGCAATACCCAGAAGATCCAAATCCGCAGTGATCGTGTAAGCTTTCCTGTCGCTGAAATTATGAACTGCCGTCGAGGGCAACGGGCCGTGCTCTGTGGGTCCTTCCGCCTCGCTCAGGTCGACTTGACGGCTTTCGGCAATTAAGGCTTCACGTCGATCATGAACGATGCTTGAGAGGATGTTCTCGTTCAGCAACACATCGCGGCGACTGATTTGTCCCACCAATTTGCCGTCTTTCAGCACGCACAGCCGACGGTAGGGGGTATCTAGGAAAATCTGTGCACATTCCAGCAGAGTCGTCTGTTCGGTAATTGTGCGTCCCCTATCGGGGTTCTTGAATGCGCCGACTTCGGTGGTCGGCATATTTTCATACGCGGCGTCGACGAGCACGCGCATACTTGTCTTTTCGGAAAACACACCTAAAAAATTGCGATTGGCATCGATGACCGGAACGCCCGACACGTGGTGTTTGAGCAGATAGGCGATGGCCTCGAAGACATCGGTTCGCGGGTCGAGCGTTACTAGTTTTGTTGCCATGAACTGACTGGCGGTCGGCGGCGTCGCACTTGGGTACCCCCGCTCGCTCGCCAAGCGGGCAATGAGTGTGAGCACACTCATGCAGCATTTTTCACTGAACATACCAAGATACGACCGGTCGCCTCCAATCACCGGTGCGCCGGTAATTTTATGTTTGAGCAACGATTTGATCGACTCAAATACATCCTGGTCGGGATTCAGCGTGACCAGTTTGTCGACCATGATGTCTTGGGCAAGTCGCGGACTCTCCATGGGGCACCTCTCTAGTGTTCCAGGTGGCAACTACGTGCAGAGTGAGACGTGAATGACCGGCCGTCAGAAGTGGAAGTGCAAAGTACAAGTATACCACTGTGAGAGAAAAAATACGAATTTGTTTTCTGCTCGGGGCTGTTTCGCTCTGCTCTAAGCGCCTGATAGCATTGAATTTCTGAATAAAACCAAGACAATCAATGCGTATCGCGACAAGGCCGACGGCGGTTGTCCGTTCGTTGGGGAAAAGACACAATTTCGACGATAGCCCGAGTGGGGGCGTCATCTATTCAAGAACAGGGAGTGAGCCGTGAAAGTCGGAGTTGTGGGATGTGGGTTTGTCGGAGCCACGGCGGCCTATGCAATGGTTATGGGTGGCATAGGACGTCAAATTGTTTTAGTGGATCTCGATCGCCAACGGGCTGAGGCCGAAGCAAATGACATCATGCATGCCGTCCCGTTTTCGCATCCCATGTCGGTTGTTTCCGGGGAGTACAGCGACTTGGCCGGCTGTCGTGTCGTGGTGATCGCTGCCGGTGTCGGCCAGAAACCGGGTGAAACGCGATTGCAACTTCTGGAACGAAACACCGCGGTGTTTGAGAAAGTCGTGCCACAAATTGCCGAGCATGCCCCACAGGCCATTTTGCTCGTGGCGACCAATCCCGTGGATGTGATGACGCACGTCACAGTCAAGCTCGCAGGACGATGTGGAATCGACGAATCCCGCGTGCTTGGATCGGGAACAACGTTGGATACGGCGCGGTTTCGGACATTGCTGGGAAGACAATGCGGAATCGATTCCAAACACGTACATGCCTACGTGATCGGTGAGCACGGCGACTCGGAAGTCTTGACCTGGTCCTGTGCGACAGTGGGTGGAATGCGACTCAATGAGTTCCAAAAGTTTCGTGACATCCACATCGGAGCCGCCGAAAAAGCAGAGATCGACCAAAAGGTCCGCGGCGCCGCTTATGAAATCATTTCCGGCAAAGGGGCAACGTATTATGGAATCGGAGCCGCATTGTCACGAATTGTCGATGTGCTCATCCATGATCAGCGAGCGATTCTGACGATCAGTGCGCGACTGCACGATGTGTTGGGCCTCTCCGATGTCACCATCAGTTTACCAACGCTTGTCGGAGGACAGGGCGTGATCAGTGCCGTGCCCATTTCGCTCAATGAAGAGGAAACTGCCGCGTTTCATGCCAGCGCCGCCATTGTCCGCAATGCAACCGATTCGCTCAAGCTCTAGCCGTTGGTCGAGTCTTTCTTGCCGATAAAATGCAAGACGAGCGCCATCATGCCCGATGCGGCGGCGGCGATTGCTAAGCCGCCATAGACTTTAAAATCGCTTCCCGCATACCCGGCGTAGGATGGTCCGAGTGCGCCGATCCCGAAGCAGGCCATATTGCTGAATCCGTAACCAACGCTACGCCGATGGAAGGGGACGTACTGCGCGATCAGCGAATTGTAAATCGGTTGCGTCATAAAATGTACGAGACCCAACAAACAGGCGGCAGCGAACCGCGCCGGACCGGTGGCCACAGCCATCCACAACAACGGGCCGATGTTGGCGAACATGATCAGCGCCAATTGAATTTGCAATCGGCCGGGCCGGGCAAATTTTCCGGCGATTCCCTGTCCCAACACCCCCATAATGAGCACGACCGCTGCCAGCAGATTGCGAAAGCTGGCGGGGTCGATATTCGAAGGGCGCAGCTCCGCCGTGTTTAAATAGCGCGGTAAAAAATGCATGAATGCCGCATAGACGAATCCAGCCATTGCACCGCCGGCAACCAAAATCAAATAAGCTCCCCAGCGGCCTTCATCGCGTTCGATTTCACTGTTCACAGTGGTTGTCACAGGCGGTTGGCGATGTTCGGTCAAACCAAAGAAGAGATAGGCCGCCAACCCCAAGCCCGGGATGACCAGCAACAAATAATACTGTTGCCAAGTCACTGCTCCCGTCCAAAAGACAAGTGCTGCTACAAACGGAGCACCAGCGATGCCAATTGATCCAAAGATGCCATGCCAACCCAGCGCAACGCCGCGAGTCTCCGGCGTCGTTTCCCGCGAAATAAACGCCAAACCGGCTGGGTGATAAATGCTGGCAAAACAACCCATGGCGAACATCAGCACGTACAGCGTGTCGAATGACGTGCAGGTCCAAACCAACAGCGACGTCGCCGCGCAACCGAGCAAATAGATCACCAACATCGGCTTCGACCCAAAGCGATCCGCGAGCCAACCGGCAAAGAATGCCCCCACGCCGAACGGCACCCGCCACACGGTTCCCAGCACACCGGTTTGCTCGCGGGCGACGTCAAAATCATCGCCAATCATCTGTTCCACGCTGGGCAGTGAGAGTTCAAACACGTGCACGAGCGCATGCGCCATCGAGATGAGTATGACCAGACGAAAGGTTGTGGCGTTCATGATCGGCGGGGATCGCTGTGGGCGGCGTTGATGGTGATCGTGCGGGCCTTATTCATAGAAGTGCCAGGCGGGAACATCAAGTCCGCCGGTGGGTTGGAACCCGTTTTGGAGCGAATAACTGTCGTGCATTGCACAGGGACTCACGCTCGGCATCGGTCCCCGTCCACGCACCAATTGCACTTCTGGCCACTGGCCACCGGACACTATCCACTCGCCCACGTTAGTTGCGACCGCTGCTTAGCAGCGGCATAATGAGTTCAACAGCGACTTGAAAATTAACGCCAACGGGAGTGGAACAACGATGGAGACGGTCAAACAGCGGTTACAGCGCGATGCGATGGTCATGGTCTGCGGGATCGGACGGGTCTGCCATCACAACATTGTGCAGATGCTCGGCATGCATGGCGGGATCGATGCAATTTGGTTCGATCAGGAACATGCGGGGCTATCGTTTGAAACATTGGAAATCGGCACCATGGCCGCCCGCGCGCACGGGATGGATAGCTTCGTGCGGTTGGCACCGACCGACTACGCCGTGATCACCCGTTGCTACGAAGCGGGCGCCGGCGGCATCATGGCAGCCCAAATCGAGTCCGCTGAACAGGCCGAACAAGTGGTGCAGTGGTCCAAATTCTATCCCCGCGGCCATCGCGGATTAAACGGCGGGGGGTTCGATGGTCGCTTCGGAAATACGCCGGCCGCGGAATTTTGCGAGCGAGCCAATCGCGAGTTGTTCATCGCCATTCAAATCGAAACCGCAGGCGCCTTAGAGCAGTGTGACGAGATCGCCGCCATCGATGGCGTGGACCTGCTGTTTGTCGGCCCGGCCGATTTGAGTCAAAACCTGGGGATCACCGGACAATTCGATCATCCCCGATTGCAAGAGGGCATCGACCGCGTCGCCGCCGCTTGTAAAAAGCATGGCAAACACTGGGGCATCGTCCCCACCTCACCGGAGTCCGCCGACCGCTGCGTCGAAAACGGCTGCAAAATGCTCGTCCCACTCGCCGATGTGAAGATCCTCAACGCGGGAATTCGCGCGAACAAAGAGGCGTATGGGAAGTATTTTTAGTCGTGTGAGCCCATCACAATCCCGCGTTCGGTCACCTCAAACGGGATGATCGCGTCGTCGCAGGCGCTGCCGCGATGTTTGGCTACGTGTAGTGCGCGGCCCATGCGGTTGGCTTCGCGTGTTTTGCCCATATAGATGATCGTGTTCGCGTTGGCAAACACGTCTCCCGAATCAATCGGCCGCACCAGCATGTCGTCCAGCATCACGTCGTGTGTTGTATACAGCAACAAGCAGGCGATCTCCGCATGGTTGTAACGATGCTTGTCGACCTCTGCGGAGTTGGCGCGGAATTGTTCGCGAAATAAATCGCGCGCCACCCAATCATCTTCTTTGCGCAAAATTTGGTGGTACACATAATCGAACGTGTCGAACTGAAACGAGTCGCTGGCTTTGACTGTTGGTTCGACACCGTCGATCACACACCGCCGCACTCCCTGCACAAAGTTGCCGTAGAAAAAACGAATGCACATTTGCAGCTTCTTGAGCAACTCCAGTTTCCAGACCTTCCAGTCATCGAATTCTAAATCACCGCGCGTCACGCGACGGCCGTTGCGGGCAAAGATGTGCAGATAGTCCCGCCGCGCAGCTTCACGGTTCCAAACCTCGCTGGGATGCACTTGATCGCCAGGGGGTTGGAAGGAAAGTTCCCAATCAAACAGCCGCCGGGCATAGTCGTCCTGGTTTTGCGAATCGCCGCGGGTGGTCATGTCGAAAATGATCCCCGGCTCACCTTCTTGCGCAACACCCTGATGCGCGAACTGCAAGCCAAGTTGAGTTTTTCCAATCCCCGTGGCGCCGGCAACAACGGTTAACGTTCCAGGAATCAACCCGCCACCCAGAGCCTCGTCGAGTGCAGGAATACCGGTTTGGATGCGGTGTGTAGGCATTTTGAATGATTCGTCGTTTCGGTTCACAATCGCATGCGCTGACCAGTCAGAACGGCAGCGCAAAAAATAACGTTCAATCTCTTCATTCATAAGATCTTCAGCTTAAGGTGGCAAGGCGGCGCGAGACGATTTGTTGAAGTCCCCTCACGATGCTTTCTTACTGGCAGCGGCATTCCCCTCATCTTGCTCACTGTAAATGACGCTGCATCTGCTCGTCCGCTAGTGCAAAGTGCGTGACCCAAAAAACACTGCTGGACAAGCCAGCAGTGGCACCCGACTCTCGTATGTTTTTGTTTATTCAAAGGGCTGATAAGATAGTTCTGCGTTCCTTGAAACGACCACGATTGATGCTGATACCGATGTTGTCGAACGGTTTGGAGAAAACAATGATTCTAGCGGCGCGGAAACAATGGCATTGTTTGGTACTGGCCGGTCTGCTTTTGGGAGTAGGACTCCACGAGAACTTGGACGCGGCTGACGCATTTTCGGATCCGATCGATGTCTCGTTTACTGCTGAAGGCGACGGAACGACTCAAAAATATGTGGTACTGCTGCCCAACGGGTTTTCAGCGGAACAGTCTTATCCGTTAATGGTCGCGCTGCACGGGCATGGGAGTGATCGTTGGCAATTCGCGACGTCGAAGATCAATGAGTGCCGCGCAGCCCGCGATGTGGCTTTAAAACATGGGATGATCTTCGTCGCACCCGATTATCGTGCCAAAACGTCGTGGATGGGCCCCCAGGCTGAGGCCGACATGATACAGATACTCAAAGCGCTCAAAACGAAATACAAAATCGAGAAAACCATTTTGGTTGGGGCTTCGATGGGCGGCAGCTCCAGTCTCAGCTTTGCAGCGATGCACCCAGAACTCATTGATGGAGTCGCAGCCATGAACGGCACGGCCAATCACTTGGAGTACGAAAACTTCCAGGATGCCATACAAGCCTCTTTCGGTGGCTCGAAACGAGAAATCCCCGCAGAATACAAACGGCGGAGTGCTGAGTACTGGCCGGAGCGGCTAACAATGCCGGTGGCGATCACCACCGGGGGCTTAGATAAATCGGTCCCTCCCGATAGCTGTACCCGGTTGGCGAATGTGCTCAAGAAACTAAACGCACACGTTTTGCACATCCATCGCCCCCAGGGAGGGCACAGCACAACCTCCGCAGATGCCGTCAAAGCGCTGGAATTTGTTTGCGACCACGTACTGACGGAAGAAAAAACTTCGGCGAAATGAGCCCGGAAAACCTTTCAACCCGCTGGTGAAAAGCCGCATCCCACAGGCGAAAAATACGCGAACCGTGTCGCACCAGACTTCAAATTTCAGCATGCAGACTTCGACAGACCGTGATGCCTAGCATGATGGCCACGGCTTAGACACCTTGCAGATGCCGCCTCTGCGATTTATACTGCCCCTGATTAGAAAGGTTTGCCATACGCAATCATGTACCGTGTTTTCGCCATTCTTCTGACATTAGCCGTGCCCCTACAGGGGTTTGCGGTGCCGCATAGTCATGGCGAAAGTGTAGCGGGACAACCGGCCGACCATCATCAATCACCGCATTTCCACTTTGGACACGGTCATCATCACGACGTCTCCGCTGATGCCGACCATGCGGGGCAGGAAGCGCCATCGCCTGCTGAAGACCACGACGACGACGCTGTCTACGTGACTTCGGATCTCGCCGTAGGCATCATGCAGGTCCGGGCGTTGACCTTGGACGCAAGCTCGCTGGCCCTCACGGTGGCTGACGATTCGCTTGCGATGCAATGTGCCTGTTTTGATTGTTTGGCTGCTCCGCCTGATTATGGTGTTGAGCACATCTTCCTCGCAACAGCCGCTCTCCGGCTGTAATTCAACCACCGCTTCGGCTGCGTGATGGCGATAGAACTCCCGTTCCGTCCCCAATTTCTCACGTCAGCCGCCGCTTGCGTCATGTGGTCTCTTTCCTCGTCTCCAATTGGTGGCGAGCGGATACATGGTGGTTGGAGGCACTTGTTGTGTTGCGTCTACTTAAGATATTTACCGTCGTTCTGGTCCTCGGCGGTATGGTGGCTGGTGGCTATTTCACTCGTGACCGCTGGGTCCCTTGGCTGGTCAATCAGCAAGCGTCCGGTGATCCGGCTGCCGATTCTCCTATGGCGGGAGTGGCATTACCGAACGAGCAAGTCAATCTGTCGCCACAGGCTCAGAAAAACCTACGGCTCCGTTCCAAGCCGCTTCAGCCCACAACCTACTGGAAGACCATCCAAATTCCCGGCACTGTGGTCGACCGTCCCGGCATCAGCGACCGAGGCGTCGTTGCTCCTGTCTCTGCCGTGGTGACGGCGATTCATCATTATGCGGGAGAGACGCTCGAATCAGGAGCGACGCTGTTCACGCTCCGTCTGGTGGGAGAATCATTTCAGACTTCGCAGACCGAACTCTTCAAGGCCATGAAGGAGAGTGAAATCACTCAAGAGGAGATTAAGCGACTCACCCCGCTATTCGAATCGGGAGCGGTTCCGCGTTCTAAACACATTGAGTTGAAAAACGAATTGCGACGGTTGGCGGTCACCATGCAGGCCCATCGCCAAGATCTGCAAATTCGAGGTTTGACATCGGCGCAAATTGATTCGGTCGCGAACGGCACGTTCATCTCAGAGATTAGCGTCGCCGTTCCCGCGGGATTGGCCGTCCATGAAAACAGCCAGAACATCAATTCAGGCATCTTCGAGCTACAACAGCTCAACGTCGAACTCGGCCAGCATGTTCAGGCCGGGCAACGGCTTTGCACGCTCTCGCAGCATCAATCTTTGTTTATCGAAGGTCGAGCCTTTCGTCGAGAATTACCGCTTTTGCAGCGGGCGGCGGAAGAGGCGTGGCCGATTCGAGCTGAATTGTTGGAGTCCTCCGAATACGACTGGCAGGCTTCGATTCCTCCCCTCACGATTCATCACATCTCCAACGAACTCAACGACGATAAGCGGACGATTTCATTTTTCTTGTCGTTGGAAAACCAGTCTCGGTCGTACCAGCGAGACGGCCAGCGGCTTTTCCTGTGGCGTTTTCGTCCCGGCCAACGTGTGCAGTTACACGTTCAGGTCGAACAGCTTGAGAACGTCTTTGTTCTTCCGGCAGCAGCCGTTGTTAAAGAAGGACCGGAGTTTTATGTGTTTCGCCACAATGGAAACATCTTCGATCGCAAACCGGTTCATGTGTTGCACCAAACACAGGATGCCGTTGTCGTCTCCAACGATGGCAGTGTCCCTTCAGGAATTTACATTGCTCAGACTGGGGCAGTGCAGTTGAACCGTGTCCTCAAATCCCAAAGCGGCTCGGCTCCTTCCGGCGTGCATGTTCACGCCGATGGTTCCGTCCATGCGAACCATTAAGGAGCCGCCATGTTAGATTCCGTCATTCGATTTTCGCTCCGACATCGACCACTCATCTTGATGTTGAGTATCGCTGCCTTGGTTTATGGGGGATACCTGTCGACGACGATGCCCATCGATGTCTTCCCCGACCTCGACCGGCCTCGGGTGGTCATCCTCACCGAGTGCCCAGGCTATTCACCCGAAGAGATCGAAACACTCGTCACGCAGCCCATCGAACAAGCAGTCCTCGGTGCCAATGGAGTGGTCGCCGTGCGCAGTCAATCGAGCATGGGACTGGTTGTGATTTATATCGAATTCGAATGGGACACCGAAATCCGTGCTGCCCGGCAGGTCGTGCAAGAACGTCTAGCAACGGTTCTCGGACTGATGCCCGAAGGCGTCCAGCCATTACTGGCCCCACCGACTTCGATCATGGGACAGATTATGCACGTCGGCATTCATCGCCAGAACGGACCGCACGGGGGACTATTGGCGACGATTGGCCAGTCCGACATGCTCCTCGAACGAGTGACGACCGATTCAGACGCCAAGTATTACGCCTGGAGACCGCAGCAGCGGCACGAGCTTGAAACGTGGGAAGAAATTCCGATTGACGACTTGCATGAACAGGCAACTGAGCATCCGAATGCGGACGGGCAAACAGTCCATCTCACAATTGCGGGGGAACAGTACGTCGCCAAGTTCCTGTCGCCGAAACAGCAGTCGATGGAACTGCGCACCATTGCTGATTGGGTGGTCCGGCCTCGCTTGCTGCGGCTTTCAGGGATCGCCGAAGTCATCGTGCTCGGAGCGGACGAGAAACAATACCACGTGGAAATGAATCCGGAAAAACTTCTGGAATACGGCGTCTCGGTGCAGCAGGTCGAAGACGCTGTCCGGAACAATAACCTCAATACCAGCGGCGGATTCACCAAAGAAGGACAACTGGAGCGTCCGATCCGGGTCATCGGTCGCTTGGGGCCAGGTAGCTCTCAGGTGATTGAAGATTTGCGGAAAATTCCGGTCGATGCCGGCACCAGTCGCCCGGTCCTCATCGAAGAAGTGGCAGACGTTCAAGAAGGTTCGCCGCAAAAACGGGGCGACGCCAGTATCGACGGCCATGCGGGAATTGTGATCACGCTCGTCAAACAACCTCACGTGGATACCCGAGGACTGACCGAACGCATTCACGCTGCCCTGATCGATGTCGAAGAGTCATTGCCGGCAGACATCCTGATCAATCGGGACTTATTCCAACTCAAAAACTTCATCGACCGCGGCATTTATTATGTAGGCGAAGCCTTGGTGATCGGTGCGGTGTTGGTCGTCGTCGTGCTGGCGGTCTTCCTCATGAATTTCCGCACGACTTTTATCACGCTGACCGCGATTCCGCTTTCGCTGATGATCACCACGCTCGTTTTCCGCCTGATTGGCGAAGTCATCGGTCGGGAACTATCGATCAACGTGATGACGCTCGGCGGTCTGGCCGTGGCCATGGGGGAACTCGTCGACGATGCCATCGTTGATGTGGAGAACATCTATCGCCGTCTGAACGAAAACAATGCCCGCCCCGAACCACGACCGGCGTTGTTGGTTGTGTATGAAGCCAGTCGGGAGATCCGCAGTGCCATCGTCTTCGGGACGGCTGTCGTCATTCTCGTGTTCCTGCCGCTGTTTGCAATGTCGGGTGTCGAAGGACGCCTGTTTGTCCCGCTGGGAATTGCTTACATCGTCTCGATTTTGGCTTCGCTCGTCGTTTCACTGACAGTGACACCGGTCTTGTCGTATTACCTGCTGGCAGGATCCAAAGCGACGCATCGGCACCGGGACGGACTGCTGTTGCGCGTGCTGAAGTGGATGGCGAGTTATCTGGTCCGTTTCAGTATGCGTTTTGCCGGAATCCTGCTTGTGCTTACGTGGGTACTGGTTGGTGTGAGTGCGCTGGTGCTCTCCCAACTGGGTGCCGATTTTCTGCCGCAATTTGACGAAGGCAGCGTGCAGGTTAACCTGACACTTCCTGCAGGGGCGTCGCTACAAGCGACCAATGACGCCGCCAGCATCGTCGATGCCAAATTGGAACCGTTGCTCAAGACTTCAACAAACCCTGACGGCGAAATCCTGCACTTCGTGCGACGATCCGGTCGAGCTGAATTGGATGAACACGCCCAACCGGTCAATATGAGCGAGTACATTTTGAGCATGAATCCCGCGAGCGAACAAAGCCGGGACGAGACGATTCAAGGACTTCTCGCTGAACTCAAGCAGGAGTTACCGGGAGTCGATATCGAAATCGACCAACCACTGGCCCATTTGATCAGTCACATGCTCTCCGGTGTTTATGCCCACGTCGCTATCAAAATTTACGGCGACGACCTCAGCACATTGCAGCGGTTGGCCAAACAAGTCAAAGGCGAAATTGCCGATATCCCCGGCATGACGACCCCAGTCATCGAGTCGCAGGTATTCGTCGACGAACTGCATATCGTTCTGCGCCCGGAGGAGTTGGCGTACTATGGCGTCAGTCGGGCCTATGTCGCCCATTACGTCCAAACGGCGCTGCGAGGGGATACGGTCTCGCAGGTTTTAGAAGGTTCTCGACGATTTGATCTTGTCGTCCGATTGCGAGACGAAGAACGCACCGACTATTTCAGCTTGCGCGACCTGCGAATTGATCTGCCCGAGGGGCGCGGACAAATCAAGCTCGAAGATGTGGCCGATTTCCCGGATGGAAAGACCGGCCCCAACCAACTCATGCGTGAAAACGTCAGGCGACGAATGGTCGTTCGCTGCAACACGCAGGGACGTGACCTGGGAAGCGTGGTGGCCGACATTGAGAATCGGATCAACAGCCGTATACGCATGCCTGAAGGTTACTACGTCGAATATGCCGGACAATTCGAGAGCCAACGTTCAGCAACGCTCATGATCAGCCTGCTCGCAGCCGTGTCGTTGATCGGCGTGTTTGTTGTCTTACTGATGTTGATGCCATCCGTGCGGGTCGTCCTTCAAATACTCAATGCGATTCCCACAGCCTTCATCGGAGGCGTGGCGGCATTGGCTTTGACCGGACAAACCCTGACAGTCGCCAGTCTTGTCGGCTTCATTTCTCTGGGCGGCATCGCTGTCCGAAACGGCATCCTGCTGGTGACGCACTATTTTCATCTCATCGAGCAGGAGGGCGAAGAGTTTTCGAAGCCCATGATCTTGCGGGGAAGTCTTGGAACGCTTGGCCCCCGTACTGATGACCGCCATTACGGCTGTCATGGGACTTCTACCCATTGTTGTGGGGGGACAAAAACCGGGCTTGGAAATCCTTTATCCGGTCGCCACAGTCATCGTTGGCGGATTGATCACCTCCACTTTTTGCGAGTTCTTGATTCATCCCGGTTTGTTCTGGAAGTTCAGCGGGCGAGATGCCATTCGACGCACCGAAGGTGAGTTAAGCGAGGAAGAACTACTGCAATAATGGTTATCGCAGTATAGAAGTTACTATTTTCATTGAAGGAGAATTGAAGTGTTACGCATTCATTTATTAACAGCCGCTTTCGCACTGTGTACGCTGGCTGGCTGCGGCGAGACGCCCGAGCCGGAAGATACAAAAAAGACCCCGCCTCCGGCGGATTCCGCCGACGCAGGGCACGGCCATAGCCACGGCGAAGGCCCCAATGGGGGAGCGGTCGCTGACTGGGGCGGTGGCAAATTCCATGTTGAGTTTACAGTGGACCACGATACGAAGATCGCAACCGTCTATATTCTGGACAACAATGCGAAAAACCCCGCACCCATCGACGCGGAGAAATTACTGCTCAACATCACCAACCCCGTTTTTCAGGTCGAACTGATGCCCGTACCGCTGGAAGGTGAAGCAGAAGGCACCAGTTCCCGCTTCATCGGCAAAAATGAAAAGCTCGGCATCGTGCAAGAATTCGCCGGGACAATCAGCGGCGAAGCCGACGGAACTCCGTATGCCGGTGACTTCAAGGAGGAGGCCCACAGTCATTAAAGCCCTGCCGAGGTCGGATGTACGGGGGCGGAAGCGAAAAAAAAATGGAGAGCGTCGACAATTCACGTATCGACAACAGTCCTTGCCGCCGTCTCAGAGGCTTCGAATCGAAGTTCTCTGAGCGGCGGTTCCCTCGCCTGACTCCCATGCGAGAGAAAGGTTTCTCACCTCTATAGCGAAATCGGCATTTCTCAGTGCGCAAAATTGCATCGGCTCAAGGAATGATCCGTATTGAAACGTTGTGGTTGTCGACCAAGCCCTAACCTTGACGGCTTCAAAACAGTTTGCGGGGCGCTTGCATCGCCATTAATTTTCAGCGTTTCCCTGAACAAGGCTGTCCATGAATTGCGACACTGTCGCCCAGGGTTGACGGGCAGATACAGCAAGCCGTCGCTGACAGCCGCACGGACTCCTCAGGCCAGTCTAATCCCATAAACCTGAATGAGATGCATTGCGTGTAACGGTATACAATTTGCTGTCTTGAGTTGATGGAATATCCGTCGGATTTAAGCTTCTTTGAAGGAGTACCCAATGAGCAATCGAATCTCTCAAGACAATGCCAAAACGATATGTGAGTGGCTCACCATGATCTTTGTTCTGGTTGTGGCGTATGCTTTGGGCGCTCTTGTGACACAATGATGCGAAATTGGCTGCAAATGTTTACCTGCCTCACCGATAGAGCCTTGTTGGGATTCTGATTATTTTCGGCTGAGTCGCGATTCCGGTGCTCGTATTATTTCAGCGCCTCCGCATGTGCCTCGATCCATTCTTTGAGCACGATGGCTTGGTTATGTTGTTCGTCGCGAGCACCATAGAGAAGCAGAATCGGTCGTTCTCCGGCCGTTTTTAACACCTCGGATACGCTGTCCGACAGTGCGTCAAGTTCCTTGAAATACTTCTTGCGAAACTGATCCCAACGCTGTGGATCGTGATTAAACCAGCGGCGTAAGGCGGTGCTAGGGGCCAGGTCCTTCATCCAACGGTCGAGTTTCAAATTCTCTTTTTTAATCCCGCGCGGCCAAAGGCGATCCACGAGAACTCGATAACAATCATCCGCCGCCGGCGGATTGTACGCTCGCGCAATTCGAATTTCTGGTTGATGTTTGGACATTCTCAAGCTCCACGTCTTTGTTGACACGGTAGGGGGGAAAGATCTGTTCGACTGTTCGTGACACCAAAAAATACATCGCCTGTCACGGAGAACGGCGTAGGTCAGTCCAGAGAACAAATAAAACCAACACCAAATCTCAGACCATTCGTAGCTTGAAATTCAAAATACCGAAAATCAACTGCTTTTTGGAAGCTGTCTCTCTAACCTTCCCACGCGATCAAAGTTGGGTGCGAGGTCCGGGTTCATACTGTCGCTCTCACAGAACAGTCCAGTTATTCGAGTAGCCAGGAAGGCTTGCCTCGACAAGTGGCATAGGGATTGCGTATTACACTTCGCCTGCGCACACTATGAAGTCCGTCATTGAATTTTTAGTCGGGAGTGTTGATGTTTCTCTGGTTGTGGGCCATTTTGATTGCTGCTGCTCTCGCTCCGGGAGTGAACCGTGTTGTTGGTTCGCGCGGAGGTTGGGGGCTTGCGTTGGTTCCGGCTGGTGTGTTTGTGTTCCTCCTAAAGCTGTGGCCGCTGGTTATGCAGCAGCGGGATGTGTCGGTTTCTGTCAACTGGGTGCCGGCATTGAAACTGGCGATTTCGTTGCGGTTGGATGGCTTGAGTCTACTGTTCGGGTTGTTGGTCACTGGCATTGGGACTCTGGTTCTGGTGTATGCCGGCGAATACCTAAAGGGCGACGATCGACTGGGACGGTTGTGGATGTTCCTGTTGATGTTCATGGCGTCGATGCTGGGGCTTGTGCTGGCGGACAACCTTTTGACGCTGTTTATCTTCTGGGAATTGACCAGCATTACTTCGTACTTGTTGATCGGTTTCAACAGTGATCTCCCCAAATCCCGCGTATCTGCATTGCAGGCGTTACTGGTGACAGGTGGCGGCGGATTAGTACTGTTACCGGGGTTGCTCCTGCTGGGAGCGGCGGGTGGTTCGTTTGAATTGTCGACACTGCTGAACAATGCAGAAGCCATTCGTCAGCATTCCTCTTATGTACCGATGCTGCTGCTCATTCTGATCGGAGCGTTCACGAAGTCGGCTCAGTTTCCGTTTCACTTCTGGCTGCCCAATGCCATGGCGGCTCCCACCCCGGTCAGTGCGTATTTGCATTCGGCCACGATGGTCAAGGCGGGCGTGTATTTGATCGCGCGACTGCATCCGCTTCTGGGCGGGACAGCGGAATGGTTCTGGATGATTGCTCCGGTTGGTGCAATCACGATGGCGATGGGCGCAGTGCTGGCATTGCGGGCGACGGACCTGAAACAGATTCTGGCCTATGCCACAATCAGTGTGCTCGGAACCTTGACCATGCTGCTAGGCATTGGAACAGAAGCGACTCTAGCCGCTGCCTTGGCGGTGCTGGTGGCTCATGCATTTTATAAATGCGGATTGTTCATGGTGGCCGGGAATGTTGACCATGCGGTGCATCAGCGCGATATTCGTGGTCTAGGTGGACTGCGGTCGGCGATGCCAGCAACTTTTGTGGCGGCCAGTCTAGCGGGTATTTCGATGGCGGGTGTCTTACCGACATTTGGCTTTATCGCGAAGGAAACGTGGTATGAAGCGATCAAGCACCCGGCGGACGCCCCCTTTCTGGTCGCGTCGGTGTTGTCGAACATCGGCCTAGTCGCCGCAGTAGGAATGGTTTGTGTCAAACCGTTTTTTGGAAGTCGAACCGAAGTCACGAAACAGGCACATGAGGGGGGACCGGCGTTGTGGGGGCCCCCGGTGGCACTTGGTATCACGGGTTTGTTTATGGGGCTGATGCCATCACGCGTCAGCGAATTGCTAGCCGCTGGAAGTCGAGCTGTCGCAGGGCGAGTCGTGTCTGTCGATTTGGCATTGTGGCATGGGGTGAACGTGACGTTGCTGTTGTCACTGTTGACGCTGGCGGGCGGAATCACGCTGTACTGGCAGCGGCATCGGTTGCAAAGCGTCTTCACGGTGCTCAACCGTTTCATGCACTATGGCCCGTCGTGGGTGTATCGCTGGCTGCTGAAAGCTGTCAATCAGTTGGCACGTAGGCAGACCGCACTGCTGCAAAACGGTTATTTGCGATTCTATTTGCTCACGATGGTGGGCCTCACAGTTTTGAGTGTATGGATGGCACTGGGAGACGAATTGCAAGGGCATTTGAAACCGATGCCACTCGACTTTCGGCTCCATGAAATCATGTTGGTGGGTTTGATTCTAATGGCGGCGGTTGTGGCCGTTCGAGCGAACACCTGGCTGCTGGCGGTGGGAGCACTCGGGATTGTCGGCTACTCTGTCGCAGGCATTTTTGTGTTGTTTGGTGCCCCGGATTTGGCGATGACACAATTCGTGATTGAAACGCTGACTGTGCTGCTGTTCGTAATGGCGTTTTCACGACTGCCGGACTTCCGTCGTCTCTCGACCGTTCGCACGCGTGGCCGAGATGCTCTGATTGCCATTGTCGCGGGTGGTACGATCACGGTGTTGTTGCTGTTTGCCATGACCGTGCGGTCGGATCATCCAATATCTGACTACTACGCCGCTCAAAGCGTTCCAGAGGCTCACGGGCGCAATGTGGTGAATGTGATCCTGGTGGATTTTCGTGCGTTGGACACATTGGGCGAGATCACAGTCCTATCGATCGCGGCAATTGGCGTGTATTCGCTGTTGACGTTGCGACCGCGGAAACAAATTGACCGCGCGGATGAAACCAACGATATCGCAGCTGATTCGAGTCTTACTCCCAAACAGAAGGGAGCGTGACCATGGATTCCGTGATTCTAAAGACAGCACTTCGCTTCCTGTTGCCATTGCTGCTGCTCTCGTCGGTGTTTCTGTTTCTCCGTGGGCACAACGAACCGGGAGGTGGTTTTGTTGGCGGCCTGGTGGCCAGCGGTGCAATGGCATTGTACGCGATGACATACAATGCGGCAGCGGCTCGGCAGGTGGTGCGTGTGTCGCCTCGGGTTTTGATTGGATCGGGGCTGCTGATGTCACTGGGGAGTGGGATGGCGCCGTTATTCTTGGGCCGTCCTTTTCTCACCGGGCTGTGGACATCTACAACGATCACTGGGCTGGGAGAACTGCATATTGGAACGCCGTTGCTGTTCGATCTTGGTGTTTACTGCGTGGTGACAGGAGTCACACTCGTCTTTGTCTTTTCACTACTCGAAGAATAAGCGCAATGGACTTTGTTTTAGCCATCACTGTCGGCGGGTTGTATGCAGCAGGCATCTACATGATGTTGCGACGCAGCGTCGTCAAGCTGCTGATTGGGCTTGGCCTACTCAGCCACGCTGCCAACCTACTCCTGTTTACCGCAGGCGGAATCGTGCGCGGCCGTGTTCCCGTTGTGCCAGATGGTGAATCCCAACCGCTGACAACCGTCGCCGATCCGTTACCTCAAGCACTCATACTGACGGCCATTGTGATTAGTTTCGCAGTGCTGGCGTTTGCTCTCGTTCTAATCTACCGCACGTACCAAACCTTGGGGACGGAAGATTTGGACCAACTCAAGGCGACCGACACATGATTGCTCAGGTTGCCATTATACTTCCGATCGCTCTACCGTTGGCCACGATGGCGGTGCTGCTGCTGGCGTGGAATTCGATTGCCGTTCAGAAGGTGATCGGCGTCGTCGGTTCGACGCTGCTGCTACTGTCTGCCGCTGCGCTCCTGTGGTTGGTCGACCGTGACGGAATCCTTGTGTTGCAGGTGGGAAACTGGCCCCCTCCGTTTGGGATCACATTGGTGGCAGACCGGTTGAGTTCGATCATGGTGATGCTTGCAGGGTTGATGGTGTTTGCCGTGTCGGTGTATTCCATCGCAACGATAGACGACCGGCGCGTGGATTTTGGATTTCATCCACTCATTCAGTTGCTGCTCATGGGCGTATGCGGAGCGTTTTTGACAGGAGACTTGTTCAATCTGTATGTGTGGTTTGAAGTCATGCTGATTTCATCGTTCGTGCTGCTGACGCTCGGCGGCGAACGTGGGCAACTGGAAGGAGCCATCAAATACGTCACGTTAAATCTGGTCTCTTCCGCCGTGTTTTTGGCGGCCATCGGGGTGATCTATGCTGCCACCGGAACGCTAAACATGGCAGACCTCGCTCTAAAATTAAGGAGCTTTCCGGACGAAGGCATTGTGTCTGTTCTTGCAATGTTGTTTCTGATTGCCTTCGGAACCAAGGCCGCTGTGTTCCCCCTGTTTTTCTGGCTGCCAGCGTCGTACCACACTCCACCGGTCGCCGTGTCCGCCATTTTCGCCGGGCTACTCACAAAGGTCGGTGTTTATTCACTCATCCGCTCGTTCACTTTGCTGTTTGTGACCGATTTGGAATTTACGCACAACTTGCTGTTGGTGATAGCTGGGCTCACGATGGTGACCGGCGTGCTCGGAGCGATGGCTCAGAGCGAGATTCGCCGTATTCTATCGTTCCATATCGTCAGTCAGATTGGTTACATGCTGATGGGACTCGCCCTGTTCACACCGTTGGCCTTGGCTGGTTCTATTTTCTACATCATCCACCACATCGTTGTGAAAACGAATCTGTTTCTGATTGGCGGGATCGTCGAACGGCGTTTCGGCACCGGACGTCTGGCGGACATCGGGGGCCTGTATCGCTCGGCACCGTTGCTGGCGACATTGTTCTTTGTGTCGGCAATGTCACTCGCCGGAATCCCTCCATTATCGGGTTTCTTTGCGAAACTGACGTTGATCCAAGGCGGATTGCAGGCGGAGCGCTATGCGATCGTAGCGGCGGCATTGATGGTGAGTCTGCTAACTCTGTTCTCGATGACAAAAATCTGGGCCGAAGTCTTCTGGAAACCGGCGCCTGAGGGGACGTTGACAGTCGCCTCTGGAAATCCGCACTCTACGACTGAAGGATTTAGCTTGTTCGGGCCAACACTGCTGCTGGCGACGATCACGGTGGGAATCGGTGTGATGGCGGGACCGGTGATGATTGCCTCCCTCGCCACTGCCGAGCAACTGCTCAATCCAGACGCTTACATCCAAGCCGTATTGCCGGACTCTCGTTTGACGGAGAGTCAACCGTGGTTTCCCGTTCCAGATTCTATCGTTGCTCCCGTCGCTGAGCTGAGTCTTGAATCGCATGAACTTGTCTCATCACAAAGTGAAGGGACAGCGCAATGATCTACTTCTTTTTCAACATCTTTCTGGCACTGGTCTGGGCACTGGCGAACGGACGCATTTCTCTATCAAGCCTGCTGGTTGGCTTTGTCCTCGGGTACGGTATCTTGTGGTTTTCACAACCGTTCATGGGGCCGTCTCGCTACTTCCAACGATTACCGGTCGGCCTGCGGTTTTTCGGTTATTTTCTCTGGCAGCTGCTGTTGTCCAATCTGCGGGTGGCCTACGACGTCATTACGCCTCATTTATATATGCGACCGGGAATCGTCGCCGTGCCGCTCGATGCGAAGACCGATCTGGAAATCACCTTGCTAGCGAATTTGATCACCTTGACACCCGGCACACTGAGCCTAGATGTGTCAGAAGACCGACGCACGCTGTACGTGCATGCAATGTTTGTCGATAGCCCCGACAAAGTTCGCGACAGCATTAAAAACGGATTCGAGCGGCGTTTACTGGAGTTGATTCGATGATGATGAATTTCTTGACAACGGACTTGACCATAACCACACCGATGCTCGCGGCAACAACCTGGGTGAATGTGACGGCGCAAGTTTCGTTGATTGTGCTGGTGATCGCACTGGGGTTTGCGTTCTTGCGACTTGTGTTGGGACCGACGCTTCCCGACCGCGTTGTCGCTCTGGATCTTGCCGCCACATTGTTGGTGGGAATGATTGCGGTGAGCGCAATCGAAACAGGCGATGTGATTTTTCTGCGCGTGGCAATGGTAGCGGCCTTGTTTAGTTTTATCGGGACCATTGGTTTCAGCTGGTATCTGCAACGAGGGCCTGACCATTGAGTGACATCGTAACGATCATTCTGCTCGTCGTCGGGACGGCTTTCGCCCTATTGGCATCAATTGCTATTGTGCGCATGCCGGACCTATTCACGCGCATGCACGGTGCCACCAAAAGCGCAACGTTGGGGGTTGGTTGCACCATACTTGCGACAGCCATCCGATTTAATGACACGGAAACCACCACCGTCGCCATTTTAGTTATCGGCTTTCTGTTCCTGACAGCTCCGGTGGCTGCACACATGATTGCTCGAGCCGCTCATCGACAGCGGGTTCCCAAATGGAAGGGCACGGTCGTCGATGAGTCGCCGCTTGCGCATTTGGGAGCCGATTTGGACACTGCCAAAGAAGAAACGTAACCCAGCAAGATGCAAATGGCGGCAAGATGCTGTTGTCGCTGCAAGTTGACACTGCCGGCTACGGTTGACAGTTCACTCAACAGATTGCGTCGGATTCGCGGGAATATTGAATGGCACAGGGATTGCTTGATGAGTTCGATATGACAATACGGACGTTCTCGAACCTTTTGATCTGGAGAGCCGAATCATGTCGACGACTTTACCTGAGAAACATGTTCGCAACGAACATCACTCTTCTTTCGATGAGATGACTCCGTGCAAACAACTGAGTGGAATGCTGGTTTTGTTGTTGGTGTTGTTGCTCGCCATTTTGTTGCAGTCCCATTAAGGGCATGCGTAGAATAAACAGGATGTTCAACGAGCAACGACAGGATCAGACAACCGATCGTCAACTCGACAGCTACGTGTTTCGCGCCATCGCAGACTACACGTACGACTGGGAGAGCTGGCATGCTCCAGACGGTAAGCTGCTGTGGCTGAACGCGGCTGTCGAGCGGATGACAGGCTATCGCAAGGATGAGTGCTTGAAGATGTCGGACTACCCGCTTGCATTAGTAGCCGAAGAAGACCGCGAAAAGGTGGCAAACGTTCTAGGCGATGCGAAAAATGGTGGCAGTGGAAACGATGTCGAGTTTCAACTTCTCCATCGCGACGGTTCGATGCGTTGGGCAGCTGTGTCGTGGCAACCGATGTATGACGAATCGCAAATGCATCTTGGCTTTCGAGCAAGCGTGCGAGACATCACGGAGCGTCAGCAATTCCGTGAAGAGTTGCGATTGTACAGCCTGCATTTGGAGCAACTGGTTCAGGAACGAACGGCGAAGATCGCTCAGCTTGAAAAGCATCGGCTGAAGATGGAGAAGCTGGCTGCACTCGGTCAAATGGCGGCCGGTGTCGCTCACGAAGTCAATAATCCGTTGGCTGGAATTCGCAATGCGTTCGCGCTGTTCAAAAGCAATCTGTCCACCAAAGATGAAAACTATGAACTTCTCGAATTGATTGATAGTGAAATTGAACGGATCAGCTCGATCACGCATCAGATGTATCAGCTCTATCGACCCAGCCAGCAGTTGCCTGCCAAATTCGATCTGTGCAGCGCTGTTGCCAGCGTGGTCATGTTGTTGCAACCAATGGCTGAGAAATCGAGTGTGCAGATCACGACGCAGAGCGATCGATGTGTGTCTCACGAAGAACTCGGTGCGACGGAAGTCGTTCTGCGAGAAAGCGAGTTTCGGCAGATTCTGTTAAACGTCGTCCGCAATGCGATTCAGGCATCGCCGCCGTCCGCTGTAGTTTTGATTGACGTTGCTACGTCTACTGATCTCATCACGATCGCAGTGTCCGATCAGGGCAAAGGCATATCTGCTGAAGTCGCTGCCCGAATGTTTGAACCGTTTTTTAGCACCAAAACCGGAACGCGTCAGGGCATGGGGCTTGGCCTGTCCGTGTCGCGAAGTCTGACCGAAGCGATGGGCGGAACCATCGTCATCGAGAACGAACGTGCTAAAGGCGCGTGCGTCAAAGTCACGTTGCCACGCCGGATTTCTGTCCATGAATGAACAACAAGTGACAAAGCGAATCCTGATTGCCGACGACGAGCCGCTGTATCTGCGGACGACGGGACAACTGCTGCGCAAAGCGGGCTACGAGTGTGAATGCGTTCCAGACGGTGATGCCGCTTTGGAGAAACTTCGCTGCGAACCATTCGATCTGATTCTGTCCGACCTGAACATGCCGGGGAATTTAAAACTCGAACTGTTGCTGCAGGGGCGTACGCAGTGGCCGGATATTCCGCTTATTGTGATTACCGGTGTCCCTTCGTTGCCGACCGCAATTGAAGCTGTTCGGCTCGGTATCGCGGATTATTTACTCAAGCCGGTCAAGTACGAAGACCTGTTAGCAAGTGTGAGACGGGTGTTGGCTCGGCCGACGACATCCATTATCGAATCAACGGCGGTTACGCCGGAAATCGATGCTCTCTCATCGAAGTTCCCGGAGATCATCGGCCGTAGTGAGCCCATGCTGGAACTGCTTGAAGTCGTCGACCGGGTCGCTCAAACGGACACCAACGTGCTAATTACCGGAGAGAGTGGCACAGGTAAGGAAGTGATTGCTCAGGCGATTCACACTCACGGTTATCGCAGGGAACATAACTTCCAAGTCATCGATTGTACGGCGATTCCGGAGTCACTCTTCGAGTCCGTTTTGTTCGGCCATGCCAAAGGTTCCTTTACAGGTGCCGTCATGGATCAGGACGGTTTACTGAGTCGGAGTCATCTCGGCACGGCGTTCTTTGATGAACTCGGGGAACTACCGATGTCGTCACAGGCCAAACTGTTGCGCGCTGTGCAGGAACAGGCTTTCACGCCGGTTGGCAAGAACGAACTCCATCGCGTCGACACGCGTTACATCTGCGCGACAAATCGTGATTTGCAGGAAGAAGTCAATTCCGGGCGGTTTCGGCAGGACCTGTTTTACCGACTGGGTGTGATCCACATGGAATTGCCGCCACTGCGTGATCGCGGTGACGACGTGATTCTGCTGGCAGATGTTTTCCTAAACGACTTGCAACGTGGTCAGACTCGCATCACCGGTATCTCGGATGAAGTGCTAAACTGCTTTCGCAGCTACGAATGGCCGGGCAATATTCGAGAATTGCGAAACGTGATCGAACGTGCGATTGCGTTATCGCGTGGGGAATCGATTCAGCTATCCGACCTCCCCAAGCCGATGCGTGAACCCAAAACCTCAACGTCTCAGGCTGTTTCCGTGCTGGCAGAAATATCGCGGGAAGAGGCGCTCGACAACGCCGACCAAAGTTACCTGACGGCACTGCTCAAAAAGCATGGCGGGAATATTTCACAAGCCGCTCGACAGGCCGGTCTGTCTCGCCAGGGCATGCACAAACTGCTGGCTCGACATGGACTGGATGCCACTGAGTTTCGTCGGTGAATTATCTTGGGCCAGCGGTACGGTCTTTGCAATGAAGCGAGAGATGAACCTCATTCTCCGTTTCTTCTACAAGGATGGTATCAATGTCTCTCCGGCAATGGAGTGAACGCAACGAGTTGCTCAATGCTTTCCGTGAATCAATACAGCAAGGCACTCGCGGGTTAATATCCGAACTCTCGGTTGATCTAACTGATGACAATTGCGTCGTCTTATCCGCGACTTCTCGCAACTACCATGTCGTTCAACTGGTGATTCAAGCAACCAAGTTGTTTGCGGACAAACATCCATTTTTATCTGAAACCCGGTTGCTGCTGGGTGTTGACGGTTCGACGTTGGCGCTTGTCGTTACCCATCTTCCAAGCGATGACGCTCGCAAATCAGTGTCTACGCACGATTCCAACCGTCACCCGCAGTTGACGGTTCCTGCCTCCGTATAACCGGAAACAGGATCATACATCCCCCTAAATTGGTGGATCCCCTGCGATTTCCTCTTGTTTCGATGCTGCGAAGCAAAAAATCCACGTTCGATGATCCATTGGTCCGCTAATTGCATTTGTTACGGACATGAACTCCAGCAACGAGGTGGAATCATGTCTGTAAACTTGATTGAAGAACGACGGAAGCGACGGGCACTAATCCAACGCTATTCACTTCCTCCAGTCACAGACGACGAGGAAATGAGGTTCAACGAGAAAGCAGTGTTTTGGATGGCAGTCCTTGCTGTCACGCCCCTGATTCTGTTTCACATGATCAATTACTTCTCTCCGGATTTCCTTTGGATTCCGATTGCACCGTACTAGGCAGGAGTGTCACCATGCTGACCAAACGGCAAATCATCATTAGCCAAGGAGATCACGAACGGCTGAAGAATCTATTCTTCAGCGGTGTCGCGGCTTCCTTCAGCGACAAACCATACCTTCAGTCGCTACAAGGCGAATTGGACATAGCTCGGATTCTTCCGTCGGAAGAAATCCCGCCAGACATTGTGACGATGAACTCGACGATCCGGTTGCGTCAACTCCACAGCAGAGACGTTGAGACCTACACGTTGGTTTTTCCGGCAGAGGCGAATATCGCGGAAGGCAAGCTCTCGGTGCTGGCTCCTATTGGAACCGCAATTCTCGGATACCGAGTCGGAGACCGAGTTGAATGGCAAGTGCCCAGTGGAGTCATCCGGTTCAAGATCGAAGAACTAGTATTTCAGCCTGAACGTGATGGAGTTGTCGCCTAACTCGAAAACCGGTAGACAACATTCTCGCCGCTGCCCCTCTAAACGGCCATCCTCCGCGCAATCCAGTCCAAGGGGGAGAAAGCCCTTTCGCAATGACCGATCGTCAACGCCGCTTGCGTTTCGTTTGAAGTTTCTCGACCGTCGTTCCCCACGCCGACATGGACAGCAGAACTGGTTCAAGTGATTCACCAAGCGGCGTTAGCGAGTACTCGACCTTTGGCGGTATTTCTCCGAAGTCTTTGCGATCCACAACGCCATCGGCTTCCAGTTCTCGCAGTTGCTTCGACAGCGTTCGAGCAGAAATGCCGCCCAGTGAACGTGTCAGTTCGCCAAAACGCTTGGTGTCTTCAAGCAGAAAGTGAATGATCAGCACTTTCCACCGTCCACCGATGACCTTCAAAGTCGTTTCGACCGGGCAACATGCGGCTTTCTGCTTGGTTTTCTTCGCCATCAGGCTCGCCTAGGTATCCAATATGTAACTACTAACAAAAAAGCCCATACTTGCATTGTGGTTCTGTTCAGCGTAAGAATCAAGGCGTCGAATGCTTCGTGCTTGCGGACTTCTGAAAGAACGCGCGTTGTTGTTTGTATTTCAACTTCACAATTGCAATGGAGACCCAAAATGGCATCAACCAATGGAATGATCGACCCAGAAGATGTAGTCATGTTACTCATCGATCATCAGAGCGGTCTGTTCAACACGGTGCAGGACCTTCCCGTTCCGGATCTAAGAAACTACGCGATCGCATTGGCCAAGACGGCTTCGTTGCTCAACATCCCGGTGTTGACGACGGCGTCCGTGCCGGATGGTCCCAATGGGCCGCTGATCCCAGAGATTCACCAGTACGCCCCACACGCTCAATTCATTCCGCGTACCGGACAGATCAATGCGTGGGACAATCCGCCGTTTGTCGAAGCGATCGAAAAGACCGGACGTAAGACGATGGTGATTGCGGGAACGCTGACGAGTGTCTGTATGGCGTTTCCAGCAATCAGCGCGGTAAACGCTGGTTATAAGGCGTATTGCGTTGTCGATGCTTCTGGAAACTGGAGCAAAATGGCCACCGACATAACGATCGCACGCGTTACCCAGGCCGGAGCAATTCCGATGGACACGTTTGCGATGGTTGCTGAGTTGATGCGAACCTGGAATCGTGCCGAGGGATCGAAGTTCGGCGCAATCATCGCAGATCACATCGTACCGACTTACAAGTGTCTCATGGAAAGCTATGACAAGGCTCAGGCGGTCGTGAACGATGGACCTGAAACCATGATGGACAAGTTTCAGTAGCATCCGTCGACCACCTTCTTTGTCATCGTGAAATAGGAAAACAAGCTCATGCAAAAGAAGATCAAACAGATCGTTCGCGACATTCCTCAACATTGGGTCGGTGACGGCTTCCCTGTAAGAAGCTTGTTTTCCTATGGCGGTGGCAACGACTTCGATCCGTTCCTGTTGCTGGATTATGCCGGGCCGCATGAGTTTGGTCCCGACCAAGCCAAACGCGGAGTCGGAGAGCATCCTCACAAAGGCTTTGAAACCGTAACGATCCTCTATCAAGGAGAGTTGGAACACCGCGATTCCAGTGGTGGTCATGGAACAATTGGCCCCGGCGATGTGCAGTGGATGACCGCCGCGTCAGGAATTGTTCATGAAGAATTCCACAGTCGCCGCTTTGCGAAAGAAGGTGGGATGCTGGAAATGGTGCAGCTTTGGGTCAACCTTCCCGCAAAGGACAAGACTTCGCCTCCAAAGTATCAAGACTTGCGAGACGATCAGTTTCCGCGAGTGACATTGCCCAACAACGCAGGAACAGTCCGCGTTATTGCCGGCGAGTTCATGGGACAAACCGGCCCCGCCAGCACTTTCACTCCAATCAATACTTGGGACTTGCAGATGACCGAGCAAGGCAAAGTGGAGCTTCAAGTGACTGATGGTCATACTTGTGTGTTCATCGTTCAGAAAGGCAATGTCACAATCAATGGCGAACCAGTGAAGGCAGTCGAGCTGGTTCAGTTCGAGCGAGAGGGGAGTCGAGTCACACTGGAAGCCGAGCCGCAATCCCGAATTCTTGCACTATCAGGCCAACCCATTGGTGAACCCGTCGCCGGACAGGGACCATTCGTGATGAACACACATGATGAAATCCGCGAGGCAGTCCAAGAATATCAAGCGGGCAAAATGGGACACCTGTCAAACTGACTCAACTGAATCCAGTCGCCTGAATATCCCAAGGGAATGCGGAATCCCTAGTGCTGATGCTACCTGCCCTCCGGAGCTGAGAATCAGCATATCGCCTAGAGAAGTGTGCAAAACTCGGCGGCCACATTTGCGGACTCAAACGGGGCATCAATGACCAGCCAAGCGCCGCCGAACCAGATAAGGGTCTAGCGGCCAAACTGTCACGGAAGAAGAGGACGTGACTTGCCTTGATTTTTGCGACATTGGACCCACCTTGTACCAAGAAGAGCGTAAACCGGAGATCCAGCTTTACGCTACACCGCAGCGGGCAGGTAATCGCAAATTGCGACCCAGCAAGAACTTAAAGAAGTGCCCCCACAAGGACTTGAACCTTGAACCTACTGATTAAGAGTCAGTTGCTCTGCCAATTGAGCTATAGGGGCTTCTGTTTTAACGGATTGATTTGGTTGGGCTTATGGTGCTTTTCTTCCGGGGGGGATGTTACCGGAAATCACCGAAGCTGCCGTTACCGAAATCTGGCCGAATCGAGTGGGGAGTTTAACCGAAATCATCACCTAATTGCCAGTCAAGAGACCACCTACAACTCCGGACTTTCCCTCCCTTTGGGGTTTAGATCAGGCGTTCGGTTCAGCTTAGACTGTTGTTCCAGCCTAGAGGTTCACGATTTCTTTTCCAATCGTCCGGTATACCGCTGGGACCAACCCTCAATGCGACAATCCCGCCGATGATGGCACATGTTGTGTCTATATCGCCGCCGACTCGAACTGCGGCCCACATCGCCTCGCAATAGTCATTTAGAAAGGCCGCAGCCATCCAAATGACAAAACGGCACGGTGTCCTGAGCACTGATTTGGCCTCCGCAGCCAACCTGCGAAGCAACCGTAATCGCACCCGTATCGAGAGGATAGGTGGCTGCCCATTCCAGGCGGCGACGAACCTCGCTTTGATCAATCTTGGAGATGACCCAGGGGATCAAGGCTTCCGCTGGCTCGGATGGGCAGCGCCACGCCCAGCCTGCCGCTAAGGCGATTGCAATAGCACCGACTTGCGCCTCTGTGTGCGCATGAGTCACTTCCGCCGAGAGTGTGGCTTGCTTGATGGTCGCTTCGACATCATCTGCAAACCAGGCACCAAGTGGCGACACCCGCATCGCTGCCCCGTTACCGAACGAGCCGCTTCCCCCAAACATTTGCTGGCTCAACGTCTTCCAGCATTCGCCTTGTGCAACATTCTCCAGCAAACGTCGAGCACCGGCCCCGTATCCGCGATTTGGCTCCGACTGAAATCGTTTGGCAAATCGCTGAGCAAGTACGTCCTGATCGACGCACCCACAGTCACGTAGTGTTTCGATCAGTGCTAACGCCATTTCCGTGTCGTCCGTGTAGTTCCACGGTGGTGCTGGTGGGTTGTGCCGATTTGCCTCGGCGGCAACATGTGGCGAGAAGAATTGCTGGCCAAATGCATCACCAATCGAAAGGCCCTCCAGCGACAAACACGCTCTGTCCCATCGATCGTTTGACATTTTCAAAACCTCAAGTCAGGAGTCGGAATGCATCACCTATGGTATACAACAAAACCGCACAGAGTACCTGCCCCGTGAGTGCTTGGATCAATTAAGTCCCGAAAAGGATTAATCCGGTTTACGCCGTCAAAAGCAGCCTTTCTTGTTGTTTTGGGAATGGTTCGAGGGACACCGGTTCGCAGGAAAAGTTCGCCATGCTCGTCTTGGGGACGATTGAATAACGAACCGTTGGGGCAGATTTGGTGTCAGAGGCATGGTAACCTGATGTCTCGGGAGTCGTGATGCCGCTGAGAACTGCCGTCCATAGAACGATTCGCGTTCCTACAATTTCGATGAAGTGACCACGTGCTCTTAACAATCACCACGGCTCGACATCCTGCGGTTGATCTGGGTGATTTATCGATACGAGAACACCGTGCGATTTTTGCCGGTGGGGCTTGGGGATGATATGGTGGGATCTCCGACGCAAGTCGGGGGAGAACGTGACTAAACGGCGTGCAATTGATGACGAGACGATCAATTGGGGTCGTGCGGCAGTAATTCTTAGCGCTACCAGCCGGTGAGGCGTTGAATGATTTGTTGGTGCGAGTGCGATTGAAAGCTTAAGCCATGACTACTGAAATAGACCCCAAAGATGATCCTCGAACGGTCGATGATCTCATGAATGCGGCATTGGTCGAGAATGACGAAGGCATCTATTGGCATGCTGTGACTGCGCTGCATTTTAGGGGGACCAAGGAGGTCTTGGTTCGGGCCGAGGAACTTTGCGCAAGCCGCTGTGTTGAAGAGCGGATGATCGGTGCTGACATCCTCGGCCAACTCGGCGTCCCGGACAGAACCTTCCCGAGAGAAAGCTCCAGAATATTACGCAGCCTTTTGAAACATGATCAAGTCGCCGGTGTATTAGAAACCGCCCTGATCGGTCTTTCCCACCATGACGATGCGGACACTGTGCCGTTGGCAGTGAGATTTTCGACGCATCCTGATCCTGAAGTAAGACATGCGGCAGTTCTGGCTATGACCGGCTATGAGGAGCCGCTGGCCATCGAGTCCCTGATTGAACTCAGCAATGATCCTGTCGCACATGTGCGGGATTGGGCAACCTTCGCACTGGGAGCTCAAATCGATCTCGATACGCCGGAAATCCGTGATGCTCTTGCTCGTCGACTCGAGGACGTCGACAGCGAACCTCGTGCTGAAGCACTTAAGGGATTGGCACGTCGTCATGACGAACGGGTCATTGTCGCCCTGAAACGGGAACTGTCCGCGCAATACATCGACCCTGCGGCCATCGAAGCTGCTGAATTGCTCGGCTCGAAAGAATTACATTCCCATTTGATTGCCTTGCGGGAACGACCGGATGTTGATGCGGAACTTCTAGAACGGGCAATTGCATCGTGAGCGGCGGCGTGATTCTCTCACTACGGCAATCGAGCGATAAAGCCGTCCAGTTCGCGGCGAAATTCCGCGGGCAACGCATCGTTGTGGTTGCCGCCGGGGATTGAGACGAATTGTTTGGGTTGGTTAGCTGCCTCGAACAGGTTGCACCCAATTTCGTAGGGAACCACTCGGTCGGCGTCGCCGTGGCATTGCAGCAACGGGCCTTCGTAGTTGCCGATTTTTGAGCGCGAATCCAAGCGATTGCGCATCAGGGACCGCACCGGTAGCACGGGAAACGAGCGCGCTCCGACGTCGGGGAGCGATGTGAACGTGCTGACCAGAATCAGCCCTCGCGCCCCATCCTCGGCAGCCAGGTCGACGGCGACGCCGCCTCCCAACGATCGACCCATCAACACGATCTCTTCAGGCGCGATCCCTTCACGCTGGGCGAGTAAGTCCCGGGCAGCGCGGGCGTCTTGGAGGATTCCCACTTCGTTGGGAACACCTTCGCTGCGACCGTAGCCGCGGTAGTCGAAGATCATCACCGACAGATGATGCGCTTCATGCAATTCACGAATCGTCGCAGCGCGGTGACTGAGGTTGCCGGCGTTGCCGTGCGCATAAAGCACCACAGCCCGCGGCTTGGGATGGGGCAAGTACCAGCCATGTAAACTCGTTCCATCAGCCGATTCAAACCAAACATCTTCGACGCCTAGCCCTTCGGGTGTCCAATCCCCATCCGGATACGGAATCGGAGCGAAGACCAGCGAATTCTCGAGTGCAGCCAAAGGGGACTGCAATCCGCGGCTGGGCGAGTAGCAGCCGCCGAGAATTGAGATGGCCGAAAGTACAGACAATCGGTAGGCCAACCAAACCACATTCATGCGCGGCCTCCTGCCGAGTCATGTGACGGTGACGAAATACTGAAGGGGGGTATGAGAGAGAGTGAACGCACGTGTGTATCGCAACTGCCAAAATCTGTCAACGGCGCTTAGGTTTTGAGAAAGACCGAACGACTGCAAAGATCGCGTCTACGCCCTACTACAGGAGGGTTTTCGAGCCAATGACTTTTCCATTCCGGGCAAAGTTTGCTAAGGCAAGGGCGAGGGAGTAGGGCGCAGTTTGGGACGCTCATTGTCAACAGGTGGACGATTTCAGCGAGCGGACATTCACGTTTCCTTCACACACACCCAGCCCACAATTGAAACCCGTCTGGCCAACCGGTAAAGTCAATATTAGGACCCGCGCGGTCCGCCCACTTTATTAATTGACATCCAACCGCCAACCCTCACGCCTGTCCCCTCAAGCCTCGAGCCTACTCCTCAGCTAAGGATCCTCCCAGAATGAAATCTCTCGTCACCAGCAGCGCCGCTTTGTTGATTTTGGGCATGGCAGCGCTCTATTCGGCGACCGGTGCCACGCAACCGGCACAGGAGTCCGCAGAACCCGATTTGCAAATCGCCGTCGAGGCCAAGAACCCGTGGACCGATCTGCAATTGAACAACGACCCCAAGAACTTTCAATTCGCGATCGTCACAGACCGAACCGGCGGGCATCGCCCGGGGGTCTTTCGAGGGGCAATCGACAAATTGAACCTGCTGCAGCCTGAATTCGTGGTATCCGTCGGTGACTTGATCGAGGGAGGCACAGAGGACCCCGGGCGATGGGCGCTCGAATGGTCGGAATTTCAAAGCAATGTGGAACGGTTGGACATGCCGTTTTTTTACCTGCCCGGCAATCACGACATCAGCAACATGCCGATGTTCGAGGAATGGAATCGCAAATTCGGCCGGTCCTACTATAGTTTTCGCTATCACGACGTGCTCTTTCTCTGCCTGAATAGCGAAGACCCGCCGCGCACGGGATCGTTTCATTTCAGCCAGGACCAACAAGAGTGGGCCCAGGCCGTGCTGGCTGAGAACGAAGACGCCCGCTGGACCATCGTGCTGTTGCATAAGCCGACATGGACCTATGTCGATGCCGATTTAGAAGCCAGCGGTTGGACGCCGATCGAAGACGCATTGGGCGACCGACCCTATACGGTGTTTTCCGGACACAAACACAATTATGCAAAATCGGTTCGCCGAGGACGTGATTATTACATGTTGGCCACAACTGGCGGCGGCTCAAATCTCAGCGGCAAGGACCAAGGCCGCTTTGATCATGTGGTATGGGTCACGATGAAAGACGATGGCCCGGTGATCTCGAACTTGATGCTGGATGGCATCGATCACAAAAATATCCGCACTGTTCCCGACGTCCGTAATGGTAAATAACCGACGGGCCGCGTCCGCCTCGGTTTTTTACGTTCCCTGATTCACCTTCCCCGCAGCTTCGGTTTTTTGCTGTGGGGTCACGTTACGAAACTCATTTTTCATGCCCGATTCTTCCCCCAAACTGCTCCACGGACAAACGGCGTTAATCACCGGTGGCGGTCGTGGCTTAGGCCGCGCGTTCGCCGAGCAACTCGCCTCTCTGGGTTGCGCAGTCGGTATTCACGGCATGCGTGAACATGGACCGGCGGAATATGGCGAGGGAACCACACTGACCGATACCGCCGCCGCCGTCGGGGAGACACACGGTGTGCGATCGCTGTCAGTGCTGGGCGACTTGACCCAAGAGGCCGACGTCGCCCGCGTTGTCGAAACCGTGACGGAACAATTGGGGCCGATTGATATTCTCGTGCACAACGCCGGCGGGGATATCGCTGCGGCCGGCGGCAAACCAAATCCCAATGACGCCGTTGAAATCAAGAGCATCGACGTCCGTTCGGTCATCGATCGCAATTTGTTGTCCACAATCTTGATCAACCAACAGGTCTCGAAGCTCATGATCCCCCGCAAAAGCGGACGGATTGTGAATATCAGTTCCATCGCCGCCTTTCGTGGATCCGACGGCGGCGCGATTTATGCGACCGCCAAAGCAGCCCAAGTCGAATATACCCGTTGTCTGGCGGTTCAATTGCGTCCGCACAACATCAACGTCAACAGCATTGCCCCGGGCGATACGCGGACGGGCCGGTTTTTAGGCACCCGCGAGGTCGACGAAGACCGTTTGGTCACCGAGGGAACATTAGAGCGGATCGCGTTGGTCGATGAAGTCGCCCGCGTGGTCGAGTTTTTTGCCGGACCCTTGGGAGCCTTCGTCTCCGGTCAGGTACTCCGCGTCGACGGCGGCACCCAATGCTGGCCCGCCTAACACGCGTGTTGTGCACGGGGCAAGATCATCTGCAAAGCGTAGGAAAAAGAAGCCTCACGCAAAGCCGCGAAGAGCGCTAAGAAGGTACCGGGGTCGACCGATTCAAGAATGACGTCTGCACGGCAGGGAAATCATTTTTGAAAGAGAATGGTTTCAGCCGATTCGATGTGATCGACGCAAGATAATGCTCAACAAATTGGCGCCGCAAAACTCTTTGCGACTTTGCGTGAGGCTTATTTCTACCCAACGGCCACGCCAATTGCGGAAGGCGTCCATCAATCGACCTGCGGAGAAAGGTGCGTCGCGACGCACCCTACATTCTCTGGCCACCGGCCACTCTTTACTACGTCGTCGCCTTACGTTTTTCCGTCCATTTCATCAGGAACAACAAGACCGGACTGGCGACAAATATCGAGCTATAGGTACCTACGACCACGCCGACGACCAAACAGAAGGCAAAGCCGTGAATTCCTTCGCCACCAACAGCGTACAGAATCACGACCACGATCAACGTTGTCAGCGACGTGAGCAGAGTCCGAGCGAGAGTTTGATTCAAACTCGTATTCACCATCGTGGCGTCGAGCGACGGGTTTTTGCCGCGGACTTCACGGATACGGTCAAAGACCACGATCGTGTCGTTGAGTGAGTAGCCCACGATCGTCAATAACGCGGCGATCATTGGCAGATTGATTTTAAAGTCTTCAAAGCCCAATATTCCTGGGGAGATGCTGTTGATATAGGACGCCAAGGCGACCAAGCCGATCACGCACAACACATCGTGCACCAACGCTGCCACAGCGGCGAACCCGAAGGTGATGCGTTGGAAACGAATCCAAATGTAGGCGATAATCGCGATCAGGCTGGCACCGATGGCATACAGTGCGTTGAACTTGGCATCGGCGGCAACCCGGCCTTCAAAGCGTTGCACGCCTGAGAACGCGGGGTTTTCCTCCATATCCATCTGTACTTTTTTCAATGCATCTTCCAAGTCCGCCTGTGACAACGCGCTATCGGCGATCAATTTGATCTTTTCAAAGCGTTGCACTTCATTCTCGGACCCTTTCGGCTCATATCCCTTCACCACGTCAAATGCAAACAACGAAGCTTCGTCGGTGAACTTAGGATTGCCCTCTTCATCGACCAGTTGTTCGCTCAGTTTGCGGGTAATGGTGTCAAAGGTCAGGCCCTCAAATGATTCATTATCGCTGCTGAATGTTAACTCCACCGCGTGACGCTCCGGTTGGTTCGCGTTCTCCTCAGTGGGCGTTTCAGTCTCTGTCTCAACAACTTCAACAGCCACCGGTTCGATCGTTCCAAATTCCATCTTGTCGCGCGTTAGCTGTCCAGGGAACGTTTCATTGATCGCCTGTTCCACTTCTTTTTCACCGACATCCTCTAGGTTTGTCGCTGTCGAACGCACTTTGAAGGCAAAGCCTTCGTCTTCTCCGTCTGCACCCGGCAATGACTCCAAGGTGATGCCGCTATTGAATTTTTCGTTGAATGTTTTCCGCAGCGCGTCAGTCGTCTCCTGATAGTCGTGTTTGTCCGTAAAGCGGAAACTGACCATCGTTCCGCCGCGGAAATCGATGTCGTAATTCTCGTCGCCACGATTCCAGAAGGCCACCAATCCGATGACGATCAATACCAGTGAAACCACCGCGGCAATATACCGCTTGTTAATGAAGTCCCAATGGGTCGCGCCGATGACGCGCCGCATCTTCAATTCCGTCATCCACCGTTTACGTTCCAGGATGTCGAAGAACAACCGGCCAATGTACAAGGCGGCGAACATGCTCATCACGATCCCGATAAACAGCGTGACGGCGAAGCCCTTCACTTGGTCGGTACCGATGAAATACAGAATCACAGCGGTGATCAACGTCGTCACGTTAGCATCGACGATCGTAGTAAATGCACGGGAAAAACCATTGTGAATCGCCATTCGCAAACTGGAGCCGCGCCCCAATTCCTCACGAATCCGCTCAAAGATCAATACGTTGGCATCAACCGCCATACCGATGGTTAATACCAAACCGGCCAAACCGGGCAAGGTGAACGATGCCTTGATGAAGGCCATCGTCCCGACAATCAGCACCATATTGATCAGTAAGGCCACATCGGCAATCACGCCCGCATAGCGACCGTAAAACCCTAACATGAAAATCAACACAGCAACTGATGCCAACATTAAGGCGGTCTTGCCTTGTTGAATGGTCGCTTCGCCTAGCAACGCACCGATTGTGTATTCTTGGATCGGAGCTTTTTCCAGCGGAACGGGCAATGCCCCTGCGTTGAGTACGTTGACCAGGTTTTGCACTTCTTCTTGCGTGAAGTTCCCTGTAATGGTCCCCCGCGCGCCGATTTCGGTAATAATCGCCGGCGCGGATTGCACCAGGTCGTCCAGAAGAATCGACAACTGATACTGGAATCCATCCTCAAGCGGTTTGTATTCCCGCGTTAACCGGCGGAAGAGTCGAGCTCCGTCGCTGTTGAATAAAAAGCCCACTGCTGGACTGCCGTCTTCACCCAATTCCGGTGAAGCACTGCGGAGATATTGGCCTGTGACGTGCTTGGTTTCGTCTTCATCCACCACGACCAACAGTTCTTCAAAGCCGTCCGGTTTCCCCACGATTTGGCGAGTCACGGCACTGGAATAACTTGGGTCGGGTTCGCCGTTCGGAAGCGGTTTGATCGGATGCCAGCGGGCGATCACCTTGCCATCGCGGTTCCGCACGATGGCCGAGGGAGAACTTTGCGCTTTGTTAATGATCGTCTGATGCTTTGGATTGCGGGGTGTGGCCACAATCGCGAATTCCAAACTTCCCAGTTTGGTCATCTTGTACTTGTAGTCTTCAACCGTTTGCTTGTCGGCACCGGGGATGATGACCTCGACACGGTCGGCTCCCACTTGACGTACGACGACGTCTTTTGTGCCATCGGGATTAATCCGCTTGATGATCGCACCGACCATCTTGCTCATCAGATCCCCGGAGACATCGACCTTGCTCTTCTTGGCAGCCTCGACATCCAGGGCATACACCAAGTTGGAGCCGCCGGCTAAGTCGATACCCGGTTTCAGCGCTGACCACGGGCTGTTTCCCGCGTACATCTGATACAGAAACGGGCTGCAAGCGAGCGTGATCGCACACAAGATCCAGCCGATCTTACTTGCCAGATCCCGCAGCTTCAGCGCTTTAGCGATCAGGTGTCCCAAAATGAACGGGAGGCCGAAGCACAGAAACAAGACCAACACGATCTTCGCGAACTGCATGAACGCGCTGTCGCCGGTTGTGGCGCCGGTGGTGACTTCTTCGGCGGCAAAAAGTAGATACATGAATTAACGTCCCGGAGCTTGATCCGTGATTCAAACAGTGTCATCAAACAGACGCCGGTGCAAACAATTCCAACCGGTCGCCGCGTTTCAGCCGCTTAACTTTTCTCCGCTTCCGTTTCCGCCGTGACCACCTGTTGGATGCTCGAACGGCGAAATCGCATGCGTGTATTTTCGTCGACCTTGACGGTCACTTCGTCACTATCGGGCGAAATCGCGGCAATCGTGCCGATGATCCCGCCAATCGTGACCACTTTGTCATTCTTCTTTAGCGAATCGAGCAGCGATTGCCGCTTCGCCTGTTCCCGCTTTTGCGGGCGAATCATCATGAAATAAAACAGCACGCCAATCGCGACCAACGGCAACCACCAATACGGGTTTTGCTTCTCAGCATCCGCGGCTGGTGCGCCTTTCGCATCCTGGGCAAAAAACGCCGCTGTTGTCATCCAATAAATCATCGTTATTCACTTCCGCCGAGGCCTGCAAAACATCCTGATGTCAAAGACTGCCCATCCGCGTCTCGCATCGGGGCGATCATGGCGCGCGTCATGCGATACGCCCGAACCGATCTCCGCCAGAGCGAAGCAACGATCCCAACATGTGGTCACGTGAACAGTTCGCCGCACACTTGCGGCGGCGATTTACGCAACTTCTACCCGCTATAACGGATAGAACGCCCGGTTTTAGAGTCTTTTCGCGGGAAAAGCAACGCTGCGGCACGGACGCCCCACGGCAATTGCCCAAAACTCGCGATTCCACAGCGGCATCGCCAATTTGGGGCGGCATCTTAGATTCATTGGCCCCAGGCGGCAAGATGAACCTGACGAAACTCTTCGGCCCGGTTTTCAGCGATCGCCACACGCAGATCCCGCAGTAATCGCTGGTAAAAGGCGATGTTGTGCCAAGATAACAAGATCGGCCCCAACATCTCCCGGGCGATGAACAAATGTCGCAAATACGCCCGGCTGTATCGCGTGCAAACCGGGCAGTCACAGGCCGGGTCGAGCGGTCCAGGATCGCGCTGATGCTTCAAATTCCGCATTTTTACCGGCCCGGCGCTCGTAAACGCCATCGCATTGCGGCCGTTGCGGGTCGGCATCACGCAGTCAAACAGATCAACGCCGCGCAGCACCGCCTCGAGCAGATCTCTGGGCGTCCCCACTCCCATGAGGTAGCGCGGGCGGTCCGCCGGCAGCAGTGGAACCGTGCCGTCGAGTGTTTGGTACATTTCCCGCGGTGACTCCCCGACACTCAGCCCCCCCACCGCATATCCAGGAAAATCCAGCGGCAACAATCCCGCGGCCGATTCTTCGCGCAGGCCCAGATCGGTCCCGCCTTGCACGATTCCAAACAACGCTTGGTCATCGCGGGTTTGAGCCTCACGGCACCGCGCCGCCCAGCGCGTGGTCCGCGTCACGGCCTCCAACATTCGCTCGCGGGGGACATCGTGCGGCGGGCATTCGTCGAGGCACATGATACAGTCGGCCCCCAGCTTTTCTTGGATTTCAATCGCCCGTTGCGGCGTCAATTCCAACAAACTGCCGTCGATATGCGACCGGAAAGCGACGCCGTCATCGTCGAGTTTGGCCAATTTTGCCAAACTGAAGACCTGAAACCCGCCGCTATCGGTGAGAATCGGCCCATCCCACTGCATGAAACCATGCAGGCCCCCCATCTCAGCCACCACATCCGCCCCCGGTCGCAGCGCGAGGTGATAGGTGTTCGACAACACCATCTGCGCCCCAGCTTCGCGCAGTTGATCGACTGTCAGCCCCTTAACAGTCGCCAGCGTCCCCACCGGCATAAACGCGGGCGTATTGACGACCCCATGCGGCGTACTCCACCGCCCGGCACGGGCCGATGTCGATTCGTCGGTATGGTCCAAGTGAAATTGAAAATGCTGCGACATGAATCCGCTTTAATAAAGACAACAAAAAGCGACCACGTCGCAACCAATCAACACGTACCCCGCCTTGCCACATCCACCCGCGAATCCGCTAGATGGGGGAAACACGCTGCAAATTCAAATGCCCTCAGCTAAATCAGAGAGCATTCCTGTGTACCACAAAACGATGCGGAGGATCAGGAAAATAATCAATGCCGCCACAGACATCCAGACTGCGATGCCGGCCGTCGCGGCCATTTTCTTCATAGCCCGCCGCGCCTGGTCCTCAAGTTCCGGACTGAGTCGATGCAATTCCTCCGGCACGGTCCCGGATGCCTCAGCCACCTGGACGATATGAATGTATTCGTCAGTAAAGAGTTCGGTATTTTCCAGCGCCCGTCCTAGATCATCCCCCGCCATCACATCGCTGATCACCGCCGGCGCTGCACTAGCGAATGCCTGATTGCCGGTTGCTTTGAAGCTCGCATCCAATGAGGGGCCGATGGGCATACCGGCATCTTGCGTGAGGAAAAATCCCCAAGAAAATCGGGCTGTGGCAAATGATTGTAGACACTTCCCGAGTACGGGAATCCTCAAAAACAAACGATGCAGTCCCCGCTGTTGTCCCAAGCCGCGCGTCAATAACTGGTAGAGAAAGACAAGCGCAAACATTGATCCAAAAGCATATCCTAACCACGTCAATGCCCCGCTGGCACCGGAGAGGCCAAAACCAAGCGGGTCGAGGGCCTTGCCGGTAACGGGATCAGGAGTGCCAAGCATTCCCAGCACCAAAATCATCAGCGCCACGACAAAAATCGCCGCAAACAACTGAAACAATGGCCAGGCCACCCAGCCCATGAACTCGCGGCGCAAGCGGAGGTTTTTTTCGTAGTGGTCTGCCAGCTCCTTGAGCACTTCCGGCATATTGCCCGTACTCTCGGCGACATGAATCATGTCCACAAACAACACCGGGAAATATCCCCCCTGTTGTTTGAGCGCCCCGGTCAGATCGTCGCCGCTACGCAAATCGTCGGCGACCTCGCCCAACCGGCGGCGGCACGCGGCGTTGCCACTCTTTTTGGCGACAATATCCACCGCGCGAATCAGATCGACACCCGACCGCAACATCGTACTGAGCGAGCGACTGATATTGGACAGCGTCTTTTTGGGAATGCGCGGACTGAACACGATGCGGCCCTCTCGGTGGCAATTTTAACGGAACGCACGCGAATGCCGTCCAGTGGCCATCACAGTCTCGGGTGCCAGGGATTGCTAGTGCTCTGTCATAGCTAAGATTGGGGGGTGCCACTGGCTCCGCCAGTGCTTTGTAGGCACTTTCGGGATATGGTTTTTGCACTGGCAAAGCCAGTGGCACCCTAAAAAAATAAAACTGTGACAAAACACGAGTCCGCCTGAGCCGCTGAGTGAGAGCGGCCCGAGCACCACAATTATTTTGCGAGCAATTCCTCGACCAGTTGATTGACTTGTTCGTAGGTAAACGCCTCGTCCGATTTGGTGATGCTGTCATTGTCAAAACGTTTTTTCAATTCGCCGTCGCGGCCATACACAAAGACCGCCGGAATCGCGCCCAGTTCAACAGAGTCGAACCATTCGGTCGCTTCTTGATTGAGTTGATAGTTTTGCAGCGTCGAATTCATCTTGGTCAAAAACTTGAGCACGCGTTCACGATAATATTCCGGCGGCTTGTTCGGAATCCCGTCGTAATCCACGCTCATCGAGATGCAAACCACGTCCCCATCGGCGTACTTGTTGTGCAGAGCCACCAGATTCGGAAACTCTTTCATGCACGGTCCGCACGAGGTCGACCAAGCATCCAGGACGACAACCTTGCCTTTGTTCTCCGCAATTTTCGCCTGCACCTGCTCCCAGCTCACCGCGGTCAGTTCAATATCGCCCGCCGGCGCGGCTGCTTCGCCTTCCGCAGCCGGTTCGTCCGTTTTTTCCTCAACCGGCGCATCGACCGGGTCGGTGGGCGGATTGACCGTGACGTCGTTGTTCTCGTCACCCGGCTTGCCGCATCCGGCGATTACGACGCAAAAACAACACAATCCGGCGAACAGCAAGCATCCCTTATCCATTATCTCAAATCTCCTATCAAGTCGTTTCAAAACCCTCTGACGCGTCTCACTGACACTGAATCTGAACGTTTCGAGAACAAGCGCAACTGGGTTTTGAAACTGATTCTAAGCATTTATTACGCATGCATCTTCCGTAAACGGGGGACAGAACCGTTTTCCCCTATCGGCCATTGTAACAAACTCGCACCGCTTGGGGAGTGGGGTGGCTCGCAGGGCGTGAAAATCTTGCCGTTCGTGCTTCCGTTACATCTCCTATTGGCGATCGACGCTCAATTGATTAAGACACTCCGTTTTTTTATCAATCTGATGATATCTCCAGAGGCTTCCCAAGACCACCGGAGGTGCGGCGAAATCCCCAAAGCAGGATTGGGAACGACACGATGAAAATTCGAAATCCATACTTGATGAGGTTCGGCGCCTGGGTGTCGGCGCTGATCATTAAAACGCTCTTCCGGACGGTGACGGTGCGTTGCCACAACGACCTGCCCGAAACCGACCCGCGGAATCCGGAGTGTGACCGCTTTTATTTGCATTGCCTGTGGCATGAGTCGATCGTCATGCCGGTCGGGATTTGCACGATCAAAAACATGGCCGGACTCGTCAGCCGGCATCAAGATGGCGGCATCTTGGCGCTGACCATGAAACGCTTCCACATCCGCGCTATCCGTGGGTCGAGCAGTAAAGGCGGCACGCGCGCGCTCAAAGAACTGTTAACAGCGACCGAAAATTGGCACATTACGATCACCCCCGACGGCCCGCGCGGACCGCGGCGCGCGGTGAAAGAAGGCATCATCTATCTGGCCTCGCAATCGGGAAACCCCATCGTCTGTTGGGCGTTCGCCAGCAAAAATGCCTGGGTGGTTCGTGGGAGTTGGACGGATCTCGTCGTCCCCAAACCGTTCAGCACGGTCGACGCCTTCGTTGCGCCCCCGGTCGTCGTCCCCCCCGGATTGGACCGTGCCGGCATCGAAATCTATCGACAACGCGTGCAACAGGTCATGGAACAATTGGACGAAAAAGTCGCCCGGGCCACAAACGCCGCCGACGTCGCACCCCAACAGCGACGCGCAGCGTAACGCTTCGACGCCCCGCTTTTTCCCGGAAATTTTTACGGATGAGGGGGCGGAGGGCTCCAGATTGCGGTATCGTGGAGAATGTGATTCCGCACGAATCACATGGATCGTCCCGCACAACAACCGACGGGACGCGTGATTTCCCCGCCTGAGGTCCACTCCCATGATTCGCTTCGCTGACTCCAAATATTGTTTCTTGCTGTGCGCCGGCTTGGCCGTTTCCGCAATCGCCTCGACCGCTGTGGCAGAGGAGCACTTTCCGCACTTTAAGCAGTCGCTCGGCGAACGCGGCCGGACTGTTAAAGTTGTTTGTTTCGGCGACAGTGTGACCGGGATCTATTACCACACCGGTGGCCGACGGGCGTATACGAAGTTGGTTCAGATCGCACTGGAAAAAACCAAATCCCGCGCAACCGTCCAAGCCATCAACGCCGGCATCAGCGGCCACACCACGCGCGATGCGCTGGCCCGTATCGAGACCGATGTCCTCGCCCACAAACCCGATCTGGTGACGGTCATGTTCGGGCTGAATGACATGACCCGCGTGCCGCTGTTTGAATACCGCGACAACCTCACCAAGATCATCGAAATGTGCCGCGCCGCCGGAGCCGAGGTCTTGTTGTGCACACCGAATTCGGTCTACGACACCAAGTCTCGCCCAGAAGCAAAATTGGAAAAATACGTGGCCGCCGTCCACCAAGTCGCGCAGGCCCAGCAAGTCGAAGTCGCCGATTGTTATGCGGCCTATCAGTCACTCCGCTCGCGCGACGAATTCGCTTGGGCGACGTTGATGAGCGATGAAATTCACCCCAACTTGGACGGACACAAACTGATCGCCGAAGAAATCGTGCAAGCGGTCCTTGGCCACCGCATTCTACTCAAGGACATTCCCGTTTCGACGCCTCCCATTCCCTGGACACGTGGCAAGCTGGAGAAAAAGCAGCCGATCCATGTCCTGGCTATGCCCCCCTTCGATGCGCAAATCAAAGTCGCCATCCGTCGTGTTTATCCCAACGCGGACATCAAAATCACCACGTGGGAGACAGCCGGAAAGTCACTCAGTGATATCGAGGAACAAGCCAAGACCGTCCGCAAAATGGCACCCGACTTGGTCGTGATCGCCGTTCCCATCGAAACCACCTCTTCGTCGCAGGAACAATACGTCCGCACCTACAGCTGGATTTTGAATTACGCACTCAGTTTTGGTCTGCGGACATGGGATGTGATTGCCATCGATCCGGCGCTCGCTAGTGAGCCCAGCAGTCCGGAACAACGAACGCGTGCCCGACTGGTCCAACAACTCATCCGCGCACAGGACTTGCCGTTGGTGAAACGCCCAGAGGACAAATCAACTCCGTCCGGCGATGTCCTCAAACAATGGGTCGCCGAACAACTCGGAAAATCCAACACGCGGTAGGGCCTTCCCTGTAAGCCACCGGGTGTGCCCTGTGCAACGAACGTTTCAAAGTTTGCATCCTGCACAAATTTTCGTGCGGCGAAGCTGATTGATGTTCCGGTGCACAGCAGCCATTTTGAAAATCAATGGTGAACGATCCGGTCGAATGTTTTTCGTCGGAAATCATTCGGTCACTCTGCTGGACTAGGATCGCCGTGCACGACGGCAAGCCGTCGGTTTGGGATGCTGCGGTGTCACGCCCGTGAATCTGTGTTTGATCCGTGTTCAATCTGTGGCTAAATCACAACGTCATTTTGGTTGCGGCTCCGCCGCGCTGGGAGGAGTCGCGACCTCAATTCTAATCCAATGGCTGCTCATCGCGGCAGACTTCGGCGGAGAAATTGCCCGGGCGATAAACGTCGGTCACGGTAAAGAGATATCCGCGCCAATGGCAACTGTCGCCCGTTTCGGGGACCCGTTCCAATTCGTCGTTCAACAGTCCCGCCACCGTGTGCGTTCCTTCGTCCGACGGTTCAAAATCCAAGTCAAGCCGTGCGCACAGATACCGCAATGTCGTAATCCCATCGACGCGATACCGTCCCGGTTCGATCTCCACCACCGGTTCACGACGTAACAACCGTTTGGCGCGGCTAGGTTGCGCGCGGAGCATGGTGTCGAGAATATCCTCGTAGGTCACGATGCCGATCGTTGCTCCGTACTCGTTGGTCACTTCCGCCACATTGCAATACTGTGACCTCAGCAGTTGTAACGTCACTGCCAATGATGCGCACCAGGGAACGACCACCACCTCTTCGGCGCTTTGTTCCAGGTTCTTTTTGGGGAGCGACGAAAAATTCAAAATCGGAACCGCACCTTCAATCGATTCGCCTCCCGGTTCGATCAACAGCAAGTAACCGCTCGGAGGGATTTTTCCACCCAAATCAGACAGGGCGACCGGCGGTTCGAATGTCAAATAACTGCCACGGGGACGCATCACCTCTTCCGTGGGGATCTCCGACAAGTCCAACAGATTGTGCAACAGTTGCCGTTCTTGTCGAATGAGATCTTCACTCATCTCGGTCGTCTCTACGGCTCGCTCCAAGTCGTCGGTATCCAAATACGGTTCCGCTGTAAATTTGGGCCACAGCGTCCGACGGACTAAGATCGTCACCGATCTCAACATGGGAGCGACCGGATCAAGTACCCGCACCGCCGCTGCCAATGGAAAACTGACCCACGACGACAACGACTTGCGAATCGCGATCGCCAAGCTTTTGGGGAGGACTTCGCCGAAGACGATGATGGCGACAAGGCTGCCAAAACCAAACAGCCCCCCCGCAGCGGTGTGCCCCTCGGTTTCCAATTTGCGCGTGACCAGAATACTGACAGTGAAGTAGGTCAGATTGGTCACGAGATTCCAGAACAAAATGGCCGTCAACAGACGGTCCGGGTTCCGCAGCAGTGTCGCGGCCATTCGCTCGCGGGGCTTGCCCACACGAAACGCGCGCAGTTCATCGCGCGAGAGATAAAACAGTGCGGTCTCGCTAGCAGAGAAAAAACCGGATGCGACCGTCAGCGCCGCCATGGCGAGCGTGCCGGGTAGCCAGATTTCAGTAGCATCCAGAAAGGTGCTCATTGTCGTTTCGGTGTTGAAGCCTTCGTTTCGTATCGCACAGCGACAGCGCGTCGTTGCCACCGATCGTTTATACACGAATACTCAACGAAACCTTAGAGCGCCGACAGCTTTTTCATGGTTCGCTGAACCGACTAACCATCCGTCGACGACCGCCCCAACGCGACGTCGAATTCGCTGACTGCCGGGACCAGCATGGCCATCGTCGTGAATCCATACGTCACCGCCACAGCGATCAACACACCCAAGGTGTTGTCCAATAAGAACCCGGTGATGGCATAGAACGTCAAAAATGGCAACGAGAGCGCCGCCATCGTGAGCGCCGGCGAGGGATTCTTGTACGTCAGCGAACCCCACAAACCGAGGCTGCCTCCTAAGATGAACACCAGGAAACTGGGCAACTGCAGCAGGAAGGAGGAGCGTGATTCAATAATCAACATCAGGCAAATGAAGATGCCCAAAAACAGAAAGAACATCGTCCCCAAGCTATTGGCAATCGCCGTTCGCGAACTGTCATACGTGATTCCCGCATGCAGACCCAGCATGGCCGAAAACGCCGCCAAAAAGAGAAATCCCAGAATCAGGTATGTGACGTTCTCTATCGAAAGCACTCCGGTCGCGGCAAAGTAGACCGCCATAATCAACGGCGGCAGGATGATTTCCTTGGTGTTGTAAAAAATCCCCCCCAGTTTTCCGTAGATGAATTCCTTGGCCGTAATGTTGGTGACCAACAGCAGCTCCAGCGTTTTCAGATCCCGCTCGGTTGTCAGCGACGTGACCGCTTGCGCGTTGATCAACAATAAACCGAGCAATCCAATCACCACGAATGCAAAGCCGCTCATGGAAATCATGCCCAGCACCAACGTTCCGTCAGAGACCGGATTGGCGACAATAAACGCCATCGCCGCTGCAAAGATCGCCAGATAGGCCGCCTTGATCGCAAAGATTTTACGGCCGTAGGCCTTTGTCCGCATCTCGCGCCAGATCACCGGATTCGTCCAAACCGTGCGGACTTTGCCCTTGCCGGTGGACGTGTCGATGTCATCTTCCTTGGGGGCCACAAACAAATTCCGCGACGGGTTCCAGACCCGCAAACGCAGAATCGCGACCACATTCAACACCACAGCCAGACCCAACAGCGCCCAAAATATTGGCCAGGGGAAAGACGTCCCCCGAAGGGCCCAATGGATTAAGAACCTGCATCATTGCCCGAAACGGATTGAGCAGGCCGATCCAGTAACCGGCCACTGGTCCGGTGAATAGCGCGCCGGCTTCAACAGCACCAATAAATAGCACGGTGCCCAGGACGCTGACCGCCAATGTTTGAAACGTTTTCTCGCGCCACAGGGCGACCAACGCACCCCAACTGCCCGAAGCCAGCGCTGTGACCGTACAGATCGCCAGAGATGCCCCAATTTGTGCCAGTGAAACCCCGCCAAACGCATACGTCAGCGCAAACACAGGCACCGATACAGCCAGCAGCACGACCACCAGCAGCAAGCTGGAAAACAATTTGCCCAGCACCAACTCGCGGTTTTTCAGATCGGTCATCAACAGCAGAATCAGCGTTTGCCGGTCTTTTTCCTGCGCGACGTTTCCCGCAGAAAACAGCAGGGCGAAAAACAAAACCAGCACCAGCTGCACCAGCGAGAAAATCTGAAACAACAGTCCGCCAAATCGGGCCACTTCGCCAACGGTCTGCGCCGACTGCCAACCAAAGGTGGCTTGGCTAGTGGTATACATCAGTACAAACATGCCAGCCACATAGCCCGCACGCATCACGTAATGCTTCAGCTGTCGCGGCGACGTGATCGCCTCGCGATTAAAGATTGGGCCAGCTAACAAGGTGAACTCCAGCAGAGCAGGGTGGTCAGGCCGTTTTGATGTGTGACAAATCAGTGGACAAACGCGCACTGACGGCTACTACGCCGGCCAGCGAAAACATGATGGCGCGCGTTGTCAATTTCCCGTGACGAACACGGATTTCATCATCCGCAGCTAAGAAATCTGTTCGATTTGCGAATGACACCTCGGATCAGGCAGTTTTTTGTCCATCAAGTGGCATTCGTGTCGTCCAGTATAATTAAGACGCTTTGCCGTCGCCAACCGCCGCCCCATGACGAAGGGCGGAATTCTCCAAATGTGTACCGGTTAACGGGATCACACTGCGAATTGGAGCAGACCAAGGCGACGACTGCGGCAACAGCAGCTGAGAGGAAGAAACTCAATGGCTACCAACGCATGGGAAAACCGAGATTCCGAATCTGTCGAGTACTTGTCCGCCACCGATGACGACAAGCTGTGGGCCTTGTTGGCGCATCTCAGCGGGTTGCTAGTCCTGGTGGCCGCACCAGCCAACGTGATCGCGCCGTTGATCCTGTTTGTGCTCTACAAGGACAAGAACCGCTATGTGGCCTTTCACGCCCTGCAATCGCTGTATTTTCAACTAGCGATTATTGTCATCGGGGTCCTGGCCGGAATTCTCGCATTCATCACGTTCGGGGTCGGATTGATCGTCGCCATTCCGGTGATCTTTGGATTGGCGGTCGCCGGGATTATTTATCCGATCATCGTCGGTCTGCATGCCCACCGGGGCGAGATGTATGAGTACGCCTTCGTGGGCGAACTGGCCCGAAAACACATGGACTTGTACTAGGCCCGCGCACGCCCCCGGCCGATTGCCGTTACCAACTACGCTGCGTGGCGAATTCGGTGATCTCTTCCAATAACCGTTTGGAAACCGAATCGGGCAGTTCCGCCAATTGTTGACGCGCGGTCTGCGCGAACTCATTGGCCTGGGCGAACGCGTATTCGATGGCGTCGCTGCCGGCGACGAACTTTTGCAGCTTGTCACGGTTTGGCTCAGTCGGATCGGCCAACAACCGGCGGATTTCTGTGGCATCCTTGGGTGTCGATTGGTCCAGCAGGCGGATCAACGGCAGCGTGAGCTTTTGTTTTTTCAAATCCGAACCGAGCGACTTCCCGGTTTCGCCCTCGTTGCCCAACACGTCTAAGAGGTCATCGGCGATTTGAAAGGCGATGCCCAGGCAGCGGCCGTATTCCCGCATCGCCGCCGTGGTGGCTTCCCCCGCATCGGCGAAATGAGCACCCAGTTGGCAACAGACGGCGCACAACTCGGCCGTCTTGCCCTCGATGATCTCCAGGTACTGAGCTTCGGTCAGATCCCGATTTCCCCGCTCGTGAATCTGCGCCAATTCCCCTTCGCAAACGAGATTCGTCGAGTGGCCAATCAACCGGCAGGCGAGGGTGCTTTCCAACCCGCTGGCCAAATGAAAGGCGTGGGTGAACAAATAGTCCCCCAGTAGCACGCTGGTTTCGTTGTTCCAGCGTGAGTTGATCGTGGCGACATGCCGGCGGATTTCCGCATCGTCCAGCACATCGTCATGCACCAACGTCGCCGTGTGAATCATTTCCACCACAGCGGAGAGCACCAAATGGTCGTGCGTCACCGTTCCGCAAGCCTTGGCGGAGAGCAGCAGCAAGATCGGCCGCAACCGTTTGCCACGGAAGCGGGTCATGTGCCCGAGCACGTCGTTGACAAACGGGTGCCAACTTTTGAGCTCTTCGGCAAAGATCTGTTCGACACGTACCAAATCGTCGCCGAACAGCTCATCGATTTGCCCCAGCAAACCGGACGCTCCCGTTGATCCTGCGACCACGTCTTTCATGTCACTCCGCCTCGTCTTGAGTGTTTCTGTTCCATGCGTGTCTAGAGGCGTGGGCCAATCGGCGAGCCGGGAGACATTTTTAGCATGTGAATTCATTCTCGCAGGTAATGCCCGCTTTTTCCGCCCGCTTTTTCGAGCAATTCAATCTCGCCGATCGTCATTCCCCGATCGACCGCTTTACACATATCATAAATCGTCAGCGCTGCTACGCTGACCGCCGTCATCGCTTCCATCTCCACGCCGGTCCGGCCTTGAACGCGTGCGACCGCGATAATTCGCACCAAGTCGTCGCCGGGAGTTTCGAATTCCACTTCCACCGCATCCAATCCGAGCGGATGGCAGAGTGGAATCAAATCGGCCGTTTTTTTGGCCGCCATAATTCCCGCCAAACGGGCGACTTCTAATACATCTCCTTTGGACAATTTGCGGTCCACGATCAGTTGTCGTGTCGCAGACTGCATCCGTACCGTCCCCGCCGCGCGGGCCATCCGTGCTGTGACCGGTTTTTCGCTGACGTCCACCATGCGACTGGCGCCGTCCTCGTTAAAATGCGTCAATTCGGCCATCACCACACCCGTTTGCCGGAGCCAGTCACCGTAATCGTCCACTGCCGATTCTGCGCTGCTAGTTCGCGAATGTACCGAAAATAGCGGTGTGGGAATCGACTTGCAACCCGGTGATGCCCCACCGTTCCCGTGACGCCACTTCACTTGGTTTTTCCCTCCTCCTTGAGTTGTAACCGAACGTCACCCCGCGCATTAACACACTCTGACGAAGAAAATGGCAAGAAATCACCCCTGGACCACCCAGCAACCCGCTGACCAGCCTCGGAAACTTGCACCCGTCCGGTTTTGACGGTCATCCGCATTGTCAGGCGGCAACACCGAATCACCCGGTGCGACGCCGGGGAATCCCGATCATCTATTTACTGGCCCAGTTACGGATTCAATTCTTGCATCGGGTAATCCGGGGGTTTAAGATAGTTAAAAGAAGTAGTTCGCTCCCCGGTGGGGCTGACGCAGCATCAATGGTTACCCGACCGGACCCAAGAAGTCCCCACACGCACTCCCCGGTTTGATTAACAGCCCTGGTGGATTTGGAAGATAGGTATTGCCGTGAACAAAATGACCTTAGTGGGAGTCTCGCTCGTAGCCGCAATTCCGGCCTTCGTGGTGGCGGCTCTGATGGTGATTGCCTTCCTCAATTACACCGGACAAGCCAGCGGGATGATGATGACCGTCGTGGGATTGACGTTGCTCGCCTCATCAGCCTTGGCGTTAATGCCGGTGGGCATCTTCGTCTTTCACGGACGTCAACGGGGCGCCGCCAAGCCCGCCAAGTCGGCGATGACCAGCGGGGATATCCCCGTCACCGCTATGACGGGTGAATTTGATGTCTCCAGCGAAGTGGACGAATCCAGCAGCGAATTCGAAATGAGCACCGGCGAATTCGAGGCCGATGAATTTGACGACTCGGAATTCATCGAAATCGACGATGATGACGAAGACGAAAAATTCTAAGAAACGCTCGCTGCGCTGCGACCCGCGTAGGAATTGTTCCCCAGCCGCCAGTTCAACTGCTAGCGCTGCGATAGCTCATTAATGCGCGGTGGAACACCGCCCGCGAGACGAGCAGTCCCAGTATCGTGGACAAAACCAATACGGCTGTCAGCCAGGACGGGTTGAGCGTTTTGTCCAGGATCACATGCGCGGGAACTGTGACCACCAGCAGGATCGGCAGCAGATACGAGAACACACTCTGCAGCGCCAAGCCGAATCCCGAACTGCCATCGTAAATGCTGCGGGGATACCGCGCGAAGATCGTGACGTAAAACCAAAAGTCATACAGCCCCTGATTACGTCCAAACCAAATACTCGTGCTGGCTAGTGTGATCATCAGGCTATAGAAAAATATCACGCCCAGACCGATCAACAGCAGGTACATCACCACCTGCATCACGGTGATCCGCGAAAAGGCATCCAATTGTGCCAACGAATAGCCCAACAGTGACAATGCGAAGACCAAGTCCGTCAGCCGCGCCAAATCGAGCTTTTCAAACGAGATCAAAAACTGTGTATCGATCGGTTTGAGCAGCGCAAAATCCAAATTGCCTGTGCGGATCAGCTCGCTGAAGTTCGCACAGTTGGGCATGAAAATCGATTCGATCAACTTATTGATCAGCATTCCGGTCGCCATGAAGGCAAAAAACTCGTAGCGACTCCAACCGTTGATCTCTTTGACATTGCCGTAAATGATGTTGAACAAAATCAATTGAGCAGAAAACCACAGTGCGTTGGAAACCACGGTGATGAGAAAATTACCGCGAAATTGCATCTCGCGCACGAGCGAATTCCGGGCAAAAATCCGGAGCACTCGATAATAATGCGGTGTCGCCATGTCGCTGTCTTTCCCCAACCTCAATGCCGCCATTAAGACGGCCTACTGAAACACGCAGCCACTCAGTTCGTGTAGTCCACACCCGGCTCACCGGCGACGATTTTGCCAATCACTTGGCTGCCCACATCTTGCCCGGTCAGCGCCTGCTGAATCACAGCGACGTTTTCCGGCGGGGCGATCACCACATAGCCGATCCCCATGTTGAACACGCGAAACATTTCGTCCCGGTCAATATTTCCCAATTGTTGCAGCCAGGCGAATTCCGGCAACGGCTGCCAACTGCCGCGGTCAATCTCTGCCCGGCAACCCTCCGGTAGAATGCGGGCCACGTTCTCCTGCAAGCCACCGCCCGTGTTATGCGCCATGCCATGTACCACGAGCGATTGTTTCAAAACCGCCTGAATTGCCGAGACATACAGCCGCGTCGGTTTCAGCAACACCTCGCCGACAGTTGCTTTCAATTCGGGGATCGTATCATCGACCGACAGCCCGGCTCCCTCGAAGACGACCTTGCGGATCAAACTGTAGCCGTTTGAGTGAAACCCACTGGAGTCGAGTCCGAGAATCACGTCGCCCGGCTGAATTCTCTGCCCGTCAATCGTGCGGTTACGTTCCACAACCCCGACCGAAAACCCCGCCATGTCGAAATCGCCAGCGGCATACAGGTCGGGCATGATGGCCGTTTCGCCCCCCAGCAGCGCCGATCCCGTTTCGACACACGCGTCGCTCACCCCGGAGACCAACTCGGCAATCAATTCGGGGTCGTCTTTACCCAGTGCAAGATAATCCAGGAAAAACAGCGGCTCTGCTCCCAGGCAGAGGCAATCATTCACGCACATCGCCACCAAGTCGATGCCAATCGTATCGTATTTTTTCGCCTGAATGGCGACTTTGATTTTGGTCCCCACACCGTCCGTCCCGGAGACCAACACCGGGTCTTCGTACGGTTGCCCGGGACGATTCAGCCCAAACAGCCCGGCGAATCCCCCCGGCAAATCCAGCACCCGCGGCGTCCGCGTCCGTTGCATCATTTTTGGCAAACGGGCCATGGCTTGCTGGTACAACTCCAGGTCAACACCGGCATCTTTATAAGTCGCTGCGGCCATAATTGGCGATCCACGCTAGGGGAATGGCGGACGAAAACAGGGAATTGCCGCATAATAGCAAACGATCCGGTGCTTGACACTCCATCGATTCCCAGATTGGCCTGACGGCTGGTCGATTCGATTTGCTACAATTATCAGATCAGAATTTGCGTGAACGGCTCTTAAACGACCGGGGAGACAAAACGATATGGGAGAATCTTTGCAACTGCCACACGATCTTCAAGATCTGGTCAATGAAGAATTAGCCACTGGACGTTACGCATCCTCGGAAGATGTCCTCAAGGCGGCTGTTCATTTGCTCAGGGAACAAGACCGCTGCTTCGAGGAGTTCCGCGTTGAGGTCCATTCCCGCATCAAAAGCCTAGAGAATGGGGACGCCATCATGCTCGAAGACGAATCCGCATTGGGCGTCTTTTTCGATGACATCCGCAGCAGAGGACGGCAGCGACGTACGATGGACAAGGATGGTTGATGGCCACGTTTCGAATTACGCCGGAAGCCTGTTCGGATCTTGACCAGATCTGGGACTACATCGGCATCCAGAACGACAGTCCCGGCGCGGCCGATACATTGATGGAGAAGTTCGAAAAGCAATTCATCCTGCTTGCCGCTCACGCGCACTTAGGAACGGCACGAGACGACCTCGCACGCAATTTGAGAATGTTCCCTGTGCAAAGATATGTGGTTCTGTATTGCCCGACTGAAACTGGGATTGATGTCGTGCAAATCGTTCATTCCGCACGCGACCTTCAATCCGTTTTTCGTGACTTGCCGAACGCCCCCTAGAGCGTTCTTGGCTAGTGAAATTACAAGGACAACGTACGTCACTCAATAAAAAAAAACTCCCGCACCAGACGTTCGTCCGGGCGGGAGTTTGTGCTGATCGTGATTTGTATTCGTGATCGCTCACGAACAGTGATCAACTATCGTAGTAGAGGGCGAACTCGTGCGGGTGAGGACGCAAGCGGAATTCGTCGATTTCGTTCTCCCGCTTGTAGCTGATCCAGGTTTCGATCAGATCTTCCGTGAAGACATCCCCTTTGGTCAGGAATTCGTTGTCCTCTTCCAAGGCGTTGAGGGCCTCTTCGAGCGATGCCGGCGTTTTGTTGGTTTCCGCCAACTCTTCCGGTGTCATTCCATAGATGTCGCGATCGAGCGGATCGCCCGGATCGATCTTGTTTTGGATTCCGTCGATCAACGCCATCATCATGGCGGTATACATGATGTATCCGTTGGCCGTCGGGTCGGGACAGCGGAATTCCAACCGCTTGGCCTTCGGGTTGGAGGAATACATCGGAATCCGTACAGCTGCGGAGCGGTTCCGCTGCGACATCGCCAACGTCACCGGCGCCTCAAAGCCCGGCACCAACCGCTTGTAGGAGTTGGTCGTCGGAGCCGCAAAGGCCAAGACTGCCCGGCCATGTTTCAGCAGGCCGCCAATTGCGTGTAGCGCCGTATCACTCAAGCCGGCGTAACCGTCGCCCGCCATCAGCGATTGGCCGTCTTTCCACAACGACATGTGGGTATGCATGCCCGAGCCATTGTCGTCGAAGACCGGTTTAGGCATGAAGGTCACTGTCTTGCCATGGTTTTTGGCAACGTTACGGATAATGTATTTAAACCACATGAACTGGTCCGCCATTTTCAGCAGATCGCAGAATTCCATGTCGATTTCACATTGGCCGCCGGTTCCCACCTCGTGGTGATGGGCTTCAACCACAATGCCCAACTCCCGCATCGCATACACCATCTCGCCACGCAGATCGTGATAGCTGTCGGTCGGGCTGACCGGGAAATACCCCCCCTTGTAGCTCGGCTTGTAACCCAAGTTCGGCTCTTCGATACGCGAGGTGTTCCAAGCGCCTTCGACCGAGTCGATTTCATAGAACCCACGGTTTTGCGATTGATCGTAACGGACTTCGTCGAAGATGAAGAATTCCGGTTCGGGACCGACAAAACAGGTGTCGGCGATTCCGGTTTGCTTCAGGTAGTCAATCCCTTTGCGAGCGATGTTCCGCGGATCGCGGGCGTAGTCTTCTCTGGTGATCGGATCGACAATGTTCGCGATAACGCTCACCGTCGGCCGGGCAAAAAACGGGTCCAACTTGGCGGTTGCGGCATCGGGGATGGCCAGCATGTCGGATTGATTAATGGCCTTCCAGCCGCGAATCGATGAGCCGTCAAAGCCCACGCCGTCTTCAAACGTTCCCTCACTCCAGGTGTCGACGGGATAAGAGCAGTGCTGCCAAGTGCCCAGCAGGTCGGTGAATTTCAGATCCACCATTTCCGCACCGTGCTCTTTTGCAAATTCAAAGAACTCTTTGGGGGTCATCGCTTTGGTTCTCCTTCAGTGTTTCTTCCAGTATGTAATCCAAAAATATCCAGGGACGCAGATCGCAACTCTTTTCAGATCGAAATCACGGATCGTAAATCGTCACCAGGGCACACAGTATGCCGCACTCCGTTGGCCGCAATCAATCTACTGACAAGCCGCGATAATTTCGCCGGTGATTCACGGCGATTTTGAAAATGACCGCGAATTCACAGTGATTAAAAAAACCGAGAAGGTGTCGGTTGGAACACAACAAAGATGCGCGGTTTTTGCGCAGGAAATGCATGCAAATTCGGCGGCGCTGCTGGGGTTCCCCAGATTTACCGCAGATTTTGTAAGCTTTAGCTGCAGCCTCAGCAAGAGTGCAACCAGCGTGCCAATTGCTACTTGCCGTACGAAACAGGGGTGTCTCGGGCCGCACTCTCACCAGCGCGGGTCTGCCACAACTCAACAGAATCTCTCGTCAGCTCGCCTGTCCCAGCGAAGTCGCCCATCATAACCAGGCAACTGACGGAATGAAACCGAAGGCACCCAACCTCAACCCAATCCCCGCCTCAGGCTTCCCGGCCGTAACCGGGAAGCCCAAAGGTGAGGATGGCGGTTAAATGGCTTCTTCGCCGACTTCGCCTGTGCGAATCCGTACGATTTCGGAGAGGTCGGTGACAAAAATTTTGCCGTCCCCGATTTCTCCCGTACGAGCATTCTCCAAAATGGACTCCACCGTTTTGGTGCAATCATCGTCGACGACGACGACTTCTAGTTTGACTTTGGGCAGGAAATCAACGGTGTATTCTGCACCGCGATACATCTCCTTGTGCCCACGTTGCCGTCCAAATCCGCGGACTTCCGTAACGGTCATGCCGTGGATTTCGATGGCGCTCAATGCGTTTTTGACGTCTTCTAGTTTGTAATGCCGAATAATGGCTTCGATTTTTTTCATGATTCGCCTGTGGTTTGAATTCTCGTGGGTATGCAGCAATGGAAATGCCAACCAGTAAGCGGTGGAGATGGGGACGCGATGTTGCCATCGCGCCCCATCTCACCGATCCGCGTCCTGCGACACGTCCAATCCATTTCAAGGTCACAATCGGGTACTTGGCTGGCTATGACTCTCCAACCGATTTGGTAGAAACTGTGGAATTTCCAAATCGTTCAGCCAAGCAATCCCAACGCTTAGTGGTCGGCGGTATAAGCGGCCATGCCGTGTTCGACCATGTCCAACCCTGCCACCTCTTCATCAGCATCGACACGCAACATGCCGACGGCTTTCAAGCCGAGGAACAGGATGATCATCGTGACAAACGCCCAGACGGGAATCACTGCCGAGCCGATGACCTGCGTGACAAAGTCAGCACTGTTTCCAAAAATACCAGTCGCGACCCCACCCCAAACTCCACACAAGCCGTGAACCGGGAACGCACCGACCGGATCGTCGATCTTCAGTTTGTCCAGTGCGATGATTCCGATCACGACCAACACACCGGCGACAGCACCAATGATGATGCTCTGGAGGTTCGTCACTTGATCGCAGTTAGCTGTAATACCGACCAAACCGGCCAATACACCGTTGAGGGCCATCGACAGGTCCGGCTTCTTGAACATCACCCAGCTGAGCATCATAGCGGCGAATCCACCAGCGGCTGCAGCGAGCATCGTATTGAGGGCAATCAACATCGTGGCCATCGTGTTGTCGGTGCCGGTGAATGCCAATTGGCTACCGGGGTTGAAACCGAACCAGCCCACCCACAGGATGAACACGCCCAATGTTGCAATGGCCAAGTTGTGACCCGGCATCGGGACTGACTTGCCTTCAGCTGTGTAGCGGCCAATCCGCGGTCCCAGGACGATTGCTCCGGCCAATCCGGCAAATCCCCCGACTGCATGCACCACAATTGAGCCTGCGAAATCGGCGAAGCCCATGGCGTCGAGCCATCCGCCGCCCCATTTCCACATACCGCTGATGGGATAAATCAAGCCCGTCAAGACGGCACTGTACACGAGATACGCAGAGAACTTCATACGGCCGGCAACGGCACCGGAGACAATCGTCGCGGCGGTTGCAGCAAACGCAACTTGGAACAGAAAGTCAACTTGTGGATCCAATGCACCCGGTGCCGCGGTAACGCGATCAGCGCCTTCCGTAACGCCGATTCCCGCAAACCCAAAATAGCCGTTGGTTGCACTATCGCCGGGGTACATCAATCCATACCCCACTAGGTAAAACAACAGACAGCCGATGCACAGGTCCATCAAGTTCTTAAACAGAATATTGACGGTGTTCTTGCTGGCATTGAAGCCCGCTTCGACCATGGCGAAACCAGGCTGCATCAAGATGACCAAGACGGCAGACAAAAACAGCACGATGTTGTCGACAGCAAACGACAGTTCATCATTGGAGATGACGACGACTTCTTCCGCGGGAGCTTCCTCTCCTTCCGTTGCAGGAGCTTCCTCCCCTTCAGCGGGTGCGGCGGCGGCTGGTTCGGCCGGCGCGGCGGCATCATCCTGAAATGCCATGAGTGGACGAGCAGGGATCGCCACACAGAGAAAGATGGCGGTGGCCAAGGTTATTGCAGTTCGCATGTCACAGGTTCCTCTTTCCTAAAAAGCAAAATTGGACGGTACGGATCGGTAGCGCAGAATGAAACTGGGGCGCACTTCCCCCACACAGGAAATTAGCCGCGAGAGTTAGATTGGATTGGCCTCAACTGCCACGTCGCTCCCTGAGATGTAATTCACAGAACAGCGCCGCTTGTCAGATGAGCCACTTCGCATTGCCTCGGTTTGCTGGAAACTCAATCGCCAACATGTATGGCCTCAGGAATGACAATGACGTCAGACTACGAGACTCCCGCAGTGGCCACATTTGGCCGGATTGCAGGAATTGCAACTTCCGTGCCTAACCGAAAGGCTTGATGTGCGGTTTGCTTGCAATCCTTTGCCAGGAAAGTGATTGCGCTCTCTGTTGTTTCTCAAAATACATCTGAAAAGGCAACGGCAATCGAATGCGTGCAAGGAAACGCGACAGCAGATGCGCGCGAGTTGAGCATGTGCAAGCATTGAGAGCAGCTATGGAGTGGCTTTTTAGGCTTTAACTGGCCGATCCCGCTGTTGTCTGCCGATTCGCACTGCGATATCAAAAACAGCCACCCGCCGAAAAACTCGGCGGGTGGCTGGGGAGACGCTTTCAGATTGTCGACAAACTCAGGCGTAATGCCAACCTGACTTAGAAGGTCAGGATCGCGTCGATGCCGAAGATGTCTTGCGTGTACCCACCGTGCGGGAACCAATCGTGGCGGTATTCCGGACGGACGATCAAGTTGGCGATCGGTTTGTAGTTCACACCGAACGTCGCTTCGTAGTAGGAGTGTTGTCCACCGGCGACGGGGGATTGTCCACCGTGATCGAATCCGGCGTCCGAGCTCCACCATTCCACCCGCGAACCAAGTTTCACTTGATCGTTGACGGTGTAGAACAGGTATTGGTTGATACCGTATTCATCGTTTTGTCCAGCACCGGTATCAAACGAGACCAAGTCGCTTTGCAGAACGTAGTTCCACTTTTCGGTGATATTCACATCCAACACAATACTGTGCGAATAGCCATCACCACGTTGGCCCATGTTGCCGGCCGTCAAGATGTAGGTCAACGTGGCATCGTCGGTCAGTCCCAATGCGGCACCACCGAGGAAGCTGCTGCCGCCATCGAATTGATCGAAGCCGGTGTCCCATCCCAACGTCCAACCACCGTACAGGGTCACATCGTCGCTGGCTTTGTAGGTAGCCAGCGCACCGGTGTGAGTGAACGGTTCACTGTTGTACATGGTGTAGGCATGGCTGAAGAAGAAGTTCCCGGTGGCGGGGACGACTTCATAACCAACCAACGTGAAAAAGTGACCGAACTTCACCGACAAGTCGCCATTGGCCACTTCACCGTAAAGCTGCGGCATCGCCCATCCATAGATACCATGGTCCCAGCCATTCTCGTAGTCCCAGCGACCGGGATTGTTGCCGAAGGCTTGGGTGTCGTAGGAGTCGGTACCGTACATCAAGTCGGCCCGTGCACCCCAGTCCCAACCGTTGGAACCGTCGGCGACTTTTTCAGCGTAAATCCAGCTTTGGTGGTTGTTGAATCGGTCCGGGATGTCGTTGAACATACCGGTTGATTCGCTGGTGTAACCCCATTGGGTCCATCCACCAATATCGAACCCACCAACGGGCTCGGAGAAGAGTTTCCAGGGGTCGTTCGATTCTTCGCAACCACCACAGCCGTTGTCGCAACCATTGTCGCAACTGGGCGCTTCACAAGCACAGCCACCTTGGCCGTAATAGTAGTTTGCGAATTCACCGGCATCGGCGCCTTGGGGGGCGAGGAATCCGATACCGCCAATGAGAAGCGTGGCAGCTAGTGCTTTCCCACGCGACATAACGTCGTAGATGTTTTGCAGAATGTCCGGCATCGGATCCTCCGTGCACGCACCACTCCCTTTGAGGAGTGACATGTTAGGAAATAGAGCGGGCTAAAAATTCGCGTTCCGTCCCAATGAGGACGTGTGGTCTTTGTCTCGCGAACTTACTTGCCAGCCGCTCAGTAAGGGTGGTCAATTCGTTCTAAGCGATGCGCGTAGCGCAATTCGCATATCCCAGCTATCGGGATGAATCTCGCAATTGACTCAACCCCCGAACCCTGCTCCGGATTTTCGTTAATACGTGAAAAATCGCTGCGCGCCTAAATTCTTGCGCGGGTTGCCCAGTGTGCTGAACGATTTCCAAGCAAAAACCATTATTGATGCGAACGAATCGCGCAAACCACAATTCTGTGTTGTGGTCACGCGGATTTCGCCTATTTGATGGGCATAGTGCGCAATCCGTCAACGAAAAAAAATCTCAAAAATTTCTAATGAGATAAGCATTGTGAGATGGAAATGCGGCAGACGCAGCGTGTTGGCGGGCACCGATCTTTGCTTCGATCGCGCGTTTCCAGCGACTCGCGAGGCCCTGATTAGAGCGTGATGAGCGACTTCATTTCGCGGACCGCTTCTTCGAATCCAACCATCAACGCGCGGGCAACAATGCTATGGCCGATGTTGAGTTCGCTCACTCCATCGATCTCAGCAATCGGGCTGACATTGCGATACGTCAATCCATGCCCCATATGCACCAGTAGGTCGTGATCAATTCCCAAGTGTGTGGCCGTCACGAGTTGGTCGAACTCCTGGTCGCGTGCTTGCGCATTGGCTGCATCGGCATAACGCCCAGTGTGCAGCTCTATCGCATCGACCTGCAGAGGTTGTCGCGGTTTCAATCTGACGTTCATCCGGGTCGATGAACAGGCTGACTTCGATTCCCGCTGCTTTGAGTTGCTCGACGCACGTTTTGATCTTTGCGGCATTGGCAACAACGTCCAATCCTCCCTCAGTGGTGATCTCCTCCCGCTTTTCCGGAACCAACGTGACCTGATCCGGTTTCACACTGAGGGCGATGGCGGTCATTTCCTCTTCAGCCGCCATCTCCAGATTCATTTTGACTTGCACTGTTTGCCGCATCACCTGCAGATCGCGGTCCTGAATGTGCCGGCGGTCTTCCCGCAGATGCAGCGTGATGCCGTCCGCGCCACCCAACTCGGCCAAAACGGCCGCCCACACAGGATCGGGTTCGATGGTGCGGCGAGCTTGGCGGACAGTAGCAACATGGTCGATATTGACACCCAGGGCAGGCATAGCGGGACTCTCGTTACGTGATTCTTTGCGGAGATGGAATTCGTGGAGACGGATTCACTTGGCAGCGATTCCGTGACAGACACGCATATTGTGGCTGAGGTTCTCCCAGAGTTCCAGTGGAGGCGAACCATCCTCCCTGCGCGACCCTAATTGCGGCCGAACGGTCCGCTCGTCAGTCCGGACAGCCAAGAGCAGCAATACATCGGGCGCGGCACGGTTGATTCCATGGCGAATTGCCACTGCGCGTCGGGATGGCTGGCTTGTGCCGAACCGAGGAGAATTTCCACCAAGGTCTCTTGGTTGTCATAGGTGATCACACGCACGTCGTCCGGTTTGCGGTCAATGCGGGTCAGCAATTCGTCCAGTGCAGCTTCTTCGTAACCAATTTTATCAATCAGCTTGTTCTTGAGAGCGTCGTCGGCAGTATAGACTTGGCCGGTTGCCAGTTTTCGGACCTCCGTTGTATCGAGTTCCACGCGGTTATCGGCAATCACATTCACAAAGCGGTCGAACGCCTGGTCAATGATGTTATTCCAAACCGTCTGTTCAGCCGGAGTCAATTCGCGAAACGGGCTGAGCGCGTCCTTAAACGGGCCGGTTTTGATCGGTGTCGATTCCACGCCCACTTTTTCCGCCAGGCCGATCATTTGCATGCGAGGAATGATCACCCCGATCGAACCGGTCCATGTGGTCGGCTCGGCAAAAATCTTGCCTTGCTCTCCGGCTCCCATGGCGACGTACAGGCCGCCCGAAGCTGCCATGCTTTTCATGTGAGCCACGACCGGTTTGGTTTCTCGTAACTCGACAAGGCGATGATAAATTTCATGGCTATCCGCAACGGCGCCTCCCGGGCTGTTGATCGACAGGAGTACGGCTTTCACATCCTTGTCGTCCTTGGCCTGCTGGATACGTCTCAAAATCCGCTGTGTGTTGGGCGCCATAATCACCCCTTGCACCTTGATCACCGCAATTTTGTCTGTGGCGACCTTGCTGCCGGAATGAAACTGTTCGATCGGGTCGTTGCCGTCGGTGAAGTAGGATTTGTATCGCTCGTAGAAATAAAAATTCAGAGCAATCGATACGAGCAGCGCCATGAAAACGAGCCTGAGCAACCAACGGCGACGTTTGGGGGGGCGGTGAGTTTCAGCGTTGGCCATAGGGTGCATGCTCCGTTAAACCGAATCCAGAGTGTTCAATGTCTCAACCATCACGCGAAAGCAAAGTCAGCGCGGTTGGACGGTGCTGCGATCAGCATTCGGCGTGATCATACCAAACCGGCGCAAATTGCACCTCAGTCGAACCAACCTTTGCGGTGGAACCACACCAACAAGGTTGCCACGGTCAATCCCATCCCTGCTACTACGGCCGGATAGCCATACTGAGAATGGAGAGCAGGCATGTTGGGGAAATTCATTCCATAAAACCCGGCGATAAAGCCCAGCGGAATGAAAATCGTGGCAATGATCGTCAACGTCTTCATGACTTCATTCGTGCGGTTGCTGATCGCCGTCAGGTGGAAGTCACGGAGGTCGGAACAGGTTTCACGGTAGGTGTCGATGGCATCGCCCAGTTGGATTGTGTGATCGTAACAATCACGCAAGTAGACTCGTGATTCGTCCTTGATGAGCGAATGCCCGTCACGCAGCAGCGCGTTGACCGCTTCGCGATGGGGGCGAAGCGCTCGGCGGAGTTCCAGAAGTTCGCTGCGCAGCGTGTGGATGGAATGGATCGAGGTACTCCCGTCGCTGTTCATCAGCGCATCGTCCATCGCGTCGAGCCGTTCACCGTATGACTCGACCACGGGAAAATAGTGGTCGATGATCGTGTCCAGCAGCGCATAAGCTAAATAATCGGTGCCGCCATACCTGAGGCGGCCGCTCGTTTTGCGAATGCGTTCACGGACCGGGTCGAGGCAATCGCTGGGTTCATCCTCTTGAAAGGTGAGCACAAACTTGGGGCCGACGAAAATACTAATCTGCTTGGTCTTCAGCTTTTCACTGAGGTGAACCATGCGGGCCACGATGAACAGATGGTCGTCGTAATCTTCAACTTTAGCGCGCTGGTGCACATTGACGACGTCTTCCAAGGCGAGTTTGTGCAAACCGAACAATTCGCCAATACGATTGATCACCTCGACATTTGCGAGTCCATCGACATTGACCCATGTGACCGCATAGGTTTCCGACAGTTCCTTCAGCCCATCGAGAGAATCTACCGTTTCATCCACCAGATCGCCGTTGGAAAAGGCCATCACGCTAACGACCTGCTTGGTGCAGGTCGTATGTGTAATGACTGTCCCCGGTGCCGCACCAGGCAACGACCCGCGGTTGAATCGTTTCCCTTTAGATTGATGATGTATTTGTGTCATAGGTGGCTGATTTCCCTCAGGCTGCTTTTTGCTGAGTCTGATCGGTGAAAATGCCCTGGGCTGAATGATCGACCGACCGCAAATGCAAATCGCGTTGCGGGAAGGCGATTTCAATTTTTTCTTGCCGGAATGCAGTGTCGATCGAAGTGTGCAGTTGATCGATGACCATCAAACGGTTTTCCAGATCCGGTAGGAAAGTGCGCACTACGAGATTCAGGCTGTTGTCACCAAATTCTTCGAATGTCACGCGCGTCGGCGGATCTTTCAGGATCAGCGGGTGTTGTTCGCAGGTTTCCAGAAGCAGTTGTTTGGCCCGATCGACATCCGACCCGTACGCCACGCCGACGTTGATCACGATACGATTCGTCTTATCCGACAACGTCCAGTTCAGTGTGCGGCCCGTGATGAATTCCTTGTTCGGGATGACGTACTCTTTGCGATCCCAGTTCGTGATCGTGGTGGCTCGGATCCGAATCCGCGAGACGACTCCGGAAATGTCATCGACCGTCACCACATCTCCCACGCGGATCGGGCGTTCGAACAGCAGGATCAAACCAGCGACAAAGTTGGCAAAAATCTCTTGCAGTCCGAATGCCAAGCCGAAGGTCAATGCCGTTGCCAACCATTGCACTTTCGACCAGCCGACAGAAATGGAGTGGAACGCAAAGATCACTCCCAATAGAACGATGGCGTAACTGGTAACACTCGTGATCGCATAGCGGATCGAATTGTCCAGCGGCAACCGCTGCAGCACAGACAGTTCCATCAGTCCCGGAATATTGCGGGCGCAGACAAACGTGACAATGCCGATCAATATTGCCAAGCCGACATCTGCGACCGTGACGGTTCGCACGACGTCGGTCGGTTGACCGGCCAATGCGCCATCGGATTCGGCCGGTGTCTGGGACTGCGGCATTCCGAACGGCGGTATGCGCGTCGCGGCGACTTCAGGCATTTCTGAAACGGTTGTCGTCCAGACAGTCCATTGGTTAAGGAAGCGCAGTGCGGGCAAGACGTCGACCCAGACCAGCCACATGCCCACTAGCGAGACAGCGATCAAACCCGTGCGGATCAGCCGCTGACTTTGTTGGGTATTCGCCGCGATATCCGTTGCCGAATCTTCCAGAGGGACAATTTGGCTGGGACCTTGCGGTACCGGTTCATGGGAACTTTCACGTTGGGCTGCAGCTGCCGCGTGGCGTTCTTTGGTGTTCTGGATACTGATCGCGCGGCGATGCACCAACAACAACCGATTCAGGAACGCTCGCAACAGCTGCACGATGACGATCAACACAAACGTGGCATAAATCCGCCAAGTCAGGTGCTGTGCCGTATAGTAGTAGCCGGCAAAGGTCATGGCTGCGACCGCCAAGGGGACCAGTACGCAGCCGCGGTACCAGATTGGCGTCAAGCGATCAAACCAGCCACCGCGATGGGCTGCCAGATATTCGCGAAAAATCCCCAAGTCGGGTCGCAGCACGCGCCGTAAAAACACCGACAAGGCGAGCATGCCCACAACGAAACAGACGCGTTCCATCGTATCGAGTCCGTGTTCCGGATCGCTGGCATAGAGCAGCGACGTGACAAACACGATCAGCAATCCAAACAAGGTCGCCCACAACAGGTTGCCGCGAAATACGCTAATCGTCGAGGGAGGCCAGTCAAAGTGTGAATCAGCCAAGCCATTCTTCCGGCAAACGCGCCGCAACAGTTCCATTGGAAAATAAACCCATGAAACGGCAAACATTGCTTGCGAAACGGCGCGGGTGAATTGAGTGCTGTTTGTGGAAACATTCAGTCTCCAAGCAATAAAAAACAGCAAACCCGGCCAGGCGCTCGCCAACATCAGCGTGAGGAACCCAGCACGCATCGTCAACGAAAAATCGGTGCAATTCCCCCGTTCGGCGGAAAGGCTGATCGTTGCCAATTCTCGTCGAAACCGCGACTTCCGAAACAGCAAAACCAGGAATACGAACAGAGCAACACCGTATACGAAAGGATGCTCCCACAGGTCGACATTCAATTGTTGGCCGACTTCAGCCCACCGCAGCGGGTCAAAGATCCATGCGTCGGAAGAATCGGCGTCCAATGCTGAAAACAGCGTTCGATTGCTGCGAATCCAAAGCACTCGTTCGTCTATATAACTCTCGTAGCGTTGGGTTTCGCGAATAAGCCGCTGCTCCGTTGCATCCAACTCGAATAACATGTCTAGGTAGGAATTGTAATTGCGGATGACCAAGTCGAGCACCTCGCGGCGCTGTTCAACCAGCGTTTGTGCAGCCACTTCTAGGCTCTCCCCCGCGGCTTGGCTTTGGGAGGAGGCGTCGCGGAGGATTCGGCGTACGACTGCGTTGGTCGATTCTGATCGCAGATCGTCGTACTCAAATAGCTGATACTGCAACGCTTCAACGACCGCCTTACGATCTTGTACATTCTGCTGACGCCGCCGCAAATCGGGTAAGGTCACGCGTTGTCGTCGCAATAACCCGCCAATTGAGTCGGTGAGCCCGATGTCATTCACGCGTTGCTGAATTGTGTTGAATTGCTTTTGTACTTCTTCCAGTCGCGCTTTCGTTTTTTCGAGCTTGCGACGGGTCTCTTCCATTGGCTGGCTCAGCTCGTGAGCTGCTGTGGCGATGTTGACGTTTTCGTTCGCGTGCTCAGCTAATGCCGGCGGCGCTGCCGTGACCGTGGCCTGGGCCCGTTCGACTGCCGCGGCCGAATCTGCTGCGCGCCGTCGATTGAGCAAAGCTTGCAGTGACGCCAGTTCCGAACTTGCCACTGCCACTTCCTGCGTATGGACATCTCGTTCCAATCGCGAATAGTCGACAGCGTCTTCGGCATCGTATTTGGCTAACTCGTTTTGCAGTCCGGGTTGCTCAGCCTCGATCAACATCCGGCGAATCTGTAGCGCCATCCGCCGCGCTGATGTTAATAGTGGCGGTTCTTCAGGGGGAGCGGCGGTGTCCAGTTGCTGTTGGATTTCACCGACTCGCTGGCTGACTGAGAGCAATTGGCCGCGAATGTCCCGCCGTCGGTTCGCCCGCGTTGACGGTGCGGCTTCGGCGCGCGCATGGTTGGCCTTGAGTTCCGCAAGCGCTACGTCCCGCCGCGAGACCTCCTGCTCAAGTTCCGGCAACGTCAACGCGGTCGAGGGAGCTGTCTGCTGGTTTCGCAACTCCACAAGACGTCCCCGCAACAATTCGAGTCGATGTTGCACGTCGTCCGTATCGCGTTTGAACTGTTCCGCCTGTCCAGCGGCTTTCGCGATCTGTTTCATGCACTCAAGTGCCTGCACGCAAATCGCTTCCACCTTTTGTTTTGTGTCGGCGTCCAGTTCGCTCGATTCTGCGGCATGTTTCCTTAAGGCCTCGATCGATTCGACTGTGACAGCCGACTGTCCGTTCGGAGGAGCGGCGGTCGAACGGGTGGCCGTATCGGCGAGCGCAGTCGTGGCCGCACCAATGCAACACAGCGCCATGAATAGGAACAATCGTAGCATTGCAACACTCCGATCCTTGGAAGCAAAATACCGATTGCCCATGCGCTTGGCGCCCTGCGTGAGCTCACGAATCAGTCCTGATGGCTTTGAATTGATGAGATTCGATCCTTATAAGATGGCCAAAACCGGCGGAATCAAATACCATAAGAGCCAAAGCGAGCCAAGATCAGTTGGATTGAGGGGAAAAATAGGGGGGCGAGGCAGACTGTTGATTCGAGGGGCTGCACGACTTGGTGTCAAAAACGCCAGCGGGAAAGAGGCCGCCAGCGAATCATCTCAAGAAAGGCTCACCAATGTTTGGTGGAGTGTTTTGAGACAAGACATAGGGATCGCCTCAGCGGAGCAACGCGTTACGATCTCTCAGAGATAGCTTTGTCTATCGAGTGTTGCAGCAGGCAAAAGGGATGGTGAAACTCAGTAACCGAGCATTGGCAAGGTAGTCAGTATGGCGAAACAGTCGAAACCCGAGCTCCGCGTCATTGGTTGGCGCGAATGGGTCGGGCTACCGGATTTGGGCATCAAAAAGATCAAGGCAAAAGTAGACACGGGCGCCCGGTCGTCTTCCTTGCATGCATTTGATTTGCACCAATTTGAAAAAGAGGGTGTGAAATGGGTCCGATTCAAAATTCACCCCCTACAGCGCACGGCTAAGCGGACTATTGAGGCGTCTGCGGAGATTCTCGAATATCGCTCTGTGCGGAGTTCCAGTGGGGCTGCCCAATTGCGGCCGGTGATTGTCACTCAAGTGGAATTGCTGGGCATCCGTTGGCCGGTGGAATTGACGCTTGCCAATCGCGACGAAATGGGGTTCCGCATGTTGTTGGGGCGAGAAGCCTTTCGAAAACGATTCCTGGTTGATGCGGGGAACTCCTTCTTCGGCGGTCAGCCAAAACGAAAAAAGAAACTGAAGTCGAAATCGCAATCGAAACAGCAGCCGGCTGTGAACCACACAACATCGGAGCAACGATGAAACTTGGGATCCTCTCCTGTAATTTGAAATGCTACAGCACGCGCCGTTTACGTGAAGCGGCTGAGCAACGCGGGCATAAAGTCAAGGTTCTTAACACCACGAAATTTGCCATCGACTTGGCGGAAGGGGACCCCGATCTCTATTTTCGGCAAAAACAGCTTACGCATTACGATGCTATCTTACCGCGGATCGGCGCATCGATCACTTATTTCGGCACGGCGGTTGTCCGGCAATTTGAACAGATGGACATCTTTAGCGCGAATTCGTCCGCCGGGATATCTAACTCCCGCGACAAATTGCGCAGCATGCAAATCCTGAGTCGGCATCATATTGGTATGCCGCAAACCACGTTTGTTCGTGACAAGAAGGACGTGCTGCCGGCCATCAAACGTATCGGTGGCGCGCCGGTGGTCATCAAACTGTTGGAAGGAACACAGGGGATCGGCGTGCTGCTGGCCGAAACCGTCAAGTCGGCCGAAGCGATTATCGAATTGCTGCAAAGCCAACGACAAAATGTGTTGGTGCAAAAATTCGTCGCCGAAAGCAAAGGTCGCGACATCCGCGCGTTTGTCGTGGGCGACCGGGTTGTCGCAGCCATGCGCCGCGTCGCGCAAGGACAGGAATTTCGCAGCAACGTCCATCGTGGTGGGGTCACCGAATCGGTGAAACTTGATGAGACCTATTGCGAAACTGCCGTGCGGGCCGCTCAAATATTAGGACTCCGCGTCGCCGGCGTTGATATGCTGGAAGGGAAGGATGGCCCGCAGATCATGGAGGTCAATTCGTCCCCCGGTTTAGAAGGCATTGAACGCTGTACGCAGCTGGATATCGCCGGAGCCATCATTGATTACATCGCCGCCCAGGTTGATTTCCCCGAGATCGACCTGCGGCAGCGACTGACAGTCAGCCGCGGATATGGCGTGACCGAAATTCATGTTCCCGAAGGGTCGGAGTACATTGGAAAAACTGTGAGCGAATCGGGACTGCGCGATAAGGACATCAACGTACTCACGTTGCATCGGGGAACGACTGTTATTCCTAACCCGCGCTCCGATCGTTGTTTAGAAGCGGGTGACCGGTTGTTGTGCTTTGGAAAGTTGGAATTGATGCGCGACCTCATTCCACGCAAAACAAACCGCAAACGTCGGCAGAAGGTGCGCGTGTTGCCGGAGCTTCCGGTCGCCGAAGAAGTGCAGGGCGATACAGATGGAGCCGAAACCTCTACGAAGGCAGTAAAAGACTAATGTCATTATGAAGAAACCCCGTGTTCGAAAACCAATTGACAAGTGGAACGGAGAGTCCATTCCTCTTGGCGCTTCCCGCGACGTCAAGCTGACTGTCAGTGAAAGCTACAGCAGCATGTCCGTCCGGATTCCGATTCACATTCGCCGCGCCAAACAAGACGGTCCGGTGGTGTTTGTCACTGCGGCGCTGCATGGTGATGAAATCAACGGCACCGGGGCGGTTCGGCAATTAGTCCAAGATCCTGATTTCGAACTGATTCGCGGCTCCATGATTTTCGTGCCGGTATTAAACTTGCTCGCCTTCGACCGGCACTCCCGCTATCTTCCCGACCGCCGTGACTTAAATCGTTCCTTCCCCGGCAGCGAATCAGGTAGCCTTGCCGGGCGGATGGCCCGCACAATTTTTGACGAAATCGTCTCCCGGTGCGATTACGGAATCGACCTGCATACCGCCTCTGTTCGCCGCACCAACTATCCCAATGTGCGGGGCGATTTGTCTAATCCTGAAGTGCGGCGGCTTGCCGTGGCGTTCGGTTCGGAAATCATTATGAATGGCAAAGGCCCACCAGGGGCGTTTCGCCGCGAAGCCTGTCTGGCCGGTTGCCCCTCCATCATCATGGAAGGTGGCGAGGTCTGGAAGGTCGAACCGGGAATCGTCGAGTCCGCCGTGCGGGGCATTAAAAACGTGTTGCACAATTTGGAAATGATCGATGGCGAGCCGGTCAGTCCCGATTACCAAGTGATTGTCGAGAAATCAAAATGGATCCGGGCTGAACATGGCGGCTTTCTGCAGTTCCACGTGAAGCCGGGCGATATCATCGCCGAAGGCCAACCGTTGGCAACGAATACGACACTGTTGGGCCGCGGTCGCAGCATGCTCCATGCGCCGTTCGACTCCGTGGTCATCGGCATGACCACCTTGCCCGCCACAAGCCCCGGTGAGCCGGTCTGTAATCTCGGTAAGCTCCCCAAAGGCACAAAACCCTCAAAAATGCGCCGCCTGCGCCGTGAGGAAGACGGCCTGGAAGGACAAGTCGTCGAAGAACTCTCCTCCAACGTGCTTGTTGTTGAGCCGGGAGAACCCATTAAAAAGGGCTGACCGGGCGCTGCAGAGGGGAAATTCACAAAAAACGACTCATCACTGAGCGGTTTCGTTGGTTGTTCGCGTACAATGATCGTGCTCGAAACCGGTGAGAACGACCTAGTGGCAGTGGGTTGGCCTCGCTTGCCGTTCAGCGAATCGGCATCTACATTTGAGAAGAGCGCCGCCGTGACCCAATCGACTAGATCGAGTTTCAAAACCTGGTTGCGCTTGTTCCGGAAACTGACCAATCAGTGTCAGCGGGATGCGTCAGAGGGTTTTGAAACAACTTGTAGGAACCTTAGGTACTCATGAATCGTCCTCATTGGAATTGTCGCTACCGAGCGACAAGGATTGCAGCCGGAATGATTGCGGCGATTCTGGTCGGAACATTTTGCGCAACTGTCCGCGCAGCGGAGGAGGCGCATCCGGATGCGAAACGGGCCTTTGGCTATCTGGCGCAAATCTGCCGCATCGGTCCTCGAATCAGCGGCTCGCGGGGCATGATGCGGCAACAGCAGTTGATCGGCAAACATTTTGCCGCATTCGATTGTGAGGTGAAGTATCAGCCGTTTGATGTCCGGCATCCGCTGACCGGCAATCCTGTGCGGATGAATAACATCATCATCTCCTGGAATCCGCAGGTCAAAGAGCGAGTGCTCCTGGGGTGTCACTACGACACCCGCCCGCTGCCGGATCGTGATCGTGATGCCAATCAACGTCAGCAAGGAGTATTTTTGGGCGCGAACGACGGTGCCAGCGGAGTGGCATTGTTCATGGAATTGGCACACCACATGAAAAATCTTCCGGCGACATCCGGTGTCGATTTCGTGATCTTCGACGGCGAGGAATTGGTCTACGGAAACCGCGGTGAATACTTTCTGGGCTCGACGCACTTTGCCGAAAACTATCGCGACAATCCCACCGAACAGCGTTATACAGCAGGGGTCTTGGTCGACATGGTGGCCGATCGGAATCTGCGGATTTATATGGAAAAAAACAGCCTCAAATATGCCCCAGATGTGACAAAAAGCATCTGGAAGGCGGCGGCGGAGGTGGGGGTCGAAGAATTTGTGCCCCGCGCCAAACACGAGGTCCGCGACGATCACCTCCCACTGAACGAAATCGCTAAAATCCCAACGTGCGACATCATCGATTTCGATTACCCGTATTGGCATACCACGCGGGACGTTCCCAACTCCTGCTCCGGCAAGAGCCTGGCCAAGGTTGCCAAAGTCTTGTTACATTGGCTGCGGACCGACCCGATTGCCCAACCGTCTGCCAAATAACGTTCGGATTGCAGATTCGGGTCCCGCAGGCACTATCGCGATCATTCGGCGTCGCATCCAAATTTCTCATACGTAACGACCAATATCAACGATGCCCCCGAACGACCAGATTTTTATGGGAACGGCGATCGTGTTGAGTTGCGCCGCAGGCTTATATCACCATCGCTGGTTCCTGGAACACACCCGTAAAGGGCAACGCTTGGTCCGCCGTTTTGGTGAGACAGGGGGGGCCTGGGTGCTGCGGGGACTGTTTATTTTTGGCATTGTCCTTGGAGGATTGTTGGCGGTGGGTGTGATTCATCCTGTTCAGTGGGGTTAGAAACGCTGGGATTCCGCCGAATGGCGTCTGATCCGCAACAGTTTTCATGACATGTGGTTGCGGCGATTCCCGGCATGCCGGTTCGGTTGTGGTGACGGTATTCCACTGCCTCAACTCTGGTAGGGGCTAGCCATGCGGCGTTTGGACCATTACAGTTAAATATATTCACGTGGCTCGGAATCAACGACTGAAATCGACGCAGAGCCGAGTTACTCATAGCCGCGAACTTCAAAGAGTTCGTTCGAGGAGAAATATTCGTATGAAGGTTGTTCCCTTGGGAGACAAGGTGGTTGTCAAACGGTTGGATGCCGAATCGATCACCAGCGGCGGTATCGTCTTGCCGGATAGTGCGCAACAGAAACCGGCGGAGGGCCGCATTCTCAGTGTGGGAGACGGAGTTCTATTGAAAAATGGGAGCCGAGCCGACCCGCAGGTCAGCGAAGGAGACCGTGTGATGTTTTCCAGCTATGCCGGGACGGAGGTTTCCGTCGACGGGCAAGAGCTATTGATCATGAATGAATCAGACATCCTGGCCGTGATTTCCTAATCGCGCTCAACGGATGTGATTTTTTGCTGTAAAGTCGCTCAATTAAGAAATGAGGCCGATTGTGAAGCTCAACACATACGTTTCAACCGTTTTAGTCGCCGGTGCTGTACTGTTGGTTCCATTTGTCACGATGGCAACCGCGGCCGCCGAGGAGGGTCCCGCTGCCAAAATGGTCGGCCCCCAACTCGATGCACTTAAAAAATCACGTGCACAGGCCACAAAATTCCTTCGCGCCAGTCAGGCCGACGATGGCAGTTGGACCTCGCCGATGGCAACAGGCATCACGGCCTTGGTCACGACGTCGCTGTTACGCAGCGATGTGCCGGCCGATGATCCGATGGTCGCCAAGGCACTGAAAAATTTAGAAGGTTTCATCCAAAAGGATGGCGGAATCTATTTCGATCAGTCGAACCACCGCAACTATGAAACCAGCATCTGCGTGTTGGCATTTGACGCCGCCAATGCCGATGGACGCTATGACAAGACGTTGGCCGGAGCTGCGAAATTTCTGCGTGGTCTGCAATGGGACGAAGACGAAGGCTTAACAAAATCAGACGATGCCTTTGGCGGCGCTGGTTACGGCAGCCACGAACGGCCGGACCTTTCCAATACGCAGTTTTTTATGGAAGCGTTAAAAGCGACCGGCGCCAGCGAAGACGACCCCAACATCCAAAACGCATTGCTATTTGTTTCGCGGTGTCAAAATCTGGAGTCGCAATACAACACGACGAAGTTTGCGTCAAAGATCAATGACGGCGGTTTTTATTACACAATTGCCGCCGGCGGAACTTCGCAAGCGGGCGTCGAGCCCAACGGGGGATTACGTTCTTACGGCAGCATGACCTATGCCGGACTTAAGAGCATGGTGTACGCCGGATTGGATGCGGAAGACAAACGAGTGAAAGCCGCGCTGCAATGGATTACGGACCATTACACAGTGTCCGAAAACCCCGGTATGAAACAAATGGGCGTGTTCTATTATTACCACACGTTCGCCAAGACTCTCGACGCTTTAGATTTGCAGATGCTGGAAGACAAGGATGGCGGCAAGCACGATTGGCGCAAGGAGTTGGCCGAGATATTGATGCAACGGCAACTCGAAAACGGGAGTTGGTTGAATACCACACCGCGGTGGTACGAAGGGGACCCGAATCTGGCGACCGCTTATTCTCTGTTGGCTTTGAGCTATTGCCAGCCTCAGCCGGTCAAATAGGCGGTTGCAGAGCACGGGACCGATTTTCGCCATGCGCATTGTTGAATTGATCGCCCGTCACGTTCGCATTCCGCTGAAAAAGAAGATCGAACACGCTTCGCACGTTCGTCGCGAAAACGACACGCTGGTTGTCAGTTGCCGTCTCGATGACGGCAGCATAGGTTGGGGCGAAGGATTACCTCGCCCCTATGTCACTGGCGAAACAATCGAAACGGCTCTGGGGCAATTCTCCGAGACGGACTGGCGGTCGCAACTCGCAGTTGAATTCGACAGCCTCGCCGAAGTGGTTCCCCTCTGCGAGCGGATGAAATTGGCCGGCAGTCCTGCCAACGGGCAGCGCGATTGCTTTGGCAATTCGGTTCGCTGCGCGGTCGAGTTGAGCATCCTCGACGCAGTCGGCCGCGCGACCGGGGCTCCGCTGTCGAAAGTCACCGCGCTGGTCCCCGAATCCATGCCGATCCGCGAGTCGCGCGACGAGGTCCGCTACAGCGGCGTGATCACCGCCATGGGCGGGATTAAAAAAACAATTCGGGCGGCCGCCATGCGCCTGTACGGTTTTCCCGACATCAAATTGAAGGTCGGCATGGACGGAGCCAACGACCCGGCTGCCGTCGCCTTGATGCGGCGCGTGTTTGGACCGGACTGCGATCTACGCATCGATGCCAACGAAGCCTGGACGTGTGAAAATCTAGAGGACAAACTGCGGCCGTTGTTGCCGCATGGCATTAGCAGCGTCGAACAACCCGTGCCGCACGCCGCCGTCGACGGCCTGGCCGAAATCCGCCGACGGATCGACGTGCCGATCATGTTGGACGAATCGCTGTGCGGCTTAGACGACGGACACCGCGCTATCGAACGAGGCACCTGCGATCTGTTCAACCTTCGCCTCTCCAAGTGTGGCGGGTATATCAACTCCATAAAATTAGCGGCGCTGGCCCACAACGCGGGGCTGGGGTATCAATTGGGATGCCAAGTGGGAGAAACCGGAATCCTTACTGCTGCTGGACGGCATTTTGCGGCATCGATTGGCGGTATTCGTTGGGTCGAAGGGAGTTACGACCGGCACCTCGTCAAGGAACGGTTGACGATCGAAGACCTGACATTCAAAAGCGGAGGCCGCGCCCCGGCGCTTACCGAGGCGGGATTGGGCGTGAATATTGACCATGCGGCCGTAGAACGCGTGACATTGCGCGAGGAACATCGTCCAATAGGGTGAAAAGGAAATCTGCCCTGCCGAGAGGTACCGTTTTCGGGCAGCCGATTCCTACGTTTTCCCTATAACAACCCGGCATCGGCGGAGGGAAAACATTGATTGAGCAGTTCCATCCCCCCCTAAACGAATCGTTCCATGCCACAAACACGCAAACCGGCCGCTGAGTGGGTGGCGATTCAGGCAAATCCCAAAGCGGGGTCCGGGACCCAGCGCGAACAAGTCGGCCTGCTTGTTGACTCATTGCGCGAAAAGGGGCTGCGGCCACTCGTATTTAAAAACCGCGACCGCCTGAGCCATGTTTTGACAAACCCGGAGTTAAAAAGCCGATTGCGGTGTATTGTCGCGGCAGGCGGGGATGGGACGGTCGGCGACGTTCTGCATCGATATCCAGGGTGTCCGATCACGATTTTACCGTTGGGGACCGAGAATTTGCTGGCCCGCTACCTGGGAATCCCCCGTTGCGGCCGCTCCGTGGGGGAGATTATTGCCGCCGGCCATGTGCGAACCGTGGACCTAGCCAGCGTGGGCGAGCGGCGTTTTTCCTTGATGGCCAGCATCGGTTTCGACGCGGATGTGGTGCATCGGCTGGACGCAATTCGCACCGGGCATGTCCGGCGGGCAAGTTATCTCAAACCAATTTGGGATTCTTTGCGTAGTTACCAATACCCCGAGTTGCGAGTCCGACTCGACGACGATCCGCAAACGTATACGGCAAAACTGGTAATGGTTGTTAACATCAATGCGTATGCCTTAGGAATCCAACCGGCTCAGTCGGCTCGCGATGACGATGGCATGCAGGAGGTGTTATTATTTGAGCGAGGCTCGACGTTCCAAATGTTGCGGTACTTTTATAATGTGATGCGAGGCACACATGAGTCGTTGGAGGACATACGCATAGTGCGGGCATCGCGGATTCATGTGGAATCCGACGGCGCGGTCCCGGTACAAATCGACGGTGATCCAGCCGGCATGACCCCCGTGGATATCTGCGTCTTGCCTGCGGCGGCTCAATTCGTTGCCCCCGCGAGCAGGGCGATAGTCACGACATAAACTTATTGATTCGAAACAGGAACGATCCATGCCGGAGAATCCGGTCAGCATTGGCAACTACACCTGCGGCGGAGAGAATCCGTTGGTGTTCATCGCCGGTCCCTGCGTGATTGAGTCGGAAGAATCGACCTTAGCGATCGCTGTCCGTTTGGCGGAAATCGCTGCGGAACTGAATATTCCGCTGATCTTCAAAGCGAGCTTTGACAAAGCCAACCGCACAAGTCTCGATAGTTTCCGCGGGCCCGGTTTGGAAGAGGGCTTGGCGATCTTGGCTCGGATTGCCACAGCAACCGGATTGCCTGTCACGACCGACATCCATACGGCCGAACAGGCGGAGCCGGCTGCTGAAGTGTGCGCGATTCTACAGATTCCCGCATTTTTGGCGCGGCAAACCGACTTGGTCGTCGCTGCGGCACAAGCCACCGCGCGTCACGGTGGTGTGGTGAATATCAAGAAACCCCAATTCGTCGCCCCCGAAGACATGCTGCACGCCGTCAAGAAATGTGAGGCGGCCGGCAATGGTCGTATCATGCTGACCGAGCGGGGAACGACGTTTGGCTATGGCCGGTTGGTGAACGACATGCGTTCGGTTCCGATTATGCAATCGCTGGGAACGCCGGTGATTTATGATGCGACGCACAGCGTGCAATTGCCGGGAGGCAGCACGACGGGTGGACAACGGGAAATGGTCCCACCCCTGGCCCGCGCTGCCGTGGCCGCCGGCTGTGACGGTCTCTTTTTTGAAACACATCCCAATCCTGATCAGGCGCTCAGCGATGGTCCGAACATGGTTCCACTGAGCGAGGTCTCCCAATTTCTCAGCCCACTATTGCGCATTCGTGAGGTTGTCACGGCCAATCCGCCGCTCAAATCATAACCCCTCGATGTGTGTGGGGTGTTCTTTATTGATCGTTGTCACTTTATCTGTCATTCTCAATGTATGGTCACTTCAATGGTTGATTACGACGTCGTTTCCGGAGAAAAAACGGTGCACGCTACCCACCGCCTATTTCACTTTGTCGCACTGTTCATGGCCGGATTGTTTGTGCTTGGCTGCGGTGGTGGCAAGCAGGCTACGCCGGGATCGAATACGGCGGCAGCGACCGGTGGCGGTGAAAACGAAGTCACCAACGAATTGTTGTATAGTGCCGTTTCGCAATTGGACGTCGAGAGTTTAGGAATCAGCACCGATCCCGAATCGGCCATCTCGTTGATCAATCAAGCCTTTGTGCTTTCCACGGAAGAAATGGGTGAAATCACTGAGGCAGCGAGCAAGACTTGGAGTGGGTTGCTCACCGAAGAGGAACAAAATTTTGCCGCCGGTCAAGAATTCACTTCCCGCGATGGGCTCCACTTGTGGGATGCTTTGTTGTCGCGGGATCTCGCTTATGTTGCCTCCGGCAGTGGTGAGACGGAACTTGAGCAAGCGAATGCTCTGTTCACGTTTGTGGTCCGCAATTTGTCGTTGGCGGATCGCCACCCCAGTGACTTGCCGCTCACGCTACAAGAAATCTGGATGGCCGGCCATGCGACCGCTGCCGATCGCGCCTGGGCATTTGGTTCGTTGTTGCGGCAACTGGATATCGATAGCGTGGTGTTGGCGCCAGCGGATGGAGAGGATGCGGCGACGCAACCGTTCCTGGTGGGCGTGTTGTTGGAGGGCAAGGTGTATTTGTACGATCCGCGGCTGGGGATCGCGATTCCTTCCGCCGATGGAAAGAGTACCGCCACATTGAGCGAAGTGCTCGCCCAGCCTGAGTTGTTGTCCGCACTTTCCGTCAGCGACGATCGCCCCTATCCCATCACTGCGGAACAGCTCAAAACGGCACGCGTGATGTTGATCGGTGATTCCGCCTATTGGGCGTTACGCATGCGAGAATTAGAAAAGGCATTCATCGGTAACGATCGCGTTCGGTTGTACGATGGCCTGCAGGATGATGCCGATCAGCCCGGGCTCATCAGCCGTGTTGTCCAAGCGGGCGGGGATGTGTGGGATCGGGAGTCGGTTTCCGTGTGGGATTATCCCGAAAGCCAATTGGCCGGCCACGCATCGATGTCACTTTCCCAGTTGGATGCTCTCCGGACCGTCAAAGATTCGTGGAAAGCGGGTTGGCAGGAGGAAGGTGACGATTTCTCTCGTCAAGATGGGTACACGTCCGCCAGTCAATTCGCTGCTCGGTTGCTCCAACTGACGGGGGATTATCAGGGGGCGATCAAATTGTACGTGCAAATCGGCAAGACCAATCGCGACTTTCAAAAACTGCAAAGCGGTCAGGTGGTCCCCCAACTGTTTCCGCAACAATCCGAAGGAATCGGTTTTGACGAAGGAGACCAGGCGGAAAAGATTCGGAAAATGGAAAATACGAAACGGTTCGCAGATTTCGAGAATCGGCCTAAGGCTGAAAAAGAGGCAATGTTAAAGGGATTGGCGCAGTACCACGCAAACAAAATTCGCCAATATCGCAGTGCCGCGAACGACGCCGCCTATTGGGTGGGGCTTTGCCAGTTTGAATTGGATAAAATCCCCGCTTCGAAGAATACCTTTGAGCTGTATTTGAAGAGCTATCCTGCGGGGAGTTGGACGACCGCCAGCCGATACGGGATTGCCCTGGGACAGGCCGCCGAAGGGGACTACGCCGCCGCTGCCGAAACGCTGGCTGCCACACCGGAATCCGATCCGGCGTATGATGGCCACCAAGTCCAAAGCCGACTTTGGAAAAAACGCGCAGAGGCCGCTGTTGATTCCGAGAAATAACCGTCGGGACCGTCGATAAGCACGCCAATTCAACCGCCATGTTCGCTTCACCAAACTGCCGCGCCGTTGGGCACGAGGACCCTGCTATGCTCTGTCGTTTATTTGTAATGGCCATCACCATTGTCCCCTTGCTCTCCGCAATCAGCATGGCAGCGGAGTCATTGCCGAAGAAACCGAACATCGTCTTCATCATGGCGGACGATCTTGGTTATGGCGAATTGAGTTGTTATGGGCAGCAAATTCTACGGACGCCGAACATCGACCGTTTGGCCGCCGAAGGATTGCGGTTTACCGATGTCTATGCGGGCAGCACTGTCTGTGCTCCCTCGCGCTGCGTGCTGATGACCGGCCTGCATACGGGGCATTGCCGCGTCCGCGGAAATCAACGCGTACCACTCCTCCCGGACGATGTTACCGTAGCCGAAGTACTCCGCGATGCGGGATACGTCACCGGCATGTTTGGCAAATGGGGTTTGGGCGAACCGGGAACCACGGGCCTGCCGAATCGCCAAGGATTCGAGCATTGGTTCGGCTATCTGAACCAGGGTAACGCACACAACTATTATCCCGAATACTTGTGGGACAACGAACAACAATTTCCCTTGGTCGGAAATGTCGCCGAGAAAGGTGTCGCCAGCAAAAAGGCGATCTATTCGCACGACATCGTCACGGATCGCGCACTAGGGTTCCTCGACGAGGTGGGAGACAAACCGTTTTTTCTCTATGTCCCGTTCACGTTGCCGCACGTGAATAACGAGTTGCGGCGCGCGACCGGTGATGGAATGGAGGTCCCCAACTACGGTCCGTATGCGAATGAAAGCTGGCCCAATCCTGAAAAAGGGCGGGCCATGATGATCCATATGTTGGACCGCGACGTGGGACGCATCATGGATAAAATTCGCAAGCTGGGCCTCGATGAGAACACGCTCGTGTTTTTCACCAGTGACAACGGCGCGCAACAAGAAGGTGGCTCGAAGCTCGAGTTCTTCAATAGCTCGGGTCCGCTCCGCGGGTTCAAACGGGATCTCTACGAGGGCGGAATTCGCGTACCGATGATCGCCCGCTGGCCGGGAGTGATCGAAGCTGGGACTTCGAGTGATTTGCCCTGGGCGTTCTGGGATTTCCTACCGACAGCCGCCGAACTCGCCGGCGCCGCTGCTCCCAAAGGGATTGACGGTCTCTCCGTAGTCCCCACGCTGGTCGGTGAAGATCGTGCCGGGCATCCTCAACAGCAGCACAGCGAGTTGTATTGGGAGTTCCACGAACGGGGCAGCAAACAAGCGGTCCGCCGCGGCAAATATAAAGCTGTGCGACTGTCCCCCGAATTGCCGCTCGAACTGTACGACCTCGAAACAGACCTGGGCGAAACCAACAACATCGCCGACGCACATCCTGAATTGGTAGCGGAGCTCGAAGAATACCTCGCCAGCGCACGCAGCGAATCGGAACACTGGCCGCTCAAAAAACGCCAACGCCGCCGAAAGTAAAATGAGTCTCAACCCACCCTGCAGCACTATCTCCCTCTCCCTCTGCAACAAATTGCATCTACGAGATAAGTAATCAAGCAAGTGTTTGGATGGTAAAGAGTTCAGGGTAGCCGCGATTGCGCCAGCAATCGGGGCGGGCGCAGCCCGCACGAAGCCGCAATTCCCGCGCTCTGAAACGAGCAAAGTCTCATCGGCAGGGACAGCTGAAACTGCTGCTTCTTGTGCCTACGGCACACCGATTGCCGTTGGCAATCGCTGCCACCCGATGATTGGTTCCCCTTGTACAGATGCAATTTGTTGCTCTGGGAGAGGGCCGGGGTGAGGGTTTTCGCACTACTAGCGATTCTCCACTTCACCCAATCTGGCCGACACGTTGAAACGCGTGCGGTATGTCTGGGGGCGAGGCTATTGTGGATGCGTTTTTTATGGTTGTGAATCGTTCGTCCTATCAAGAAAGGTGCGTCGCGACGCACCCTACACCTCGCGATGTGCTACGCGGCGGCGGGGCGGATGGCGGGGATGGTGTCGGGGGCGTTGAGCGCGTCGGGGTTCGCTTTTAAGTAGTCGATCAACTCCAGCGACGTGACGACTTGCGTGCCGGGCGTTTCGCTGACGACTTCCAACATGCCTTGGAAATTCGCGATGGCCTCTTCGTCCACCCCGACCGCTTCGGTTGCCTCGAGCCACGTGGCGTCGAACTTCAGGAAGGACCAGGAATGCAGGAAGATCGTTGTGCACAACACGCCCGCCGCCATCGCTTCCTGCAAGTGCCAACGAAACGTTTCCGGTGTTCGCCAATTGACGTCCAACTTCCGCGGCGTCCCTTTGACGTCGTGATACACCGAGACCGGAACCTCGTAGACGCCGTCATATTTACGAACCGCATTATTGCAATACGACGCATCGATCATGCACTGCTTGTGTCCCAGCAGCGATGAAAAATCGGCTTCGATCCCAATGTCACGCATCGCTCGAAACGACGCCGGCGACACGCGATAACCGCCGGCGCGATACGCGCGCGTCGGCTGACCGGTGAATTCCGCCAAGTAGTCGGACGCCTCTCCCAACCAACTCCGTACCCCTTCGTCCGTCCAATAATAATCGAAGCGGTCTTGATAGTCGGGAATGTGCAACTCCGGATGCGAGTGCAGCGCGCAGTCGTGCCCGCGGCGCAAGACTTCCTGGCAGACCTCCCGAATCGGCTCCTTGCCATAGGACCGCACGGTCAATGTGTCGGTAAAGAATATGGCGGGATAACCAAACGCATCCGCCATGTCCATGATCATCGGAATGCCATATTCGCGGCCTTGATAACGCCCCCAAAACAACCGATCCACCGGCGCTTCAGGACTCCGCTCGCGACGGGCTTCGTTGTCGATGGTGATCACAACAAAGTGCGGGTGTTTTTTTGGCGTTCGATTGCCCGTCAGCAACGACTTGGCGGATTTCAGACGATTCAACAGTGGAGAAAACACGGCGGCACAGTCCCTTTGTTTGAAGTTGGTCAGTTCGCTTTGCCACAGATGGAACACAGATTCAACACAGATCAAAAAAAGCTAAGTGCACCCCGGCCACGTAAACTAGAAAGTGCTCAAGTGTTGGTTGAGACTGCTGGCTGGACCAGCAGAGTTTTGCATGGCGAGCAGTTTGCACTAACGGATAAGCTGCCAATGGCCTTGTTTAAATTGGCTATCGAGGAAAATAACTTGATTCAATAAAACTCGTTTTCAATTTTCAATTGGTCTTCAAGCTCCCATCGGTTGTCTATCTGTGTTTGATCCGTGTTTCATCTGTGGCTAAAAACAACGTCGTTTTGGTAGCGACTCCGCCGCGCCGTGTGAATCCGTGGCTAAAAAAAACTACCAATCGTTATCCGTCGCATAGCCCAGTTCGATTAACAGATCGCCTGCTTTGTCTTTGAAGATTTGTTTATCTTCGTCGGTCATGTCGCGCTGCCAGCGGGCGAGGGCTTTGTGGGAGATTGGTTCGACGGCGTCGGCGGAGACCGGCATGGCTGTGAAATCGCGGGTCGTGCTCTCCAGTTCGTGATACCGCAGCACGCGGTCGTCCCATTCTTCGCCGAGGAACTCCACGACCTTGCGCATCGTTTGTTCGGGTTGTTGCACCAAGTCTTCGTAATGCACTTCGTAGTAACCCGCTTGGCCACGAGCAGCGAGGCCTTTGCGGGTGTAATTCACCCAGGAAGTGATGCAGTTTTCAATCGGTTTCCAGGTGTTCAATTCGATCGTGCGGCCGTTTTCGTATTTGAATTTCGGATGCGTCCGCAACGAACAAACCACGTCACGACCGTCGCGGATGATGTGGATGAATCGCGCGTTGGGGAAGTGCTCGAAGATGTAGGGGATGTAATAAATGTTCGGCGGCGCTTTGTCGCCCCAAATCGGTTTGTCCTCTCGCTGCGCCAATCCCTGCATGAACCGCTCGATGAAGTGCGCTTGATCCTGCGAAGTCGCCAACAGCTCGTCGACGTACTCTCGCGTGACGCCAAAGTTATTCACCAGTCGCTGCGGATCGGGGGTCTCTACAAAAATTCGCGAACCTTGGCCGACGGCAAATTTCGGATGGCTGTCGAGCATCACGCGAAAGAGTGACGAGCCGCTACGGGAACAACAGCCAATCACAATTCCGGCATCCTGTGAGATATAGCTGCCGTATTGGTCGGTTTTGGGATCCAAACGGGTGGCCGGCGGCACGGCGGAGGTGGCGGGCATCGGTCACGCATCCTTGCGTTGGGAGTGAAGTTCTTTTCAATGAGATACCGGCGTATCTCAATTGGACCGGCGTTCTACGTCGCTCGGCGAATTGTGTCAAGATGAGGTCTTCGAAGGCGTGAGGCTTGAGGGGACAGGCTTGAGGAGAGGAAGGGAGTGGCCGGTGGCCAGTGGCTAGTGGCCAGAACAAGGACCGCATGCCCGCGAATTGCCGCGTACACCTCTATCTTCCTACAGTTCTAAAGCCTACCGGACCACAGCCTTCCTTCCCTCACGCCTGTCGCCTCAAGCCTCGCGCCTCATTTCAAGTATCACCCATTCTACCGAGAATACCCCGGCAATCCCTATAGGCCCTCTCATGCGAATGCCGATAACCAAGAACGTCACGGATTCGATTTCACACCAGCGTTCGGTTGCCGTCAGGGGAGAGCCGCCATGACATGGAAGTTGCAAGCCGCAGTTGCGGCAGTGTTTATGATCACTTTGGGAGGCTGCCAAGCCGTTCCCAAAGCGAGTGATGTAGAAGATAAAGTGATCCGCGGGCAGGAGGCATCCTACTACGGTGAAACTCAAGGTACGTATTATCAAGATAACTATAGCAACGTCGGTTCCGCCTGCGATGGCGACGGGTCCGATGTGAATTGTGGACTCTTGGGCGTCGCAAAAGGCTTTTGTTGTGAGTCTTGGGCGCTGTTCAACGTGATGTTTGCCTATCGTTGGGAAGGGGAATACCCCGACGGCCCGCTGCACGGTTGGCGCGGTTCGTGGTGCGGCCCGTTCGGCGAAGGAAGTGCCGACACGACGCAATCCCCTTGCATTCCACCCGGGGCCTATTAAACGATAGCCAACGTTGCGACATCATTATTGAAACCACAAATGGCTGGGGATGGTTGATTCCGCCCCAGCCATTTTTTTGCGTCTTGGCTTTCTTGGTCGCGTTGCTTACTACGATCACGTAGCCGGTTGACCCCCATAGATGTTGCTTTCGCGGCGCTAAAGTCGCTAGCGGGGTCACGCTGGGCTAATCTAAAACCTGAGGACCTCTCCACCAACAGTGTAGGCCATTCACAGCACGTCCGAGAAGGATCTAGCCCGGCGAATGGCCACAGCTATTCCAACCACCATTCGATCAGTTCATCGGGCCAATACTTTTCCGGCAACGGCATGGCCACGAATGGCTTTTGTGGGTTCACCACGATCGGTAACAACGGCGAGCAAAGTCTTCGTTCGGGGAGATGCTTGCGGACAAAAAACGTTGTCGAAATCTGGCAGCGCGTGGTGGGGCTGACGCTTCGGGGCACGGGCAATCCATAGACGCGCACTCTTTCGTCGGTCAAATAGGCAGCGATGCGCGCCAGATCGGGATCATCGGGGATCGTCCCTTTTAAGGTGTGCAGTGTGTAGGCGACTTGTGCCAAATGCACGTAGCTGACCTTGCTTGGATCGTCGAGCGAATAGACCAATTCTCCCGGGCAATTATCATCCCCGTCTTGGAAGATTAAGGCGTTGGCTTGAAGAATGTGCCCCCAGACGACCTTCCCATTGCGGAACACCTCGTTCACGTGATCGAAAATGATCGTCAATCTGTCCGACGGGTAAGCAAGCAGCCATTCGGGTTTGGGGACTCGCTGATAAGTCAACCGGTCCCACATCGAAAACCGCCGCGGAGCCGGTCCATAATTGTCGATGCATTCTTGAAGCTGGTCGATCATTGCGAAGCCTTGTGCGCGTCTTGGGGCTGCGGTTTGCGGGCGGATCCACATTTATAACATAAGCGACTTAGCGCATCATCAATGTCGCCGTAACTGACGCCACTGAGAAGCCACATGATTCACCCGGGACCCGTATTACCTCCAGCCACTCCCGTCTGGTCTGCCCCACTGTTCCCCTGGGGGGCAATCGTCTAAAATGCCAGCCTAAACCTCATGACACACATTGTCCCGCTGACCGGGCCATTTGCAGGAACTCGGAACCGATATGTATCGAATCACCCAGCAGATCGACTTTTGTTACGGCCACCGCTTGCTGAATTATGCCGGCAAATGCCGTAACCTTCATGGCCACAACGGACGGGTACAGATTTCCCTGGAGGCGGCCGACCTGGACAATCGAGGGATGCTGATCGACTTCACGGACATCAAAAAGTCCATTGCCACCTGGATCGATTCGGAGCTGGACCACCGCATGATTCTGCATGAGGATGACCCGGCGCTCTCCATGCTGCAGGAATTGAACGAACCGGTCTACGTGATTCCCCACAATCCGACGGCAGAGAATATCGCACGGTTGATCTACGAATTCGCGAATTCCGAAAAACTGCCGGTCCGAGAAGTCACCTTGTGGGAGACTCCCAAATCATCAGCCACCTACGGCGAATGGTCGAGTCCGAGTCACTGAGCGAGTGAACGCCGCTTGAAACGCGGGTGCAATCTCATTGTCACATTGCGGGGCATTGGGTGCCACTGGCTCTGCCAGTGTGGCGCAAGTCTCGCGAGCATCTGCAGTTGCACTGGCGTAGCCAGTGGCACCCCACATAAGTGCGGAATCTTGACGAACCACCTGCGGTGGGTGTGCGGGGTGGATTGCGCGTCGTGTGATTCTGACGGCGCATAAAGAAAGCCCCTGGAAAGCGGAAAGACAAAGAGCTTGGTTGAGTATTCTCAGGCGGTAGGCTAAATCGCGGTGTGGGTCGGTTGCGACTTAGGGGACCCTATTGCATACCAAGTTTTGTCTCTGATCCACGCTTTCACAAGGGGCTAGGCTGGGTATCGTGAGCAGAGGGCTTCTTGATTGGTTTTATGCAAGAGGCCATGCTGAAATATCGTGTTTAAACTTCCGTAACTGTGATTTCTAATATGCAATGTGCGTGCCAAACAATCGTTCGTCACCGACATGACGTTTTGTTTTTTGCTGAATTGTTCAAATCCTCGCTGGAATCGCGATCAGGGTGCTGAAAACATAAAGATAGTCCAATGTTTGCAATGTCATGTATTGCAAGAGGTTATGTCGTTTTTCTCCTGTGTGGACTACTCCAGGACCAGGATACGTTTGAATTTGCCCCACGATTCGGGTAATAATAGTGTCATTGGTTCGGCGCTCGCTTCGGCGCCGATGTTTACGGGTGTTCGACACCTTATTTCGGCGCTATTCGGCGCTCTGGATAGGTAAAATGGCGAGATATGACGGGCTAAAACCGGCGCGACGATGGCCTCTGGTTCTTGCCGGTATTGCTGTGCTGGTCTACTCGATTGTCGTCCTTGGTTTTGTCAGCCAAAGTCGCGATCTTGGGTTGCGCTGCCTGATGCCCAATGAAGAAGACTTGGTCGCAGCTGGGGAACACCCTGAAAATGAGGTTGGTGTCCGCATCGATCGCGTCTTCGACGTCACCACCGATGGGGACCGCCCGCAAGAGGGAAGCCGACTATTGAGTATTGGTGGGCAACCGGTGCGGACTTTTACTGAGTTCACACAAGCCATCGCCAACTTGCGTTCGACCCCAACTCCAGTGGGGTCGTTCGTGCCTCAAACCAGCGACTCCGAAGAGCACGCCGGGCCGATCGTTGAAAAACTGCCCTCGCATGAACGCTGGATTGAAGTTGAGTTCTTCAAAGAAGATGGCGATCCCAGCGACCCGTATTCCCCCTTCCTCCAGGAAAAACGATTGCCGCTTGGGGCGTTGAGTTTATCGCTGGTGTGGTTCACGTTGCACTTGGGAATCTTCGTCGTGGGGGCGATGGCGTATTGGAAACGTCCTTTTGATGCAGCGGCCCGGATGTTCTTTGCAATGTGCATCGTCACCGTAGTCGCATTTGTCGGTGGATATCACTGGTGGGTCATCGCCGCGCGGCTGTGGTTGAACATTCCCTTTGCCATCTGCGCCATGCTGGTGCCGGTGGTCACTCTGCACTTTTTCCTGGTCTTTCCGCACCGCAAACCTTGGTTCGCCCGCCATCCGCGGACGATTCTTGCGGCGATCTATGCGTTGCCTCTCGCTGCGACGACCGGCATGGTGACACTGTTGTGCTATTCGGCCTGGCAACACGCACATACCGACGACTACGCGTTGGGGGACTTACTGTACACGCTTTCCTACGTCCAAAAATCGATCTACGGATATTTGGCCGTCGCCACTGTCTATTTTGTCGCCACGTTATGTGCGCTTTACGACAGTTACCAAACGACCAAAAACACTGCTGAGCACAATCAGGTGAAATGGATTTTGTGGGCAGCGGCCGCATCGACGTTGCCCGTGGGGTATACGCTGCTGTTAGCCCTCAATGACCGGGTCGAATTCGCTGTGGGGCATGCGCGATTCCCGATGTTCATTGCCAGTTTGCTATTCATGATGGCCTATGCCGTGGGGATCATCCGTTACAAACTGATGCTGGTCGACCAGGTGTTCAGCCGCGGCACGTTGTACTTCTTGCTCAGCTTTGGTGTGCTGATTGTCTATAGTTTGGCAATCACCCTCAGCAGCCTGTTGGGCATGATGCAGGACATGCAGTTCCTGCATCAGGTGATCTCGGTCACACCGGTGGTGTTGGTGGCGGTCATTCTGCTGGGTTGGATTCGAGATCGTGTGCAGCAGACGTTGGATCGCAGCTTTTATCGCGAAAAGTACCAACTCGACAAGGTCATGCAGGGGATGAATCAGGCGGTCGCTCATCTGGGCGATCATCTCGGCGACCCAGCGACACTGGGCCAGCAGATGCTGACTTCCTGCCACGATGTGCTGCACATCAACCAAGCCGCCATCTATTTGCGGTCGGGCCCGAACGAAGACTTCAACTTGATTGCCGTCCAAGGCGACATGTCACCTCCCGCGCGGTTGGCAAACGATCCAGAACTCGCGATCCCCCTCTTGGAAAACGCCAGCTTACAGCGAACGTCGCTCGGCGGACGTGGCCCTCGGTCGAAGGTACAAACGATTTTGCGCGAATTGGATGTCGATCTGATTCATCGGCTGGAGATGGAAGGGGAATTGGCGGGGTTCGTGTTGCTGGGGCGGAAACGGGATGACAGCGCCTATACGGCTGAGGATCTGACCTTCCTCACCGCGTTGGGGCAGATCATGACTTTGCATAGCTCGAAGGTGCACGATGAAATTACGCGGTTGAACAAGGAACTCTCACTAAAAACGGAGCGGGTTGCCGAGCAACAACGGCAGATTTCGATTCTACAATCGGAAATCATGGGAAGCCGCGACCCGCAGAAGATCACGGTTCAAGGAGGCTTCCGCAACGAATTGATTCGCGGCAACAGCAAGGCCATCCGCCAGTTGCTAGACACGGTTCAAAAGGTTTCGCACAGTGAATCGTCGGTGCTCATTCGAGGTGAGAGTGGAACGGGCAAGGAGTTACTGGCGCAAACATTGCATATGAACAGCCCGCGGCACGAAGGGCCGATGGTGCGCGTGCATTGTGCGGCGCTCTCCCCCAGCCTGCTGGAAAGCGAACTGTTCGGCCACACCAAAGGGGCCTTTACCGGCGCACACCGAGACAAAGAGGGCCGCTTTGAAATGGCCAATGGCGGTACGTTGTTTCTGGATGAAATTGGTGATATCTCCCTGGAAACACAGGTCAAACTGCTGCGTGTGCTGCAGGAACGCTCTTTCGAGCCGGTGGGCGGCACGCGGACAATTCAGGTCGACGTGCGACTGGTGACAGCGACTCACCAGGACCTCGAAAGCCTGATCCTGCAAGGCCGTTTTCGTGAGGACCTGTATTATCGGTTGAACGTCATCAGCATGACGTTACCGCCGCTGCGCGATCGTGTTGACGACATCTTTGAATTGGCCCGCCACTTCTTAGGCCGCGCCGCACAACGCATCGGCAAACCGATTTCGCACCTGGACGACGAAACGGTCGACATCCTCAAACAGTATCCCTGGCCGGGGAATATTCGCGAACTGGAAAATGTGATCGAACGTGCGGTGGTGCTGGCCGATGACGAGGTGATCACACCCGGCGATCTACCGCGGGAAATTTTGTTCCCCAACCCCTCGCAGTTGCAACTGGGGAGCCAAAGGCGGCACGCCACCGGCGGACAACAGCCGGTTGCGGGAGGGGAATCAGAGAAAGTCCCCGTCGCGGTTTCTGCCACAGTAGGAGACAACGGCGCCAACGAGGAACAACAACTTCGCGATGCTTTGTCGCGTTGTGGAGGAAACAAGGCCCGCGCCGCACGACTGTTGGGCATGCCCCGCAGCACATATTACAGCCGGTTGAAAAAGTACCGCATTTCGTAACGCGAACGCACTTTGCCCACAACTCGGTGGGCGAACTGCTGCGGTCCTCGGATCAACGTCAAATCCACCTCGGATTAGCTTTGCGTTGTCGTCTTAATCGCGGTGCCGTGAAATGCTGGCGCGCGTGGGGCTGATGTGCGGCTTCAGTGAGACTGAACTCGTGGAGGCTGGTGCTGGTTCAGCGCGGACAATTGTCGGCATCGACTTGCGCACTTGACGTTCGATGAACGTCCCCAGCGGCCCGGCCAACAATGCGGGAAGCAAAATCACATCGGCGACCAACGCCATGCCAATCAGCGATGCCATCAACCAGCCGAAGCGACTGATCAACAACAACTCCGCTGGGTACAGCACAATCAGTCCCAAACTGGTGACAATGCTGGTTTGAAACATCGCCGGTCCACAATGTTCCAATGCTTGTGCAATGGATTGCTTGCGGGTGAGATTGTCAAAAATCCCGGTGCGGAACCACGTGAGCAGGTGCACGGTTCCGTCGACGGCGATCCCCAGTGCCACCGAAGCGGTGATCATCGTGCCAATATCCACTGGAATTCTAAACCACGAAATCATGCCGAAGACCATACCGATGGGCAGCACATTCGGCAGCATGGCGAAAAATCCCGCCAGCGGATGCCGCAGCACAACCATCAGCACGCAACCAATCATCGCAAACGCTAGCCCGAAACTGGTGATCAGGCTATTCAGAACTTCCTGTTGGGTTTCTAAAAACAGCGGCACCATGCCGGTGACGACATGTCCCGCGGTTGGTTCCAACCGTAATGCTTCGGCGCTGATTTGGTCCATCTGGACCATCAAGTCACCGTAATCCACATCAGTTAGCACCGCGACTTGCGCCGTGATTTTCCACAGCTCGTCTCCTGGTTCGCTAAAGTCGGTTTTCTCTTCAGCGACGACTAGCAAGGCTTGCGCCTGGTGGTTTTTGTCCTCTTTGACACGAGTCTCCATGGCCCGTGCGGCGGTTTGTTCCCGCAGGCGTGCTAAGCGGGAGGCGTCCTCCGGCAGCGGTTCGGGTGTGGGCAAAAAGTCAGCCAACGACATGGTTCCGCTGACATCGGACAATTGCGAGATTTTCGCCTGCAGGTCACGCACCAATTTGGCACGCTCAGCGAAGTTCGGCCCGCCCCGTTTCACGTCAGCAAATTTGGCAACGATTTGGACCGGCACCACCCCGGAGAGGTTGTTTTCTAAAAACGCATAGTCCTGATAAACCCGCGACGTCTCCGGGAAATACTTGATCACCTTGGTTTCGGTGCGGAAGTAAGCCAAGCCAGAGGTTGTCGCCACGCATGCCACAAGAAAGACACAGGTCACGATTGTGCTATGTTCGGTGATCCAATTTGCCAGATTTCGCCAATAAAGATGCTCGGTTTCTTCGACCTTGGGCTGCTTGGGCGGCCACAATTGCAGCAGCGAGGGCAGGGCATATAAGACCATCACCAGCGAAATGATCATGCCGGCCGCTGAGTACAAACCAAAATCACGCACGGGCGTGAGATGGCTGGTCGCCAGTGACAACAGCCCAATGACCGTTGTGAAACTGGCGAGCATACATGGCTTACGAGCCATTTCGACGGCTTCGACGACAGCCGTTCGCATATCGCGCGCCGCCGCATGTTTCCAATAATTGCCGACATGAATGCTGCCGGAAATCGTCAGCATCAACAGCAATGACGGCATCACAATCAACACCATATTCATGCTCCCCCCTGTTATGGGGACCAAGGCTACGGTGACTAAGGGTGTCAAATACGAAACGGCCAGGACCATCAGTCCCAGACGAAAGCTGCGCATCATATAAAACGTCAGTAACAGCCCCACCAAACCGGAGAGCAGCATCACCGAGCGTTGGTGTAGCATCCACAGCGGGAAATTCGTGTTCCACGACGACTTGATCACTGCCTGGTTGAGTGCCGAAGCGGCCACGGCACCGCCGGAGAGATGCAATGTCTCGGGGGCAATCCCTACCTCCTCAGCGGCGGCACGGATGCTCCGGATGGCTTCACCCTTGTCGGCCATCCCGGCTTCGTTGATATAAATGACGACCGCCACCGGCGCGCCCGGGTAGAAGAAAGCATCCTCTACGATCGGTTCCGGGGGTTGGTCCCCCTCAGTATCCTCGAATCGTAGGTTGAGGATCGCATCTTGAAAGGCGATGGTTTCGGGTATGCCGGGTTTCATGCCGGGCCAACTCACGCGCAGATCGTGCTGCGAAGCGAGTACTTCGTCCAGTTTTTCTTCGTCGGTAGCCTCTTCGGTGTCGGTGAGCAGCTTGTCCTGAATTTTATCCAGGACTTCGACTTCTAAACCGAGTTGTGATTTCGCCCACTCGGCGATTTTCGCGCGCGCCGCCTTTTCGCGGTGCTTGCCGGTTTCAGACAGGACCAGCCGCAGTTTGCCCGCGCTGATTAACACGCCCGAAAGCCGTTCCAGCGACTCATCGCGCGTCACGTCGTTTTGTTCCATCCGGTCCAGCAATTCCAGCGGTGTGCGGACCTTGGAGATGAACGGCAACCCGCCCCGTCGGCGGCCGTTGGAATCGGCCTTGCCCTGCAGTTTTTCGGCAAATTGTTCCAGCCGGGGATCGCCAATTTGACTGTCATCCCAGGACGCTAAGACAGCGTCTTCGTGGGGAAATTGTTTTTCCAGCCAGCGAAACTTGCGGGCCTGCAGATTGTTTGGCTCCAGCCAGTCGCCGACGTTGTTTTCCAGTCTGACGTCGCGGAGACCCAATACGGCAATGGGAGCAATAAATGCCATGCCCACCACGACCCACAGGGCCAGCCCCATCCCGCCGGGACCACGCCTCTCGAAAAAATGCCTCATACGGTAACTTTCGCGGCGGGGAAAATCGACGGCCCGCCGAGGGTATTCTTAGGGGTTATTCTTCAAAATTCGAGGGGGTTTGTACCACTCGAACGCACATGGACGATCGGACTGAATTCGGCTGATCTCCCCACGCATCTGGTGGAAATATCAGTACCAAAAGCGACCGACGATTGCCACAATATCGGGCATTCTAGCACTTTCTGCAATTTTCGGGAAAGGCCGGGTTGCTAATAGTGCGGCGAGTTCTGCAGCAATGCCCGCTCGAACTGACGAACAGGAGGTTCGGGGAAAATGGGAGGATTGCGTGCTGCCTGGTCCTTGTCTGATCCAGCATCAACCGCCAATATCTCGTGGTAACGATTGAGGTTTCCCAGCGGGCGCGGTAAGAATTATCTCAAAACCGAAACACAATTAGCGACTCTTGCAAAGTTCCCGGCGCACATAGCCGGACATTCCTCGGAAAGGACGGCTCCCTGATGCCCATCGGCTTTGGACTCGTAGGGTGCGGCATGATTGCCTCGTTTCATGCCCGTGCAATTGAAGATTTACGTGGCGCCAAAGTGGTGGCGCTGTTCGATTCGTTCCCAGCTTCGGCGGAGCGGTTGGCCAAATCGATTCCCGGCGTTGCTGTGTACAGCGATTACGACGAATTCCTCAAGCATCCCGGATTAGACATCGTCAACGTCTGTACTCCCAGTGGGGCGCACATGGAGGTGGCTGTTAAAGCGGCCAACGCCAAAAAGCACGTGGTCGTCGAAAAACCGCTGGAAATCACGCTCAAACGCTGTGATAAAATCATCGAGGCCTGCAAGAAAAACAAGGTGAAGCTGGCCACGATCCTGCCCTCGCGGTTCAGTGGGGCGAATATGGCGCTCAAAAAAGCGATCGATAGCGGTCGCTTTGGCAAATTGACGTTGGGCGACACCTACGTCAAATGGTGGCGGAGCCAAGAGTACTACGACAGCGGCGGATGGCGGGGGACCTGGGCGCTCGACGGCGGGGGAGCCTATATGAATCAGGCAATTCACAATGTGGATTTGCTGTACTGGTTCATGGGAGACGTCGCGGAAGTCTCGGGAATCACCGACCGGCTGGCGCACGAGCGGATCGAGGTCGAGGATACGGGTGTCGCCACGGTCCGATTCAAAAACGGTGCATTGGGCGTCCTGGAAGCGACAACGAGCGCCTATCCCGGTTTGCTGAAAAAGACGGAAATTCACGGCACGACCGGCACGGCAATCGTTGAGCAAGATGACATTTTGCTGTGGGATTTCGCGAAATCGACCAAGAAGGACGACACGATTCGCGAAACATTCGCCAAGAAAGAAGGCAGTACCGGGGGGGCCAGCGACCCGTCGGCGATTTCCTATGCCGGCCATTTGGCGCAATTGAAAGACTTCATCAAGGCGATCAAAACCAACGGCACCCCTGTCATTGATGGTCGCGAAGGCCGAAAGAGCGTGGAAATCATTCTGGCGATTTACCAATCCTCGCACACCGGTCGCCGCGTACAATTGCCGCTGAAAAGCGACCCACGCATCCCGCGCTGATGTTGCGGAATGAGCGTCATTGATCGTTGGTGTGCAACCCCCCGGCAAAGCCGGGGGCTGAGGGAAGAACGCGCTCGACCGATTTCCGCTGTCAGCCCCCGGCTCCGCCGGGGGTAACGCCCAGCAACCAACCGGCACCCGTGATGCCGTAAGATATACGCCCGCGCGATATCAATATCCGCGTCCGTAAAAAGACAGCGATGGCAATACCCCGCTGTCCAAATCCGGCCGCGCGCCAAACGTTGCCGCATTCGGTTTTTGAGCCGCCCAATCATCGTGGCGACCGCATCAAAACCGTGGGCGCAAATCCAATGCAGGTGCCAGGTGTCGACGCTCACGTCGGTGACCGCATACCCAAATTCATCACCGGCCGCAATGAGCGCTTCGCAGAGTTGACTCTGTTCATCGGCATCAAAGAAAACCGGCGTTCGCGATAGCAATTGTTTGGAATATCGCAACAGCCGCGGTTCGTGCGGCAAAATACGTTTGTCCTCGACGTATCCACGCAAGTCGCCGGGGAGCCACGTCCCGTAACTTGTGGTTGTGACCATCGTGGCGAGCACGTCTTGGGACATTGCGCTGGGTTCCGGTATTGGTTGATCGGACGGGCCCCCCCGGCGGAGCCGGGGGCTGGGAGAAAAAAATTTCACACGCAACCATCCCTCAGCCCCCGGCTCCGCCGGGGGGTAACGCACATATTGTTTTCACCCTAACCCCGCTGCATGCATCGATCAACATCCGGCCGGGGTTGACGCAAATTGCCGCAATGGCGACACTTCCGCTGCATACGACAGCAACAGTCAAGGAGTGACGCACGATGCGGCGGCGATGGCGATATGTGGCGGAGTACGCGGTTTTTCGCACCTTTGTGGGCCTGGTCGATGCCATGCCCGCGCGGGCGGCCGCGCGCGTGGCGGAAATGGCTGGCAATGCTTTCTTCCGCTTTTTGCCGCGCAAACTGACCCGCTATCAGGTCGCGCGGGACAATCTGCAGAATGCCTTCGGCGATGAAATCAACGACGCGCAAGCCGACGACATCATCCGCCGTATGTGGGTGCATCTGTTTCGCATGGTCGTGGAGATGATTCAACTCCGCCGCAAGCTCCGCGTGGAAAACTGCAAACAGGTGCTGCGGTTTCATCAAAAAGAAGAGGTCGTGCAAGCGCTCTACAGCGACCGTCCGGTGCTCTTCTTGAGCGGGCATTTTGGCAATTGGGAAATCGGCATCAGTTGTTTTGGGGTGTTCGGTTTTGAAATGAACATCGTTGCCCGCGATTTGGATAACCCGTACCTCGACAAATGGTTTCGCAAGTTCCGCGAACAGACCGGCCATCACACGATCTCCAAAAAAGGGGGATTCGACAAGATGGCCGTCGAACTGGCCGCCGGTGGCACGATTGCGCTGTTGGGTGATCAGGATGCGGGACGTCGCGGCGTCTTCGTCGATTTCTTCGGCCACCCCGCCTCGACCCACCGCGCGATTGCTCTCATGGCGCTGCAATACGATGCGCTGATTTGCGTGGGCTATTCTCGTCGCTTGGAAGACCGCTTCGGCGACGGATTGCCGCTGCACTATGAAGTGGGCTGCGAAGAGGTGATCGACCCACGCACCATCGACGCTGAGGATGAAGTGGCTGAAATCACCCGTCGCTACAGCGCCGCCTTGGAACGCGCGATTCGCAAATCGCCCGAACAATACTTCTGGGTCCATCGCCGCTGGAAAAGCATTCCCGGGCAGAAGCGAAAACGCAAACAACAGCCGCTAAAAAAAGCGGGCTGACGCTCAGAGCGTATCATCAAAATCCGTTTTCGCAAAGGAAATCAGCGTAACGGGAGGGCGAAGCTCCTGCTGAGCCGTTTTGCACCTTCACGCGGACGGATCCCAAAAGTAGGTCATGCTGTGCATGACGATGCTTGGGCGATTGTCAATCTTTTGCGATTTGTCATGCGCAGCATGACCTACGGATATTACGGCACCGCACGGAATTGAAAACGCATGTTCACGGCGCCTTGTTTGCCGGTGGAAGAGATAGCGTTTCAATCTGCTCATACAGCCGAGCTAACTCTAAGAGCCGCTCTTCGAGCAGTGCGTCATACTCTTCTGCCGCGAGCGTCGGTTTTTTATCGCGCAGTTCATGCAGCTGTAGTTCCAAGTCGTTTCTTTGGCGGCGAAGTTCATCGGGAATGCTTTGTTCCAGCTCACTGCGAATTAGGTGGAATTGATGCGCGCGCCGTCCGTCGACCGCTTGGGCGGACTCGGCTTTTTGTGTGGCCCGGACTCCTTGGAACCATTCCGCTGCAGCGCCTAACCCATCGCCGTTGTCGTCCAACAGCGCGTGTTCGGTTGCCAAGCGGCCTTGTTGTTTGTACTCGGCTTCGGTGTTTCGCGAAGCGGCGAGGAACGCTTCCAACAACGAGGTCTGTCCATCTTTGTCGATGTCGGCCTGCGGATCGGTGATCGCCTGAGAAAAGAAACCGCCAAAGCGGCAGTAGTTCTGTTCGCTCCCCGATTTGGTGGCGGTCACCACCATTCGTCCGGGAGCCGAGAGCGCATTGATGAACGGTCCGCTGCTCGAGGCACAGTTCACGATTGCCAGCGGCCGTTGCACCGCTTCGAGCCAATTTTTTAATTCCGCTGCCGAGAGGTCTGGTCCCCGCAGATTGAATTTCGCTGCGCGGCCGTCGAACGTGCCGTGCCCGATCAATACAATCCACAGATCGCCTTGAGTCTGTTGCGCTTCTTTCACGATGACTTCCTGGAGAGCATCGCGGTCATCGCCGTTGCTTTGCTCGTCGTTGCCAATCAACGTGAATCGCGCATCGGCCTTTTTGGCGGCCATTTGCCAGCGGTCGCTCCAGGTTGCAAATTCACTGGCATATTCACTCGTACCGGCGGCGCCGAGGACGACCACGACCGCAGATTGGTCGAGGGCGGCGGTGTCTTGACCGACGAACATCAATAACATCAATGGCAACAGATTCACGGCAGTCCTCGAAAACGTCTCAGGCCCCATTCGCCAATAAAGCAGCACAGTGCGAACAAAAACACGCTGGACTGATGCCACAGGGGATAGGTGTAGCGTTCGGTCACCGGGGCCGATTTTTCCGGCAGATCACGAACGAACTGGTCGAGCTCGCCCGGCTCAACGACTTGGCCGCCGGTTGCTGTGGCCAGGCGTGTTAGTTCCGGCCGGTTCCATGTCAGCTTTTGAAATTCTTCGACGGCCGGTTGATAGACCCACCCCGTGGCAGCCCGGCTCGTTTCGCTGCTCTCTGCGTCGGTGACTTGCACATTTACGCGGTAGGTGCCTGGGTTGCGGGGCACATAGTCGACGGTGAACAAGCCTGCCTCGGCGAGCGATGGTTCGGCATCGAGCGTGATCGCCTCGCCTTGGTTTGGCTGGACCGTCACCTTGACAGTGGCGTTATCCAACGGTTGAAAATCCTTGTCGCGTGCGCGGACGGCAACACGGACCGCATGTTTGTCATCCGATTCGATGCTCGCTTCAACCGGCGCCGGAACATCGGCCACCATCCAGCGGACCATTTGCCGCATTGCTCGTGCTTGATCGTTTTTGGCGGGGTCCTTTCGCCGCAACGCCCAGCGCCACAGATCGCCGACAGCCAGCGCCGCTGTTTTTCCGCGACCAAATTGTTGGGCAACCAGCGCCGGAAATTGCGTGCCGCGTGCATCGGTTGCATGCGCTAAAACCGTGGCTCCCGGCTTGATGCCGGTCAACGGATTGAGTGTCTGAAAGTCCGGCATGTCTCGTAGGCGGATTTTTTCGTCCTGTTCGTTTCCGCGCAGCCGAATCCACGGTTGCAGCCAACCATCGCGCGACAGCGACAATCGCAACCGCCCGGCGGGTAACAGGTCCGGTTCACGATCCAGATAGACCGGTAGCAATTCCCGGAGCGGCGTTCGCGCGTAACCGCCGCGACGGAAGGATTCCTGTCCTCCCAGCATCAACAGGCTGCCACCGCGGCGACTGACGAATTCGTTTAAGAGCGCCATTTGATCACGCGTGAAGAACTCAGCGTCGACATCATCCAGAATGATCGCGTCGTAAACGAATAACTGTGCGGCGATTGTGGGAAACCCCTCTCGCAATTCGCTGGTGTCTTCGGTATCGATTCGCACAAAGACCGGTTGGTCGTATTGCTCTTTTTCCTCGGGATCCTTTTCGTCAAAGCCGCGAAACAATGGATTCGATGCGTCGACGACATTGTCTCGCCATTTGAATTTCGCCTCGCGTTTGGCAATGCGAATCAATCCGGTCAGTTTGACAGATGGGTCGTCGTCCAATGCACGGCGGAGAAATTTGAACTCCCAATTCGGCCGGCCGGTGACGTACAGCACGCGTTGCGGACGACTGCCGCGGTCGATGGTCAATGTCCGTTCGTTGTTGGCCAAGGTCGCTTCGGCGGTGGTCGAGGGATCGTCGAATTGATCGAATTCATCGGCTTCAGCGACGCGCAAACGGTAGAACTCCACGCCGCGATGCGGAGCGGCGAATTGCAGGCGAAACGCTAATGTGGTTCCACCATCGTCCACCGCCAAGGTCTGTTCCGCAACGCGTTTGCCGGAGGGATCCAGGATCTCCGCCGTAACGGTTTCTCCCACATCGCCCAGCGTGCTGATTTCGGCTTTGACGGAAATCGGTGCATCTTCAAACGGCGAACGGCTGACGGCGACGGTTCGAATGGCAATGTCGCGCACGCCGACGGTTTCGGGCCAAACCACCGGATAAATCGGGGGCACGTTTTTTAAGTCCGGAAATTTGGACGTAAAATCGGTCGCGTTGCCGTCGCTGAATAGCAAGATCCCCGCGAGCGGCCGGTCCTGAAATCGCTCCGTGATTGTCGTGATCGCATTTCCCAGTTGTGAGGCGTCTCCCTCGAAGGGAATCTCGCGATAGTCCGGCACGGTTTGTAGTGAGGCGGCGAATTGGTAGCGCCGCAATTCAAAATCTTGTCCGAGCCGCGTCTGCCAGTCGGACTCGGAAAGCACTTGCTGGAGTTGTCTGTCCCGTGCCCCGATGGTGAGGCTTTGACTGTTATCGACGGCAATGGCAAACAGATTCGCGCCGGGGCGGGCCCGCACGCCGCTATAAAGCGGCTCGATGAGGCAGGCTGCCAAGGCCAACAATCCACATGTTTTCAATGTGGCGGCGCACAGGTTCACCCAACGTGCTCTCTTGTCGCGGCGATAGGAATAGACCACGACAAAGAGCGCAACGGCAGCCAGTACGGCGGCGGGAATGATCCACCCTTGGTTGCCGATCAACAGATTGGTAAACAGAGTCATTGGCCGCTCCCCAGGCGTTCGTAGTAGCGACGGACGATTTCGCGGTATTGCGGCGGAACGGGATCGCGATCGATGGGGACTAATGCGTCGGGCGATTCGCGTTTGGCGATTTCTTCTCTGAGCCGGTCTTGCAGTTCCAACAGCGGCTGGGCGACCATCGATTCGACGAGTGACCAGTTTGGTTCCTTGGAGTGGCGGCGGAATTCGGCGCGCATGCTCCGCGCCCGGTCACGGACGGTGGCGACCTGTTCACGCAGCGCGGGGTCTTCGACCATTTCTTCGACATCGCGCAAACGGTCGGACCACTGGCGAAAATTGCCACCGGTAATCGGTCCGCCGGGACCGCCGCCCGTGGAAGATTGGCTGCTTTGTTGTGGACTTCCCGGCGTAGGCTGCGCGGCGGATTGTTGTGGCACGCGATCGCGCAAACTGCGACGCTGGTTTTGACCGCGACCACCTCCACCGGGCGATTGACCGGACGGCGATTTGGAATTCTCTCCCGGTTGTGCGCCTCCTGGTTGTTGTCCGCCCGGTTGTTGTCCGCCCGTTGGTTGTTTCCCTTGGCCCGGTTGTTGGCTTGGTTGTTGGCCGGGTGGCGATTGGCCGGATTGTTGTTGCTGTTGTGCTCCCGGGGGACTTTGTCCTTGTTGTGGATCGGCTTGGGCGATTTCGTTGTTGAGTTGCTCGGTCAATTCGGCCAGTTCCTGCTTGGCCCGTTTGAGGGCTTCGGTTTCATTGCCTAATACACTTTCGGCTGCCTGTTCGACGCTCGTTTTGAGTTCGTCGATCGAATCACGGGCGATGCGTTCTGCTTGGGTGGCCCGTTCCGCGGAACCGCGCTCGAGTAGCAGCCGCGTGGCATCCAGTGCGCGGCCCGGTTGTTTTTGCTGGGTTTTGCGGAGTGTGTCGTAGAGCTGTTTGGACAGCAGCGGTTCGCTGTCTTCGGCCGCTTGGGAGACATCGCGCACCTGTCGCAATACGTCGTCGAGTTGCTGTTGTTGCTGCTCGAGTTTCTCGGCCAGTTGATCCTTTTGCCGGACATCACGGAGTGATTTGGACTTCTCTTCCTGCAACGCTTTTAGCTCGTCGGCGACTTGTTGTTGTTTTTCTGCCAACTCGCGGGCTTCGTCTCGCATGTTTTGCATGTCGTCAGCGAAGGCGCCGGCTGATTTTTTGCGGAAGTCGTCTCGCAACTGCTGCAGTTGCCGCTGGGCGCGGGTGCCGGCATTGAGGGCTTGAGATAGCTGTCCCTGCTCCAACGCTTCGGAGGAGCGGTGCATGTTTTCACGGGTCTGGTTGACCTGTTCCTGAGCCTGTTGTGCTTCGGCTTGTTGTGGTTGCGGGGATTGCTGCATGCGGTCCCGCAATTCGTCAGCGTCGCGGAGGATTTCACGTTGATCCTCGCGAAGCCGTTTGAGCCGCCGCTCCAATTCGCGGCGCTCCTCTTCATCCTTGGCTGCTTGCAGCGCGCTTTGTAGTTCTTGAATTCGCTCATTGAGATCGTTTTGCCGTTGTGCCAATTCGCGCAACCGATTGACCAATTGATTGGTTTCGCGCTGCGCATCGGTGGTTTGTGATTGGGCGGTGCTTTGATTTTGGTAGCGGTTTTCGTTGTCGGCCAGTTCAAGTTGCTGCAACTGTTGTTGTGATCGCCCGCCGCCACCACCTCCCCCGCCACCACCTTGCTGGCCTTTGGTGACTTCGTGCTCCCGTGCTCGCAATTTCAATAGCGCCTGATAAGCAGCTCGCTCCGACGCGTACGCGGTGAGTAATGATGGCTCGGCCGAATCGGCGGAGACTCCGTTTAACCGGTCGACCGCCGACGTCATGTGCGTTTGGGCAATCGCTGCTGCTTGCTGTGATTCACTGTCGGTCAGCTTGGCGATCACTTCTGACAATTTTTCAAGCAGTTGAGCCTGGGACTGTGTGATGACCTGTAACTGTTCGTCAAACAGATTTGTCGCAATAATTTCCGCTGCGTTACGACGGAGTTTCCAGGTGGCCGTGACGATGTCTTTTTGCAGTTTGATCAGGTCTCCAATTTTTTCGCCCTGTCCACCCGCACCACCGGGTGGGCCGCCGCCTCCGCCGGGAGGAGACTGCCCTTGCCGGAAGATTTCCTCAAAGTGCCGCACCTCGGCGAAATACATATCGCTTTCCGTGCGGCGAATTTGTCCGTCGGGATCGTAATCCTCAGCCCACAGGTAATAGGACAGTAACTGATCAGGCTGCGCACCCAGTTCCTCGAAACGAATCTGCTGTGAAATCTGTTGCGTTGCCTGCTCTTGATTATCCAAGGTGAGAACCTGCGGCTGCGCATCGCCGATCGTATAGGCCACGCCATGTGCGACCACGCCGAAATCGTCGTTGATCGTGCCGGTGATTAACATCTCTTCCAACGGCGAAACGCGCTGGTCACGGCCGGGGAACGTGAGTTGGATGTCCGGCCGGCGGTTGGGGAGTACCTTGAGAGAAATCAGCGGCGGCCGTTTGTTCTTCCGTCCCTCGGCGTCGGTGAGTTGCAGTGTGTAGTTGCGGGATTCTCGCATGGGCAATGTGGCCACGTAACTGTGCGGATCATCAACCGTCATGCTGAGCGGTACGTTCTGACCGTCGTCGCTCACCAACACAGCCTGGGCGACCGATTTGTTGAGCGCGAATGAGAGCGTCAATGTACTCCCTTCGACGGCTGTCACTTGTCGCACATCTTCGGCGATTTCCGGTTCCTGATTCGTGTAGTTGGGGAATTCAATCTGCGCATCGGCCTGCAGTAATCGCGGGTATTCGAAGACCGTGACTTGGAATTCCTCGGTCCGCTGTCCGTCATACTCCACCGTATAGGTCAAATCGCTTTCGACAATTCCGATGCGCGCGCCAAACAGCGGGTCGTCCAAGCTTTTCTGCATGGGCAATGTCTGCCCAGCGTCGGTGAGGGCATCGTCGGATTCGGTTTCTGTTGTGGCGCGTGTGGCGAGTAAATTGACGTCCACCGGCATCCGCGCACCGAAGCGGGCGGTTATTACCAGTCCGGTTCCCCGTTCAACTTCGACGCTGCCGGGATCGACTTGGATTTCGAAATCGGCCAGCGACGAATTCGCCGCGGCGACATCGTCGGAAATCACCGCTTGGGCACTGCGGGGATTGATGCTCCACAGCCAGATCGTGACCCCCAGCATCATGATTAACGATGCGACATGCGCATATTGCGCGCGATGGATCTTGGTATCGGGCACGACGTCGCGCCAGTCGTGCTGCCGCGCGTGATTCAAGGCTTGTTGAATCACCGTTTGCTGCAAGTACCCCATCCGGCCCGGTTGTGAGTCGCGTTGTTCGACAGCTGTGAGCAATAATGAATTTAGATCGGGATGTTGTGCTTCAATGCGACGGGCTAACCATTGTGGGTCGTGTTGGCGACTTCGCGATACCAAGTATGTCAAGAATCCGACTGACAGCGCTGCCAATAGGTACAGCGGCATCGTGTACGCGGTCGAATATCCGGCAACGGTGGAGATCCCCCACACAACGAATGCCACCACAGAAACGGCCAGCCAGTAGAGCGCCAATTGCCGCCACGTGTTGTGACGTCGATAACGTTCGCCGACGGTCTGCAACAAATAATCGAGATGCAATTCAGTCATGGCTCGTCTCAAAAATGCGAGTAGACGACATCGTTAGGCAGCAGGTGCAGCGGCCCGTGCCGTGCGACCTGCCCACCAGGTTTCGAGTATCAATACGACCAATGCCGCCAAAACTAGCCAATGCCACAGTTTTTGACGGCTCTCCAATTCACGGTTTTTCAGTTGCCGCTGATGTTGTTCTTGCTGGGCCAATTCCGCGGCGGTCGGCGTGTGTTGTAGCACCAGCCCCAACTGTTCCAATTGTTCAACCGGCAACGCTGCCGTTTTGCTTTCTTGCGGAGGCAGATTGACCGCGAACGCCTGCGACCGGTCGCCACGTTGAAAACGGTAGATCCCCGGCGTATCGGTCGCGTCAGTGCTGCGGCCGTTGAATGCTAGTTGCGTCTTCACCGCATCGGGCGCTGCCAGCACAATCTCCCCCTCGCCGCCGCCCCCTTCATCCAACGTACAGACAACCGCATCACCGACGTAATACGCTGGTAAGTCCGCGGAGATTCCCGCGCTGCGTTCCAGAATCGCATTGAGCAGCGGCGCGAATTTTGTGGAGAGCGCCAATTGGCTATCTTCGAGATGCCAACCCGAGGTGAACAGCAACAACCGGCCGTTCCCGACGGGCACCTCGACCATCGCCACTGCGCCATCGTCGAAACGCGCCAAGACCTCTGCACTAGGAAGTGCCGTTTCATCAATTCGGCGATGTTTCCAAAAACGAATCTTGGTGAAGTCGCTAAAGCGCGATTCAGAAAACGATGTGAATAGCGGATGATCGAACTGGATATCCTCCAGCATCGCATAAGTGTCGGTGTCGGCTTCGGTCGCGGTGATCAATTGTCCGCCAATCAACTGCGATAACGCTTCGGCCGCTGCAGTTGAGGGCAGACTATACAGCACCGTCCCGCCGTTACTGAGAAGCTGTTGCAATATTGCGATCTGCTCCGCCGTCGGTTGGGCGGTGACGACGGCCAATTCAATGGCATGCGTCGCTGCTAAGAATTTTGATTCCCCGGGCGCAATGATTTCCACATGCCGCGCAGGTGTATCAGCTAAAGCCCGTTCTAAAAAGTACCGCGGTTTATCCGGATCCTCACCCGTATCTTCACCCAAATACAAGATCGTCATTTGCGTCGGTTTTGCAGCAACGTGGTAGGCGACGTTGTCGAAATCCTGGTCGTCACCGGTCAGTTTCAGGGAGGCGGCTTCGACTTCTGCGGGGCGTGGCGGGGCTTGCACGATACGGCTTTGTCCGGCGGGGACATAGACGTCGATGCGCGCGTTGTCTGAGTTGGGTTTTTCGTCCGCTTCTGTAGCGGTCTCGACCCAGCCGATTTGGAAGCGATCTCGCTGGGAATCGGCGGCGTTGTCGATGCGGACGCGGACGGTGCCGGCGTCGCGGGTATGCCGATCTTCCGGTCCCGGGGCGACAATTTGTAAACCGGCATTGGTGGTTGCCGCCGGGGCGATCGACGCGATGGAGACCTGAATCTCTGTCGGCCAGCGATGTGTCCGCAGTCCGGTCAAGCGGCTCCCTTGTTGTAAATCAGAAATCAGGACAATCCGTTTGGCTGCGGCGGTCGAATCTGACTCCGCGGCGGCATCGCGCGACAATAGATCCGATGCGGCTGTCAGTGCTGCATCCAGGTGCGTCGCCCGCCAACTCGGCTTGAGGTCGTCTAATGCGCTGCGAATCATTTGCCGGCGACTGCCGCTGGCCGTGTTGTCCCATTCTGAAAATGTGATCAGCGGGCGAATGTGTGAATCGAAGGCGACCAAGGCGACTTGATCGTTTGCGGCGCACTGATCGACTTCCGTCAGCACCCGCTGGACAGCCTGATCCCAAAGCCCGTCGCGGCGCATGCTGGCACTACGATCAACCAATAGCACGACCCGCTCGCCATCGGGTTGGGCAACCGCCGTGTGACTAGCGTCACGAAAAAACGGTCGCGCAAAGGCCAGTGCCAACAAGCAGATCGCTAATCCACGCAGAAACAACAACCACAGATTTTCCAACCGACTGCGACGCGTGACCCGTAGCGGAGACGGAGAGAGAAACATCAACGAACTGAACGCCACGCGCTCGCGCGGAATACGCCGCACGAGGTGAAACAAAATCGGGAGCGAGACAGCCAAAATGCCCGCGGCATAGAGAGGAGCTAAGAAACTCATACGCCCCTCCTGGTAACCCGTCGTCCGCGACGCATTCGCGCCTGCAAGAAATCATGCAGCGCCCCGTCCAGCGGTTGGTTGGTTGTCAGCGGAAAGTATTCGATCCCCAACTTGTCACATGTTGCCCGCACGGATTGATTGTGCGCTTCCAGTTTTTCGAGATACCCAGTGCGGACTTGTTGGGGATCGACATACAAATCGCGTCCCGTTTCTAAATCCTCAAACAGCAGCGATTCCTCGAAGTCGAAACTCGTTTCTGCTGGATCGAGAATTTGAAACAGAATCACATCCTGCCCCCGCGACCGCAGCGTCCCCAGTGCGGTTTCTAATCCATCCAGCTCTGCCAAACAATCAGACAGGATCACCACAATCCCCCGACGGCTGACGTACTCCGCGAACTGCCGCAGCGGCTCGGAAACATCTGTCCCGCGACCCTCGGACGGGCGCTCCAGTGCCAGCATCAGCCGTCGCAATTGTCCGGGACGATAATGAGGCGGTAAAATATCGTCGAGGCGTTCGTCAAAACGGACCAGCCCGACTGCGTCGTGCTGCAGTGACAAGAAATAGGCCAATGTTCCCGCCAAAGTTGCTGCATAGTCCGCTTTGGTGTATCCCAAGCTGCCGTAACTCATCGACCGGCTGCTGTCGACTGCCAGATGGCAGCGGAGGTTGGTTTCATCCTCGTAGCGTTTGATGTAGTGCCGGTCGCTGCGCGCGTACAGTTTCCAGTCGAGATACCGCGGGTCGTCGCCCGGGCTGTATTGGCGATACTCGGAGAACTCGACGGAAAATCCGTGATACGGACTGCGGTGCAACCCATGCATGAATCCCTGCACGACGATCTTGGCCCGCAGTTCCAACGCCTTGATCCGCATCAACGATCCCGGATCGAGAATATCGTCGCTGCGGCGCGCGGCTGGGGTCAAGTTGGCGGCGGGCTGAGTCATCGCGCAGCAGGCCTTTCCACGGTTTCCAGCAATCGCTCGACGACTGACTCCACCGTCACCCCTTCGGCCTCCGCGCGGTAGTTGACCAAAACTCGGTGCCGCATCGTCGGGTGCACGAGGGCGCGTATATCGTCTTCACTCACATGCGCGCGCCCGCTTAGTAAGGCCCGCGCTTTGGCGCCGAGCACAAGGTTTTGTGCCGCTCGTAACCCGGCCCCCCAACTGACCCACTCGTTGATAAAGTCCGGCGCCTCGGCAGTGTTGGGGCGAGATGCCGCTGCCAACCGCACGGCGTAACGAACGACATCCTCGGCCACGGGGACTTGACGTACGATCTCATGAAATTGCTGCACATCCTGGCCGGTGTAGAGCGCTTGGATTTTTTCCGCGGCCACCGATGTCGTGCGAGTGACGACAGCCACCTCGTCATCTTCGGGAAGGTAATCGATCACGATGTTGAACATGAAGCGGTCCAACTGCGCTTCGGGGAGCGGATAGGTCCCTTCCATTTCGATTGGATTTTGCGTCGCCAACACAAAAAACGGTTCTTCCAAGCGGTACTTCACCCCGGCAGCGGTGACTTGATGCTCCTGCATGGCCTCCAACAGCGCCGCTTGTGTTTTGGGCGGGGTGCGGTTGATTTCATCGGCCAAAAGCACATTGGCAAAAATCGGTCCTTTGACAAATTGCAACGTACGGTGCCCGTGCGCATCCTCTTCCAGAATTTCGGTTCCGGTAATATCCGCCGGCATCAAGTCGGGAGTGAATTGAATCCGCTGGAATTTTAAATCAAACACCTGCGCGATCGAATTGACGAGCAATGTCTTGGCCAGTCCCGGCGCGCCGGTGATCAGACAATGTCCACCGGCAAACAGCCCGTACAAGAGTTGGTCGATGACCTCCTGCTGCCCGATGATGGTTTTGGACAACTCATTCTGGATCAAGCCCCGCGCCGCATGGACCCGTTCCACGATTTGTTGCTGTGTTTCAAAATTCTCTGCCGCCGTCGCCAATTCCACAATCGCTCCCCTTAGAATTTGTCCTCAAGCCTATTTGTTAATAGGAAAGTAGGTCATGCTGTGCATGACGAACCGCATAGGATTGACGTTTGCCTCAGTGTTGTCATGCACAGCATGACCTACATGTGCATGGCATGCGTTTGTGGTAAACGTGCTCATCAGTTGTTGTCCTCAAGCCTGTCACCTCAAGCCTCACCCCTCAATGCGTCATCGCATAAAACACGATGTTGATTCCCAGCGGATAGGCTTTCTTTTCAGAAAATTCATGGAAGTACCATTCGTTTTCCCCTTCGCGTTCCCAGCCGTCGCCCAGATCGGTGTTGTGGCAAATGAATGCCATCATGCGGCCGTTGTCGTCGAAGATCGCTTTGTAGTGCACTTGCCGCGAGTCCTCGCCGCGCTCCCAGGTGATTCCCCGATCACGGCCCCATTCAGCGGCGTGGATGCTGGGGACCTGCGGGCGTTCTTTGAGGTCGTATACGCAATGAAAGATCGGATGCTCTAACGGAATCTCCACTGGTTCGCGGTCGGGGAAGACGCGTTTGATTTCGCGATAGAAATTTTCCCATTCGCGATAGCCCCAAAAGTCGTCGACCATCAAAAAACCGCCGTTGAGGAGATACCGCCGCAGCGCCACGATCTCGGCTTCCTCGAAATACAAGTTGCCCGGTTCGATCATGTAGAGGAATGGATAGTCGAACAGTTCCTCATCGGTCAGCCGCAGTATTTTTCCGTTGGGATCGACTTTTAACGAAGTCAATTGCTGCAAGCGGAAGGAGAAGTTTAAGTCGCTATCGGGATAGTCCGTCCGCCATTTGCCCCGTCGGCCATACGATCCGTACTGCACGCGGACAAAAGTGAACACGTCACTTTGAAACTGCTTGTCAATTTGCCATTCCGGCACTCCGCCGCGGCCTCTGGGACTACGGTCGCGTCCAAAGCGGTGGCGACGTTGTGCATGAGAAATCTGCGCCAAACTAATCGCGACCAGGGCGACTGTGATCAGGATCGGCAAACGTCGTGACATGACCATTCCTCGACGATGACGGCTGTGGAAATCGTGCCTTGTCGTTTTTCAATTTGGGGTTGGGTGCCACTGGCTTTGCCAGTGAAGACCAAGCACCGATATTGCTTACAAAGCACTGGCGGAGCCAGTGGCACTAAATCTTAGGTTTGGCAAAACACTAGTTGGCTTTCGTCTCTTTTGGTTCGGCAGATTTCTGTTCCCGGTGGATTTGCAGTAGCAAGCGATGCGCTTCCCGAAAGCGGGGTGCCTCTTCCAGCGCGCGAAGCAAATGGTTTTTCGCTGATAGGGGATCGTTTTTGTGCAACAAACGTGCCAATTGGTAGTGAGCGTCGATGGCCGCATGGGGTTCAAGCTCCAAAACGGCTTGATAAGCAGCGACCGCCGCTGCGGGTTTCCCAAGTTCCCGGCACGCCCGCGCCCAGGCATTATACGCGCGGGGCAACAGCGGGTTGACTGAAATTATTCGATTTGCGTTGATTTCCACCGCTTTCCAGTCCTGACGCTCAACCGCCAGCGTCAACAAACGCAGGTAGACTGGCAGCGCATCGGGACTGCGCTGCTAGTTTTTCCAACACCGCCGTCTCTTGATCCGTCTCGCCCAATTGTCGATGGGCAGTTGCTAACAGCACGTACGCATTTTCACTGGAAATATCTTCGGGAAGCAAATCCAACAGCTTTTGTAGCGGCTGCTTCGCGGACTCCCATTGCTCGGCCGCTAGTAGTGCTTTCGCATGTTCGGTGAGTACCGCAATGTTTTTGGAATTCAACGGGTCGTCGGCGTCCGCCTCGATAATGCCGGTCTCATCGCGGCGTGGTTCCGTCCAGTCGACATCTGGTCCCAGTGCCATCGCGCGCTTACGGGCGAACTTGGCAAAATCATTTTCCAACTTTGCCAAACCGTCGGTGCGACGTTCCAATGCCACATTGACCGGCACTCCCGCTCCCAAGTCGTGCAGGATCAATTTCAACGCGTCCAGCCCATGTTTCTCAATCAAGTGCTCAACAACCAGAGACGATTGAAAATAGGCAAATTGCAAGTGCATGCCGCTGGGCGGGGACATAAAGGCACTGCTCAATTGACTGACCGGTGTCAGTTCCCCGGCCAGGATCCATTTTCGATACTGAGGCGTCATCGACTGCCCCCAGCGACCATCGGCTTGACGTTCTTCGTAGACCGAAATGCCTTCACTGAGCCAACGGGGCATTTTGTTGTTGGTGAGATTTAACGTCACCGTGTGACAGAATTCGTGCCACAAGACCGACTCCCAATTCGTGGGATTACCCGCCTGGGAGGCCGGGCTGTTGGCCGTGATCACATTGCCAAAGCAGACACCCAGATACCCCGCGCCCCCTGGCATGCCGAACGTGCGGACGGCGAAGTCCGACTGGTCGGGAAAGATTTCCACAACCACCGGCGCGGTCAATTGCAGATCATATTTTTCACACAACGTTTGTTTCGCGCGCTGCAACAACTGAAGCACGCGCGGCCCATAGACGGCCGCTTCGCGGGCATCCATCCGCACGATGAAATCGTCGTCTTCCAATGTGCGGAACTTGGCTAGGTTTTCCTGCAGCGTGATGAGATTGAAACTGACCACATCGTAGCCGTCGCGCTTGAAACCGGCCTGGGCCAATTGCCAACCCTCCTCTTCGTCGCCCAGTCGCAGCAGATCCTGCGCGAGTTGAATCGTGGCGGGCGCGAAGTCGGCATCCTGTTCCAGCGCGCGGCGTTGATAGGCGGCGCCTTCGCGAAAGCGGTAGTTCCGCGACAACTTTTTGCCTATCAAATAATCAATACCCGGCTCCTTCACAGCGCGACCACGTGCAGCAGCTCGAAATACCTGTTCGCCTTTGGGGTCAGCCGCATAATGCGCCAACACAGCACGGTAGGCCCACGCCTGACTTTGACGCGGATTGATTTTCAGCACAGAGCGAATCGCTGCTTCCGCATCGTCGTAGCGTTCCGCATCGATCAAACGGTCGATTGTAAACAACAAACTCGGCACATGCTGTGGATTGATTTCTAATGCGCGATCCAGCGCCTGTTGCGCAGCCTGGGAATCACTGGAAGCCAGCGACTGTGCCAAACCGAATTGGACGTCGGGGTCGTCGGGGAACTGTTTGACCGCCGCACGAAATTCTTCGGCAGCGAGCGCATCGTCATGTTTATCCAGCGCCAGATTGCCTATCGCTATATAAGCGTCGGGCCGATTGGGATTCTCTTTTTTGGCGCGGTCGTAAAAATTGAGCAGGACATCGCGAGGCTCCGCTTCTAGTTGCAACAAGGCATCGCCGCAAGCCACCAGATTGGCCGTGTCCGTATATCTCCAAGGGAAGCGGAGGATCAGTCGCCGAATTTCGGCAAGTTCCGCCTGTGCCTGTTTCTCCTGGCCCGCTTTGTGAAACATTTGCTGCGACATGAGCCGTAGGCGGATGCTCCACGGATAACGTTTTAGCGAGGCCGTTGTGGCGGCGCGTGCCTCCTCCTGACGGCCAAGCATCAATTGCGATTTGACATGCCAGACCGGCCAGTCTTCACCGTATCGCCGGGCGTCGAGAGCCTGTTGTGTGACCGTGATACACTGTTGGTACCGCCCGGTTTGAAACAGTTCGCGGGTATCATCCAATTCGGTTCCGCGGGCAATCGGACCAGCGTAGACGACGATTGCGGTGACAAAACAGGTGAACCGCAGCAAGGCACACAGGGATGGTGCACAGGGAAGGGTCAATCGCGGGGAACACGGCATGGGGCCTCTTCCTCGGCGACAGCGCTGTTCGCCGAACCCGGACATGAGTTTCAAAAACCCGCTGCTGCTTGTCGTCGCCCTCGACGCTTAAGGCACACAGTCAGGCAATGGCAGATTTTTCATCCCACCGAACGGCATCCGCGCAAGCGGCCGACCGTGTCCTGCGGCAGGGCCTTTTCACTGACAGCAAGTCCCTCAATGTTGCATCCGCAACCGTAGCGGAATTTTGAGATAGACGCAAGAACAATAACCGCAGCCACATCCGCCCGATGGCGCCCCAGTATCACGAAACGGGGCGACGATTTGCACACGCCACGCGACGTCGACTACAATCAATTCCAGCTGCCGGCAACATGTTGTTGCCAAAGAGGCGGCAATTTGTGGAACGGGACCTTCCCCCTCGCCAACAGCAAAACAGATTTCTATGTCATTTGACGATTTCGGAGTAGAACGCCGCTTTCACGAAGCGTGGGATGCAATACGCATCGCCCGCCCGGTGAGCTTTTCGCTGTTTACGTTTGGCGAAACCGAATTGCCTTATTATTTGGTCTGTCATCCCAAGTCCGAAGGAGCGACGGTCAAAATTACCGAGGGGGAGATTAAAGTCACGCGGCCGATGTTGATCACGCCGGATAACATGGATGCGGAGTTTCGGAATTTTTTCGAGAGTCAAGAAGAGCACGAAATGGTGCAGTTCTTGATGAAGCGGACCGTGATCCCGCAATTAAAATTCGACAACACCAGCCACAGCAGCAATATTCGTAGCGACAGTGTCGAAGAGGCGGTCGCACTGCTCAATCGCAAACTCGATGCCGAAGAGCAAGAACGGGTCGCCGTGCTGACCGCCCCCCCAGAATTGGCCGGCATCGCCTTGCTACGGTATGCCCTCGAACGAGTCATCGAAAGCCAACCGCACAACGTCCAAGAACTCCGCGAACGCGGTTTTCTGCCGTAGTGGGTTAGGATGCCTAATACTTCGTCGTGCGGCCTTCTTCGGTCCACAGCGAGAGTTCGTCCATCAACGAGCGCATTTCGGGATGTTGACGGATGGCGCCGATGACGGCGTATTTCTGCAAGCTGCGGCGGCGGATCTCTCGTTCCAGCATCGGGCGGATTTCTTGGCGGAACATATTTTGGTGACGATAGCGAATCCAGCAATAGCCCCCCATCAGGGCCATCATTACCAGTCCGATATCAAAAAAAGCACCCGCCCAGCCGATGCCGGTGATCACGTGCAGGGCGACGCAGCCCCAAAAGCAACTAATCAGACAGACCCACAGCGGCAGCGTGCTTTGCATGCTCAGACGTTCGCTGGCTTGGATCAATCGCCCGTAGAATTCCGGATCAGCGATGCCCTCTCGGCCCGTCTCCTGGGCAAAAGGTTCGCAGACCAATTCCCCGTCGCGGCGCGACACCAACATCGCTTCCCCTTCGTCGGGAAGATAATCGGCCAAATATTCAAGATCTTCAAAGGGCGTATTCATCGCGACCCTCGTATCAGAATCAATAATGATGGCAACCGCGTTTCGCAACGTTTACTTTACTAGAAACGAGAAACGACTTCCATGATTTTTTCTAAATCGTTTTCTACGACAACTGGCGAATTGGCGTGGACCGCCTCGTTCACGCCGCTCGGGCGTAACAGTCGATCAAAATCGTCCGATTTTCCGCTGTGATAGGCCACCGTGACGTTGGGATCCTTCAATTGGTGTCCGGTCAAAATACAGACCACGCGATCGCTCGCCGCAATCACTCCTTCTTCGCGAAGCTGTTTCACCCCGGCCACACTGGCTCCGCTGGCCGGTTCACAACCGAAGCCGCCGGCGCCGACTTGGGCTTTGCCGTCCAAAATTGCTTGGTCGTCCACTTCGCGAACCACACCGTCACACGCATCCAGCGCCCGCAGCGCTTTGTTCAAATTGACCGGCCGGTTGATTTCGATCGCCGAGGCCAACGTGGCAGCGCGGCGCCCGCCCGCCTCCATCGCCACAAAATAATCCTCACGCACCGTGGCATCGGGGCGACCGTGGTTCCACCGCAATCCGTCGCGTTCGTACAATTCGTGCAGCGTATTCGCCCCCGCCGCATTGATCACCGCCAGTCGCGGCAGACGGTCAATCAATCCCAATTCCTTCAATTCCAGCAAGGCTTTGCCGAAGGCGCTGGTGTTGCCCAGATTTCCCCCGGGAACCACGATCCAATCGGGCGGCTCCCAAGCGAGCGATTCCAGAATCCGAAAGATGATCGCCTTTTGACCTTCCAGCCGAAACGGATTCAGGCTGTTGCACAGATAGATCCCTGCTTGCGAACACACCTCGCGGACCCGCTGCATCGCATCGTCGAAATCTCCTTCGAGTTGAATCGTCTTGGCATTGTAATCCAAGGCCTGCGACAATTTTCCATAGGCGATCTTGCCGCTGCCGATAAACACCAACACCCGCAACAGCCCGGTGCAACTCCCAAAGATGGCCAACGACGCGCGTGTTGCCGGTCGTCGACGTCATGTACGTCTACCCGAACTACCCGGCCCGGATCGAAACGACCTGGGCCGTGGACCCCGTCGACGGCTGCCCGACCGAGGCGCCCGAGACGCGCTGCACCGCCGTCGCCAACGATCTCAACGAACTGCAGGAGGCCCACTTCGCCCTGCTCACCGCAGCGGAGCAGAACTCTCACTACCTGTTCGTCCAGGACAGCAGCGGTCCGATCACACTGGCCGCCGGTACCCCGAACCGATGTCACCTCCTCACCAGGTGTTCCCGGGGCGAATCGAACTGGCGGTCGAGATGGGCGAGACACCTGCCGGCGGTCTGTACCTCGATACGGATGCCTGCCCGTCCGATGTCGTCAGCGGTTTCAAGGTGTACGCCCTTCCAACTGCCCGTGGGTTCCTCTCCGTCCATCGATCGACGTGACTGGTCGGTCGCCGACGGCAGTGAGGGACCGGACGGCGCGCCGATCCCTGCCGGAACTCCCGCAACGGTGCTCATCCCACCGTGCCACTTCGACAGCGAGACCCACCTTGCCGGATCGCTCGTGTTCGACAGCGGCTTCGAGACGACGTTCTTCGGCGGAACCGTCAGGATCGAGTGTCTGACCTGCATCGAGATCGACAAGGATCAGGACGGCTTCGGTGTCTCCGCCTGTCTCCCCCCGGATCAGTTCGACTGCTACGACACCAATCCGCGGGTTCACCCCGGCGCCCCCGAGGTCTGCAACGGAATCGACGACGACTGCAACGGCCTGATCGACGAGGACGAGAACGGCGAGGACTCCGACGGCGACCTCGTGCCGAACCTCTGCGACAACTGCATCGACGTCGACAACCCGCTCCAGGACAACAGCGACTTCGACCCGCGAGGCGACGATTGCGACAACTGCCCGCTGGCCTTCAATCCATCCCAGACCGACACCGACGCCGACAGCGAGGGCGACGCCTGCGATACCGACGACGGCAACCTGTTCGTCTACCACGACAATCCGAACGGTGTGAAGTGGGACGCCGAGGAGGGCTTCCCGACCTTCAACGCCTACCGCGGAGAGCTGGCCGCATTGATCGCGACCGGCATCTACTCCCAGGAGCGGATCGAATCCGGTCGCGGCGCAGATCTGTGGCACGGCGGGTACCGCCGCCGGCGACGCCGAGCTTTTCGAGCCGGGAACCGTGGTGTTCTACCTGCTCAGCGGCGTCACCGAGGGTGGCGTCGAAGGCTCACTGGGACCGGACAGCACCGGGGTCGAGCGGCCGAACCACTTCCCCTGCCCGGCCAAGAGCGGGTTCCGATCATCCCGCTGGTCACGTTCGAACGCGGCGGGCAGGCTCCCAGGGACGCAGCGACGCCTGGGTCCCGGGAAACCGGCCTGGCCGGGACCGTCGGCGTCGAAGGTCCGGCCGCACAGTTCAGCGGACGGACGAGGAAGAAGTAGCCATTCGTCGGTGAGGGGATGTTCGGAAAGTCGACGGTGACCGCGGCGTGGTCGCCGGCCAGGCAGGTCGTCGCCGCGCGGCTGAAGTCGCCGGTGGCTACAAGCGTTGAGAGGTTCCCGACGACGACCTGGTAGCCGGTGGCATCGGGAACCGGAAGCCAGGCCAGGCTGTCGCCGACGAGCTGCACTCCCCCGATCGCGCTCAGCGGCGGGTCGAGACACGAGTCGCACTCTTTGTTCCCGGAGATTCGCTGGCAGTTCGCCGAGCAACAGTCGTCCTCCACGCTGTTCCCATCGTCACAGGCTTCCCCGAAGTCCAGTCGGCCGTCGCCGCAGACCGTACAGTCGTCCCGGCACGAGTGACCCGAGGCACCGGCTGCTTCGCCCGGTGGATCGCAGCTCTCGTCGACCTCATCGACGATGAGATCGCCGCAGACCGACCGCTCGTACGCTCCGGAATCGCAGGCTTGAAAGCGTCGTCTGGCCCCTCGCTGATCTCGCGGCTGCGTGCAGCTCCCCGCGCCGTCGATCGCGGCGCTGCCCTCGGGCAGTGCATGGGTCGGAGTCGGGCCGCCGATTGTCGCCGAGGACCATGTCGATGTCGGACTCGACGAGAGGCGCGCCGAAGCAGGTTCCGTCGGAGTCGAAGGTGCCACCACGGTGGAATACGCGAAACCCATTGATGAAGC
>CALOFE010000015.1:0-19649 GCA_942492455.1 uncultured Planctomycetaceae bacterium | reverse complement strand
GGAGCAGAGCTGCGTCCCGATGCTTACACCGGCATGCCACGCAGCGTCGCCGGGTCTGAAGACCAGGGACGCTCCAAGACAGTGCCGGGCGATGACAATTCCGGAGCTCCTGCTCGCTGCCATTTTGCTGGCACTTCTTCTCGCGGCCGTCGCCGGGTTCTATCACAACATGGTCGACAAACAGAAGGTCGCCGACACGCGGCGGCTGCTTGCGGCGTTCGATCGGGCGATGCGATTGTTCGAGCAAAAGACGGGCGCTGCCCGACGTCAACGCGGTCGAGGCGGCCCCGGTCGTCGACGTGCTGCTTGCCGATCCAGACGTCAGGAAGGCGTTGAACGACGCTCCGGTGTCCCTGTTGGACCGCGAGAAAAAAGGAGTCGAGTGCCGCGACGCGTGGGGCACGCCGGTGCCTTCTATACCGGCCACCGCCGCGACGCCGGTGTTGGCGCGGCCATCCGCTTGTCCGGCAGACGCTCTATCTTCGAATCCGCCGGCCCCGACCGGGACTTCGGCGATGCTGCCCCCCGAACGGGCGTCGGACAACATCGCCAGCGACGAGCCGACGGCGGAGTCCATGATTCACGATGACCGCGCTTGCGATCATCATGAAGGGCCGAGTGATGCTGGCCTGAAAGGCACCAAAATCGATCAAATCGATGACGCCGTTTTCGTCTCCATCGAGAAGATGCATACACCCCTGATTGTCCCGGGGCTGCTGCCGCAGCAAAGCTGGAAAGCGCCGTAGTCCTTGAGATTGACGCCTGCCAAACCGTCGAAGTCGCCCGGCGGAGTTCCGAACGCGGCACCTGATCCGGACGGTTCAAGGACGCCGCAGTCGTCGCCAAGGACAAACACCGCGCCCCACTGGGCACAATCCGCCTGAACCAGGCCGGCGCACCGCTGTCCTCGCGGGTTCCGTTCAACCGACAGCACGCGCTTGGCAACAGGGCCGGACCGGTCATCTCCGCGATGAACGCCGCATAGTCGATGATGTCGATAACGCCGTTCTCATCCGAATCGAAGATGCACATGCACTCATCGGATGGCATGTCTTGAAGCAACGCTGGAAGGCGGCGAAATCGATCAGATCGGTGAGGCCATTGCCATCAAAGTCGCTCGGCGGGTTGCCGGCGAACGCGGTGCACTTGTCAGTGCAGGTGAACGTAGCACTCGGCGGCGAGGAAGAGGCTCGGCGCCACCCCACAGGGTACAGTCCGCCTCCAGCAAGCCTGCGCCCGGCACCATCGTCTTCGCAGGTTCCATCCAGTCGGCCGCAGCACGCGCCGGTGGGGGCGTCGCAAATGCCCGGCGTGCAGGGTACACCGGCACCCGTGAAGCCGTCCGGCACGGCGAACTGCGAGCTTTGGCATTGGAGTGCATTCAGGCTGGCGACGCAGATCGGACCGCTGCCGGTGTCGAGACAGCAGGCGCCCGGCGTGCACAGATCACCGGACGAACAGAGTTGCCCAACCTCGCCAACAACGCCGTTCGTGGCGATACAGGCATCGGGGAACAAGTCCTGACATCCACGCCGTCCGGGACGCAGCAGGCCACGACGGCCCATGCGTCGCCGTCGCAAGGCACACCAATGCCCTGGAAAAAACCACCGTTGGTCGTGCAGTCTTCCGCGGTGAGTTCCTGGCAGAAGGGACCCTGGCCGTCGACCAGGCAGCACGCCCCGCGCGGTGGGCAACTGTTGTTGCTGCATGTCGCCTTCGGCCTCCGCCCATCGATTCAGTCGCACGCAGCGCGGTTCCGTTCGTACAGGTTCCATCAAGCTCGCAGCAGGCGCCGGTGGCGCACCGTCACGCGCACACGCTGCCGGCGCCCACCGAACGTGAGGCCCGCGCTTACATGCAGGTGCTCTCTTCCCGGCCATCCTCGCAGAGAATGTCCCGGGGACGATCTCCACGCAGCATGCCCCGATCGGCGGGCACAGGCCCGGCGTACACTCGGTATCGTCGCCCTGGTACTCGCCGCCGCGGGCGAGGCACTGATCCGCGTTCCAGATCTCGCAGGCGGTGTCGGGGAAACAGCACGCGCCGCTGGGCTTGCACGGATTGGGAGCGAACTGCTCATCCGGGCAGCCGGTGCCGGGATCGCCCGGCGTGTTCCCTTCAGACTCTCGCACTGCAGGCGGCACCTCGGTGCAGGTGTCGTCCGGCTCACAGCATACGCCGGTCGCACAGACCAGACCGCTACAGGCGATGCCGTTACCCGCATACCAGCCTGTGGCGGTCGCGTTCCAATCCACTTCGGACAGAATCTCGCAGAATGGATCACCGAAGGCGTCGCTCTGGCAACAGGCCCCCATTAAGCCGGACGCGTCGCACGCCTCCGGAAAACCGGTCATGCTGCAAGCCATGAAGCCCAACGAGTCGGCGTCGTTGAACTGGCCTCCGAGCACATCTACGCAGTCAACCTGGTTGGTGATCAGGCAGTCGCCGAGCAGGCAGCAGGCGTAGATCTGGCCGTCGTCGCGGCAAGGGCCGAACGCGCAAGGCCGGCCTTCCCACCAAATCCGCCCGGTGTCCTCGCGGCACTCGCCCTTGTGTGGCCAGCCAGTATCAGGGCAAAGACCGTCCGCTATCGGGAACAGTACCGCCGGGGCAACTGCCGTTGGAATTGATTGCGTCCACGCACTGCAAACATTGCGTCAAAGTCATGTCACCCAGGCAGTCGGTATCGCTACAGCACGAGCCGAGCACCTGGTCTTCGCAGTTGGCCGCCGGGCAGGAATCGCCTTCATTCCAGGTTCCAGGCGTTCCCGTGCCGTTGTCGTAGCATTCGTATTCGGTAACGAACGCACAGCTGCCGTCGTAGTAGCAGCACGCCCCCTTGGTCGTCACGCAGGGGTCGTACGGGTAGTCCGGTAGTTTCTGGCAATGGGTGCCGTCACCGTTGTAGACTTGTCCCTGGCTCGCGCGGCACCTGGCCGGGCATCTCGCCTTCGACGCGTATCTCGCACGTCCGCCGGGCGGGCAACACGCACCGCGCCTGGCAGGATGCGGCCTCGTTGACGCAGAGTGTAAAATCACCGCGATAAATACCATCTATGGCCTGGCATTCGGTGTCGCTCAAGTCGTCGATGCAATCACCGTCGACCGCACGCTGAGCGCTGATCGGCGGGCCGCAAGGATTGAACGGCGCGCAGTCGCGGTTTTCCTCCCACAAGCCGGCGAGGTCATCCTCACAGCGGTATTCGGTGGTGTAGTCGCAGCTCTCGGCGCCGAAACAGCAGGCGCCTTCGGGCAAGGGACACAGGGTCGGGTCGCCCGGGCCTGGGCAGTGTACACCGCCGCGGGTGAAGACGCCGCCCATGTTCTCGCAGTCGATCGGTTGATTGACCTCGACGCAGCTCGTGCCCACGCAGCATGCGGCGGGTGGGCCGTCGAAACAGATGTCCATGGACAACGCACCGCGGGTATACAGCGGCGAAGGCAGCGTGAGCGGATCATCCGACGCCAGCGGGCTCGGCGGCAGGCGATCGAGGCCCCAGTAGCCCTGGATCGTGCCCACACAGAGGGGTCGGGCAGTCCTCATTCACGCTGCGACCGTACGTTACCGGCGAATTGCCCCAGCCGATGCCCAGCGCGTAAGCGATCGCGGGCTCGCCGGCCACTTCGTCCAGAGGGCTTCAACGTTCAGGTTGCCCAGGTCATAGAAATTCCGCCCAGTGCCGACGTGCGTCTTATTGATGACCTTGATGGGACGCCACTTGCTGCCCGCCAGAGCGCGGTCCTTGTGGTACACCGTGTACGTGAACTGAACAGAACCGGTAAACTCGAGCTCGACCGAGAAGTTCTTGAGCGTGATACTGTTTCCCTCGATCGAGTCGGGATACACGCCGATCACGTTGCCGTGATAGAAGTTGATGGTGTTGTCGATCGGTTGCGCGGAAACTGCCGACGGGGCAGCACAGGTCGACGCGTAAGCCGCGCGGGTCGGCCTCCGGCGACGGACGCGACACCGGATCCAGGTGCACTAGGCCAATGTCGCCCTTGGCCGGATCGGGGCCGTCGAGCAACGGCACATTCAACAACTGTTCTTCGTCGGTGAGCGGACGCGTTTGCAGCTCATCGACCCCGATCGCTTGCCCACAACGGGGCGAGTGACATGGCGCTCATCCGCGCCGGCGGAATTGGCGCCCCAGGATGACGGCGGTGACGATGACCGCAGTGACTGTGCCGGCAGCAACGAGGCGACCCACGTACATGTTGGCTCCCATCTTTGATCTCGCAGGTAAAATGGGGAATTTGGCCCGCGTTTTTCAACAGCTTCTGCGGCGTCGTCGCAAGTAGCGGCGTCTGCTGCGTTGTGCTCGGTCGGCCTCCTCGACGACCAGTTTAAGGTCGCCTCCGGGGGCCTCGGTCGCACGCCTTGCATCCACCGGTTCTTACGCCGACTCGCGGCAGACTCGTGAGAAGCCGCGGGCCAAGCTTCTTCTAATCAGCCCTCAGGAACCAGCGCGGCGGCCGCAGCGCGGCGTTGAGTCGAGCAGGCCCACCAGTTATCCAGTCCCCAAGTCGATCGGGGGTATTATAACAGAACCGCCTTCGCGAACCACGCAATGAGCGCTCGCGACAGTGTGTAAATCGGCTGTGGATCAACGCACATGGCCTTATTTGCCATTGTGGTTGGGCGCGTTTCGCGACCAGGCCGTGCGGCGGGAAGTATGTGAGTTTTCCGGACCTTGGACGCCCCGGGGCCACCGCCGAGGACGGTACGGTCGGATCCGTTGGAGACGGGGCAGGCCGTGGTCGGCAAGCTGCCTGCGGGAGAACGGCCGTGGGATGTTGCTTCTTCGGGCATGTCCCTCACCGCCCGTGGAAGCTGCAGGCTCAAGGCCACAGACTACAGGGCAGCCAATCCGATACATTTCGGTGCAGTCTAAACCTTCGACGTTTGACCTTTGACTTAGGACCCACCCCGCCCCACGTCTCACCGGTTCCCCTGCTCTCGCGGCGCAGTCGAAGATCCGCCTCTGGAGTGCCGCGTTAGTCATCACGAACGTCGGCGTAGCTGCCGATGACGCGTCCGATCCGCTCGGGCTTGGCATCACGAAGATCATGGGCGTTCGGTTGACCGTCGACTGGAACCGAATGGCCCGCTGATCGATCTCGCGAAGGCTTGCCTCGCGGCTCCACCGAGGTCGGGGTCGTCGTTAAATTGCCCGCGGATCGTCCCATAGATCGTGAACACGTGCGATTTGGTCGTGACCCAGTCACCGAGCAACACCATCCGTGCCACGGCCGCGACGTAATCGAGCTTGGGCAGTTCCGCGGCGCCCAGCGCCCGGCGTCCTGTTTCGCCGGGCGACGACACCCGTATCCATGTTGTATTTCCACAGGTATTCCTGATCGTGGGTGGGGGAGGCGTTGAGGGCTTCACCCCACCGTCCGCAGCCGTGGCCCCGGCGGAAAGTCAACGGGTCATGACGCTGCTCGCCATTGGGCCGCGATAGGGCGCGGTCGCCTTTGGCCTGTTGGGGAATCTCACCTTCGCTCACGCTTAGCTGCCGGGCGTCGCGGTAGGCGACGATGCCGAATGCCGCTTCCGAACCGATGTCGGTCGGCAGATTGTCGGCGGATTGCGTGATCTGGCTGTTGCCCCAGTAGCGGTAGGCATTGTCGCTGTGCGAGTAGATGGCGGCCTCGATTTTCGTTCTGTAGTCCGCCGGCAGCGCCCACAGACCGACCTGGGCCGTTGCCGGATCGCCCATGGGGACAATCGGCAGGCCGGCCAGCACCGAGTACGGCGCGGCGTTGATGTTGATCCGACCGGCGACGCGCACACCGGCCTGATCGACCGGCGGATTACCTTGCGGCCACTGGGTCGTACCGTCGCAGGGATTCTCCGGCGAAAGCGGAAGTGCCGTGAAGTAATCGAAGATCAACTGCCCCACGGCAAGCCTTCGACGCCCTGATAGACGGCCTGTGGGCTATCGGCTGCTTTCCTGTGATACTTGTTGTCCACGTCGAACACCGGCATTCGACCGTTGTCGACAGCCTTGTATTCCTGCGGCATCAGGCTGCCGTTGACGTCGCGGCCGATATGATTGAACGCCATGTCCGCGATCGTCGCGGCCGAACTGTTGTCGATCAAATGCGTAGCGCCAGGCAGCAGCATGGAGCCGGTGGTGGGAAACGCACTGCACCAGTCGTCCGAGTTGGCGAAATCAATCTGCACCGACCGAACCTGCGGGTTGACCGATGACGGATTGTCCTCGTTGGGGTTGCCCAGCGTCTCGCTGTTTCCGGCGGTCGAGCGAATGTGACGGGAACCGTGAACCGCCAGAGATCGGCCGACGTATCGCGTCTGAATCGTGGCCTCGTAGCCAGTACCTGTCATCTCCGCAATGCTGTTTGGAAGCGTCTGAGCAGTTCAGTTTCCCGGCGAACTGAAGACAAACTCTGCACGCGGCAAGTCGACCTGATCGACACACCTTGTCGCCGGATGGCAGGACGCGAACCAGGGCAAGGAGACTCTGTCGATCGATTACTTCATTCCGGTCATCCGTTTCGTCGCCCCCGTTGCCGGCGGAGTCTCTCCCGAAGCCGACCGTAGACTTGTAGCTGTTCGGCGGAATCGTGCCGATGATTGCCCCCAAGATCCTCGCCATTGAAGCGATCGAAGGTGATTCCGACAGGGGAAGCAAGCTGTATGTCCAGTGGCGCCGGGTTTCAGGTCGGTGAACTCATAACCACTCAGATCAATTGCCGTGTCGTACGGGTTGTACAACTCTACCGCAAAGACCGATTGGTTCTCGTCCAGGTAAGGCGGGCGACGTGCCAGTGAGCGTCTCTTTGACGTACACCTCGGTGATGTACGGCTGGCGCTCCAATCCGCAGGCCTTCGCCCCGGATGCCGCCGGCTGACCCGTCCTCGAAGTCGCGGACCGCCACGACGGTCGGAATGTCATCGGCGTCGGCGTAATCGAGGAGATTGGCCGACAGCATGGCCGCGGTCACCGATAACGCGTCGTCATCGAGCGTACCCGGTCCCGGCAGTCCACGGAACCGTCGCCGTTGAAGTCCACGCATCAAACCCAACGAACCTTACGAGTACAAAATCGAGTTCTGGCGTCCGACGGGCAATGTCTTTATGAAGGGGCATCGCATCCGCGTTGAAATCTCCAGCAGCTATTACTCCTACTACCTCAGAAACCCCAACAGTGAGGAAGCGAATACCGGATTGGTGACGAAGTTTGAAACCGCACGGCAAACCATTTTCCATGACTCAAAACAGCCTTCCACATCGTTCTTCCGATTCTCCCCATACCTCGGTAATATCAGGTCATCGAGTTGGTGTTAGTCTACAACGACGGAGGAACGAGCACGGTGCGGATCATTTTGGCACATCGGGAACGCACAACTCTGCCAGGCAATTTCGAGCCGCCTCCTGGGGTTGATCCGAAGAAAGACTGTGTTGGGTTCCGACTTTACCGCCACCCAGAATCCTCCGTCTTCACTGTCTCCCCGTTGTTCAGCGAGAACTGTGTCGCGGCTGTGTGGGATGCCGCAAGCGGTAAGCTACTCTGGGCGCCCGAGCGGGCCAGCGAGATTGGGTGGGCGGCCGACGGTCAAATCGCTTATGCGCTGGTTTGTAAGTTTGGACCGGGGCCACTGGACTGCATCGGCCATCGGCTCTTGCGGTATTCGTGGCCTGGGCTTGAGTTGCAGGAAGATTTCTCGTTTAACGTCCCGAGCGGCGGTGCCGATGGGCTTGTGGTGTCCCCGACGGGGCGGCTCGCCGCAGTGATCGCGATCCAGGGGCCGGAGTGGTACTACGAGGTATTGCAGCTCCTTCCCTCGCTCTCTCAACCCAGGGTCGGTCATCGGATTGACGATTATCTCCTTGATGGCCCAGTCTTTTCCCCCGACGAACGATACATCGTTACTGTCGGCAGCCCCCGCTTCCTGTGGTGGACGTGGTCCGAAGACGAGGAGGAGTGGCAGGTTCCGTCCGAGGGCGGGACGTACGAACTCGGTTGGCTGCACGTCCATGATTTGGCGTCCGGGCAGAAGACGAAGCACACATTGGTCGTCAACCTCCCTGCCGGTTGGCAACCGACACCACGAGAAGGTGAGCTGGATGGATGGAGCTGGACGGTACTCTGGGGACCGCAATTCACAGGCGACCGGATGTTCCGTCTGTGGCTACCCGATGGCAGCCCCCTCGACCTGCGGTTGCCGCTGCCCGACAATGTCGAGATTCCCGGCCTAGCTCAGGTCTGGCAGGGACCAGGTGGCGTTGCCGAACAGGACTCCAACTCGGACCTGCCCCGTACATAACTTTTTTTCGAGATTCACTGCTCACCAAGTGGGCTATTCAAGAGATTGAGGGCTTGATTTTTCGCAGCGGGACAAACAGATGGGTCTTCGTGATTGGTTTCGGAATACCTTCGGCGGCGGAAAGCCACCCACGGAAATGGTCCCGTTCCTCGACACCGAGTCGGGGCGAATCGTCCCTATCCCGGCGTCGGAGTTGCGACCGGGTGCGATCCAAATTCGGTTGGAGCCCGTCGGCGAAGTCGTCTGGGCACTCCCCGAACAACTGCAACTAGGCGAAATCAAACACACGGAGTTCGATGAGAACATTCGGGAATACATACGCCAGATCCAGGCCGCGTTTGCTGAACACCGCCCTCTGTCCTTCGAGGAGTGGGAGGACGGGTTCCGACGAGACGCCGACCCCGTGCAAGAAATTGCCATCTGGTCGCACGCGGCGGACATTTACACCGCCTTCACCGCCAACGAGCCGAACGGTGATCGGCGTGAGGATGTGTATCGGTGCGTTGTGACGTGCATGACCACCGGCCCGGATGCAGTGTGGCAGGTTCTTCGACCACAAGTGTTGAGTCGGGCCGAGGCAGATTATGTGGTCAATCGTTTCTTTGGCAAGCAGTCGGAATCAAGCGATGTCTGAGAGGAGCGGCAGCAGGCTTAGCAATCGAATGGTGAGTTGGGCTCAACCAGCAGTGAAAACTTGACCAGAAATCTGCCCCGATTTTCACCAAAAAGGTATCACCAAAGGTATCACCGGCGCATGAAAAACGGCAAAGGCACAACTGTGTCTTTGCCGTAACTCGTTGCATTAAAACATCTTGTGTTTAATGGTCCCTACAGGGCTCGAACCTGTGACCTCTTCCGTGTGAAGGAAGCGCGCTAGCCAACTGCGCCAAGGGACCGAGAGTGTCAACACAATAGTTTTAACGTGTTGGGTTTCCCTTGGCAAGTGTCGATTTATGTGGTTTGGGTGTGGGGTGCGTCCGTCGCTTGCTTATGCAATTCGTGTTGCACGATGCTGGTCTCCCAAACGCCTTGGCTGAGAAATTTCTGCAACATGCGGACGCCGCCCTCGACTTTTTCGGCGAGGTATTCAATATTCCGTCGTTCGCCACCCGCCAAGAGTTCCTCCAGGAACTGCCGGGCATGCGTTCCATTCTTCGCTCACCCAAACAATGGTTAATAACGATCGAGAAACGGATCGAACTCGCGCCGCAACTGTCGTCAATCTCTTGCATCCATCGCACCACTTCGTCATGGGGTGTCTCCGTAGTTTGTGCCATCAGGAGGAGTTCTATCAAATCGCCAAGTCCGAGAGTAGAAAAAACATGGGGCGGTGTAATACTAGGAGGAAGCAAACTTATTTCTTTGGATAAAAATGAAGCGGATGTTAAGCGCGATAGAACTCTCTCGGCAAACCTGTGCGGGAAAAATCTTATTGGACCGGGTGAGTTTGCAAATTCAGCCCGGCGAGCGCTGGGCGGTGCGCGGTTCCACCGGCTCTGGGAAAACGCTTTTCCTCAGAGCCTTGGCGCTTTTGGATCCCGCCCAAAGTGGCGATGTGCTTTGGGAGGAAAAACCCATCCCCGATGAAAACGTGCCCGCTTTCCGGAGAAAGGTGGTGTATCTTCATCAACAGCCCGCGTTGATTGAAGGCACGGTCGAAGACAATTTGCGTTTGCCCTTCACTTTTCAATCCGCGGACGGGCAAAGTTTCGATCGAAGCCGCGTGCTTGGAATGTTAAATCAGATCGGACAACCCGCGACATTTTTCGAACGGTCCATCAGCCAACTTTCCGGGGGAGAACGTCAGATTGTGGCATTGTTTCGCGCACTCGAATTGGATCCGCGGGTGTTATTGTTGGATGAGCCGACCACCGCGCTGGACCCGCATTCCACGAAACAAGTGGAAACGGTCATTCAATCCTACTTGGCGGAAGCGCCGAAAGAACGGGCCAGCGTGTGGGTCACGCATGATGCCGAGCAAGTTTCTCGGGTCGCCAATTGGCAATTGCTCCTGAATAACGGGCAAGCGGAGGATCCAAGCCGTGTCGCATGAATATCATGATCTACCTTACGGGGCGGTAATGATTGCTTCGCTGTTGATTCTCTTCAACGGAGCCATCTCGGTAGCGCTGCGGTTGCAACTGGAACGGCGATTATTGCTCGCGGCGGTGAGAACCATCGTGCAGCTTTTGGCGATCGGGTTTTTACTGCAGTGGGTGTTTCAACAGCAGCATTGGTTTGCCGTGCTGTTGTGGATGGGGACCATCTCGGTGATTGCGGGGCTTTCCGCCGTGGGCCGGGTGGATCGAAAATATCGCGGGATGCGGGTCGATAGCCTGACCGCGGTGATTTGCAGTTCCTGGCTGATGACGGGCATTGCCCTGACGGCCATCATCAAACCCAGCGTGTGGGAAAATCACTCGGCCCAATACGCGATTCCGCTCTTGGGCATGATTTTGGGAAACACGTTAAACGGCATTTCGTTGGGGTTAAGCCGCCTGACGGAATTGATCGTTCACGAACGCCATCTCATCGAAATGCGTCTCACCTTGGGAGCCACCCGTTGGGAAGCCGCCCGCGACGTGCTTAGGCAAGCGGTTCGCACGGGGATGATTCCGATCATCAATTCCATGATGGTTGTGGGTCTCGTTTGTCTGCCGGGTTTAATGACCGGGCAACTCTTGGCGGGGGCTTCCCCAGTGGCGGCGGTGAAATATCAAATCGTGATTATGTTCTTGATCGCAGCGGGCACCGGGACGGGCACGATTTTGGTGGTTCTTTTGGGATACCGCCGATTGTTCAATCCCCGCCACCAGTTTCAGGGACCGGTTGCCGGAGGTCGGAGGCCAGTGGAAACTCCCGCCGATCAACTCCCGCGCTGCAACCGGCTTTGAAGCCAAGGCGTCCCGCTTCCACCAGATTTTTCATGCAAAATGGGGCAAAAGCACTCCCCATCGGAAGTCCGCCCCATGATGGCTGCATCAGTTCTCTTGCTTGTTGGTCACAAGAGATCGTAGGAATTGCTCCACCGCTTGGCTGTATTCTTTGCGATGGGTTTGCAACACGCCATTGTGCGTGCCATCTTCCAAACTCACGAATTTCTTGGGCGTGTGATTGGCGGATTCCTTGGGAGCCGCCTCGAAGAGTTTTTGCCCCAAGTAATAAGGCACGATGCGGTCTTTCGTCCCGTGAAAAACCAAGATCGGACACGTGACTTTCGGGATGCGCTCCGCCGAGGGAAACCGATCCCATAACAACAACCGCACCGGCAGAAAGGGGAAACGATGGCAAGCGGTGTCCGTCACGGAGGAAAACGAAGACCGCACAATCAAACCCGCGGGCGGAGTTCCCTGCTCGCAAAGCTCCGCGGCCAATCGCACTGCCACGCCTCCCCCGAGCGATTCGCCAAACAGCACAATGCGTTCGGGTTTGACGTTGCGGGTTTCGGTCGCGTATTTCCAAAGGCCGCGGGCATCCTCGGCCAATCCCTCTTCCGTCGGGGAACCAGGATTCTCGGCGTATCCCCGGTAGTCGATCAAGAACACATCGGCCTCTGCGCGATTCATCAGCAAACTATAAGTCACCCGCCCGCGCCGATCGCCGCCGTTTCCATGAAAGAATAACACCAAAAGCGGAGCCGACTCCAACGCCTGTTGCGTTTCCTCTTTGGTGTCGGTTTTCTGTCCGGTCCGCAATAAATGCCAACCATTCAATGTCAAACCATCCGCCGTCTGAAACGCGATCTCATGCACGAATCCCTCTTGAAGCGAGGATTCGGAAAGCGGCATCGTCTTCATTGTCGAGGGGTGATACAGCAATTTGCGTTGGAAAAACATGGCGAGCAAACAGATCATCACATACCAAAACACAACACGGATTAGCAGAAATTTGAGCATGCGTTTCCAAAGCGGAGGTTTTTGAATCGGTGAGTCAGCGTTGGCGGGAAGGGCATTGGAGTTCATGTTTTCCATCGAAATCCCGTAAAATGGGCCATCAGGGTGAGTGTCCCATCAGATACTCAACGTGGTCATTGTTGACACTAGCCCGAAGCCGCAGCGAGGAGGCCAATTTCTAAACCTGCGCCTCCTCGCTTGCGCTTCGGGCTAGTTTGGAATGTGTCATTTCTCACCACATGCAGTATAGCTGGAATTAAGGGGAATTGTCAGCATGCAAATTCTTCCGGTCTTGGATCTGATGCACGGTCAAGTCGTTCGCGGCGTGGCCGGACACAGGGAATCTTATCAACCGATCCAAAGCGTACTCACCGCTAGTTCCGATCCGCTGCTCGTTGCAACAGCGCTACAAAAGCAGTTGGGGCTTTCGCAATTTTATGTGGCCGACTTGGATGCCATTCGTGAGGGAAAACCGCAGAGGCAATCCATCCAAACATTGGCGGACGTCTTTCCGAAACTTTGGCTTGATTGCGGTCTTCGGAACGCGGATGGTCTTACGCCTTGGCTAGACAATGAAGAACTGATCTTCGTCGCCGGTTTGGAAACGATTTCTGGTCCCAAGACTTTACAAGAGTCCGTGCGAAGACTCGGATCTCATCGCGTGGTGTTGAGCTTGGATCTTAAAGAAGGCAAACCGCTGGGGACTCTCGAACATTGGCAGACTTCCGAACCCATCGAGATTGCCCGCCAAGCCATTGAACAAGATATAACACAAATGATCGTGCTGGATCTGGCCGATGTGGGAGTTTCCCAAGGCGTTTCGACGGTTCCCCTCTGTCAGCAGATTAAAAAGGAGTTTCCCGAAACAACGATCATCGCCGGCGGCGGAGTTCGCACCGCGACGGATCTCAATACGCTTAATGAAGCCAATCTCGATGGCGTGCTAGTCGCCTCGGGTTTTCATAACGGCACCATCAAGCCAGAGGATCTCAAACCCTTTCACGGGGAGAATTAAGCCGATCGCGTTTTGGTTTGCGGAAGCTGTTCCAACAGTTGCACCAACCGAGGAGCTTGGACTTGAATCGCATATTCTTCCAAGACCCGTTGACGCCCCGCGTTTCCCAGCCGTTCGCGATATGCGGCATCTTGCACTAATCGAGCCAGGCAACACTTCCATTCGTGTTCGGAACGAGCCAGCAATCCGTTGGCTCCATGCGTGATGATCTCGCAATTCACCCCCACGGGACTGCACACCGCGGGAATCCCCAATCCCATATATTGCAGGGCCTTGAATCCGCATTTGCCGCGGGTCCAAGGGTTGTCGGGCAATGGCATCAGCCCGATGTCAAACGTGGCCGTCTCAAGAATTTCCACGGCAGGCGACCAAGGCACGAATTGATAGGCCACCTCCCCAAGCAACGAGAAGTCGATTCCTTCAGAAGTGTCCGAGAGAAACTTAAACATCACCTCGCCGCCTAAAGAGGCAATCGCGGGAAGCACGGCATTCAAATAACGATTGGTGCTGCGACTGCCCGTCCAACCGATGATCAGCAGAGAAGTGTTGTGCGTTCTAAGTTTGGGGTGATAAGTTTCCGCATTGATGCAAGTCGGTATTACCGCAGCTTGAGAGTGAAATGGTCTCGCCAAGTCGGCCAAGTATCCGTTGCCGCAGATCACCAAATCCGCCGAGGACGCCATCGCGCGAAATCGCGATTGCCTTCGCCGTTCGGGTTGCCCTTGGCCATCGAGCATCACGGCATCATCCAAATCATAAACGAGCAACTTGGAGCGTTGCCGAACGAAAAACAACTCCGCCCGATTGAGCAATCGCTTTTGCAGCACGACCACATCGAACTGCGGGAGTCGGCGATAAAGCCACATCCGCGAAAGCGCATGACCGCCCAGAAATGCGACTTGGCAATCGTGCCCGCGTTCTGCAAACCAGGGCAGAAACTGCTCGACCCGAAAGCGGAAACTGGGCTTGGCTTGCCTTGTGGAAAGAAACAGGATTTTCATCGTTCAGCGGTTCCCCGCGAGGATTTTTTCTGACGTCTTTGGATGACCAACCGCGCCAACTTCCGCCAGAGTTCTTTCCAAACGGCTTTCGGTTGTTCGCCCCGCATCCGCAAATAGGCCAGCAGAAACCGCAACCGTGCGGAAGGCGTGACAACCGCCTCTCGATCCACGGCCAACGCCAATCGCGAAAGATCCCGTACCCGCCGATGGCTGGTCAACCAGAAACTTTGATGAGCGCCGTCCAAATCAATCACAAAGGCTTCCACCGAGGAGGAACGATTGAAGAGCAATAAATTCCCGGCTTTCAAGTCCCGATGGCTAATCCGCGCGTTGTGCATCTTTCCCAGCACTTCGCCCAGTTTCTCCGAGGCATCATGAAGCCAATGACGCTGTTGATACGCGGGCAACTCGGCCAGCCATGCGGAATACGCAGTGAGATTCTTCGCCTGATCGAGCCATTCCCAAGCCACATACGATGGCCGAGTCGGTTGATACCACCGAGGCAGAACCACCAACAACCCGCGAGCCGTAGGGATTCCCAACCGATCCAATTTCAACGACATGTTCCAAGTCCGCAGCGTGCGGTTTCCGAACAACCATGCGGAAAGCATTTTCCAAGCATTTTTCCGCCGCACCCGTTTATACGCCACGGACACCATTCGCCCGCCGATTGGAAATTCGCCGCGCACCAACAGGGCACTGCGACCGGCTTTGATGGTATCCCGCGTATGAATCCGCAAAGGCAATTCGGGGTGGTCGATCACGCGAATCAACGCATCGCGAGAAACCTCGCCCACCGCATACCCCACTCCCCGCCGCCTCGCCAGTTTCACTATTTCAACCGCCTTTTCCGAAACCCCAGGCGCTGGCCCACCCTGGGGAATCCCGGTCGGTTTTCCAGAAAATCGAAAAAACGGCGAGGCAGCCAAAAGACGAAATCCTTTCAATCAACGTGACTTATAGCCTAAGAGCCTCCTAGCTCCATTCGCATTTTACCAAAACCCGCCCAATCACCTACCCCGAAATTCTCCCGAAAATCCAAGCTCACAACGCCTCCCAAAGCGCTTTCCCCAGTTTCCGAAGAGAAGTCATCCCAACAGGCTTGAAGCCCCGGCCAGGCTTGCTATACTTTTCAAACACCATCCACTCGCGCAAGTGGCGGAATTGGCAGACGCGCTAGGTTGAGGGCCTAGTGGGGGTTAAACCCCGTGGAGGTTCAAGTCCTCTCTTGCGCATCAAAACTCCTTGCTGCATAAGTATTTGCGGCAAGGAGTTTCTTTTTGCGCTTTGGGTACTTCCACTTTGGGTATTTTTTTGGGTACGCTCGGATCGTACCCAAAAATTGAAAACCTCCGAGTGAGGTTTTGGGCCAAATGACTTACGTCGATTTGGAACGAACTCCAGACTGTCAAGAGGCACCCACATGCTCCCATCCCCCCAACAACTCACCATCGCCACCACGAACGCCGCAGTCGAAGAACTCGACAACGCTGTCAACAAAATCATCCACTGCCTCGACCAACTCTCCGAGGAACAGGTTTGGTGGCGACCCACGGAGTCAATGAACAGCATCGCCAACTTGATCTTTCACCTTTGTGGCAATGTTCGCCAGTGGATCATCGCTGGAGTCGGTGGGGCCGAAGACACTCGAAATCGGCCTCAAGAGTTTTCGGAGCGAGGTCCAATTCCCAAAGTCGAATTGCTTCGCCGCTTGAATACAACCGTGGTCGAAACCAAGGTCACGCTGGAGAATGTCTCACCAGCAGACCTCATGCAACCACATCGCATCCAAGGCTTCGAAGTGACGGGGGTCGCCGCCATCTTCCATTCTGTGTCGCATTTCCAGGGACACACTCAGGAAATCATTCACATGACTCGTTGCCAACTTGGGGAGGAGTATCGCTTTGATTTTGTGCCGAAGACGCCGGAAGACGGAGCAAATTGAATCGGCGGCAACATTCCATGAGCGATCATCGCCGCCATGCCTTCAACCTTGGCACCCATCTTGGCACATTGTTTCGATACTCCTCGTATTCCTCTCCAAACCGATTCACCAGTCCCGGTTCCTCAACCAGTGGCATGTAAATCATGTTTGCGAGGATGAATAAACCAGTCCACCCCAGGAGCCACGGCGAGGCCGAGGCAATGGTTTCTCCCAGCAACACGAAGAACACACCGGAAATCATCGGGTTGCGAACATGACGGTACACGCCTTGGACGACGAGATGTTGTGTCGGATTCCAGGGGGCCAACGTCCCCTTGCCGATGGCCACAAACAACCTGATGGTGGCGATCAACAGCGTGAGTCCCAATAAGCCCAGCATCGCTCCAACCATCGGCAAGATAACTTGGCTCGCAGGCATGATTTCCCAAAGGCCCAGCGTGTCCAAGCCCCCGAAATAGACGATCAAGGCCGGGATGACTACCGTCACCATAAATGGCAACACCAAAATTGCACGGATATGCTTCCATGTTTCCATTCTGACGATAATACATTGTTAAACGAAGCAATGTCAGCAAAAGCAAACGCCGAAGGAATTGGAGAATGTGCGTGAAAGTTTCCGTGTATATCGCAACGAGTCTCGATGGCTTTATTGCCAGAGAAGACGGCGGACTTGATTGGCTGCCAGGAGCCGACCCAGAGAAGCAGGATGAGTCAAAGGCCGAGGATTATGGCTACCGAGAGTTTATGGACTCCGTGGATGTGTTGGTGATGGGCCGGAAGACCTTTGAGCAGGTTTTGTGTTTCGGGGAATGGCCCTATCAAAACAAACGAGTGATCGTCTTGAGCAGTGGCAATGTGCCGGTTCCCGACGAATTGGCTTCACCAATCGAAGTTCGATCCTGCTCGCCTTGCGATTTGGTCGAGCAACTCGATGCAGACGGAGCCAATCATGTCTATGTCGATGGCGGCAACACGATTCAGCGGTTTTTGAGTGATGGCTTGATCCAGCAGATCATCACTCGCATTCCAGTTCTCATTGGAACCGGAATCCCGCTTTTGGGCCGCTTGAAAACGACATCTTGCTCAAGCACATTGAGACAAGGCAATTTCCCAGCGGCTTTGTTCAAAGTCGTTACGAAGTGGATGTGAATGGATGACTCGTTTATCTGGAATCACCAATCCGAAACCAATTCATGGTTCCTGGGTTTAATTCTCCATGACCCCATTCCTCAATCTGAATCTGTACGAGTTGTTCCCATGATCCAAAAACGAATGACCGCCGCCGTTCTTTTCACTTGTTTGTTGGGAATCGGCGAAATTCACTCCCAAGAAACCAGTCCACAATTCAAACGGCTCGACCGAAACCAAGATGGAAAACTTACGAAGGACGAGTTCTCTGGGCCACTGTTCAACCGAATCGACACCAACAATGATGGCGTGGTGAGCGCTGAGGAAGATCAGGCGTTCTCTCGTCGCCAACCTGCTCCAGGTCGTGGCCCGGCGCTGAGAGTTCCTGAATCCGTCCAGGCTGAATTGGACATTCCGTATGCCGGAACGAGTAATCCTCGGCAACGGCTTGATCTCTATCAGCCCAAGACTCGGAATGACAACAAGGCGTTGCCGGTCGTTGTCTTTATTCACGGCGGTGGCTGGCAAAATGGGGATAAGCGTGGTGGCTACCGGATGATTGGTCCGTTGGTGGAAAGCGGCGATTATGTGGGCGTTTCCGTGGGATACCGTCTCAGTGGCGAAGCCATCTGGCCTGCCCAAATCCACGACTGCAAAGCTGCCATTCGTTGGTTACGGGCGAATGCAAAGAAGTATAACCTCGACCCCAAAAAGATCGGTGTGACCGGCACTTCTGCAGGCGGGCATCTAGTCGCCATGTTGGGAACCAGTGGTGATGTGCCAGATTTGGAAGGCAAACTTGGCGACCATTTGAAAGTCAGCAGCCGTGTCCAATGCGTCGTGGAGCAACGGTTCGGTCCCACAGAACGTTTGATAATGGGTGCTAGGTACCACAATGCCAACCCACCAGAATCCAACCTCGGAGGAAGATTCAGAAACAAGAAAGCAAGCCCAGACGGCCTCCCCAACAAGCTATGCCTCGAAAGACGACCCGCCTTTCACTTTTCATCCACGGAACCAAAGACCCCGCTGTCCCCTTCAATCAGTCGGAGCGGTTGCATGAGCGCTCAAGAAAGCTGAAGTCGAGTCCGTGCTTATTCCCGTCACAGGCGGCAGTCACGGCGGCTTTCCCAGAGATGAAGTTGCCGAACGTATGCGTCAATTCTTTGACAAGCATCTGAGAGCGAAGAAGGCTTCGATTTCGAGTGAGCCAATCGAGCAAAAGGCTCGATGAAGACAACTTCGTTTGACTGGCTTTTCAGAACAAATCACCGACCATCGCTTCGTGCTGTTAAAAGGGAAATCACAAGAGTGGTGTATTCTCATCGCCGCATCTCGCCGCCTTTTCTTTCTCGGCCACCGTGTTTGAGATGCTTGGAGCAGGACTTTCACTCCCGCCGAGTCGCCTTGATCGTCAAATCCATGTGAACTTTTCCCGCTTTGTCCTTGGCAACAACGTGAGTGTTCAAAGCGCCTTTCCCAATGATTTGACTTGTCGATGTTCTCGTTATACCAGGACGCTCATTCACCATATTCCATTGGAACGCCTGCTTTTCTTCATCCCATTGACCAAGCGCTTCATCAATCAGCCCGGCGTTGGTCATGCGGATGTATCGATAGGCTTTTTTATTTGGATCGTATCCGGCAATCCAAATGGACTCGTGTTTGCCCACTTTTGCAGTGCCGTACAGGAATCGGCCATCAAGAATCCAATGGCCAATCATTGTGCCATTGGATGTTCCGCCATTCGGGGAGACCACCGAAGGACGATTGACAACCTCGGCATCCCATTCACCAAGAAAGGCTTCGAGTTTATTCACTTCGTCAGGTACGGGTTGAATTGGTGTGCCGATTTCAGCCCATTGCTTGCGGAGGGGATTTGGCACAAGACCTTTTTGACGAGTCCTGGTCCATTCCATGTCAAACATCGTTCTTCCGTCGTTTGACTTGATGACATAATCGCCTTCAATGAAATCCTTAGTTTTGAATGTTTCCATGTGCTTGCCCGATGTATTCGGGGGAAGGTCTGTTGGTGTGAAATCGAATGTTCGACTTTCTTCGTTCCACCTTCCAGTTGATTTTCCCATCAAGCCCGATGATTGGAAGAACCAAGTCACATATTCTTTGGCCTCCGAATCATAAGTCGAAAACCAAATGGCCTTCGTGACTTTCTTTGGATCATCGATAACGTGATTGATTTCGATGCCATGAAGAAACTGCCCAGTCCAACATCATTTCTTCATGGTCTGAGGTCGGCAGTTTTGCCCCATTGACCTCCAGACTTAGCGCTTTGCTCGTCACTTCCTAAGTCCGACCAACCCAATGGCCAAGGTTGTTTAGTTCGGCTTGCTCACAGGGGGTCGCGGTTTTAC
>CALOFE010000014.1:0-198344 GCA_942492455.1 uncultured Planctomycetaceae bacterium | reverse complement strand
AAAAGCGTCATTGTGAATGAATTGAAGCAATCTTTTAATTCTGCAGATTGCGGCGCTATCGCTCGCAATGACGTAAACCATGCGGATTTAAGGCACAGACTATGACAGGAAGGGTTAATTATTGAATTGCATCCAGGAATTACGGGTATTATAAACAAAACCCAAGTCCGAAATATATAATATCAGGCCAACCCACTCCTGTGCGGAAAAAGATGTTACCGCCCGGCTTTTGAAATCTGTAGCCTACCATAAGGGCAAAGTTCAAATCGTTATAATCAAAGCTTGTTACTTTGCCACTCCAGACTGATGTCCTGGTTTCATAGCCATCGAAATAAACAACCCCAGCATTAAGTTCGAAGTATGAACTTCTTTTCCAATCAGCATCCCCAGGGTTGCTATAGGTTGTATAATTAATTTTGACGGTTGAAATAAATCCACCAATAGTCTGTCCTGTAAGTTTACCAACCCCAGTCTTATCATAACCGATCTGATTGCCGGATTCTTATTTCCCCAAATCATGCGTTCATAATTTCCATTAAAAAATAGAGCGCCGATAAATCCGCCGTTGATATAAAACGCGTTTTTATAAAGCCCTGGTTGGCTTTTTTTCATTGCTTGCAGTAATTGACGTATCTGATTTCGATTCCTGGTTGTATGCCGTTATAAACAAAAAACTAAAAAAAATGAGTGCAATTGTTATCCGCTTCATCTGTTGCAATTTTTTGATTTATTATAAACTTTTTGGGTTTCCGTAAATTAATATATCAATCATGGCATGATTAAAATAAAAAGTGCCCGATAGTTAGTTTATAAGTAAGTTGAGCCTAAGATACGAAATTTAAAAAGGGAAAGCAATAGAAGATATATAAATTAGAAGAACCCGCCGGATTTTCCGGCGGTTCTCAGTCAATTCTACGTATGAAAATATTAATCACTCTTTTTTGAGGATATCTTCCTTAACTTAGGGTTTAAAATTCAGTTCCGGGGCTACGGGCTCAACAACCACATTGTGTGCTTTCATTTCGTTTTTAAGTAAATCGATATGTGTAGTTGAATTGCTATGCATTTCTGAACAAAGCAATGTAATGTCCTCTTTTTTCAAGACCTCCAGATAAGCTATGATATCGGCTGTTGTAGATTCTTCCATATCAACTGCTAATTGAAGTACTGGCAACAAACCAGCATTTACAGCAAATTGGAAATCACTGTATGTTTGCTGAGCTTCGGATGATAAAAATTCTCCCGGTACTTTTAGTTTTAGGGGGTTTCTTTCATCATAGGCCTCAAATTTTTCGGCCAGTAAATCCAATAGGATTTCTTCTTCCAGCAGAAATTTTTGGAACAAGACTGATCCGGTTTCTTCCGATACCATAGAATACACATCTAGGTGGAGTTTTTGCTGTTCGTACAGATCAATCAGACCAGAGTACTCCGTGCACTAAGTTGTTCATTGCCATCCTGTGGCGTGTAAGCTGGCTGTACGTCGTCGTCTTTTGAGCAGCTGGTCATTATAATGGCCAGTGCGAGTGCGCCTAATAAGGCAAAATGTTTTAGCGTTTTCATGATTTAAATTGTTTAAATGGTTAGAATAAAAATTAGTTAGATATAAATCTTGAGTAATTGGTTCGTCATAAGCATTCATTAAATTATTGATTAAGTTCCTGTTCATTGATCGTTTAGTTTCATTATTTTATCTGTTAGAATCACTGGTAATTTTTGTTTGAATCATTATCGTTCGTATGCCATAAATCAGGCAAATACAATGCCTGTTGATTTTAAGGCCTGAAATAGAGCAGGTTAAGAAGGACTATTTTGTTTAAGTTCTGTGTTTTGTGTTCAGGAGAAGGATCGTTTTGTCCGCTTTCGAACAAGAATTTAGGTATTCAAAAAATCGAAAATTGTATGGATTATCTTCTGAGGTATCTCTGTATTCCTTTAATAACAGTTGTTTTGGGTGGTGTTCAAGATTTTGAATAATTATTTATTACATTTTTTGGGGTGTTTTAAAGCAGGCTAAATTTTTTCAAAAATTCGCCAGGATTCAGGAAAGGGTGCTTTTTGGTTAACGAATGACAATATTGGGTTTACGAAAGGGGAAAATTTAAGGTTTAATTACGTCGTGTAAGAATTGCAAAGTGAAGGAAACAATCAATTATTCTCTGCGGGCCTCTGTGCAATACTTTGTGAAACTCTGTGCAACAGCTTTTCAATATTTCACAAAGGGCACATAGAAGACACAAAGGTTCCTGAGATTTATTGAACAGGATTTTGGTGCAACTCATACTTGAGAAATTATAACCTTAAGATATATTACTGTGGCACCTGGCTGCTATAAGATTGGTTAGGTAACCAGAAATTATCCTTATCATTATTATCAATCTGTGCATCGCAATTATAATCAGCAGAATGATATTCCATGTTTCCAGCTTTTGTTTCCCAGTTCAATTCTTTGTCTGAATTGTCAATATTCCCATCCGCATTGCCATCTCCTGAAACTAATCCATAAACGCCATTGCCAATGTCTTTATATCCTGATATTCCTCCATAAACTTTGTTCGCTCCAGTTGTATAATCATAAGCATAGGTATTATCCCCCGAATTTTTAAGGGCTATTGAAGACATAATACCTAAATGGTTTCTGTGATGAATCACGAGGTAAAGACTATCAGAAATTGACACATTAAAAGGATACGAAGTTCAACCCGGATGTATCAACAACACTTCCATCTGTTTTAAGAAAAGCCGCTCGTTGTTCAATGATGGAGCTTTCATCGGCTGCCGAAGGGGAGGGTGCATCGCGTAATTCAACCAAAATCCAGTCAACGATATCAGGCCCTGGAATTGCCGTTACCTGCTCAGCTCCTGAATATTTGAATGGTGGCATATTAAAAGGTTGATTCAGTGGAAGAATAGAATTTAAGTCTGAATCCATATCTGTCTCATTAAACGGTCCTTCAAGAAATAATTTAAGATCTAATGTGATTTCATGGATTACTGGAATGGATAGTTGTATATGTGCTGCAAAATAATCGGGGATTCCATTTCCCAGCAGGTTTGTGGGATTTTGGTAAAGGGTGGCGTTTTGTTCAATAGCAGCCATTATTTCCGTATTTTTTTGTCGGGATGGGCCTGCCACAGACAAGCTACCATACCCGCTGTGATGGGTGAAGAAAAGGAGGTACCGCTTCCGGTAACAACATTTCCTGAAAAAGAACTGATAATAGCACTACTTTGTCCCTGGGCAACGACGTTGGGCCTGATTCGCCCGTCATAGGTTGGCCCGATGGAACTAAATGAGGCATAATTTCCTGAAGCATCTACTGCTCCAATACTAAATACACTGTCGCCATCGGCTGGTGCATTTACATACATCCACGAATTATTACCTTCATTTCCGGCACTGTTTACGACTAATATACCTTTGCTGGCAGCAAGGTCAGCAGCCATTGTTGCTGGTGCGGTATTGCCATCCAAATCCTGGTAGGTATGGTTATAAGTAGGTTCGTTAAAGGTATTATATCCAAGCGATGAGTTTATAATATCTACCCCGACACTGTCGGCAAATTCGGCTGCTGAAGCCCAGTTTAGCTCTTCAATAATAAATTCAGTTGGCGCGTATTCGGAACGTAATAACCAGAAATTGGCTTTTGGGGCAGTACCTACCATTTCACCCGGTAAGTTGGCACCCATGGTTGATAAAACATTTGTACCGTGTGAATGTGAACCGAATATATCGGGGTTAAGCGGATCAGCAAAATCTTTATATCCTAAAATTTGATTATTAATCCACAGCGAATCAAAAGCAGCTAAAATATCGACATTCGTAAAGCCGGCATCCAATACAGCAATGGTCATGCCTGCACCATCAAATCCAAGTTCATGCAGGGCAATCCCGTTTAACATTTCAATTTGATTAAAAGCTGAACCATAACTATACGATTTTCCTGAACTTATTCCTTTTAAGGTGTTTTCTACTGGAAGCTCAGTTACAGTCTCATTTTTAAAAAATGACTTTATGAAATTTTGCTCCTGCTCTATTGTTGAATTAATTATATTGTCAACAGAAGAAACAAAGGTTAGTGCATTGATGGCAACGATTACGGCAGGGTCCTCTGTAAATACAGTAACTGAATTAAACCATTTGGAAACATTTAACAGAGTTGCCCCAGTGTTAGCAACTGCCTGGATGTAGGAAGGATTAACCGGTAAATCATTTTCAACAATAGAAATTCCCTGGTTTATTCTTCTTTCGATGGCTTTTTGAGTTAGGAATTCCTCTGGGTTTTGGATGCTAGAATATGGTGAGTTATTTTGGCTCGGTAAGAACTTAACCCAGTATTTTTCAGGGGCTACCTGAGCAATAGAGTCTAAGAAAATAAAGAAGGACAAAGAGTATAACTGTATAGAACTTTTCATAGTGGTGCAGTTTTGATTGTGCAACGTTTCGCAGGGGATTTTAATAAGCTCATTTTTGGCCATATTAGTGGCGTTTTGAAGGGTATTAGTTCTGTTCTGCCAAATTAAATCAAAAGATACTTAATTGGAAATTTGCAAAGTGCAAGAATAAAATAGGTTGTAAAATTTTCCTTCCAATACGATTTAAAAATTGTACTAATTACATTACCTTTGCAGCCCCGAATTAGTTCGATGTTTCGAGTTTGAAGTTCGATGGAGTTTAGGGTACTGTGTTTTGAAGTATTGTTTTTTACGAAGAATTGAACTAATAAATCAAAAATATAAATCTAAAATCTTAAATCCCAAAACATATGGTTTTTGATCTGAATATGATAAAAGGCGTTTATTCACGCATGGCTGAGCGGATAGAAGCAGCCCGAAAAGTAACCGGCAAACCATTAACACTAGCCGAAAAAATATTATATGCCCACCTCGACCAGGGTTTGGCAACGGAGGTGTATGTTCGTGGAGGTTCGTATGTCGATTTTAATCCCGACAGGGTAGCTATGCAGGATGCCACTGCCCAAATGGCCTTGCTTCAGTTTATGCAGGCCGGTAAACCGAAAGTGGCGGTTCCATCAACAGTACATTGTGACCACCTGATCCAGGCGAAAGTTGGGGCTAAAGAAGATTTAAAAACGGCTGAGGTAAATAATAAAGAAGTTTATGATTTCCTTGCGTCTGTATCAAACAAATATGGAATTGGGGAAACCCGCGCCGGTATTAGTTCTGGAAACCGGGTCTGGTATTTTCACCAGGTTGTTTTAGAAATTATGCTTTCCCGCGGCGGAATGATGATCGGGACTGATTCCCATACGGTAAATGCTGGTGGTCTGGGTATGGTTGCCATTGGTGTTGGTGGAGCAGATGCAGTTGATGTAATGGCAGGCATGCCCTGGGAATTAAAATTCCCTAAATTAATTGGTGTTAAACTAACAGGCAAGCTCAGTGGCTGGACTTCGGCCAAAGATGTGATTTTGAAAGTAGCTGGTATTCTTACTGTAAAAGGTGGTACGGGTGCTATTGTTGAATATTTTGGTGATGGAGCTGATAATCATTAGTCTGTACTGGAAAAGGTACCATTTGTAATATGGGTGCTGAAATCGGCGCTACTACTTCTATTTTTGGTTATGGTAAAAAAATGGCTGAATATCTAAGGGGAACTGGGAGGGCAGAAGTAGCAGATGCTGCAGATGCCATCAAGAATCACCTTACTGGTGATGCAGAGGTATATGCCCATCCTGAAAAGTATTTTGACCAGGTTATTGAAATCAATCTTTCGGAACTGGAACCCCATATTAACGGGCCTTTTACTCCTGATTTAGCCACACCAGTTTCACAATTTGCCAGAAGCAGTTAAAGAAAATGGCTGGCCACAAAAAATGGAAGTCGGTCTCATCGGTTCCTGTACCAATAGCTCTTATGAAGATATAAGTCGTGCAGCTTCGCTAGCTCAGCAAGCAATTGATAAAAACCTTGAAGTGAAATCCGAATATACGGTAACACCGGGATCGGAACAGGTAAGATTTACGGTAGAACGTGATGGTTATTTGCAGACTTTTGAAAAAATAGGTGGTGTGGTTTTGGCCAATGCTTGTGGACCATGTATCGGACAATGGGCAATACATAATGCTGATAAAGGAGAAAAAAAATCCATCATGACTTCCTTTAACCGGAATTTTGCCAAACGAAATGATGGAAACCCGAATACCCATGGTTTTGTGGCTTCTCCTGAAATGGTTACTGCTTTTGCCATAGCTGGCGATTTAACCTTTAATCCAATGACAGATTATCTCGTTAATAAAAATGGTGAAAAAGTAAAACTTGATGAGCCTACAGGATTTGATTCTCCGGCAAATGGTTATGATGTTGAAGATGCAGGCTATCAGGCTCCGGCCATTGATGGAAGCGGTGTGGAGATTGTTGTTAACCCGAAATCGGATCGGCTTCAGTTGCTTACTCCTTTTAATGCCTGGGATGGAAAGGATTACAAAGGACTTAATTTGTTGATTAAAGCCAAAGGCAAATGTACCACTGATCATATATCAATGGCTGGCCCGTGGTTAAGATTTCGTGGACATCTGGATAATATTTCAAATAATATGTTAATTGGAGCGGTTAATTATTTTAATGAAGAAACCAATAAAGTCAAAAACCAATTAACCAACGAATACGGTGCAGTTCCTGATACAGCAAGAGCTTATAAAGCAGCTGGAAATGGATCAGTTGTAGTTGGTGATGAAAACTATGGTGAAGGTTCTTCACGTGAGCATGCTGCCATGGAACCACGCAATTTGGGAGTGAAAGTTGTTTTGGTTCGTTCTTTTGCACGAATCCATGAAACCAACCTGAAAAAGCAGGGAATGTTGGGAATTACTTTTGCCAACAAAGAAGATTATGATAAAGTGCAGGAAGCTGACAGGATTGATGTTTTAGGCCTGACAGATTTTGCACCAGGCAAACAATTAACCGTTGTCCTGCACCATGCAGACGGAACAAAAGATAAATTTCCAGTAAACCATACTTACAATCAAAACCAGATCGAATGGTTCAAGGCGGGGAAGTGCGTTGAATTTGATTCAAATTGCAGAATAAATAAATATCACAAAAACACACTAAGTCAATGATGGATTGTGGGTTGAAGACTTAGTTTGTTGAGTTTTTTAGAAGGTTTTCTATTCGACTGGGCAAGCCTCCCTCGCGATTGCTGCGCTGACTGGCCAAGTCTATACTCCTTTTTAAACACACTAAGTCAAGGTTGGATGTTGAGATGAGGACTTAGTTTGTTCAACTAATAAAAGATTATCTTCTCGACTGGGCAAGTCTCCTACGCTTTGGCTTCGCTGACTTGCCAAGTCTTTAGACTAAGCCAAATCCTATAAAATATGCAGAGATTTCTTTGTAGAATTATTAAGAATCTTGTAAATTTGTGAATACTTGTATTTTTAATTTACATGGTATTCAAATCCACACAAAGCATAGAAAATCTTACTTCCAATGAGTACTATCATATTTACAATAAAGCCGTCGGAAATGAGAAATTATTTCGTCTAGAAAGGGATTATCAGTTTTTCCTCAGAAAAATAGAACGATATAATTTTACCTGTTGCCCAGATTTATTCATATTGCTTACTTCCAGATCATTTTCATTTACTTATTAAAACGAAAGATTATCATGAAATTGAATTAGTAAATAAGAATGTGAATCAAGAAAATGCGGATTACAATTATTACCTTGCTACTTTAAGAATTTATTTATAAGTTATTCAAAATCCTATAATAAGATTTATAAAAGAAAAGGCAGATTGTTTCTTCAACCTTACAAAAGGATAAGAATTGAAAATGATGAGGATATTATTTATCTGATATATTATATCCATAGAAATCCCATACATCATGGATATAGTGATGATTATGAGACCTGGAAGTTCTCATCATTCCAAAGTTGTATTTCAAATAAACCTACTAAAATGAATAGAGAAGGAACTTTAGGATTCTTTGGTTCAATAGAAGATTTTAAGTTGTTTCATAAGTCAAATAAAACAATCAAAGGTTCGAAAAGGATTTATTGTGAGGAGTTATACTAACACACTAAGTCAAGGATAGATTGTGGGCAGAAGACTTAGTTTGTTTCATCTTTAAGGAAAATCTTCTTTTTAGGCTGGATAGGCCTCCATCGCATTGGCTGTGCCGACTGGCCAAGTCTAATTCATGGATAACAAACTAACTCATGGTAGATTCTGGATTGAAGACTTAGTTTCTTGAGTTATTAAGAACAATTTTCTTTTCGACTGGGCAAGTCCCCATCGCGTTGGCTGCGCTGACTGGCCAAGTTATAGTGAAATCTTAAGTCTTCTGCTTCTTTTTCTTCGCTGCCGGGAAAAGTACATTATTCAGTATCAACCTGTAACCCGCTGAACCGGGATGAAGATTCAAATCCGTAGGAGGGTCGCCCACAAAGTGCTGATAATCTTCAGGGTCATGCCCAGCCAGAAATGTCCACATACCTTTTGCATATTCTCCATGGATATAACGCGCTTCATTTAATGATTTATTTTCGCCCATAATCAACACAGTTGGTTTAATAAACTGTTTTCTAAAAGCTGTTGTTTGTCCCATAAACCCGGTTATAAGTTGGGTATGGTTTTGGCAAAGCATGGTTGGGACGGGATCCCATTTTGCTGAAAAATCAAATAGCGTAAAATAATCGTTGTTCTTATTTGCCTTGGCCTGCCGCTGGGAAGGGTTCACATCAATCGCAAGATATTTCATACTCAACCGGATTTGTGCTGATGGTAAAATCAGTAAAGGCAAAACATTTGGAATAATCAAGTTTTTGTTGTGCATTTGGATCGGGGGGGTCGCCATCGAACATATAATCACAAATATCAACACCTTCAGCAGCCAGGGCAACATCGTAACTGTCGGGTGCTGAACACATGGAAAACAGATAACCTCCACCGGCGGTAAAATCCCTGATTTTTTTTGCTACCGCCAGTTTGCATTGCGATACTTTGCTGAATCCCAGTTTTTGGGCAATGGCTTCATTGGATTTTACATCTTCGACATACCATTCCGCATTCCGGTAGCGTGCCCAAAATTTTCCATACTGCCCGGTGAAATCTTCATGATGCAAATGGAGCCAATCATACAATGGCAGTTTCATTTCCATCACTTCTTCATCATAAACCACATCATAAGGAATCTCAGCATAGGTAAGAACAAGGGTTACTGCATCATCCCAGGGTTGTTTGTTTTTAGGGGAATAGACCGCAATCTTTGGAGCTTTGTGTAATTTTACCACATCCATGTTTACCTGAGGATCAGAAATCTCAACTAATATAGCCGTTGATTGAGCATCGGCAATGATCTGATATGAAACACCACGAATCGAACACTCCTGTTCGATTATATCATTGTATTTACACATAAAACTGCCACCACGATAATTCAGCAGCCAATCTACTTCCACTTCTTGCTCAACCACCCAATAGGCTATGCCGTAAGCTTTAAGATGGTTTTGCTGCGACTCGTCCATTGGAATTAACAAATAAGCAGCGTGAACAGAAATTGAAAATAAAATAATGGATATGATTAGAATAAACTTCTTCATTAAAAAATATTTACTGGATTAACGATAAATCCAAAATGATATTACAAAACTGATTTAAGATTAAAACCTGCAAAATTAAGGAAAGTTCAATTAATTCGAAATCATACAAATTAATCCCCAATAATGGAAGTGCGAATTGTTAAGAACGGGATAAATGAATAATTCTTGAAAATTGAATACAAGATCATCTTAAAATGGCTGATCATCATCCTTCATATCATTCATGCGTGATTGTACGGTATACGAATTATCGGCAGGGAAATCGTATTCGGCAGGAATATCTGGAGGTAGGTCGAAATCAGCACCTTCATAATCAGTAAATTTGGCGAATTTGTCAATGAATCGCATCTTTACATCTGCCAGGGCTCCATTTCTGTGTTTGGCGATAATAAGTTCAGCCATTCCTCGATTTTTTTTTTTTTTTTTTTTTTTTTTTTTTTTTTTTTTTTTTTTTTGTTGGGTTACCTTCTTCGTCGTGATCAATCTTGTAATATTCTGGCCGGTAAATAAACATTACCATGTCTGCATCCTGCTCGATAGCACCTGATTCACGAAGATCGGAAAGAATTGGCCGTTTTGACCCCCCCGTGTTTCGACAGAACGGTTTAGCTGTGACACGACATTGCCGAGCAGACCAACCTTCTGGCGCTCAATGCCACCATCGAGGCAGCTCGCGCGGGAGATGGCGGTGGCTTTGCCGTTGTTGCCTCGGAGGTTAAAAACCTGGCTAATCAAACGGCGAAAGCCACCGATGAAATCGCCATGCAAATCGGGGCGATTCAGTCGGCGACCAACGAATCAGCGGAAGCGATCAGCGGATCAATAGTACCATCAGCGAACTCAACGAGATCGCCTCCGGGATCGCCGCCGTGTTGAGGAACAAAGCGCGGCGACAGCCGCCGATATCGCCTCCAACGTACGTGATGTGACAGACGATGCCCAGATGGTGACCAACGCGGTTGCGGCGGTGACCAAAGCGTCCGCCACGTCTTACGGGTCTGCTATTCGCGTCGTTTGGAGCGCGGAAGACCTTGACGAACCCTCGCGTACAATGAGCACCGAATTGGATGGTTTCTTGCGGAATTTGAGAAGCTAACCAATTAGTCCAGGGCTTGGCAGATACGATCCTGACCGCTGTTTTTTGCGCGGTATAGGGCGACGTCGGCGCGTTTTAGCAGGTCAGCGATGTTTTCTTTGGGCTGACGTAGCGCAATACCGCCGCTGACTGTCACGGTGTGTGACTTCGGGAGAGGGTCAAAAACGGCGCTTTCTACGCTACAACGCACCCGTTCCGCCGTTTGTGCCACATTGATCGCCGAATTGCCGACGACGAAGAGGGCGAATTCCTCGCCGCCCAATCGAACCGGAAGGTCGCCGCCGCGTGAGGTTTGTCGGATTAATTCTGCAACGCCAGCCAATACAACATCCCCGACATCGTGACCGTAAGTATCGTTGATGATTTTAAAGTGGTCGATATCAAACATGGCAACCGCGACGGCGTTGTCATCTCCGCGATCTTGAATATCAAACTGCCGATTTATGCTTTCTTCCATGTAGAACCGGGTAAAAAGACCGGTCAGCGTATCGCGAATAGACAGCTGATAGTGTTTTTGCCGTTCCCTATCAAGAAACCGGAAAATGGATTCCCGCTCGACGGCGACCTGAAGCGGCAGGATCATTTGCTCAATCAAAGCCACGACCTCATCAGTAATCTCAATATCCTGGGCCAAACGCAGGGTGGCAACATGATTGGCAATCAGGGTCTCTTGATTAAAGAGAGGAACCAGGATGGCTTTAGAACTATTCCCGTCGGCGTAGGGGGCTTCTTTCTTAAAAATGCTGCTGCCATAGAACTCGATGATCTTCTTTTTCTTAAACCCAAGAATGTCATCCAGATAGGGCGGCACCGCTTCAACGGTTCCGCGGTAGCGGGTCTCCGGTTCCAGATGAAGGCGGTCCTCATTTTCGAGGGTGACAAAAAACTCCAGGGAGTCTATCGGCAGAATTTCGCTCACCAGCCGGTGGAGATGAGTGGCAATATCGCGAAAGTCCCGATAGAGAACCATGGTTTCGGTGATGTCGCGCAGAACGCGGTTGAGCCTCGACAGGGATAATATGTCGGTCTTTTTACTGACAAAGAGATAGAGGCCGCAATCCAGTTGCCTGAGTTTTTCCACCATGAACGGTATTAGGCGCTGAGGGATGATGGAGCCGTGCTGCGGGGCTATGAGTCCAACGTCATATTGGCCGATTTCTGACAGAGCAAACGTCAGGATGTCCCGACTCGGAATGTAATGTTCGTGGAAAGGCCTTAAGGCTTCGAAGTAACCTTCATCCTGGGCAACCAGGGAAAAGCCCTCGGTAAATCCGCCAAACAGGTCGCTTGAAAATAAAATGCCGGTAGTTTCGTCAAAGGTGCAAAATGCACCTGGGAAATGGGCACAACGTGCCATCCTATATCTGACTGCGGCGTACACCGGCCTGAGAGCGAAAGAATGCGCGGCTATTCGCAAGTCCGACTGTGGTGACCTGAAAATGATTTGTGTGGCAGGGGAATTCACCAAGTCCGGAAAACCAGCCGTGCAACCAGTTCCTTCATGGCTTCGCCCATTACTGTCCGAGTTCGTTGCGGAACTGAATTCAGATGAATTCTTGTGGCCGGGAGGCTGGGAAAAGGATGAGGACGATCGATGGGTCACTTGTGGCTGGGTCAAGAGCAAGGATGCTGGAGAGATGCTACGCCATGATGCGAAAAAGGTTGGAATCATCATCGGGCGCGAAGGCCGCGATGCGAACGCTGGAATCGTTTTAGATTTCCACAGCTTTCGGCATTTCTATGTGACGCAATGCTGCAGTGCCGGGATCAACGATGGTTTGCGAAAGAAACTTGCCCGAACTAACAGTAGTGCGATCCTCGACCGTTACACCCATCGTGATGTAGCCGAGTTAATCGAGGCGGCGGAACGAATCGCCAAGGTGTCCTTAGACGGACTTTTGGGAAAGGTAGAACAAAATGGATGACAGGTGTGGCCATAGGCGTATCCGTAGGCGTATACCGGGGTGTAACAAGCGGTCTAAAAGGCTTGAAATCCCGGTATTTACAGTGTTTGCGGGACTAGGCACTCCGGTCTCGAAAACCGGTGTGCCGGCAACGGTACCGGGGGTTCGAATCCCCCTCTCTCCGCTTTTCTAAGTCCTTTCACAGCCCGGCCATGCGCTCCTAACGCCCTCCCCGCCGGGGTTCGCGATATCTTTAGCCCACCGACTAAAGAACGCCTCCAGGGCAGCAAACGGCTGATGCGATACACGTTTGTGTAAACAACGGTTGCTCGAAGCAACGTCTAACGCCCTCCCGCCCTGCTCTTCCCGGCCCGTTTTCTCATTGCTGCACTGAGTTTGGGCTGCTTTCTAGGCTGCTTTTGTGCCTCTCCCTAGATGACCTGACCTCAGCAGGTTTACAGCGACTTCAGCCGGAACTGATGTAGCGAAAGTTTTGCGGGATAAGAGACCGCCCGCAGATTGCAGGTTAGGTTGTTCCCCTTCGAATGTTCAGTCCGCTCCCGATTTCGACGGTAAGCGATACGACAACTGCGTCAGGATGGAAAAACAGAATTCCGGGAAGTTGACTTCTTGCTGGCGTTAATCACGATTCCGAATCACGGTTCAGGCCATACTCGACAGAAAGCGTGGCTCGATTCAATCACTGAGAGAGTTAGTGCCAGGCAGAGAGTTCTCTTCGTTCGGAAGTGGCAAAGTATTTATGAACGTATTTACCTTCCATCTAGCAAAAACAAAGATTCGCACCACGGCCGGGGCTCTTTGTTGCTCCCCAAGTGCTCAGCAGGTCCCGGGTCTGATTCACGCAGAGTGTATGGCGAAGATGACTCTCGGTGCGCCGATTCTTTCACCTGCTCGGATGCAACTTCACCATCTGGCGATGTTCGCTGCATGGGACAGCAATGCGGCAATAGATGATTTTCTCGGCGGTGCCAAACTTGGCCGAGAGCTGGCGACCGGTTGGCATGTGCGAATGGCTTTCCAGCGTCGCTGGGGACAGGTCAGTGAATTTGGCGGTCTAGCTGAATGTGTTGGAGAGCAGGATCCCGCCGCACCGGTGGTTGCGGTGACCCTTGCTCGCCTAAAACTGTCACAAGTCCCGCGTTTCATTCGATGGGGCAAACCTGTCGAAGAGCTAGTCCGAGACCACCCAGGTACGACCTTGGCGATCGCAGCAATGAGGCTACCTCGAACAGTCTCGACCTTCACTGTGTGGAATTCTCTGCAAGAAATGGGCGACATGGTCCACGGGCAGAGTCGCGTACCTCGCCCCGTACGTCACGCTGATGCAATGGTGGAGCGCCAGCGAAAGGACTTCCATTTCGAGTTCACAACACTGCGCTTCAGGCCGATCGCAGAGTATGGAGAGTGGGAGGGACGCACCAAAATCATTCCGAGCATATCTGGCGAACCGCGTGTTGGATAGTTTTGACGCGGCGCATTTGCGCGGCCATTGCTCAACGATGCGATTAAATGGAATGAAATTGTCTTGTGCGGGCTTCGTTAATTTCTAATGTCTTAACATCGAATATTCATTCACTTAGTTCTGCCTCTGTCCTATTGCGAGAATGTCCCTTTCATTGTTCCTAAGCATGCTCATCGATACGATTTTTTTCGCGATTTAATGTTTGTAGTTGGCTTCGGATTCTCGTATTTTAGGTCTGCAACTACGTTTCAGTTCGTCGTTGGAATCTAGCATATGGCTGCATCCACTCTTAGCTACACATACCGCTATCCGTTCGCATCAGACGTAGCTGTCTCACCGACGTTGTCAAAAGTACGGATGGCGACTTCGCTCGATGGAACTTCGGCTGATTTGTTTTTTGACGGTCGGTTGCGTCGACCGTCTGTCGTGGGCAAATTGCTCACGGTGTTGTGCGATGTCGTTCGCACGCGATTTTACCAGCCGTTCGAACCGCTGTTGCTTGATCCCGTCGTCACCAGCGGCGGCGGTATGCTGCGGTTTGAGGGATTCAGCAGTTGCTGCGGGGTGTATGTGCGCGTCGATCTGCCGCCAGATACATTCGACGTCGAATTGCGCGGCAAGGGGACAACCAACGTCGACTTCAATGAACCCATGCGGACTGCGCTGCGTCGGCTGGCCGACCGTGACGAAGCGGAGTTCCGCATCGGCGGCCAAGCTGTCACGTTATCGACCGATTCAGCGACCGTTGTGGAACGGAAAGTCCAATTGCCGATGCGGTGGATCAAAGGTTTCTGCGAAGTCCAAGCGTATCAACCTCGGCTGGTTCCGCATTTCGATTTATCGCCTCATGAAACCAGAGACCTATTAAAAGCGTTCCCCAAGTCCAAGTCGAAGATGGCGACATTCATCACCAAATCGGGCCGCGCCTATCGACCGGCCACTCGTGGAAAACCGGGAAGTGTACGGGTCACAGGAGCCGACCGCGTCCGGGTTCTCGAGCCGTTGCTGTCAACTGCTCAAACGGTGCGCGTTTGGTATGACGAACAATCACAAACGAGCGGTTGGGACATCAATACCGACGCCGGCCGCCTATTTCTGATGATCAGCCCGGAACTTAATCGAGGTTTTTCTGGTGAGGGTCAGGCCTTGGAACGACTGGCCGTCGGCCAATGGCAGAGTTCCGTGGTCGACGTCGCCGACTCCTTGAATTGGCAGTCGCACATCGACCCGGCCGTTATTTCCCGAGAGACAAACGGGAACGAACGAGACGTTGAAGCAGCATTAGCGTTGCTAGGAGCGCGGGGCTTAGTCGGTTACGACGTAACCACCGGCCGCTATTTTCATCGCGTGCTACCATTCGACCTGGAAAAAGTCGAAACGCTACAACCGCGACTCAAGAATGCGCGGGGGCTGGTGGACGCCGTGGAAATCGTCAGCCAAGACGGTTCCGACGTCGACGCCACCGTGCCCGGCAGTGATGTGCGCCACTATGTCCGTCTCCGCCTTGCAGGTGATCGCTGCACTTGCACATGGTTTGCCCGCCACCAAGGCAACCGCGGCCCTTGCAAACATGTCTTGGCGGCTCGCATGCGGATCGAGGGCGTAGAGAACGTTAAAATCAGCAGGGACAACCTCGTTTAGATCCACGGAGCATGTCGTCACAGGATTATTTGGGAGAAAGTCATTTCTGAATCTTCAGCCAACGAGCACTCGCCGTGATAGCAAACGAATCATTTGAATTGCCTAACTCTGTTCTCAGTTCCGTCCAGTTTAAAAGGGCGGACAGCAATCTTGATGAAGCTCAACTAAAAAACGATCCAGCACGGAGCAACCGATGGGAAGTTTAGTCAGCTTTGCCAAGGGGTCATTATCGCAGGCCAAGAAAATCCATAAGCGAATCTTGGATCAACTCAATAGCGATCCGACATTTCGGGATGCATTTATACAAATCCTCAAAGACTTCCGTCCAGAATGGGCCGATGCCTGGATCAATGACCTGATCGACAAACGCGGAGACGACTGGAGTTTTTATCTCAAATACGATCAAATCCGTGATTTGATGAATGCCGGAGTCATCCAGCGACCAACCTGTGATGGATACATCCGCATGGTCGGAAATCCGTCGCGCGGCAATGTTCGTCCTATGCAGGCGACAGAACTGTACGAGCACGAAATCTGGCGACTGTTTGAAGTAGACACGGAAGCGTTCACATGGTTGCCCAAACTGACCGACATCAATCGGGAGCACTGGGCAACCTCAATCGAAGTCTTAAAGAAAGAACAAGGAAGCCTCTTTCATTACTACCATCAAGACAATTGGCCACGAACGCTGTTTTACCAATCAGAGCAAGGTGTCATCGACCGGGGAAGGCTGATCGATTCGACGTTGGCGGCCTACTGGCGGGGTTTTCGTGTCCCGATCGCTCGCGGACTACTTCGCTTTCATGATCTGATGGCCCCGACGGACGATGAGATCGCTGAACGCGAGGCTGTCTACCGCGAGTTGCTTCGCTGCGACAACGGACAGGTCGTCGCCCTCGCACTTAAAGCCTTAGGACGATTGCACAAGGCGAAACGGCTCGATGTTGTTCCGTTTCTGCACGAAGTCCCGTCTGCCTTTGCGATCTCAACCAAAGCGCAGCCCAAAGCGGCTCTCACGCTTATTGATCGTGTGACAAAAAAAACGAGCGAACATCGTAGCGCTGGTTTGGCCGCCATCCATAGCGCTATGAGCCATGAACATCCTGACGTCCAAGAGCAGGCGCTCAAATTGGCAGAGACTTGGAAGGCGAAAGACCCTGCGCTGAATCTCTCGTCACTCCTTGATTTCGCAAACAACGTTGCCCCGCAACATCGCAACCAGTTGGAAGAGCTCGCCGGGGCGCCCTCAACAAGCGAAACAACGGCTGACAATACCGCATACCTTGAGGAGCGAGAACAGTCGATTCGTGAACGGCTAACCGCGATGCCCAGTGAACTTGGCGCAGTGACCTGTTTAGAGGGGGTGAGCGAGGCATTCTTGCGCGCGGCGAACTGCCGCCTGCCTTCGATCCGCCACCGGAGTGCCCTGTGCTTTCCGGAGTCGAACCGATCACTCCAATACGCGACGTTGATGAGCTAATCGACGCGGTTAGCCGGTTGTTGGAAAATATCGAGTCGGCCGACGACTTGGAGCGAGTGATGGACGGGATCGTCCGCTTGGGTGGTGAATCGACCAATTTGTTCGAAAAGAAAACGGCCGCGCTGCGAAAGTTGAAGATCAAAGCTGATTCTTGGGGCCCATCCACACTGAAATCATTCGACATGATTTGTGGAAATGTAGTACGGCTGATCGAAGCATGGCTGGGGCACGAATTTCCCCGCGAAAAGACTATGTTGATGTTCTCGATCAGCACTCCCGCTTTAGCGCCCCTGCTGGCCCGCGCAGACGCTTTGCGCAATCGGATATTAAATCGCCAGTTCGGACCAACCTTGGCAGCTCCGACGCATTCTGGAGGTTGGATCGATCCGCGGGTGTTCGTAGAGCGACTGAAGGAACTGCAATCAAGCGATATTCCTATTGAGCGAGCTGATTTCATCGGCGGCCTCTTACGCCTCGCACCCGATTTTCGCGAAGCAGCGCTTCAGCAAGCTACAGACTTGGCTGAGCCCCATCGTCGAATCGTTATCTTCGCCTTGGGCGGAAACGAACAACCGACGATAGATGACAGTGACTGTGCTGAAGAATGGTTGGCCGCCGGGCGTTCGAAGAACCCGTTCGGGGTACTCCATGAATTACGAATGCTTCAGTCTTCAGCCATCAACATGAAAGCGAGCCGAATTCAATCCTGCCGGCACGATATAATTGGAGTCCGCGGCCGATTAGCAACGAACTTGATGTTAGGGCAATGCTTTGCAGGCGAGAACTCTATGTTGAACTTTTACCCGGACCAATCAATGGCGAAGGCATTGCAATGCGGCCCGCCACGGCGGTCAACACACCGTTGATTGACTGGTCTTGGCAAGCCCTTATACCAGGCTGGATCCCAAGTCTGATCACCGCACAGTGGCCAGGCAATTGTGAAGCGATGCTGGCGATCGGTTGCTGTGGTTTGACAAGCGACTTAATCGACAACAATCAAACAGGAGGATGGCCGCTAGCCAATTCACTTACTCCGCTCCTGTCAGTGGACAGGTGTTGGTCAAAGACCGCAAGGATCGCCTTGTGGCTCGCACTTTTTTCTAACGATGAACACGCCAAAGGCTTGGCTGTCGATGCGTTGATTGAAGGCATCGCCGATGGTCGCGCTGGGGCGGAGGACTTGAGCGAGACGCTAGTTGAAGTGGCTGACGGCCGTTGGGGAAAACTCAATCGATTGACCGAGGCATTGGGAGAGGTCGTTAAAACGTCCGTTTTGGCGGAGCACGTCGTCGCAAAAATCCTCAATCGGCTGATCGGTTCATGGGAAATAATTCCCCGTGACGGACATCATGTCTTGAGCCTGCAGTTGGGGCTGCTAACCAATCTACAGGGCGAACTCCCGGATCAGGCCAAGCAGGTGCTCGGTAGCATCAAGGGGAACGGAAAGGCCGCCAAATTGGCGAAGCAACTTTGTTGTTTGACGGCGGTGGTCCCCTCACCAATGATGAGACTCGCCGCCCTGGAAGCGGCCGAAGGCCGACTGTCGCGAGCTGAACGGATCAGCAACCATAGTCGTCATTAGCTGATTCAGTCTTCAAAACAGGCCCGTAATTTTTCAATCAGGTACGCAGCGGCAAGTAATTCTCGCCGTCGGTTTTGGGAATGACTTTCGTTTGTGCTTCCTTTGCGGAGCCAACTTACGTCCGTCATTGTTTTTGAAACGCGCAGGATTATTCACTTGCCCTCTTATTGTCTTTGCTGGGTGCGAGAGGACCAAACAGGGTAACAACAAAAATAGAGACAACAATCGACAATGCAAGATTTTCACTCCAAATGAAAATCCCGAAGAGCCGATCAAATGGCCGCACCATGAGTTGATACATTGTACCGATGCAAGTGCCGAACAATCCACCAATAAATGGATAAGGGAACCTCGGCAATGCTGATCGCCACCAAATTGTCCCGACCGTCGCCAGTCCAATTTTGAGGTACAGTGTGTGACCTTCAAACGCACCCAATATCAAAACAGCGATCACGATGCTGCCACTCACCGTCAAGATTATTATTCTTCGTGACATCATATCCCGTCTGCTGATTGGCGGTCGTATCTCTTGTCTACTCAGGCCCACACCAAGATGTGTCTATCGTCTTCCCTTCGTCGCAAGTACAACAAGCAGTCGGAGGAATATTGGCATCTCCAGTCACAATAATCTAAAGACACATCTATGCACCTCCTGATTCAGTGCGTCCCACCGACTGGGTTTCCGGATTTACCATACCCAATCTTTGCGACTGTCACGAGGCTCGTAGGTTCTTGAGATGAGTTTGGAGCTCGGCATAGCGTCTCCGCAATGCAGGCGGCCAATGCGGACTAGAGGAGTTGCCCGACGCTCGGTGCGACAGTCTGCGGGAAGCCTGCTGGGTTGAGGGCAGGCTGTTGTTTGAGTTCCAGCAATTGCGTTGCGGGTGGTGGCGGAAACGTGATGGGGGGATCATACTGTGGTTGAGGATCAAGCTGAGTGCCTCGGTGCGGCTCGGCAGATCCAGTGATCAGAAATATCTTGCAGTACGACAGTGGAAGGCAATCAACAGTGGACGAGTCGCTTGGCGAATCGGAAACTTGTCTGGAGACAAAGTCTAGCGTCGCTTATCCGCGCCCTGTGTGGGGGGCGGTAATCGTATTGTTAATCGTCCAGGCTGGTTTGCTAGCCTACGCGGCGACGCGGCATAGTCCCACGCTTAACGAACCAGGGCATCTGGTCGCCGGGATGAGTCACTGGCAATTCGGGCGGTTTGAATTGTATCGCGTGAATCCTCCGCTTTCGCACATGGTGGCAGCTCTCCCCCTGCTCGCAACGGATGTGAAAACTGACTGGAACGATTTCTACGATGCCCCGGGCGCTCGGCCGGTAATTGGTATCGGCGAAGATTTTGTCGCAGCAAATGGGGAGCGTTCCATTTGGCTATTCACACTGGCACGCTGGGCCGGCATCCCGTTCAGCCTGTTGGGCGGCTATTTCTGCTTTCGCTGGGGATCAGAATTGTATGGCAACGCCGCTGGACTGCTGGCGTTAGTGCTGTGGTGTTTTTCGCCGAATATCCTGGCGCATGCCGAGTTGGTCACGCCCGATATGGCAGCCACATCGTTGGGGATCACGGTCAGTTATGCTTTTTGGCGATGGCTGAAAAGTCCGACTTGGTGGGGCGCTGTCGTTGCAGGATTGTTGCTCGGACTGGCGGAACTGACCAAGTTTACGTGGGTGATCTTATTCGGCCTCTGGCCGCTCCTGTGGGTCTTCTGGAAACTGACCCACCGCAGATCCGATGACTCGAGGCAGCGGTGGTTGCCTCAAGGCTTGCAATTGATGCTGCAGCTGGTCCTGGCAGTCTATGTGATCAATCTAGGCTACGGCTTTGATGGGACCTTCACAAAGCTCGGCGATTTCAAGTTCGTCAGTGCTGTATTGCAAGGTGCCGATGGTAAAGAGTCCGACAGTATGAACCGTTTTGCCGACACCCAATGGAATAACGTGCCCGTACCGTTTCCCAAAGATTACGTGTTGGGGATAGACGTTCAAAAACGAGACTTTGAAGACTTTGCCAGTCCCTCCTATTTGCGCGGCACATTTCAGCAGCGCGGCTGGTGGTACTACTACCTCTATGCTGCCACGATTAAAATTCCTTTGGGGACATGGGCTTTGATTGTTTTGGCGCTTGTCAATTCGATCGTAGCGCGTCATCGGGATGATGGAACCCGTTTCGCCGATACGTTTGTCTTGCTGGCCCCAGCGGTGGTGGTTTTTGTACTGGTCAGTTCGCAGACCGGCTTCAGCCACCACTTTCGTTACGGTCTCCCCTGTTTCCCATTTTTGTTTGTTTGGGTCTCGCAGGTCGCCTCTGTTTTCGGCAGACGGAGTTGGAAAAGCGGCCTGATCGCTGCGGCGTTGCTTTGGTCTGTGGGGAGTAGTTTGTGGACTTACCCCCACAATCTGTCCTACTTTAACGAACTCGCCGGCGGCCCGACGGGAGGGCCCGCACACTTAATCAATAGCAACGTCGATTGGGGCCAGGATCTGTTGCATCTCAAGCAATGGCTGAAAGAACATCCCGATGTCAAGCCGTTGCATCTGGCCTATTATGGTTACTACGACCCGGCGGACCTTGGTATCGAATACACAGCCATTCCGCGGAAGCGGCCAGTCGACGGCAACAGGCCATCCTCAACCGAACAGTTTGCCCTCAAGCCGGGTTGGTACGCGGTGAGCGTGAACTACGTCCGCGGTTATCCCTGGCGGGCACCACAGGGAGCATATGCGGATTTCCAAAACTTGATACCGATTGCCAAGGCGGGTTATTCGATCTACATCTACAAGATCGATGGAGATGATACGCACACAGTCGAATGACTTGGCAGGCCAAGAGTACCGTCGCCTATCGTGTCCGTGGTGTAGTAGCTCGTCGCGATTCTTTGCAGCGGAGTTTCAGCGGCTTCCACATTTTCCCAAAGCCAAAAGTTCTGGACACTGAAGTCGGTTTTTAGAACCTCTGGATCCTTGTGAAAATCGCGACCATCAAACGCATTGCTAACCTGGGGGAGATGGTGGATTTCTTTGACATGGGAATGCTTATTCCATGGCAAACGCCGCTACTGGGCTGCATTTTTTCGATGGAAATGCGTTGTTGGTCAACAGGCGGTCTCGATCGGTGCTTTGGTTGCATAAATGGTGCTTGATTTGCCATTATGCGGTTAGCATCACCGATTGCTAAAGTACTCTCAACCACGCAGCATCCTTGTTAGGCAAATAACGTAATGAGTGACAAGGTAACATCCTTGAGTCTATTGGACCGCGCCCGAGCTGATGACCCAGAAGCTTGGCGAGAAATTTCCAAACTGTACGCGCCGTTAGTTTATCATTGGTGCCAGCGTGCCGGATTGCAAAGCCACGATGCCTCGGACATGTTACAAAACGTATTGACTTCCGTATCACGCCACATCACTGCCTTTGAGAAAAAGAAGAACTCCGGATCATTTCGCGGCTGGCTGTGGACCATCACTCGGAATGAGATCCATCTTCACTTCCGTAAGGCGAAGCGCGTTCCCAAAGCCATTGGCGGTTCGAATGCGGCGCAGTGGATGGCAGAATTGCCTGCGGTAGAATCGGCCGAATTCGATGAACCCAAGGTCCCTGGAAAGCTAAGCGGACTTGTATCGCGTTGCTTGGATTTGGTCGAAAGTGAATTCCAACCGACAACATGGAAAGCGTTTCAGTTGACGGCCATCGAAGGTTGGACCAGCGAGGCTGCGGCCCAAGAATTGGGGATGAAACCGAACTCGGTGCGCAAAGCCAAGTCACGCGTCATGCATCGACTGCGCACAAAGTTTGAGGGAATTCCATGCGACACCTCGTTTGAATCCGCAATCCGTTAAATCGGCCCCTTGCTGCGTTTTGCCCTCCCTCAGGAACCCCCTGTCCCAGACGAGTGGGCCGGTGGATGTGTGGGGGATCGCGTGCCCCTCACTCTCATTCCGTTTTGGGGATTTCTGCGCAAATCGAGAGAAAGTCTCTGACGGCGACTTAATCAATTGCGCAAAGTTTGCCGATAACGTAAAGAGTAACGACCGCATAGCGGAGCCACGCCGTTATGAGACACGGCGCCGGGTGCCGTTCGCGCAGCCGGATTCTCTCTCGTCTGTTTTGAGATTTCCTATCAAAACCGCGATGCTCATCGCGACTCACCCGTTGTGTGGATTGAACATCCGATGCGGACTTTGTTCCTGTGTTTATTCATCCTTCCGCAGGCGGCTTGGGCTCAGCCTCCGACGGCCGGACCACAGCTTCCACCGAGTGAGATACCGTACTCTGTCCCCGCATCACAACCGAGCGGCGAACTGTCTTATGGGATACCGCCGGGATGCGGTCCTACCGTGTGTGCTGCTCCGGGCGATGACGGAACGATCACGTTTTCCTCCGCGGTGTTGTTTTGGAAAGTCACCGAAGGCAGTGCGGAGAACTGGGCGCAAGAAATCACGCCTCTGGGCATCGGGACGACGTACGGAACCGCCACGCTGGTCGATGCGCCGTTTGAATGGAAAGCCGGGATTCGTATCGGAGCGGCCTACCAGCCTCCTGACAGCGATTTTGATTTGTCGGTTTCCTACACACACTTTGGGACCAATGCGACCAATCAAGCCACCGGCGAAGTCTACTCCGCATTTTTGGGGAACTTCTACGTCGGCAATCCGGATGGGACCTCGTTCGGCCCCCACTACAGTAACGCTTCAATCGACTGGGACTTTCGGTTTGATTCGATTGACCTTGAACTGGGTCGAGAATTTGCGATTAGCGACTCGCTGTCGCTACGACCATTCGTCGGCTTGAAGTCGGCCATGATTGATCAGTCGATCCATTCCAACTGGAGCAGTCCGATCAATACGTCATCGCAAACGTACCTCTTCACTGCGGCTGAAGAAGAATTGAAACAGGACTTCTGGGGGATCGGCCCTTCGCTGGGCGTGAACGCCGTAATACCAATTGTCTGCGAAACCGATTATTCACTCCGCATCTTCGCCAGTCCCTCTGCCGCGATCATGTATGGACGGTGGACGTTCAAAGACCAATACCGCAACAACGGGCCGACGTCGACCGCACATCCCACGCCGGCAGTTGTCGACATCAATTCGGATCCCATTACCGGGGCGGCGACAATGGCGCGGGGAGTGCTGGGGCTGGAGTGGGTCCAATACGGTTCTGAAATCACCACCAGCTTGCGGCTGGGATATGAAGCGCAAATTTGGCTAAATCAGATGCAATTTTATTCCTACAACATGGGTCGCCTCAACAACTTGATGTCGTTGCATGGCGGCGTCTTCGAGTTGTCCCTGAACTTTTAGGACAAACGACACTGATGGTTCGTCTCGCGACATTTCTGATCGTGATCCTCGCCTGTTGCACGGCGCGCGCCGACGGATTGACTCCGTTCGCCGACGCTTTGCTGTGGCGCGCCTCGGAAGAGACCTCTTCCGTGTGGGCTAGTGCCGTTTCTTCAAGCGACAGCCCCACGACCGGACCGACGACCACCTTCTCGCCGACCGAAATCGATTTTGATTGGAACGCGGGTCTCCGCACCGGATTGGAGTTTCAAACAGATGACTCCGCCTGGAGCGCCAAGCTGTACTGGACGCATTACGTCACATCCGACCGTGCTGCGTTCACCTCGGAAGATCAACTTGTCATTCCGGAATTCTTCAGCGGTTTTGCCAGCGGAGACGCGTTTCTGTTTACCAATGCCGCCATTGATTGGGAATTGGCGCTCAATACGTTCGACTTTGAGGTCGGGCATGAATTGCAGCTTGGAGACTCACTGCGACTCTATCCCACGTTGGGAGTGAAAGGGGCCTGTGATTCGGCAAACGATTCGCAGCCAATGGTCCGATCCCTTTTTGTTCTTGGCAGCCACTGAAGACGTGGACCACGACTTTCGTGGCATCGGCCCCAGTTTTGGCATGGAAGGCCGTTGGGACGTACCGCGTTGTCAGAACTTACGCGTCATCGGGACTTTTTCCGCCGCCTTTATGTACGGCGTCTGGAACGTCCACGACACCTACCAACGGACCGATCCTCAACCCGCACTAGATTCCTACCGCGCATTTTCGACCGACTTGACGGATTCCCAATTGGGGACGCTGATGCTGCGTTATTTTCTGGGCTGCGAATGGGCTTGGCAGGGCAACGTCGATATCACCGCCCGTGCGGGATACGAATTGCAATGGTGGGCTAATCAGCAACGACTCACCACGTTTCAACAACTTCCCATGCACGGCGATCTGACATTACAAGGTCTCACATGCGGTATTGCTGTCTCATTCTAATTCTCGGTTGTCTCATGCCGACAACGGTTGCTCGCGCAGAGGAACACCTCTTCGCTGAGATGCTGTATTGGCATGCGACCGAACCGGTCGACTGGGTGCTGAACACCAATCGAGACCCCTCGAATCAGTACGTCGACTACGAAACGCTCACCTATGATTGGACGCCGGGGCTACGGGTTGGCGGCGGCTTGGAAGGGGAGTGGGACACCAAGGTTTACTACACGCATTTCAACGTCGACACTTCGGACAGTGCCTCAGGCCATCTGACGGGTGCGTTTTTGGGAGCGAAACAAGCTCAACCTCCCGCGCCACAGCTGTATTTTGAAACAGGGCAAATCGAATCGTCAATCCGCTACAACATGTTTGACTGGGATATCGGCAAACGGTTCACGCCTGTCGATTCGCTGACCATCCGGCCCGTCACTGGTTTGCGCGGTGGCTGGATTGATCAATCCTTTCAGTCTGCGCTGCAAGCCGAGTATGGGGGACCGGGATCGACCGTTCAGGAACATCTTGTCGAAAACATTAAAAACAATTTCTGGGGCATCGGTCCCAAGGTCGGTGTGGAAACGATGCTCACTGTTTGGGAAGAGGAGGATCTTCAAATCCTGGGCATTGCCAATTTCTACGCTGCCTATTTACTAGGGCATTGGAACATCAGTGACGTGACCACGATCACGACCATCGAAAACGGCACTGCTTCCCAGTCGACAAAAATTATCGACGTTCCCAATCGCGACTTCGGCGCCGTCGCCTTTCAGGCCATCGTCGGCATCACGCTGAACTACCGTCGTTGCTCAGCCACGGTCGGCTACGAACTCAACGACTGGCTGAATCAATGCCAGATCTTCGACGACGCCACCGGCCCCCACAACAACGACCTGCTCCTCCAAGGCCTCACCGTCCAGGCGAGCTATCGCTTTTGAAACGACGACGAATAGGCTCTAGGAATTTTCTATTCCATGAATCCCATGACAAAGCGGCAAAATGACCGCACGCTCAGGGATTTTCCAGCCTATCCGAGTGCAGATTTCTTGGATGGACTTTGGGAAGCGAGTAGAAAAAAATTCCGATGAGTGTTTCCATCGGCCTATCCGTAAACATATACTGCCATGTAACCAGCGGTCTGAAAGGTTTGAAATCCCGTTGTTTTCCGTGTCACCGGGACTGATTGCCTAAGGTCTCGAAAACCAGTGTGCCAGCAACGGTACCGGGGGTTCAAACCATTTCTCTCCGCAATGTTACTTGCTCACCAAGCCCCTGAAATCCATTTTCAAGGGGCTTCATGTTTGAACGGATGTCATCATTCACCTTGCTTTAACTAGTTTCAAATCCCCGTTACGCTTGCTTTAGAAACTTGAAGTTCAGCGTCAGCGGGTTTCGAAACAACTTGAAGGTACAGAAGGCCAATACACCATGCACAAAAACACCACGTTCAACCCGCCAATGCTACGTAAAACATGGTCAAAATCGAGTCCTTGGTTGCTGAGATGGGCCGTTGTTTGTGCTGTGGCGGTCTCGACCGCGACGACGGTGTTGGCAGAGCACAATAGCAACAAAGGGCTGGGCGGCATCAAGGTCGGGCAGTTTCTGAATGACGAGCGCCGCTTCTACAAAACTGAAAATGGTTTGCCATCTGACGCGGTTGACAGCGTCGCCGTCACAACTGACGGAACAGTGTTAGCCGCAACCGATAAAGGATTGGCCCGCTTGTTAGGGAACGAATTCCACCCCCTCTCCGATGCCGCACAGGCCGTAACACGCGTCGCGCCTTGGGGAGACGGAGCCGTTTTTCAGATGAGCGGTTCCATCATGCAATATCATAAAGATGGCCGCATTTCGAAGTTGTTGTCGCTGCCGACGGATTGGGATGAGGGGGATGAACTGTTGTGGTTGGGTGGCCGCAAAAGCCTGTTACTGGGGACCACACGGGGCTTATTCTACGCCGACGGACAGACAGTGCGACCGTTTGAAAAATTCGCCAACTTGGCGTCCCCTGATACGGCGGTCTATGCGACTTCAGTTAGCACGGCCGGCGATTTGGCGGTCGGAACATCAACTGGTTTGTACGAGCGCAACCAGCAAGGAGAGTGGAGTAAACTTCTACCAGCGGCGGGAAATTATAGTTGGGCACCAATCGAAGTTCGCGGTGTTGCTTATGACGAGAAAAACCAGTTGTGGTTTGCCTGCCCGCAAGGTGCCGGTGTGCGGAGCGATGGAAAGTGGCAACTCTTTACCGGAGCCGAAGGACTTCCCTACGACGATTTTACAGCGTTAGCGGTAGGCAATTCCGGAACTTGGTTCGGCACCACGATTGGTGCGATTCGTTACCTGGACGGCGTATGGTCCTACCGCCAAGGAAAGCGTTGGGTGCCTGCCGATGACATTCACGACGTCGCGGTTGCTCCGAACGGAGACGCGTGGTTCGCGACAGCAGACGGAGTCGGACGCATTCGTCGGGTCGAGACCTCGTTGGCGGAGAAAGCGAAGTTTTTTGAAGAAGAAATCGATAAATACCACCGCCGCACGCCTTATGAATTCGTGCTGTCGGTCAGCGTGGACAAACCGGGTGACAAATCCAAATTCACACAACACGATAGTGACAACGACGGCCTGTGGACGTCGATGTATGGCGCGGCTGAGTGCTTTGCCTACGCGGCCACCAAGGATCCCAAATCGAAAGAGCGCGCCAACAAAGCGATGTTGGCTATGAAATTCCTGAGCGAGGTCACTCAAGGAGGCGAGCACCCTGCCCCGCCCGGATTTCCCGCGCGGACAGTGCTGCCGATCGACGGCCGCAATCCCAACGATCACGACAACCGCGAGAACGACCTCCGCAAGCAAAAAGAAGATCCACTCTGGAAAGTCCTTGAACCCCGCTGGCCGGTCAGCGCCGATGGCAAATGGTACTGGAAAACCGACATCAGCTCCGACGAATTGGACGGCCACTATTTCCTGTATGGCCTGTATTATGACCTCGTCGCTGAAACCGACGAAGAAAAGGCGATGGTCCAGGAAGTCACGGCCCGCGTGACCGACCATTTGATCGCCCACGATTTCCAAATGGTCGACCATGATGGAAAACCGACGCGGTGGGGACGCTTCAGCCCCAAAGAATTGAACCGCGATCTTGATTTTTCAACCGGCCTGCGCGGCATGAACTCCCTCAGCGTGTTGTCTTATCTCAAGGTGGCCGCGCACGTCACGGGTGATGAGAAGTACGAAGAAGCCTACATGAAATTGATCGATGACGAACAGTATGCCGCCAACGCGCTGGTCGCCAAACGCCAAATGGGTATTGGCACCGGCAATCAATCGGACGACGAAATGGCCTTCATGGCGTACTACGGATTGATCAACTACGAAGACGATCCCAATTTACGGATGCACTACCTGATTTCGATGATGCCGTATTGGAAGCTGGTCGAAGCAGAACGGAATCCGCTGTTCAACTACATCTTCGCCGCCTGCTGGGACACCATCGAGACCGGGGATTACCAACGAAAAACGCCGCAATCCTGCTTGGAAGATGCGCTGTTTACCTTAAAGCGCTATCCACTCGACCGCTTCCGTTGGGGCTACAAAAACAGCCATCGTAAGGATATTCAATTCATCGAAGGCGGCTGGTTTGAATATTGGTGGAAAAATCCCAAAGGCTACTTGCGGACCGGCGTAACCTTGCCCATTGACGAACATTTTGTCGAACACTGGAACAAGGACGTCTGGAACTTGGATGCGGGCGGCAACGGAACAAGCTTGGCCGACGGCACGTCATTTTTGTTGCCGTATTACATGGGGCGGTATTACGGGTTTATTGTTGAGAAGTGAGGGGCAGAACATTTTGCACCGGGCGATTGGTGTGTAATTTACGTCCCATCACGCCTCCCCCTATCGCACACAATGCCTGCGTCGCACGTCAGCCTATTTGGCCGAAGGCCTTTTTTCCACCTTAGCCTGGGGCAACGCCCCAGGTGGGGGTGCATCGTGCGTCGGTTTTTGGCCAAAGGCCAAATTCACATCGCAAATTAAACCGGAAACGTGCGGTTGAACATGGCCTTCGGCCAAGGCCGTGTTGGAGGCTTTCCCGATCCCTGGGGCGTTGCCCCAGGCTATGGTGTCCATTGGCCTTTGGCCAATTCTAGACCCGGCGATTGGTGTGAAAATTTACGTTCCATCATAGCGCCCCCATCACGCCTATCGCACACAAAGCCTACGTCGCACGTCAGCCTATTTGGCCGAAGGCCTTTTTTCCACCTTAGCCTGGGGGCAACGCCCCAGGTGGGGGTGCATCGTGCGTCGGTTTTTGGCCAAAGGCCAAATTCCCATCGCAAATTCGGAAACGTGGGTTGAACAAGGCCTTCGGCCAAGCGTGTTGGAGGCTTTCCGGTCCTTGGGGCCCCGGAGTCCCTTAAATTGGGTTTCGCCCCCAGTGGCATCACAACACGCTGTAAACCAATACCTGCACGGAAATTGCCAGTGCGGCCCAGATTTTGAGGTTTGCTGCCCAGCCGCCGCTGCCGTCGGGGGGACTGGTGGCTTCTCGAGGTAGGGTGAGGATCCAGATCAACAGGGCCACCTGCAAGGCGACAAATAGCACGCGTACTGCGGGGAGCGGTATCTGCAGCAGCGCTTCGCGAAAGAAATCGCCGATGTGGTGTAGCGGTGTCATCGGATCAATCCTTCTTCTCGGCGGTGCGGAGATGTCGTTGATAGACCAGGCCGGCGATCTTCTCGTCCGGTTCCGGCTTGGTGCACAGGCTGACGATGATGATCACTGTTAGCGAGACCAGAAACGCCCAGACGGAAAAGTATAAAAATGGGTCCGCAATTTGAAACAGCGGTTCGATCCCCAGCGCGGTGTAGACGGCTTGTTGGTTTAAGGTGAACAACGTGATGGAAAAAGCAACGCCGGTCACAAAACCGACGAATGCACCGATGCCGGTGGCCCGTCGCCATAACACACCACACAACAAAATCGCTAGCGCCGGTCCTTGGAAAAACGCCATCAGCGTTTGGAAGATCGTATAAATTCCAGACCCCTCCATAAAGCTAACGGCCGTGGCAAATCCAATCGCCCAGATGAGCAGCACGATGGTGGCCACGCGTCCCACGCTCAACACGTGTTCATCGCTGATGTCGGGCTTGTAAAATCGCATGTAAAAATCGTTGGTGATGATTGTGGCAGCGGAGTTGAGGTAGGAATCGACGCTCGACATCAGTGCTGCCAAAAACGCCGCCAAGAACAACCCCCGTAAGCCGCTGGGCAATAAATGGGCCACCAACGTCGGGAATGCTGTATCGGCGTCTTTGAGTTCGGGGAATTTGGCAAAGGCGATCACGCCCGGCACGGCAATGATGATCGGAATCAGGTTTTTCAGCAGCGCGCCCGAGACATAGGACGCCTTGGCTTGGAATTCGCTTTTTGCGCCCAATGATCGCTGCACGATAGCTTGATTGCCGAACCAGTATGCGGGCGAAAGCACCATCGCCAGTCCGATCAAAATGCCCGGCCAGGGGAAGGGACTGCGGGTATCGACCGGAAGAATCAGTTCCGTGTGTTCGATATGATCGGGATCGGCATTCTTTAAGTGCTGCAATTCCCGCTCGTCGATTGGGTCCGCCGCTTCAAGCTCGGCAATCTGGGCCTGTCGCACTTGGGCTTCGTTCTCGCGAACGGCATCTCGCAGCGGGCCTAAGCCGCCGAATTCGTTGATGCCCATCACCACCACCAACAGGCAGCCGCCGATCATCACCACGCATTGAATGGTGTCGGTATAGACCACCGCCGCCAACCCGCCGGCATAGGTATAAACGCCGACCAGGGCAGCTGTGAGAAGGATATAGGCCAACGTCTGATAGTCAGCAGGCAAAAACTCCAGTCCTAACATGCCGTTCATCATCTTGGCCGAGGCGAACAACATGATTCCTAAATTGCAGGCCATAAAGCCCAGCCAACAGAATGCCAATGCTGCACGAACAGCGGCGTTGTAGCGACGCTCCATGAACTCCGGAATCGTGTAGACACCCGATCGCCAAAAGAAGGGAATGAATACGAAGGCCCCAATCAGCATCGCGGGAATGCAGCCAATCCATTCGAAATTGCCAACCGCCATTCCGTAGGAATAGGCGGCACCGCCGACACCAATGATATCCGTGCCGCCGATATCCGAAGCGACCAGCGACATGCCAATCACCCACCAGGGAAGATTCCGCCCGGCAAGAAAATAGTCCTTGCCGGTATGAATCCCCCGCCCCAAATACAAACCGAGCAACAACGTTCCGCCGAGATAGGCGGCGAGTACAACAAAATCGAGTCCCGCGAGTTGTCCCGGCATGTGATTGGTTTCGTTGTTAGGGGTTCACGAAGAATGAATTGCGCGCAGAGACGCGAAGACGCAGAGACAGAGAGAAGAAAAAAAAAACAGGCCCCTCGTTCTTTGGTATGGCTACTTTACCAATAATTACTACGGCGCGTCGTTAAGCATTCATACAACTTTTCTTTTTCTTTGCGGCTCTGCGTCTCTGCGCGAGTATTTTTTAGCAGGCATTCCAACACTGAGGTCAACGTTAGTCGTCGGTGCGAAACGGCGATGCCGGCAGGCCGTCTTTATTAAACAGGTTTGGCTCTGCGACGTCGCTGAATCCGAAACGGACGGCTTGTGGCGTGGGTACCTCCGCACTTTTGACAACGACGGTATCTCCCTCGATCACTGCCTCCGCATCGACGAATTTGCCGTCTTCTCCGGCGATTTGGAAATGCGTCAGTTTGTCTCCCTTGGCCATCAGTCCACCGCCTAAATGATCGAATGAGAGAATCGCCTTGTTGCCATCAAACTTGACCGACTTAAACATCGGACCGGAATAGACAATTTTCTCGCCATACTCAATCGCCCGCGCCGCCAATCCGAGTCGCCGGCCGACCTCTTGTTTGTTCGTGGGGTGAATATCCTCGACATTGCCGATGTCGGTTGTCACTACCATGCCTGTTTTGGGTACGGCCAGGGTATTCCGCTGAGCTTCACGCACGACCGGTGCTCCGCCAGCCGGCCAGGCTGCGATTTTGCGATAGTCCCAGGGAGCAATCTGTACGAACAGAAATGGGAATTCTCCCTGCCCAAACTCCTCGCGCCAACCTTTGATCATGCCGGAAAACAGTTTTGTATAATGTTCAGCCATGGGGACGTTTGATTCCCCCTGGTACCAAATCGCCCCGCGAATCGACAGCCCCGCCAGGGGGGCAATCATGCCGTTGTAGAGCACGCTGGGAGTGCTCATCACGTTTTTGGCGTGTTCGTTGTCGCTGGTCACCTTCAGCTGAGGATCGTGTTCAAAGGCCGAAGTCGGCGTCCAATACTCCGCCGGCGTCCCGCCCCACGAGCTGTTGATCAGGCCGATGGGCACGTCGACATGCTCCTGCAGATGCCGACCGAAAAAGTATCCGACGGCGGAGAAACCGGGGACCGTTTCCGGCGAACAGACGCCCCACGATCCCGACACGTCGCGCTGCGGGGTCTCTTGCTTAGACCGTTTGACGGTGAATAATCGCATGGTGGGATGATCGGCAGCGGCGATTTCTTTTTCCGCATCATTCGTGCGAGTGACCGGCCATTCCATATTCGATTGTCCGGAACAGATCCAAACATCGCCGAACAACACGTCATCGAATGCGAGGCTGTAGTCTTTGCCCTGAATCGTAATCGCCACCGGCTCCCCAGACGCAGGCCGCGCGGCAAACTGTACACTCCAGCGGCCATCGTCATCGGCCGTGGTTTCTTGCTGCGCCTCGCCCAAAGCGACGGTGACCTGTTCTCCTTTGTCCGCCCACCCCCACAGCTTCACCGGTTTATCCCGCTGCAACACCATATGGTTGCCGAAAAACTGCGGCACGGTGACGTCCGCCTTCACGACTCCCGGGGCGGCAAAAACGATCGCGAACAACAACAGACACAAACAGCGGCAACGATGAGTGGAGTGAGTCACAGGGGTTTCCTTTTCACGATGTCGTATGGCTGGACGAAACAGGGACGGGCTCAATAATCCGCACCGTATTCTAACGCGACGGATTTGTGGTTGCGAAGGTAAATGGAAAATTGAGGTTCATGATCGCCTTCAGGGCAACCATGGCTCGCTGGCATAAAAGAATGGAAAAATGCGATTCACGCCATGGAAAAAGAATATCGATGTGGCTGTCATCCACAAGACTGTGAAACTACGAGCGGCAAGTCTGCTCGCCATGCCTCCGCGAATTGCCCATCGATGCAGCGGCCGCGAAATCAAAACTGCCGGCAGTTGCAGCATAAAGAACAGGAACTGATAACCGTCGAACCGCGACGTGGCGATGCCGAATCCCAATTCATGAAACACGCCGCTGACGAAAAAACTTAGCGTGATCCCCCAAAGGGGCTTGCCGCGGCGGGCAAACGGACCGAATAGGTTAATTTCTAACCAAGCGTGAACGCGGTTGTTGTACCGGCACCAAAACTCGGCAACGGTTTGCGCGACATAGGCTCGGTCGATCACCGGTCGGATGTCAAAGCCAGCCAGGCGTTCCAATCCATTGGTCAAACGTGAGATGCCTTCGATCGTCAGCACGAAGATTGCCAACTTCAGGAGGTGATCCACCAGAAAGTAGGTTCGCACGATCGAAAACTGTGCAAAAAAGTCAACGAGCGCAAACCCCAACAAGATTACCACGGCGGCGCTCAAAATCTTGAGCCCCATCAGCCTCCACGATCCGCGGAAGGGGGTGCGATTCTCTCGGCGGCCGAAGATGACAAACAACACGGGAAACGGAATCAGGAATCGCGAGTATGCGGGGAAGCCAACAGCGCCTCGGCCGCGACGGCGAAACTGCCGCGCAACATCGAGCATTTTCAACATCAGCTCCGCGCAGAGAAACGTGACAATAGCACGCAAGATCACGTGCTCCGCTGGAATCAACAGCGGACAAACAAACACCGAGATCCCCATGATCGTCGACACGACTGCCCTGCTCCGCATTCGCAAGATCGGCCACGCAGCCAGCGCATAACCATATGCTGCAGTCACCGAGAAGGAAAACGCGAGGAGTTCGTGCATGACGTGGTATCGGGCCTCATTCGTCGTTCATTTCCATCGACACCTTCACACATCACCGCAACTCACTCAACGACCAGTGGGTGGCCCACAAAGATTCGTTGCGGGCCGACGAAGTCGGCTGGAGCCCGCAGGAATTCTCCTCGCCGTTTGCTTCAATCGAGTTGATGCGATTGCCGATCTCCAGCGGCCATGCCGCTCCGATAGCAGAATCTTTCGGGCAGCGCACACAGTTACTTGTCTAACCTCCCAATATTTTGATCCATGTGAAGAACAAGCAGACATACGACAAGCAAGCCCCAAAGAGAAACAAGGGAATCAGCGCGCTGAAAATATCTTTCCTCTTCGATGGATTCTGTTCTGTGGAATTTTCTCTTGTTTTGGTCTTGGAAAAGACATAGACGAGTGCAATAGATACATTGCCACCCCATACACAACGGGTCCAAGAACAAATAATGCAATGCTTGCCTCATCAACGAACAAGGCACTAATTGGCGTATATTCATAAATAACCTGCAAAAGGTACGGGCTAAGTCCAATCGCCGCCAATACAACATACCAAATTGCCACTTTCAAATTATCAGTAGCATTATAAAGACACACGCCAATAGCAAATTGACAAAACAACGAAAACGCTAAAAGAAGATCAAACCCATTCATCCATTCAGACATGGCCTGGCCTCTAAAGCTGACAGGACCGCGGGTGGCCCACAAAGATCCTTTCAGGCTCCCCTTGACGGAACTATTTTGAATCTTGGACTTGGCTCATCTCGCCAAAAGAAATAACGGGATTTAGCCGTGAGTGGTGGATCACCCAATACGCAGCGGCGACGAACACCCCGCCGAACAGCGTTGCGAAAAACCACATCCAAGGTCCCACAAAATTCAGCCGTTCCGCTTTGAACAGATATTCGGCATTCCGAAAGACTCCTGCTGCAAAACTGAAATTGACGATGAACGTCAGCACGCCGACGACAAACACAAAAAACACCATCATGTCGCCAAAACCACCTGTCACCTGAACGCTTTCAACCGGCATGTGTAGGTGTCCTCCTATAAAAATGAAAATATGGCTTCTCGCGAAAGCATCACCGCAACTCACTCAACTTCACCGTCAACCCATCAATCCGCTCGCCGTCGATATTAATCACCTCATACCTGACCGTCGGATCGTCGAGCGTGGTGTCGAATGTCACCAGGCCGAAGGATTGTTTGGCGTTGTAGGAAAAAATCGCGCCCGCTTTTTCCATCGTGGGGTGCACGTGTTGATTGGTCAGGCGGGAGGAGTTGAATTCGTAGAAGGGATACCCCCCTGCCCGTTCGATTTTCCAGGCATCCGATCGGTGCCGGTCAGCTGACATGAGGACCACGCCGGGGATGTTGTTGTCTTCAATCAGCCGGAAGATCTTCTCACGTTCCTCCTTGTAGCCGTTCCAGGTATCGAGGCTGTCTCCCTTGGTGCGGAAGTCCCAGGGGACGGAGGAGCAGATCACCTTGAATTTTCCGTGGCATTTGAGCAGTTCCTCTTCGAACCATTTCAATTGCACCGGGCCGAGCATCGAGGGATTGTCGATTTTTGCGGTCGTGCGGTAATAGCGACAGTCGAGCATGATGAAATCGATATCGCCGATCGAGAATGCGTAATAGCAGCCCGGCTGTTCGGGTCCGCCGCCGAAACCGGGATTGGGCCAGTTTTGTTTGTAGACCTTCCAGGCTTTGTCCCGTTTCCAAGCGGGCTTGTCGACCAGCGGACCGCCCCAGCAGTCGTTGGTGCCGAAATCGTGATCATCCCAAATCGTAAACACCGCCGTCCGGCCCGTTAGTCGACGATACTCCGGCCTCGATTGCCGCCGCTGATAGGTATACTGCTGCATCTCGACCGATTCGGGATCGTCGATGTAGGTATTGTCGCCCAACAGCAATAGCGCTAGTGGATGGTAACTGGCGATCGTATCCCACATCCGTTCGTGCGGCGGAACAAAACCGGCGCCGCCACCAAACGCGATTCGAAACTCACTCGCCTCTCCCGGAGCGGGAAAAGTTTGAAATTGCGGCGAATCGTCGGTCAGTTCCGTGGGGTGATTCCCGACAGTCACCTCGTAGGAATAGACGGTATTCGCCTTTAAGCCATCGACATTGACGACAGCCGTAAAATCATCGTCCGCTTTCGAGAGTGTCCCGGCGCTGTGCAACGGCGCAGCTTTATCCGCTTGTTCCCGCAATGTGACAATCACCTTTTCTGCCTCCGCGGTGCGGACCCAAAAGGCGGCTGAATGATCGGTGACGTTTCCCACCAGCGGTCCGTGCAACGGTTTGCCGGCGAGGCTTTTGCGCAATACGTCAAAGAACGCATTCTCCTGCAACTCACTAATCAACTCCCGCGGCCCAGCCAACACGCGTCCCGGCGGCAGTCCCAAGACAACGGCCCTGCGCAGTTCGTTAATCGCTTGTTCGGTCTTCTCTTGTTGGGCATAGAGCAGTCCCAACATATAGTGCGATTCCGGATCGCCGGGATCGTCGCTCAGGAAATCCTGCAGCAATTCCTCAGCTTCTTCGAGACGGTCCAACAAAATCAGCCGCAACGCAAACTGGTGGTTACGTTTGTACTGCCGTCCGCCCCGTTTCAAAACCATCTGAGGATTCGGCCGCGACGCCCCGCCCAGTGGATCATCGTCTTGGGCGTGGAGCGGAGTGGCGAGCATGGTGAGCAATAACACGATAGCAATACGTTGGAGCATGAGTTGAATATCCTGAGTGTGGGCCGCGAAATAAATAATTCACCACGGAGGCACGGAGAAAGAAAAGAGGCTGTAGGCTTTAGACCGTAGTCCTTAGGAATAGCATTGGCAGTCCAACCCTAAAGCCTACGGACTAAAGCCTAAAGTCTTTTTAGTCTCCGTGGTGAATCCCTGTATCAATGCAAATGAGATACCGCCGAGTATAACCAATCGCGATCGCGTGTGCTGTTTTTTCCTCTTGACGTGATCTCTATCTTTTAGAGAATCCCCGACTCTCTCAACTCTCATTTGTTCACACCACCATTCTCATCAGTGCGGAGACCGCTTCGGTATCCTGGGTGGCGGTGCGCTAACATCTCTCAAAACACGGAGCGGAACATGCTACGACTGAATTGGTTGGTCGGCGTTGTGACCATCTGCGTCATGGCCACAGGCTGCCAAAACATGAACAACACGGAAAAAGGCGCCGTCGTCGGAGGAGCCAGCGGCGCTGGTATTGGCGCAATCGTCGGTAAACAACTTGGCAGCACCGGCGCCGGCGCTGCCATTGGTGGCGTAGCCGGAACGCTCTTCGGTGGCGCGGTTGGTAAGGCGCAAGACAATGCCGAAGAAGCAGAAGTATATCGCGAACATGCCGCTCAACAGGAAGCGACACGCAAATTCGAGCAACATGCGATGAACAATCACGACGTGATCAAATTTGCTCAAAGCAATGTGAGCGACGAATTTATCATCGGCGAAATCAAACGTCGCGGTGGACGGTTTGACATGTCCACCGAAGGCATGCTGTTCCTCCATGAAAACGGCGTCAGCGAACATGTGCTCACAGCCATGCAAGAACGGGCACGCTATTAGGGAGCGGTATTAACGAGGGGTACCATTGGACTGGTAGGGCAGGCTCCCGCCTGCCGTCCATCAGGTTGCCCTTGAATGTCATACCGCGGCAGGCGGGAGCCTGCCCTACGCCAGTGACACCCTATCATTAGCGTTACGTGACATCATGCGCGGCGATTTCTCGCTTTTCCCAAGCGGGGAGTCGCCGCGCGTATTCTTGCGCCTGGGCGATGAAGTCGACGCCGACGAATTCCTTCCAGGCCTGCTGCAACTGAGAGACGATCGGCCCCAACTGACCGTCGCCGACCGGTTGCCCCTCGAAGGATCGTGCGTGCACCACGCTGAATGTGGTCGCCGTGCAGAACATTTCATCCGCCTGCAGCGCTTCGTAGCGGCCGAGATTTGTGGATTCAAACGGCACACCGATCTTGGCCGCCAACTCGGCGACCGTGCCGCGGCTGACTCCCAACAGAATATTCCGCGGCTCGGGCGAATAGATCGTGCCGTTAGAGACCAAAAACAGATTCCACCCCGGTCCTTCAGCCAAATACCCGTCGGAGTCGACCAACAGCGGCCAGACACCCGGCCCGATTCGCTCGCCTTGTAAGCGGGCCAATTGATAATGCGCACGGCTGCGTGTTTTGGCTTTGGGATCCAACATCGTCGCCGGAATGGCGGGCTGTGCCACGATGGCAACATCGACGCCCGCTGTATAGTTTTCTGCAAACCGCCCCATATGCTTGATCAGCGGCCAGCAATTGATCGAGACCGTCGGGCGGCCGCCGTCGGGAAACACTGTGCTATACAACGACAATGGACCGCGCGAAACATCGTGCATGATTTGCCAATCGACGTCCTCCGCTTCGGTGCCGAGATTGCGACGCAGTGTTTCCAGCGTCAGCTCTTCCATCTCGTCGATCGTCAGCCCACATTCGATTTCCAACAACCGCAGCGAAGCGTACAGACGTTCTAAATGCGACCGCAGCCGAAATGGTTGTTGTCCAAAAGTACGCGTCATTTCAAACGCCATGTCGCCGAACATCAGCGCTGAATCGAAAATGGAAACGCGTGCGTCAGCTTCGGCAACATATTCGCCATTAAAATAGACGGTGCGATTGGGCATGTGACGCATTCAGCCGAGCAATTCGGCATCGGTGATTCAATCGGTGGTTAGAACAAATTCGGCGGCGAGCTTTCGGAGTTTTCGGCGTGTAACGGTGAGCGTGCATCACTAACCGATTCGGCCGCATGCAGCGAGCGAATTCGAAAGTCGTCCCACATCAGCGTGTAAACGAAACAAGGCCTGCGATCCAGTGCATAAGCCGCTGGTTGGCTTTCCCAAAAGCTGCGACGGTTTCCGCGGGGCGGCGCCGCATACAGGCGATGTTTGCACTCGACGCAGACCAATCCGAGCATGCTGGTTTGGTCTTCGGGCCGTTGGTGCGTCAAACAATGGGTTACGTGGGGGAATTCCTGTTTCATAGATTCGATGGTAAACCAGCAGGGGGAATTTTTTCCACCGTACCATTTGGAAATCGCAAGAATTTGTTCCGATCTCGGTGCAGCCGCGCATGCTGGTGAATTTCCCACAGTCGCATCAACCGAGCGACTGTTAACAATCAGCGCGGATTTGCCATGCAGCCAGTTCTGTCAAACGGTTCACAAACCGGCCGAAAAGTCAACGCGAAATCCGTAGTCGTCAAAATCAAGTTTTTTCAACTTCAAGCTTGGAATCGGTTCTGAAACTTGATAACTGTAATGAGGTAAAGCGATTGGGCGCACATGGTCAAAGAAAACCATCGCCGCCTAAGCGAAGTGCAATTGTCCGGTGTTTTCTCACCTCGACTATTGGGAGAGACCTGCTGATGCAAGATCGACAACAGACCGGCGGAGGTGGCTCAACGGTAAGCCGTCGCGCATTTTTACAAGGCTCCGGTGCGGCTGTGGCCGCAACGGCAGTGGCCACCGGAGCGACTGAAGTCGTCGCCGAAGCCAACAAGCCGGAGCGGCTGAAGTCCGCGAAAGCACAAAAGGTGGTGCTGACCGTCAACGGCAAAGAGCACACTTTGATGATCGAGCCGCGGGTGACCCTGCTCGAAGCGTTGCGAAACGACTTGAACCTGACCGGCGCCAAGGAAGTGAGCAACGTCAGTAACGACGGGGCCGACACGGTGATCATCGATGGCAAAGCGGTCTACGCAAGTACCCGACTGGCGATCGAAGTCGAAGGCAAAAACATCACCACCGTCGAAGGCCTGTCGGAAGGCAAGAACGTCGACGAGGTGATCACAGCCTTCGTCAAGCACGATGCCACGCAGTGCGGCTACTGCACGCCGGGGTTCGTTGTCGCCGTCCGGGCGTTTCTCGACAAGAATCCCGGTGCCAACTTGGAACAAATCCACAAAGGACTGGGCGGCAACCTCTGCCGTTGCGGGACCTATGCCGGTGTGACAGCCGCAGCGGTTGAATTGTGCAAAAAAGGAGGTGCCTGATTATGGCGGACGAAACCAAACGCGAGTTCGCTTGGGGACCTCGCGAAGAAAACGTACTGATCGGGAAAGACATTCAGCGCATCGACGGCATCGCCAAAGCCACGGGGAAGGCGAAATATACCGCCGACATCAATACCCCCGGCACGCTGTTTGCCAAACTGTTAACGTCGAATCAAGCCCACGCCAAAATCAAAATGCTGAACATCGAGCCGGCCAAGGCCGTTCCCGGTGTGCGGGCGGTCTATGTCTTCCCGACTGCATTTGATGTCGAGACGGGCGAATCCAAGGAGATCCGTTGGGACGGTGCTCCGATTGTTGCTGTGGCTGCCGATCGGCCGGAAATTGCCGCCGATGGCGTACGGGCCATCGAAATCGAATATGAGCCGTTGCCCTTCTTCGTCAACGAAGAAGATCTTGAAGGTGCACAGCAAGCCGAAGAGGAGACGGGCGAAAAGCGGATCAAGAAACTTCCGAAAAGCACAAAAGGCGATGTCGAAGCCGCTCAGTCAGAGGCGGCTGTCGTCCACACTGGCTACTACGGTATTCATACCATCAGCCATTGCTGCCTGGAACCACACGGTTCACATTGCGAATGGGATGGCGACGAAAAACTCGACGTTCACCTTTCCACGCAAAATGTTTCGGGAACACCTGGACAATTTGCCGGCCCGTTGGGACTGGAGCAGTCCGCGGTGGAGGTCACCGGAAACTACGAAGGGGGCGGCTTCGGTTCGAAATTTGCCGCCGACGAATGGGGTCTCGCCTGTGCGGTGTTGGCCAAGGAAGCCGGAAAGCCCGTGCGTCTGATGCTGGACAGGGCCACCGACCTAAAAGTCGCCGGAACCCGACCGTCTGGTTTCATCGAAATCACCATCGCCGCCGATGCGGAAGGAAACATCGTCTCTTGGGACAGCAACCTCTGGGGATCGAGTGGAATGGCGGGCGGAACGGTCTCCCCCAACCAGATTCCCTATGTGTTTGACTTCCCGAACGTGAATCGCAACGCGACCGGATTGATTTGCAATACGGGACCCAACCGGGCTTGGCGGGCGCCCCCTCATCCACAGCTTTGCGCTTTGACCCAGACCGCCATGGACGATGTGGCGGCCAAGCTGCAAATGGACAGTTATGACCTGTTCATGAACAATTTGCAGCACGTCAGCAAAGCGTTTGAGGAGCGTGCAGAGGTCTACGCCGCAGAGATGAAAATCGCGGCGGAAATGATCGATTGGAAAGCCAAATGGCATCCCCACGGGAAAGGCGGCGGCAACGGCGCAGTCAAACGTGGTTTGGGGATGGCACTCCATACCTGGGGCGGCGGTGCCGGTCCTTGTACTTGCCTGCTGAAGGTCCATCCTGACGGTTCCGTGGAAACATTCCTCGGCAGTCAGGACCTGGGAACCGGAACGCGGACCGTGATCGCGATCGTCATGGCCGAAACATTCGGCCTCACACTCGATGACGTGAAAGTGAATCTCGGCTCGAGCAAGTACCCCAAATCGGGAGCGTCGGGCGGAAGCATCACCGTGGGTGGCGTTTCCAGTGCACACCGCATGGCTGCCCAATCGGCGCTGTGGAAGATCTTTGATCTTGTTGCAGCGAAGTACAACGTCAAAGCCGATACGCTTTCCGCCAAGGGAGGCCAAATCCTCTCCAGCGGCAAGCCGGTCTGTTCCTGGAAACAGGCGGCCGCGCTGGTCGGTCCGATGCCTTTGGAAATCCAAGGCGAGACGGAAAAAGAGGGCTTAACCTCCGACCGTGTGGGTGGTGTGCAAATGGTCGACGTCTCGGTCGATACCGAAACCGGTAAGGTCAGCATCAACGACTTTGTCTGCGTGCAAGATTGTGGACTCATCATCGATGAGTTGACCGCCCGCAGCCAGGTTTTGGGCGGCATGATCATGGGAATTTCCTATGCTCTCACTGAAGAGCGGATCATGGACAACAAAACCGGTCGCTATATGAACGCCGACTTGGAGAATTATAAGCTGCCGCGCATCGGCGACATCGGCAACCTGCAGGTGAAGATGTACCAACCCGCCAGCGAATACAATCGCGGTGTGGTTGGCTTGGGTGAGCCGCCGGTGATTTCACCGGGAGCTGCCATTTCCAACGCCGTGGCCAACGCCATCGGTGTCCGCGTTCCCGTGCTCCCCTTGACCCCGCAACGGGTCCTGGACGCGTTGCAGAAAGGAGGTGCCGCATGAAGTCTTTTGAATTTGCCAATCCCCAAAGCGAAACTGAAGCTTTGGAATTGATGAACGATCACCCCGAACAAACCGCCATCTTGGCGGGGGGAACGGATTTAATTTCGCTAATGCAAGCGGACATCATTCGCCCCGAGCGCGTGGTGGACATCAAAAACATCACTTCGATGCACGATGTCTCTGAAGTCGACGACGGCCTGATGGTCGGCGCCTTGACCACATTGGATGAGGTGTTGGACAACAGCAAAATCGCCGCATACGCTTCTGTCGTCCAAGCGGCCGATGCGGTCCACGCGATTCAGATCCAATCTTCGGGAACCATCGCCGGCGATTTGTGCCACCTGCCCAACTGTTGGTATTACCGCAACGGTTACGGCATGTTGGCCCTCGAAAACGGCACTTCATTGCCCGAAACGGGGGATGGCCGTTATCACGCCATCTTCGGGAACTCCGGCCCGGCGAAATTTGTCACCGCCAGCCGCTTTGCTCCCGCACTGATTGCTTGGGGTGCCAAAGTACGGATTATCGGCCCCGGTCCGGACGAAGCGGAGATGCTCCCCTTAGAGTATTTCTACACCACGCCCCGTACCGAACGCCAGGGCACGACAGTGCTCAAGCCGGGACAATTGGTGTCGCACATTTGGTTGCCCAAAACCGCCGGCGCGGTGAGCGGCAATTACGATGTGTTGCAAACCGAAGGTCTCGATTGGCCCTTGGCTTCGGCCTCGGCCACATTAACGATCTCCGGCGGGCGCGTGAGCGATGCCCGTATCGTGTTGGGGCACGTTGCTCCCACACCGTGGGTCTCACACGACGCGGCGACATCGCTGCTCGGTAAGACGATCTCCGAAGAGACGGCCCAAGCGGCCGGCGATGCGGCGGTCAGTCGCGCCACTCCACTTTCGGATAACGGTTACAAGGTTCAACTTGCCCGTACGGCGGTCAAGCGGGCGATTTTGCGTTCCGCCGGACTGTTGGAAGGAGGTCTGTAGCACATGACTGAAAAACTCAACATCCTGACCGACGAAGGACAGCAACCAGACGAGCAGAAGCCCAACGAACGTTGCCGCAATCTGCTCTGCAAGGGCCTGTACCTGAATTATGGCCTCGCCGAACGCGTGACGGGCGATGGCAATTTCTGGTGCGGCAAAACACAAGCGACATACGGCCCCGACGACCAATTGGTCGGCGACGGCGATGCCGCCACACCGGCGTGTTCGTCCTGTCCTCGCTTTGGTGGCCGAATCCGGCCGGCGTCAGTACGCTCCGGTCGCGTTTTCTTTGGCGCGGATTCGGTGTCTCGCGTGCTCCTCCCGGCGAAGCTAGCGGGATGACGTCATCGCTTTGTATTCGATTTTCGTGTCTGGAAGTAATTTCTTTAGCCGTGATAATCCAGAAGCACTGATGCCTGTTTCCCACACACTCAACTCACGCAAAGCCTTTAGTTGCCCGAGGGCCTCAACAGAGCTATCAGTGATTTTCTGACAACCAACTAAAGCAAGCCTCTTGAGTTTGGGTAATTCAGTCAAATACGACAGTCCATCTTCATCAATTTTGGCATCCTCAATACCGAGGAATTCGAGAGCCTTCAAGGAAGTCAGGTGTTTCATTCCTGTATTTGTCAATTGTTTGCCAGTTATTTTCAAGCGTTGCAAAGTCGATATCGCCGCCACATCGCGTATCGATTTGTCATTGATGCTGCCATGGATTACAAGCACTTTTAATCGTGGAAGAGGTTTGAGATTTCTAAATCCTTCCCCAGTTACATTCGGGGAAAAAATCATCAGAGATCTCAATGCATCCATGCCTCCTAAATTCACAAGTCCTTTGTCGGTGACATCTGTGTCCGAGAGCGTCAGATATTCGAGCTGTTTCAAGTTTTTCAGGTGAGCCAATCCTTTGTCAGTAATCCGTGGATTGCTCCCTCCATAAATCGTGAGAACACGTAGATTCGAAATCTTGGCCAACTCGAAAAGGTTGATGTCAGCTAGCGGCGCGTCACTGTCGCTTGATATGCGAACTTCACGCATTTTTCGCAAAACCGTTGCTTGCGCGGCAAGCTGCTTAGCGTGTTTCCCTTTCAGTATCGAAAAGTTGACGCCGATTTTCGCGGGATCTTTCAATTTTGTTAGGTAAGGTACATCTTGGATAACCACATCACTGGGGTCCAAAAAGGACACCTCTGAGATCCCTTCGCAGCGGGGAGCGCTCGCCTTATGATCTTTGCGATGTTCGATCAACACACCCGACGAATTGTTTAAAATGTCATATGCCTTTTCGCAGTCGTCGTCCCCATGCAATACAGGTGACGTCACAAAGCATACTGCGAACACACAGATTGAAACCAAACTTTGTCTCATTCTGTAGGGGAGGCCTATAGCAACATGTTGCTCTCGTTCTGGAAGTTTGTCATGCATTCTTACCTCGCCTTTTTTAACAATTCCCGGACCGCGCAGTTTCACTATTCTCAATTACGATTAGAATCATCAGCAACCGGGGAACGCAGTTTTCACGAACTCAATCTGATTAACACTTAGAGTTCGCGTGTAATGATAACAACCACTAACCGCTTAACCTTCTTCTCTGCGTTCAATCCGCCGCAGCATTTGCTTGTAGTCCTTCAAGCATTGATGCAGTTGGCTGCGCAACGTTTTGATGTCGGCTGACTGCGAATTGGAAGCGTCGAGCAGCGGTTTCATCCAGCTGTTCATCAATTCGAACTGCTGTTGTAGCACATTGTAGATGCTGCGCGGCATTTTGTTGACGACCGTAATCTTGTGACGGCTATCGCCCGTTGTCGCGGGCTCCTCGTCATCCTGCTCCTGGTCGAATGGCGCATCAATCACTTCGGGAACCGGCATTTTAGTGACCTGCGGTTCCGGTACGGTTGGTGGTGGTGCGACTTCGGCAATTGGCGCTGGCATAACGCGTTCGGCGGCTTGTGCAGCTGTGACGAGTGCGGGAATCCCGTCCGCTAAACTGCCGTGGATTGCATCTAGGCCTTCCCGTAGGCCGCTGATTTGTGCGACGAGTTGCGTCACATGTCCTTCCAGCACAGCGGAATCATCGTCCTCTTCGGCCATTGCTGCCATACCATCGGTCATCGCACGGCGAATGGATTCCAGCCCGTCGGTGAACGAACTCATCTGCATGATCACCTGCCCAATCTTATCGTCGGGCGCGACTCCTTTGAGTTTGACGTTCTGCTGGAACGACCGTTTGATCGTCTCCCAACGGCGGGTTTCGTCGTCATTGAGAATGCCCATCAGTTCTTTGAACTTGAGCATGTTGGCTTCGGCGTCGGAGGTCAGCGTCTGTGAATCGTTTTCGTAGTTCGAAACAATCAAAGCCTGCAATTCGTCGTCGTTCATCACCGGCACCACTTTTTCAGCAATGCGATTCATGTTCCGATACGACCCTTGCAGCTTGAATGCCGGTTCTGTGCGGTAATCGTCTGATTGAGCGGCGGAGCGGATGTATTCGCGGTTGACCGCCAGAATGACGTCGCGAACCCGCATCAGTTTTTTCATCGTCGCCACCATCTCCCCCAGTTCCGCGGAGGAGTAATTGCCTTCCAACTCTACGCCTTCAGCACTGTCCCGCTCGGCCATACGAATCACGGCATAAACGTCTTTTTGGCTGCGCGTGGCGAGATGATTCAACACGGAATTCGACGTCAAGCAGTTTTCCAGATAGCTCATCTCAAACGAAGCCGCATGTTCGCCGATGATTTCGCCCAGGTTATAAATATCGGCCCGGTTGGAAAGCATGTCGGGAATCTGAAATTTCTCGCCGCTTTCGGTGTACGGGTTGCCCGCCATGACCACGGCAACTTTGCGGCCCCGCAGGTCATAGGTCCGCGTGCGGCCTTTATACACGCCTTCGATCTTGCGCGTCGCATCGCACAACGAAATGAACTTTTGTAAAAACTCGGGATTGCAGTGTTGAATATCGTCGAGATAAATCATCACGTTGTCGCCCATTTCCAGAGCGAGATTCAGTTTCTCGACTTCTTCGCGAGCACCGGCGTTGGGTGCTTCATCCGGATCGAGCGATGTCACTTGATGTCCAATGGCCGGTCCGTTGATCTTCATAAAGATCACCCCCAAGCGATTGGCAACATATTCCATCAACGTGGTCTTACCATAACCGGGGGGAGAGACCAGCAGTAACAGCCCCATCCGGTCGGTCCGTTTTCCTTCCCCTGCAGCACCAATTTGTTTGGCGAAGTTATCGCCAATGACCGGCAGGTAAACCTCATCCAGCAAACGGTTCCGCACGAACGACGTCAACACCCGTGGACGAAACTCATCGAGTTTCATCTCGTCGCGCGCCGTTTCCACGATGTTCCGTTTCAACTGCACATAGCTATTAAACCTCGGCACGACTTGCCGGTCGTACTCCGCAAGTTTTTGCGTGAAGTCGCCGTAGCTAAGGTGATATCCGCCCTCTTGAATTGCCGCGTGTGTCCCCAACAATCCTGCCACGTCGCGGGTCACCGAGGCATTGACGATTTGTCGGTCGTTGAGTTTGCCTTCCAGTAGCAAACCGGCCACTTCGTCCACATAGTCTTCGGCGGCGGCCTCGTCTTGTTGTTCGATGAAGGCGCCCACCCAATCCCTGGCTAGGGAAAACGCGCTCGCGGGTTCGCGATGCACTCCTTTGAGTGAGGCGGCGAATTTGTCCGAAAACCCATTGTGTTGCAGATGTTCTTCAAACCGGCGAAACAAATCGGCCGCTTGCGGGCTGATGGCAAAACCGTCGCCGACCAGCACGTGAAACAGGTATTCCGCAGCGGAGGGCAAAAACGTTTCGGAAAACAAATCCACCTCGGCCGTTGCTGCCTGCAAAACCTTTTGCAATTCCGCCACGTATTGCGCCTGCGCAACGGTGGCCGGGAAAAGTTGTGTGATCGTACCAAACCCATTGAGTTTGGCCGTCAACAACGTCTTTTGTTTCTTGTCCACAAAATGCTGCCAGACCACCAACGCCAGCGAACGCGCGCGGGTATGATACCGCAGTAATCCGATCGTGGATTCCATCTCCAACAGGTCCGCAACCAGTTTGACGGCATCGTGATCATGGACCCCTTTGACGTACGCTTCGCCATACCGCGGTCCCATAAATCGCTGCACGAAGGCCGTGAGTTGCTCCGCATCGTATTGGCGGACGTCCTCCAGCGAGGGTTCTGCCCCAGGCTGCGACAGAGACCGTAGGATTTTATAGGTGAGATATTCACCGCGATAGACGGACTGATTTTCGGAAACCACCTCCTGGTCCCAAACATCACGTGTGGCAATCAGTTCTTCATTCTCAATCGGCTCGAAGAAATTCGTTCCGGTCAGATGCAGGTTCATCTCGCCGTCGCGGAGCACGGTGGTCAGATCCAGCGCCTGGACATTGACCGTGAATTGGTGACCGCCCAATTTGATGATGTTCGCGCCGTCGACAAAGAGCTCTTGCCGGTCCTTCAATTGCCGGACCGCATCTTCTTTGACGGTCTTGAGCCGGCTTTGAATGTCGTCGACCTTGACCGAATCATCAAGCTCCTGCAATTGCTTGACGATATCGCGGACCTTCTCGATCATCAAATCCGACGCGAAATAGCCGTTGATGTCGTTGATCGACTCCAGGCTCTCCACGCGGGTCTTGATCCCTTTGAGAATCCGGTCCGCCGCATTGGCCAGTGCACCCGCACGCTTATTGCGGGCCTCGACCAGCGACAGTTTTCGCGTTTCAAACGCGTTGTAGATTTCTTCCCGTTTTTCCGTCAGCTGCAATACAAACTCGTCGAATTCCGCGAATCGGCCTTCCAACTCCTCAATTTGGATCATGACCTTCGTGAGGAATTCTTCACACTTATCCGGCGAGTCGCAGATATCCAGATAATTGACGACCCCCTGATTGAGCAACTTCATCTGCGAGCCGAACTCGGCGATCCCTTCGACCGACAACAACTCGTGCGACTTGTTCTTGAGTGCGGCGCGGGCAGCATTGACGGTCGAGAAGATCGCCGAAATGTTATCGATGATCGCCGTCCGCTGCGTCGCATCGTCAATCTTCAGATTGCTGACAATCTCGATCAGCATTTCCAACTCGGCGGCGCTCTTGGCAATTTCCTCTTCCACGACCTTGGCATCGGCGACTTTCGTCAGCTCGCCAATTTTGGCCTGTTCGTCAGCCACCTTCTGCTCATAGGGACTCAGCGCTGCTGGGTCGAGCAAAAAGGTCACGCACCGCTGCGCCAATTTGTCCGCTTCTTCGGAGACCTCCGTCTCCAACGACTCAATCAGCGGCTCGTCTACATACCGCAGATCGCGCAAGGAAATAATATCTCCCCGCACCGAACGTAGGTCTCGTAGCGAACCGACAAAGTCGTTGATATGGTCGAATCGCTTGCGGCCCACTGCAGAAACGATCTCGCGGGTTTTCTCCCGCACCCGTTTGGTTTGTTGGGCCGTGTCTTGTTTGACGCGGAGCACCTTGTCGAATTCGTCGATCGCCGCACCGGCCGCGTCGCGAATTTTTGTCAGTGGTTCTTTGAGCTCGAAGGTCTCGGGCTTATCGATCCAGAAATACGAATCGAGCACACCGGTCGACTCTTTCACGATGTCGACGTACAGATTGGCGTAGGTGTCCTCTTTTTCGATCAGCTCCAGCAACTCATGGCACTCCGCCATGCCCCGTACGACATCTTTGTTGCCGATCTTGAACAGGTAGGAGTCGGTTTGCGCCGGTGGTGCAAAGTCTTCATCGACATAGGGCGTTTGCCAAATCTGCACCGCATGGTGTTTTTGCGGTTCTTCCTGCGCTTTGAAACAGACCATTTCTCCGCTGGGGAAAAACGTAAATCCGCTACAAACCACCGGCGTTTCCACGCGTTGTTCGATGAGATTGTATTGCAACAGCACGTACACGCCGGCTAGACGGTTGTAAAACACGTACAGATAATCTTCGCCGTTCGTCGCAGCAATACGCCGTTCGAAGACCATGTCGGATAAATTGCTGCCGAACGTCTTGCACAGCCCCGTTTGCAAATAATATCCGTCGGCAAAAATCAAACCGTGGTCATCGGGCAACAGCACGCAGGCGTATTCCAGCGAATCAAGCCGCTGCGCCTGTTTCAGTTTGTCGTTGTACACGAAGTAACGGAACGCTGTTTCCTGATAAGGACGGACCTTGAGCAAGATCACGTTGCCCACCAGCGCATAATGGATTTCCGCATCGTCCAGCGTTTGATCCGGGTCGTCCACCGGTTCGGCGTAGATCCCTTCGCCCGAATCGGTATTATTCTCGACCTTGATCGTCAGGTCGCCGCCAATGGTTTCGACGAAAATCCGATCATCGATGGAAATGTGCGGATGTCGTCCCGTTTGATGCAAGTCGCGATGCGTGCGGGTCCATTCAAATTCGTGTTGCGGCGGATAACGGACTTCGTGGTCGCTGCGGTTATCAACATAGACCAGCTCTTCGCCCTGGATGACCCATTTGAAGGTCTTGATGTCCCCCACGCCCTTGCCCACACGAAAGATCATGTACAGGTGCGGACCACGGACGAAGAACTTGGCGAAGACCGCGTTCTTGTAATAACGATAGACGTCCTGAAAATCTTTTTCGAATTGCGGATCGCCAATCAGATCCAACGAGATCTCATGGAATGTTCCCTCCTTGAACTCGTAGGCGGCAAAGACATCGGAAAGGTTCCGCTCGGTCTTTAATCCGAAATGGACGTTGTAGCCGAACAGAAACCGCTGCCCGGCCGCCACCATATCTCGGGGAACACAATTGTGGACCGTCGTAATCCGCTCGGTCGAGGTCAGCACCGTGTCGATTGAGCCGAAGACCGTTTTGCGGGCCTCGTTCAATTGATTCAACCGTGCCCGCAGGTCCTGTCCGTGCGTGTTCAGGCGGTTGCGGATGATCTCATACGTGCCCCCCTGCAGCTCAACCGCCGGTTCCGCCTCGTCAGCGGTATTTTCGAGTTCTGCTTGAGCCATTGTGAGGATTTCCGACTTTCACGATTAAAGTTCACCACGGAGGCACAGAGGCCACGGAGGTAATTAGACTTTAGGCTTTCGACTGTAGGCCGTAGGAGCCTACGCTCGCATTCCTCTCCTTAGGCCTCTTCCAACTCGTTCCCAAGCTCTGCTTGGGAACGCATCTTCGCGAAGCTCCGCTTCGCTGGCTGCTCTTGACCATCGGTCCACACGCGTCAGCCTGAAAACCGGAGTCGAAGTCGAGCTACTGTCAGTCCGGTTCCCAAATGATGTTTGGGAACCGGGAGGCGTTGGGGATCAACTCTTCTTGCCGCTGACGGTCAGCGATTGGCCACTGATGTCTAGCGTATTGACCTTCTTATCCGCGATTCCCATCCCTTTTACGGCGTTGAGCATGCGATTCAATTCCGACTTCGATTCATCGCTGTCGGTGAGTGTCAGCATTTTTCCGATCAATGCCGCCACGGACAGGTCTTTGACGTCGTCGAAGCTCATATTGAACTGGTCGACAAACTCCTGCAATTTGTCGCGGAAATATTCCGGATTGCCGTTGAAGAACGAGTTCTTCACATCGGTCAGCACTTCGCTGTTGTGCACGAAGCGATCGACCGCTTTCCCGGCCTTGATGGAATCGACGATCTTGTCGAAGAAGGTCGTCTCGCCGCCGACAATGTCGATACGGGCCGATTTGAGGGCTTCGCCCACGATCCCTGCTTGGGACTCGGCGATTTCCTGCTGTGCACTGATCGCGGCAATTTCGATGTCCTTCTCTTTGTTGAGCCGCAATTTGAATTCTTCGTGTTCGCGTCCGACTCCGTCGAACAATTTCATTGCGTTCGCTTTTTCTTCGATGCCCTTGGCTTCGCTGGTGAACTTGAGGTGCATCACGCTGGCTTCGGCTGTGCCTTCTTTTTCGATAGCAGCGGCACGGGCTTCGATACCCTTCGCTTCAGCAACGGCTTTACGCTGCAACACGTTCGCCTCGGCAGTTCCTTCTTTTTCGATGGCAGCTGCCTTGGCTTCCAGCACCTGGGCATCGGCCAATCCGATGGCGGCCGCATTCGCGGTCTTGGCTTCGGCCAACATTTTTTGCGCCAACGTTTCTTTCTCGGCAGCAGCCCGTTCCGCTTCGGCCTCGACGATGCGTTGTTCGGCCAGGAAATCGGCAGCAGCCTTCGACGCTTCAGCCGCTTTGACTTGCTTGACCAAGGCTTCCTGGGCATCCATTTCGGCTTTGGTGACAGTCACCTGTTTGAGCCGGTCGGCGGTGGCGAATTCTTCAGTATCTTTGATTTTTTCTTGTTGTTCGACAACCGCCCGTTCGACGACGACCCGCTCGCGGATCACATCTTGAATGTTCCGTTTCTCGACTTCGACCGCTTTCTCTTTTTCGATCTGGGCCAACGTCACGATCCGTTCACGCTCGGTCGCTTCGAGCATGCGATCTTTTTCAACCCGTTCGGTTTCAACCGCCTCGGTCCGCTCTTTGCTCTTACGGGCGACAATGATCTGCCGATCCCTGTTTTCCTCGGAAATGCTGATTTCTTCTTCCGTCGTAATCCGCGCCCGTTCTCCTTTGAGACGTTCTTCTTCCTGAACTTTTTTGGCCTCAGCATGCTCGCGGGCGGTGAGTTCGGCGATTTCGCGTTTCTGCTTTTCGACCGCTTCGACCCGCTGACGCTCCAACTCCAGAATCGCTTCCTGGGCTTCCACGTCTTGCTTCTTGATCGTTTTCTCTTTTTCGCGGGTGAAGTTGTTCGCCTGCACGAATTCCTTCGCCGTCAACTCGGTGATCTTCTTAATACCTTCGGCATCAAGAATGTTGTTCGGGCTGAGCATTTCAACCGGCGTTTGTTCCAAAAAGTCGATCGCACAGTCATCCAGCACATAACCATTCAAATCGGTGCCGATCGCATTGAGGATCTCGGCTTTGAATTTGTCCCGCTCATTGTAGAGTTCGACAAAGTCGAATTTCTTTCCGACGGTCTTCAAGGCTTCCGAGAATTTGGCGTCGAACAATTCGACGAGCGCGCGTTGATCCGAAGCGCGACGACAGCCCAAGGATTGAGCGACGTTCTTAATGTCGTCATCGGTATTGTTCACACGGACGAAAAAGGCAACTTCAATATCAGCCCGGATGTTATCCCGGCAGATCAAACCTGCTTCGGCACGTCGGGCGATTTCGATGCGTTTGACCGAGAGGTCCATCTGTTCGATGCGATGAAATACGGGCAAGACCAACATGCCTTTCCCCGTGGCAACTTGCAATCCCCCTGCACCGGATTTGACCAAGGCTTCTTCGGGCCCGACCTTGCGATAGCAACGGATCGCCATCACAAAAAGTCCTAGGATCAAAAAGCACGCAATTCCCCCGACAAAATACCAAAACATTTTCTATTCCTCCAGGTCAGAGTTGCTGACGTAATAAAGGTGCGTTTCCTGATCAAAATCAACAATCCTGACCGTAGTTCCTTTGGTCAGTGTGCCTTCGTGAGTTCGGACATTCAGTAGCAGCGGCGCTCCGTCGGACGGGACATTCGCTTGTCCGTGTTTTTCAGTTGTATCCACAGTAATCGTGCATTCCCGCCCCAGCAGTTCCTCGAGCGTGTTCGGTTCCTTCACAGAGAACTTTCCCCGTAACGGGTTGGTCACGACTTTCGTCACCAGTACGGCCAGAAATCCGCAACCCAACACGATCATCCAAGGGTGGAGATTCCCGCCGACATCGGGTCGATCGACAACGAGCGCCGTCATTATCCAAAACGCTAAACTGAAGACGCTGCCCCAAATCATCAACGGCACGTCGCCCAGGTTGATGAATTTCAACGAGACCAGCCCCACATCAAAGATGGAGCCGTCTCCCGCGCCGACATCGATGTCAAAATCAAACAATTCGATATCGAACGCACCCAGAATCACAAACAACCAGTACAGACAGACCAGCCCCAGCAATACGCTGGGCACGAGCATTGGCCCGCTGAAATAAGTCTGTAAGGTTTCCATCATCGGGTGCTCCCAAATTGCAACATGCTGCTATTATGCAACGCATCTGAGCAGCTCATCTGGTATAACGAAGATTTCCAGGAAACGGATCACGAAAACCAAGTGACAATCCCGGAATTACCGATTTGTGACGGTCCCATCCGTTGGTCCGGATGTCCGGTTTCTGTCGCTTGATACCCCGTAAACGCCCACCCTAAGCCCTGATCGAGGACCACGGACCATGCCCCTACGTCTGCTAATCGTCCTGTGCGTCTTTGCTGGAACCACACCGCTTATGGCCGCTGAAAACCCCAAGTCGAACCGGATCATTGTCATCGCCCATCGCGGTGCCCATCAAAAAGCGCCCGAGAATACGCTCGCCTCATTCCAGCATGCCATCGATCTTGGATGTGACTACGTCGAAGTCGATGTCCGCCGCACCAGTGACGGCGTGCTGGTGCTGATGCACGACAGCGACGTGGCTCGCACGACCGATGGGCAGGGAAAAGTGAATGAGCTGACCTATGCCGACATTCAAAAGCTGACCGTGGGAAAATCAGAAAAAGTACCAACGTTCGACGAGGCACTGAAACTCTGCCGCGGCAAAATTAAGATCTATATCGATCACAAAGATGCTCCACCGGCTGAGGTTGTCGATGCGGTCACGCGGCACCAAATGGTCAACGACGTCATCGTCTACAGTTCATTTGATGGACTCCGCGCGTTCAAAAAACTGAACTCCAAGATCTGGATCATGCCGCCGAATCCCGGATCGGTCGAAAAAATCAACGCCATTCGCCGCGAACTAAAAGCCGAAACCTTCGATGGCAACGTCCGCGACTGGAATACTGAACTTGCTAAAGCAGCTCATGCCGCCGGCGCCCAAATCTGGGTCGACAACTTAGGCGAAAACGACAACGAAGCCGGCTTTCAAAAATCGCTCGACTTGGGCGTCGATGCGATTCAAACCGATTACCCCGAAAAGCTGATCCCGTTCCTCAAACGCCTCGGCCGGCATTGAGTGACTCGCAGTTCACCTTTTCAAATCCTGCCCCGCCTCTACAATACTATGCAGTGTCAGCACCGCCACGTTGGTGTCCTGTTTAGGTTTTAGAATTCACTCGCGAAGACAAACGATGCAGTATCACATCCGCAAACCTTGGCAACTCGCGCAAAAACTTCACACGCCTGAAGACGTATACGTCAACCGCCGTTGGCATCGCCGCGAGTTTCTCCGCACTTTGGGACTGAGCGCCGCCGGCATTGGCATTGGATCGCATCTTATCGGCTGCGACACGGCCAGCGATGAAGAGGTCCTCAAATCGGGAAAAGTCGAAGTCCCCGCGGCCTTGGCGGAACGCGCACCGGAAGCAACCGAAAAAGAATGGGAGCCCGCCAAAGACAATTCCTTCGGCGCGCTGCACAATCCCAATTTTGAATATGGCCGCCCGGAAACCAAGGAGGAAGACGCAAGCCGGTATACGAACTTTTATGAATTCTCCGGCAGTAAAAACAACTATAGCCGCGTCGGCGATTTTAAACCGCATCCCTGGAAATTCGAAATCACCGGACTCTGCGCCAAGCCGCGCGTGTTTGACATCGACGACATCTACAAAATGATGCCGTTTGAAGAACGGGACTATCGGCATCGCTGTGTCGAAACCTGGGCCATGTGCGTCCCCTGGACCGGATTTCCCTTGAGCGAATTGCTCAAGAAAGTCGAACCGACCGCCCAAGCAAAATATGTCGGCTTCCAAACGTTCGATGTCCCCAACAAAAAAGACGAACAGGCCGGCTTGCCCACATTCGCCGGGCCGAACATGTCCTCCGGTTATCCCTGGCCGTATACCGAAGGTTTGACGATCGACGAAGCGATGAACGAACTGGCATTCATTGCCACCGGCATTTACGGCAAACCGCTCGCCAAACAACACGGCGCGCCGATTCGTTTGGTCGTCCCTTGGAAGTATGGATTCAAGAGTTGCAAATCGATCGTGCGGATCACGCTGACCGACAAACAGCCGGCGACATTTTGGAATACGCTCGGCCCGCAAGAATATGGTTTCACCGCCAACGTCAATCCGGAAGTCCCCCATCCACGCTGGTCACAAGCCACCGAATGGATGCTCCCGTCGCAAGCCACGCGCTACGATACGGTCATCTACAACGGCTATGGGGACTACGTGGCGAAACTGTATGCTTGATTGAAAAAGTGGCCGGTGGCCAGAATTTAGTAGGCAGAGGGCAGTAGGCGGTAGGCAGTACGCGCCAAGCCTCGTCCCTCTTGCCGATCTCCTCCTTTACCGACATTGAAGCTCAACTATGCCTTCCTGGGAATTTTGGATTGATGTCGGTGGGACTTTCACCGATTGTATTGCGCGGGATCCCGACGGGAAGTTGTTGCAGCTCAAGTTGCTCAGCAGCGGGGTCACCAAAGGGCGTGTCGATGCGACCGACGGTGCGTTGAGCTTTGTTGATCCCGGCCGCAGCGATGACCCGCCAGGGTTTTGGAATGGTTACGAAATTCGCTTTCTCGACGACAGCGGCGTTGCGATGCATGTCGGCGTCATCGATGAATACGAGAACTCGACCGGACGGCTCACTTTACAGCAAGCGCCCCCTGCGGATATCGTTCCAGGCACGAACTACGAATTGTCCGGCGGCGAAGAATCGCCGATCGTAGCGATTCGCTACTTATTAGGCGTCGGCCTCGGCGATCCCATTCCCGAAGTCTCTGTCCGTTTGGGCACCACACGAGGAACCAACGCGCTGCTGACGCGGCAAGGGGCACGCACCGGATTTGTGACGACTGCCGGATTTGGCGACATATTATTGATCGCCAACCAAGACCGGCCACGGTTGTTTGATTTGGCGATTCAAAAGCCAACTCCGCTGTTTGAGGAAGTGGTGGAAATCAATGAGCGGCTCGACGTCGACGGCAACGTGCTCGTCCCGGTCGATGAAGCACAAGTGCGAGAACAACTGTCTGCTCTCAAAGCCACCGGCGTGGAATCGATCGCCATCTGTTTCATGCATGCCTTTGCCCAATCGAAGCACGAAGAAATCGTGGCACGGATTGCCAGCGAAATCGGCTTCGATGAAATCAGCGTCTCTAGCCGCCTTTCCCCGCTCATTAAAATTGTCTCCCGCGGCGATACAACGGTCGTCGATGCCTATTTGAATCCGATTTTGCGGCAATACATTCGCGAATTGCGACGATGTTTGGGAAATGCTCCCTTAAAAAACATGACCTCCGCCGGCGGACTGGTCGATGCAGATCGCTTTGTGGGGAAAGACAGCATCCTTTCGGGACCGGCGGGAGGGGTGATCGGATTTTCCCGTGTCGCCCAGCGTGCCGGTTTTGAAAAATCGATCGGCTTCGACATGGGGGGCACCAGCACCGACGTGTCGCGGTTCGACGGACGTCATGAATTGGAATTCGAAACACAAAAAGCGGGCGTGCGGGTTGTCGCTCCCATGCTGGCCATCGAAACCGTCGCTGCCGGTGGCGGAAGCATCTGCGATTTCGACGGCGTGAAACTGACCGTCGGCCCCGAGAGCGCCGGAGCATCCCCTGGCCCTGCTTGTTACGGACGCGGCGGGCCGTTGACGGTCACCGATGTGAATCTATTTCTCGGCAAAATCCTGCCCGCTAAATTCCCCTTCCCGTTGGATCAAGAGGTCGTCCAACGCAAACTCAGCGCCCTTTGCGAAAGAATCGCCCAATCTGCCACCGGGACGCGTTATACGCCCATCGAATTGGCCGATGGTTTTTTGCGGGTCGCCAATGCCAACATGGTTCGCCCGATTCGCAATATCTCCGTCGCCAAAGGTTACGATCCGCGTGATTACGTGTTGGTCTCCTTCGGCGGCGCCGGCGCACAACATGCCTGTGCCATCGCCCGCTCACTCGGCATGCGCGACGTGCTCATTCACCCGCTGGCCGGAATTCTAAGCGCCTATGGAATCGGCTTGGCCGACGTCCGCCGCTTCGCCGAACGCTCGGTGCTCAAAGCGTATTCGCAAGAACAGCTCCAACAACTCGAATCATTGTTCGCTGACCTGGAAGTGCAGGCGCGCGACGAAGTGCTGGCCGAAGGAATTGCCGCTGCACAAATCCAAGCCCCCCTCCGCTCGCTCGACATCCGCTATCAAGGCGTCGAATCGACAATCAACGTCCTTTGCCCGCCCGACGGTGACTATGCCAGCGCCTACGAGGAATTGCACCGCCGACTCTATGGTTACGTCCATGCCGGTCGGGCCATCGAGATCACCGCTGCACGCGTCGAAGTCATCGGCACCACCCCCGATCCCCCCGAGGAATTGTCTGACGTCGTCAAACGACATCCGACGCCGAGCGAAACCACCAAAACATGGTTCGACGGACAAGCACTGGAAACCGCAGTATTTGAGCGCGGCGAACTGCGTGCCGGCGACTGTCTGACCGGCCCGGCGATTGTGTGCGAACCGACCTCAACGGTCGTCATCGACCCCGGTTTCACAGCACAGATCACCGCGCGCGGCGAGATTGTGATCAACGACAGTCAGGGACAAACCGAGGAACACATCAGCGCCAATGCCGATCCGGTGATGCTGGAGATTTTCAACAATCTCTTCGCCTCGATCGCCGAACAAATGGGCATTACGTTGCAGCGGACCTCGTTTTCAACGAACGTCAAAGAACGTCTCGATTTTAGCTGCGCGGTCTTTTCCCCCACGGGCGACCTCGTCGTCAATGCCCCGCACATCCCGGTCCACCTCGGCGCAATGAGCGAAACCGTTCGCCGCATTATCGCCGACAATCCTCAAATCTCACCCGGCGACGTCTTTGTTACGAACGATCCCTATCGCGGCGGCTCGCATCTGCCCGATGTGACCGTCGTCACACCCGTGCACAACACCGATTCGGGAGAACTGCTCTTCTTCACTGCCAGCCGCGCGCATCACGCGGAAATTGGTGGCATCATTCCCGGCAGCCTCCCGCCGTTTTCTAAACGCTTGAGCGAAGAGGGAGTGTTGATCCGCAATTTCAAACTCGTCGATGCCGGCGAGTTTCGTGAAGCAGAATTGCGCGAACTCCTCACGAGCGCCCCCTACCCCACCCGTGCGGTTACGGAAAACCTATCCGATGTCGCCGCGCAAGTTGCCGCTAATAACAATGGCGTGAACCTGCTGCAAGAACTTGTCGCGCGGTATTCGCTGCCGGTCGTGCAAGCCTATATGCAACACATTCAAGACGCAGCGGATCGAAAAATGCGGATGGCCTTGGCAGCGATTCCCGATGGCGACTACTCCCACACGGATCATCTTGACGATGGCTCGCCGATTGCCGTGAATATCACGATCACCGGTGAGACAGCTACGGTCGATTTCACCGGGACCGGACCGGTGTTGGACGGCAACCTGAACGCCAATCGCGGCATCGTGACCGCAGCCGTACTGTATGTATTTCGCTGTTTGATTGCCGAAGATATTCCACTCAACAGCGGCGTGCTCAATCCGGTCGAGATCATCTTGCCCGAGTGTCTGCTCAATCCGCCTGAACACGACGACCCGGCCCAATGCGCCGCCATGGTGGGCGGCAACGTCGAAACATCGTCGCGCGTCGTCGATACACTGCTCGGCGCCTTAAAAGTCGCTGCTGCCAGCCAAGGGACGATGAACAACCTGACCTTCGGCGACGACCAGTTTGGCTATTACGAAACCATCTGCGGTGGCAGCGGCGCGACTCCCGACGCCGACGGCGCCGACGCCGTGCACACCCACATGACCAACACCCGCATGACCGATCCGGAAGTCATCGAACGCCGGTATCCAGTGCGACTGCATGAGTTCAGCGTCCGCCGCGGTTCGGGTGGCGCGGGGCGGCATCGTGGGGGAGACGGTATCATTCGCCGCATCGAGTTTTTGCGTCCACTGCAAGTCTCACTGCTCACCGAACGTCGCGGCCCTTATCCGCCGTTTGGATTGCAAGGAGGCGAGCCGGGCGCATTGGGTGAAAATACATTGCAACAGAAAAGCACTGGCTTGTCGGAAGACCTGGGCGGCAAAGTCCAACTCAGTGTTGCTGCCGGCGATATTCTGACAATCCAAACCCCCGGCGGCGGCGGGTTTGGTGAATCGAAGTAGATTTGTAAGTCCTGCTATCCCGGACGATTGCGGAAACGACTTCAAGGAAACCACGACCATGCTCCAATATTATTTCATAATCACCGCACTGTCAGTTTCGCTATTACCCGTGACCGCTCAGGCCGTTGAACCGGTCCCGCTGAAATTCAAACACTTGACCTCGATTGACGGCACGAAAGAATGGGATTGGTGGCAAGCCCGCACCGCATACGTCCCCGCGCAAAAACCATTCTGGGTCACGACGATGTCCGAGACGGGCAAAACCGGGACACACAATTTCCACGACATCTATCAAACCTTCAGCGAAGACGATGGACACAGTTGGTCACAGCCGGAAATTATTCCCACCCTCCGCCGCCATAAACAATCCGACGGATACGAAGTCGCCCCGGGCGATTTGTGGCCGAAATGGCACGCCCCAAGTCAAACTGTCTTGATCACAGGTAAGACTTTTAACTTCAAAGACGGCACCAAAGAAAACTTTACCCGCGAACGCGTCTCCTATGCAGTCATGGATCCACAAACCCGGAAGTGGGGTCCGCTCAAGTTCCTAAAAACTCCGGAAAAAGATCATGCCGGTAATCCCATCATCGCCGCCAATGCCGGTTGCAACCAGCGCGTCGACCTGCCTGACGGCGACGTGCTTCTGCCGGTCCGCTATCAACGGGACCCCAAAAAACGTAACTACACCAGCGTCGTGATGCGCTGCGGATTCGACGGGAAGACGTTGACGTATAAGGAACACGGGTCGGAGTTGAACTTTCCCAAACGCCGTGGATTTTACGAACCCTCACTGGTGGCATTCGGAGGCAAATTCTACATTACGCTCCGCACCGACCGCTCCGCATTTGTCACCAGCGGTAGCGACGGCATTCACTTTGATCCCCCGCAGGAATGGAAGTTTGACGACGGCAAGTTACTGGGCAGCTACAACACGCAGCAACACTGGGTGACGGTCGGCAACGGGCTATTTTTGATCTACACCCGCCGCGCCGCCAACAACGACCACATCATCCGCCACCGCGCGCCGTTGTTTATCGGACAAGTCGACCCCAAGACCTTACGGGTCATCCGTAAGACCGAGCGCGTATTGCTCCCGGAAAACCACGCCACCTTGGGCAACTCCGGTACCTGCCGCATCAGCGACAACCAAGCCTGGGTCACCTGCGGCGAAGGCATGCTGGCCCGCGGCAAACGTAAGGGGGACAACAACAAAGTGTTGATCGTGAAAATCACGCCGGAGTGAGCAAGCTATGTCCACTTTGGATGACGGTTTAAAGCGGTGCTAGGTCTTTCGTGACTTTCGTGGTAAAATCCACAACGACCGCGGGCCTAGTAATTCGCGACGATAAGAATCACGAACGACTTATTTTCTCACCTGCGCATAATGAGGAAACGATGCAGCTCGAATCGCTCAACTGCAATAACTGCGGCGCTCCGCTGGAAGTTGCAGCAACATCTAACTTTGTGACCTGCAATCATTGTTCGACCCGCTTGGCCGTTCGCCGTACCGAGACTTCGGCTTTTACGGAACAATTGGAAGACATTGGGGCCAAGCAGGATGAAATGCTCAATCGACTAAAACGGATTGAACGACAAACCCAACTTTCCGATTTGGATCGTGAATGGGAATCGAAAAAGGCCGAATTTATGGTCACAAATAAACATGGCAAAACACATTTGCCATCCCACGCGGGAATTGTCATGCCAGGGTTCGTGGCGCTATTTGGACTATTTTGGACGATCATGGCAGGATCTATTTTTCCGCCAATGGCCTTGTTTGGAATCCTCTTTATGGGGGTCGCGATCTACAGTGGCATCAGTAGTTATCGAAGGCTGCAAGCCTATGAAGATGCCAGCACGCGGTATCAGTCGCAAAAGCGGCAACTGAATTACGATCGCACGGATGATGCATAGAAGGGTGAACACCTCACAACCGCTCCGTCACCCACCGCACCGCGTGCGGCACGTAATCGAGGGATAGTTTGTGCCCCGCGTCGATAAAAATTAGCTCGGACGTTTTTGCCGGCAGCATGGCCCGCAATTGTTGGGCATGATCGACCGGACACATCGTGTCGCTGCGGCCCATGATCATCAAAAGTGGGCGGTCGCCAATTCCGTACGTCTGATTCTGCGGCGCGACCAGCGAGTATTTGTCCTGCTCCGCCGGGACGACGCAAGCGACGGCGACTTTGATTCGCGGCTCCACACCGGTCAGCAGAAACGTCTGCGTGCCCCCCATGCTATAACCGACCATGCCAATCCGCTCGACGTCGATGTCTCCCCGCGACGCCAAATAATCGATCCCGCGGCGATAGTCCTTAACCGTCTGCGCATAAATCTCCGGCAACATCAAATACCCTTTGCGCGGCTGCGGGCCTTCCGCTTCATAATGATTGACCGGCGCATAGTCATTCACCGCAATCCGATCCCCATGGCATTGGGCATCGAGGGCGAAAATGGCATACCCAGCCGCCAGCAGTGCCTTGCGGACTTGGCCGCCGCTCATATATCCGCCGTCGACAAACCAACGGTCCTTGGCTCCCGACCAACCATGCAACAACAACACACAAGGATGCTGCTTCGCTTCGGTCTGGGGTAGTTGCAGATACCCCGGCACCAACTCCCCAGCCGCTCCCCGAAAGACGACCTTCTCGCGCACATAACCCTCATCATCCGTTTTCTTCTCGACGATCCGCGACTCCAACGGAATCTTGGCGTCGTAGTCAAACACACGCGAAGCCGCCCGGCACGCCTCCTCGCTCAACCGTTCGATCGGCGGCACCGGTTTGGGTTCGTCAGCCAAAGTTGAGGTAGCGAGGAATAAGACGCTCCCTAATGCAGCAATGAAGTTCAGACGACTAATTCGGTCACACATAGAGAGTTCCTATTGAACATCATGGGTTGCCATGAAATACCGCCGTCAAAAACTAGATTTCAGTGCGTCGTCGCTGTCATGATAGTGCAGCTGGGTCAGCGACCTCATTTCCCCTTGACGACAGAGCGATTCTAGCCGGATAATGACATGAGTTGCCAAATATTCTCTCGGAAGGTAAGAGTTCGATGTCGATTGTTCAAGAGCCGATTCGCCTCCTTGAGGAAATCGCCGATTTATTGGCGTCGAACCCCACGCAAGATCAATTGCTAGCTTTTCGCCCCTCCACAAGCGTCCAAGAACGTGCCCGCGAATTGTTGATCCGGCTCAATGCAGGCACGATCTCCACCGACGAACAACGCGAGTTAGACCAGTTTGAGCAGGCAGAGATGTTGATGCGGTTGGTCAAAGCACGGCTCCCCCCGCCGGTGTCACACGTGGGCTCCGTTTCCCCATGGCGAACTGCAAGCCCACAACACTGCGAGGTCCGTCGATTTCCCGAACTCCGAACAACTGACGTCGTTGTGAATACCGCTTGCAATCAACGTCCCGCTTCCAGCGACGAAATCACCACGCCGGCGACATCCACCCCCGTAACCCGTGCCAGCGCCCGCCAGCCGGGGACGGCATTCACTTCGATGACGTACGCGCGACCGTCGCTATCATACAACAGATCGATTCCGGCAAACCGACACCCGGTCGCCGCTGCGGCCCGCAATGCCAACTCAGCTTCGTCGGCGGACAATTCCACCGCTGTCGCCGTGCCGTTGCGGGAGACGTTTGTGCGGTAATCCCCATTGCCGTGTCGTCGCATGGAACCGATCACGCGACCATCCAACACGACTGCTCGCAGATCCGAGCCATCGTGATCCACGAACCGCTGCAGATACAACACCGCCTGCGTGCGTTCCAACGTGCGAAACGTACGAAACGCCAAATCGGGATCGCTGACCCGCGATATCCCGCGTCCCTCAGCCCCGAAGATCGGCTTGACGACCACGTCGCCCCCCAATTGATCATACGCCTCCATTGCGGATTCGGAATTCTCGCACACCACCGTCGCCGGCACGGGCAAACCGGCAGCGTGCAGACGGGCCGTGGTCAAATATTTATCGACCGCGCATTCAATGGCCTTCGGGGAATTGAGCACCGTGACCCCCGCCGATTCCAATTGCGCCAATAAATCCATGCGGAACACAACCTGTTCCAATGACCCCGGCGGCATCGTCCGCACAATCACGGCATCGCAATCGGATAAGACAATGTCTTCACCATGCACGGTAGAGTCATTCGCGGTGACGGTCGCCGTGAGCCGACGAAAATCGACGCGAGAAAATCGATGCCCCCGCACGTGCGCCGCCCGTTCTAAGTCGCGGCGGTACCAACTGTCGGCATTTGCTAAGACGACGATATGCATGGAATTAAAACGTCAGCACCCGCGAGATATTTTAGAAGCCAAATGACCGGGAGAGGATATCGGGAGCCACGTTGCCGAACCGCTGCACGTTGCCGGTCTCGATGTTTTGAAACAGTATTTCCGCCGGGCTAAACAGATGGGGGTCGATCTGATAGAAATCGCGTCCCGCTGCTTCAAAGATTTCCAAAAAGGGCTGACCATAGGCCTGTGAGGAAACCGACGGGACCTGCGGCCCGATTGTGGATAACGAATCGTCGTCCCCCGTCACCCATAAGGTCACGCGTCCGCCATAGAGGATCGCGTCATTCGTGCGGCCAATTCCAGCGAGAAAATCCCCGGCCACCGGTGACAACGGAGCCGTGCCATATCCGCTGACAATCCGACTCATATCAAAGCCGAGTTCCAAGAGCTTGTGCAAAGCGGTCTCGACAACGCGGGCGACGACTTGAAAATTTCCGGCTATACTCGCCGTAGGCGCAACTAATAAGGTGATCTGCTCTGCGGCCAGATTGGTGCGTTCGGCGATAAAGGCAAACACCTTTTCATCGGGCAATTGGTCGGTTTCCAACACGCCGATGCATTGCGATGGTTGTTCGCGGTAGTCGAGTTTCTCAAACAGATCTTCACGAGCCGCCACGGCGCGCATCGGTCCCGAGCCCATACCAAAGAACTTCTCGACGGCGATTTGCCATCCGGCATATTGGCTCAACAGGCACGCAGCCACGGGATTGTCAGTCGCCACCTGCACATAAGGACAACCGATCCCGCCAATATCGCCCGGGACAATAGAGATCTCTGCCAACCCCGCGGTACAAACCTGCGCAAGCGCCAACCCGGCGCCCAGTCCGCCGCCGACGTTCACACCACAATCGATCACTCGCCCCCCACCAGGAATGGGGAGCGATTGAATCCGCAATTGCTCAGCAGCAGGAAGCAGACCCTCCACCACCGCCAGCGCCCGTTCGTTGAGATTCCAATCCATAACGCTTCTTCGTCAGCGGTGAAACGTAGGGTACGTCGCGACGCACCTTTCTATGCAGTACGATTACTTGCCATCATCGGCGTCGACGTCGGGAGTGGCGGAGTCAGTCTCCGACTTGGACTGCCGCTGCGTATCGCGGCCGATCTCTTTCCGCAAATACGATGGTAGCGGGCGATCTTCATAAGCGCAGGCGAATCGGTCCCTGACAGCACTCGCATTCTTTAATTTCGTACATGGGGATCGAACAAATATCACACCAGTAGTCGGTGTACTTCCGCTCCCCCTTCTCATCAAAGGTATAGACGATCAACACCTGCGCATAAGGATTGTCAGGCCGGCGCCGCACGATGAGTTGCACCTTGCGATCCCGCAGTCGCTCATCCTGATAAAACGCGCGGCCTCGCCAATCGGCGACCAGTGGAACCAAGTCTCCGTTCTCGGCAATCAGCACGACCTGCTTGTCCATCTCGTCATAGGCTTTGACACCCCGAGCGCGCAGTGCTGGTCCGAGAAACTTGACTTGGCCGGTCAGTAATTCCTTGTGGGCCTTGTCCTGTTCTTCCGACTGATCTTCAGTGGTGGCCGCAGGCGCGGGTGCGTCCTTCTCTTCACCGCGCGCCTCGACTGCGCAAGTTGCCGCTGCGATCCACAACAAACCCCAAATGACGCGACTCATCTATTCCCCCGCTCCCACAACCACAATCCGCACCAACAACGGGACCGGCTTGTCGGCCGCTTTGCCGGTCGTGGTCAACTGCAGAATCTGAAAGTCGTGGTCTTCATCGTGGATGATTTTCGATTCCTTCTCCGGTTTTTCAGGAGGGGGCGCTCATCAGAAAAATCGCCGGATGTGTCGATCCAGCCGCCTCTGCCGACTGCTCATTCAGTTGCATGGGATTGAAGACCGGTTTGGGATCCTTGTCGCGCGCTGCCGGGAGCGCCATACAGAAATCGCGAATCTCGCTTGTTCCCAAATGGTTGCCATCTTCAGGTTGCTGACCATACCGCAGCGTATAGACGCCGGCGGGGATTTCTTGGGAGCGAAAATCGAATCCGCTCGAACCTTCGGGAAACTGAATCGCTCCCAACAGTTGCCCATGCGTAAACGGATACGCCACGCTCTGACTCGGCTTGAATTTTGGCTTCACCGCCAAGTCCTTCGCCAACCAAACCACACAGAGTGCGCCGTCAGGCCCTGTGACTTGTTGTCCGGACTCGTGCAATACCGCAGCAATTTTGGGCGACAACTCTTTAGGCAGGCCCTTCACTTCCTTGAGTTTGTGCGACGACTCGGCCGCAAGTAATGGACCGGCAAATAGACAGAACCCGAAAGCAAGTGTGGTGATAAACTTCATATGCAATCCTCAAACCCTCAATGGTCGCAAACAGCTCTATGGTAAGACCGCACCGACAACTCCAGAACAGACGTCGCCAATGCCCGACACGTCGCATTCATTGTACGCAGACTCGCGGCTCGGTTACAGGTAAAGCGGGTCTGATGCGGATAATAAAAGAGCGGGAGCCGGCAATACCGGACATCCCGCTCGTAAAATCAATCGTTTGAAAAGCTCTGTTTATGCCCGTTATTTCTCAAACGTGGCCAAAAAAGCACTCCGTTGACCTGGGAGATCCCACGTCTGGTTCAATCCCTTGCCCGTATATTTGAGTTGCTTAGTGAAAGCTGGATGGTAATTGTCGACTTCCGTCAACGGCGGATAGAAAACATCCTCGTTGGTGCAAATACAATCACCGTGCTGCAGTTCGCGCGTTTCAATTTCTGCCAAATCGCCTGCCTTCAAAACTCCCACCCCTTCGACGTGGTCGTTTTTGAATTGAATGTCGGTCGATTCCACCCGTTTGACGTGTTGGGTTAGTTTTTTGGCTGAGTACTTCACAAAGGCGACCAGCGCGTCGTGTTGTTGCTGATTCGCTTTTTTATCGACCAAAATGACCGATTCGATCGGATCGGGACTGATACGGAAAGATCCGCCAAAACCGAGCGTGTCCTCGCCTTTGATCACCAAGACCGCGGATAGGTTTTTTAACTCGACACCTTGCCAGGACCCTTTGTCAACTTTCCAAGCCAAGACCGCTTCTTTGCCCGACAAACCGATTTCGCCATTCGCGAAACAGGGTCCCGTCCAAACATCGCACGAACGGGCTTCGAGATATTCACCGGAAATCTCAGCCCCGAAACCGGGCGTCGCAGCCAAAATCGTGAGGCAGCCGGCCAGAAACAACGGTTTACAGGTCATGACTCTATCTCTCCCAATTCAAATCGACTTTTCAGAAAGACCGTAGCGGCACGTTAAATAAGGGTGACCGGCAAAACAGTGCTGGGCAGAACCCAACTCTTGGATTTTTTACGGTTTTTTAACGGGCCGATAGCGGAATAGCGGCTTTTCTGAATTGTCGCAACCACTGCTCCCGCCGTCAAGAACGAACACATGCCCCCACGATTCGTCACTCGACACAGTCTGAAGGATACTCAACAGCTCACGTGTCACAATATTACGTAATAATCGGCGACCGCTTCTCCGCCAATTCCGACATAAACTGCTGTGTGCGGGTCACGACATCCTCAACGCTAGGTGGCAACCCTTCCAGTAGCATAGCGTTGTCAAACAACTGCCGGGCGCATTGGCGGATGAATTCGCTGTGGTCGCTATTGCCCGAAAGGTCGCTCAACCGTTTGATCAGCGGAGCGGACGGGTTGATTTCCAGAATCCGTTTGGCCATTTGGAAATCCTTGTTGCTCATCCGCAGCACTTTTTGCATCTGCGTGCTCATGGCCCCTTCGGGATTGACCAGGCAGACCGGGCTGTCGGTCAGCCGTTTGGAGGCCCGCACGTCCTCGGCCAAATCCCCCAGCGCCTCTTTGAACAGCGACACGACCTTTTCAAATCCGGGTGTGCTGCTCTCGTCTTTTTCCTCTGCGGGGGTCTCATCGTCGGACTTGTCCGTCTCTTCGTCTTCCGGAAACGCCAAGTCGGCTGCGTCAATCGACGTCAATTGTTTGCCGTCGTAGGTCATCAGGTTCGAAAGCATGATTTCGTCGACCGGATCGGCCAGATACAACACTTCCAGTTTCTTCTTGCGGAAAATCTCCAAGTTCGGGTTTTTCTCAATCGCCGACAAATCCGCGCCGCCCAGATAGTAGATCTGCTTTTGATCCTCACCGGCACGCTCGATGTATTCACCCAACGACGTCAATTCGTCTCCTGCGTCGTCGTGCGACGATTGGAACCGCATCAGACCGGCGATTTTTTCGCGGTTTTCAAAATCGGTGCTAACTCCTTCCCGCAAAATCGTGCCGAACTGGCGATAGAACGTCAAATACTCCTCCGGTTGCTGTTCGGCCATTTTGGTCAAATGGTCCAACACCCGTTTGACGAGCACCTTGCGAATCTTGCGAAAGATCGTGTCGTCCTGCAGCGCTTGTCGCGAAACATTCAACGGCAGATCCGCCGAGTCGACGATGCCGTACAAAAACCGCAAGTATTCCGGCACCAATTCGCGGCAATCATCCTGCACCAGAATCCGCTTCGCGCACAAGTGCATGCCATGCTCCACGCGACCAAAGCCCATCGACTCTAGATTCGTGGCCGGGCAGTAGACCAATGTGTGGAATTGAATGGGCGAATCAGACGAAAGGTGCAACCGCCACAACGGCGACTCATCTCCGCGGTGCGTCAGGTATTGATAAAACTTGTCATACGCTTCGTCGTCGAGTTGGCTTTTCGGCTCCGCCCAAACCGCGCGTTGTTCATTGAGTTGTTCGTCGCCCAGTCGAACCGGATGCGGCACAAACGTGGAATGCTTGCGGATGATGTACTTCAGACGTTCCTCTTGCGAGAATTCATCATGTCCTTCCTTGAGGTGCAATTTGACGGTCGTCCCCCGCGGCAAATCTTCCGCCGGCTCAATCGTGAAACTGCCACTTCCATCCGACTCCCACCGCCAACCGGTCGATTCTTGATAACTCCGCGTAATGACCTCGACGGTATCCGCCAACATGAACGCGCTATAAAATCCCACACCGAATTGCCCAATCAGCGACAAATCCGCAGCGGCGTCTCCCGAGAGTTTATTCAAAAATTCCAACGATCCGCTGTGCGCGATAGTCCCCAGATTTGAAATCAATTCATCGTGCGTCAGCCCGATGCCGTTGTCGACGATCGACAGCGTCCGCCCCTCGCTGTCGGGCTCCAGACGAATGACTAGGTCTTCATCGTCGCGATACTGTTCCTCGTTGACCTGAATGAATCGCATTTTATCGAGAGCGTCCGATGCGTTGGAAACGAGCTCCCGAATCGTGATTTCGCGATTCTGGTACAACGAATGCGACAACAAATGCAGCAGTTGTTTGATTTCAGTTTGAAACGTAAATTGTTCTTTGTCCGCTGCTTGAGCCATCTGCATCACCTCACTTCACAAAAATGCCGTCACTAGTTGAACGTAGCTCGCAACTCGCCCCTACGGCGACTTTGCGGCCTTAGCCAAAATGGCCAGTTTATACCGGCAGGCGGATAAGTCAATTCGGCGATCACGACTGCCCCTCAATCGTCGCGCAGCCCCCCTAAAACCCGATTCACAACTTGATCTAACCGGCCCCTAGCGACTGTCATTTCCCGGCATTCCCCGGTTGGTCCGATCGGTGCTTGACTTATACAACCGTTACTATGCAGAATGCGTGAAGGGCAGAAACAGCAGCGGTGCCTGGGCAGTGCAACGTGGAGAGAGGAACAAAAATCGTGGATGACCAGCTCGTTGAATTATTGCGCAGCGCGGTGGGGGCTGAGGGGCCAATACGGCTGGCGATCACCAATTCCAACGACGACGAGACCTGGGTTCAGACCATTGAAACCCCGTACGCCATCATCGGTCGCACCCCGAGTTGCGATGTGCAACTCGACTGCGCTAAGGTCAGCTCCCGGCATGCGTATTTACAGGTCATCGATGGCAACGTTTTTTGCATCGATTTGGGCAGCCGCAACGGCACGCATTGGGCCGGTGGCCAGCGCCGCGCTGATTGGCTGATCCCAGGCCGCCGTGTCCGTATGGGCACCTACTATATCGAGATCGATCCCGACGACCCGATCGCTAGTCAGGCCTCCACACTGACGCTGGGCAATCTCAATCCGTTGAATCGCTATGAGGACGAAATCGGGCCGCTGCCGGAAGCGGAATTCGAGTTCATTCGCAATGACGGCAACAATACATTTTGGCCCGTCAGCCGCATGCTCACCTTGGCCGGCAAGGTCTCCGGCTGCAAGATCCGCATCGCCGGCGGCAACCCCCGCGTGCATTGCTCGCTACTACGAACCCGTCAAGGCATGTGGATCATCGATCTGCTCAATCGCCAAACCGTACTCGTCAACGAAAAAGTCGTCCAATGCCATTTGCTGGAGCATGGCGATCACTTCGAAGTGCAAAGCTATCGCATGCGGATCAAATACACCGGTCCGCAATTTGAGGACGTCCCCCCAGCCGCTGCCGAGTCCGCCAAACAGGATATCCTTTCACTCTCCGCCAGCGATGCCCTTCCGCCGTTTCCCGACATGGACGACGCGATTTCCCCACCGGTGCAAGTTGAAGATCCGCCGGATGTTGTACTCTCCGGAGACATCGACGACCTGTCCGCTTCCGCCTATTCGCAAGTCGACTTCTCCGGCAGCTCACGCGGTTCGTCTGCCATGTCGAGTTCGACCGGCCGCGCCTATAGCGAGCTTGACGAACAATGGGCCGAACTGGAACGCCAGCAACAGGAATTCCAAGTCGAATCGCAAAACGAACGCGACAAACTTCAAGAAGCGCATCTTCTGCTCAGAACCGATAAACAAGAACTAGCCGAAGAACGCGAAACGCTCCACGCCGAACATGCCCAGCGGTGCCAAGAAATCGAGGCTCTGCGCAACAGCGTCGAAGCTGAAAAGGCAAAGCTTCAAGAAGAACGAAAAACGATTCTCGCCGAACAACTCAACATGGGCAATCAACTTGCCGAGTTGGAAGAGAAGCTAGCGCAAACCGAGGCCGGTGTCGCCAATACGGCAGCCGCCCAGCAAGAAATCGCCGCAGCCCGCGCCACGCTCGAAGCCGAGCAAAAAGAATTCGAATCCCAACAACAAGAATTCGATGCTGCTGTTGCGGAGTCAAAACGAATCAAACAACAACTCGAGATCGAGCGGGAACAACTCGACGCCGAACGTAGTGCGTTGGAAGAACAAATCGCCGCCCACTCTGCAGAACAACAAACCGCGCAAGCCCAACTCGCCGCCATCGCCGCCGACCAAGAAGGACACACCTCGCGAGCCGCGGAACTTGAGCAACTACAACAGCAACTGAACCAAGAACGCGCCGCCCTCGACGTCAAAGCGGCCGATCTAGAAGCGGAACAAGAAGAACTGCAGACTCAAATCGCAGAATTCGAGGAACAAACCGCGACAAGCACGCAACAACAAGAAACACTCGAAGCTGACCGTGAATCACTCAAACAGCAGCGAGAACAGCTGAAACAGGAAAAACTGGCCTTCCAACAAGACCGCGAACAATGGCAAAGTCAGAGCGATGAGTTGCAACAAAAACGCAACGACCTCGAAGAGCAAATCGCCGCCTTTGCCGCCAATCAACAACAACATTCCACCCAAGCGGAACAACTCGACGAACAACAAACGCAGCTAAACAACGAGCAAGCGACTTTGCAGACGCAAACGGAAAAATTGCAACAACAACAAGCAAAACTGGATGAGCAACGTGCGGAGTTGGACCAACAGCAGCAAGAGTTGAAATTACAAACCGAGAACTACGCCGAACAAGAACAAGCACTCCAGTCCCAACAAGAGGCCGTTGCGCAGCAAAGCCAACAATTGCAAGCTGAGCGAGACGCCTTGACTGCTGAACAAAACGAATTCAATCAACGCGTCACCGATTTTGAATTGAACGCCCTCCCCGCCGCCGCGGCGCAACGCGAATCCCACGAATCGGAATTGGCGGCGTTGAAGGAATCGCAACAGCAACTTGAAACCCAGCGTGAGGAATTCACCCGTATTCAAACCGAAGTAGAAGAACGTTCCAAACAACTCGCACAAGAGAGGCAAGAAATCGAATCGCTCAAGCAACAGTTGAATCAGGAGCGAGAATCGCTCAATGCTCAACGTGAACAATCACAAACGGAATCGCAGGCGGAGTTGCAAAAACGAAACGAGCAACTGTTGGCCGGACAAGAAAAACTCCTCAAAGACCGCGAAGCCTTGAACGCCAATTTGGCGCAATTCAAAGCTGAAAAAGAACGCCTGCGTATCGACCAGCAACAATTCACCGCCGCCGTCGCAAAATTTGAATTGGCCAGCAAACAGGAAATCGCACAAGTCTCAGCCGATGAGGCTCAATTGCAAGCTGAACTAGAAAAACTCCGAGCCGATAATAACAAACTCGAACAACAAGTCGCTCAATTAAAAGCGACCCCCGCCCCCACCACTTCTGCCGGTGCAACCGGCGAGGCGTCTCCGGAATTCCTCGCCGAACAACAACGCTTCCGCGAAGCTGTCAAAGCCTTCCAAGCAGAAAAAGCACGCATGGAACAAGAACGGCACGCGGCAGCCACCGAACTGGTCTTTGAACGCGAACACATGGAGACCGAAAAGGGCAAACTCCAAGAAGCCCACCGCCGTTTTCAAGCCGACGTGCAGCACTTCCAAAACGAACAACAACGCTTTCGCGACGCCATCGCCTCGTTTCGCGCCGACCGCGAGCGCTTCGAACGTGAAAAACAGGGGCTCACCGAACCACCCAATCCCACCACCGACACCCCGCCAGAATAAAACGCAACGGACGGCTTCAACCGATCGCCAAACCCGAGGATTATTATGCCCCAACGTCAGCTCTTGTTGTTCGCTACTCTTCTCGTTGCTCTGCTCCCCGCCGCTGCTTCTGCCGAGCCCCTCACCGCCGGTATCGCCGTGGTCGATGTCACACCGCCGGTCCCGTACCGCATGAGCGGATATTTCCACGAGCGGCTCAGCACCGGGATTCTTGATCCGCTGTATGCCAAAGCTGTTGTCTTTCAACAGGGTGACACGTCAGCGGCGCTGGTCTTCGTCGACATGGTCGGTATCTCGCACGACGTTTCTAGTCGAGCACGCGAACGCGCTGCACGGCAAACCGGGATTCCTGTCGCACATATTGCCATCGCCGCCACACACTCTCATACCGGCCCGCTCTACTTCGGCGCGCTGCGCGCACACTTTCATAAAAAGACAGTTGAGGAACAGGGTCGGGACATCTACGAAACCGTCGACTATCCCACGCAACTTGTCGAAAAACTCGCCGCCGCCATCAAACAGGCACAAGCCGCGCTGCAGCCTGTCGACTTGGCCGCCGGCTATGCCCAGGAAAAACGCCTCTCCTTCAACCGTCGCTTTCACATGAAAAACGGCCCGGTCCGTTTTAACCCCGGCTACAAAAACCCCAACATCATCCGCGCCGCCGGCCCCATCGACCCCGAAGTCGGGTTGATCAGCTTTGCCAAGCCGGGAGATCAAAAACCCTTCGCCGCAGTCGTTTCGTTCGCTCTGCATCTGGACACCGTCGGCGGCACGAAATACTCCGGCGACTATCCCAAACATCTGCAAGACAAACTGCAAGCAGAGTACGGCGAAGACTTTCTCTCCCTGTTCGGAGCCGGCACCTGTGGCGACATCAATCACGTTGACGTCACCGCCCCCAAACGCCGCACCGCTCCCGAAATTGGCGGACTGCTCTCTGAATCAGTCAGCCAAGGCCTCAAATCACTGACCCCCATCAAAACCCCCGAACTCGCCGTCCGCCAAACCGTCTACCACGCCCCGTTACAAAAATACACCGCCGAACAAACCCAAGCCTCCGCTCAAGCGATGGACAGCGTCGCCGACGGCAAAGTCCCTTTTCTCAAGCGGGTCGAAACCTACAAAATCGCCGCTCTGGCTCTTCGTGGCGGCGACACGATTCCGCTAGAAATCCAAGCCTTCCGCCTGAGCAAAGACGTCGCCATCGTCACACTCCCGGGCGAAGTCTTCGTCGAATTCGGCATGGCGATCAAACACGCCTCGCCGTTCAAAACGACGTTGGTCATCGAACTCACCAACGACGCCCCCGGCTACATCCCCACCCAAAAAGCCTTCGCCGAAGGCAGCTACGAAACAGTGAACTCCCGCGTACAAACCGGCAGCGGCGAAAAGATGGTTGATGCGGCGATCGGGTTATTGCGGGAGTTGGGTAAAAATCCGTAGGTCATGCTGTGCATGACGAGGCGCGATTGATTCCTGCCGCCCAGCTAACTTTAAAAAATGCGCATCAATTCAGTCTATGGAAATTCAAGCTATCGCCCAATACTGACGGTTCCGTTGTACGCAGACAGACCTGGAATGACATTTCCAATTTTTCTTAGTCCCGATTCCGTGACGGCCGTTCCCGGCAATCCCAAATAATACATTCGCTTCATGTCATAGAGGTGCGGCAGCCCTGCATCGGTGACCTTTGTATTCCCCAAGTCCAAATATACGATCTCGGTCATTCCCTCCAGATATTTTAGCCCCGCATCCGAAACCTGCGTCCTACTCAGCCAAAGGTTTCGGAGCCCTGTGAGCGATGAAATTTGTTGAAGCCCTTTGTCAGTGATCGCCGTTTCGCACAAGTGGAGATGAGAAAGTGAACGCTGGTCTGTTATGTGAACAAGACCGGCATCAGTGACCTGCGTATTACTCAGGTACAGAGATTGGAGCTTCGGAAAATCTTTTAAATAGCCTAGATCTTCATCGGTAGTGTTTGTCCCCTTCAAATAAACCCCTGCGACCCATCCATCCTCCCACTGCACGCCACCCCCCAACTGCAAGAAATGTTCTGCAGATGCGTATTGACTCGAAATGCGAGGGACATACTTTGCCGCAATCTGAGCGACGGCACACACAGTGATGACAACTCCGCCTAACAGCATGTACCTTGCCACCCGATGACGAAGCAAAGAGATGATTGGAATTGGTCTGTTCGTTAAAAGTGCCGTGATGTCAACGGTAGAAAGAAACCCGAGTATTACCGTCTCCATCGGCGGTGACAGTTGGCTGTACAACTCAAAATGCTCGATCCATATCCATCCCGCAACGCCAACGAAGAGACACACTACACCGTACCCGAGTACGAACAATGCTGCGATCTGTTTGGTCGTACGAAGGGCGGCGATGACGGATGCAGCGGCCAGGACAAGAACGAGTATCGAAGCAAACCCCATAAAGGCCTCGCTCGGTCCGATATCAGCAACCAGATAAAACATGCTCAGGAATAACGATATGGCGATAAATATCCCGTTCGTCCAGAGTGCAAAAACTTTGAATATCTGCGGCATCTTATTGCTCATTGTCCACACACCGTTCACTCACTTATCACGGTCCTAAGAGTCCTCGCTTTCTTGCTTATTGATGAGACGCGGTATTGGGTCAAATATAACGGCTCAGATCCCTAAACCAAGACGGGCCAAACTCAAGAGGCCCTACGTGACTGAACTTATCGTCACGTAATAAATCACTCCGTCTCTTCACAATCAATCCGTCCCGGACGTTCGGTCCCCATAGACAGCGCAATGATAAATCCCACAACGCCTGTGATCACTACGGTGATTTGGCAATTGCGAAGTGTCTTGGCGTAACCTAAGGAATTATTCATGCCGCTCCATCCTTGGTCTGCCACCGCAATAGTCGGAATAAACGTCATCCCTATGACAACAATGAGCGAACGACCAAAATGCAGTCCTTTACTTGGCAGGTAGGCCGCCAAGGCGGCTAACCCAAACAGTTCCGCGAAAATCAATGCAGGCCCCCAGTAGAAATCGGTGGTAAGTTCCTCCCACGCCATACGTTGGTAGTACGAACTCAATCCTCTGACGCCGTATCGCATCGGGTAGAGAAAAAGTTCAACCACCCACGGTACAAAAAAACCAACCGCGCCCCACAACACAGCCCAGAAGAACGCCCGCCGCCAATTTCCTATCATTGCGTCTCTCCCATGTGGATCGATGGTTGGTTGCGTACGGAAACAATCGAGTCGCATTCCATCGATCTAAACGGATTTTGCATCCGCGCATTCACCGGCAGCGATACCATGTTCACCTCACAGGCCAATTAGCCGTCGAGCACGACCTGCGCCTCCTTTGCGGCTCTGCGACTTAGCGCGAGGCTTTGCTCCAAACCGCCCGACAGACAAACCAGAAACCCCACCGCCGCCCATCCCTCTTGGCCTGCGCGCACGGATCGTGTATAGAATATCCAACCCTTCGGCACGCCGATTGAGATTTTTGAGACTCGCCAATCATTCATTGACAGGAGCTAGCAGCATGGCCGACCGGAACCTACACGCATCCACGACGAACGCGATTGCCGATTCCAGCGTTTCGCGATTCACACACTTGACCCGCACAGCACGCTTGCCGGTTCTTGTCGCTTGCCTCACAGCCGGTGCATTCGTGGTCGGAACGAACTGGCGATCCACCGATGCGGCAGATCCTCCCGCTGGGAAAAAATCGCCCGCTGCGAGCTACGCGCAGGTCTACCTGCAGTTGGCCGAGGCTCAGTTGGCCTATGCCGAGCACATGAACAGCGAATCGGCGCGTACGTTTTCAGACGAACAACTCGCCCAATATCGCGGGTCCGTGCAAATCTGGCAAAAGCTTCTGAAACAAGAAAAGCTCAGCGGAAGTTTCGACCGCACGGCAGCCATCTTGTACTTAGCCGAACAACGATTGAAAGCAGCTCAAACCGAACTGGCGAATGCCCAGACGCTCAATAGTGACAACCCCGGTACGGTCCCCCCGGAACGACTCAAAGAACTTCAAGCTTATGTCACCTTGGCCCAACTCGACACCGAGGCCGGCAAAGCAGCACAGTCCGGTGACCCCACCACCCAACTTCGCTGGCGCGTCGCTACCCTCGAGAACGAACTGATGAAAATGCGAAAAGAAGTCGACCTCATCCGCCGCACCCAACAATAATCGGTGCGTGGCAACCATTTCGGATCACATGTTGCAACAACTTTTCCGTATGGGATATTTCCGACGACGTACAAGCGTTTGGGTTCCTGGACGTTGCATCTAAGAAACCCCGATTTCGTTCAAGACGTTGCACGTCATACGACCAGAACGATGTTACTGGCCGCGTGCGTACCCCAGCGTTGACTGGATACGTGGCGATTCTTTTTCTTTTTGCGAGATGGTGTATGATCAGTTGTCCCGGCGTATAGAACCGGGGACAAGCGAGGAAGGATCACGGGAACTGCGTCGAGTTGCTGACGAAATCTCCTGAGGCATCGGCCTTCCTGGCGACGAGTGAGCCGGTGTGTACTAGATCGCACCTTTGCGGCAAATGGTGGTATGCTCACGGTATCCAATGTGGAATGTCGCGTAAATCCAGCTGGCAAGTCTATGAGGTCCATCGCAACGACTCGTGACGCCCCATCCGCGTCCCTCGACTAGCGTCAAATCGCGTTCCGGGAGTCTCGGATTTGCCATTTAATCGCCGTTCCATGAAAACGAACGGGCATGGTGCGATGTTAGAAACCGATCGCGTAAAACAGTCACCCCTCCGGTGCATTGTCAAAACTCTGTCCTCCACCTTCATTACGAAAACAGCGTTGCACCGGAGCCGATCCGCTGTGTTCAGGATTGCTCACGCCAACCCCCGCAAAAATCCCGTACGGTTTGAACCCGTATCACCGGACTGAGAAGCCCAGTACGCGTGGACTATCAGGACGTATCCTACGCGCAGCTTCATTTGGGACGATTGCCATTCTCAAAAATCACCACGCCCGAGCCGGGCTATAACAAGCGAGTTTGGTGTCGGAAACTGTTTCGCTCCGGCTGACCTTTTCAAACCCCGCAACGGCGCCAGCGCATCATCGTGTCATCTAGACGACCGTCCAGTTGCAGTGTCGTGCACTGGTGCCGTTGTTTCTCGGCGATGGCGTCGCCTGGCTTCATCTCTTTCGATTTGATGAGACGGCCCGCGATGTGACCCCAATCTAGTATCACTTTCGACCGAACTCCAACTCTGGCGAACGATCGAAAATACCCCGTACGGGATTTGAACCCGTGTCACCGGACTGAGAACCCGGTATCCTAGGCCTCTAGACGAACGGGGCCGAAACGCCCATTATTAGCGGATCAATACTGACATGTCAAACCGCTCGACCGCTGCCCGTCGCTGCGGCCAACTAGGGGCGCACGAGGGGATATTTTGTCGAATTTGCCATTTTTAACTGCTGATTGCCCGGGAATTGGCGGCAGCCTCAAACAGCAGCCCGAGGACTTTGACGTCGAGGAAATCCCCGCTTATCTCCCGAGCGGGACGGGGGAACATCTGTTTTTGTGGATCGAAAAACGGGGCATTGCCGCTCCGGAACTGTCGCGACACATCGCCCGCACACTCGGTATCTCCAACGGCGACATCGGCGTCGCCGGTATGAAAGACAAACAAGCCGTCACGCGACAATATGTCTCCATCCCCGCCCGTGCTGCCGACAAAATCGCCGACATTGAGACCGATGACATCCACGTTCTCCAGTCGACCTTGCACGGCAACAAACTCCGCACCGGACAACTCCGCGGCAACCGCTTTGCGGTCCTAATCCGTGACGTCGACGCGGGCGCCGCTGAGCGCGCAGAGACCATCGCCGAGCAGATCGGCCGTTGGGGGTTTCCTAATTATTTCGGCGAGCAACGTTTCGGCCGCGCCCGTGAAACCTCGCAACTCGGCTTTGAATTGCTCAGCGGCGAAAAACAGGCCGGCGACATTCCGTATAAGAAACGCAAATTCCTGCTCAAACTGGCCCTCTCGGCCGCTCAAGCGGAACTGTTCAACGCGGCACTCGTACAACGGATGCACGACGATTTGCTGCACCGCGTGCTGCCGGGCGATGTGATGCAGGTGGTCGAGTCGCGCGGGCCGTTCGTCGTGGAAGATGTCGCCGCCGAACAACCCCGACTCGACGCCGGTGAAATCGCCCTCACCGGCCCCATGTTCGGCCCCAAAATGCGCCAGCCCACCGGCGCCGCCCGTGATCGCGAATTGCAAGTACTCAACCAATTCGGACTCGACGAAGCCGCCTTCACCCGATTCCCCAAGCTAACCACCGGCACGCGACGCCCCTACCTGATCCGCCCAGAAGACCTACGCGTCGAACCCGACACGAACGGCCTCCGCTTCCACTTCACCCTCCCCGCCGGCGTCTACGCCACAACGCTACTGCGCGAGTTTATGAAAACCGAACCCCCACTCTAAAGACTAAAGGGGCCTCGCGCGAGACGCAGATCGTCCGCAAAGGATTGTTGAGTTTTCGTCCCCTGAGTCTTAGAACAATAGCCTAACACGCACTGGCAGGCATTACGTCAGCCCCCGACCCAGGCCCTTGGTCCTTTCCTTTATTCTTTTCTTTCTTGCGCCTCCGCGTCTCTGCGCGCGACCGCTTTTTTTCACTGCGCCGAATACCCCCCATCCACCATCAAATGCGCCCCGGTACAATAAGACGCATCATCCGACGCAAAAAACAAAATCGTTGCCGCCACTTCACTCGGATCGGCCATCCGTTTTAGAAAACAGGAGCCACCCCATTCCGGATCAGCGTCCGCAGCAGCGCGGTCCATACCTGCTTCCGACGTCAGCCGTTCCACAATCTGCGTCCAAATTGTCCCTGGGCAAACCGCGTTCACGCGAATCCCATCGTCGGCCAGATCAAGCGCCATGCAACGGGTCATTGTGGCAATTGCCGCTTTGGTCGCGTTATACGTCACAAAATTCGGCTGTCCCAGAAAACTGGAAATGGAGCCGAGATTGATGATCGACCCGCCGCCTGTTTTTCGCATCTCCTCAACGGCATACTTCGAAACCAACGCCGTACCGATCACGTTGGTATCCAAGGATTGATGCCATTGCTCGACGGTGGCTTCAATGCCGTGCAACACAAACACGGCGGCGTTGTTCACAACGATGTCGATCTGCCCGTACGTCGAGATCGTTTGGGCGACCATGTTTTTGATCGACTCCTCTTGCGTCACATCGGTCGACACAAAGCGGCATTGTCCGCCGGCAGCAGTAATCGCTGCGGCCGTTTCCGCACCATGGGCTTCGTTGATCTCCGCAATGATCACCTTCGCCCCTTCGGCAGCAAATCGTTCACAAGTCGCCCGCCCGATTCCCGCTCCCCCGCCAGTGACAATCGCCGTTTTTCCGTCCAGTCGTCCCATGCTGTTGATCCTTAGCTTTTGTGATTATGAATACTGTGTGCGACGGCAAAGCCGTCGGTTTGGGAGTTTTAGATTTCATCCAATAGGATCGCAATCCGATCTCGCAATTCCTCGACAGTGAGGCCGGTGACGCGGAATTTCTTTTGTGACGAGGTTGGCCCCCCCACCAATTCAATCTGCGATTTCTTCAGCCCCAGCGCAGCCGCCAACACCTTTTGAATGGCCCCGTTCGCCTTCCCTTTTTCCGGCGCTTGCGTGACTGCCACCTTCAACCGCCCATCATGCACCCCCACCACGCCATTCTTCCGCGCGCCCGGCTGAGCACGTACGGGAAGCAGCACGCCGTCGGTGGTGGGTTCGATGTCGATCATGTGGAATATCGTACCAAAGCAGCGGTGACGATGCGCGGGTGAAGCCGCGCTCTTATAGTGAAAAAACGTGACAGACTGCGAAACGCGTTGTTAGAATTCAAGGGTACAAAAAACTGGTCCTGCAAACATGAATGATTCACCAATTGACACCGGAGCGTTGGCCCATAAACCCCGCAAGCGGCGCTGGTGCTTTCTCACGATCACCGAATGGGCCGTCGTCGCCATCGTGCTGGTCATTCTGACGGCGATGCTGCTGAGCACACCGGCATGGCAGCGACACTGGCATACGTGCGCCATCTGCCGACTTGAACGGACTGACGTCACGTCGCCGCTGGGACAAACAACCAGTACGTTTCGCGAAACCTCCTGCTCGCAATGGTACGCTGTGCACGTCGAACCGACGCACGAACATCTTTGGGCAGCAAATCCCACGATGCAATCCATCGACAGTTACGGCGTGGCACGAGGAGCCGGTGACAACGAAAATCGCCCCGGTCGCGTGATCTGGCGTCTGACGCCCGATGAGCAAGTAGAAATCTACAAGCATTTCCCACAACCGCTGGAAGCCAAACAACTCTTCGTTTCACTCACAACACCAACGGTCATGCGGGAACGAAATGACTTTCAAATTCTTGAAACATTGCATGCATGGAGCGACACCGGTTTTGTTGGACGTTGGGAAGATCAACATACGGCAGAGAAAACTATTGTCAAATAATTCGATCTCTCTGAGACACACGTTCAATAGAATCCTACGCAAAGAATTTAAACTACTGCGTATTTGTGGAACAAAAAACCTCATGCGAAATCAACATCCACTGCTCATCTGGATAATGTTGATCGCCCTCGGCCAGATGGCTGTCATTGGTGGATTAGTCGCTTACCGACATCTTCCAAACGACGCGTCCACCATGGAAACGGTGACAAAAGTTGCTCTTCACGTAGTACTGTGGCCGTTATTTTTTTGGGCGGCACTCGCATTGTTAGCGGGGATCATGCTTGGTATCGAATATCATCTGACGTTGCTTCGACCAGGTAACTCAGTCCGCATAATTGACGGCGAATTTAAAAATCGGACCGGGATCGTCCTGAAAAGGCACAATCGAAAATATACCAGCCCAGTCGAAATTCTCCTGGAGGGCGAAGGAGAGCCGGTTACGGTTCAGGCGTATCAATGCGAAAAGCAAGGTTGGCGCTCGAAACTTTTATAACCGGCGATGGTTCAATTAGCCCCGATATTTCCCGCTCGCAGTTCACATCCCCCCTACCGCCGTTTATAATAAATACCACGGTCGATCGACTGCGCAGGCGAGATTCCCTGCCGCAGTCACCCGCCCAAAGACGCCCTCCGTTGCCTGATCGGCTGTCCGATATCGCGTAGTACTCCATCTGCTTAGCATTTTTTTGGATACGACCATGCACACAACCCCTCGCTCCGGAATTTGGTTTGTTCTCGCCGCCTGTGCCGGCCTGTTAGCAGCCACCGATCTTTCGGCCGCTGAAACGGAGGTCGATTTCAATCGTGATGTGAGATCAGTCTTTTCCAACATCTGTTTTGAATGCCATGGTCCCGATGCCAATCAGCGGCAGACCGATTGGCGGTTGGACACCCAAGAGGGGGCGTTTGGTGAACTTAGCGATGGTGAATTCGCAATCGTTCCCGGCAAGAGCAGCGAAAGTCAGCTGTACCAACGCATCTCGTCGAAAGAACCCGCACTGCAGATGCCGCCGGAGGACTTTGCCAAACAACTCAAGCCGGAACAAATTGAATCCATTAAAAAATGGATCGACCAAGGCGCCGAGTGGCGGGGCCATTGGTCGTTCGATGCCCCCCAACAACCGGCCGTTCCCGCTGTCGAACACAAAGCAGCGGTCAAGAATCCGATCGACAACTTCGTGGTCGCGCGGCTGGAAACTGAAGGACTTGCCCCCGCACCCGAAGCCACGAAAGAGACGCTGATCCGCCGCGTCACCTTCGACCTGACCGGGCTGCCTCCCACGATTGCCGAAGTCGATGCTTTTCTGGCCGATGATTCGCCGAACGCTTACGAGAAAGTCGTCGACCGGTTATTGGCATCGCCACGGTATGGCGAACACTTAGGCCGATTTTGGCTCGATGCGGCGCGGTATGGCGATACGCACGGTTTGCATCTCGACAACGAACGATCGTTGTGGCCCTATCGCGATTGGGTCATCAACGCCTTCAACGACAACATGCCGTTTGACCAATTCACGGTCGAACAACTCGCTGGCGATTTGCTTCCCGAAGCCACGATGTCGCAAAAAATCGCCACCGGTTTCAACCGCTGCAACGTAACCACCAGCGAAGGGGGATCCATCGCCGAGGAATACCGCGTCCGTTACGCCGTCGATCGGGTAGAAACACTCTCAACGGTCTGGATGGGCATGACACTGGGCTGCGCGGTTTGCCACGACCACAAATTCGATCCATTCACGCAAAAAGAGTTCTATCAACTCTTCGCTTATTACAACAACGTCGACGAAAATCCGATGGATGGCAATGCCCTGTTGCCGCCGCCGGTTATGAAGGTCCCCACGCCCGCTCAAGCGGCGCGGCAAAAGGAACTGGATGCGGCGATCGCTGAGAAAAAGACGTTGGTCGACGGCCCGCTGCCCGAAGTCGATGCCGCTCAAGCCGTCTGGGAAACCGAGTGGAGCGAACAACTCCGCGACCGCTGGCAGATGTTGAATCCACAACAATTCACCTCATCAGGCGGTTCAACGCTGAGCTCATTAGAGGACTCATCCGTCTTAGCCAACGGCGAGAACCCCGCTAAAGATGATTACGAAATCATCACGCAAATCGAGACGCCAGGGATCACCGCCATACGTCTAGAAGCTTTGACCCATGAGAGTTTGGCCGACAACGGTCCCGGCCGCGCGGGCAACGGAAACTTTCTGCTGACCGAATTCGAAGCCGAGATCGCGCCAGTCAGTGACCCGGAAAAATTCCAACCGGTTAAATTCGCCAAGGCTCTCGCCGACTTTTCACAGACCGACGGCGAGTATTTCATTGCCAAGGCGATCGATGGCGACTTCGGCGACGACAATGGGTGGGCGGTCGATGGCGGCAAGCGGCACGAAGACCGTACTGCCTTTTTCCTGCCGACTGAACCATTCGGATTCGCAGGAGGCACGATTCTCAAAATCAAACTGAAGCAACAATCGAAGTGGGACAACCATGCCATCGGACGCTTCCGTCTCTCCATCACCGACGATGGCGCGGTCCTGCCCGCCAAGGTCGAGGACTGGCATTTGGCCGGCCCCTTTGAAGCCGAAAGCGGCAAAGTCGCCTTCGAGACAGCTTATCCCCCCGAAACCGCAGTCGACCTGACAGCGAAATACAACGACGACAAAATCGCCTGGGCCAGCCGTCCCAAATTCAATGACGGGAAATCTCACCGGCTCGACGGGACCAACTGCGCGACCTATCTGTACCGCACAATCGATGCCCCGTCGCCCCGCCGCGCGACCTTCCGACTCGGCAGCGACGATGGGATCAAGATGTGGGTCAATGGCCAGGAAGTCTTAGCCCATGATGTCCAACGCACCGTTGCCCCCGATCAAGAACGCGTGACGGTCGACCTGCAACAAGGGAAAAACGAAATCCTGCTCAAAGTCGTCAACTACGGTTCTCGGCACGAATTCTACTTCGATAAGACGATCGAAAATTCGAATTCCGAGGTCTTACAAATTACGCCCATTCTGGCGAAGTCCGTCGAGAATCGCAGCGATGATGAAAAGAAACAACTGCGCGACTACTTCCGCCGCAATTCCTCGCCCGAGTGGCAACAATTGAGCGACGAATTGGCGCAGTTGAATCAAGAACGCAAAACGCTCGTCGATGCCATTCCCGCCACAATGATCATGAAAGACCGCGACGAGCCGCGGGACTGTTTTGTTCTCGAACGAGGCGAATACACCAAACCGGGCGAAAAAGTCGAGATGGGTGTCCCCGCCTCGATGCCGCCACTGCCGGAAAACGCCCCCAAAAACCGGCTGGCCTTGGCGCAATGGCTGGTCGCTCCCGAGCATCCGCTCACCGCGCGGGTCACTGTTAATCGCTACTGGCAACATTTCTTCGGCACCGGCATCGTCAAAACGGCCGAAGACTTCGGCTCGCAAGGCGAATGGCCCTCCCATCCGCGACTGCTCGATTGGCTCGCCACCGAGTTCATCGAGACGGGCTGGGATGTCAAACGGATGCAGAAGTTGATTGTGATGTCCGGCACGTATCGCCAATCATCAAACATCACCCCCGAATCGCACGCCCACGATCCACAAAACCGGTTGTTGGCCCGCGGACCACGATTCCGTCTCGACGCCGAAATGCTGCGTGACAATGCGTTATTCCTGAGTGGTACAATCGTCGAAAAGATCGGCGGCAAAAGCGTCCGCCCCTATCAACCGGCCGGCATCTGGAAAGCCGTCGGCTATTCGGGAAGCAACACGGTGAACTTTGTCCGCGACAATGGCGACAAACTGTATCGCCGGAGTTTGTATATCTTTTGGAAACGAACAGCTCCCCCACCATCGATGATCACCTTCGATGCTCCGTCGCGCGAATCATGCACCGTCCGCCGCGCGCGAACCAATACACCGCTACAAGCGCTGGTGCTGCTCAACGATGAACAATACGTCGAAGCGGCTCGGAAATTCGCCGAGCGGATCATGACCGAGGGGGGAACAGACGCCAAGTCGCGCATCGAGTTCGCCTTCCGCGCCGCCACCGCACGGCACCCCAACAGGGACGAAGCCCAACTTTTCATGGATCTCTTCAACGAACAATTGGCCACATATCAGCAAGACAGTGAAGCGGCGGAAAAACTCCTCTCAGTCGGCGAAGCACCGCGGAACACCCAACTCAACCCCGCCGAACTCGCCGCCTGGACAATCATCGCCAACACGATTCTGAACCTCAACGAAACACTGACCAAAGGGTAACGGCAACAATTCACCACGGAGGCACGGAGGACACGGAGGAAATTAGGCTGTAGGCTGTAGGAATTGGCGTTCGCTGAATAGGTCTTTTCCTAAAGTCTACAGACTAAAGCCTACGGCCTCTTTCTGTCTCCGTGTCCTCCGTGCCTCCGTGGTAAAAACTCATATGAACGACCAGCGCTGATACACAGACACCTCCTCCTTCGGCGCCCCGTGAACCTGACGCATCGGGATAAAACATGAACAACCTATTCGACCCGCATCTGTTACAAACCCGCCGGCATTTTTTCGGACGGACCGCCACGGGAATCGGGACGGCGGCCTTGGCGTCGACGTTAAATCCGGCGCTGTTCGGTGCTCCCACATCAGCCACCGAGACAGCCGACCATGGCGTGCTCGGCCAACCGCATTTTCCCGCTAAGGCCAAACGGGTCATCTACTTGTTCATGTCGGGCGCTCCCTCGCAATTGGACATGTACGACTACAAGCCCAACATGGCCGAGATGTTCGACAAGGATCTTCCCGATTCGGTCCGCAAAGGACAGCGGATCACCACCATGACCTCGGGCCAAAAACGATTGCCCATCGCCCCGACGCAGTTCAAATTCAAACAACATGGCCAATCGGGCGCGTGGGTCAGCGAACTGTTGCCGCACACCGCAAAAATGGTCGACGACATGGCGATCATCAAGACCGTCAACACCGAAGCCATCAACCACGACCCGGCGATCACCTACATTCAAACCGGCGCGCAACTTCCCGGACGCCCCAGCATGGGCGCGTGGCTGTCCTATGGCCTGGGCGAGTCGTCAAGGAATCTGCCCAGCTTCGTCGTGCTACATTCCTCCTGGAGTGCGAAACGCGATGCGCAAGCCCTCTATGCCCGATTGTGGGGCGCAGGTTGGTTGCCCTCGCGCTTTCAAGGCGTGAGCCTGCGTTCGCAAGGCGATCCGGTGTTATATTTGTCGAACCCTCCCGGCGTCTCTCCGGATGTGCGGCGAAACATGCTCGACACGCTCGCCAAATTGAACGAACAACAATTCGCCGCTGTCGGCGATCCGGAAATCAACGCCCGCATCGCGCAATACGAAATGGCCTACAAGATGCAGACGTCGGTTCCCGAATTGACCGACATCTCCGGCGAAACCCAGGCCACGCTCGACATGTACGGTCCCGATGTCCACAAGCCGGGCACATTTGCTGCCAACTGTTTGTTGGCTCGACGACTCGCGGAACGGAATGTCCGCTTCGTGCAAGTCTTTATTCGAGGTTGGGACCAACATGGCAATCTCCCCAACGACATCCGTTCACAATGCGGCGATGTCGACCAAGGCAGTGCCGCTCTGCTCAAAGACCTCAAACAACGCGGCATGCTGGATGATACTTTGGTCATCTGGGGCGGCGAATTCGGCCGCACGGTCTACTGCCAAGGCACATTGACCAAAACCAATTACGGCCGCGACCATCACCCCCGCTGCTTCACGGTTTGGATGGCCGGCGGCGGTGTTAAACCGGGTATCGTTTACGGCGAAACCGACGATTTCAGCTACAACGTCGTCGAAAATCCCGTGCACATCCACGATCTCAATGCCACCATTTTGCATTGCCTGGGCATCAACCACGAACGACTGACGCACCGCTTCCAAGGCCGCGATTTTCGCCTGACCGACATTCACGGCCGGGTTGTTCATGAAATCTTGGCATAAGAGTTGCACAATACGCCTTCCCCCGAAACCAGCCGGCGACGCAATGTGCGAATCGTCCGGTTTCCCGCCGAAGATCAGCGAAACCAATCACCCCCAGCGGTGTTTATTGTTTTGCTGAGTGCGTAAAAGATTAGCAACTCATCGAAGCGAACAAGCAATTGTTCGTCATCGGTGCCCAGGAGTGTCGGTCGTGTCTAAGTCAGCAAAATTCAACTTTCCTGCGATCAGCCTGCGCGCGCTGCTGATTAGCGGCATCACTGTGTTTGTCTTCGGCTACTGCTTGAAGGCCTGCGCCCCCTATTTCATTGAACAACGCGTTGTCGCCAAGATCGAGCAGTTGGGTGGTTCCGCGGAAACCAGAATGATGCGTCCCTTTTGGATCCCCGACGCAGTCCATGACGACTACCTAACATTGTTCAAACGGGTGGTTCGCGTCGAGCTGAATGGCCCCCGCATTGGAGACGAACATTTACAACAGCTCCAACTCTTTGAGCACCTGCAAAATTTGTCATTGGCACAAACTCGTATCAGCGACGAGGGACTCGCCCACCTGCGTGAATTACCAAAGCTGGAAGGACTCAATCTGCGGCTCACACAAATCACCAACGCGGGATTGCGGCAATTGCAAGAGTTGACAAACCTTACCTATCTCGTGCTCGACGCCACGCGTGTCAGCGATGCGGGGCTTGCCTTCCTTGATGATATGCCCCGTTTGCAATTTCTCTCACTGCGTTCCACGCTGATCAGCCAAGCGGGTTTGAAGAGTTATCAACAAACCGCCCAGATGCTGACAGATCCGATCTACTCCCCGCAAATCAAGCAAGACCCCGCCTGGTCCCCCTCCAAGGGAGCGTCGCCTCAACTCAACATGATGCCGCTGCCCCCCGCTTTGAAGTCGACTCCGGACCCGAGTCTTTGACGCAAAGCGGCCTCCGCAAAAATTGCGCGGGCCCGCTTGTCTCAAAATCGGCCTTTCCTCAAATCGCTCTCCCCGTTACACTTCCCGGCCACATGTGCAGCACCTAAGGAATGGGTGCCCGGCGAGTTTACAGCCATTGATGCCCCAAAACCCGCCCACTACGCCGATAACGAAAGGGAGTTCGATTTATCGATGCAGCCGTTTCGATTCATTCATGCCGCGAACCTGTTACTGGACCACCAACTCCAACAGATCGACTACGCTGATCCGCACTTATGTGCCACTGCTGAAGACAGCACTCTCGCCGCGTTCCGCCAACTGGTGCGGACTGCCGTCGATGAACAAGCCGACTTTCTGTTGTTGACCGGAAACTGCTTCGATGCGGCTGACCAAAGCCTACTCGCCGAAATCGCCCTGCTCCGCGGCCTTGAGGAATTAGACGAACAGGGGATCGACGTCTACATCGTCCCCGGCCAGACCGACCCAGCCGCCTGTTGGTCGTCGCTACCGCAACTGCCGAAAAACACTACGATTTTGAGTGGTGAACGGCTCCTGTCGATCACACGTGACGAAACCGTGATCGCCACCATTCATCCATCGGCCGAGAACATCCATGTGGCCGCTGACGCACCGTTCCCCATCGCGTTTCGTCAACACGAAGACTTCTTCCCGCCCATCGCGCGGCAGTTTGAGGAAGAACTCATTGACGGGCCAACAACCGAATACGAATTGGTCTCCAACGACGTTCGCCCTGCACCAGACACGAAATCATCGACCAAACAAGAATTCAACGAAAACCTTGTCCGCTATTGGGTTTTGAATGCCGGCCATGCACGGCGAACCGTGTATGCGGATAAAGCCGTCGCGCATCACCCCGGCGGAACACAAGGCATCTCCGCGGCGCAATCCGGACAGCACGGTTGCACGCTGGTCGAAGTCGACTCAACCGGCAACGTAGAACTGACCTTCGTGCCGACCGCCGCCCTGCGTTTTGAAACCGTAGAGATCACCGTCCACCCCCACACCGATCGCGACGAGTTACTAACTTCACTCACCTCAGCAGTCGCTGCCGTCCATCGACATCCCACCGAAACGGCTTGGCTGCTGTCTTGGCAGGTCCGCGGTTACGGCCATGGTCGCGACTTATTGGCCGACAGCGATTTCCAACACGACATCGATGAGCACCTCCGGGCGCATTTCCACGACCGTGAAGTTTACATTCGCAGTTTGGGAATGATAGCGCCGGACAACGTCGCGTCGATCCTGGAATCGGCCCCTCAAGAAGAATTGGCCGCCGAATATTGGACCGCATTGACCCGCCCCCAACCAGCAGCGATTTCCGATGCGGATGCTGACGAAGACGCCCCGCTGGTAATCCCAACCATCTCGGGCGGAATGTGGGAAACACAACTGCGAGAATTAGAAAAAACCTTCAGCGACGGCGACCTGCTTGACCAAGCAGCGGCGCTGGGACGCGAGTGGTTCTCGGAACAGACGGAGGAGTCGGCATGAAGATCACAGATATATCGATCGATCATTGCGGCGTGTGGCACAACTTAAATCTGCCACTGAGCGACCCGGGTATGAGCGTCTTTTATGGCCCGAACGAAGCGGGCAAGTCGACACTCATGCGCTTCGTGCGCGGCATGCTGTACGACTTCAACAGCAGCGGGCCGGGCGATTCCGGCGGGCAGTCGGAACTAAAAAACGTTGCCGGCTCACTCACGCTTTCCACCGAAAGCGGATCCTATCGCATTGAACGGCGTTATAAACATGGCGTCGAGAATGCCGTCACGATTACCGGCCCTAACGGCGACCGCGTTGAGCGCGACGAATTCGTAGAATTATTAGGCGGCGTGGACCAAGAGGTTTTCCACCGCGTCTTTGCCGTGGGGCTACGCGAATTGCAAAAGCTGGCGTCGCTCCATGAAGATCAAGTCGCTGAGAAAATCTACGGCTTAACGCTCGGACCGCAAAGCCAGCGGATTCTGCATGCGCTGGACGACATCGACCAGAAATCGCGAAAACTGATCGGGGCCAATCCACAACACGGGCGTCTGCCGGAATTATTTGGCGAACGAGACCGCCTCAAAGCCGAACTCGATGCACTGGCGGGACTCAAAGAGCGTCACCGAGAATTGTCCGACTCGCAACGAAAGTTGCAAAGCGAAATCGACGACATCAACGCCCGCCAAGAGGGCATCGAATCGCAACTCCGCGGCCATTTGTACATGCAACGGGCCTACGCCCCTTGGAATCGCGTACGCGCCTTGGAAGACGAATTGTCGCAGCTCCCCGTTGTGGACAGTTTCCCAGAAAACGGGATCGAACGGTTGGACGAAATCGAACTCCAACTCGCCGAAGCGGCCCAACAGCGCGACCAATTAAAAAAAGAAGCCAAGCAGAATTTGGAACAAGCCGCCACGTTCGGCGGCAACAAAGACATCGCCAAATACGAAGTCACGCTGCAAGGATTGGTCGACCAACGCGACTGGATTGCCGAACTGGAACAGCAGATTTCCCATGCGCAATCCAAATACGATGACCTGGAAAAGCAAGTCCAAGAACGCCAACCGCAATGGGGCGAGGGACATATCGCCGACCCAGCCGCTGAATTCGACACCAGCCCCAATGCCTACGCGCGGCTGGTGAGTACCGCCCGCGCCTTCAAACGTGTTGTTGCACGCCGTGAAAAAACCAAACGGCGGGCCAAACGACTCAACAAATTGTGCCAGTCGCAACAGGAAAAACTCGCCGCCGGATTGAGCCGTTATCGCGTCGACTCAGCACAGGACGCACTAGTCGCCGTCCGCGAACGGCTCACCAGCATGGAGACGTTGGGAGAACTCAAACTCAACGAGCGCGAACTGCATAAACGCCAACTCAGTTTCGACGAATTACGAGAACACACTGAAATCCGCTTGGCATTGCCGGCCAGTTACTACATTTGCACCTGGGCTGTCACCGCATGCGGCGTGTTGTCGATTCTTGTCGGTGCCTTCCAAGGCGTGATGAATCAAATGACCATCGGCGGTGTCTTCGCGCTGATCGGTTTCATGCTGGTCATGCTCAGCCGATTGGCCAAACACCATTTCGAACAAGGCGTCGATGGCCGCTTAAAGGAAATTTCGTTAGCCGCCGATCAAAACTTCGAACAATTGCGGAACGTCCGCGAAGAAATCCTGGAAGTCCTGGGGGATTCCCCCGGCAAAGCCGACGACGGAAATTGGTTACCCGAAGCCGAAGAGATGCGGAGTTGCGCACGGGAAATTGCTGATTTGGAACGGCTGGCTGTTTCGGAACGCAAACTCGAACGAAATCGCCAACGCTTGGAAAACGCCAACAACGCCATTTACGAATCGCAGCGCAACGTCGCCGGGGCGCGGCAGAGTTGGCAGCAACTGCTCTCGCAACTCGGACTGCCCGAAACGTTAGACGTCAACGAAGCCTTTACCATCTGGCAATCGCTTGTCGAGTTGTCCCATGCTCGACAAGAATTTCGCATCGCCAAAATCGAACTCAAAAGCCGCCGGCAAATGTATACGTCGTTCTGCCGCCGTATCGCCGCCGTCGGCCGCCGCATGCACGAATGGGAACATAATTTTGACCAACCCTTGGTCGTATTGGACCATTGGGAAGAACAACTCAAAGCACTGCACGGGGGCCGTGACGAACGTCGCCGTCTCCGCCGCGAAGCCCGTGACCTAGCCCGCAATGCTGCCGAATGTCGCGCCGCGGTCGAGGACTACAAAACGCAACGCTCCGCCCTGCTCCGCGAAGCGGGGGCTGCGGACCGAGAAGACTTTGAATTACGGTCGCAAGCACTGTCCCGCCGCATTTTACTCGAGCGACAACTCCAACAAGCCAACGAAGATCTGCGCACAGCCGGCGAAAGTGACAACGAACTGGCCGTGACCGAAGAAGATTTAGAACTGTTCGATGCCGACCACAATACGGAATGCATTGACCTGTTGAAAATGGAACAAGAAGACCTGCGAAACGACCTGCAGGAGGCCTATAAAAACCAAGGCAGTCTCCGCCGTGAATTGGAGGTTATCGAGGCCGACCAACAATCGCGACATCTCCGGCGGGAAATCGCGCAAGTCCAACAACGCATCCATACCGCCGGGGCGGAATGGTTCGCCCTGCAGCGTGCCAAACTCGCCGTCGAACAGATGCGGCACCATGTCGAACGGACACGACAACCGGTCACCATCGCCGACGCATCGCGCTACCTCACACGCATTACTTGCGGCAAGTACCGCAACATCTGGACCCCACTCGGCAAACGCAGCCTGCGGATCGACGACGAACATGGCCATAGCCTCTCCGTCGAAAGCCTCAGCAGCGGCACGCGGGAACAATTGTTCCTGGCGATTCGCATGGCGTTGATCCACGATTACGCTCGACACGGCGTCACGTTGCCGATGGTCTTGGACGACGTGCTGGTGAACTTCGACGAAAATCGGACCGAAGCCGCCCTCGAAGCCCTCTCCGACTTTTCCCGGCAAGGCCACCAAGTGCTGATGTTCACCTGCCATCGCCACCTGGCCCACATGGCCAAGGGCAAAGGCTGCGAACCCATCTGGCTCCCCAGCCGCACCGACACCGCCGAAGCCGCATAAGATGCTTAAATTTTTGTCCCCCTCTCCCTCTGGGAGAGGGCCGGGGTGAGGGTTTTCGCACAACAATTTTCAACCATCACCGTTTTTCGATGGGACTATCAGTCGTCCTACGACGAAAGGTGCGTCGCGACGCACCCTACATTAGTTGACGGTGTATTGATGTATGCATTCGGTTAGTAAAAAAGTTCGGGGTGGCCGCGATGGCGCAGACATCGGGGCGGGCGCAGCCCGCAAGAAGCCGCAATTACCGCGCTCTGATAACAAGCAGAGTCTCACTGGCAAGGAGAGCTGAAACTGCTGCTTCTTGTGCCTGCAGGCACACCGATTGCCGTTGGCAATCGCTGCCACCCGATGAGTGTTCCCCCACGGCTAACTACAAATTGTTGCCTAAGGCCGGGGTGAGGGGTTGACGCACTAACGTGGCCACACATCACCGCATTTCGGTAGGACAATCTGTCGTTCTACGTCGTAGGACAAACACGGTAAGAAAAAATCACAACGGTAAGCCTTACTCTTCTCTGCGTCTTGGCGGCTTTGCGCGAGTCCTTTTTTAAAATTGAACGTCAATCGTTTCGCGTGAGAAAGGTGCGTCGCGACGCACCCGACATTATTTGACGGCAGAGCCTACGTTGGGATTGACCGACGGAATCCCCGCTCCGACGCTCTTCTGCCACGCTCGCAACTGCTTCAGCATCGCTGTTGCTTTCTGTGGATTCGACTTGGCCAAGTCGTGCTGTTCCCCAAGATCATCGGCCAGGTTATAAAGCTCCACGCGGTCCCCTTCGAAGAACTCAATCAACTTCCAATCCCCCGCCCGAATGGCGCTGGCCGGTGTGGTCGTTGGGTAATAATGCGGAAAATGCCAATACAGCGCATCGCGGGGAATCTCCGCTGAGGGGTCTTTCAGCAGCGGCACTAAATCGATGCCATCGACAACAGCATTCCACTGCGACCGATCATCAGCCCCGGCAATATCCAGGATCGTGGGGTACAAATCCTCTGAAGAAACCGGTTGAGCACAAACCGCTCCCGCAGCCGTCACCCCCGGCCAATCGACGATCAACGGTACGCGAATCCCCCCTTCATACATCGCCCCCTTACCCGACCGCAGCGGCGCATTGGTTGTCGGAATTTGCCCGCGCACCGGATTCACGACGCCCCCATTGTCCGAGGTAAAAATCACCACGGTCCGTTCGGCGATCCCTTGTCGAGTCAGCGTTTGCAAAATTCGGCCCACGCTTTCATCCAGACTCTGCACCATCGCCGCATAGTCGGGATTTTTGTGACGCAGCCCCGGCTTCAGTTTCTTGCGGTACCGCTCCACGATATCCGCCTTCCCTTCAATCGGGCTATGCACGGTGTGGTAACACATGTTCAAAAAGAAGGGACGCTCTCCCGCCTCCTCAATCACTTTGACGGCCGCGTCGGTCAGTCGATCGGTCAGATAATCCTCCGGTTTGCCCGGCCCGAGTCCCGGCACGTACCGCGGTTCCCCGTCCGACCACGCTCCGGCAAAGGGATGGTAAAATGTGGCCGGTGCGCCCAAAACGTCCCCCCAATGTTGATGTCGAATCCCTGCGTCTCCGGATAATATCCGGCGGTCCCCAAATGCCATTTGCCAATGTGCGCCGTCAGATAGCCTCGCTGCTGTAATACCTCCGCTAATGTGATTTCTTCATGCGGCAGATTCGCCAAGGATTCGGGCGGCAACAGCTTTCGCCCTTGTTCAGGACCGGCGGCTGCCCGTTCGTGCCAAATGGTCATGGGAATCCGCGCGGGATATTTCCCCGTCATGATCGCCGCCCGCGTCGGCGAACAAATCGCAGCTGCGGCGTAGGCGTCGGTAAAGCGCAAACCTGATTCCGCTAAGCGATCAATGTGCGGCGTTTCATGCAGGTCCGCCCCATAACACCCAATGTCGGCCCACCCCAAATCATCGACCAGCAACAACACAATATTCGGCCGCGCCGTCGGTTCCGCCGCCACCGACCGATCGCCACACGCAGCCACAATGGACAAATCAATAGCGCTTTTCATAAATCAACAATGTAGTAAGACTTCTCATAAATCGATTCCCTGTTGCAAACTACGCTCGCAATGCCTCACGCCCTAACGACAAAAATTCAATCGGCAGCGCCGCTCGCTTTTGATCGACTAAGTCGGCCAGCACTTCGCCGATCGATGAGGTAAACTTAAAGCCATGCCCTGAAAAACCTGCGCCGATCACCACGTTGTCGTGCTCCGGATGCCGGTCGACGATGAAATGGCTGTCGGGCGTTTTGGTATACATGCAAACCGCGTGCTGAATTGCGTGCCTGGGAAGATCGGGCATAAAACTCGACACAAATTTGTCCGGCCAGGCGGTGTCCATCGGGTACAATTCCCGATCGAGATAGATCGGATCCTCAACTTTGTTTCCCGCACTGTGCTCCGCCAGTTTCACCTTTCCATTAATCCGTGGAAAGCCGTAAAACTCCCCACCCGCCGTCTCGAAAAAGAAGCAACCGTTGCCAGCTGCCGCATCGAACTTTTTAAGCGGAGTTTCATACCAGAACATGACCTTGCGCAGAACTTGCAAAGGGATCTTTAACTCAGCAAGTCGCCGACTGCTCCACGCACCGGCCGTGATCACCAGACCGCCTGCCTCATATTCACCTCGTTCAGTGCGGACGCGCACCACCGGTCCGTCCACCTTCCACTCGAGAACTTTCTCATTGACGTGCAACTCCCCGCCGCGATTCACAGCTGCATCCAAATGCGCCCGGACACACGACTCAACCTCAAGATAACCCGCCTCGGGTTCATACAACACCGCGAATTTCTGTGGAATGCGGTACGCCGGAAAACGTTCAGCCGCCTCTGTGGACGTAAGTGTCTCCAGTCGCAGATTGTGACGCTCCGCTGCAATCTTCGCCCCGGTAATCACACCCGAACCGGGCAAGCCTCCCAGCAGCAGCCCCACTTCGTGATACAGCGTTCGCCCGCTCTCCGCCTCAAGTTCTCGCCACAGATCATAGGCGCGCAACAAGAGCGGCACGTAGTCGGGGTGCTCGAAATACGCTTTGCGGATCACCCGCGTTTCCCCATGCGAACTCCCCCGATCATGGGCCGCGTCGAACTGCTCCAGCCCCAACACCCGCGCGCCGCGTTTTGCTAAATGATATAACGCGCTGCTGCCAAATCCTCCGGCGCCCAGAACGATAAAGTCATATGTTGCCGACATAACAAATGTTCCCGCGTGCGAATTGCGATTCTTGCCGACGTCATTAAACGGAACCTGTCCAGGACATGCAATGCGCGTCCTCCGTCACAATGTTCCCCAAAATCCCGCCTGATTGGCCCGTATCTCCGGGAAATGGGGACTTACAAGGAAAAGAGACCTGTAATCGCAAAAAACGGGTGGATTTCGTTTTCCCACCGCTTACAATAACCGCAGACGGTTTTTGACGTCTGCCACGCACGTTGACTCACAGGTCGGCCAGTCGCAGTACGCAAAGATGTCGTGTTTGCAACCTTTGTTGGTAGGCGAAAGTTGTGGGCGTAACGATGTAAACCATGTCTATGAAAATGAATGCGTGACTTGTGACCGGTCACGCACATGAGAAGCGACTGAGTTACGGGGGTTGCCAGTCTTCACTATTCCATTGTCTTGAGAATCTCGAATTCTCTAGCGGAGGCTGCAGCACGATGAAACCTTTTACAATTGCTTTGACGTTAGTGTTTTTAATAACGGTCACGACCGAAGAGGCTTTTAGCCAACGCGGTGGGGGCCGAGGGGGTGGTGGCCGCGGCGGAGGTGGTGCAAGCCGAGGTGGCGGTGGATCGCGCGGGGGCGGCTTTCGTGGCGGAGGAAGCTCACGCGGCGGCGGATCGCGCGGTGGCTTTAGCCGAGGGGGTTCGCGCGGCGGATCTCGTGGGGGCTTTAGCGGAGGATCGCGTAGCGGTTCACGCGGCGGCTTTTCTGGCGGTTCACGGGGCGGTTCCCGCAGTGGTTTCTCCGGTGGCTCACGCGGTCGCTCCAGTGGTAGTCCACGCAGTGGCTTTAGTGGAGGATCACGGAGTGGTTTCTCCGGCAGAAGTTCCCGCGGTGGCACCTCGGGCGGTTTTTCCAGCCGTAGTCCTTCACGCAGTGGATCGTCCGGCCGCAGTATTACTTCGCGGGGTCGATCCGGTGGCAGTACTGCTCGCAGCGGCGGATCCAGTCGCGGACGCGCCGGAATTAATCCACGCGGAGCTGGAATCGGTGGGAGTCGTCGTAGTGGTTCCTCCCCACGCGGCTCGATAACAATGCGACCTGGGAGTCGTGGCAATATCAATTCCGGTGGTCGAGGTGGAATCCGCAGTGGTGGAAATGCCCCCGGTGCGGGACGTGGGACTGCAGGCCCAGGTGGCGGTGGACGTGGTAACGCAGGCCCAGGCGGCGGTCGCGGTGGACGTGGCAACGCAGGTCCAGGTGGCAATCGAGTTGATCGCGGGAATCAATTTGCAGGCAGCGGAAGACGTGGTGGGCAAGGCGGCAATTCGTCCTACTACCGTGGCGGAAATCGCTCCGGAAACCGCGGCGGCTATGATCGCGGTCGCGGCGGCCGCGGTGGATATGGTGGATATGGCAAAGGCGGATACGGTCGAGGTGGCTATGGATACGGACGCGGTGGTTATGGCCGGCGTGGCTATGGTTACGGACGCTATGGCTACGGCCGCAGGGGCTATTACGGATACTATGGCAATTGGCTCTTCGGTTTTTGGGGACTCCCCTGGTACTCCAGCGGCTATGGCTATGGCGGTGGGTACGGCTATGGCTATCCCTACTACTCAGCCTATACCGATTGGGGCTACCCCTCCTATTATTCGAATCCGTATTACGTAGCCGTCGATAATTCCGTTGTCGACTACTCACAACTTATCGCCGAACCGGCCGAAGAATCGGCGTCGGATGTCGGCCTGCAAAACTTTGACGATGCCCGTGCCGCCTTCAAGCTAGGCGACTACACCCGGGCGATGCAATTGGTCGACACCGCACTGGTGACCATGCCGTTGGACAGCGTGTTGCACGAATTCCGCGCCTTGATTCTGTTCGCGCAAGGCAATTATGAGGAAGCGGCATCAGTGCTACATCCCGTCTTGTCTGCCGGTCCTGGTTGGAACTGGTCGACGTTGTTGGGCCTGTACCCCAATGTCGACGTCTATACGCAACAACTGCGCGCCTTGGAGAAGTACCGCAACGATCATAAGCAATCGGCACTCGTCCGTTTCTTATTGGGGTACCATTATTTGACCTGTGGTCACAACACGGCAGCGGCCGACGAATTTGCCAAGGCGGTCGCACTCCAACCCGATGACCAACTGTCGCGTGGATTGTATAAACAACTCACAGGTGAGGAACTAATCGCTGCAACAAAGGAACCGGCCCCCGTCGCCAATGACGACGAGCCGGGTGAATTTACAAAACCAATCGTTGTTCCTCCTCGGGAAGCTGAGGAATCGGAGGTCAAACAACCTCCCACACCTCCCGCAGCTCAAGATAACGAACCACTGCCACCAAACTCGGAAGATCAACCTTCCGACAAACAGCCGATGTTAGAAGCGCCCTCCGACACTCCGCCTCAAGTGCCGCAGTCGGACGACGCCCAACCCGGCGCCTCACAACCGGACGCAGCTGCGGAGCCAAAACCGGAACAGCCGACGGCCGATGCGCCTGACGAACCGACCCCGGCCGCCACGGAGGACCAACCCGATCCAGCGGTCCCTCAGGCCGCTCCCAAAGTGGATTTGAAGAAATATGTGGGAACCTGGAAGTCGGTCAGCGATGACAATATGAAGTTTGAGTTAACACTGACCGCTGAGGGAACCTTTACTTGGGTTTATACCGCGAAGGGAGAAACCCATAAATTCAGCGGCGAATACGTGATTGGCAACGGATTGCTGACCCTGGCACGGCCTGATCACAACGCCCTGGTCGGACGGCTCAAATGGGTCGATGACAAGAGTTTCAACTTCAAAATCGTAGGGGGCGGCGATGAAGATTCAGGATTGACGTTCAAAAAATAACGCGGCTGAACTTCTAACTCTTAGCCATTAAAATGGGAATATAGGCGCGGGAACGCTCATGCGTTTCCGCGCTTTTTTTATCTATCCAATTGACAGATTTTGCTCCCGCAGGAAAATCTCCGTATCTGCCTGTTGCAGCTTCACGCAACAGCGGCGATAATCAAAGTTGCTATCGAATTTGTCCCACTCCCCGGCGCCGCTCGCGCACGAGAGAAAGCTACATCGACATGAACAGCCGCATGCCAATCCTCGCCTATCTAACACTCGCCGCCACCTTGTTCATGGCCGCGCCCACGAACCTCTCCGCTGGTGATTGGCCGATGTTTCGTTACGACGCCGGACGCACCGCCTCATCGCCACATGAATTGCCGACCGACTTGCATTTGCAATGGGTCCGAGAGTACTCGCCTCGCATCACAGTGTGGGACGATCCGCTCAATCAAGACCTCATGAAATACGACCGGGTGTTTGAACCGATTGTCCTGGGTGACACGCTCTACATTGGTTTCAATGACAGCGACAAGGTCGTCGCGCTCGACACCAAAACCGGTGCGGAAAAATGGCGTGTCTATGTCGACGGTCCAGTGCGATTTCCTCCAGCAGCGGAAGATGGCAAAGTCTATTTTGTCAGCGACGATGGATTTTTGTATTGCGTCAGTGCCGAGACAGGCGAAGAAATCTGGAAATTCCGCGGCGGCCCCTCCGATCGCCGCATCCTGGGCAATGAACGCCTGATTTCCACGTGGCCCGCGCGCGGCGCTCCGGTGCTTCGCGATGGGTCGGTCTATTTTGCCGCCAGCATTTGGCCCTTCATGGGAACATTCATCTACGCCCTCGATGCCGAAACGGGCGAAATCCAATGGGTCAATGACGGCACCGGTGCGGACTACCTACAACAACCACACAACTATCCTGCGTTCGCCGGCGTCGCTCCCCAAGGCTGTTTGGTGGCCACCGAGGACAAGTTGATCATCCCCGGTGGACGCTCGATCCCCGCCGTGTTCGACCGCGCGACCGGCCGTTTTGAATACTTCCATCTTGCCAAGTACGGCAAGTCCGGCGGGTCCTGGGCATTCGCCAACGACGATATCTTTTTCGGTCACGAACGCGATGACGAATACTCCCGATTCGATATCAAAACCGGGGACTCCCTGGGACGCAGCAAAGGCAAACAGCCCGTCGTTTCCGAGGATGGCTATTATTATTGCGGCGACTCGATCATCAAACGTCCGCTCGATGCTCCCGGCAATGCCGCCTGGGAACTCGAAGCCGATGCCAACAATGATATGATCCGCGCCGGTGATCGGCTGTACGCCGCCGGCAAAGATGGCATCACCATTATTCAGCTCCCCCAAAACGGCGAGCCTCAGCAAATCGTCGGCCGCATTCCGGTTGAAGGGGACGTCAAACGACTGATCGCCGCCGACGACCGCTTGTTCGCAGTGACACTCGACGGCAAGCTCATGGCATTCGGCGCCGACGCAGTCGCCCAGCCAGTGGTGATCACTGAGAAGCCCACTGAGAACAAACTGGACGAGCAAACCGAAAAATTCGTCAAAGAAACCCTGCATGCCACCGACGACCCTAATGGGTATGCCGTCATGTACGGCGTACAGGATGACGATACGCTCGAAGCATTTGCGCGGCAAACAGAATTTAACATAGTCGGTGTCAGCCCCGATGCGGAAATCGTCGAAAAACTACGACGCCGCTTGGATGCTGCCGGACTGTACGGCAGTCGTATCGCTTTGCATGTCGGCGAAGTCGACAGTTTCGACCTGCCCCCTTATTTCTCGTCGTTCACCACCGGCATTCGAGTCGACGATCCGGAGACGCTGAAAACGGTTTTTGAGAGCCTGCGTCCCTACGGGGGCCGAGCGTTGTTTGTGGGTGAATCCGAAGCGAACAAAAAATTGATCGAGCAGGCCGGTTTAGAAGGCGTACATCATGGACGGATGGGCGACATCAGCATCGTCACCCGCAAAGGGGCACTCCCCGGAGCGGGTGACTGGACGCACCAATACGGTAATATCCGCAACACGATCAAATCAGACGACAAGCTCGTCAAACTCCCTTTGGGGATTTTGTGGTTCGGTGGCAGTTCCAACATGGACGTCCTGCCCCGTCACGGACACGGCCCCCCGGAACAGATCATCGGCGGACGGCTGTACATCCAAGGCATGGACAGTTTGAGCGCCCGTGACGTCTACACCGGCCGCGTGATTTGGAAAACGCTGCTGAAAAACCTCGGCACCTACGGCACGTTTTTCGACCAGACCTACAAAAACACACCGCTGAGCACCGAATACAATCAAGTCCACATTCCCGGCTCCAATGCGCGGGGAACGAACTTCATCGCCACCGAGGATAAGGTCTACATCATCGAGGGGAAATTCATCCGTGTGTTGGATGCCCGCGACGGATCGACTGTGACCTCCATCCCGCTTCCCAAAAATGCCGAAGGGGAGTCGCCGGAAAGCTGGGGTTATTTGGGAGTCGACGGAGATGCACTCATCGCCGGAGCCGGTTTTGCCGACTTTTCCAAAAAGCTCAACATGCCGCACGACGAAAGCGACACACGTCGCAGCAAATGGCGCTTCACCGATTACGACAAATCTGCCAGCGCCGCTCTGGTGGTCATGGATCGGCAAACGGGAAAAATCCGCTGGCGAGCCAACGCCCAACACGGATTTTTGCACAACGCCATCACAGCGATGGACGGCGTCTTATACTGCCTGGACAAATTACCGCCCAACTTGGAAGAGAAACTCAAGCGCCGCGGACAAGCTAAACCGGAAACCTACAAATTGACCGCCTACGATCTGCAAACGGGCGAACCGCTGTGGCAAACCAACGAAAATGTCTTCGGCACCTGGCTGAGTTGCTCCCAGGAGCACGGCATCATGTTGCAATCGACCCGACCCTCAAATGACACGGTCCGCTCCGAAGATGGATCAAGAATGATCGCCTACAAGGCGAAATCCGGCGAGGTCGTCTGGGACAAGCCGCTGAAGTATTCCACTCCGCCGATTCTGCATGGCGATGACATCATCGCCGGCGGAAAAATGTTCAGCCTACTCACCGGCGATGTCCGGTTTCGCACCGATCCGATCACCGGTCAAAAAGCAGAATGGACGTTCTCCTCGACCAAGGGATGCAACTACCCCATCGCCAGTGAGAATTTGATCACCTTCCGCTCTTCGGCCGCTGCGTTTTTTGATCTCACCACTGATGGCGGGACGGGACACTTCGGAGGATTCAAATCGGGCTGTACGTCCAACTTGATCGCCGCCGGTGGTTTGCTCAACGCCCCCGATTACACCCGCACTTGCCGCTGCTCGTTCCAAAACCAAACCTCGCTGGCGATGGTGCATATGCCGGGACTAGAAATCTGGACGCACAACGACTTCGCCTATGATGGCAACCGTGTTAAACAGGTCGGAATCAATTTCGGCGCGCCAGGCGACCGTCGCGCCGATAACGGCACGTTGTGGATGGAATTCCCCAGTGTCGGTGGCCCCTCCCCGAACATCGATGTCAGCGTCGACGGAGACATCGAGTACTTTCGGCACCACGCGTCGCGGATCGAGGGCGAACAACCCTGGGTCGCCGCTTCGGGAGTTACCGGTGCTAAAAACATCGTGATCCATCTTTCACCGAAACAGAATGATCAAGCCGGCCTACAAGTCCAAGTCAAACAGAACAGTGACGATGCTGAAGAAGCCTCTAACGGTGACGTCTCGCTGGGAAGCAGCGACCTGGAATTGGTCGAAGATAGCAGCAGCCAAACAGTCGGGATTCGTTTCCAGGACGTCCCCATCCCTCGCGGCACCAAAATTAAGTCCGCCTACATTCAGTTCAAAGTTGACGAGCCTTCCAGCGCCGCAGCGGATATGACCATCACCGCCGAAGCCTCCGCCAATGCCGCGGAATTCACAACGAAAACAGACAACCTCTCCTCCCGCAAGCGGACGAAGGCCCAAGTCAATTGGAAGCCTAAACCATGGCTCAAAGAGGGAGACACCGGCCCCGATCAACGCACCGCCGATTTGACAGCCCTGCTACAGGAAATCGTCGACGGTCCCGATTGGAAACCGGGCAATGCCGTTGCATTTCTCATCGAAGGCTCGGGCAGTCACGTCGCCAAGGCACGTGACCGCGACAAACAGGGAGCACCGCAGTTGGTCTTGGACATCGGGGACAGTGCCCCCAAGAAGACAGACGTCGCCATCCGTCCCTACACCGTGCGGCTCTTCTTCACCGAGCCCGATTCCACACTGCAACCGGGCCAACGACAATTCGATGTCACATTACAGGACACAACCGTGCTCAAAGACTTCGACATCACCGCCGCCGCTGAGGGCCCCCAACGTGCGGTAATACGCGAGTTTAACGGCATTCCCATCGACGAAACCCTCACCATCGGTATAAAGTCCACCGGCCCCCACAAGGCCGTCCTATCGGGCGTGGAGGTAATCGCTGAGAATTAATCGGCCCAGCCTCATCGCCAAATCGCCCGCTTGCGGTCGTCGTCAAATCTCATTTGACAAAATAACGGTGAGGAATTCCACACGTGCATCTTTGGCGTACGTTCATCCTGTTGTTCGCATTGCATTTTCTCTCGTTCTTGACGTCATGGTATTTTTCCGTTCATCAACTTGAGCCAGAAGGAATCCATTCCTACGTGCCTGCTCAGGATGGTCAATCAACTCGGCGAGAAGAGGAAACTCCATACATTGTCCCTTCCACAATGGGGTTTATCTTTGCATTTTGCGGCCTCGTTGTTTGCTGCGCACCGTTTGCCTTACCACTACTCTGGATATCAATTTCCTCACCCACACTTTTCGTATTTTGCGGTGCGGTAAACGGTGGAATCGTTAGCTTTGTCGCTTGCCGATATTTAGCCTACGTCCAAAACCGGTTCATACAATGCGTGTAGGGCAGGCTCCCATCTGCCGCCGGAGCACGAATCATTCGTCCCTGATTCATAGAGGCGGATAGCAGGGGCGTGCATGACGCCGGTTTACCGGCGTTGGCCGCGCAGCGGTAATAGGCCCGCCGTTCACGGCGGGTCTATCGGCCCGTGACAGCGCACTTCGGAGCCTCGTTCACGGGGCTTCTCGCTGTACGGTTCTGGTATGCGGTATGGGCCGAAACTATTGCGTCGAGTCTGCCAAGCGTCGAAGTGATCACCCGCCTCATCGATTTCGGTCAATCCCAAAAGCGCAAAAAAGAATCCTCACGCAAAGCCGCAAAGAAAAGGAACCAGGACCAAGCAGGAACGACCGCTGCGTGTCGAGGAGATCTTTTGAAAGAGAATTCATTTAATGACGCCCCGCTGCGTGATGGACATGGATATCTCTTTGCGAGCTTTGCGGGGGTTTTTTCAACCGAAAGCTGAATTCTCGCGACCCATTCTAACTGCGGACGTGATCGACATCAACCCAACCAGGATCAATCAAATCGACATCGCAAAACTCTTTGCGAGCTTAGCGGCTTGGCGTGAGGCTTTTCTCGTCGTGCAGCACAGGCACAAATTCAATCCACTTGTAGCAGCAAGTGGAATTCATGGCTGCCGGCATTCATCACCGGCCCTTTCAGGATTTTGACCGGCGAGACGTGAGCGGAAAACCAATTCACGAGTTCCGTGACGTCCTCAGGAATGAAGACGTGGAAATGGATGCTATAGTCGATTGCCCAGAGTCGATCAGCCTCTGCAATCGCTGCGTCGCCGCTGGTATGATTCACCAGGTTTGCATAGTCGAGGTAGTGTTCGTAGTCACGATCTGCAGAAGGACGCTGGTAATCCAAGATCATATGCGCAAGCGAGGTCCGCTCGCGATTCACATCAAAGGTCGCCCGTTTATCCGGAATAGCGAGATAAACTTTCCCGCCCGGTTTGACCACGCGGCACCATTGCTGCAAAGAGCCCAGCGGGTTTTTCATGTGTTCAATGACATGCGAGGCGATCAAAAAATCGTAGCTGTCATTGGCCACGTTTGCCAACGTTTCCCCATCACCAATGAGGTTTGGCTCAACCAACGGCAGATCGTTGAGTTCGGGGTACTGTAGCCGTAATTCCGCTGTGGTCAGCCGATCAATATAGTCGACCTGCATCCGCTCATGGGTCAGCATCGGTTGGTGCAGCGCCCCGATCTCCAACCCTGTGCCGGAAAGCTGGTCGGAGAAATACTTCTGCCAGTTCACATCCTTCACGACACCGACTTGTTGATTTTGCGACCGTCTCGCGAGCAGATCGGTTTTAGTCGTATGCAGGAATCTTCTTACGGAAACCGGCATACGCGTCCACAATTCTTTTGCAACTGCATTCACCGAGTCATACTCCTTAAAGCCTTGAACGGGAGAGCCCATCCCAAATCGCCGCGTGGATTTAAGACAATCCGCGATATCCGTCAATAGCAATCAGAACAGAAGCAGCCCATTCCCCCCAAGTTCAACACATTTTCGCAGCAGGCAATGCCTGCCCGACTGAGTCACCCCGCAAATGCCATGATCAGCAACAACCGAGGAGGACTTTCACTGGCCTCTTTGATCTCGAATTTTCTCCGCAGTGCCCCAAAAAATCCTCACGCAAAGGCGCAAAGACCGCCAAGAATTCACCAGGAGAAATCAATCCATCAACGGTAGCTGAATGACGGGGACATTTCTTTGGAAAGAAAAAACAGCAAATTCAACGTGATCGACAGTAGCCAATCCCAACCGCATCGACACTGCAAATCTCTTTGCGAGCTTTGCGGCTTTGCGTGAGGATTTTTTCAACCGACAGCAGGCTGGATGAACCTTCTCGCGACCCGATTCTGATTGCAGGACAAGAAATGACTCACGCAAAGCCGCCAAGGCCGCAAAGAAAAGGAACCAGGATCAACCGGTTCAGGAATGACAGCTACGTGGCGCGGAGACCGTTTTTGAAAGAGAATTGATTTAACAGAGAGGGCGCGAGCGACATAAACCGCTGCTAACCGTATCGACACTGCAAATCTCTTTGCGAGCTTTGCGGGTTTGCGTGAGGATTTTTTCTACCGACAGCAGGCTGGATGAACCTTCTCGCGACCTGATTCTAATTGCAGGAAAGAAATGACTCACGCAAAGCCGCAAAGGCCGCAAAGAAAAGGAACCAGGATCAACCGCTGCTAATACACCGGCGCGTCGTCTGTCACGGTTCGCACAATGCGACGGCAAGCCGTCGGTTTGGGATTTCGAGGTTCCCGACCGGAAATCTGTGTTTTATCCGTGTTCAATCTGTGGCTAAGAAATGAACGGCCAGATTAGATGACGGCTCCGCTGCGTTAAGCTCAAACCCGCTCCGTGCTCCACGCCTCTGCCAGTTTAATCAAGACATCCGCTGCCGTTTCCATCTCGTCCAGACTCGCCCACTCTCGTGGCGAGTGCGGGTTATGTTGGCCGGTCGATAGGTTCGGTGTGGGCAGTCCCTGTTCGGTTAACAGCGAGCCATCTGTGCCGCCACGAATAATGCTCAGTACCGGATCGATCCCCACCGCTTGCATCGCTTCGACCGCTTTGGCAACTGCCCGCGGCTCGGTTTTCAAACCGTCGGCCATATTGCGATATTGTTGCGAAATCGCCACGTCGATCTTGGCCTCTGGAAATTCTTCCCGTAGCGGCTCGGCAATCTCCTCCAACATTTCTGCATGTTCCGCCAATTTCGCCGTATCGAAATCCCGCAGAATAATCCGTGCCGTCGACTGCGCGACGCCCCCTTCGAAGGCATACGGATGCAAAAACCCGTCGCGGTCTTCGGTCGATTCGGGACTCAGCCAGTCGGTCGGCAAAGCGGCGATAAAGCGGCTCAAAATCCGAATCGCATTGACCATCACCCCTTTGCCCTTCGACGGATGCGTGTTCACGCCCGTCACGGTGATCACCGCTTGATCGGCCGAGAAGGTCTCATTGTCGATCATCCCCCGCCCTTCACCATCGAGCGTATAACCACAGACCCCACCCAGTTTTTTCAGATCCAGATTTTCTGTTCCCCGCCCGATCTCTTCGTCGCAGGTAAAACAAATCCGCACCGGCCCGCGCGGCAAGGTATTATCACCAATCAGCCACGCCGCTGCCGTCATAATCACCGCCACCCCGGCTTTGTCATCCGCCCCCAACAACGTTGTGCCGTCGGTGGTAATGATCGTCGAACCGATCAACTCCCGCAAAACCGGATTGTCATCCACGCGAATCACTTGGGACGGATCGCCCGGCAGCACGATATCGCCGCCTGAGTAATTTTCGTGCACGATTGGATTCACGTTCTCAGCCGTGAATTCGGGCGACGTGTCGACATGTGCCACCCAGACGATCATCGGTGCGTCGTGATCCACGGTCGCAGGAATCGTGGCCATCACGTTGCCGAACTTGTCGCAGGAGACGTCAGCCAGCCCAATCGCCTCACATTCCTCGGCTAGCAACCGCGACAATGTCAGCTGTTTGCTCGTGCTGGGTGAACTATCACTGGTTTCATCGGCTTGCGTGTCAATCCGCACATAGCGCAAAAACCGGTCGAGTAGCGTGGTCACGGGGCGTGTCTCCTTTAGCCTGTCGAATCAAGTGGACCATCACAGATGCCATGGCGGGTATTTTAGCCACCGTATTTTAGACCGAGGGAACACAGATGAACCCAGCGCGGCTAAGCTGCAACCAAAACGACGTCGTTATTTAGCCACAGATCAAACACGGATCAAACACAGATTAGCGGGTGTCAGAACGTAAGTCCCCAAACCGACGGCTTGCCGTCGTGCACGGCGCTCCTCGTCCAGCACGGTGACCGAATGATTTCCAACGTTCAACAACCTGTAAGATCGTTCAACGTGGACTGTCGGAATCCGCCACCAGCGCCCTACGAAACACCAATAGAACTGGAAAAGACGATCAACCGAACAGCGGGCCACTGCTGCCGCCTGTGCCCCCTTTGAGCGGACCTTTGCGTTTGCGTTGATACGCCTCGCCGCCGCTGGGTGAGAGGTCTTCGTCCTTCGGTTTTTTAACCGGTTCCGGTTTGGCCTTGAGGGCTTTCATCGACAGGCCAATCCGCTTGCGTTCCCCATCAATGGAAACAACCTTGGCCTCCACTTCCTGCCCTTCTTTCAAGACGTCCGACACCTTGTTGATTCGGCGATAGTCGATTTCGCTGATGTGAATCAACCCTTCAACACCCTCCTCAATTTCGATAAAGGCGCCGAAATTCGTGATGTTGGTCACCTTGCCCTGCACGATCGACTCCACCGGATACCGCTGCACGCAGTCGTCCCAGGGGTTTTTCTTCAATTGCTTGAGGCTCAGGCTGATTTTCTTTTTCTCGGCATCGACCGAAATCAATTGCACGTCGAGTTGCTGTCCGACTTTGAGAATGTCGCGGGGATGATTGACCCGCGTCCAACTCATTTCAGCCACATGCAACAAGCCATCAATCCCGCCGATGTCGACGAACGCCCCATAATCCTTAACGGTCTTGACCGTGCCGGTATGCGTTTGCCCCGCTTCTAGGGTCTTCCACATATCCTGAGCGACTTCTTCGCGTTCGGCCTGCATGTAAGCACGGCGGCTGACCACGAGGTTTCGTTTCTCAGGTTTGACTTCAATGATCTTCACGGTCAGCTTTTGGCCAACGTATTCGTCCAAACTCTCCACAAAACCCAAGTCGACTTGGCTGGCCGGCATAAATCCCCGGAGGTTGCTGACGGTGACTTCCAGCCCGCCTTTGTTTGATTTTTTGACCAAACAGTCCACGATCTGCCCGACGGAGACTTCATCCCAATTACCGGCAGAACGCGCCATCCGCGGCAGACTCGCCAGCAACAAACCATCAGCAGCGTCGAAACGATCAATGACGATTTCCAGTTCCTGGCCCAGTTGCGGTTGTTTTCGCCCTTCAAACTGCCGCAGTTGAATCATGGCTGACGAACGAAAACCGACGTCGAGCAAAATGCTGTCCTTTTGGATCGACTGTACGCGGCCTTTGAGTTTTGTGCCCGGCTCCAGGTCCTCTTCAGTCACCGGTTCCGTCGATTCCCCACCTTCGGGCGCCACAACCTTGGGGGCTTCTGTCGGCTTTTCGCCAGCCAACGCAGCGGCTAGTTCCGCTTCAACATCCGCATCCAAGTCGACGTTCGCCGGCGGGAGCGCCACCGGTTCGGCTGAGGGCGTCGCAGGCGGAGGAGGTGTCGACTGAACGGCTTGTGCTTCAGCCACGGCAGCCGCCTCTTCACCGGTCGGTTCTGCCTCAGTGGAGGGCTTAGACGGACGGGAATCGGCAAGCGACGGACTGGGAATCGCCACCGCCATTGCCGGATCGACTGTCGGATTCAGTTTCACTCGCGGCCGCGCGGCTGGTTCCGCACTCGTCGCATCAGCGGTTGATGCTGCAGCCGGGGCTTCTGTAGCCGGTGCTTCTGATTCGGGTGCTGCAGTTTCTGCGGGCGGCTCCGGTGAACTGGCAGCAGCATCGGTGGCTTCGGCAGCAGGCTTCGTCTCCTCAGGGGAGCTGGCGGCCACAGCCGGGGTTTCCGGTTCAGTCCGTCCCGTCTCGGGCGACGTTGCAGAAAGCGATGACTCCTCGCTGTCAGCAGGCGTTTGCTCGACGCCAGCCTCGGCTGGTTCGTCCACGGGCGTCTGATTGGTAATGGGATTGTGACTTGAAGTGGACTGTTCCGAATTCATAACTACATCCTGATGAACTTTGTGGTTGCCGGCGAAATGACTAGGCATCTCTCGGGCAACCGGACTCTACGTAGCGAAATCATGTCGTTGGTCGACAACCACTGGCAGGAAACCAAAACCGGAGTTATTGGGGAATCTGTACGAGCGGCTCGCGGTGGTCTGTTGCTCAACCGAAGGAGCCACTCCCCCTCGTCTGAGCTTATGCACGTCGCTATTGCGTGTGCGCACATCACCGTTAAGAGGCAAGCGTAAACAACTTGCGATGGAAAGTAACGTCAAAACGGCCACAAATTTGGAATATTCACAATATCGATTTGGAGAGGAAATTAAGGTTTGACGCGATCTTTCACGCAGCGAAACCCAACAGCATCGTCTTTCAAACCGTTCGCCCCCTTCTTTCTAACGCTACTCCGGAGTTCTTCGTAGCGATCTTTCCAAGACCCACCGCGCATCACAACCTGCCCGTCTTTGCCCAATGCGCGCTGCGGGGCATGGCTTTTTCCGTCTGTCGGCGCTGCCGAATAATCATCGCTCCAGCTGTCGCTGACGAATTCCCATAGGTAGCCATGCATGTCATACAGGCCCCACGCATTGGGTTTTAACGCTCCGACTGGTGGGTCGTTGCCCGCCGCATTTCCCGTGTGCCAAGCATACGCACTTAACACCGAGGCCTGCTTGCCGTCATCTCCGTCGCCCGTGGCACTCTCCCCAAAGCTATAAGCGGTCGTTGTCCCCGCTCGGCAGCAATACTCCCATTCCGCCTCACTCGGAAGCCGGATCTCTTCGTCCGGTTTTAACAATTGGGCAGCACGCATTTTTTTCGTCGCCCGGCGACAGAATTCAACAGCCTGCTGAACGTCCATCATCTCGACAGAATTCCGCGGACCTTTCCACCGGCTGGGATTTTCTCCCATGACAGCTTCGTAGAGATCCTGCGGCACTTCATATTTTGCCATCCAAAAATCGTATTTGAACGTCACCTTCCGCACCGGACGCTCCGTAGCCTCACCCGACTCGCTCCCCATCGAGAACGATTCAGGAAACTTCCCTTTGCCCGGCGTGATGTGCACGAACTCTTTGTTGAATGTCTCCAGCAAGGCCATTTCTTTTTTCTTTGCTTGACCAGCCTCGTCGGCCCACCCCCAAGCAGCCACGATGCTCACCGCCCCAAAGGTGACAATGACCGGGACCAACACCTCACGCGACAACAATGTTCGGCCAACCTTTTTCACGACGACTCCTCTGCAGGTGGTTGAGTTGTTCAGTATTCTTCTCGACAACCCTAACCGCATCATATCGTCGCGGTCACCATTTGCCAAAGGGCATTCATGGCGAACTTTACAACGCCACCGTCACTACTTAGAAATGACCAAGGTGTCATCACCATCGTAAACATTGCCTCTCCGATTTTGATATTTCGTTTCCGCTATGCCGCACACTGAGAAAACACCTTCTGATCCGCCGTCAGAGATGGGTATCCCCCCGGATTCGCAAAAGCTCAGTGAGGCCTTTGTCCAATTGGTGGATGTCGTCGCCCGTTTGCGGAGCCCTTCCGGTTGCCCGTGGGATCGCCAACAAACCCTCGAATCGATCAAGCCCTACACCCTTGAGGAAACCTACGAACTGCTCGAAGCGATTGATTCGGGCGACGATGAATTGATCATCGAGGAATTGGGAGACGTTTTATTGCAAGTCGTCCTCGACGCGCAGATAGCAGCCGACGAACGCCGCTTTGATTTGATTCCCGTCATTCAGCGGATTACGGAAAAACTGATTCGACGGCACCCGCACGTCTTTAGCGATGCACAAGCCGAAACTCCCGAGGATGTCCGCCAGCACTGGGACCATGCGAAAGGTAAAGAAAAACAGCGGCCATCAGCTTTGTCAGGAATCCCGCCTGCATTACCCGCATTGGCCCATACCAAGAAACTCTCCAGCAAGGCGGCCAAGGTCGGGTTTGATTGGCCCCGGCGGGAGATGCTGTTTGACAAGCTCCGCGAAGAGATCGGCGAATTGGCGGATGAACTTTTTCCCGGCGGCGTCGTGCCCGACGTCCCCGCTTCGGTCGCTGGCGAAGTCGAAACCGACGAACCGATCGGTGATCCCGCTCAACAATCACGGATTGAAAACGAGCTGGGTGACCTGTTGTTCGTGGTCGCTAACATTGCGCGGCGGTGGAAGATCGACCCCGAACAAGCGCTGCGAAAAAGCAATGCAAAATTCACCGCACGGTTTCGTTACATCGAAGACCAATTGACAAAAGTCGGCCGCGACATTCGCGACGCAACCCTCGACGAAATGGAAGCACTCTACCAGCAAGGCAAAGCCAAAGAAAACCATTAACGCTCCCTCGACAATACCCCTTCCAATGTGAACTGACGCACTGAATCGCCGGCCGTGATCGGCTACCTAAAAGCCCGCCTGAAAAACTAAAACATTCGCGAGTCGGGTGCCACTGCTGGCTTGTCCAGCAGTGTTTTTGCCTGTCACACAGTTTGCACTGGCACCCTTTTTCAGGCGGGCTCCGACTTCAACGCGTCTCAATCCTGATCCTCAGCCGTCAGCCACAGGAGACATTCAACCATGTCACAAACGATACCGGATTCCCCCAATGTCGCTCCGCTAAATGTCGAAGCAGCCGTCCGTGCTCGTTACGGAGCCGCCGCCGAGGCTGCCGAACCGCAACTCTGTTGTGCGGTCGACTACAATGCGGAATACCTAAAAATCATTCCACAGGAAATCATTGATCGCGATTACGGATGCGGCGACCCATCGCGGCATGTGCAGCCCGGCGAGACGGTGTTGGACCTCGGTTCAGGCGGTGGCAAGATCTGTTACATCGCCGCCCAAGTCGTTGGCCCCACCGGCCGGGTGATCGGCGTCGACTGCAACGACACCATGCTCGATTTGGCGCGCCGCCACCGCGAACCCATTGGCGACACCCTGGGTTATCACAACGTCGAATTTCGCAAAGGCCGCATCCAAGACCTGCAATTGAATCTCGATCTGCTCGATGATCACCTCAAATCCCATCAGGTCAACAGCAGCAGCGACTGGCTCGAAGCACAAGAGCAGGCGCAACACCTGCGCGAGACGGCTCCTTTGATCGATGACGATTCCATCGACGTGGTTGTTTCCAATTGCGTGCTCAATCTGGTGCGCAATGAGGACCGGCGTCAGTTATTTGCCGAGATTCATCGCGTGCTCCGCCGGGGTGGACGGGCGGTGATTAGCGATATCGTTAGCGACGAGACAGTCCCGGAGCACCTCAAACAAGACCCCGAACTGTGGAGCGGCTGCCTCAGCGGCGCGTTTCGCGAAGACGAATTTCTAGAAGCTTTTGAACAGGCCGGTTTTTACGGCATCGAAATCATCGAACGCCAACAGGCACCCTGGCGCGTGATCGAAGGCATTGAATTTCGCAGCCTCACCGTGCGCGCCTTCCAAGGCAAAGCGGGCCCCTGCCTCGATCGCCAACAAGCGGTCATCTACCACGGTCCCTGGAAGATGGTGGTCGACGACGATGGCAATACGCTCCATCGCGGAAAACGGATGGCCGTTTGCGACAAGACCTTCAACATCTACAATCAGTCTCCCTACGCAGATCAATGCACAGCCATCAAACCGCAGGTCGAAATCCCCCTGGAAGAGGCCACCGCATTTGACTGTTGTCAGAATGAACTCCGTCCTCCCAGCGACACAAAAAATGCCCCCGACAATGCTCTTGGCAGTTTGCCTCAGTTACAGGACGGCGACTGCTGCGGACCGACCGGATGTTGTTGAGGTTTTTGTCATCAATTCCCACGGTGCTCAACCGCCGGACTTTCTACGTTTAGGAAATGACTACTCGCGATGGATCAATCATCTGATTTGGACCAAATTCTGACAGCGTTTCAAAAAGACTTGCAGACGGGCACCCCTCCGCTCGATGCCTTGCAGGCCATATTGAATGCCACATCCGGCAGAGCCGTTGGGCTTTGGCGTCGGCAAGGCGATGCGCTCCTGCAAATCGGATTCTGCACGGTCGACGACATGCCGGCGGAAACACACGACGCCTTTGCCGCAGCCACAAAACGCGTGCCGCTGGACGAAACAGGACTGGGTATTGTGAAAGCGGTACAAACCGCTGCTCCCGCCTTGGCCGACCTCGATACTCAGGCAACGGTGTTGGAAACCTCAGCCACCTGGCTGGCCCGTTTCGCCGCACGGCGCTCATTGGCCGTCCCGACATTGTCCAACGGCTCAATCAACGGGGTTTTAGCGGTTTCCACTGCCAAGGATTTGACCCCGGGCCACGCTGAATGGGATTTGATCTGCCGTCTGGCCGCCGAACTGGGAGATTTGCTCCCAGCCTCAGACTAGCGGCACGTTGTAAAAAAGCATCATGTTTCCTATCGGCAACAGCACCGCAGGATTGCGCTGCCAGAAAAAATGGTTGAAACGAATCTCGGATTGCCGCTGATTAAACGCATTGTTATTGACTTCGCCTATACTCCGTTTGATACTCCTGATGGAACGTTTTGTTCGCCAAAACGCCGCAATTCCGACGAAACCCCACGATCCAAAGCCGATTGATCGTATATAGAGAGTACAGGAATACCTGTGCGGAATTGGCGTTCCGTTTGAGCGAATTCCGTCAGGCCTTCTTGACTCAGAGACCAACGATGGAATTGACGTCGCACAGATGCAAACGTCTTATGCCGGGCAGTTAGGCGAGCGAATTTTTCTCAGTCAGTAATTTTTTAGGCTGATGATTCGCCCACATCAACAACAACGTCAGATACACAACGATCGTTGACTTATGCGGAAGCATGGACAATTCCCAATTCAAACTCCTGACGGCGTCATGGTGCCGAGCCAAGGAGAGGACGCTTGCGAGGTCATTCGCCCTGAGGGTGAAGCGGACCGCATGCAGCCAACGCAAAACATTGTGCTCCGGGTCAACTACAGGCTGCTGATTATCCTAGCGGCAATCTTGATCGTCTCACCATTGCTGGTTATGGGAGTGCATTCGTTTCAGATGCAGCGGATGGCCTCCGCATTTTTGGAGCGAGCCGCCCAAAACGAGGCTGAGGGAAACTTAGTCAAGGCGGCCTCCAACCTGGCGGGATACCTTCGGTTTAACCCCGATGACATCGACACCCGAATTCGGATGACATCGCTGCTGTTGGACTCTGCCGATACTCCGGCGAGAAGACAAAATGCCTATTCCGAACTCAGCGCGGTGCTCGCCAAAGTTCCTGGCCGCGACGATCTGCGACGCAAACGGGTCGACCTGCTGATTGGTACCCCCCCTTATACAGAACAAAGCCTGACCCAAGCCGCTTACGACTTGGACGTGCTGATTGATAACCTGCGAGAAATTGGTCCAGACGACGAAACCTTTGACGAAGTTCAACAGGACCTGTTGGAATTGTATTTGTTGCGTGCTGAATGTTTTGAAATTCTACCCGACCCCAAAGGCGCGATTCTCGCCTATCGCTACGCCATTCGTATCGACCCGGGAAATATCAAGGCCCGCGAACGGCTGGCAACTTTGTTGTCCCGGCAAGGCGAACGCGCTGAAGCAGAAGACGTTCTCAAAAAACTGGTGCAGATCCGTCCGAACCTGGCCGAGGCTTATGCAGCCCGGGCGAAGTTTTATCTCGATGCGGGCAACCTCCAAGCTGCGATTCGCGACGCCCGGACCGCCTACGAAAAAGCGCCCGACAACTCCGATATTTTACTCCTGGTCGCAGCCTTGATTTCATCGGAATCCAAGTCGTACGGACAGATCCACAGCTTCGAAGTTCAGGATGTTCGTGAAAATTTGGAGAACGCCCTCAAGCAAGTCAGTGATGTTCCTGAAACGAATAAAACCTCAACTGATGAAATCGAGCGACAACGCGCCATCCTCATCAAAGCATTGGCGAATTTGGATTTAGTCTCCGGGCACTCCGAAGCGGCAATTCGAAGATTGACCGACGCAATCAACGATTCCAAAGACAACGTTCAGTTTCGGTGGTCACTGGCAAACATTCTCATCAGTCAACGCCGATTGCACGACGCTCAGGTCCTGTTGGACGACATCGATGAACGGGACCTTCCCGGCCCACTCAAAAGTTTTTTGCAGGCCCGTATTCTCGAAGCAAAAGGAGAATGGCAAGCCGCAATCGATGCCTGTGATAAAATCGCCACCAATCGCACCTTGCAACGCATGTTCCCCGGTGGAATCGAAATTTTGCGAGCGCGTTGCGAAGGCAAACTGGGACATATCAAACAAGAACTCATCGCTTACCAACAAGCGGTGAATGCCGATTCCGGATCCGCTGAGGCCAGAATTGGTTTGGCAAGCGTCCTCGCACGCATGGGACGGGTCCAAGAAGCAGAAAGTATTCTGAAAGAAGCCTTCTCTTCGACCGGTGTGCCCTTATTGCTGGCGCGGATCGCAATTGAAAAAAATCTACAACTCCCCCCCCAACAACGTGATTGGGCCCTGGCCCAACAACAATTGGATGTCGCCGCCAGCCAAGGCGAAGACCTCATGGATGTGCTGATTCTTCGTGCCCAGGTCGAACAGTATATCGGGAACCGTAAAGCAGCCAGACAATTTCTAGAGCAGGCGCAGCAGAGATATCCCGACCGGATTGCCCCTTGGATCGCGTTGGCCGACTTGGAGGCCCAGACAGGTTCGCCTGAAAAAGCGCTCCAACAACTGAATGAGGCGGAACAGAAATTCGGCTGGAACCTCAGTATCGTACAGGCCCAACTTTCAATCCTGTCGATGTTTGACAAAGAGAAAGCCCGACAGTTACTGGAAAAACTTGCCAAGCATCACGACGATTCGACGCCGCAGACTGCCAGACTTCAATTGGCTGCGGCCACATACGAACAATTGGGCGACATTGACGACGCCCTCGCCGCCTGGGAAGAATTTTCCAAACTGGAACCGTCAAATTTCCAAGCCTACTTGGTCCAATTCCAACTCGCGCTCAAAGCATTAAAATTGGATCGCATCCAAGGCACTGACGGAATCCTTGAAAAAATGGCCGCCATCGAAGGTAAAAATGGCGACCACGTCCGCTTAGCCCGCGCGCAACTTTTGATCGCCCAAGCGCGTCGCGGTGATCGACAACGTCTCGATCAAGCAAAAGAAATCCTCGACGACCTTCAGAACCGATTTATCTTGATCGACGAAGTTCTGGCGAGTCTCGCGGATTGGGAAGCTATTGAGGGAAACCAAGACGAAGCAACCGATTTGTATCGCGAGGCTATCGCCAAAGGCTCGACCGATCCCCGCGTGATTCGTGAACTTGTCCGCCGACTCAATGCCGAATCCAATTTCCCCGAAGCCTCGGCAGTCATTGATCAATATCGCAAAAATTCCCGCCGCCCCCTCAACAACGAATTGCAATTCATGGCAACCGAAGCCTTGGCATTCGCCGGGGATTATGACCAGGCGATTTATATTGCCATGCAAAGCATTTCGCCCGACTCCACCAACTATCAAGAACAGTTGTGGTTGGCCAGCTTGTTGATCGCCGCAGAGAAAACCAAAGAAGCCGAGATTTCACTGAAGACCGCTTGGAATCTTGGGCCGGAGCATGTCGAAACCTGGGTCGCATGGCTCAAGTTCCTCAAAGCTGAACAGCGCACTGCTGAAATTGAAAAAATCATTCAGCAAGCGCTTCAGCAGTTTCCCAGCGACAAACAGCCCCTGGAACTGGCCAACATCTACGAAGCCATCGACGATATCGAATCCGCTGAGAAATACTATCAGGCCGCTGTCGCACTTGATCCCAACAATGCCAGCTTGCGTATTTCCATCGCCGAGTTTTTCAATCGCATCCATAAACCGCAAGAAGCCGAACCACACCTTCGCCACATCCTCTCCGAGGAATCCAGGGCAACCGCTGACGAAAAAGCAACGGCGCGACGCGCATTGGCGTTGGCATTGGCAGCCACTGGCGAGTATCCAAAATCACAATCCGCGTTGCGACTGATTGAGAAAAACCTTGTTCAGGAAAACCAAACCACGTCGGATCTGCGACTCAAAGCCTTGTTGTTGGCACGACAAAGCAGTCGCAAAAACCGCCGCCAAGCCTTGCTCATTTACCGGCAACTCAATGAGGAAGGACGACTCCTCCCCCAAGACCGCATGGTGCTGGCCAAATTGTTGCTCAGGCTCGGTGAATGGCCGCAAGCCAAGCCCATTCTTCTACAACTGCTGAATGATCCCGCCTGCCCCCCGTCGGATCTTGCCTTCGGTATCCGCACATTGATGAATCACAGCGAGCTCGATGAGGTCGGCGAATTGATCGACAAACTCGCCGCAAAACATCCCGATAAGCTACAAACACTTGAACTCAAAGCACGGTATCTGACATCGCTGCGCAAGAACGACGAAGCCATTGCATTGCTGGAAGCCGCCATGCAACCGGTCGATGATCAGCCCCCGATCGCAACCAAGTCACAGATTGCCCTCATCTACCTCGGTTTTGCGGAATTCATGGATCGGACCGGTCGAACCGTGGACGCCGAGCTGTTTTCGAAAAAGTCGAAAGACTATCTCGACGAAACCAAGAAAGACAATCCCGCTCAAACTCTGCTCCTGGTCAGGTTGCTAAAACTTCGCGGCGAATACGAACAAGCCTTGGAATTACTCAACAATTCCTGGACACTCGCCCCTCCCGAACAAATCGCCGAAGCGAGTCTGGGCCTGCTGAAAAAGGTTCCTGATTCCGGCAAGTGGATTTCGAATTTTCGCAATCGGCTAGAAGCTGAGATCGAAAAATCTCCCCCCTCTCCGCACCTATTATTCCAAGCAGCGAATTTAGCGCACTTACAACAAGATTACGATGCAGCAATCCGTTGGTATCGGCAAGCACTTGTCTCTTCACCGAATTCCGTTGTCATTCTCAATGAACTTGCCGTCTTATTAGCCCTGAATCAACGCGATTTAGACGAAGCCTTGGAATTGATCAACCGCGCCATTTATCTCACTGGCCCCAATGCCATGTTGCTCGATTCGCGGGCCATGATTCATCTGGCCATGGGAAATGCGAAACCGGCAATCGACGACCTCAAAATTGCCCTCGAAGAAGACGCCTCGCCGGCCAAGTATTACCACATGGCACAGGCCCGCGAACTGGCCGGAGATCAATTCGCCGCCAAGACCGCATTTCGAAAGGCACAGGCGACCGGCTTCTCCGCAGCACAACTGCACCCCTTGGAACATAGCAGTTTCCAGGAACTGAGCAGCAAACTGAATTAGCCTCGCACGCACCCCAAAGCGTTTCGCTGCTGTTACGCTCACTACAGCCCGCGTAACCGGTCCCTCAATTGTACGACCCGGGCGGGATCTGAGACATGAGGATGATCCGTAAGCTAGGTTTGTAGAATAAGAACCTCACCCTCGATCAAACTCTGACTCGAAAGTCGACGACCGCACGATGGCCGGACTTCCCACCGCCCAAGAGTTACGACAACTCCCACTTCGCGCTATCGTTGCCTACATTGTCCGCTGCGCACAACGCGTCGCTCCCTTGTATCAACTTGGGCCCGACAATCCCGACAGCCCCAAATGCGTCTCCGCCGTACAGGGTGCGCTCTCGGTTGCGATCGATTTTGCATCGGGTATTACCGTTGATCAAAAACGAGTCAAACGCGCAGAAGAAGCCGCCATCGCTGCCGTGATCGCCGCCACGGAATCGCCCAATGCTGGGGACGACGCCGCGTATGCCGCCAATGCCGCCTATGCCGCGGCCAACACCACCTCAGCCGCCCTGGAATTACTCAAAGCTCGCCAAAACAAAGCCGAAATCGCCAAAGCTGTCGTCATCGCCGCAATCACCGCCGTCGATGCTGCCGTCGCTGTGGATAAGGCCGTTGCCCAAGCCGCCAGTTTTGACTGGCAAATGCTCAAACGGATGCAATTGGGCCGGTTTCCCGATCTGGGAGATCCCATTGATCCGACAACCAAAGGGGTTCTCGGACCGCTATATCGCAGTTGGCACGAGAAACCTGCTGCAGACTTAACCGCAGCTAGGCCCGTTCGGCCCACTCCGCAATCGACGAAACCCGTACAGCAACAGAATCAAACAAAGGCAAACGAGACTCCACAGCCCGCGCATTCGACTCAGGAACTCGACCGGTTGCGGTCTGACGTCAAACGTCTCGAATCAGAACTCAGTCTTCTGCGAAACGAAGAGCGGGGTCTCGAAGCGGCCCACGCTGAACAACAAGATCAGTGGCGGCAACTTTCCGAACAGCGCACCGAACTAGAAACCGCCCGCCAGGAACTCCAAACCGCTCAAGATGCCTTCAGCAATGAGCAAGAGGACCTGAAAAACCGCACGGCTGAATTCGAGTCGCAGCGCGAACAATTCGAACTGCAAAGCCACGACCTCCGAGCGCGGGCCGATGGTTTTGACGCCGAACGCCGCGAGCTGGATGCTAAGTGGGAAACGCTCAAACAAGAACAACAACAAGTTCAACAAGACGCCGCCGCCGCTGAACAATGCCGCCAAGAGACGACGGCCGCGCGGGAAGAACTCGAACAAACCCGTCACGAAGTCGGCCAACGCAAAGAACAAACCGCAGCAGAAGCAGCGGAGTTGCAAACCCAACAAGCAGAATTCGCTCGCCAACACGAAGACCTCACCCAACAACAACAGCAACTGAGCGAACAGCGCGAATCCTTAGAGGCCAACCGGACGGAATTGGAATCGCTGTGGAGCAAACTCGAAGAAGACCGCTATCAAGTTCAGACTGACCGGCAACAACTCGACGAAGACCGCGGCGAGTTGGACCGTATCCAGTCGGATCTCGATCCCCAACGCAAAGAACTGCAAGAGGCTCGCCACCAACTCGAAGAGGAACAGAAATCCCTCGCCGACCAGCGTGAAGCCTTGGAAAATAGCCAACGCGAATTGCGCGAGGAAACCGAAGCCCTCGAGAAAATTCGCGAGCAAATCGATAGCGACCTCGATGCGCTGGCCGACAAACAAGCAGCACTCGAAGGTGAACGCGAAGAACTTCAACAAGCCCGTGCCGATTTCGAACCGAAACTTCAAGAACTCGCCGCTGAACGCGAATCCGTACAAGCCGAGCGGGACGAGTTGGAGCGGGAACAGCGCAAAGCTACCGAACAGGCCCTGCTGATCGCCGACGAAGCGCAGGAATTGGAACTCCAGCGTGCCGAATTGCAACAGGAATGGCAATCCGTGGAAGACGACCGCAACGGACTACGCCGGCACCTGGAACAATGGCTGGAAACACTCAGCGTCCCCGCCGACGTCACCGAGTAAGGCTACCCGGCGCATCGAGGATCTCACGCCGCCAGCCTCATCCTCAGCATTGTGATTGACCCGGCTGCGTTTATCCTGCCCAAAAGGTCGTTCGCTCCCAATCCCCCGCCACTCAGGCTACAATTCCGGTCACCCTCGGGACCAAGTGACACATCTGCCTCAAACACAGTTAGCACCCTACGATGGACCGCCCCCAAGCCCCGCTTGTGTTGATCCTCGGAGCCGGAATCAATGGCGCCGCCTGCGCGCGGGAATTGGTTCTCAATGGCGTATCCGTCGTGGTGGTCGACACCGCCGACATTGCTTACGGCGCCAGTTCCAAATCCTCACGGCTCATTCACGGCGGACTGCGCTATTTGGAATACGGCGAATTCCACCTCGTGCGTGAGTCCCTCGAAGAACGGACCCGGTTGCTCCGCCAAGCTCCGCAATTCGTCCGGCCGTTGCGTCTGTGCATCCCCGTCAACAACCGGCTCTCCGGCGTGCTCCCCACAATGCTCCGCTTTCTCAAACTCGAAGGTTGGGCCGATTCCTGGAGCAAACGGCATCAAGGGACAGCCGCCAACCACAAGACCCGCGGGATGTGGCTGGTCCGCGCCGGTTTGAAAATGTATCAAATCTACGCCCGCGATCAGACCATGCCCAAGTACAGCGTCCACAACACCGGTGAAGAAGGTTTGCCACAGGTGGATGCAAAAAAATTCCCCTGGTTGTGCGCCTACAGCGACGGACAGATCGTCAAAACCGAACGGTGGATCCTGGCACTATTCGAGGATGCCCGGCAAGTCGCTGCGGAGAAACAGCTGCGCTTCGATATCCACACCTACCACCGCGCTGAGATCGGTCCCGATCACGTTGACATTGTCAGCCTCGAAAATGGCCAAACAATCACGCCCGCCATCCAACCGTCGCTCATCATTAACGCCACCGGCGCCGGCGGCGATGCAACGCTCAAACAATTGGGCGCCAATTCGCCGCAACTGTTCGCCGGCACCAAAGGCAGCCATATCCTCACCTACAATCCCCGACTCAAAGCCGCGCTGCACGAACAAGGGGTGTACGCCGAAGCCCCCGACAACCGGTTGGTCTTTGTGCTCCCCTTCGACGATGCTGTGCTGGTCGGCACAACGGACGAACCGTTCGATGCTCCCCCCGAAACGGCAAACGCCACCGACGACGAAATCAACTACCTCATCGGCGCTGTCAACGATTTGTTTCCGCACGTCGATTTAACCCGCGGGGACGTCTCGTTGCATTACAGCGGAATTCGCCCCTTGCCCAAATCCTCTGCGACTTCCCCCGGCGCCGTCACCCGTCGGCATTGGATCGAAGAACAGCAAATCGGAAAACTGCCGGTCCTCACGCTCATCGGCGGAAAATTAACAACCTGCCGCGCGCTCGGAGAGCAGACCACCGACCGCGTGCTCGAATTAATCAATCAACCCCGCATCGCCAACACCCGCGACCGCTACGTCCCCGGCGGCAAAGATTACCCCGCCAATGCCACAGCACTGCAAGCCGAAATCGCTCGCCTCGCGAAAAGTTCCGGTTTATCCCCGGACCAAACCACAGCAGTCTGGCGGCTCTTCGGCACAAAAACCGCAGAAGTCCTCAAGGATTGCCCCGGCTTGCCGGGCGAGAACTTACCGGGAACCCACCTACCGCTGCCGGTCATCCGTTGGATCATCGCCCACGAATGGACATCCACACTCGGCGACCTCGTCGAGCGCCGCATCCTCCTCATGTTCGAGCCCACCCTCTCCCGACCGGCACTCGAACAACTGGCAACCTTGCTCGTGGAAAGCGGCAAACTCAACCCGGACGCCGTCGACGCTGCCATTGAAACCACGATCGCAAGACTAGCCGAGTTCTACGGCATCACCGTTGCAACTGCGGGGTGAACAGATCGTCTGCTCCCCACGTTACTGTTCCTCGCCCACTTCAGCCGACGGCTCTTCATCTGGGGTCTCTGCAGCCGGAGTCTCTGCCGTTGGTGTCTCAGTTGCTGGTGCCTCTTCTGGTGTGGTCTCTTTCACCGGTGTCTCATCGGACGGTGTTTCCTCGGCGGACTGGTCTTGAGGTCTGAGCGTCTTGATGCAATTCGCGAAGTATTCGACCTCCTCCCGCGAGTAATACTCAGCGGCCGATTCCTGAAAGACCAGGCGATCGTCGCCGACTTTGACCAAGGCCATAAAGTCATAGACGGCGCCATCACCAAAAAGCGGACCGAGATCACCAAATTTATAAATGACCGTTTGGTCATTCACAATTTCGATATCTCCGGAAGGAAGTTCGTACAAATCCTGGACATATTTCTTCAGATCTTCAACCGTTTCATATTTCGACTCTTGACTCATTTGCCATTCAATCAAATTTCCGTAATGGAAGTAGACGGTCAACGGATCCGTTTCGTCATCGTCAACTGAATTGGAGTTTTCGACCGCTTCAACCGTCGTCCCTTTGGGCATGTCGATCACCAGCGGCAATCCCACCGCAGCGAGATCCAAGGGAGCCAACTCGGCTTCGGCCATTTCCGCAGCGCGTTGTTCCCGTGCTGCTTTGGCTTCAGCCGCCGCTTCTTCGATTCCCTTTTCGATTCCCTCTTGAACTTCCGCGATGATCTCTTGGCCTTTCGAGATGACCATATAGGCCACGCCTCCGCAGGCCAGCAGCAACATCAGAAAACCGGCTCCCACCACCAACAGCACCACTTGCGTACCGCTCAACCCCTGCCCCTGCGGCGGGTGGTCCTCATACGCAGGTCCGCTCGAGCGGCGACGTCTCGGGGGCAGCGCTGCGTGTTCGCCGAATTCGTCGTCATCATCATCCAAAATCTCGACCCCCTCGACCAGTTCCTCTGCGGGGACGTAAATGATCGTTTCACACTCCTTACAACGAATCTGCCGTCCGGCAATGTTGTCCGAAACGTTGTAAGCTTTCCCGCAATTGTTGCAACTGACTTGAATCGTCATTCTCGCGCTCGTCTATATTGTGTGAAAGGGATCGAGTGGAAAGTAAGCGTGCTTGCCAACCTCGCCATCAATGTCATCGCCCGCAAGGAGACCAAATTTCTCACGCACGCGTTAACGCCTGCTGCGCGTACTTCGGTCTGCCACCGCGAACACAGTGAAATGTTCTCATAAACTACCCGACTCCAGAACGGTGAGTCAAATCTTGATCCGAGATTCCACACGTCACGACGAATCCAATCCCACGACGGCTCATTCCTCCGCCGCTGATTCCTCGTCCGACCAGTCAAAATCATCGTCGTCACCCCCCACATCCAGGTACTCACCGCAATGCGGACACGTTTCGACCGTCCCGCTTTTTGCGGCGGGAAACTCCGTGCGCTGGCCGCACCCCTCGCACTCCGCCTCAACGGTCTCACTCACCGCAGCATCGTCGCTCCCCTCCCCACGACGTTTGCGTTGCGTCTGCTCAAACTCCTCAATGATCGGCACCGCGCGCTCCACATCGGTCTTCTCGACAAAGACCTGCGGCTTGTGGATTTCCGGCAGCGTCCCGAACGCCCACATCCCTCCCGGCGACATGTCTTCGATGATGTGGGCCTCAATCCCCGATTGCTCGAGGGCAAAACAAACGTTCTGCGCTTCGGTATTCTTCGCCGCATTGTAAACGGCAACTGGATCTTTGAGTGCCATGATCACCTAATTCCCAAGATTTTCGAACACGTGGCAGCATTGCGCGAAATGGAAAGCCTGCACGACCACTTTCCAAGGCCTATCGCTTTTATCTAGCAGACTCGAACAACGGATGCAGTAATTCAAAGAGCGTATAACCAATCAAGAGAAACACCCAGATAATTGTGAGCCAGGCAGCACGATCTGAGTGACTAGACAGCTTAGCATCCATGCGCGCGCCGACGATCAGTCCCCCTATGGCACCCACGACCAATGTGACAATCGTTGCGGATATGTAGTACGGGCTACTCCAACGATAACCCGCCGAGGCGGCAAACAAATCGACGCAAGCAAATCCGCTTCCCATGCCCAACAGGGTAAAAACGACAAGAAAGCCAGCTGGCGAATTCTTTTTTGTCAGCGGTGAATTCATGGCAATACATCCTCAAGCCTGTGAGGCTGCTGAAACTTTACGACACAAGAATTCTATACCACATACGCGCCGCTTCGCTATTTAAATCCAGGGATTAGACGGGTCCCCGATCGATTTGCTTCGGCCGTCGTCGATCGCCTGTTATACAGATCTCACCAAGGCCGCACCGGCAATTCCCCTACCGCAATCGCTGCCAACTGTTCGGTCGTATAAGGCGACGCCACGACGTTTGCATCCAAATGCCGTGTGCGAAACAAATTCACGATGTAGCCCATCCGCTCGCGAATCTTCGTCCAGTCATTCGTCCGCGTATTCTTCAGCGTCCCGCGCCCGGTGTCCCAACCGTCGGGACCATCTAGAAACGCGCGCAGGTCAGGATTGTTGATCGTCATCAACGTCTCCGGGAAAACCGTTCCTTCCAACGACGGCACATCCTCGTGCACCGCTAACAACTGCTCACCAACGCTATAGGTCATTAACCGCTGCGTCACGCATTTGCGAATCAAAAACGGCAACGAACGGCTGATGTAAGGTTGCAAGCGAATATGTTCATGCAACACCGCCAGACAATTCGCAAAGTAATTGCACTCATGCGCCACTTGAGGATCATCGCTCAGCCGCGCGGTTTCATATTGTTCAAACGTGCGCCGCAACAAATCCTGCCCGCCGCGCTCCGTCGGACCTTCACGGAACTTCGCAAGGAATTCCTGCCAAGCCGCAGCACGATCGGCATCGTGCGCACTGTGCTGTTGAGCGTATTCCAAATATCGCGCCGTCTCCCGGCCGATATCGTCCAGCACGATGCAATTGCCTTCAAGAATCAATCGCGAAGCCGCCTTGCGCGTATAGCCCGCCAACAAATACCCACAGCAACCGCCCGTGAGAATCCCGACCACAAGCCAAAACGCCATGGACGCCCACAACGGCCATTCCACGAAAACAGCAAATGCCCAACCGACTCCCGCGCCGACCAGACCACCGACGATTCCAGCGACAACGGTCGCATCACGCGACGCCTGATCCTTGTCCTCCTGCCGAATCGTCACCCCCGCCTTGCGCGACCCCCACACCGCCCAGCTATGAAAATTGGCCCCCGCCTCCGGTCCCACCACCTCCCGCAGCGCAGTCGACAACAAAAAATGCAATCGCGTGATCCTAAAATTCGCCAGCACAGCGTCAGGGGTCTCCACAGCCGTAGAGATCAGCGCGTTCCAATCCTGTGCGTTCGAAGGAAGATCGCTCATCGTCATTTTTCCCGGACGCAAACAAAAACAGGACTCACGCCGAATTCGACGTAAGTCCTTCCCTAAGAAAACAAAGTGGGGCTGACAGGAATCGAACCTGCACTCCCGAAGGAACTGGATCCTAAATCTAGCGCGTCTGCCAGTTCCGCCACAGCCCCGGTGCGAACTTCTTCGCAGTCGTTGGTATATACGCCTTGGCGAACCATTTGGCAACATTCGCTCTCCACGAATTTTACACAATCCGCCGACTGTCGATAGAAAATAGGGTATACCCCAACAAAAATTGAACACGACAGGCCCAAATTAGGGCCACAGAATGACTTTTTGCCTTTGGTAGGGGAATTACTACCTAGAAGCCCTGCATTCGGCGCACATCGCAAGTTGACTTAGTCGCGCATGTCCTAGCAGGCAATACGGAATCCTAGCCGATTTTCTTCACAACGTCTTCATACTAAATCAGATGCGTCAGATTTCCTCATCACATCCCACGCGACGAAGCATTCAACGGCGTTGTAGTCGTTCTGACCATGAGAGATCACTACAGACCGATGATCGCCATACGCATCTGTTGCTTCAACTAGCAAGAGTGTACAAAAAGGTTGCCCCCTGAATTTGATGTGACTAGAATCCAACTCGTGAACAGCCGGATGTTGGATTTTTGTGGTCCCTGCCCCACCGCAAAAGTACTCCCGGCTGTTTGCATTTCTACTCCGTGAAATGCTCAAATTGCCGCTCGCAAGCGCATTTTGGTCAGCCAACACGCTCATATTGACCAATTTCACCCATCTGAGATAGACTCCGCGCTCAGATCGTCAAATTCCCGTCAGATTCCACGGAAGGGAGAGGGGAAAATCGTGAATTCAGCCACCCAGTCTCGTCTCAAAATCGCGTCCAGCGATCCGCCAGAACGGTATTCCCGGCGATTGCTGCGATATGTGGTGACCGAACACGATTTGTTACCCGGATCCCGCGTCCTGGAAATCGGTTGTGGGACAGGGCAGCTCACGCGGCATTTGCATCGACTTTCGCTGGAAGTGACTGCCTACGAACAGGATACTGTGTCACTCAAATCCGCCATCCAAACGCTTCCGGACGTCGAATTTCACCATTGGAAAGACGATTCCCAGCGACTGGGCGAAGATGGAAAATTTGATCTCGTCATCGTGCACGGCAGTGAAATGCTGTCTGGCGACCTGTTTGCGGACGCCACCCTGCGCTGGACGGCGCACATGGCTGGATATTTGCGTGCCGGCGGATCATTGATGTTTCTGGTCCGGCATGATCCTGTTCAATTACAAAATCCACTGGGACATCTGCCCTCCTGTTATTCGCGGTTGTTCTCCCGTTTTCCCGGTTCAACGTCCAAGATCATGGTACCCGACGCGCTCACTGATCAACGGACTTGGAACTGGATGTTAGGACGCCGCCCACGCGCGGGGAAACTCGCAGTTTCACTGCACTTGCCGAAACAGGCCATCTCGCGGTTTGAGTGGCACCAATGGATTGCCAACGAAACAGCGCGGCCGCAAGTCCCTTGCTGCCTTTGGGCGCGCCGCCAAGCGGCCGTCGATGTCCAAATTCGTCGCGCCGCCTAACAGCCCGCCCGAAAAAGGGTGCCAGTGCAAACTGTGTGACAGGCCTAAACACTGCTGGACAAGCTAGCAGCGGCACCCGACTCGCGAATGTATTTGGTTTTTCAACGGGCTGCTAACGCAGCGCCCCAGAAATCCGCTATGGTGGTCACGATCAACTCGCGCGCCGGCCTTGCTGTGGTGGCCCGCGATGGGGATCATTCTATTTTCATCAAACGATCACCTTCTCTTTCGGCTCGACGACATCCATGCGAATTGCACTGACTGGGGCGCGGGGACAACTCGCCAGCGACTATACCCTTACTCGGAAACGACGTGGTCCCCTTAGGGACATGCGGAGTTAGATATCACTCGCCCGGACGACGTCGCGGACAAGTTGCGCGAAATCCAACCCGAATTCGTAATCAATTGCGCCGCTTACAATCTGGTGGACAAAGCCGAACAGGAACCGGAAGTCGCGTATGCCGTGAACGCAACCGGACCGAAAAACCTCGCGCAGGCGTGCGCTGATTTGGGAATTGGGTTGGCGCATATCAGCAGCGACTATGTCTTCGGCCAAGACGCGCAGCGTGCGGTTCCCTATACCGAAGACGATCCCCCCGGACCGCAAGGGGCCTATGCTCAGAGCAAACGCGCCGGCGAGGAATTTGTCAGCAGCATTTGTCCGCGGCATTTCGTCATACGCACCTGCGGGCTGTATGGAATCGCTTCGACTCGAGGCAAGGGAAATTTTGTGGAGACCATGTTACGACTCGGCAGCGAACGCGATCAGTTAAGCGTCGTGAACGACCAACGCTGCACCCCCAGTTGGACGGTCGATGTCGCCCGCGCGATTGCGGCTTTGATCAAAACCGACCAATACGGTTTGTATCACGCCACCAATTCAGGCAGCATGACTTGGTTTGAATTCGCCGAAGAGATTTTCCGCCAATCGGGAACACAGGTCGAGCTGAGCCCCATCACAACCGCCGAATTCGGCGCCCCCGCTGCCCGCCCCCCTTACAGTGTGTTGTCCTGCCAAAAACTCACCGACGCGACCGGCCTGGAACTGCCCCCTTGGCAAGAGGCGTTGGCCAATTATCTCTCGCGGCGGTAGGTCGACTCCTAATTTGAGATTTGGCTGGTCATTCAATGGCAATTGGCTGCGACCTTTTGCGTTCTCTTGCCCCAAGAAAGATCAGCCCGCAACCAAACACGAAGAAGAAGCTTCCGATGGCTCCGTTGAATACCATGAATTGGAAATTTTGGTCTTCTCCTTCAGGTCCACTGATTTGTCTCCATGAGGTAGTCTCAATCAAATGGATATATTCTTGATTTGCCATCACGCCGGCATCCCATAAAGCCGGGCATGCCAACAAGCACATGAATAAACCAACTATCTGCGCGAAAACGTTTACGCACCGTTTTCTCCGTTGCTGGATTTTATCCCTTTGCGACATTGAACAAATCCTCATACTTCCAAAGCCAATCCGCGCCTCGTGATTGCATTACCGCGGTAGGCCGTTTTCGACTGATCTTGCCATTTTCGCGAGGACGTCAACACAAGTTATAATTGGCGATGCACATTGCGACAGCCGCTTCCAGGTTCGCAAGTTTCTTGCTGATAGCCAAGGTCAGCCGGCAGAATCGCTCAGCGAACATCTGCGTCGTTCCGTGGAGCCGCTCGATGTGGCTAATGCATATCGTGGCCAGATCGTAGATGAATGCCCGCGTCTTCGGTTCTTTCCCCTTGCCGGTCATGAGGGAGACGATCGCTTGGGATCTTGGTCCTGAGCTAAGAAATAGGTATCGATCGCCGAGTACGCCACCGGCTTTTTTTGGCGTCAAGCTTGCCTTGTTTCTTGCCAACGCTAGCTAAACGGCCCGTCGCTTTGCCAGCGACGAAGGATCCGGGTATGCTCGTATTCGGAAATTGTCAGGTCAGTGGGAGGCACAGGTGACGTTACTAGAATTACAACCCAAGCTCCAGCAAGCGGTGGCCAATGGGCAGATTGGATCGCCGGTCGCGTTGCGTGTGTACCTCAAATCATCCCGCACTGATGCGGACCTCCAATCTGGGTGTGTCACCGCGATGGGCATGGCGCGGGAATTGTTCGACAGTCCGCCGGCACGCTTGATGGTGCGTGGTGACCTTCAACGACAGGCGACAGTCTTGGTCACGTGCGAATCGGGTACCACGTTGTTCGCCACTCTTGAGAGCGGCACGGTTGAGTCGTCCAGTATCCAATTAACGCTCGTCGGCAATCACGGTATCGCGAACCTGGAATCAGCCGAATGGACGCCCGCAGCGCCACCCGAGGAATCCCCCGAGTCAACCCGCTGGCGACAAGCGCTCTCCGAAAGCCACGCCACCGGAACAGCCGTTGCGATCTCCTGAGGGGAGACGTGAGGCGACACAGAATCAACCCGGGAGGGCGAGGCTCCCGCCGAGCCGCGATGAACCAAGACGCCCACCAAATTCTCTTCCTCGTTCCATACCATGGGCAAATGATCGCCAAATGGAAGTAGCGGCTCAGCAGGAGCTTCGCCCTCCCGCAATGTCGAAAGAGCATCACGAAAAAACGTAGATTGAAAACAAATTCTAAGGAAAAGCGACTACGGCCAACACGACGAAAAAAGGTACCAACCACGTTGTTGCCCCTAAAAGGGGTGTCGCACGACCGCCGACACGGATACAATAACCGGCGTCGGCCTCTCGGCCTTAGACCGGGAAGTGCCCAATGAATTCGTTCACACCCGAAAGACCAAGGAGCGCTCATGGGTTCCGCGGATAAATGGATCGATCAATTCCTCAAACGCGTGCGCATCGGAGAATTCCTCCGCCGCGCGGCTGAGTTTGGCGCTGTCTTTCTCTTCAGCTTCGGCACCATCGTGCTGATCGTCAAACTGCTAATCCCCCAATTGTGGCCGCATGTCTTATGGGTCGCCCTTTGTGCGGTCCCCACGGCTGTCGCCGCCTGGTGGTATGCCCGCCGCAGTTGGTGTAGTCGCGACGACTCGGTCGCACTGTTGGATAAGGCCCTGGGAACCGGCGGGTTGTTGATGACCCTGACCGAACGGCCCGATCCGTTTTGGCGAGACCGCTTGCCGAAGTTGGATATGCAGTACCGTCAGGCATTGCCCAAATACCGCCCCACACGCTTCGCCAGTTATTTGGCATTACCGTTGATGTTCGCTGTGGCAGCCTGTTTTGTGCCTTTAAGAGAGGCCTCGACCGCACCGGTCCTGAAAAACACTGCGGCCCGCAATGCCACCGAACAGTTGGAGGAATTGCTGGCTGAACTTGAAGCGACCACCGTGTTGGAAGAAGCGGAAGAGGAAAAACTCAAAGAAGAAATCCAGCGGCTCGTCGAAGAGACCGAACAGTCACCGTTGACCAGTGAGAAATGGGAAACGCTCGATGCGCTCCGCGAACGAATGCAAACGCGGCTGACGAGTGCCGAGATCAATATGTCCAAAGCGACAGAAGCGGCTGAGGAATTACGGCGGGCTGAGTTGAGTGGCGAAAAATTAACGCTGGAGCGCAAGCTGCTGTTGGAAAAACAATTGGCCGACGCCCTCAGCAAATTGAGCAAAAATGGCAACCTCGCCAATGCCCCCCAAGGGATGCAAGACGATCTGCAAAAACTGATGAAAGATGGAAAGCTGACGCTGGCCAAAGATGGAGCCGCGCGGCAGCAACAATTGGAGCAGTTGCGGAAGTTTTTAGAAGAAGAGCAAGACAAACTGAAAGAGATCCGCAAAAATTGCAAAGCTTGCCAAAATGGCCAATGCCAAAACGGGCAGTGCGAAGGGGGGCAATGCCAAGGAGGGATGTGCCAAGGTCCGGGACAACAAGGCGGCGCTAACTCCAATTCCAACAACGGCCGCCCCGGCAGCGGTGGTGTCAACCGCGGACGCGGCGATGCGGCGATGTCTTGGGGTGATGAATCGGATCAACAAGGGGTCAAATTTAAAGAGAGTGTCCTGCCGCAAGGATTCCGCGAACAGGCAAAGGATGAAATCGACAGCATCAAGGCCTCCGCGCCGGATGTCGACCCGGCTGCCGCTGCTCCCCGCAGCGCCGCGCACGACAGTGCGGCGTCCGCTGGATCCACCACCGTGCAACGCCGCCTCAGTCCCAAACATCGCGCTGCGGTACGCAAGTATTTCGATACCTCCCAACCGTGACAACAATGCTTCCCCGTCATTTCACACACACAAGACTGCGAATGATCACCTAGAGGAGACGCCCGTGATGGACCGTGAAACCGTGGGAACCGCCGACGCTGCTGTCGCTGGAGATCGTGACAGCGATCGTCTGGTGCCGCCGCACGAACTTGAGGAGGCGCGGGCTACGCTGAACCGCCTGCTCTCGGGTTTGAAACGGGCGATTCTCGGCCAGGAGGAATTGTTGGAGTTGGTCGTCATCGCGCTGATGGCCCGCGGACATATGTTGCTCGAAGGATTGCCGGGACTCGGCAAGACCGAATTGATCAAGTCGTTATCCAAATTGCTTGGGTTAGATTTCCGCCGTTTGCAGTTCACACCCGACTTGCTCCCCAGCGATATTGTCGGCTCGCCGATTCTCGAAGAGAACCAACAAGGATCCCGGAGTTTGGTCTTTCACAAAGGACCGATCTTTGCCAACTTGGTCCTGGCGGACGAAATCAATCGCGCCAGCCCCAAAACCCAATCGGCACTGCTGGAAGCCATGCAGGAACGCCGCGTCACCGTCCTGGGAGAAACGCATCCGCTCCCCTTGCCGTTTTTCGTCTTGGCGACACAAAACCCGATCGAATTGGAGGGGACCTATCCGCTCCCCGAAGCGCAGCTCGACCGATTCACGTTCAAACTCAGTGTGAATAACGTTTCCAGCGAGACGTTGCAGGAAATCATCACCACACGCAGCCACGGACAACCGCCGGAGCTTTCGCCGGTCGTCTCCGCCATGGAATTGGAGACGCTGTTTGACAAGGTCGATGCCATTCACCTGCCCCGCGCTGTTTCCGGATACATCGCCCGGCTGGTCACCGCCACGCATCCCGATCGTGCGGATTCTCCTGAAACAGTTCGCAAATACGTCAAATTCGGTGCTTCGCCGCGGGCTGCGATCGCGTTGGCTGGAACATCGCGCGCTGCGGCGCTGTTAGCGGGTAAACCGAATGTCGGTTTTGACGAAGTCAAAAAAGTCGCCGTCAGCGTCCTGGGACATCGATTAATTTTGGATTATGCAGCCCGCTTGGAAGGTTGGACCCCCACAAAAATGATCCAAAGCCTGCTCGACGCCGTTCCCGAAGTTGGTCGAGATTTGCCCGAAGACTTATCCCCGGCCTCGTAACGGGTGAATTTTCTATAAATCGTTTCAAAACCCTCTGACGCGTCCCATTGACACTGATTTGGAAGTTTCGAGAACAAGCACAACCGGGTTTTGAAACTGGTTCTAAGCTTCAATCTTCGTTTAGCCTTGAGGGACGAAGTCCGTTGATAAATTGTAATCGAAAAGCAGCACGCTCCCCCCAGGGCCAACAGTGTGAGCAAGCAAATTGGCAACCTCTCGGACGGCAATGCCTGACCGGGTTACTGGGTACGATCAAGGAGACGGCATGAACTCCAGGAGCGCTCGAACCAGCTTTTATGCAGCAATCCTGCTGTTGACGGCAACCGGCACACCCCAACTGTTCGCCTCCGGCTCTGATTTCACGCGGACCACCAAGGACCTGACGTTGACGGTCGATTCGCGCTGGGCGGGGGGCCGATTCGGCGGCTACGCTCCGATACGAATTCGCTTGAGTAACACCGGCAAACCGCAAGAACTCCTCTTTCGTTTTGCTTCGGACAATTACGCCAAACTACCGCGGGTGCAACAACGCATTACGATCGGTCAAAACGAAACCCGGCAATTCACGATGGCTGTCCCTTTGGTCGGCGAATCGGGATACGGTTCCTACGCCGGTGGACAGCTCACCGTTCTCCGCAATGGTCGCGTGATTGAAAAACTCAGCGACTCGATTAGCCTCGCCGAGAACGGCACGGATTCGGTGAATTCCCCCGCACTGTTGGTGGTTTCGACAAAAAAAGTCGACTGCGAACCGTTTTCGTCCGCGGCCAACTCTCTCTCAGCGGCCAAAGGGATGACGAGCCCATATGGCTCTAGCTCGTCGGAAGACTATCAAGTCATCGATCCGATCATGCTTCCCCAATCAGCGGTCGACTACTCAGGCCTAGACATTCTGGCCCTCTCGTTGGAGACGCTGAAAAAGATCCCCGACGGCGCACGGTCCGCCATCAACAACTGGGTCCGCACCGGTGGAAAATTGCTCGTCTACGAAACCGGAGCTGCGGCCGCCGATGTGCCGGAACTACGCGGTTTGCTGGAACTCACCGACGCCGAAACCTGGCAACACGCCCCGTTGTTTGCCCGCAAACCGATCAAAATCATGACCGAAGAAGAGTTGCAGGGGATGACGGTGAGCGAAATAGCAACGACTCCCACTGAAGAATCCGGCGATTATGACTGGGAAAATTCCCCCAATACGTTCGCCTTTCACCCGCAGGTGCTGGGCTACGTCATCGCCATGCCCGACAATCCCTTTCCCGGGACTCCGCAAGATTGGGCGTGGATGATGAATTCGCTCACTCCCGATTCGTGGCGATGGACCACGCGGCAAGGAATCTCGACACGGCAAGCCGATTCCTCCTTCGCGGATTTTGCCATCCCCGGTGTGGGCGGTGTTCCCAAGATTGCATTCATCGTGTTGATTTCGGCATTCACGATCGTGATCGGCCCGTTGAATTACTTTTTCCTCAAGCGACGACAACAGTTGTATTTGTTGGTGGTGACGATTCCCAGTATCGCCTTTTTGACAAGTTGTGCGTTGTTCGCTTATGCCGCTGTTTCCGACGGGTTTGGCGTGACCTCGCGCACGCGGAGTGTGACCCTCCTGGACCAACGCACCAAGACAGCGGTCGCCCTGGGACGCACCGCGCTGTACGCCGGCGTCGCCCCCTCGGATGGATTGCGGTTCGATGCCGACACCGCCGTGTTTCCGATTTGGTCAGCGGGACAGGATTCGCCGCAAGGGTCGGTCGATTGGACAAACGGCCAACACTTTTCGTCCGGCTGGATTCGTTCTCGCACACCGATGCAGTTTTTATCCACGGTCAGCCGCACCGAACGGGGCCGTCTGGAAATCTCTCCCAGCAGCGACTCCGCCACGATGAACGTCGCCAACGGCTTGGCTTGGAACATTGAAACATTGGTCGTCATTGATGACGAAGGAAATACGTTTCTAAGTTCGAAACTCCCCGCGGGAGACTCAACTTCCCTCAAACGCACCAAAGCCGCTGAGGTCGTCTCTGTGCTCAAAAGAGCGTACACGTCGCATCCATTAGAAATCCATGCAGGCGGAGCCGCACCCGTGACTTCCAGCAGTCCCATCACGACATATCCGGGGTACATGTCGAGCGAATACAGCTTGAATTTGAATTACACCGACGGCAATTTAGAGCGGACGCTCACCCGGTTGCTCAAACCCAGAAACACGACGGCACTGACCGATTTGCACCGCAGCTATATCGCGATCCTCAGCGAAAACCCTGGTGTCGAATTGGGTGTCGAAAACACCGATCCCAAAGGGGATTTTCACGTCATCTGGGGACAGTATTAAAATCGCGCCGCCTCCGCTCTTTCCACTGCAAGATTCCCACTGCCCACTGCAAGATTCGCACTGCTCAATACATTCATGAACGAACCAACCACTCAAACCGCAACCTTAGAACCGCCACCGCCCACAGGGACGCCGACGATTGAAATCCATCATCTGCATCGGTTTTTTGGAAACCTGAAAGCGGTCAATGATGTCTCCTTTCAGGTGCACGCGGGTGAGGTGATGGGCTTCATCGGCCCCAATGGTGCGGGCAAGACAACCACCATGCGGATTCTGGCGACGCTGGACGTCCCCACCGCCGGCGATGCCTTCGTGGGGGGCTATTCCGTAGTCGACAAACCGGACGAAGTCCGCCGCATTCTGGGATTCATGCCCGACAGTTTCGGCAAATATCAAAACGTCAACGTCCTGGAGTACCTCGACTTCTTCGCCCGCGCCTATGGGTTCCGCGGCGCCGCCCGCAGAGATGCCATCGAACGGGTGCTGGTCTTCACCGAATTACGCAAACTCGCCGAAAAACCCATCGATACGCTCAGTAAAGGTATGTCGCAACGTCTCGGTTTGGGCCGCACGTTGATCCACGACCCGCAGGTGCTGGTCCTGGACGAACCGGCCGCCGGACTGGATCCCCGCGCTCGGGTCGAACTGCGAGAACTGATTCTCCTACTGGCAACCGAATTGAATAAAACGGTGTTGATCAGTTCCCACATCCTCACCGAACTTTCTGAAATCTGTCACTCCGCGGCAATCGTCGAAGCCGGACAAATTCTCGCCAGCGGTTCGCGCGACGCCATCATGCAAGGGCATCGTCGCACTGGCCCGGATGAATCGGTGGAATTAGAAGTCTGCGTCGTCGGTGACGTCAAAATGTTGCAGCGCTGGTTGTTGGAGCAACCGCACGTGGGTGCGGTACGCATTGCCGACAAAAATGCCCGCTTTCAATTTACCGGGAACGATCAGCAACAGGCGAATCTTCTCAAAGCGATGATCACAGGCGGCATCGAGGTCGTCTCGTTCCAAGGCCGCGCCCAGTCACTCGAAGACGTCTTCATGGCCGTCACAAAAGGCATCACACAGTAATTTTGTTTGTCACACACCAGATGCCCGCGGCAGAGTCGTGGGCCAAGGAAATCCGTAACTACCATGGCCTCTCAACCTGATACGATAAGCCGCTGGGCCGAACAGGTGAGTGATCGTCTCAACCCGATCCTCGTCAAGGAGACGCGCCAAGCGCTCAAGAGCAAACAATTTCTGGCCACCTTCGCAATCATGCTGTTTGGTGGCTGGTTGATATCGGCGTTCGTGCTCATGGCGCTCGTCGGCGGCAACGACGACAGTCCGTACGGCAAATACGTCTTCCCCTTCTATTTCGGCCTGTTAGCGTTCACGGTGATGCTCGTCGTCCCTTTCGGCGCCTTTCGCAGTCTGCTGGCCGAACGGGACCTCAACACCTACGAACTGCTCAACATCACCACGCTCTCCCCCCAACAAATTGTGTGGGGCAAATGGCTCAGCGCTCAGGTGCAAACGTTCATTTATTTCTCCGCCATCAGCCCGTTTGTCGCCTTCAGCTACCTGCTCCGCGGCGTGGACTTTCCCACGTTGATATTAGTACTGGTCTTGGCGATGTTCGCCTCAATGATGTTGTCGCTCCTGTCGCTGACTTTCAGCACGTTCGCTCGTCAACGGCAAGCACAAGTCGTGCTTTCATTGGTCCTGTTGGGACAACTTGTCTGGGTCATGGGCGCGGGGATTTCATTAGGGACAATTTTTGTTGCCGACGAAAGCATCGATTTCAGCGAACCAGAATTTTATTGGAGCGGTTTGGTCATCGCCACTTATTACATCGGGACTTTCGTGCTCTGCCTGCAGATCGCCCGCGCGCAACTGACCTTCGAATCAGACAATCGCAGTACCGGGATCCGTCTTAGCAGCTCCGCCCTCTACTGGCTGACGCTCGGCTGGCTGGGACTCGGATTGTATCAAACCGTCTTCGGCGGGACTTCCTCTGGTTCGACCCTCACGATCGAACCAGTCTATGTGGTCCTCAGTTTCTTGGGGGTCTTTTGGGGGGCTGTTTGTCTGTTTGCCGCCACCGAGACCGATGGGCTTTCGCGGCGGATTCGCAGCCAACTCCCCAAAAACTTTCTCCTACGATTTCTCGCCGTGCCCTTTCTCCCGGGAGGCGGACGGGGGATGCTGATGGCGGTTTTGCATCTGGCAGCGCTCGTGGGACTGGCATTTGCCGTCGGACAAATCATCCACGACCCCAAATGGGTCCACATTTCAAAATTCACCGTCGGGCTGAGTTGCTACATCCTCTTCTATGCCGGTATATCCGCCGCGATGGGACGCTGGTTACGCAAAGCGACACCCTTATTTCGTCCCGCTCAGACACGAGCATTTGCCATCGTGATGTTCGCACTCAGTTGGTTGGCGCCGAACATTGCCAACATCTTCCGCAATTCTCGCAGCGTTGCGAATCCCCTATTTTATTTGTCCGACCCCATCAGTACGCTGGAGTCCCTGGACAGTAATCTCGCCTGGGCCGATGAAATTACGGTGGCTCTACTGGTTATGGGAGGTGTCGCTCTGCTGCTCAACGTGCACACCATGTGGCGCGGCTTCACCGAAGTCGTTTTCCTCCGCGAACCCGCTACAGACGAGACGGCTATGTTTCCACAATCACTAATGGCCGACGATCCAACTGCTACTACGGGAATCTTGGATGGATCAGCAGTCACTCCGGAACCGTCAACCACCAGTTAACTAATGGTCGCGATCAATCATCGACAAGGATTACGATTTCGTGAGAAATGATCCGGACGTCCAACGTGTCGTCGATACCTTCCAACTCGGCCTGCCCCGCACTCCCGTCGCCGGGCGGTCGGGCGAGTTGCTGGGTCGCGGTACGGGAAGTTCGTTGGAGTTTCAGGAATTTCGCGAATACATCCCCGGCGACGATATCCGCCATGTCGATTGGTCCGCTTATGCCCGCAGCGATACGTTGATGGTTCGCTTGTACCGCGAAGAAATCAGCCCGCAAACGCAAATCCTCATCGACGGTAGCGCCTCGATGCGGACAGGCGGAGCTGCCAAGCCGCTCATTGCCAAACAATTGGCAGCGATGTTCGCCCTGCTCTGTGGACGACTGGGAGGCCGCGCGGGTGTGGTCACCCTTACCGATCAAGTCGCCACACGCACGGGACTAGAAGGATTGGACATTATCGAGCGGTTGCCGTTTGATTCCCGCGCGACGTTGATGGATCTACTGGAAAGTAACCAAGTCCCCCTTCCCCGACAGTCGGTCCGTATCGTGATCAGCGATTTTCTGTTTCCCCACGACCCTGCGGCGCTTATCCGCCGCTTGGCCACCGGCGCCAGCGCGCTGTGGGTCCTGCAACTATTAAGCGCCTGGGAAGCCGATCCGACCACCAGCGGGGGCCGCCGTTTGGTCGACATCGAATCGGCGGCCGAAACCGATCTGATTTTGGATCGCAAGACAATCGCCGGCTATCAAAAACGATTGCAGCAACTCCAAGCGGAATTGGCGCGGAATTGTCGTCGCGTCCATGCCACGTTTGTCCCCTTGATCGCCGATAAGGGCCTGCAAACGCTCTGCCGCGAGGATCTGTGCGCCGCCGAAGTCCTCCGTATCGCTTAAGCGATTCAAGCCAGTGGCAGCTCAATCAAGGCGGCTGAAGCCGCCCGGCTCAGCAGGAGCTTCGCCCTCCCGCAGTGCTAACTTTCTACTGCATCGCTGTAGTTTCAGCTGTCCCTCTTCCCTGAATTCTCCATACGGCATATGATGCGCTCCAGCAACACGCGCAACGTGATTCGCGCGGTAGCGGCTTGAGCAATTTTTCTTTTTTGGCGCGTCATATGTGGACCACCGTCCGACAAATTTTTCGAACAGCCCCAGTCACAGCGAGCATCATCTTCATTTGCTCGGCGCTGCTGGCATGGATTTTTTACCTCGTATTGTTCGAAGAAGCCAATTACCGTGTCGCGCAAGAACAACTTGGCGTTCCGCTAAAATTTGTGATGCCGGGAGGCCAAAACGGCACACCTGAGGTCGAAATCGGGCTGATCAAACTTTGGGACGGCGAGTGGTGGCGCGTAATCATTGCCGGCTTACACCATGGCGGCAGCATGACCAGCGGTCTGATCCATCTGGTACTCAACTGCCTCGGCCTGTGGTATTTGGGACAACTCGTGGAATACCGCATCGGCAGCCTGCGCATGGCCTTGCTGTTCACCACGTCGTTGGTCGTTTCTATGCTGCCGGAATTCCTAGTCGGATCGGCGGCGGTGGGAATGTCCGGGGCAATCTGTGCGCTGTTCGGTTATCTGTTGGTCCTGCGTCACCACGACAGATACATCTTGGAAATGTTGCCCGACCAAGTGGTCCGCATCATGTTGATTTGGTTAGTCGCCTGCATCCCGGCGACTTACTTCGATATTCTGCCGGTCGCCAACTTAGCGCACTTTTCCGGTTTAGCCTACGGGTATCTGGCCGCCCGCGTCGCCTATGCACAAACCCCTTGGCGGGTCCCAGCCCGCGCCGGTTTTTTGGCCGCGCATTTACTCATACCCATCGGACTATATGCTGTGGTCCACCCCGTTTGGAATGCCGGCTATCATTGGCATCTGGGGACCAGCCAATCACTATCGCGGCAAGACCGCATCATGCACCTCCGGCAAGCGGTCGCCATCAACCCCCAACTCGATCCCGCTTGGGTGGAATTGTCTTCGCAATACTTTATGAGCGGAAATCAGCACGATGCTTGGACCGCGATCCTGCAGGGCGTCCACAACAATCCCTCAAGCACAGCCGCAATTCGCAAAGCCGCCTTTATGGGCCGGCTCTTCCAGACGCCGGAAAACCGGAAACTGGCCCGCAGAATCTTGGACGATGTCTTTGACGACGATGCCCCCGCCTGGGCCGAACGGCTCATGGCCCAAGCTCCCGGCTCACAACGCTTTCACTTCACCCTTCCCACCGACCCTCCGAACAAATACCAGATCGGCAAGCCGGTAAATCTACCCGAGCCCGACCCAATCGAACCCAATCCCCTAAACGAGCCGTTAGCGCCTCCTGATCCCGACGAGGCCGATAGCGCTGCGGTCGGAACGGCCACGTAATCGTGTCCAAGATGGCAACCCGATCACGTTTCGCACAACCTCTCCTATGAACCGATCGCCCAGCGACACTCAGTCCGCTCCCCGGTCGGCGGCTCCGCTCCGGCCAACCGCCCGCTGGCAAAGTGTGTGGGATGGCACGGTCCTGTTCACCGTAGCGCTCAGCGTGATGTTTGTGCTGCTGTCACACGTCCCGCTGTGGCATACCGATCTGTGGGGGCATCTGCAATATGGTGAGATCCTCTGCACCGAAAAAGCGATTCCCGCAACCGAACCGATCATGCCGTTGGCAGCGAACGTCCCCTTTGTCGATTCTGCTTGGCTCTCCCAAGTGATCGCCTATCAGGTCTTCGAATATGCCGGTGTGGCCGGACTGCAATGCCTCTACGCCGCTTGCATCACTGCCTGTTGTGCGTTGATGCTGTGGATCAGTCAGCGCCATGGCCGCGGTCTGGTGATCAGCTTGGCCGCGGCAGCGGTTTGGCTCGCACTGGAGTGGCAACAGCTGCCCGTCATCCGCCCACAACTGGCCGGCGCTGTTTGTTTTTTAGCATTACTCGCCTGCCTATCACGGCGCCGCTACACCGTGTCGGTGTTTGTCATTGTCACGGGCTTGATGCTGCTGTGGGCCAACTTGCACGGGTCCTTCATCATGGGCCTGGGATTGCTGTCCTGTTTTACGCTGGGACGAGCCATTGACGTTGTTCGTCGCAATAAACGAGTGAGCGGCATTGCGCACGACATCAAAACACGACAATTGTTAGCGCTCACATTGTGTGGCGGATTAGCGGTCTTTGTGAATCCCTATGGGCCTCAACTTTATATCCATGTACTGACCTTCGCGCGGAACCCGAATCTGGCCGACCTGACCGAATGGCAGTTGCTGTCCGTTACTTCTCAACAAGGACAAATCTTCGCAGCCGCTGTGATCGTCTTGATTCCGTTGATCTATTTCTCTCCGCGCCGCACCACAGCTGCAGAAATTCTATTGCTCGGCGGACTGGGAGTCGCCACGGTATGGACGTCACGCATGATCGTCTGGTTTGCCCCGATTGCCGCCTATGTCTTCGTCCTGCATGGAGGCGCACTCTGGAACCGCTATGTTCGCAGCCCGCGCCCGCTCCCTCTCAGAACAGTTCGGCAAAACTGGGCAAAGCCAACATTCGTCGTAGTCGCGTTCGGAGTAGCGGGGGCATTCAGCCCGCTCGGTCGCCTGATTTGGTCTGGAACACCGGACAATTTCAGCACAGTGGTCTCCTCGCAAACGCCCGTCGCAGCCGCACAGTTTCTGTTAGAACAACAACCAGCGGGTCAGATGTTTAACACCTATGAATGGGGCGATTATCTTTCCTGGGTCGGCCACCGTCGTGCACAGCGCTGGCCCATCTTCGTCGCCTCACATGCACATTTAGTCCCGCGGCAAGTCTGGGTCGACTACATGGCCTTGATCAGCGCACCAGCGGACTGGGAACAACGGCTGAAACAATACGATGTTCAGACGGTTGTCATCGACAAAAGATACCGCAGCGCATTGATCACGCGACTCCGCAACAGCGACCACTGGACGCTGGTCTTTGAAGATGAAATCGCCGCCATCTTCATTCGCAAACATCCCTAACCGCTGTTAGGACTTTTCTACGAGTTAACATTTTGATGAGTGTGCCGCTGGCTTTGCCAGTGCAAGACCAAAGGTCGGTAGCAGTATAAAAAACACTGGCAAAGCCAGTGGCACCCGAATTTCGGTGTCGTAAAACAGAATTGAGATCCACCAGACTGATATCAATAAAGCCACCGCCGCCCCAAATGGGACAGCGGTGGCCAACGTATCGTATGGCTTCTTAATGACCGTCGACGTTTCCGTCAGTTCGGCGCCACGCAAGGAACAGGGCAATCATTGCCGCCGTTATCCGCGAAACCCAATGTTTCACAGACATTCATCCTTGAATCGTTCCTCGCGAGATGATTGAAGCGGCAAATCAGTCGCCGCAATAAAAGAAGCAGTCAGGACCTTTGGTCGCGTAGTAGGGATATTGAACCATCATCGGCATCCCTGTTCCGACATTGCATTGCGGAACCATGCTGGAATTGTAGTGATGGACGTTCGATCCGGACCATTTGTCCGGGAAGTTACATAGACCGCGCATCCGTCCGCGGCAGCCGCCACGGCAATTGCCGTTGCAGTCATCTCCACACATGTCGCCGTAACAGCTTCCGTCCTGGCATCCGCCGGGACATCCACCGCCGACATAACCTCCACCGTAGGTGCCGCCGTAGCCGCCATTTTGACAGGATTGGCATTCTCCACACGGCTCTTGGCCGCGGAAAACACTACCGGATTCCGTCGTCGCGCAGCCAACACAGACAAACAGTGAAAGCGCTGCAAACATTGTCGATAATGCGTGATTTCGCATTCTAAGAAGCCCTCCGTGATTTCATGTTTTTGACTGGTTTTCAAAACCCTCGAATGCGCAGTGTCGAAACGCACGTTGAGCTCCAACAAGCACACAACCGGGTTTTTTAACCGGCCTGTGGGTCTCGCAGACGGCCTGTTCTGGGTCGAAACGGGTAGCCGGCCATCCGGTGTGCAAGCTTTATCGGCAGCACATATGTCACAACAGTACCGATCGTTGCCTATTGACCGATCATTGTGACAACACGAACCCATCGACCTTGCAGAATTCCCCTGGTTCCGCTAAATTCACATCCAGCGAAGCCAATGCGTTCCGGCCCTCCCGCATGGCAATTCGCAACGTCTTACAGTGAAATGGATTACGAGCTTGGGGTCGGATTTCAAGGGAGTGTCAGGAGTGTTTGTTGCCGCGTCTACCCGCTGTTTTTCGGACCGACCGTTTGAAGATGCCTGCGAACAGCTCGCCGAGTTGCAATACGACAAGGTGGAACTCTGGCTGGATGAAACGCAGGATCATCTCAAGCCATCCCATGTGATTGCAGATCCCGAGTCGTTTTGCGCGCGTTTCCGTGACGTCACACGCATGACGCCGATCGCCATCAACCTGGAAAACGAAGTCTCCCTGGACGACTTTAAAGCCCTGGTTCGTGTGGCACAGCTTTTCCGCTTAACACAAATCACGATCCCCGCATCGCCGTTGGGAACACCCTTCAACGCTGAAATCGATCGCCTCCGCGCGCATCACCGCATTGCCAGCGCCGATGGCGTGCATGTTTCCATCAAAACCAAAACCGGCCAACTGACCGAAGATCCACACACGGCCGTCGAATTGTGCCAAGCCACGCCGGGTGTCGGAATCACGCTCGATCCGAGCTATTACATCTGTGGGCCAGTGCCCAACCAATCGTACGACCAAGTCTTTCCGTACGTCTTCCACACGCACTTGCGCGACACGCTCCCCGACAACTTGCAAGTCCGCATCGGCTTGGGTGAGATCGACTACAGCCGCATCATCAGCCAACTCCAACGCAACGGTTACAACTTGGCCCTGTCGGTGGAAATTCTTCCCGAGCGATTGGGCGACATCGACCGCGCCGTTGAAATGCGGAAGATGCGTTTGCTGTTGGAAAGTCTGCTGTAATTTCGATCGCGACAGTCGATTGCTTTGCGGTGCGCGGGAAATTGCTCATAATGGGAATCGTATTCACAACGACACCCATTCCCGCGCCACAAAGGTTTTGCCATGCTTCGACGTCCCGCATTGCTGAGCGGTTTCTGTGCCCTCGCCGTTTTGTTCACAACGGCCTTATGCGCCCGCGCTCAAGAGACTCAGCGACCGCCGAATGTGGTCATCATCTTCACCGACGACCAAGGCTATGCCGACGTCGGCTGCTTCGGCGCGGAGGGATTTGAAACGCCCCACTTGGATCGCATGGCGACTGAAGGCATGCGGTTCACAAACTTTTATGTCGCCCAAGCTGTCTGCGGAGCATCGCGGGCGGCGTTGCTTACAGGGTGTTATCCCAATCGTATCGGCATGCTCGGCGCCCCCAGCCACCGCACCAAGCACGGCATCCACGACGAGGAATTGCTGATTCCGGAATTGCTCAAACAACGCGGCTATGCCACCGCCATCTACGGCAAATGGCACCTCGGCCACCACGAACAATTTCTACCCCCCAACCACGGCTTCGACGATTACTACGGACTGCCCTACTCCAACGACATGTGGCCCAACCATCCAACGGCCGGTGCTCACTATCCGCCGTTGCCGTTAATCGCCGGAACAAAAACGATCGAGCACAACCCAGACCAAACGCAATTGACAACGGCATATACCCAACACGCCGTCAAATTCATCGATCAAAACAAGGACCGCCCCTTCTTTCTGTATGTGCCCCACTCGATGCCGCACGTGCCGTTGTTTGTGTCGGACAAATACAAAGACAAATCCGAGCAAGGCCTGTATGGCGACGTGATTTCTGAAATCGATTGGTCGGTGGGACAAATTCTAGAAGCGATCAAGAAAAACGGCTTGGATGATAATACGTTGGTCATCTTCACCTCAGACAACGGACCGTGGCTCTCATACGGCAATCACGGCGGCTCCGCTGGACCGCTTCGTGAAGGCAAAGGCACCACCTGGGAGGGGGGCGTCCGCGAACCGTGCATCATGCGCTGGCCGGGAAAAATCCCCGCCGGGACCGTCTGTGATGAAGTGGCTGCCACGATCGACATCCTACCCACACTGGCCGGTTTGACGAACACGCAACTCCCCAAGCATCCGATCGATGGCAAAGACATTTGGCCTCTGATGTCAGGCGAGAAGAACGCCAAAACGCCGCACGAAGCCTATTATTACTATTGGGGCAAACACCTGCAGGCAATCCGTAGCGGACAATGGAAATTGCACTTCCCTCACGAATTCCGCAGCCTGACCGGCACTCCCGGCCAAGACGGACAACCGGATGGTTATACCGTCGGCAAAACGGAAATGGCGCTGTACGACTTGGCCAATGACATCGGCGAAACCACCGACGTGAAAGACCAAAACCCTGAAGTCGTCGCCCGCCTAAAAAAACTCGCCGACGCCGCCCGCAGCGAACTGGGTGATTCGGCCACCAAACAAAAAGGCAGCGGAACCCGCCAGCCCGGACGAATTTGACCGTCGATACGCGTCGGCAATCTGGTACAATGCAAGTGCAGGAACTTCCCCCGCATGCAAAACAGAAGGTGGTAAAATGGCCACAACCACACCAGTCACAGCTGATGAGTTAATCCGTATCTGCGACGATTCAACGCGCTATGAATTGATCTCGGGAGAACTGCACATGATGTCGCCCGCCGGATGGAGACATGGGGAGCTGGTGTTTCGACTGTCGATGCTGATCGGTGCGAGCACGTGTTTGCTGAACGTTGTTTCGGCGAACGGATTTCATGATCCAACAAAGCCCCGCACGGTTCTCGCCACTGATATTGCATTTCATTGCTGTCAAAAACCTGCCTGACATGGAACCAGAACAGGCCTATTGCCCTAGGCTATGGTGGTCGAAGTCCGTTCCCCACAAGACCGCGACGCCGCCGTACAAGAAAGCCAAACCGCTGGCTTACAGCAGTGATACGGGCGTCGATCCCGCTCAGCAATGCGTAACCGTCTATCGTCCCCAACAGCACCGCTGGTCGTCCCCGGCCCCTCCCGTTCCTTCCTTGGTCGATTCTTCGACCCTCGAGCCGCCACTGCTGGCGTCCGTCCGGTTCGCTGGTTCTCTATCTACACTCAACGGAACCTACCGCCGACGTTCGCCCGGTTTTTCTTTAGTCCGCGGGCGGAGCATATACGCCGCCGCGCCCACTGCAATCGCCAGCGGCAAGGCCACAATGATCACCCGTTTAGCGAGTACGATTAACACCAAGCCACCGGCGACAATCGGGAGAATTTTTTCCCACACCAGTTCCGCCCCCTTGGCTGGCACCGCAAACCACAAAGCGGTCATTAGGATCCCCACCCGGAGAAACGCTGCGAGCAACGCTTCGCGTTCCGGTGAATAGATCCACACTGCCCCGGCAATTCCCAGGCAAATTGCTGCGAGGATGCCAACTTGTGTCCGGCCAATGTATGTCGTCGAATCGTTCATGATGCCTATTATGTCGAATGACTCACCCCAGCGGCAATGCATCCCAGCGAGAAAACAGAAGCCGGCTACCGCGTTGCCGCTTCCATCAAATTTTGCTCGGTGGCCTCGTCGCGGGAAAACGTTCCCGTCAATCGCCCATCGCTGAGCACCATGATCCGGTCGCACAGTGTTAATAATTCCGGCAATTCGCTCGACGTCACCATGATCCCCATCCCCTGTCGACAAAGTTCATCCGCCAACCGATAAATCTCCGCCTTAGCCCCCACATCAATTCCTCGCGTCGGGTCGTCCAACAACAACACCTTAGGCTGCGTCCGCAGCCACCGCGCGATAATGCACTTTTGTTGATTCCCCCCACTCAATTCCGTAATCGCCGCTCCGGGACCAGAAGTCCGAATCCCCAACTGCGCAATCGACTCCTCCGCGGCATGCTGCTCCGCGCGGCTGGAAACGAACCCACCGGCGGTTAATTTCTCCAGGCTCGATAACGTGATATTCGCTCCCACGTCCACATTCTCAAACAGCCCCAACCGCTTGCGATCCTCCGCCACCAACGCCATGCCCGCTTGCAGTGCTTCACGGGGATGCGAAAAATTTACGTTCCGTCCGCACAGTGTAATCGCACCTTCCGTCTCTCCCTCCTCCATGCCGAACAACACTTCCAACAACTCCGTTCGCCCCGCCCCCAACAATCCGGCAATCCCCAGAATCTCACCGGCATGCAACGTAAAATTGATATCCTCTAACCGCCAACGTTTCGCCGAACCGGTGACCGCTAATCGCAGATTCTCCACGCGCAGAACTTCTTCACCAATCGCGCGGCCGGCAGCAAATGCCTCGGCATCGATTTCACGTCCCACCATCAGATGGGTCACAGCGGTCACGTTGGTTTCCGCCGGAGCAACGGTCGCAATCCACTGCCCATCACGGAGCACCGTGATACGGTCCGCTAAACGGAAGACTTCTTCCATCTTGTGCGAGATGTACAGGATCGTCACGCCTTGTTGTTTCAAATCGGCGATCACGCGAAACAACCGCTCCGTCTCAACACCGGTCAGCGCCGACGTCGGTTCGTCCATGATCAGAATCCGGGTATCCAACAGCAGCGCCTTGGCGATTTCGACCAACTGCTGATCCCCCACCCGTAACCGCGCCACCGGCGTGTCGGGTGGAATTTCACACCCCAACGTCCGCAACAACTCCCCCGCCTTGTCGTGCATGGCGCGGTCATCCAGAAATCCCCACCCCGCCCGTATCTCACGGCCCAAAAAGATATTCGCCGCCACCGACAATTCATCCACCAGATTCAATTCCTGGTGAATAATACTCACCCCGGCCGCTTCGGCATCCCGCGTCGAAGCAAACCGCACCGCACGCCCGGCGATCCGCAATTCCCCTTGGTAATTGCAATTGATCCCCGCCAGGATCTTCATCAACGTCGACTTGCCGGCGCCGTTCTCGCCCACAATCGCATGCGTCTCCCCCGCAGAAATCGCCAACGACACATCATCCAACGCCACAACACCAGGAAACCGCTGCGTCACGCAATCGATCTCAATCACCGGCACGTCGTTGTTGGGATTTTTTTTAGCCACAGATGAACACGGATAAAACACGGATGAATTGGTAAAGCAGCGTCCCGGGAGGGCGAGGCTCCCGCCGAGCCGCGCGCCACCAGAACGTAACATTTTCTCTGACGATTTAAACGACGTCCAACGCACCGATGCGGCTCAGCAGGAGCTTCGCCCTCCCGGGGCCCCTATTCCTAACATGCGGCCACCATTTAATTCCGTGACCGCATCTCCAAAAACTTTTTGATTGCCAGCACTGCCAAGATCACCGCCGCCGTGCTGCCGCCAATCACAAGCTTATGATCGCTCGACATCACCGCTGTGATCACGCCCCCCAGCAGCGAGAGGATGAAAATATTCACCACGCCCAATCCGCCGGGAAAGAATTGTTTTTTTAAGGCGCCCGCATCGCGCAATTCGTTAAACGCCACCGCCAACACGACCAATGCCCCGACAATCAAACCTTGGAACTCATCGGGATTCGTCTTCACGGTCTTCGCCACGGAGTCGATCACCACCCGCAAAAATAGAGCGCCGAGCATGACGCCGGGGATCGTGCCGATGCCACCGGCCAGCGAACAACCTCCCACCACGGCCGCGGCAATCGCGTTTAATTCATAGCCCATTCCCTGCGTCGCTGGGTTCGACATGCCGACGTAGCTGCTGTACAAAATCCCCGCGATCGCAGCGGTCACCGTCCCCACGCAATACGCCAGCCACTTCAAGCGATCGGTACGGATCCCGCTCAACTTGGCCGCCTCTTCATTCCCCCCCAGCGCATACAAATGCCGACCGATGACCGTTTTGCTCATCAAGATCCACATCAATCCGCTCAGCACCAGAAAGATCACCAGCGGAATCCACCAGCGGCTCCCCCAACTGCGAAAGGACGCGTCGTTGACATAGATTTGCGTATTGCGGCCTTGCGTCGTAACTGCGGCCGTCACATCCTGCACCAAGACCCGCGCCAACGACCGCAAACCGACCAGCGAAGCCAACGTCGCAATGAAGGGTGGTAGCCCAATCACCGTGATCAACCACGCATGAAAACTGCCGATCAACACCGCCACCAACAGCGTTCCCACAACGGCTGCGCATAAAATCCCCGCGCCCAGTTCTCGCGTCTGCAGATTGCCGGCATCGTCGACCGGCGCCAGAGCAATCATAATCGAGGTGCAGATCGCTCCGCTGAAGGCGATCACCGATCCGCTGGAAAGATCAATCCCCCCCGCAATGATCACTGTGGCGGCGCCTAATGCAAAAATGCCCAGCAGCGAAGCTTGCCGCAAGATCTCCGCCGCATTCTGGCTGGGCTTTTGCCTGTAGGAATCGTCCATACCGGCAGTGATCCCGACGACGACCAAGATGGCGAACAGCAACCCCAGCTCATTCCCGTACCGCTGCAACCAGCGCGCGAGATTGCCGGGATTCGAATCATTGCGGGACATGAAAACGCTTCTGTGTGAGATAATCGATGGGACGAGTGACTACGCGGCGTTGGATTATGAACCACTCAACCCATGCTCACGCAACCAGGCGCGAAATTCACTCAGCGTGAGGAATTCAGTGTTCGGGTCGAACATCCCGCGATTCAGCGACGTCGTCCCATCCGGCACAACAACCTTCAATCCGGTGCGACACAAATCACCTCCATCGCTCCCCTGATTTGGGAGAATTTCCGCAATTGTTGCCTGATCCTCCTCAACCATCGCTTTGAGCAATTTGACCCCTTGATAGCCCATTTGATACGGATTCTGCACGACCATCACATCCACCATGCCATCGGCCATGGCTTCAATCGCCGGTGGCTCCGCATCGAAACCGACGATTTTGACTTTGTCGCGGATCCCCAGTTCCTTCACGATATCGACAATCGCCGGCGTGTTGTAGGACCAGATACCGACCAACAAATTCAAATTCGGATTGCGGTCCAGCGCGTCACGCACGTTCTTTCTCGCTGTATCCGCACTGCCGCCATCTCCCATGTTTTCCTTAGAGAGAATCGAAGTGCCAAGGCCCTCGGCAACTCCGCCGATACGCTCGATCGCATTCGCGGCCCCCTTTAGGCCCACGAACGTCGCATACTCACCACCATTGGGCAAAAGGCCTTTGGCGGCCACTCCCAATTCGCGGCCTCCCTGTACATTGTCGGTTCCCAAATAGGCAAAGCGAGCATCGCGGGCGGTTTTGCGATCGACATCGGAATCGATCGTGACCACCTTAATGCCACTTTCTCGCAAGTGGCGCAATTCATCTGCGATCGCTGCGTTTTCGGCGTCGGTCACGGAAATTCCCACTGCCGCCACGTCGGTCGAATTTGCGTACTGTTTGAGTTTGTTGATCTGCCCTTCGACTTCGTAGTCGTTACGGTCAACCATGACGGTCAGACCCGCCTCTTCAACCTTCAATTCCGCTGCTGCATCGCGCGCGCCCGCAGCAGCCGCATCCCAGTAGGGGGAGTTGCCGTTCGTCAATATGATAATCCGTTTGGCCACCGGTTCGGGCACTTCAGCGGAACCACACCCGATCGCGCTGACCGCCAAACCGAGCAACAGACAACCGGCAATCATCGAACGAATACGCATGGATAACGAGGCCTCAATTCAGGAAATATCGCAATGCCGCCCAGGCAACCGAGCGGCGGAGACATGCCAAGCCTCCCAGAATACGCCCCACCCACAGTCGCGTCAACGAATGAGGACTTCGCAGCTCATCCAGACCCATCCTGTATCGAGGGTGCCACTGGCGGCTTGTCCGCCAGTGTGGCTGCGCGATCCGCTAAACACTGCTGGACAAGCCAGCAGTGGCACCCGATGCATTCGCTGTTGCCGTTATTTGCGGGCAAACGAACCGGAGAGCATGCTGGCGTCGAAGTATTGCGGGACGGTGCCATCGGCGGCATACAGATACAGCGCCGCCAAGACAATCGTATCCAGCGTCGTCGAAATCAACGAAACCAACAGTAAGGACAGCACACCAATCCCAATCACGACTCCGCCCACCACGGCGCCGGCTGTGCCGATCAGATAAGCCCCCAACGCAATGACGGCAAAGCAAGGCAGACAACACAGAAACGTGATGATGCCAATCCCAAAATTCGCCGAGAGCGCCTCGCCCCATGTTTTCCGAATGATCGACGCGGACCGTTTAAACGCCGTCATCGGATCGGCCTTTTCCACCACCAACACTGGCACGACGAAAAACGTCGTGATCGACCACGCCATCCCAATCAAGCCGGTCACGATTTGCCCGACGCGTTCCGATTTCGATTCGATCACCTTGAGGATCATCCCCACCGAAGCGGCCACCAACGCCCAGCCCAAGATCTGAGGCAACCGTCGCGAAGCCGCCCCCAGCCCGTCGGACAACGTCGGATTCTGCCCCTGAAACCGCAGCACCGCACAGGCGACCAGTGCGGAGTTGAAAAAGATGATCACAAAATAGTTCACGAAATAAAACGCGAACATGATGACATAGGCGAGCGGATTTTGCGGCGCCTGTTGCTCATCCATCACGACTTGAAAGTACTCGGTATTCCACAACGGCACCGCAAAACTGGCCAACACCAGCAAACAGCAAAACCCGCTGATCAGGGGGAACAGCATCAATTCCTTATCCAACCTCAACACATTCAGGCTGGCCTTGGCAAGCTCCCAACCATTGGCGATACGTGCAAACATGAGCGGTTCCTTGTGATGAGCGGGTGTGCGATTGAAGGAAATGCCGGAAAAACGACATCGACCTGTCGGAAGTATGCCACACTATTGCCCGCTGGTCCACAACAATTCACCAAGTGCACAGCGTAGGGTGCGTCGCGACGCACCTTTCTATGTAGTACGAGAGATGACTCGCTGAAAAAAAGACTCGCGCAAAGACGCGAAGCCGCCAAGAAGAAAAAAGGAAACTGCTAATTCCTGCGTTAATAAATCAATAGTTCCCATTTCCAACCAAGCCGCGAGTCACCAGTTCTAATAATCACAACAACTGATGCCTTCAAAACACCTCTCTGCGCCTTTGCGTCTCTGCGCGAGGCCTTTATTTCCCCATAAAAATCGATGCGGTATTTCGACCGCACAATTTTTAATTCTCGCCATTCGCCCCCGCTACACCAACTCCCGCACCACTTCCCCTTGCGGCAGCGCCACAATCGGCCGGCCGTCGTTGGTGTGGAATTCGTCGTGTGGATTCAGGCCCAGTGCGTGATAGATCGTGCGTGCGAAATCGGGGACGGTCAGCCGTCGCGACTTGGGATAGGCCCCGGTGCGGTCGCTCTCGCCGATCAACTGCCCCGGTTTGATTCCCCCGCCGCTGAGGGTCAAACTAAAACAGTTGGACCAATGGTCACGGCCGCCGCGGACCTTGTTGATCACCGGCGTGCGGCCGAATTCGCCAACCGTGACGACCAGCGTGTTTTCCAACATGCCGCGATCCTGCAAGTCTTCCAGCAATGCCGAATAGGCACTGTCGTAGACCGGCAACTCTTTGCGCATCGTACTCCAGTGGTTGAAGTGCGTATCATAACCACCGAACGCATACCCCTGGACGCGCACAAACCGCGACCCGGCTTCGATCAACCGCCGTGCGAGCAACATCCGTTGCCCCACGCGATTCCGGCCATAGGCATCGCGGACCTTGTCCGGTTCTTGCGACAGATCAAACGCCTGTTTTGTCTTGGGTGAGGCGAGTATCGAAAACGCTCGCTCATAAAACGAATCGGTCACACCAAACGCCGCTTGCGACTCAACTTGTTCTTGATAGGCATCCAGCGCCGACAACAACCGCTGTCGCCCGTCGAAGCGATCCATATCGACCGCATCGGGACGTGCGAAGTTGCTCAAATCGATCGGGCCACGATTGGGGTCTTGGCGAATTTCGATGGGATCGAACTTGCGGCCCAGGTAGCCCCCTTTGCCCACATCGGGACGATAGGTTTTTCCCAACTGGACAAATCCGGGAACATCCGCTGCCGACTTCTGTTGCTGCATTACAGCGGCGCCGAAACCGGCGGGAGTGAACCCCGGCAATTTTTGGCGGCCGGAATTCAGATAATAATGCCCCAACGGATGCCCCGTCACGGTGGAGGTCATCGAGCGAATGACCGAATACAACTGCGACGATTGTGCCAACTTGGGCATCAACTCATTGACCAGCAGTCCCGGCGTCGCCGTCTGAATCGGCTGAAACTCACCACGAATTTCAACCGGCGCGTGCGGCTTGAGGTCGTACGTCTCGATCTGACTCGGACCACCCAGCAGCCACAGGAAAATGCAATTCACATCTTTCGGCCGTGCGGATTCATCGCTCAGCGCTTGCTGTCGCAGCCAATTCGGCAGGCTCAGGCCCAGCCCGGAGATCCCGCCAATGCGGAGCGCCTCCCGTCGGGAAACCCCGCCGCAGGTTTGATCGTTTCCCGTATAAAACCCGAGCATCTCCGCTCCCGAACCTGCAGCATGGAAACATTCACATACGTCGATACGCGAGAACTATCATAACGTTTCCCCCAATCGCCTCACAACACCAACCACCTAATCAACGGCTTACCGTATGAGTTGGGCTTTAGGCCACTGGCTTTGCCAGTGCAAATTTTCAATTTGTGCGATACTCCTAACGCAGCAGAGCCGCAACCCAATAGGGCTGCTGTTTTCTTAGCCACAGATTGAACACGGATGAAACACAGATTTCCGAGCGTGACTCTCTATCATCCCAAACCGACGGCTTGCCGTCGCATTGTGCGTTCCGTACCGGACCACGCGCCGGCGTAATTCATGATACGAAACAAAGGGGGTTAAGTTTGTGGCTGATTTTTAAGTACGTGAGAATCCGCGAGGAACTACAAAAGCCGCCGCATAAAATTCGCGCACGACGAGCAAGTTTTGACTGTCTGTAGTGCAAAACACTGGCGAAGCCAGTGGCACCCGACTTTTTTTAGTTTGACCGAACGCTTGCTCATTCCACACGGCAAATATAACAATCCAAATAATGATTCTCCGGACAAAACACCGACGCCGGATGATCGGCCGCTGGGCCGCGGGTTTCTAGAATTTGCAAATTCCGCCCCGCATCAATCGCCGCCTTGGCCAATGCCGCTTCAAAGTCCGCGCGGCTCACTAATCCCGAACAACTGCACGTCACCAGGATTCCATTGGGGGACAGCAATTCCATCGCCGCGCGATTCAATTGCGCATAACCCTTCAGCGCCGACGGTACCGCGCTGCGATGCCGCGCCATCTTCGGCGGATCCAAAACAACGGCGCCGAACCGTTTGCCTTCTTCGCGCAGTCGATCCAGCACGCGAAAAGCATCCCCTTTTTCAAACGTCATTCGGTCGGCAACCCCGTTGAGTTCGGCATTCGCCTGGGCAATTTTCAACGCCGCTTCCGAAGCATCCGCCCCCAACACCCCGCGGGCGCCTCCGTTGACCATCGCGCTCAGTCCAAATCCACCCGTATAGCAAAACAGATCTAATACGCTGCGCCCTGCAGTATATTTTGCGAACGCTGCGCGATTGTCGCGCTGGTCGAGATAAAACCCCGTCTTTTGTCCCTGCAGCAAATCCAATCCATATCGCACGCCGAATTCTTCAATGAACATCGGAGACGGCGGCGCTTCGCCTTCCAACAGTCCGTCGGTGAGTTGCAAGCCTTCGGCGTCGCGAATCCCCTTCTCCGTCCGCAACAAGATCCCCGCAGGCGAGAGCTTTTCTTTGAGCAATCGCACAATCACATCCCGACGCTCCGCCAGTGCGAAGCTCGTTAATTGCAACACCAGCCATTTGTCGTAGCGATCGACCGTCAAGCCCGACAGTCCGTCCGCTTCGCTCGCCACCAACCGGCACGCCGATTCCGGTTGATTCCGATCGAGCACATCGTGCCGCAAAGCGAGCGCCGCATCGAGTCGCTCGGAGAGAAATGCGTCATCCACTGCGCAATCCGCCTGCCAGCTATACAAACGCACGCGGATGTTGCTATGGGGATTGAACAATCCCCGCGCGATAAATTCTCCGCTATCAGTGACGACTCGCACTTCAGCACCGGCAGCCGGATCACCCTCGACACGTGCAATCGCCCCGGTGAAAACCCACGGATGCCGCGAAAAAAATGGCAACGCGCGGCGTTTCTTAATCACCACCACAGGCAATGCGGCGGGTGGCGAAACCGCGTCCGCTGCGATCGTGGTTTCGGTTTCAACTTCGCTTGGGTTTTCCGTCATGAATTCACAATATTGGGCTAAGTACAAAAAAATCCCCTCGACAAAGCCGAGGGTGCTGAAAAAACATGACTTGAAAATCACGGAACCGGCGATCAGGGGGCCTTGTCGCGGACCGACTCGACTTCTGACAAGTAGGCCAGCAAACGGTCCCGCTCATTGGTCAAATGCCGCACGCGGAGCAACGACCGCACCCGTGTTCGTAATTCCAATTGATTCACCGGTTTGGTGAGAAAATCATCGGCTCCCGCATTGACCGCTTTTTCAATATCACCCATCTCGTTGAGCGCGGTCACCATGATGATCGGAATATCGCAGGTCGACGGACTCTCTTTGAGACGTTGACAGACCTCGTAGCCGCTCATTTTGGGCATCATGATGTCTAACAAAATCAAATCCGGCTGCTGCGCGGCCACACGGTCGAGCGCCGCTTGACCGTCATGTGCCATATCGATCTCGTACCCCTCGTCCGCCAAATAGGCGTCGAGCAATTCGCAGTTGGGGATATTATCGTCGGCGATCAGCACCCGTGACGATTCGTCGCTGACTTCAAATGCCATGCTGCTCTCCCCCCGGAATCGGAGTCGTCCGGGGATACTGTATTTACCACTGAAAATTTATTACTGAAAAATAATCGCGGAATGACGCCTCGTCGTCCGTCAATAGGTGTCGTCCGTCAATCTGTCCAAAATCTGGGCGACCGCGTCCAAGTTTAACGGACTTTGCGCATGACGCAATGCCCGCACATGCCCCCGCAAGAGCCGTAAATCCTCCGCTGTGTCCACATCATACCACACCGGCAGCACCGCCAGCTCAGCCCCGGCATCGACAATCCGCGAAACGGTCTGGTCCAAAACCGCTGCGCCGCTCCAGGCGATTCCAGCAAAAATAGGCAACAGGCCGCCCCGCATACCGATCAAATAGTACCCCCCGTCCGCCGCCGGGCCAACCACGCAGTCCGCATTGTCCAACAGTTCAAAGCCGCGCTCAATGAACTCCACCGGCAAGGTGGGGCTATCCGAACCGATTACAACGACGCGATCTTCCGCAGCGACCAGATGTTCCGCAAAGAACCCATGCAGCCGCGCCCCCAGGTCCCCCTCCGGCTGCTGCCACAATTGATAGTCCGCACCGGCCAACTGCTTGAAATATGGGGCTGCTTCGGCCGGTGCGTAGCAGAGAGACCGTTGATCGGCCGTCCCAGCAAACCGCTGCGCGACCACCGCGATAAAGGTTTCGTAAAGTGCCGCCGCATTTTCATCGCCAATGTCGCGTGCCAACCGCGTCTTCACGCGGCCCGCCGTGGGTTGCTTAACAAAAATCCCCAATTTGTTCATCACTCTGAATTTTCTATGGGATTGCAGTTACTACGGGACTACATCGCGTGCGGCGGTGTTCCCTCGATCAGCCGCCGCAGTAACACTTCGTCAATCTTGCCGCGAAACCGCACCTTGCCATCGATTTCCACAACCGGGACACACGTATCAAACCGTCCCTGCAGTTGCGGATCGCCATCGATGTCGACTTCTTCAATGGGCGGTAAATAGGATCGATAGCCTTCTAACAACTCCAGCGCATCATCGCAGAGATGGCAGCCGACGCGGGTATACAACGTCACGTTGTTGAAACGTAGTCCCGGTTTCGTGGGCGTCCAGACTGTTTCCGACGCCGGGCACTGTCGCAACAGCCACCAGCCGATACCGATCAACGTAAACGACAGGGCGCCCCACAACGGTTGGTCACGATACCAAGAACGAGGCATCGACCAGGAAATCCCGTATGTAGCGTGAATCAATAACAGCCCCAACAAGCCCACCCCCAAATACAGCCCAATCGTGCCGACCACCCTCCTGGAATGTTCATCGGCCGGCGCTGCGGTCTTTCGTTTGATATCCGTCATGAATCCCACTTCGAATGAAACCAGTCAATACTTTGCTACACGCCGCACTATCCATACCACGGCGTCATATTCCCGCTCGAAGTATAGGCGGTTCCCTCGCAAAAGTGCAGTTCTCTCTAGCATCAACGTCTGTGGATTGGTACTTTGGATATATATGCGGGCGTCCACTATACTCTAACGTGCTGGCTTGGCAGCCGGGACGAAGCGTTCGAGTCGTGCGCCAATCCAGGGCCCACAAACTTCCTCACGATTTGATATGGCCACGATACTTACCGCCGAAGCCTTGATCGGAATGCTCAAGCAAAGCGGACTGGTCGAAGGCGATCAGTTGGACGCCGCCGTAGCGCGATGGAAATCCAATGACATCGACGTAACTCGCCCCCGGCTGATTGCCATTCAAGCAGTCAAAGAGGAATTGATCACGCGCTGGCAGGCGGAAAAACTGCTGCAAGGCAAACACCGCGGTTTCTTTCTCGGCAAGTACCGTTTGTTGACCCTGCTGGGAACCGGCGGCATGAGTTCGGTCTATTTGGCCGAACACATACTCATGCGGCGGCAGGTCGCCATCAAAGTGCTCCCCCAGAACCGCGTGGACGACGCCTCGTATCTGGAACGCTTTCACCGCGAATCCCAGGCCGTAGCCGCTTTGGATCACCCCAATATTGTCCGCGCTTTCGACGTCAATCAAGAAGGCAACGTGCACTTTTTGGTCATGGAGTACGTCGCCGGCCAAAGCTTACAAGAGTTGGTTGCCAAAAACGGTCCACTCGAGTTTGTGCAGGCGGTCGAATACGTACGGCAAATCGCCGCGGGACTCGAACACGCTCACGAAGCCGGTTTGATTCATCGTGATATCAAACCAGCGAACCTCCTTGTCGATGAGCGGGGCGTGATCAAAATGCTCGACCTCGGTTTGGCCCGTTTTTTCCACGCCGAGGAAGAGAACCCACTGACTCTCCAATATGACGAGAAGGTCTTGGGAACTGCTGATTACCTTTCCCCCGAACAAGCACTCGACAGTCACAAAGTCGACACCCGCGCCGACATCTACAGCCTGGGCTGCACGATGTACTTTCTGCTCCTGGGACACCCACCGTTTCCTGACGGGACACTGGCGCAGCGGCTGATGTTCCACCAAATGAAAGAGCCCGCATCACTCAAAGCGGAACGCCCCGAGACTCCACCGCATATTGTGGCGATTGTGGAAAAGATGATGCAAAAAAAACCCGAGGATCGGTTCCAAACCGTGCGGGATGTCGCGATCGTCTGCAAACGTTGGCTCAATAAAAATGGTGGGAACACTTGGAAAACGATGAGGTCCGCTGCCCTGGACACCGCCGTTTCAAAATCCACTAAGTCAGCTCCCCGCCGCCGCCGTCAAAATCCCCCCCTCCACAAATGTCTCCCGCGGGTTCGATTCGTCCCATCCCGCGAAGCCGCAAAATCCAGAGCCACAGACGCCACAACACCTGAGCCTCAAAGCACTCACGACAACGCTATGGCCGACTTTTTGGCCGCCATGTCCAACTCGGACAGTGACCTGTCGCTGTCCGATAGCGAGGCAGAAGCCTCCACTGTCACCGTCGAAATTCCAATCGCGCATTTCCAAGATCCCAAGACAGCCGAGACAATCTCGGCACAGCGGTCGACCAAAGCCAATTCGCACCACGAATCCGCCGTAACGGAATCCGCCGAAACGATGGCCGACGATGAAGAGCCGGCCAGCGATTCGTTTGACTTCAGTCGCGAGACGGCCGCACCGGTTTCTTCGACAACCAATGTCATCAAATCCGACCCCTCCATTCCAACGTCCTCTGTTTTGGGCGATTCCAAGACGTCTGAAAGCGTTTCCACAATTTCGCAACTGCGGAAAAGTTCGCTTTCGCTGATGCGCCGTCGACGCCCCAAACTGGCCATTGCTATCAGTGTCTCGACATTGCTGATCGGCGTGGCAATTATCATGTTCGGCTTTGGACCGGCAACAACGGACAAACCATCCGGCGACAAAGACACTGGCAAGCGGCCCGAACAACGAGCCCCTGAGCCTCCCGGCCGGTCCCAATTTTGTCAGCAAGACAATTGGCCCGAATGGAGATTTCCAGACCTTCTCCGCTGCTCTGGCGTTCGCCGCAAAAACGCCGCTAGGCCAGCACCGCGACGCGCATTTCCTTTTTTCCGTCACAGCCGATCAGGTCTTCAAAGAGCGGATCGTCATCAACAATTCCAGCAGCGGAACCCAAAAATATCCACATAGCATGCACTTCGTGGTCAAAGACGGAACCGCAACTCTGGCTCCCGACGGTCCTGAACCAGTTATCTCGGTCATCGGCGGAAACACCAAAGAGACGGAAGTCAATTATTTGCACTTTGAAGGCTTCAATATCAATGCCAACGGCGCTGCTGTCGCCATCAATATGGCGGGGGTATTACCCCGTTGCGAAATCAGACGCTCGTCAATCAGCGGCTACACCCAAACCGGAATCCTGGGTGATGCCGCCCGCGCCTTTCACAATGAAGAGATTGTTCTGTCCCACGTGACCTTTCAAACAACGTCTCCCTCCAGCGTTGCCGTACAACTCACACGCACCAAAGCCCAAGAGGACGCAGCGTCGAATATCATTTTCTTCGGCTGCCGGTTTTGGGGACCGATGCGCGCGGGTCTGGAACTCGCTGCCACCGTGCGTAACATCGAAGTCGAGCAGTGCATTTTTGATCAAACCGAAATCGGTATCGACCTCAGTGACCCCACGTTGAGCGAAAGCAGTTTGCGGATCACGAACAATTCTTTCTATCAATGCCTTATCGGAGTGCAATTCAAAGATTTGAAACAAATCGCCTTTCCCGGATTTGCGATTGAGAAAAACGCATTCATTGCCTGTGAAGAGGCAGCCGTACGCATCCATCAAAACTACGACACCATCGCTTTTTTGAACAAACGCGCCACCGATGGCTCCAATCGGACGGACCGGCCGCGCAAGGACAACGATGCTGAAATCTTCGGCAATGAGGTCGAGGCGGCAAAGTTCAAATTCAAATCGACTAACCCCACCTCGGACGATTTCCTCGTCCCTGACGGTACGGGCTCGCTCCAAACAATTGGCTTCACCGGAGCTGATCGCTAAACACCCCCCGCTCCCCAGCACGTGTGCCGCGACGTGCCCGCATAGCCCTTCCGACCGGTATCCCTTCACAGGCCCTTCTCCGCAACCACTTACTGTGAAACGCTTTAAAATTTCTCAGTGAACAAATGCCGCTCGGCGGATTGCCCTGAAACACACTTCACCACGTTCGGCGCTGCGCAACTTGAATCCCGAATTCACATTAGCCCACATCGCAAGTCGCCCACTTTGACCGGCTTTAAGTCCGCCCAGCGAATGTCGGACGCAAGATGCGTGCGCAAACTATTACGACGACACCACTTATGGTGTACACCTGTCGCTGCCCCCTCGACTCCCTTAGCATGGAATAGGTGAAAGGTTGACCCCTCATAACTCAAAATGGTGGGTCGGCGGAGGAATACGCCGGCAGCCACTTGGTGGTGAAATCGTCCATGCGAAATACAAAACGCAATCAGCAAAACTCGCGTCGTGTCAATCAAAGCATTCGTGCCGTGGGGCGCAAGGCCCACAAACCCGATGCCAAAATCGCCATCGGTGTGCAGAAGCGGGAAATCGGTGCGGTCGCGGAGCTGAAGCCTTTAATGCCCCTGAAATCTGGCATGAACCAACCGGTCGTGAGACGACCCGCTACATCGTGCACCCCGCCGGCAACGGATACGTGCATCCGGTCACCCCCGACGAAGTCGCCGCCCGTTTAGAATTGCTGCCAGAGGAATTGACCGAAGGACTGGAAGTCGTGCAGTTCAGCCGCATGACACGCAAACGCAGCCTCTTTCCCTGTTACGGCATGCAATGGGGCGTGGCGATTTATCTGTACCCCATCGATGAGACGCTGGAAGAAGCCTACGTCCGCCCTCCCACACCGCAACAACGCATCGAAACCGAAATGCACGGCGGCGTCTGGTCGCCCGACGGCAACCTGTGGCGACTCTCCTGGACCGAAGCAGCGATCAAGGATTTTTATCTCAACAATATCCTGATCCACGAACTGGGCCACCACAACGACCACCGCAACACCAATTTCGAAGCCCGCGAACGCTACGCCAACTGGTTCGCCATCGAACACGGCTACCGGGCCTCGCGCGAAATGAGCAATTGAAGTCGCACGAAACGCCAAGCGGTTGTTGAGAAAACGTAGCGGCATTCTGATCCAAATGATGCCTGCTTCCGTTACTATCTCCGGTGATGGTAACAGTGTCCGCAAAATGGTGATCCCGGCGGCTCGCTGCCGATCCGTTATCAACTGCTGACAGGTCAGCAGTGCACCCGATCCTTTAATGTATTGCTATTTTGAACGGGCAGAGATTAGTTGCCTTCTATTTCGGTCCTTTCTCCAGAGGAGCACGCAATGTGGAGCTGCCCTCGTTGCTCAGGAATCGATCGAATCAGAGTAGGGGAGGTCTGCTGGTGTTGCGGAACCGGCTCGCGACGGGACCGTTGACCCCGATTTTCCTGAGCGATCAACAGACAACCTGACGATGCACCGCACGCAATCCGGCATTCCGACTCGGGTTCAATCGCCATTCCTAGTGTTTCGCCTCGTTCTCAGTGCTGTTTTTGGCGCAGCCTATCCGTTTGTCTTCCATACTGTTCCCGAGGATCCGCTTAAGGGGCCTGCTGCGACATCGGTGATACCTTGGATTCTAGTGATCCTGTTCGGCATCGCTGCGGGTCCGTTGACATTTGCGATGATTTCCTTCGTGAACGCCATTGTGCATTCTGGCAATCCACCCAGCGAAGAAACGGGCAACTGGTTCTTCGAAAGACGTATTTGGTGCGTCGTCCCGAACCGCTGAAAACTTTACGCCAAGCGTTGTGGAGCAACGGCATTTTTGCCATTATTCTTGCTCTTCGCTATGCAGGTCGCGGAAATCCAGTGTCCGTCGCCTCTGCTCATCGGCTTGTGGCTGACCGTACCGAGCCTGTGGCTGACGATTCGCTATGCCGAGTCACAGCGACCCGTGCAGTCACCGCACAGCTCAGCAGCAGCATCCTCCTCCCGGTAACCCTTTCGCAATGACGGAAAGCGACCAACGGGAGCGTGCCTCCCCTCCGAGCGGCAGCTCGCACAAAGCGGCTGTGCCGACGGCAGCCCAGGGAGTTCGTCTGGGGGCAGACAGACGATACTCAACCCAGGCTGCCTCGATTCATTATTGGCTGGTGGTGTCGTGCGACGACGGGAGAAGTGCGATGCTATTCATCACCATAGCGAATGGTTGCCTTCCTCACCAGCGAGAAAATGTGTCATTCCAATCAGACGCAAATCGACTCGGCAAAGTCAGCACTTCAGCGGCCCACTTGCACCATCACAACCGTTTGCGTTCTACTACAAAGCCGCCCTCGACGCGCCTGGCCCACCGATTTGGCAACGAATTTTCGGCCGTATCGAGACCCTAATGCTCTCCCTAATCGACATCCTCCCTCCCGAAAAGATTTCGACGTTCCTCTTTTCTTCAGGAAACAACACTCAAGATGTATCCACTCGCGACTCCCCCCAACGCGTGCCGCTCGCAGCATGTCCGTCTACCGAAACAATGCTTGATACTCCTCGCCACGTTCGTGTTCACCGGCGCAGCATTCCATTCGTCGGTCGAAGCGCAAGATCCGTTTCGCTCCAACATTCGGCCAACGCCGAAATTATCTCCCGCTGACGAACAAGCAACGTTTACCCTCCCGCCCGGTTTTGAAATCCAGCTCTTCGCCGCCGAACCGGACATCGCGAAGCCGCTCAACATGGCCTTCGATGCCCGTGGACGGTTGTGGGTCACCAATACGATCGAGTACCCCTACCCTGCTCCGGAAGATGGCAAGGCCCGGGATAGTGTGAAGATTCTGGAGGACACCAACGGCGACGGCCGCGCGGACAAAATCACCACATTTGCCGACAACCTCAACGTGCCGATCGGCGTTTATCCCTACAAAGACGGCGCCATTGTATTCAGCATCCCCTACATTTGGCGGCTCCGCGACACCGATGGCGACGGCCGTGCCGACAAGCGCGAAAAGTTGTTTGGCCCGATGTCCTACGATCGCGACACCCACGGCCTAAACAACTCTTTCCGCCGCGGCTACGACGGGTGGCTGTATGCTTGCCATGGTTTCAACAACGAAACAACCGTCAGTGGAGCGGACGGACATACGATCACGATGAACTCCGGCAACACCTACCGCATGCGGTTGGACGGTTCACGCATCGAGCACTACACCTGGGGACAAGTCAATCCGTTCGGCATGGTCATCGATGAACTGGGCAATCTGTTCACCGCCGACTGCCACAGCAAGCCGATCTATCAAATGCTCCGCGGCGCCTATTACCCCAGTTTCGGCAAACCGGATGACGGACTGGGGTTCGTGCCGCCGATGATGGAGCACGGTCATGGCTCCACAGCAATCGCAGGAATTGCCGTCTACGATGCGCCCAACTTTCCGCCGGAATTTCAAAACAACATTTTTACCGGCAACGTCATGACCAGCCGCGTGAATCGTGACTCACTGGTTTATCATGGTTCCACGATCCTCGCTCACGAGGAACCTGATTTTCTCACCACCACCGACCCGTGGTTCCGCCCGGTGGATGTCCAACTCGGCATGGATGGCGCGCTCTACGTCGCCGATTTTTACAACCGCATCATCGGCCACTACGAAGTCCCGCTGGACCACCCCGGTCGCGACCGTGAAAGTGGACGCATCTGGCGCATCACCTACACCGGCGATGATGCCCCGAAGACAAAACCAACGAAACCACTCACGTCAAACATCAACGAACTCATCACAGCGCTGGGTGAAGACAACCTCAAACGTCGCACACTGGCGATGAACACGCTAGCTGACGACGAGTCTCCACAGGTCGTTCCATCAGTCCGCAAGCGATTCAACACTTCCAAGAATCCCATGTTGCGCAGCCGCGCCCTTTGGATCTTGCACCGTCGCGGCTCACTGCAGCAAAAGGAACTCCAAAGCGCCGCAACCGATGCACAGCGCGAAGTCCGCGTGCATGCGATGAAAGTCCTCAGCGAAATCGCCGAGTGGTCCGATGCCGATCACACGCTTGGCCCTTGCTGGATTGCACGACCAAGACCCGTTTGTCCAACGTGCCGCAGCCGATGCGTTGGGACAACACCCCAATCCCGACAACATCCGCCCGCTGCTGGATGCACTGCCGGGCATCCCCGCAGCCGACAATCATTTGCGACATGTCCTGCGGATGGCGTTGCGCAATCAGTTGCGTGACCCCCATAGCCTTGTCGGTCTGCCTCAACAACTTACTGGCGACGAGCCACACATCATTGCCCCGCTCTGCTTGTCGATCCCCTCGCCGCAAGCCGGTTCATTCCTGCTACGATACATCTCTGAAAATCCGTCACCACAAGGCGATGTTGCTAAGTTGCTCGAGCATGCCGCACGCTATATCCCGACTGAGGACATCGACAAGATCGCTGGCTTGGCTCGCGAGAAATTCGCCAACAACGTCGACCTACAGCTACGACTGTTGACCTCACTCAACGCCGGCCTCAGGCAACGCGGCGTCGCTGTCAGCCCCAAAATCCGAGCCTGGGGCGAACAACTTGCAATCGAACTGTTAGATTCTACCATTGCCGCTGGACCGACCTGGACGTTTTCTCCACTAGCCAAATTCGCCAACAGCCCCGATGCCTTCGGTGTGCGGACCCTGCCCTCCGAAGATGGAAACAACGACGGCCAGTTCATCGATAGCAAAGCCGGTGGGGAACCCCCGACCGGTGTGCTCCGCTCCCCGACGTTTGCGATTCCTGAAAAGCTAAGTTTCTACTTGTGTGGACATCTCGGTGTGCCCGACAAACCAGCCGAGCGCGAGAATTTTGTCAGGTTGCGCAGTGCTGATGATGATTCGCTCATCGCCGAAGCCCTCCCGCCCCGTCACGATGTAGCCCGCCGCGTGGAATGGGATCTTGCCAAACACGCCGGTCAGCGCGGGTACCTCGAAATCGTCGACGGTCTCAACGGCGGGGGCTATGCCTGGTTAGCGGTGGGACGTTTTCAGCCACCGGTTGTGAAATTACCGCATCTGGATCCTGCGGCTCATTGCCGGCCGACAGACAGCGGCAGCGAGTTTGATCGAACAGTTCCAACTACAAGATCTGCAACCGCGTCTGGCGGCGATTGTCGCATCCCATGATGCCGGTTTCACTGCCCGCGAGAACATGTCCCGCGCACTTGTTGCCCTCGCGCCCGACACCCGCGTTTCGGCCTTGGTCCCGGCGATCAACAACCCAGCGCTACCGCAATCGCTCCGCAATGATATTTGCCAAACCGTCGTGAATCGCGACCCAGCTGCCATCGATAAAGCATTGGCCGAAACCATTCGCGTTTTAGCCCGTCGCCCTCAAGAAGCCATGGCCGAAGCGCTGGCCGTCGACGCCGCCGGAGCTGAGACGCTACTGACCATGATCAAAGCGGGTCACGCGCCACCGCAATTGCTGCAAAACCAAAGCGTACGACAAAGTCTGGCCGCCTTGAAGTCTGAGGATCTAACGGCACAAATCGATGAATTGACCGCCGACCTCCCCCCCGCCGCTGCGGAACTTGAAAAGGATATTCAACACCGCAAAAAATCGTTCGCCGCTCAATCGGGCGACGCCACCCGCGGCCGGCAGGTTTTCGAAAAGAACTGCGCGATCTGCCACCGTGTGGGCACACTCGGCAAGGTCGTCGGCCCGCAACTCGACGGCATCGGCAATCGCGGCTCCGACCGTGTGATCGAAGATATGCTCGACCCCAACCGCAACGTCGATGTGGCTTTCCAAACGACCACTTTGGCTCTCGAGAGCGGTAAAGTCGTCAGCGGCTTGCTCCGCCGCGAAGAAGGTGCCGTTTATGTGCTCATCAACAACAAAGGTGAAGAATTCACCGTCCCCCAAAAAGAGGTCGATGAACGCTTCACCTCCCGCACATCGCTGATGCCCGAAGGCCTCACGAAAGCGTTTTCCGAACAGGACTTCAACGACCTGTTGGCATTCTTGTTACAACAAACCGCGCAGGTTGAAGAAGACAAATAGGGACACCGGCGGGGGTGCCACTGGCTCCGCCAGTGCTTAGCAACGATTTGCAAACAATTGAACCTACACTGGCAAAGCCAGTGGCACACATCCCCGAATCAAACCGTGACGCAGGACTATTTATCCCTCTCTTGCAGCAGCACGTTCACGCCTTTTTTATTCCCCAAAATAATATCCAACGTCCCGTCGCCGTTAAAATCCTTGACGGTGAACTGGGTACCAATCCCGGTGTCGCGGCCGGCTTTGATTTCGTGCGGAATGAATTTCGGCGGCGTGTTGGGTTTGCGTTGGACTTCATACCAATACATCACCACCGGATCCTTGCCTCCCGGATCGTGCCCGTTATGGGCATAGAAACGTTTGCCGGTGATCAGGTCCAGATGTCCGTCGTCATTCACATCCGCCAACTCCAGCGCGTGCGTCTGTGAATACGAGTCGTCGATCAGGTGGTACTTATACTGCGGGTCGTCGTTGCCGCCCACGTTTTCAAACCACCAGATGCCATGTGCGTGCGGCGAACTCATCACGATGTCATTGTCGCCGTCGAGATCAAAATCGTAGGCGTACATATTGGCCGCCGGCAGTGAATCGCCTTTGCCCTCTACGGACAATGACCACTCGTGAAATTCCCACGGAAGTTGATCCCGATCTTCGGGGGCTTCCCACCAACCGTGTGGAATCATCACATCGTTGCGACCGTCGTTATTCACGTCTCCCACGCCCAGACCGTGATAAAACCTGTGCGAGCCGTTCTTGCCGGGATCGCCCGGTCGACCAACCGCATGAAAGTCCCACTTCTCCGTCGCTTTGTCCGACGCAGGCAACGGCAAAAACCCCAACTGGCTTTCCGGCTGCGAACCAACCAACAACACGGGCTTGCCATTGCCATACAAGTCGCGAAATTGCGGCGACTCATTGCATCCGCTGTGCCAAATTTCATGCGCTTTCCAATGGCCGTCATAATCGCCTTTGGGATTTTCGTACCAATTGAACGGCTTGCCGGGAAAACCAACGATCACAATATCCAGCCAACCGTCGCCGTTGACGTCGATCACTTCGTTGGAAAAACTTTCGCTGTAGTGGCCGTCAAAATTGTACTCGCCCACTTTGCGAAACGGACGCACTGTCCAGTCGGGAGCTTCATACCAGACGTCCCCCGCCGCCACGTCCATCAGGCCGTCTTTGTTAATATCGCCGGCACCGACGCCTTCGGAACGAAACACATCGTCGAGTTTGATCCGCTTCCAACGAATCTCCTCCCCTGTGACTGCGCCGCACAGGGTTCCCATCATTGCAATAACGGCTAGTACAGAACGCGTGCGAATCATGTTTGTCTCTCATTTGTTAGAACTAGTTTCAAAACCCGGTTGAGTTTGTTCCAGAAACTTGAAGATCAGCGAAAATGGAATGCGTCAGAGGGGTTTGAAACAATTTGTCATCTGTAAATCTTGAAAACCTGCGCCGTGCCGACGCCCTGCATCAACTCCAGTCACGAACTTCATAATCAAATGCCACCACAGCCACCACGTGCGGCAAAATCGCCGCTTTGACCCGTTCGTGTTCCGGATGCGGCAAATAAATATCGCGGGCCGCGGGACTTTCGAATGTCACCAGAAAACCGTGCGTATATTCGCCGTTGAGACCTTCCGGGCTCGCATACGGTCCGCCACTAAAACCGGTGATTCCCGGAATCAGGGTTTGCAATTCGGCGAGTTGGCGATAAATTCCCGAGATCAATTCGTCCGACACGTCCGGTTTGAATTGAACCAGAACCATATGTTGAACCGCAGCCATCGACATCCTCGTTGCAGGTGAAGTGAATCAATACGGCAGCCAAGGTGCATTGTGGATGAAATGCCCCGGCCGTTGCAACTCTACACGCCCAGCCATCGACCATCACCCCACCCACCACAGCCTCGCCGTCAACGGCTCGCGTTTTCATCGCTCACAGTGAGCACACTGCAAATGCACCGATTCACCGCACATATGTGGGGAACCCCCAAACCGACCGCTTGCGGTCGTGCACGACGTTCCCTATGAAGAAACGTAATGTCGATCGGGCCAATTGGAAATCAATCCAGGAAAAGCAAATAGCACGGAAAGCGGGAATCGTCCCCATGAGCGAAAAGTTGATCCGCGATTTTATGATGCTGTGGGCCACGATCGATCCGATCGGTACCCTCTCCCTGTTTCTGGGAGTCACAGCCGCATACACCGCCCAGCAACGCAAGAGTATTGCCATGCGCTGCATTGCTTATTCAGCCATCATCCTGCTAGCCACAATCATCGTGGGGCAGCTGTTGCTGGACGTCATGGATATTAGTCTCGTCTCATTCCAAATCGCTGGTAGCTTGATCCTGTTCCTCTTTGGGCTACAGATGATCTTTGGCAGCTCTGCCCCCAAGAAAACCGAAGAAGATGAGCCGCACGATGTCGCCGTATTTCCACTGGCCATCCCTTCGATCGCTAGTCCCGGTGCGATCATGGCGGTGACGTTGGCCACAGACAACGACAAATTTGAAATCGTCGAACAGGCGGCGACTGCCGTGACGATGCTGGTCGTATTGGCGATCACCGGCGCGATGCTATTGGCTGCGGAACGCATCCATCGCGTCATCGGCAACAACGGAGCCGCGATTCTCGTACGCGTGATGGGTATGATTCTCGCCGCACTGGCCATCGAATCACTGATTGGCGGAATCGCGCTGGCCATCGCTGCACAGTAGTAACACAGCACATAAAAAAACAAAACGCCGTTGGCGGACGATCCGACAACGGCGCTCTCAATGCGTTTTTCGTGGCTACTGTCAGTCAGCTTTCACCGGTTGTTCTTCCGACTCAGCTTCGGTGGTGGATTCTTCCTCAACCTCGTCGGTGACGGGTGCCTCGATGACCACCGCTGGAGTCGATTCCTTCGTCGCTTCCGCAGCCACCGGGGTCACTTTCGATTCGGACACCTTTGTTGCGGGAGCTTCCGGCTTGTCCGACTTCACTTCCGCCGATTTTTTGTCGGTGGCTTTGTCATCGGCTGGTTTGGCCGCCGTTTTTTCCTCATCAGCCGGCTTTTGCGAGTCGTCGGTTTTCTTTTCCATTTTGACCATCAACGTCGGTTTGTCCGGTCCGTATTCCTGCGACCGTGTCCGCAAGCGATACAAAATCAGCGAATGCAAAGCATGGTACAGCGGGCCGCATTCGGCGGCCGTCTTGCGATTGTCGACCAGATCGTTTGCCAACCGGCTCAGTCCGTTGCGGACCCACGGCTCTTTCAAACGGCTTTGCGGCAGGGCCATCATCAGCCATTCCAGCATGTGACCCGAGTGGGCGATCCGGTCGTTGAATTCGTTACTGAATCCGCGTCCCCGGAAATACTCGGTCGAAAACGAACCATCACTATTTTGCAGCACGCGGCCTTCTTCGATAAAGCGTTGGATCTTCTGATCTGCTTCCAACCACACGCCGCGAATTTTGCCGCCGGTCGCCAAATGCTTGTTGCGGGCATAAGCCAACGCGAACAAACCGTGGGTGCCGCCGCAGGGAGCCGAAATCACCGACTCCCGCGTTTGAATCTGGACCATCCGTTCGATGCTCCAAACTTCGCCGTAACGATTCCGCCACTGAGCGTTTGTGTCGAGGTAATGGCTCAGCGCCCACAAGGTCCACGTGATTTCCGGACCGACCTTCACTTCCATTTTTGCGTTTTCGATCATGTCATCGATCGAAACTTCGTTCGGCCCTGCTTTGAATGCAAAGTCATTCGGCAAGTCGGACATTACAAAAATGCCGAAGAATTGATTGGCGTGCCCTTCAAAGGCATACGGCTTCGTGAAAGGCCGTGCGCGGCCGCCAAATTGTGTTCGTTCAAACAGCGTCAGCCCGTCGTGCAATGCGCCGCTGCCCATCCAATCAATCGCTTTGATGGTCTCGGTCGTCTTGCTGTCGCGGCTTTTCTTTAAGTGGAAATCGTGCCGCAACGCCAAGACGCCGTGCATGATCTGCCACGGGGTATGCACACCGGCGGTCAGTTGCCGCTTACTCGTCGTTTCGATCGCTTTATCAATCTGAACATCCAGAGGATCAACGACGACAGCGGTCTTGGCGACCTTCGCTTCGGTTTTGGCATCAGTGGTTTTTTCTTCCGCTCGGAGCGCGTCCGCGGAAATGACGCACATTAACGCGGCAACGGCAAACCGCTTTCCAAGGTGCAACATCATGAGTACAGCCTAAATGCTTCTAAGGATTGGTTCGTCGGTGAAAGCACAATGCGTTACGCGTCTGTGGCGGAATGCTTCTACATTCCACTGTGATACCGGTCGCGCTGACTTCCCTACGCGTCCGGCAGCGGCACCGTGCTGTCTCCCCCTATACAGGGAGTGCGCCCTTTGTCTGATCGAAAAACCAAGCACATCATCCACCGGAATGCGGATTCTCATGCGAGCATTTTTGACCCGGCAAATGGCGCGCGACGTGGGGCACCTTGGCCTGGGGCGTCCTTCCTTCACCAATCCTTGTTTGGACTACCATGCTGCATTTTACCGGATCGCCCGATAGCCTGCAAAGCATCCACTTAGCCCACTTTGAAGAAAGGACCAACTTGATACTGTTGACTGGGACTGATCGAATTCGTACTGCTGATTCCACAGCTCACACGAATCTGAACGGTCCCTCTTGATTTCGGGATTACCCGAAACCTCAATATTCAATTCGGTTTTTGAGATGATGGGCCTTTATAGCCTAGCGCACACTCAGTAACGTTTGGCCGCGCGGTTAGCGCATTGTCCGGTGTAGTAAAACCGGACCGAAGATACGGCTTCTAACATTCGCCACGAATCGCGCTATCTGTGACGGTTTGTTAAGTAGCTCGAAAGGCGCTCGCCCATTGAGAGAAGGAGGGAAGTCAACGTGTCAGAACGTCTGCGCAATTCCCACCGACGGCTGATCAAGCAGCCTTAGCTGGCGCATTTTGCTCCACCGGTTGGGGAGCGGCAAATCCGGGAACGACCAATGCATAGGCATGCAGTTGCGGAATGATCGTTTGACTCCAGCTGCGCTCGTTTACGACCCAATTTCGGGCGGTTTTTGCTAAACGCTCGCGAAGAGCTGCATCAGAAATCAAGCGGCCGCACTGGTCGGCCAAATCGCCGGAATCTTCAGCGCGATAAATCAAACCGGTCTCGCCTTCGTTGACCAATTCCCGCAGCGCGGGTAGATCCGAAACGATCAATGGTTTTTCCATTGCCATCGCCTCAAGCGGTTTGAGCGGTGTCACAAGTTTCGCAACCCGACTCGCGGGGCGGCTGATGACAAAAATGTCGATCAATTCGTAATAAAACTGGACTTCGTCGTGCGAAACCTGACCGGTGAAAACAGCCCGATCGCCGATGCCCAGTTCCTCGGCCAATTCTTTGAGTTCCTCGATTCCCTTGCCACCACCAACGACGAGCAAGGTGACGTCATGTCCACGATGAATGACCTCTGCGGCTCCCCGCACAAGTCCGTCGACCCCTTCCAATGGGCGAATACTACCGATGTAGCCCATTGTGACTTTGCTCAACCGCTGTTTCACTTCAAGCACCGATTCGGGAATCTCCCGGACGGTTGCCGCGGAATGTGACGCCGGCGTAAACAACGTCGAGTCGACTGCATTGGACGCCACAAACACGCGGTGTGGATCCACACCGCGGCTGACGATGTCTTTACGCAGCTCATCGCAGATACAGGTGACTGCATCGGCGTTTTGCATGGCCCATGTCTCTTCGCGCCGCCACATGCGATAGACGTCGCTATCGCGTTCGAAATTGCCTTGTGCGACGCCGCTTTCTTCCCAAATCCCGCGGACTTCATACACGACAGGAATATTGACGCGTTTCCCTGCTTTCACAGCCGGGACTCCGCAGAAATAAGGGCTATGCACGTGGATCACGTCCGGTTGAACCTGTTTGCAGAGCCGCACCAATTCTCGCTCGAACATCGCCAGCAACAGAGACTTTTCCCGGTCCTGCAATTTCCGAAGCAATCGCGTTCGCAACGGCACGCCCTCAGCCTGCGCCGACTCTGGGTCTCGTCGCAGGAGCGACTTCAAAAAACGCCCCGAAGAGCGGATGAGTTTGTAACCTTCGCGACTCACAAACTGTGCTGTCGAGACAAACGGCCGCGACACCAGCCACGTGGCCACCATACCAACGCGCACCACCATATGGACGGCCGGGAGAATGCGTTTACCAACGAACGGTTCGGTCGCAGTTTCAACAAGTTTAGCGGTAGTCGCGACAACGCGCCGGGCACAACGAGCCACACGCACCATGTACCGTAAACAACGCTTGGAGACACGCTGAACAAAACGTGTGATATGCCTCGTGACTCGCAAACCGGCTTTGCGCTGTCGACGCAACATCGGAATCGCCCAATTCACGACGTTTTTTGACCAATGCAGGAGCACGAACGGCAACAGTCGCGGATGGCTGAATAGACCTTTATCCTGTGGACTGGCCACTCGATAATAGGGGATCCCTTCGATCTCTGAATTCTGCGCGGTCCCTTTCAGTCCTGGATAAAAGGGAGAGCTCACCACGCACGGTTCAATGTGTCCGGATTCGGCCTGAGTTTCCACAATATATTTGCTACGCAACGCATAGCCATTGATGTGTGGAATACTGACCGACAAGACATGCATCACCCGCAGCGGTCGCTTTAACGTCTCGCTGCTTGTATTGGCTGCCGCGCGTGGTCCGTTCACTGTGATTGTCTCCCCGCCCATCTGACTTCCATTCGTTCCCATAACTAGCAGTCATCCTCGCTACGACGCGCTATTGGCGATTGTTTTATCCAGCTTGTTTGAGTTTCGTGGTGGCTGCGGCACGGTTGCCCTTTTGGGACAGAAACTCTTGATAACGCTCCAAGACGGAGTCCACGGGACCATCCAGCTCAACCTGCCCGCGGTTCATCCAGATCACCCGCTCACAGCGCTCTTTTAGATAATTCATATTGTGCGAACACAGTAATAAGATTCTGGCTTCATCAATCAACGTCACCAAACGTTCTTTGCAACGCTCGCGGAACGCACCATCCCCCACACCCATCACTTCGTCCAAGATGAGGACGTCGGGGACAACGGCCGTCGAGACGGCAAACCCCAACCGGGCCAGCATGCCGGAGGAATAAGTCCGTACGGGTTTATCGATGAAGTTTCCGAGTTCCGTAAATTCGATGATGCTCGGAATCAACTCTTCCAACTGCTCGGGTTCTAAGCCCAACAAGATCCCTGCCATTCGCAGGTTTTCCATGCCGGTCAACTCAGAATTGAACCCATGCTGCAGCGCCAACAACGGTGTGATTTTTCCATTGACGGTCACCTGCCCGGTCGTCGGGCGATAGATCCCGCCCACGACCCGCAACAAAGTCGACTTACCGGCGCCATTGGTGCCGACGATGCCCACCGACTCTCCTTGGCCGATATCGAAAGAGACATCCCGCAGTGCCCAAAATTCCGACGTCATCGACGACGCGATTTCGACCGGTTGTTTGGCAAACACATTGCGCAACCGTCCCGCAGTCCGCTTGAGCAGACGATTAAAATTTCGATCACGGTGAGCCGTCCGCCCGCAGCGAACGCCCACATCCTTAAGGTGAATCATGGAAGCGAAAAATCCTTGCTCGCACTCAAACATGCATCGGCAACACGCCGTGCAACCGCCTGACCAACAACATCGCCACTGCCAAAACCACGCTTCCCAACAGTGCGACATACCCCAGCATCAACAAGTCCGGCTGGCGACCGTAAATGACAACGTCTCGATAGGCGGTGAATAACGTGGCAAACGGGTTCAAAACATAGATGTTGTAAATGTAACGGTAATCGGCGGGAATGCGTTCGGAGATCCGATCCAATCCGTACAACGACGGGCTGGCATAAAACCAGATTCGGCTCACCACCTGCCAGGCGTTCGGCGTGTCCTGAATAAAGACTTGGCTCACCGCCAAGAGATTACTCACGCCCAACATAAAGATGAACTGCACCGCCAGTAACAACGGAATCCACAACAGATGCAGCGTTGGCGCCACCTGGTAATAGAGCATTAAAATGCCCAAGACGATAAACGAACAAGCAAACCGAAACGTGGCCGCCATCACCTCCGCCAACGGGAGCGCCAGGTAATTGAAGCGGAAGGATTTCAGCAAATTCTTGTTGCCGACAAATGACGCACCGGCTTGATTGGTGGCGGCGATAAAGCAGGTCCACGGCAACAGCGCGCACATGATAAACAAGGCGTGAAAGGGCCGAGCACCGCCCGGAAAAGCGTACCGGACCATGAACACATACGTCGCGCCCATCGCCATCGGTTGCAACAGCCACCACCACAGCCCCAGCCAACGGTCGCGAACCCACAGCGTGAGCCGCACCTTGGCTAAAAACCGCGCCAATTGAAAGCAGTTGTTGGGCAACGCCCGCACCGAAGTGCCTGAGTGCGGATCAAATGCAATGATAGATTGCGACATGCCCTGCCGTTTCCCCTGAAAATCCGTGCTTCCGCCGCCAATCCGACTCGATGGGCGACGGCTTATAGTTCAACTTGCAAAACCGAGTCAACGGCGAACCCGCCGGCCTCGCAGGCAGCGACTAACGCCAAATCCCGCGCGTATCCACGACAACCTTTTCGTGCAGCACCGCCGGCGAAATTTCGCGAAACTGTTGATGGTCCGTTAACAGCACGATCAATGTCGACCGTTTCAGCACTTCATCCAAGCTGTGTAACGGGAACTCCGAAAACTGATTCTCGGTTATCAGCGGATCGCAGGCCAAAACCTCGCCCGCATCGCTATTCATCAACGCGCGTGTGATATCCAGTGACGGGCTTTCACGCAGATCGTCGACATCCGACTTGTAGGTCAGTCCCAGACAGCCGATCACCGGATTGGTAAATCGTGCGGACAGTTTCAAAACCTTGTCGATCACATGCTGCGGCTTGCTCTCGTTAACTTCGCGAGCCGTGCGGATCAAATTTGTCAATTCCGGTGCGGCATCAACCAAAAACCAGGGGTCGACGCTGATGCAATGACCACCCACACCCGGACCCGGGCTGAGGATATTCACCCGCGGATGACGGTTGGCCATCTCGATGATTTCCCACGTATCGACGTCGAAATGGTCGCACAAAACCGACAACTCATTGGCAAACGCGATATTCACATCGCGGAACGAGTTTTCCACCAACTTGGTCAATTCGGCCGACACAGCTGTCGTAGCCATGACTTCGCCGGTGACGAATGACTGGTAAAAGCTCTTCGTTTTTTGCGTACAGGCAGGTGTCATGCCGCCAATAACACGGTCGTTTTCCACGGCTTCAATCAAAATCCGCCCTGGCAAAACGCGTTCCGGGCAATGCGCGACGAATACATCTTTGCCGACCACCATGCCATCGGGAACCGCATGCTTGGCGACGACATCTTCGGTCGTTCGTGGAGGACTGGTCGACTCCAAAATGATCAGGTTGCCCGGACGCACGTGCGGTCGAATCGCTTTGGACGCCTTTTCGACATACGACAGATCCGGCCGATGATCACCGGTGAACGGTGTAGGTACACAGATGATAAACACATCCGCTGGTTGCGGCTCGCGAATCGCTTTGAGACGATTGTTGGCCACCACGGCTTTGACTAGCACGTCCAGATCCGGTTCTTCGATATGAATTTCGCCGCGGTTGATCGTCTCGACGACGTCTTCGCGAACATCCACACCGGCGACCTGATACCCCTTGCTGGCCAAAATGCTGGCTGTCGGTAATCCAATGTATCCTAACCCGACCACGCAGACTGATGCGGTGGGAAACAACGCCTTTCCTTGTCCGCCGGAGCGCGACTCAGAAACGACGTCCGTATCTTTGTGCGATTGCAATTCAGAAGTCACGAAATTCCCTCATTCAGTCGGAGGTGTATAAAGTTTTGACACAAGTTGTTTTCAATGGTCGATTGTTATCCGTGGTTAACCTGCCCGCCGCAGTGTTTGCGTCGACTGCCACGACATGGCCAGCATGCTATCCACAATCCGCCGCGCCGCCCGACCGTCGCCATAAGGGTTGTCATCAATCTGCCGTTTGGCATATTCCGCAGCATCGGACAGCAGTGTGGAAACACCCTGTGTAATCGCTTCGATCGATGTTCCCACCAGTTCGACAGCACCGCTTTCGACGGCTTCGGGACGTTCGGTCGTATCCCGCATCACCAACACCGGTTTCTTCAGCGAGGGAGCCTCTTCTTGCACCCCGCCGGAGTCGGTCAAGATGACGGACGAACGATCCATCAGCCACACAAATTCGGGATACGGCGCCGGTGCCACCAAATGCACGTTGCTCAGCGCGCCAAGCACGCTCTTGACGGGCCCTTGGACGTTGGGGTTTAAGTGCACGGGATAGACGAAGTCTGTCTCGGGAAAATCAGCCGCCAAGGTCGAGATTGCTTGGCAAATGTTTTCAAATCCGCCGCCAAAGTTCTCGCGACGATGACCGGTGATCAACACCATCCGCCGGTCTTGCAGAAATGCGTATTTCTCTTCCCATTGCTCGGAGTTGTTTCGTTCGCGAGCGACGGTCCACAACAGGGCGTCGATGACTGTGTTTCCACTCACCTGCACGATGTCGGGCCGCGTCCCTTCGCTCAGCAGTGCATCAGCAGCTCGCTGCGTCGGGGCACAATGCAAATCGGCGACAATCCCCGCCACGCGGCGGTTCATCTCTTCCGGCCACGGTGCCTGAAGATCGCCCGTCCGCAATCCGGCTTCGACATGCACAAAGGGAATCCGGTGATAAAACGCCGCCAAAGAGGCCGCCATCACCGTTGTGGTATCGCCCTGAGCGACCACGCAGTCCGGATTGTATTTGTTGATCGCATCTTCCAGCCCGGTTAAACACCGCGCCGTCAAACCCGCCAGCGTTTGATTGGGCCGCATCAATCCCAGGTCGAGATCGACTTTGATTTCAAAGTAGTCCGCCACCTGCTGGAGCATTTCACGATGCTGACCGGTGGAACAGACAATCGCATCGATTTCGCGAGGGCGATCCCGACACTCCTTGATTACGGGGCTCATCTTGATGGCTTCGGGGCGCGTCCCGACGATAAGCAATGGGCGAAGACGGTTCAAAGAGGCATCCCTTCCCCTTAAGGACCTCGTGCATGAGCACGCGAAATTGTTTTTTTGCGGTGTAGAGGCTTCGATCCCGGCAAACGGCGATCAATATCAACCCATCCATGCGTTGAACCGGTCGTCAATCCAAGATAAAGCGGCGGGGAATTTATACGGGTTGTTGAATCAAGGCAAGGCCAGATTTGAAATAACGATCCCCCGCACAAAACCACCGAGTAAACCTAAGCGGGATTGACTCAAAACGGGCTCGCTGGCATACTCCGCCGCCGTTTTTTGCTCATTTTGCCGGCGAATGGCGACTCCGCGCTGCGGTTTCGATTGATCCATTGACCGGACCGCACGAAATGTCTTGTCACCTTGCCGCATACCACCCAGTGCTGCCTATCGGCGGCTCTGCGAACCTAAAGGGAATCTCACAATGACAGCTGTGGCCGAGCAATTGACTATCGGGCGGAATTTCAATCCCCAGCCGGGCATCCGAAAGTTCAACCTCGAACTGTTTCAGCAGCTCAACGAAGAATACCAGGACAAACCGATCATAGCCGCGCCGCGACCGAAAGCCGATTCTTCGCGGTTAGATGGTGCCCGGCGTTGGGCGGAAAAGCTCGATAAACGGGTCGGCATGCGGGGACAACGCGTTTTAGAAGTCGGTTGCGGCCACGGGTACCTGTCGCACGTGCTCGCGACGGAATATGGATGTGACGTCGTCGGAGTCGACATTGAGTTGCGAAGTGCGTGGAAAGATCTCGACTGTGAAAATCTGCGGTATGTGAATGCCGACATCTCTGAAGGACACGATTTCGCTCCCGAGTCATTCGACCGAATCGTCTCGCTGGTCGTCTGGGAACATGTGCAACATCCGTATTCACTCTTGCAGACCTGCCGTGATCTGCTCGTCGACGGCGGGAAATTCTATCTGCGGGCCAACCTGCACCGCGGCGCAACCGCCTCGCACCGCTACCGCGAAGTCTTTTTCCCCTGGTCACATCTGTTATTCGATGAGTCGGTCTTCTACGAATTCTACGAACAGTTAGGACAAGAGCCATTAGGACCGGCTTGGGTCAATACACTGACCTACGCGCAATATCTGCACTATTTCGACATGTTAGGTTTCACCGTCATTTGGGAGCACCTCACGCAGCGGCCCCTGGACCAGAATCTCTATGACCGCTTCAACGACGTCTTATCGCGCTATCCTAAGTTTGATCTGACGACGGAGTTTTTCGACGTCATTTTAAATAAACACCCCCCGGCGGTATCTGACACGCCGACTTCGACCAAAGAAATCAAACACAACGATGCCTTCTTGCGCGCGACAGCGGAGCGACTACCGATGTCCCGCCCCATGGACGAAACGACCACTCAAGAAGTCCTCGACCTGCTGAACTCCCCCTTCTATCGTGCCGTTGGTAAGACCTATCGCTTGCTCCGCCACGTCGCTCACACACTTCGCGGCAGCAAACTCTCCGCCAAAAATCCTCCGAAATCACAATAGACGTTGATCGCCTTTTCCAAAATCTCGAGCAGGTCCAGTCGCGATTGCGCTCTCCTGCTGCTGATCGCGGCGTGGATCATTCTGCCGCCGTTGGCAACACCTGGGCGCTTCGTTCAAGAAGCGGTCGCCGCTGAGAATCCGCCCGCCGTTGTCGCCGACGAGCTTGCGTCCTACCGCCGGATCGTAAAAGCCGGCCCCGCCAATCGCGCTGATGCACGCCTTTTGCATCACGTCCTCGACACTCGAAATCATGAATTGGCACCAATCTTTCGCGCGACGGATTTGAATCGCGTCGCCGCCGCATTGGACCAACTCCGCGCACGGCACCGCCAACGGCCTCGGCAACGTTTTCTTCAAGTCTTCCCGCAAGAGACGCTCAACGACTCCACTGAACATCTCGACATCGCAGCCACCGCCTGTGTTGCACACGGATTCTCTTTCAAAGAGTACCCACCGCACGCGCTGTCGTTTCCCATTCACTGGCAAGCCGACCCGTTTCATGATCGCGGTTGGCGGTTCCAGCTGAATGCCTGGCATTTTCTCGATCCGCACCTGTTGTTGTACGAACGAAAAAACGATCCCGCTTACCTCGCCTTTCCCGTGCGCATCGCCGTCGACTGGTCTCGACAACACATTACCGACGCGAAACAACATAACTTTGCTTGGTACGACATGGCCGCCGGCCGCCGTGCGGCGCAATTGGCAAAAATCCTCGATGCCGCCTTGGGCGATCCGACCGTACAAGTGACGGACGACGACCTGATCCAATTGCTCGTTGCTGCCCGCATCCATGTGCAGTACCTCTCCGACGCATCGCAAATTGCCTGGCACAGCAACCACGGCTTGGCGCAACTCGCCGGTTTACTCGCACTCACTCGCGCTGTTCCTGAATTGTCCGGAGCGACAGCCGGACACGCATTTGCGCAAACAAGCCTCAAAAAACTCTTCAACAAACATTTCACCGCCGAAGGCATCCACAAAGAACATTCGCCGGTCTACCACGTTGAACTCGTAAACTTCCTTTGGCATCTGCTGGATACTGGATTGATTGCCGATGCCCAGCTGCAAAAGTTATTTGAGTCCGCCAGCGACAACATCATCAGTTACGTGCATCCTAACGGAAACCTTTCACGCGTCGGTGACGGCGATACCAATCTAGCCGCCGAGCGGATCCTCTTCCCGCCCTCGCCGCAACTCGAGTTCGTGCTCAGCCACGGCCAACGGGGTGTGCCACCCGACACGGCGTTTCAGATTTTTCGAAAATCAGGTTACGCCGCATTTCGCAGCGACTGGCAAGAAACACCACAACCAGACGGTTCATATCTGTTCTTTGCAGCTGGATTCCATAGTCGAACACATAAACAAGCGGACGACTTCACGTTTGAGTGGGCTGACTTGGGGCAAGAACTGCTCATCGATAGCGGGAAATTTCGCTACGACAATAAATCCCCCGAGCGGCAATACGCCATCAGCACCCGCGCGCACAACACTGTGGAAATCGATGGCCAGGACTTCAGCCGTTACCGGCTCGATGCGTTCGGTTCGGCGATCACCGCGGGCGGAACCGCCGACGGCGCCTACTTTGTCGAGGCCGAGGTCGACCGCAAACGCTTTTTCAAAACCAAGCATCGCCGCATACTCGTTTTTCAACCGGGGCAGTGGTTGGCAGTGATCGATCAACTTCGCTCGCCCGATCCCCATCAGTTCACACAATGGTTCCACTTCGCTCCCGAGCTAACGGTCAACGAAGCCGTCACTGGTTTTACTGCTCCATTAACGGTTCAAGACAAGTCACTCCAAGTCGTCCCCCTGTACGGCCAGGAGACATTACAGCAAACCCTCATACGCGGCCAGCACCAACCAAGCCTGCAGGGTTGGACCAGTTTGAACTACGGCGAACTGACCCCGAACCACGCCGCCGGTTTCACGACTCGAGGTCGCAACGCAACTTTTATCACGCTGCTGTGGTTGGGCGATCCCCGCGTCAACCTCCGTCCGGGAAACACCGTGCTGCACGAAAAGACCGATACGATCCACGTCCGCTGGCAATTGCCCGACGGCGAAGCGGGCTTTGATTATCGCCGTTTGAAGTCGGGCGGAAAACTGACGCTGCTCAACCGCTCCCCCCTAGCCAACCGGGCGCCTGGCGCCACTGTACGTTGAACGTCACACGCAAAACGCCGCCCCCAGTTGTCCCTCGTAAAGAATTGACGGTCATGTCCACGCGCATCACTCAACGGAACGCACTCAACAGCCTCGCGACAGCAAGACTGGCCGTTTTGGTTGGCGCTGTTGTTTTCTTTGTGCACAACCAAACCAGCGGTGAGGTTCCGGCGACCACCAAGGTACGCGACGCTGCCACGTCACTAACCGCGGACAAGTCGGAAACACCCAATCAGGTTATCGCCAAACAACTGTCCCACGTACTCGACACGACTCAGCCGCCCCTGCAAGAGGTTGTTGAAATCGCCGGGCGTGACGGACTGGATGCGGCCGTCGCGCGGATTCGTGAAATGCACCAACAGGCGCCGGAACGGCCCGTTTTTCCGCACGGACTGGCCCCAGCGGACCCGGATAAAATCATCACCATCGCCGACGGCGTGATTCAAGGCGGATGGCGGTTCGGCAAACGTGAACCCTACCCCGTCGCCATTCCGATCGACTGGGCCGCAAACCCTTACAACGACCGGGGCTGGCGGATGTGGCTCAACGCCTGGCGGGTCCTCGAACCGATTTTAGCCGCTTATGACGAATCGGGTGACAAGCGCTATCTGAAATTCGCCAACGGCATCGCTCTGGATTGGATCGACCAACACATCGTCGCGGAGAACGACAATGCTTTCACTTGGTACGACATGGCCATCGGCCGTCGTGCACTGTTATTGGGAAAACTGATTGATGCCAACCTCCGCACCGATGTGTTGAGCAACGAACGATTATTGCTGCTGTTCACAGCCGCCCGCCGGCACGCTGTTGAACTGCACGGTGAGGACAAAATCGCCTGGCATTCCAACCACGGGATTTACCAACTGGTCGGACTCCTCTCGCTGGGCATGTCGACGCCCGAGTTAAGCGGCGTGCAAGATTTCAAACCGTTCGCCAAACAAGGGCTGTGCAAACTAATCAGCCAGCATTTCAGCGATGAAGGCATACACCTCGAACACTCGCCGTTTTATCACGTCGCCTTAATCAATACGCTCGGCTTGCTCATCGAACGCGGACTGATCGACGATGACGAGACATTAAAATTATTCCAACTCGCCCGGCGCAACATCGCCTGGATGTGCCATCCCCATGGAGACTTGATCCGCGCCGGGGACGGCGACCAAACCCAAGCTGCCACGCGCATCATGTATGCAGACGATCCCCAGTTGCAATACGTCCTCAGCGAAGGGAAGTCAGGCACCCAACCGCCGACCAATTATCAGATCTTCAAGGAGTCGGGATACGCCGTCTTCCGCGGGTCTTGGGAACACTGGCCCTGGCGCGAAGCCCCCTATCTGTTTTTCTCTGCCGCCTTTCATTCCCGAACACACAAACATGCGGATGATTTTACGTTCGAATGGTCCGAACAGGGGCGAAGCCTACTGATTGATAGTGGCCGCTATTCCTACAAATACGATCATCCCCATCGCCAATACGTCGAAAGCACGCGGGCTCACAATACCGTGGAAATCGACGGCCGAAATTTCAGCCGTTACAAAAACGATGCTTTTGGCTCAGCGATCGTCGCAGGCGGCGAAAGCGATGGTGCCTACTTCGTCACGGCCGAAGTCAATCGCTCGCGATTCTTTAAGACTCACCACAAACGCACCCTCGTGTTTCACCCTGGCCGTTGGTTGGTTGTCATCGACAGTCTCACGTCGCCAGAGTCACACGATTTCGCGCAATGTTTTCACTTCGGCCCGGAACTGATGTTTCATCACACCTCCCCCGGAGGCGTTGCAGCGCGATTACCGAACAGCAAGACCGTGCTCAATGTGCTTTCACTTTCCCCCAGCGATGCAGTGACCGCCACGCTCATCCGCGGCCAAACCGAACCGCGGATGCAAGGCTGGACCAGTCTTGCCGCAAACCGCATGACCCCCAACTACGCATTGGAACTCCGCACAAGCGGCAACGACGTGCGGTATGTCACCGTACTCGCACTGACCGGCCCGCAGGAGAATCTACAGCCCCTACCGGTTCTCGAAGATCAAAATCCGCACAACCTCCAAGTCCGCTGGCAGGCCAACGGGGCATCCCAGGGTTTTGATTTGCACGAAGACGAATCAGGTCTCTCGCTCAAACTCCTCAGTCCCCCAGCCGTGACCGCCGAAAAACCAGGTTCAGCCATACGCTAATCCGACAGAGCAAAGTCAAATCATCGAAATGCCGAGAGCATCCGACCGCCCATCAAGAAACCGCGCGGGTGCCACTGGCGGCTTGCCCGCCAGTGCCGCATCAGGCCGCGTACTCACTGTCTAGCGACGTTGGTCCACATGGGCACTGGCGGACGAGCCGCCAGTGGCACCCCAAATCGCGATGACCCAAAAATTAATGAAGCACTGCCGTACGAACGTACGTGACGCAATCAGGATCGACCAACATGCAAGGATGCATCCGTCGTTATCAAACCGTAGCCGCTGTGACGGTGTTGATCACTGGCGTATTCGCCACAATTCTTCTGTCCCAGCAGGCCAATGACAAAGCCAACGCTGCGCAAAGATTTGCCGAATTTGCCAAACGCCTCCCCCGCGACATCGCTGCGACATCCCCCACAGTACAGACCGACACACTGCGCAAATTACTGGAGACGGCGCAGCCACTACGCCCGCCGGTAAGCGACGCGGTTGCTCAACACGACTGGAGTGCGGCGCTCACCGAGATCCGCCAAATCCAGGCCCAGCGCCCGGAACGGCCGGTGTTGCCGCACGGCTTGTCGCGGATGTCCCCCAAGAAAATCGTGAGAGTCGCCGACCGCACAATCCGAGAGGGTTGGAAAATCGGGCGACGGGCGCCGTACTCACTGGCAACGCCCATGGATTGGGCCGCTGATCCGCATCACGACACGAGTTGGCGGATGTGGCTGAACTCCTGGCATCCTCTTGAGCCGTTGCTGCTAGCCTACGACCAAACTGGGCAGGACCACTACTTGGTCATGGCCAATCGAATCGCCCTCGACTGGATCGAACAGCACGTTCTCAACGACTCCGAAAATCCGCTCGCCTGGTACGATATGGCCATCGGACGCCGCGCCGCTTTTTTAGGCAAACTCATCGACGCCAACCTTCGCAAAAACCTGCTCGACGACAATCGTCTGCTGGAATTATTTATCGCTGCGCGGCTGCACGGGCTGAAATTAATTGATCCTGAGCAAATCACTTGGACGACCAATCACGGGTTTTATCAATTGGTCGGTTTGCTCGCCATGGCCAAATCGATTCCACAACTCAACGGTGCTGCGGAGTTCCAACGGTTCGCCAATGCCGGACTTCAAAAACTGCTCCACGAACATTTCACCGAAGAAGGCATCCACCGCGAACATTCGCCGTTTTATCACCTCGCCTTAGTCAATACGCTCGGCTTGTTGGAAGAGCAAGATTTGATCGAGGATCAGAATCTGCTGGACCTGTTCCACAGCGCCAGAAAAAACATTGTCTGGATGTCGCACCCCAACGGCGATTTATGCCGCGCCGGCGACAGCGACCGCACACCAACGGTCGACCGCATTCTGTATCCTAATGACCCGCAACTGCAATACCTCATCAGCCAAGGCACCAAAGGCGTTCCGCCGGCGGAAAACTATCGCATCTTTCCCAAGTCGGGTTATGCCATGTTTCGCGATGCCTGGAACCATCGGCCCTGGCGGGAAGCCTCCTATCTGCACTTCTCCGCCGCGTTTCATTCAGGAACACACAAACACGCCGACGATTTGACCTTTGAGTGGTCGGAGTTGGGGCGGACGCTGCTGATCGATAGCGGGCGGTTTTCCTACAAATATGATCACCCCCATCGCCAATACGTCGAAAGCACCCCGCGCACAACACGGTCGAAATCGACGGACGCGACTACAGCCGCGAACGCAAAGACGCGTTTGGATCGGCCATCGTGGCCGGCGGCGAGTTCGATGGGGCCTATTTTGTCGAAGCGGCCATCGACCGCACCAAGGACTTCGACACACACCATCGCCGCATCTTGGTGCTTCGCCCTGGACAATGGCTGGCGGTCATCGATCGCCTCACCTCGCCACAGTCACACGATTTCGCGCAATGCTTTCACTTCGACCCGGACTTAAACTTCCACCCGATTTCCGGCCGAGGCATTTCCGCCTCCCTGCCCGAATCCGAGATCGCGCTCACTGTCCTTCCGCTGGCCCCCGGCGATGGCTTGGAGATCCAGCTCATCAAGGGACAAACCGCGCCGCGACTGCAAGGTTGGACCAGTCTGGCTGCAAATGAAATGACGCCCAATATTGCGGCAGAACTGCGAACCCACGGCAAACAGGTACTCTACGTCACGCTGTTCAGCTTGACCGGCCCCCAGGCGGACATTGTTCCGGGACAGACCGCCTACAACGCCGAAACGGACGAATTCCAAGTCCGCTGGCAACTCAACGGACAGGAGCGCGGCTTCGACTATCGCGGTGGCCATAACGGCCAACCCGTAGGTTTAATGCGCATACCAACCGTCCTAGCTGGTGAACCAGTCGGTAAAGTCCGCTGAACGGGAAGACCGCTCCCCCTCCCCGCCGAGCAGGAGGGACGCGATTTTTTTCGCGACGAATTGCGATTCATGCTTGCTTGATGGCCGTAGGATCGACATGATCTGAACATCGGTCCCGCAATGCGCTCAATGTCCTGCGAATCCATGTGGCAAGATGCGCACTTCGGCGAAGGTATCGGGCCGAGCGAGACGCCATACCCGGACTCTACTAGATCTACATACGAGGATAACCACATGCACGCCCTGGTCGGTGCACGTCTTTCGGCAATGATGTTCCTGCAATTCTTTATTTGGGGTTCCTGGTACGTCACCGCCTATTTGTATTTGGGTAAGATCGGTTTTGCCGGTGGAGAAATTGCCTGGACCTACAGCGTCGGTCCCATCGCCGGCATCATTTCCCCCTTCTTCGTGGGCATGATCGCCGACCGCTTTTTTGCCTCGGAGCGCGTGCTGGGCGTGATGCACCTCGCCGGCGGCGCATTCATGATGCTGGCCGTGTCGCTCATGAACGAAGCACATCCCGCAGCGCCGCTGATGATCAACCTCGCCCTGTTTGGACATATGCTTTGCTATTTCCCCACATTGGCGCTGACTAATTCCGTCGCCATGCAAAACATGACCAACTCGGAAAAACAATTCCCCTTGATTCGCGTGTTCGGCACCTTCGGATGGATTGCCGCTGGATTTGTCATCAGCGGAGGTGGCTGGGACACAGGGATCATGCCGTTTCAGATTGCCGCCGGCGCATCGTTTACCATGGGCATCTACAGTTTCTTTTTGCCGCACACCCCGCCGCCGGCCGCTGGACAAAAAATCACCGCGCGTGAGTTGCTCGGCGTCGACGCGTTGGTCCTGCTGAAACAACCTTCCTACCTGATCTTCATGATCAGCTCGTTTCTCATCTGCATTCCACTCGCGTTTTATTATCAGCTCGCGACAAAATTCATTACGACCGCTGGACTGGCGAATCCCGCTTTCAAAATGTCGTTTGGCCAATTGTCGGAAGTGATCTTCATGCTCATCATGCCGATCTTCTTCTCCAAGTTGGGCGTCAAAAAAATGTTGCTGGTCGGCATGCTGGCCTGGGTGGTCCGCTATGGATTGTTTGCACTGGGTGCCAACGATGGCGTCGTCTGGATGCTCATCGGCGGAATCGTCCTGCACGGGATTTGCTACGACTTCTTTTTCGTCACCGGACAAATCTATACCGACAACGTCGCCCCCAAGGCGATCCGCAGCCAGGCACAAGGTATGCTTGTCTTGTTCACACTGGGGCTGGGAATGCTGATCGGTGCACAAGTCGCCGGTGCTGTCGAAGTCTTTTTCACCACCGGCGAAGGGGAAGCGGCTGTTGTGAATTGGCAACAATTGTGGACCGGTCCCGCCATCGCAGCCGGGGGCATTATGGTCCTCTTTGCTGTCATGTTTCGCGATCCGCCGCGGACCGGCCAACCGGACGTTGTGGAAGCTGACGTCGCCCGTGCCGCCGCATTGGAACCCAATCCGTGATAGACTTCAGTGTCGGAAAGCAACCGGTAACGGGTGACGATGGCGGCTTGTCCACCTGTGCCGGTTCTAATGAAAACAATCGGGGGGCAGCAAATCCCTGCCCCAATTCATCTTTCACTCGGAGTCACACCGCATGGCCGGCCGGTTGGGGTTTCACTTGCGCTGGCGGCTTTCCGTGCTGTGGGCGCTAGAGTGGGGCATCTCCGGCACGTTGCTCACCTATCTGCCCATCTACTGGAAACAGACGATTCAACTCTCGACCAGCCAAACGGCATCGCTGTTTGCCGTGGCGGCCGTGGGATTATGGGTCGCCCCGTTTCTCGTCGGGCAGGTCGCCGACCGTTGGCTGGCCAGTGAAAAATACCTCGCCGTCAGCCATTTCATCGGCGGACTGACGCTCGTCGGATTCCCACATGCCGCCGAAACGTATAAACAGACCGGGGACAATTTCGTCACGTTACTCGTGATGAGCGGCATCTATTCCGTGGCCTATATCCCCACCTGGGCTTTGGCCAGTTCGTTGACGTTTCGCCACCTGACCGACCCCGACGCGCAATTTGGCAAAGTCCGCGTGTGGGGCACCGTCGGCTGGATGTCGACCGGATTGTTCCTGTCGCTGTGGCTGATGCAGGATCAATTCGGCAGTTGGTTGTCGAAATTTCCGAGAATCGATGCACCGCGCAGCGCGATCGCTGCCGCCTGCGACTGGCTTCCCGCTCCGCAACCCTCGGACTGCTTTTCCATCGCCGCAATGCTCTCATTTGCCTTAAGCAGCTTTTGCATCTTCTTGCCACACACCCCACCTGAGCGAACTCAGCGCGACGGCATTGCGCCGTTGGAAATGCTCAAGATGTTCCGCTCGCGCGACTTCCGATTGTTCATGGGCATCAGCTTTTTAATGGCGCTGCTGATTCCGATGTACAACCTCGTCGTCCCCGTCTTTTTGACCACCGGCGATATCGAGGACGGATGGGTCCCGGCGGTGATGCTCATCGGACAAATCTCCGAATTCCCCGCGCTCCTCTTGCTGGGATTGTTTCTCAAACGCCTGGGCATGAAGATCACCTTCTCCGTCGGCATCGGAGCTTGGTTTCTGCGCTACGGCCTGTTTTCCATTTCAGGCGGAGCCTATTCGTTGATCTTGGTCGGACTGGCGCTGCACGGAATTTGCCATGTCTTCATGATCATCGTCGCGCAACTCTACATCGATTCCCAATGCCGCCACGACTTGCGGGCCAGTGCACAAAACTTCCTGGCTTTTGTGACGTTGGGAATCGGCATGCCCTTAGGGCTGCTCCTGGCGGGAAAACTCGACGACGGGTTCGACGGCAACTACCCCCTGCTCTTCGCCATTGCCGCCGCCAGTTGTCTAGTCCTGCTCGTCATCTTCTGGAAGCGCTTCGATGGCCCCAAAACAATCGCCCTCTCCCCTCCGCCTAGTTCCGACACCGAGACGCAAGTTACGGACAACGAAGCGGAGAATACAGACCTCGCACCATGAAATGCCTCGCATCTGCCCCGAGAGCATATCTTTTAAAATGGGAGGGCGAGGCTCCTGCCGAGCCGCGATAAACCATATCGCTTGCCTCGGCCATCAAAATCTCCGCCACCTCCCACGCTGACCGCCCAAACGCGGCTCAGCAGGAGCTTCGCCCTCCCGTGACGCGGAAAGGCAATTGCAAATCGTATTTTGAACCACGCCGGGTGCCACTGCTGGCTTGTCCAGCAGTGTTTTCCGTGAGATGGTTTGCAACGGGCTATTCAGTGGACGCAGCGAGACGCACCTTAGGGTTGTTTCAAATTCACCGGCGTGAGTTTCTCGACCAAAATGTGATCGGTGTTCCACTTCGGTTGATGTGTCCGCGGACCGTTGATGCCCACCGCACGGCCCAAATAGCGATCCAGATTCACGCCCTTGGCCCCCTGCAGATACGCCAACACGCGGCCATCCGGTGCCACTAAGGCATGCACTGGGGCGCCGCGTGGAGCGCCGATGGAGCGTTGTACAATTCCTGCTCCAGAGAATCGTCGCTGCTGTTCCTGCTTGACGGGTGTCGCTGCAGGTTGCGACCGCATCGATAAAATCCGCGCTTCACGTTCATCCGATTCGCGGGTCAAGCGGACAAACTCGTCATGTTCCGCTTTGATCTTTTTATATTGCGCCACCTTGCGCAACCGCAAATCGACGTGACGACGGACCGCATTGTCCGCCGCTGAACGCTGCAGGTTTTCGTAGTCTTGCTCCAACCTGCGAAAGTCCCACTGACTGGTTTTGCTACGGACGATGTTGTTAAACACACCATCCAACCGTGCCAGCCGGGTACGATCATCTTCGAGTTCTGCTTGAGTCGGACCAGTCCGTGCACCGCCCGCATCAGCCGCATCGGCCGTTTTTTTCGGGGCACTGTCGATCCGCACCATCTTGCGTTCCTTCAGTCCGCCACGATCCGCAGGGGGCGTATCGTCATAGCCAGCACCTTTTTGCTGTTCGGCGAGCATGCGCTGCGCACGTTTGCGTTTCCGTTGTTTCTCGACGTCAGGCGGCGACAAATCGCCGTTATTCGCTTCGAAGGGATCGGCACGGCCCGGTCCTTGTTCGACGGACTGGACGAACTGACCGAGAATCCAACGATGATCATCGGCGGGGGGTTCAATTTTATACCACCGTTGCGGCCCTTCGGGCGTGTCGAAGACTTTCTCACCCAGGATCGTGACCCGCTTGCCGCGCGTTAACATGACATGCCAATTGTCGCGACGTTCCGGCTCCAGCCCGCTGCCAATCCGTGCGACAGTTCTTTCTGCACGAATCACTCCCCGCGCCGGCTGATTGGCCCGGGGTTGTTGCACGATTTGAACAGTGTCCGCCGCCACCCAGTCGAAACTTCCTTTCGGAGGCGAGATCATCAGCCAGCCACCCAGTTCACGGCGATGGACGATGACCCGATCTCCCTGTCCCAGTTTGCCGGTTGGGTAATGGCTGCGGCTATTTCCGCTGCGCACAAATACGTCGTCGGCATGGATCTCCGCCTCGTAGGGCGTACGCTGTTCTTGCGCGCAGAGCATGGCCGGAAACAAAGTGGCGATGATGATGGCAGCGAGTGTCAGCCGCATTTTGCTGAAACTCCTTGAAATACGGTAACTCGGCCGACAGGTGAAATCGGCGGGGATGGGTAGCAGCAGTACGGTCGCCGGCAGTTATGAGATGCACAATGAAAAATTTCAAAGCGCCGGCAGTCGGAGAGACATTAAAAGCGATTGCTAATGAAAATCGGCAAACGACTCAAGATTAAGATAGAAAATCTCTGTCTTAAATCGAATTCCACGGATTTTCGCTAAACTTTGGGCGCAAGAAACACATAAACGGCATCACCCCTCGGCCTCTTGAGAGCGAGCCGAGGGGGAGCAGCATCGAAGCCATACAGCGAACGCAGACCTCACATCCCGTAAATGTTATCCATCCGTTGAGCGATATCCTGTAACCGCTCGCGGTCCCCGCCACGGACTTCGGCCGTTCCCCAACCCTCAAAGCCGATATCATCCAGTGCCGCCATCACGGCTGGCCAGTCACAATCACCTTCGCCGAGTTTCACCCCAAAACCGGCGCCTGGTCCTGATTTGTCGCGGAGTTTGCGGCTGTACTCCTTGATGTCCAATTTCACAATCCGGTCCCCCAGAATGCGAACCCACTGCTCAGGCCAACCAAAATTGACGACGTTACCCACGTCGAAATAGGAACCGACCATGTTGCTATCGAATTCATCGATATAGCGGGCCGTCTCTATTGGGCTAAGCAAAAATCCATTCCAGACATTCTCGAACAGAATCTTGATGCCCAATTCTTCAGCTAGCGGCAACGCTTTGCGAATCTCCGCCTGTGACCGCTTATAGGCGTCAGCGTAACTGACCTCTTTGTTCACCACAGCCGGCACCAGCAGCACTGAGGTTCCGCCGAAGAAATGGCTGTCTCGCAGCGCGGTTTTCAGTCCTTCCAGCCCACGCTGACGGACTTCCGGATCGGGATGCGAAAGCGTTTCTTTCCAATGCACCGAATCGACGACGCCGTGAATCGGCAATTTGGTCTGATCGCGCGCCGCAATGACCTCGTCACGGTCGTAACTGTTGGGGCTGTTCAACTCGATGCCGTCGTATCCCAACTCCTTGAGCAGTTCGAATTTTTGCAACATCGACAAGTCTCCCCCGATCATGCCGATTTTGACCGCCTTGAGAAGATGCCGTTTCTTGGCCTCCGGTTTTGATTCCCCCTCGGCGGCAAATAGTGATCCCGCAGCGGTTGATGCGGCCAGGGTTGCGGCTGAACGGCTCAGAAAACTGCGGCGATCGAGGTAGTCGGACATGATCAACTCCGGGAATCTGGGGAGGATGCGAAAATCAATGCAAGCAGCACTTGGAAAGCTCGAAACTCGATCATAAGCAACCAGCCATTGCCCCGCCAGCGTAGCGTCCTGAGTGGGGCAACCAGGCGGCTTGCCCGAAAAACAATGATTTTCCCCCTGTATGAGGCTCCAGACCGCTCTGAGTGTGGCCTCGTCGCAAGCAAGTTGCTATGTTATGGCCTTCCAGATCGGAACAAATGGCCGACCCGGGGTGACGGGGCAGAACCCCAGTATGATGACGAATATTGCAGAAAGAGCGTGACGCATGGCACGGAAGAGTCGTTTGGATTTGCGGAAAGAGGCCGAAGCCGCCGAAGCCATGGGCGTTGACGAAGAGAAAGCGCCCGCCAAAAAGAAGAAGAAAAAGAAGGCGACCAAACGCAAAGCCAGTAAACGGACCAAGGTCAAAGCGGTCGTTCGTAAACGTTTGGTATGGGGCGTGTTCAGCAGTAGCCTGAAGGAAGAAGCTCGCTTCCCCTACGACCAACGCAAGGCTGCCGACGAAAAAGCGGCTCAACTTGCGGCCAAAACCAAGCGGACCTACTTCGTGCAACCGATCAAAGAAGCGCTTCCCGAACCGGTCAAAGCTGAGACCGAAGCCGAAGAATAACACGCCGCCGGCCGGTACATTTTGGCCCAGCAAGCCCGGTGAATTTGGCCCAGCGATCAATTCTAGCTCGCTGGAGAGGGACTGCGCTGTCCCGCCTGCGCCATCGCACTCAAAATTTTGACCGGTGGCCCTAGAGTGACTGGGAAGCCGGCTTCCTGGCGGCCACTGAGACGGCAGCCCACGGAGCCCGTCTCCGACCAAGCGGAGAACGCCCGACGGCAAAGCCAAGGGTTGCAGACAAAGCGGCGCCGCGCTCTGCTGTCATCGATCACTCCTGCCCCAGAGTGATTCTTTCCCGTGTGATCCGTTCCCGTCAGTCCCCCGCAAACCGCCATTCCGGTGCGGGGGATGTGGGTTAGCTCATCGTGCGATTCATCTTGGCACGGCGTTCCGCACGGCGGCGGGCACGGCGAGCGGCATCACTCGGCTTTTCATAATACTCCCGGCGACGCATCTCTTTTTTCACGCCGCTATGTTCCACCAGCTTGCGAAAGCGGCGGACCGCATCCTGAATCGACTCTTTGTCTCTCACGCGCAGTTTGACCACAAATTCCTCCTCGGCGATTTTGGCTGAATCCCCAATTCTCGTGTTTCTAACATGGCTTCTCCTTGAAGAGATGCCCAACAGAAACATCTGCGAGAATCGAACGTTATAGTGTCATCTCAGTCCCAAACTACGGTCCCCAAACGAGCACGGTCACCGCAATTGGATAGCCCCCCATGAAAAGAAGTCGTCGCCCGTAGGCCGTCTCCGCTTCATTGGGGCACAATTTTTCGGCGCAAATTCGCCGTAATTGAGCTTCAAAGCATAGCAAATCATCGCGATTCGGCAAACAGTCAGCCAGCTCAATCCTCAAAAATTCGCGTTTTGCCGAGAATTCGGATTCACCCGACCAGCAAAAATCGTAAAATTTTGGGGGAACAGCCTGATTTTGCTTTTTTGTCGCACTCAGGATGATTTTATTCGATCTTCACGAAACTTTTCGGTACAGACAGGGTTTATAGAGTGATAACCTTGCTTCTGCAGCTTAATGAAATGGGGCCATTCTGAAGCTGCAACTGTTCCCAGTCCACTTAGCAGCTTTGGCTGCTCAAAGTCCACAGATACGCAATCTACCCGAAGGCTGTCGAGGAACGATCTATGAAATTCTCCACACGCTCGTTTGTCCAACGCGTTGCGGTACTGGGACTTGCAGCGGGGTTATTGTCCACGCTTCCTGCTGACCTGCAGGCTAAGAATTTCAAAGCCCGCAAGGCGGTCGATGTCACCCAACAAATCGATCAGATCATCCAGCAGGATCTGGCCGCGACCGAATCACAGGTCGCCCCGACTGCTTCCGACGAGGATTTCCTCCGTCGCGTGACCTTCGATTTGACCGGCACCCTGCCCACACCCAACGACATTACGCTCTTCGGCCTCGATCCCAATCCCGAAAAACGAGCTGAGTTGATTGAACGACTACTGCAATCGGACGAATACGCGAACAACTGGGCGCGGTATTGGCGGGATGTCATCTTTTCCCGCGCCACCGACCAGCGGGCGCGTCTGATGATTGGTACCTTTGAGAATTGGATGGCCGATCAACTCCGCGACGGCGTCTCGTGGGACAAAATTACCAGCGAGTTAATCACAGCCACCGGGAGCGTCCGCGAAGAAGGCCAAACCGCGTTGATGTTTGCCCACCAAGGCAATGCCGAAGAAATCGCCGCCGAGGCTTCGCGGATTTTTCTGGGCATCCAAATTCAATGTGCGAATTGCCACGATCATCCCACCGATGAATGGAAGCGGGAACAATTTCACCAGTTGGCCGCTTTCTTTCCCCGCGTTCGCGTACGTGTGATTAAGGACTCCAAACCGCGAACCTTTGAAGTGGTTTCGTTCAATCGCCCTGAAGGGGCGGGACCTGGTGGTGGATTTGGCCAATTCCAACAAAACCCTGCCAAATTGTTCCGTCAGTTGGACAAGAACCGCGACGGGATCCTCACGCGAGATGAAGTCAAACAGCGGAAACAGCTCAGCCGCGTCTTTGGACGGATGCTGAAACTGGGCGACAAAAATGGCGACAAAGGTTTGTCCGCCGAAGAAATCAAAAACTTACCGCTCCAGCAAGCCAATAACCGGCGTCGGAGTTCCGAGTATTATATGCCGGACCTGGATGACCCGACCTCCAAAGGGACGCGCATCGATCCTGCCTTTTTTGTGGCCGGACAAAAGCCGGAAATTGGTTTGGATGACGAAGCACGGCGAAACATGCTGGCCCGCTACGTTACGATTCGCGACAACCCCTGGTTTGCCCGCGCCTTCGTCAATCGCATCTGGGGAGAACTCCTCGGAGCCGGATTCACGATGCCGGTCGACGACATGGGCCCCGATCGCGACATCGCTTACCCCGAAGTTCTCGACGCACTGAGCGATGGTTTTGTCGGCAGCGGCTATGACGTTCGTTGGCTGCTGAGAACCATCACCAACAGTGAGGCGTATCAACGCCGCATTCGTCCGGTCGATCCCTCCGGGGCAGGCCCACAGTTTGCCGCGGCCATCCCCACGCGGATGCGCTCCGACCAACTCTACAGTGCCCTGACCCGCGTGCTCGGACTCGCCGAAGGCCCCGCGAATGCGAATCGCCGCCCTGGTGGTTATCGTCGCCCGGCGGGACCACGTGCCGCCTTCGCCCTTACGTTCGGGTACGATCCTTCCACGCCGCAGACGGACCTCACCGGCACTGTGCCGCAAGCATTGTTCTTGATGAATTCCCCCTTCGTGAACAGCCGCGTAAGTGCCCAAGGCAATACGCCCTTGGCCAAGTTACTGAAAACCTATTCCGAAGACGAAGATGTGCTGGCCGAACTGTATCTCCTCGTGCTGGCCCGCGAACCTACGGAAAACGAATTGACAACTTGCCGCGAATACATTGCCGAAACCGGCGAACGCGACGCAGCGTTTGAGGACATTATGTGGAGCCTGATCAATTCGACCGAGTTCCGCACCAAACGTTGATTTTGCTTGATCTTCTCAACCGGCTTTCGGCGACGAAGGCTTCTTTGACTCGCAATAACCAAATCACTAATTCCATTCATATCGATGAGCGTGGACTGACATGAACTTGTTCCATCACCAATCGGTCAATGTTTCCCGCCACGGATTTTCCCGCCGTGGATTTCTGCAAACACTCTCCGCCGGAGCAGTGGCGGCCGGCGCCATGAACTTTCGCGATGTCATGAGCCTGCATGCGGAGGAACTTCGCAAACAGGGGATGTCGATGATCCTGCTATGGATGGCCGGCGGTCCCAGCCACCTAGAAACATTCGACCCCAAACCGGAAGCAGAAAACGGCGGCCCCACCGAAGCGATCGACACAGCCGTGCCGGGTATTCAAATTGCCAACGGCTGGGAAAAAACCGCCACGATGATGCAAGACATCGCGCTGATCCGCTCGATGACCAACAAAGAAGGCAATCACCGCCGCGCAACCTATCAAATGCACACCGGCTATGTCCCCTCGGGCAGCGTCAAACATCCGGCGCTGGCCTCCAACATCGCCCGTGAAATCGGCAATCTGGACGCCGCTCTCCCGTCGTTCGTCACAGTCGGCGGCGGCCGCAACGATAATACCGGTGCCGGATTCCTCGGTGTGGATTACGAACCGTTTGAGGTGAATACTGCGGGTGAAATGCCGCAAAACCTGACCTCCACCGTGCCCCACCCCCGGTACAACAAGCGACTGGGGCTAATGAAGCGACTCGAAGGCGAATTCTCCGGTCGCGGCGGAGCAACCAACGTCGCCGATCACGGAACAGTCTACGGCAAAGCGTCGAAACTGGTCTTAAGCCCCGACGTCAAGGTTTTTGACCTCGAGTCCGAATCCAACGAGATCCGCGCAGCGTATGGCGATTCGAACTTCGGACGCGGCTGCCTGTTGGCACGCCGACTGGTCGAAACCGGTGTGACCTTCGTCGAAGTTCGCCACGGAGGTTGGGATACGCATCAAGATAACTTCGAGCGCGTGAAGAAAAACGCAAGTGACGTCGATCCCGGTTTCGCGACCTTGATCCACGACCTCAAACAACGCGGTATGCTGGACAAGACTCTCGTGGTGTGGGCCGGCGAATTCGGCCGGACTCCCAAGATCAATGCCCGCACCGGTCGCGATCACTACCCCCGTGCCTTTAACGCGGCCATCGCCGGCGGCGGTATCAAAGGGGGGCAGGTCATCGGCAAAACGTCCGAAGATGGATCAACCGTCGAGGACACTCCAGTCACGGTTCCCGACTTGCTGCAAACCGTTTGCCGGTCGCTCAACGTCGAATCGGACAAGGAAAACATGAGCCCGCTCGGCCGCCCGATGAAAATCGTCGACGGCGGAAAACCGGTGGAACAACTGTTTGCGTGAACTTTGCAATCACCCCGGCGGAGCCGGGGGCTAAAAGACGGTATCCCACCACAATCGTCCCATCAGCCCCCGGCTCTGCCGGGGGGTCACCGCCCAACCGCGCTCACGTGGCTCCGGTGTACAGCACGTCCATCACTTTGCCCTGATTCAAGTGCCGCGGACGATTCTCGCGATCGGGGACCATGATGTGTGGGTCGATGCCCAACGACGTGAAGATTGTTGCACCGATATCGTTGGGGTGATAAGGGGTCGTCAGCGGATAGGCGCCGATCGCGTCCGATTTTCCAATCACCTGCCCGCCACGCACGCCTCCACCGGCAAACACGGCCGTATAGCCCATCGCCCAGTGATGGCGTCCCGGCACCGATTGTCCGGCCAGCGGCGAAATCCGCGGTGTCCGCCCGAATTCGCCGACGCAGATCACCAACGTTTGATCCAACAGCCCACGTTCGCTCAGATCGTCCAACAGGGCACTCACGCCCGTATCGAGCGCCGGCAACATCGTTTTCAGCCGTGGGAAGTGGTTCACGTGGGTATCCCACGATTGCACGCGCCCCATGTTGCATTGAATGACCGGCATCTCCAACTCGACTAACCGGCGGGCCAATAGCAACGTTTGGCCGTACTGATGCCGTCCATAACGATCGCGCGTCTCCGCTGGTTCCAAGTTGATGTCGAGCGCCTGCTTCAGCTTTGAGGAGGTCAGCATCGACATGGCCAATTCCTGTTCACCGGCGTACTTTTGTCCCGCCGGCGAACTGCTCACGCCTGTCGGCGTCCCTTCGATGGTCTGCAGCAATTGTTGTCGGTGCTTCAACCGCCCGACATCCAACCCGTCAATCAATGACAGTCCGTTGACCTTATACTTTTCGCTATTGGGATCGTCCTTGAGCACAAACGGATCGTACTTGGGACCTAGAAATCCGGCATGCTGCCCCGGCCAGACCAACACGCCTTCGATGAGCGGATTGGGCAATGTCACTTGGCTCGGCAATTTATCCGCCCGCGGTCGCAGGTAGGAAACCGACGAACCGATCGAGGGCCAATCGGACCGCTTGAGCGATTTGTCCTGATTCGAGTCGCCGGTGAACGGTTGAATCGCGCCGGTCAGCATATTGTGCGTTCCGGATAGATGGCGATTGTCACCGTGCGCCATCGACCGCACGATCGCCAATTTCCCCGCCCGCTCTGCAAGTCCCGGCATCTTGTCAGAAAAATTGATGCCCGGCAGTGCGGTGGCGATCGGTCCGAATTCTCCCTTCGATTTCAGGAGATTCCGGCTTGGGATCGAACATGTCGATATGGCTGCCGCCGCCGTCAAAAACACCAGCACCACAGACTTCACGCGGCTCTCTTTCGCCGTTGCTGCAACGGCCCGCTGTTGCAAAATTTGCGACAGACCGAGTCCGAAGAATGACGAACAACCGATTTGCAAAAGTTCACGACGATGAAACATCGCGGCTTTTTCTCCAATGACGCGAATGGCAGTTGTGAAATCCAAATAACGAAAGACAGCGGCAAGCAACGACGCACCGCAGCCAACTTTACGATAGCTGCGGAACGCATTCTATCATATAGAAATCCATTGATATATGCGAGTTACCGATAATCTCGGGGAACAAGTCTTGGGGCTCAATTCTGACAGTCGAGCAACAACTCAGGAACTAAGCAGAGAAGAATTCGCAAGAGACGTGATATGCTGAAACAATCATCGACGATGACCGCGGTCCTGGAGACAAATTCGCGGGTCACAGAATCACGGCGGAACTCAGAAAGGCACAATCCATGACGCAATCGGATGAGCAACATGCCACAGCCTCACAGCCATCCGCATCTTGGCGGCAGCGGTTGTGGGAACCGTGCGACAAGGCCAAGAGTCTGTGGTCTTCTTC
>CALOFE010000013.1:0-8330 GCA_942492455.1 uncultured Planctomycetaceae bacterium | reverse complement strand
TATGCAGTCCGACCGCACATTGCTGCCGGACTGAATGGCACAATGCACCGCTCGCACACGCCATTCCCCTCGCTTGGTAGCCGCGCTCAACGTACGGCTGATACAATGCGATCGGAAGCAGACGCGATGTGTCCAGGCGCGTTCGCAGATTATCTCGATTCGCATTGAGGGAAAGCTCGCAGCATGAAATTCTGCGGTTGGTTTTTTTGTTTGTTGTTGGTGGCCACAACGCTTTCAGCTGCGGAAGCCCCGCCGGCACACTACGATGTTGTCGTTTATGGCGGGACTTCGGGGGGCGTGATCGCGGCGGTGCAGGCGGCGCGGATGGGCAAGACCGTCGCGTTGATCGAACCGGGTGCGCATCTAGGCGGCATGACCTCCGGCGGTCTGAGCGCCGTGGACATCGGAGATCCACGGAGTATCGGTGGCGTAACTCGTGAGTATTTCACCCGGCTGGTTGCCCGTTATGGAAAAGAACTCAACTGGGATCAACCGTTTAAGAGACGGTCAGGCCCCGCCACCGGAGGGGCGTATTCAATCGAGCCGCACGTCGCCGAACGCGTCTTCGATGACATGGCGCGAGAAGCCGGCGTGACTGTTCTGCGCAATTTGCGGCTCAAAGATGTGCGCAAAAGCGGCGCGCGGATCGACGAACTGAGCTTCGAGGATGGCAGCACGATCGGTGGGAAGGTTTTTATAGATACGACCTACGAAGGCGACCTGATGGCCGCTGCGGGCGTGGAATATACGCTGCAGCGTGAAGGGAATGCCAAATACGGTGAAAAATTCAATGGCATCCACTACAGCCCCAAATACAAACCGCGTTTGAACCATAAAATTCCCGGAGCCAATGGACGTGTTGCGGGCGGACAAGGGGCGTGGGACCGTGATTTTCCGCTCGATCCTTACCTCGTCCCCGGCGATCCGTCGAGCGGGCTGCTCCCGTTGGTGCAAGCTGGTGAACCGGGCGTACCGGGAGATCCGGCGCCCGGCATTCAGGCTTATTGTTTTCGGCTCTGCCTGACGACCGCCGCCGACCGTCTGCCGATCGAGCCGCCACCAGACTACGACGCCAAACAATATGAGTTGGTCGCGCGGTTCATCGAAGCTTGTTTGGCCAACGGCGACGACATGGATCTCCGCTGGTTCAGCAAACACGACCCACTCCCCAATGACAAATGGGATTTCAATACAGCGACGTTTGGCGGCAATCTACCCGGAGCCAATTGGGATTGGCCTGAAGCCAGCTACGACGAGCGGACCGTGATCGCCCAGCAGATCGAAAACTATCACCGCGGGCTGCTCTATTTTCTGGCAAACGATCCGCGCGTGCCGATGAAAGTCCGCGACGACATGCGGCGGTTCGGTTTGCCGTCGGATGAATTTACGGACAACGGCGGCTGGCCGCACCAGATTTACATTCGCGAAGGTCGTCGCATGGTCGGCGATTTTGTGATGACCGAACATCACACCTTCGGGCGAAAAATCGCTCCGCAATCGATCGGACTGGGATCGTACGGGACCGACACGCACGAGATTCGCCGGATCGTCAAAGATGGCGTCGTCACCCGCGAAGGCAAGACCGCCACCGGCCGCGGTGGCTTTGGGCCGTACCAGATCGGCTATGCCGCGATCATTCCCAAAGTCGCGGAATGCAATAACCTGTTGGTCACCTTCGCACTCTCCGCCAGCCACACCGCATTCAGCAGTATTCGCATGGAACCGGTATTGATGGTCACCAGCCAATCCGCAGCCACCGCCGCAAGTCTCGCAATCAACGATGATGTAACCGTTGGGCAAGTCGACTATGAAAAATTGAAAAAACGATTGCTTGCCGATGGCCAAATACTAAAGTGGCCCCTACCGAAAACAAAAAAATAGCCACGGATTCACACGGAAAAAACACGGAAAGAAACGCAAAATGAAAACTGGTCTAGGGATTGTTGGATTGCTATTCGCTGCGATATTGCTCGTTGGGGCGAACGCGCCGGTGGATGCCCCGGTGGAGAAGTACGATGTTGTCGTCTATGGCGGAACGTCGGGGGGTGTGGTTGCTGCGGTGCAGGCGGCGCGGATGGGCAAATCGGTATTGCTCATTGAACCGGGGCGGCATTTGGGTGGATTGACTGCCGGTGGACTGGGAGCGACCGACATCGGCAATAAGGCGGCCATCGGCGGGTTGTCACGCGATTTCTATCGCAAGCTGGGAGCGCACTACGCACAGCCGGAGTCTTGGAATTGGCAAAAGCGAGAATCGTTTCGCAGCCGTCGTAAGGGAAACGAAACCGAAATGTGGACGTTTGAACCGCATGTCGCTGAGCAAACGTTTCGTGATTGGCTGGCGGAATACAAAATTCCCGTGCTGTTCGAAGAGCGGTTGGATTTGCAGAACGGCGTGAACAAAACCGACGCGCACATTGAGACCATCGTGATGGAAAGCGGCCTGCGCGTTGCTGCTGACATGTTCATCGATGCGACTTATGAAGGCGACTTGTTGGCCGTCGCGGGTGTCTCCTATCACGTCGGACGAGAAAGCAATGCGACCTACGGCGAGACGATAAACGGTGTGCAGACTCGCAATGCGGTCCATCATCAATTCGTCAAACCGGTCGACCCCTACATCAAACCGGGGGACCCTTCCAGTGGGTTATTGCCGGGAATTCCCAGCGATGGTCCCGGCCAAGAAGGGGCGGGAGATCGTGGCGTGCAGGCCTATTGCTTCCGGATGTGTACCACCGATATTCCAGAAAACCGCGTGCCGTGGACCAAGCCGGACGGGTACGATCCGCTGGATTATGAGTTGCTGTTGCGCAATTTCGACGCGGGCGATCATCGCGTCCCTTGGCATCCAACGCCGATGCCCAATCGCAAAACCGATGTGAACAACAACTTCGCCATTTCGACCGACTACATCGGCGCCAATTACGATTATCCCGAAGGAGACTACCAGCAGCGGGCGGATATCATTCAATCGCATCTTGACTATCAAAAAGGTCTGATGTGGACGCTGGCCAACAACCCCCGCGTACCCGCAGAAATTCGCCAAGAATTTCAAACGTGGGGATTGGCTAAGGATGAATTCAAGGAGACCGATCACTGGCCGCATCAACTCTACATCCGTGAAGCCCGCCGTATGATTTCTGATTATGTGATGACCGAAAATAATTGCATCGGCACACGCACCGTCGACGATGCCGTCGGGTTGGCTGCCTATACCATGGATTCGCACAACATCCAGCGTTATGTGCGTGACGGCAAGGTGATCAATGAAGGGGATGTGCAAGTCGGCGGATTTTCCCCCTATCCGATTTCCTATCGTTCGATTCGTCCCCGGGAAGCCGAGTGCGACAATCTGTTGGCTCCGGTCGCGCTCTCTGCTTCGCACATTGCCTATGGTTCGATTCGCATGGAACCGGTGTTCATGGTTTTGGGGCAGTCGGCGGCAACAGCTGCTTGTCAGGCGATTGATCAAGGGGTGAGTGTGCAGAAAGTCGATTATGCTAAGCTCAAGGAGAAACTGTTGGCCGATGGACAGGTTCTCGCCTGGACCGGCCCGCGACGTAAACCGCCGATTGATGCCAGTACGCTGCCGGGAATCGTCGTTGACGACTTGGATGCACAGGTGACTGGCGTGTGGAAGCCAAGTCGATCGGTCGACGAGTTTGTGGGGACTGGTTATCGACACGACCAAGATCAGCGGAATGGCGAAATGTCGGCGGTGTTTCGCCCGATGATTCCCCGCACCGGAACCTACGAAGTCCGGATTGCCTATACACCCAATTCCAACCGCGCTAGCAACGTCCCCGTTGTCGTCAAAAGTGCCGCCGGGGAAAAATCACTGACGTTGAATCAGAGAAAGTCGCCCAGAGATGGCGCATTTCATTCGCTCGGCCGTTTCGAGTTCGCAGCTGGGGAATCGGGAAGCGTGACCATCTCAAATCAGGGAACCAACGGATATGTAGTGATCGATGCGGTGCAATTTCTCCCTGTGAAGGAGCAGGGGGCTCAAAAAAAATGAGGGGAAGCCCCAAGTTTGTTTCGAGATGCCGTGAATCGCTGTAGGTTTCGCGTTCTTATCTCAAACTCCCCTTTCCCGGTTCGGCGGAATTTGCTAAGAAACGTAGCGTGCATCGTGGTCGAGTTCCTCAAGACGGGATTCTGGGTCGCGATGCGCTGGAAGTCATCGTTCAAATTCCCCCCGCTCTCCGCTAGGAGAGCGTCGTTGTCGACCGGGAAAGGAATCCCATGCAAAGTTCCTTGTGGAAACTCGCCGTCATCACCGGCGTCGTCGCGCTCTGCCTATTGGTCATCGATCATGCTCGCGAGGACATGACTAATAAGTCTGCAGATGTTGCGGAAAATGAGGACGCAATAGTAGAAGGCCCGTCAGAGGGCGAATCTAATCAAGTGATCCGCGGGGATGCTCAACCCCCGGCGACTCCGCATGAAAATACGGGCAATGCAGTCGCGCGTGTACCGCACGTCCACGATGATTCCCAAGAGTATCCGCATCTGGCTCAAACAGGGGCAGCAGTTCCGGTTGCAAATCCCTTCGGGGATGACGAGACCGTTGAGCCGCGACCACTGGGTGACGAAGGGCTTCCGTTGTCGGGACAAGACGAACCCGTCGCCGGGACCGCCGTTGAAGCGGACAGTACCGTTCCTGATTTGTGGAACGACCCAAACGAGACTGAACTCACAGCTGACGTCGATGTCGTGGAGCCGCTTGAGGAAATCCCCGCGTTTGAGGATGACGAGGTTGAAAGCTCCATTGGTATTTTTGATGCGGCCGCCGCAGCAACTACGGAAGAAGCTGCCGCCGACGAATTCTCCAACGAAGAAGAGATTGTAGAAATCGTGCCGGACGAATTGCCGGCCACGGGTGACGATTTTTTGGTGGACGAACTGACCGAACCATTGGCGATGCCGGCTGAAGATGGAACCGAGACAGCGATCACCGAAATCGATCCGTTTGAGGCTTCATCAGTTGAGGAACCGGCAGTTGATACCAACCCAGCCGTCGAAACAGAGTTGTTTGATTTTACATCTGAAGAAGCGGATCCGTTTGCAGATGATGTCAACCTGCCAACCGCCGGGGACGAGGATGCCCCGCTCGACGAGGTGCAGCTTGATGCAACGGAACTCGAAGAGCCAACAGAAGAATTGCTTCCGCTGAGTGATGATTTTGCGGATGAAGCCCCCGTCGAGGCAATTGAGCCGTTCGAGCCGGGGGATTTAACGCAGCCGGAAGAGGTCGAAGCTGCGGATGTTTATCCCGAGTCGCCGGAACTCACTGAGCTTCCGCTAGAAATCGCCGTTGAAGAAATTGTTGCCGAAGAACCGCTCACCGAAGAGCCGGCAATGGAAGAACCGGCTGGCGATTCAGCCCTGGAATACAACGAAGACCCGCAAAGCATTGAACCGGAGGAGATGTCGGCCGACGATTTCAACGAAAATCTTCCGGCGGTGGAAGAACCTGCCCTTAATGTCGAAGAACCGTTTGATGCACGCGAATTGGCTACGGAAGAGGTCGTCAACGAAACGCCGCCCCTGCCAAGCTTTTCTGAGTCAGACATCCTCGAACCTGAGGCGATGCTCACCGACGAAACCGAACCCGTCGCTACGGAATCGAACGACAGCGACGAGGGTCTAATTGCTGTTCCTGACGCTGAGCCAGCTCTCATTCCCGAAGTTGAGGAGACTTTCCCCGAAGCTCTGGAAGAACCGGCCGAAGAACCCATTCAAGAACAGCCGACAGAATTGATTGCCGAACCGGAACCAGAATTGTTACCTACCGAAACAGTTCCGGCGCGAGCACCGAAAGAGGAGGTTCCTGCAACTGATTCCGAGACGGTCGAATCTCAGCCCGCAGCCGATGAGGACGTAATCAGCGAGGATGTCATCGGCGACGGAACAATCGATGCGGATTCCCCGCGGGGCGAGCAACGGCCGCAACTGACCATCGACAAACAGTCGCCTCCCACTGCCGTGTTGGGCAAACCGTTTATCTATTCGATTCTGATTAAAAACGTGGGGCAAAGTCCCGCGGGTAGTGTGACCGTGGAGGATGAAATCCCTCGCGGCGCCAAACTGACTGGCACGATTCCTCAAGCTGAATTGGTCGGGAAAAAGCTGATCTGGAAGTTTGGTACGCTGCAGCCCAACCAGGAACGCAAAATTTCGATCCGCGTGATCCCAATTGCCGAAGGGCCGATTGGCAGCGTTGCAACCGTCAATTTCGTGGCGGAAGTTGCCGCTCAAACCGTTGTGCAAAAGCCGGAACTGAAAGTCTCCATCAATGCCCCCAAAGAGGCGCCGCTGGGCAAACCGGTCGTGTTTCAATTCAAAGTCACCAACTTGGGAACGATGGTCGCCAAAAAGGTCGTGCTGCGGGACATTCTACCGAGCCACTTCACGCATCCCGGCGGAAAAGATTTAGAATACGAAATCGGCGATCTGGCGGGTGGGCAAACACGCGATGTGCAACTCACGCTCACAGCCGCCGAAGTTGGTGCAGGGGTCAATCAAGCGATTGTCACGGCCGATGGAGACATTTCTATCAAAGCTGAAGCGGAAGTGAAAATCCTGGACCAAGGGGTTTCAATCAGTCGCGTGGGACCGAAAAGCCGCTTACTGCGCCGCGCAACTTCGTTCACCAACTCAATCCGTAATAAAGCCAAATCGCCGGTCACCGATCTTGTGGTTGTCGAACAAATTCCCGAAGGCATGAAGTTCCTCAAAGCGTCGCAGGGCGGTACTTTTGATCCCCAGAAGAAAACTGTGACCTGGAATATCCAACAGATTGCCGGGGAAGAATCCGAAGATGTCAGTGTGATGCTGCTCCCCGAAGCCCCCGGAACCAAAGAGAGCGTGATTCGCGTCTTCGGTGAGTCGGGACAAATTGGATCGACGACCACAGAGACTGCGATCCGTGGCTTCGCCCTGTTGGACATCAAAATCTCCCAGGCGGATCAACCGGTGGTGATTGGCGAACGTGTTTCGTATCGCATTGAAATCCAAAATCGTGGTACCGAAGCGGCGACGGGCGTGCTGGTCTCAGCATTGTTGCCGGAGGAAATGAAAATGGTCAGCATCAAAGGACCATTGGAGCACCAGCAAACTGAGCAACAAATCGACTTCAGCCCGATTGCCGATTTGGCCCCCAACAAGCATATCGCTGTCGATCTCTTGCTCGAGGCAACAGCCCCCGGCGACACGCGTCTGCACGTCCAAGTGCAAAGCGACCAAATGAAAAAGCCACTCAGTCGCGAAACTGCCACCGTGATCTTCGGCGAGCAAAACTAAGCCCTCGTCACAAAGACGCCGCCAAACTTAAACCTACTCCCCCTCTGCAACCAATTGCACCTGTACATGGGGAACCAATCATCGGGTGGCAGCGACTGCCAACGGTAATCGAGGCCGCAGGCACAAGACGCGGCAGTTACAGCTGTCCCTGCCAACGAGATTCGCTCGATTAAGAACGCGGGAAATTGCGGTTTGCGGGTTATCCGCCCCGATTGCTGCCGCAATCGCGGTTACCCCGAACTCTTTCCCCAGTGAATACTTTGATCAGGACCCGTTTCGCAGATGCAATTTGTTGCTCTGGGAGAGGGCCGGGGTGAGGGGCTTCGCACAACCAGCAATATCCCTCCTGCAAGATCATCCCCGCACGTTTAATAAGTGCAGCGATTGGGTGAAGTTATGCCGAGTCGGCTTGGTTAAAGACTCAGTCCTGTAGAGAAAGTATGCGGCTCGACGCACCCTACGGCACCGGGAGCTTGCTAGAGGTTGAGCGAGTTTTGGCCGGCGTGTCGCAGCCAGTGGTCGGCGAGTACGATTGCCACCATCGCCTCAGCCATAGGAATGAACCGCGGCAGTAGGCACGGGTCGTGGCGGCCCTTGGTTTGAATCGTGGTCGGTTGGCCGTCACGGGTAACGGTCTCTTGTGCGATCGGCAAACTGCTGGTCGGTTTCACAGCGGCGCGTAACACGATGGGCAGTCCACTGGTGATCCCACCCAGCATTCCGCCATGACGATTCGACGAGGTTGTGATCTCCGCTTCATGGCCGGCTGGGCCTGCGGTGAACAGACGCTGTTCTCGCTTCCCGCATCGTGACGTAACCGAAGCCGATTCCGTATTCCACGCCGAGTACGGCCGGCAAACTGAAGAGTGCTTTGGCGAGATCGGCTTTGATTTTGTCGAACACCGGTTCTCCCAATCCGGCCGGCACGCCCGAAGCGACAATTTCTCCCGCGCCGCCGATCGAATCCCCTTCCTTGCGGACCGATTCGATCAACTCGATCATCCTCGCCGCTGCCGCGATATCGG
>CALOFE010000012.1:0-148567 GCA_942492455.1 uncultured Planctomycetaceae bacterium | reverse complement strand
CGTGGCCGCCTCCCCGGAAACTATCCCTGCCGCGAAAACGCGAAAAGTCGGGCTTGCGCTTTTCGAGAAACGCGCTAAAGGCTTACCTTTGCTTCATCAGGAGGCGAGGTCGCTCAGCAAAAACTTCCGTTTCCTTTTCGATTTGCGTGCGAGGATGGCTGACGGATCGCCCAGCATCAGCCGTCGCCAGCGGCGGCAAATTGCACCAGGCGGTTTTCATTGCAGGCATGTGCTGCGGCCGCCTTCATTGCGGCGGCCTCCAGTTCGTCGGCGGCGACGACGCGGTTGACCAGTCAGCTTCGTAAAGGCGTTGCGCGTCGAATGGCTCGCCGAGACACAACAACTCGAATGCGCGCTGCGGTCCCATCCGCTTCGGCGCAAGCAAGCTCGATCCAGCCTCAGGTACGATTCCGACGCGTTGACCAATCCAGCTGCTGTCGAGCGCCCCGGTGAAGAGCCGAATCGGCACGAGCTCAGTCACACGGGTAGTCACGTCTTGGGTGAGTTCAGAGGCCACATCGGCTGACGGGTGCGTGACGATACGCGACACCGAGAATGAAAGATCCGGCATCCCGGGCGCGTAACCGATCAGGAAGGTCACGCCCGATGCCGTGACGCCGGGCGTGCAGTGTTTCGCCGACAGTACCCAGCGTGGCGTGATCAGTGTTCCCGAGCACAGTGCCACCCCGGCGCCGTCGTCCAGCTCCACCTTGCCGATGGCCAGAATCTGCTCGGGGAAGAGATCCACCAACGTGGGCACGGTGGTTCCAAAGTAGACCTTGCTCACCACCGACGGGGCACGGCCCTGCTTGTCGCGATCGATGCTGCAAGCCGGCGCGCTACCAGCGGTGCCGCCGCTGCCACCACTACCGCCGCCGACGGCGCCTGTGCCACCGTCACCCCCGCTGCCACCAACTGCACCCGTGCCGCCCGTGCCACCGACTGCACCCGTGCCGCCGGTGCCGCTGACGGCACCCGTGCCACCGCTGCCACCGACTGCACCCGTGCCACCGCTGCCCGCTACGCCATCCGGCCCCGGGTCACTCGCCAAGCCGCAAGCCGCCACCCATCCCGCCACCCCTACCACCACGAACCAGCGCGTAGATTTCACCGACAGCCCCTTGCAAGGTGGGACCCGATGAGAGCGTCCCGTGGAAGACAAGCCTACGCGGTCCGTGCGTTCCCCGCGTCTGTTCGTTTCGCGATAGCCTGCCGCCCACCGCATGTCGACGTGGCCCCGCCTTCCCCTTTGTAGCCGTGACGTGGACCGCCTTGTCTCTGCTTGGGGTGTCTTCGGTGCAAAGCCTCGAAGCCCAGGCACCCCCAGCGCCAGCCCCACCGCGGATGAGACCGCCAAGGCGAAGCCGACGCGACTGAAGGGAGGACAGCCGAAAACGGTACCGGAGGCTGCGGCACCGCACCGCTGCAAGCCAAGCAGAACCGGCCTGCCCCACCACCGAGCGAGGGTCAGGAAGACGCACCCGCAGGCATGGTGTTCGACGCCACCACCGGACGCTACATGCCGGTGGGCGAACAACTTCCCTGGCGCAACTCCTTCTTCATCTTCGACAACAGCCTCAGCCACACCACGCTCGACCGCAGCACCCTGAGCAGCACGCGCTACTGGGTGCAGACCTACAGCCTGCGTCCGCGCTGGAACTTCACGGATAGCTTGAGCCTGCGCCTCCGACAGGACATCTACGCAGAGCTTCTCGCCGACAGCACCACGAGCGAACAGCAACCGGTCTTTCTCGACGCGCAAGTGGACGTGATCGACGCCTCCCTGATGACGGTGGAGGGTGTGATCATCGGCGGCGGCGCGCGCTTCTTCGTGCCCACCTCGCTGGCAAGTCGCAACGCAAACCGAGTGCTCGCAACCGGTGGACTACTCACCGCCACCAAGGTCTTCGGTGAGGTGTTGTCCGGCCTCGTGACGCAGGTGGCGGGCAGCTATCAGCACTGGTGGGCCACCAGCACCACGTCCACCAGCTACGCCCCGGGCGCGGAGTGCATCGACGGCGGCAATCTGGTTCCGTGCAGCCGATTCCCCACCGCCACGTCCGTGCGCGACACGTTCAGCCGCGAGTGTGTTCGGGCAGGTCAGCATCACGCCTGAGTTCACCGCCGGGCTGGCATTCGCATGGCTCTGGCAGCGAGGCGCCGGATTGGACTCGGTCGACCTGGGCGCCATCGGCCCCGGTGTCAGCGGACAGCTGTCTGACCAGAGCAAGACACACTGGCGCAACCTGACCTCGGCGTCGGTGTTCCTGGGCTACCAAGTCAACTCGTGGCTGCAGGCGTCCCTCGGCATCAACACGTTCACGTCGCAGCTCAATCCGAACGGCAGTCTACGCAACCCGTTCTGGAACCCGGACACGCAGTACTCACTGACCGCGTCCTTCACCATCGACCAGTTCTACACGGCCGTGCTCGCGTCAGCGGATCAAGAGACGCCCCCCGAAGCCAACGCCACGCGCAAACACACAACACGCTGGTAGACGCTCGCCGAAGGCGGGCTGAGTCAGCGCGTACCGTTCAGGTGGTGTACTCGGCGTTGATCTTCACGTACTCGTGACTGAGATCGCAGCCCCACACAGTGGCTTCGCTGGTGCCGGTTCCCACGGTCACTTCCACGCGCACGGTCTTGCGGTCGCGCATGGTGTTCGACAGCTTGGTCAGGTCCAAGCCCACGTCGCGTCCGTTCTCAAAGACGGTCTGGCCGAGGATGCGAATTGTGACCGATGACGGAACGATCTCGTCGCTGGTCTCGTTCTCGTCGGGCTTGCCGATGGCCATCACCACGCGGCCCCAATTCGGATCGGACCCATTGATCGCGGTCTTGATCAGCGGCGAGTTCACCACGCGCTTGGCCATTCTCTTGGCATCGGCGTGACTGCCATCACAACGCACGTTGACTTCGATCAACTTCGTGGACCCTTCCGCTTGGTAGACGATGTCGCGCCCCAGCTTCACGGCCATGCACGCCAGCGCGTTCTCGAAGTCCACAAGCAGCGCATCGGTGACGGGAACCTCGCCGGTGGACATCACGATCACGCTGTCACTGGTGCTGGTATCGCTGTCGACGCTGATGCTGTTGAAGGTGCGCGCGACCACGCGGTTGAGGATCGCCTGCAGCTTCGTCGGCGGCACTGCCAAGTTGGTGAAGAAGTACGCGAGCATCGTCGCCATGTTCGGCTCGATCATCCCGGCACCCTTAGCGACGCCCGCCAGTTGCGCGCCGCCGAACGTCGCGGAACAAACCTTGGGGCCACGGTCGGTGGTGAGAATGCCGTTGGCGCACGCGTCCAGGTTGTTGTCCTTCAGCTGCGATGCCAGGCCACGCACACCGTCCTTGATCTTCGCCATCGGCAACGGCACGCCGATCACACCCGTGCACGACACGAGCACATCGTCCGGTGCCACCTTCAGCTCGTCCGCCACGTCCTTGGCGAGCGTCGCGACATCCGCTTCGGCGTTGGGCGCGAACACGTTCGCGTTCTTGCTCACCACCACCAAAGCCTGTGCGCGGCCACGTCCTGTCACCTCGCGGTCGTGCTTCACGGCGGGACTGGTGCAGCGATTCTTGGTGTAGACGCCTGCGCACGCGCCAGGCTGCGACAGTTTCACCAACGTAAAATCGAGCACTCCCGGGTGCTTGATGCCGAGCGAAGTCGCGAGAGCCTGCACGCCACTGGGCTGGTGGCGGAGGTCGTGGGCAAGCTCCAGGTCCTTGCCTTCCACGGTTGACCGGAACGAATACCGACACTGGTCCACATCGCCATCGGCTGGCTCAAGGACCGCGACTTCCCAAGGCTGGACCTGATTTCGTTGCACCGCGTTCGCTCCTTTCGCCGCGCTCTCGGCGGCGATCGCCTTCCGTCGCGCAATCGGCGACGATCGCTGCGCTACTAACGCGGCGTACGGCCACGGGCAAGCATCCCGACACCCACCGCACATGCCGGTATCACCACCTCATGTAGCGAAAGCCCTTCCACTGTGGTGCGAGTGTCAATTCACCAGGACGTTCAACCTCGCCGCATAGAAGGCCCGCGTGCTAGCGTGACTGCCTCGTCATGACGGAGCAGACGCGCAGCGATCGGCGAATCGTCTCCAATCGACCGCTTCAGTTGCGGTGCCCAGATTGGCAGGACTTCGTCCGTACTTACGCCCGCGACATCAGCTCGGGTGGCATGTTCATCCAGACCGAGGAGGCGCCGCCGATCCTGTCGTTCCTGGAAGTGCGCGTGGACCTGCCCGACGGGGACGAACTGATGCTCAACGCGCGCGTGGTCCACATCGTGACCCGTGAGCAAGTGGGCCCCCACGGCGTCGCCGGCATTGGTGTGGAGTTCCGCGACCTGACCCCAGGCATTCGCGAACAACTTGCTCAGCTTGTGCGCGTGGCTGCATCGGAGCGCCCGCGCTCCCCGTCCGGGGTTCACAGCCTCGACCTCGCTGGACAGGCCCGCGCGGACGAGCACGCCTCCAAGCGTGAGTCCCAGCGGCCCACACGTCCGGCGCCTCCCATGCCTGATGACCAAGGGCTTATGGTCGACGGCGAGCCCACCGTGCCGATTCCACTTGAGGGCCTCGCCGAGAGCTCACGACCTGCGCACGAGCCCTCCACCTCGGCACCACCGCGCCGACCTTCGACTCCTTCTCTGCGCGCCCCAACGGTTCCCTCGTTCCAAGCCGTGATGTTCAAGCCACCTCCCGCCGCGTCGGGCCACGGCGCCAAGGAGGAGAAGGCGACGATCCTGAGGCTGAGCGAACAGCTCAAGACGTTCAGTGCACAGACGGACCACGAGATCCTTGGAGTCGATCCGCGTGTCGACGAAGGCAGCCTGCGTGCCGCGTTCATCGCGCGCTCCAAGGAGTTCCACCCCGACCTGTTCGCGCAATACACGACGCCGGAGGTTCGACAGCTCGCGACCCAGATCTTCGTGCGCATCAAGCAGGCGTTCACCCACCTCAACGACAAGATCAAGCAGCGGGACCCGGCCGCGGCAGCAGCGAGCCTGGCGCGCGTCCTCGGTGGTGCGCGACCCAACTCCAGTGATCGTCCCGTGCTGCGTTCGCCGGTCTCCACCGGCGACGAGTCAGGTTCGGTTGTGGCGCTGATCTCGGATGCAAAGCGACACGTGGCGCACAAGCGCTACGAAGAAGCGCAACGCACACTGGAGAAGGCGCTCTCCATCGACCCGAACCACAGCGAAGTGAAGATTTGGTTCTACACAGTGCGCGCACGCCGCCTCAAACTGGAAGGCGATACGCAGAACGCGCAGGAACACTACCGACTCGTGCTTGAGCTGGACGAGAAGAACCTTGAGGCCGCGCGCGAGCTACGCAACACCACGGGGACGACCGTATTTGGCATACGGCTGACGAAGGACTGACGGACACGGATGTCACGCATCATCGGTATCGACTTGGGAACCACCAACTCGTGCGTCGCGATTCTCGAAGGCGGCGAGCCGAAGGTCATCAACAACCGCCAGGGCGAGCGCACGTTGCCCTCTGTCGTCGCGCAGACCTCGGAAGGCAAGACCCTGGTGGGAACGCTCGCCAAACGGCAGGGCGTGATGAACCCAACGCGAACGGTCTACGCGGCGAAGCGCTTGATGGGACGCAAGCGCGACAGCCAGGAGGTCAACGCGTGGCGACGTAGCATCGCCTACGACGTGGTGGCGGCACCCAACGGCGATGCGTGGATTCGCTTTGGTGAAGCGACGCTCAGCCCACCGGAGATCTCGGCGATCATACTCGGCGAGCTCAAGGCCATGGCCGAGGACTACCTGGGCGAGCCGGTCACCGAAGCCGTGATCACCGTGCCGGCGTACTTCGACGACAACCAACGTCAGGCGACGAAGGACGCCGGCACCATCGCGGGCCTCACCGTGAAGAAGATCCTCAACGAGCCCACGGCCGCCGCACTCGCCTACGGACTCACCAAGGACAAGGACCAGACCTTCGCGGTCTTTGACCTGGGGGGCGGCACCTTCGACATCACGATCCTTCGATCGATCGGCGGCGTTGCGGAGGTGTTGGCAACGAACGGCGACACCTTCTTGGGTGGCGACGACTTCGACTTCGCCTTGATGGATCACCTGCTCGACGAGTTCCACAAGCAACACCACGTGGACCTGCGCACGGACCCATGCGCGCTGCAGCGGGTGAAAGAAGCAGCGGAGACAGCGAAGCGCGAGCTTTCAACAGCCGCGACCGCGATGATCAACCTGCCCTTCTTGGCCACCGGTCCCAACGGCCCATTGCACATCAAGATCGACAAGCTGGAGCGCGCCCTGCTGGAGAAGCTCACGGCAGGACTGATCGAGCGTCTGGAGATGCCATGCCTGATGGCCCTGCAGGATGCGAACGTGACAGCGAGCGATCTGGATCAGGTGATCCTGGTCGGAGGCATGACGCGCATGCCGGCCGTCCAAGCCAAGGTCGAAGCGATCTTCGGGAAGCGGCCCGCGCGCGACGTGAACCCAGACGAAATCGTGGCACTCGGCGCCGCGACGCAGTGCGGCATTCTCTCCGGCGATGTTCCGGACGTGGTGCTGCTGGACGTGACACCGCACTCGCTCGGCGTACGCCTGGTGAAGGAACGCATGTCGGTGGTGATTCCGAAGAACACCACGATCCCAACCAGCGAACGTACGGTTCTGGGCACGACCGTGGACGGTCAGGACTACGTGACGATCGAGGTCTACCAAGGCGAGGCCGACCGCGTCGAGGACAACGCACCGCTCGGTCGCTTCACGCTGGAAGGACTCCCGAAAAAGAAGAAGGGCCAGGTCTACGTGGAGATCACCTTCGCCATCGACGCCGACGGTGTCGTCAGCGTGACCGCGAAGGAAATCGAATCCGGCAAGCAGACCTCGGTGCGCATCCAGCCTTCTGGTGGACTCACCCGTTCTGAGGTCGAGCGCGCCCAACGTGAGCAACGCAAGCGCGCCAAGGCCATCGCGTAGCTTGAGGAACCGACCATGACCACCAACGACACCGGGCACTACCGCGTGTGCAACGCGTGCAAAGGCTCCATCGGCTTCGGCGCGCTTCACTACGTGTGCAGCGTCTCTACCTGCACGCGCAAGCGCACCGGCATGGTGTTCTGCAGCGTGGCGTGCTGGGAGACCCACGTTCCTGTGCTGAGGCATCGCGACGCATGGGCCGTGGAAGCCCGGGCACCAAGCCGACAGCAGTGGGAGCGAGAGCAGAGCGAAGAGGCCGCCAAGGTCGCACCCCGCAACGTCAATTCAGAGACCACCATGTCCAACGACACCCCCGAAGACATCCTGATCGTCGCCTCCAAGCTCAAGCAGTACATCAAGGCACGCTCCGGCATGAACACCTCCGACAACGTGATGGCCGCGCTCTCGGACATCGTGCGCCGACTGTGCGACGAAGCGATCCGCGAAGCCGGCCGCGACGACCGCAGGACCGTGATGGATCGCGACTTCAAGTCGCGCGAGTGAAGCTGTTCACGCGCGCCGTGGTCATCACGCGACGCGATCAGTCGATGCGGTAGGGACGGTCCTGGGATGTATGGCGCCGTCGCTTTCTTGGGACTTCGCTGCGAAAGCTGATCTCGAAGGCGAGGATGCTGTCGCGGTCCTCGGCAATGAAGCGCTGGGTGGGACTTGTGGGAATCAGCCGTGGTTGTGCAGTTGTATCGAGCGTCACGCGAAGCTCGGAGCCCGGGACCAGCTCCATCGGAAGATGTGCGATCCCCTGGTCGTTCGTAAGGCCGACCTGCGTGCCGTCGATGACTACCGGCAACACGCCAGCGCCCGCGGCGCCGGACCACGAGCACGCCCCGACGCGTCAGTGGAATGCACTCGGCCGCAATCTCGGTCGTCGACGCGGAGGAACCATGCACATCCGCAACGCGTCGCAACACGAACGAAACCGGCCGCGCGTGATCACGATACCCGGAAGGACAAGATACCGTGGTCGAACGGCGCTCCCATCGCTTCTTCCCGGAGAGACCTCAGTGATGCTGCCCCGCTGCGTCGGAGAAAGCATCCGCGCCGCCTTGCACGCGAAGCTTGGCACCCCACAGAACAGCCTTGCTTCCTCACGCCTCGCCCGTCTGAGTCACCCGCCCCCACCCCCGCTTCATCACGCCACCCAACCCCCCCACCCCCCCATCCAACACCTTCGCCCCCACCCCCCAACCCCCCCCCCCCCCCCCCCCCACCCCCCCCCTTCCCCCCCCCTCACCGTTCCTTCGACAAGGTAGTTATCCCCGGTTCGCGCACTCCTCCAGCAACTTGGCGACGTTGTTCGCAATCCGCTCTTCCAGTTCTGACCGGCCTCGCTGTTCAAGACCTCCAACTCTTCGTTGAGTTCTTCCAGTCGCTCGGCAAAGACAAAATCGTCTTCCTCACGATCCGCCACGCCGACGTAGCGACCGGGATTCAGGCTCCATCCCTGTGCTTCGATCTCTTCCAACGTGGCGACCTTGCAAAGTCCCGCCACGTCGGCGTATTTCAGCTTCGGGAACGTCGCCTTCAAGTCCGGTTCCTCACCGGGAACTTCATCGTCTTCACCAGCAATAAACTCTGGCTTCTCGCCGCGATACAGCCGCACGATGTTGGCGAGATACTCGATCTGCTTGGGGCTGAATTTGCGGTGTGCCCGATCCACCTGCTTGAAGGTGTGTCGAGCGTCGATGAACAGCACCTTGTCCTCCCGGTCGGTCTGCTTCTTCCCCCTGTCCAGGAACCAGAGCGTGCAGGGGAGCGTGACCGTGTAGAAGAAGTTGGGACCGATGGCGACCATCACATCGACGGCGTGCGACTTGGAGCAGCTTTCTTGCGAATCTCCATCTCCGACTGGCGGGCGTCGGCGGCAGAGTTCGCCATGACAAAACCGGCCCGGCCCGTGTCATTCAGGCAGCTGTAAAACAGTTGAATCCAGAGGTAGTTGGCGTTGTCGGCCCGTGGCATTCCAAAGGGGAAGCGGGGATCGTCCTTGATCTTCTCCTTATCCACCTTGTCCACGTTGAACGGCGGATTGGCCATCACGAAGTCGAACTTGCCGAAGCTCTCGTGCAAATCTTCGTAGTAGCTGTTCCCCAAGCGAATGTCGCCGGACAGCGAATGCACGGCAAGGTTCATCATGCACAGTTGCCGGGTCTCTCCGACTCGCTCCTGACCGTAGCAGGAGATTTCCACCGAGGGATTGTTCTGGTGGGCTTTGATGAACTCGGCACTTTGAGCGAACATGCCGCCCGATCCACACGCCGGGTCGTAGATGCGTCCGTGGTACGGCTCGATGATCTCGACGATCAGCTTGACCAGCGAGGTCGGCGTGAAGAACTCACCACCCCGTTGACCTTCGGCACGGGCGAAGTTGCCCAGGAAGTATTCGTAAATCTTGCCGAAACGTGTCCCCTTCGGCATCCATGGCGATCTGCGAGAAGTTCTTCAGCAGCGAGACCAGAATGGCGTTGTCGATCTTGGTGTAGGTTCGCGGCAGGACGCCCTTGAGGTCGACGTTCTCCGCCTCAACGGACTTCATCGCCTCGTTGATCGCCTTGCCGATGTTCTCGCCTTCGGGCAGCGACAGCAGGTGCGAGAACCGGGCTAGCTGGCGGCAGGTACATCACGCCCTTGGCCTGATAGTCCTCCTTGCCAATCTTGCCGACGCCCGGACCCTTTGCCCTCCAGTTCCTTCTCAGCCAGCGTAAAACGGTGATCCGAATATCGCAGGAATATCAGCCCCAGCACGGGAGTAGCGTATTCTGATGACTTGAGATCGGAATTCGCCCGAAATTCATCGGCGGCATCCCAAAGTCGTTTTTCGGTATCGGAGTGATTGTTCGCCATTTGTCCTGTTAACTTTTCCCACCGTCCGCCCTTTTCACGGCCCGATGTCATTGACGGTAAAAGTATCCCACCAGCATACGATAAATATGTTCGGTCAGCAAACAGCGCCATTTCGTGAATCTGATCCAAAACGTCACTCGTGGTGCCGTTACGTGTTACATAGAGCGGGAGTATCATTCCACCTCCCAACAACGCCAGCTTCCTGGATCGGTCAATCGTTAATGTTAGGTTGCTTGAAGGGTGTTCCCGAACAATTCTGACAGCTTCGTGTCTTCGACCTCAGACGAACTCCACGGACATAAATATGCACCGTGTGTCTGGAGCTGACGGTGCACAGCCAAATCTAGCGTTTTGGTGCGAATGGATACCCACGATGATTGAAAAGCAACTGGACCAGATTGAGTTCAATGACATTGAAGCTTATGTTCAAGACCGTTGGCCTGAAGGCAAAACAGTCGAATACAAACGAGACTCCTACGGATCGTCGGATGCAGACAAAAAGGAACTCTTGAAGGACGTGTCATCGTTTGCGAACACGCAGGGTGGTGACATCTACATCGGAATTGATGAGAGCAAAGGTGTTCCCGTAGGAATTCCAGGGATCTCCGTACCGAAAGTGGATAGTGAGAAGTTACGACTGGAGCAAATAATTCGAAATGGTATCGAGCCTCGGATTGATGTTTCGATTCATTCAGTCGAAACACCATCATCAACGGCCGTGCTTATTCTTCGCATCAATGAGAGCCTGCTAGCTCCTCATCGTGTTGTCTTTCGGGGAAAGTTTGGCGAATTCTGGGGCAGAAGTTCGGCTGGAAAATTTTCGATGGATACGGCTGAGTTGCGACGAGAATTCACACTCACCGATTCCGTCTACGAGGAAATTCGTCGCTTCCGGCAAGATCGAGTGATGCAGGTTGTGAGAGACGACACACCTGTCCCGGTGATGGCTGGAGCAAAGTTAATTCTCCACCTCATTCCAGTGTCGTCATTTCGTTCTCGACAAACCTTCGATGTGACCAAAATCCCTGATCTTTCGACCAGGTTTCCACCGATTGCTGCATCGGGGTGGAGCCACCGACTCAATTTGGATGGGTATGTGACCTATGCTAACTTCGGAGAAGATCGAGGATATCGGTCCTACACTCAGTTTTTTCGTAACGGCATAATTGAGGCGGTGCTGGGTGACATTGTTGATCGAAGAGATAACGATACGTTACTACTCTCTGCGGGGTTCTATGAGTCAAGGTTGGCACAGCAGCAGCGTCCAATGGCTTGTTTTATCAATGGGCTACGTCAACTTGAAATTGCACTGCCAATCTGGGTCTTCCTTTCGATTGTTGGTGTTAAGGGGGCAATGATTCCATCTGTATATCATCTCTCAGACGAGCAACGTGAAATTGATCGTGACATTTTGCTGCTTCCTGAAACCGTGATGGAAGACTATGACAGCAGTGGCATTAAGCTCCTTCAGCCATCATTCGACCTTGTGTGGAACGCCTCAGGATATGCACGCTCTCAAAATTTTGACGATGACGGAAACTGGGTTCGTCGATGAAGGATTGGCATCATGAAAATCCTCTTCCTCCACGGCTGGCATTCCGTCCCAGGCGGCGTCAAACCGACCTTCCTCGCCGATCATGGGCACACCGTCATCAACCCCGCCCTCGATGACGACGATTTCGATGCCGCCGTCCGCACCGCTCAAGCCGAATACGACCAACACCAGCCGGATGTGATCGTGGGATCTTCACGTGGTGGTGCCGTTGCCATGAACATCGAAAGTGGTGATACGCCGCTTGTGCTGCTTTGCCCGGCATGGAAGAGTTGGGGAAAAGAAGACGGTCAAACCGAACACGAGGCAAAGACGGTCAGAAAACCGAGTTCCGACCGATCTTGCACTCACGAGCCGATGACCTTGGCCGTTCTCTGGCAGCGAAGAACTCGTCGCCAACAGCAGTGTGCCATTTTCCGCCTTGATAAAAGTCGGTACTGATCACCGTTTAGCCGAACCTGAGTCGCTGAAGGCGATGTTGGAGGCTTGTGAGCGTTTGACTGGGGGAAGGATTCGATGAGCGAATTCTCCATGGAGAGTGTTTTCAAAACCAACGGATTGGAGAAGGGAAACTTTCTGTCACGAGAGTCTTTGGTCTGTTCAACGAAGAGCCCGTTCGGCTTTGGGCCGAGATGGAGTCGTCGCCGTATGAGTATCTGGGACGCCCAACACTTTATCCGAAGGAAGAAGCCGGATGGACCACCTTGGATTTCGCCTTTCGACGACGAAAAGATGGATGCATTTTTGTGTCGGAAATGAAGTGCGAGATTGCTTACGAATTGTTCCGCTACATGACGCTGACGGGGATCGAGCAGGTTCAGCGACACCTGACGGAACAAGAAAAGCAAAACAAGAAGTCATTTCAGATTTGTCCGAAGCGGCAACGCACCCTGACTATTTCAAATGCGGAGTCACGTCTCGTGATGGAAAACGACAAGACATCGCCATTGATGGTGCGATCCTCGTATGGGGAAGAGTGTTGGAAGGCGGTCGAGAAGCGGTTAAAGCCGAGTTCGGATTCGCTGACATCCTCTCGGCACTGAAGAGATCATCAACGACCTTATCCGAAACAACGATGCTAAATATGCCGATTTCGTAAGGCAGCGTGGACTTTGGTGCAAACAGCTTTTTGAGAGTCCTGCTTGGATCAGCACTGGATATGACCAATTGAAACCAGTTGACGACCTAGTGTGAGAGCACGGACATCCTCGAGCTTGGGGCTCAACTTATTGCTGCTGTCGAAGACGACAAGGCGGTTCGATCTGTTATCAGATCGCTATCCCCGCCCCCCTCGCAATAAGTCTCACAGATCGTGTGGCAGCGGGGGCAATGGAGCTTGGCACGGATTTGAATCAGTTCACCGCCGCAGACCGGACAGGCGGGGCGAGATGTTTTTTTGTTCTAGATTGTCGGTGGTTTCTGTCATGATGTCCGCCCCAAAATAAATAAATCATTTTTGGCTGGACTTTAACCAGAAAAACGGGCTATGCAATCCCCCAGCAAAAAAGACACTTACTTCTGATAGGTTACTAACCGTTTCGTTGTTGACTTGATTCGTGAAACGTCGGCCTCAATGTTGGATGTACTGTTCGACATTTGTTCGGCGTAACTTTCAATTCCGCCAAGATCAGCTTGATTTGGATTCGGAGATGTCCGATTCCATTCTGTCAAAACTAGTCGTCCCCAACCTGCCGTTACTCCGGCCAAATAGCAAGAGGGCAATGACAACGGCAAACATTATTGTGTTAATGCCGATTAAGTCCCACGGCTATTTTGAGCAACATGGCAACATCAACTTCCCGTTTGTTGCGATTGTTCGATTTGGCAGTTGGTGGAGTCCTTGCAACTCTTGGTTGAGCAGGCGAGGAATCAGGATTGATGACGTATTGTTCATCACAGGATTCGCACTTAGCACTTTTCCCGACGTATTGCTCAGGCACACCATTGACATGAGAACACAATGGACAAATTACCTTGATTGATAAAAATCCCTTTCTGAAAGCCCGGCAATTAAACGACATTGCTGATGTGAGTGATCCCCAGCACTTGAGCTTTCATCTTAACACATAGCATGTACTGCATCCAGCCCAACGGTCAAACCGCCACATATTCGAATATCTAACAACTCTCGACTTGCTCCTAACAAGATGGACTTCGATTAAAAGGACACCCCCACGTCGTTATCAACCACCCCATCCAAAGGGAGAAACGACGTGTCCAGCCAAACCGAAAACCGCCAGCAAATCACCGACCAAATCATCGATTCTTTGACAAATGTAAAATTGCCGCCGTGGCGTAAACCCTGGTCAAATGATCCAAATGCCCCTGGACTGCACACCAGTTTGTCCACCGGTGAATCGTACCGGGGAATCAATCAACTGATCCTCCAACTCTCTGCTGCCCGCCAAGAATTCCAAAGCAAATGGTGGGGGACGTTCAATCAGATCAACAATTGCGGTGCCTCTGTTCGCAAAGGGCAAAAGGCGACGAAAATCATCTTGTGGAAACCGGTCAGCCGCAAACGCCACAACGAGCAAGGCAAAGAAGTTGATGACAGCTTTCTGGTGATGCGGGAGTTCTGCGTTTTCAATGCGGAGCAGACAACCGGACTCGATCAATTCCAAGTTGGTTTCGCTCAACCCAATAAGGACACCAGTGAACGTTATGAACACGCCGATGCTGTGATCGAGGCGACAAACGCTGACATTCGCTATGGCGGGAATGAGGCGTTCTACACAACCGCAGCAAGACTTCATCCAATGCCCGTTTCGGCATCAGTTCCACTCACCGGAATTGTTTTACGAAACGATGTTCCATGAACTTGACACATTGGACTGAGCATGCCGAACGATTGAATTGGGATCGTGCCAATCAAGGCTATGCGATGGGGGAACTGATCGCAGAGATTGGTTGTTGCTTCATGATGAGTGAATTGAGTCTGCCAACCGCCGACAACATGGACAACCACGCCGCCTATCTGAAGAGTTGGCTCAAGGGGATGAGCGACGATCCAAAGTTCATCTTCAGGGCAGCGGCACAGGCCACCAAAGCGGTTGATTACCTGCTGAGCTTTCTCACGCTCGCCTGAACCGGTGGAAGTGGAAGCCGAAGAAGTGCCGTTCTGAAAAGCGATAGGGGCAGCAAGGGAATGCTGCCCCCGTTGTTTCATGAAACTTGAGACTGGCACCAGCAACTTCGCCGTAAGTCCCTACGTTTTAAGGCAAAGCCGTTGTCCTAATTTGGCAACAAGTCGTCCCATTGCTTTGTCTCACAGGCTCTATAGCCGTTTCTGAGACTTCCCATCGCAGTTCTCATGCGACTCCTCCGTGTACCTCATTATGTGGATAAGGACACCAACTATGCGTAACAGTCAGCCCGATGACGCCACCCAGTGGAACGTGTTGTTTTCACACCACTTAGGCGTCAACGGCTGGCGATTTCCTGAAAGGACACCTACTTCAAACACCATACAAAAGGTGAAAAATGCCCGTACTTATCGGCAAGGTCAAAGACGCCCATGGATGGCTGGGAAACATGTCCCCACACCCGATTGAAATCGGCGATCACTACTTCTTGACCTCTGAAGCGTTGTTTCAATGTTTGCGTTTTGACGATCCCGAAATCATTGAGGAGATTAGCTCACAGTCATCACCGATGGCCGCCAAAATGAAAGCCAAGAAACACAAATCGGAAATGGTGGTCGAGCCAATGAGTGAAGAGGACGTGGACAACATGCGGCTTTGTCTGCGGTTGAAATTGAAACAACACTCCGAACTTCGTGATCAACTTTTGGCAACCGGCGATGAGCCAATTATCGAGGACTGTTCAAAACGGCAAAGCCGATCCGGTTTGTTTTGGGGGATGGCTTTACGGGACGGCGAATGGGTTGGGGAAAACACACTTGGAAAACTGTGGATGGAGTTGAGGAGTCAGTTAAGCACCGAAACCCAGATGGCGGCATAATCATGAGCCGCATTTGGCGTTAAGGGACACCAGCTAAACCTCCAGACGAGTCAATCAACTCTTTTGGAGCAAAAGCAAATGAAAACTGGTGAACTTTCACTTGAAGACGCTGCACGTGAATCCGCAGGCAACTGGCAACGGTTTGATTCCTTTTGTTGGTTTCGACGGGATGAAGTCGAAGACCCGGAGAATTGGGCGATCTTCTACACAAGCCATCGAGACTCAGGCTTGCTGGATCAATCCAATGCCTCCGCCGTCGCTAAAGAGATGACACCGTTCACCGATGGTGATGATCCTGATGTCGTGTTCGAAAGCCACAACCATTGGGCAGTGGGACACATTGACGGTTTCTCCATCCGAGTATTCCGCAACGGTGAAATCACTGATGCGTTCACCAAGTACCACGAACTGGCCGAACGTTTAGCGGATTATCCAATCCTGGACGAAGAGGATTATTCCCAACGGGAATTCGATGCCACGATTGAGAATTTGACCGATGCCGTATGGCGTCTGAAAGACGAATACGACCTGCCCGAGGATTGGGAAAGCGACGTGTTTGACTGGCTCTCCAACAACAACTGTGGAGCCATTGAAAACGTTGATGACCAAGGCGGTTATCCCGATGAGGACGAACTGCGAGGAAGCCTTTGATGCATTGGAATTCCAGCAGTCCGCATGCTCTGAGGACACCGACTAACAGAGCAGTCAGGTGGCACACCACCTTGGAAACCGAACGTGGAGTTTTAGAAACGTCTCCACCTCGGTGCTTTTCTGCTCTGAACTCTGATGGAGTTTGCGATGTCATTTTTGCCAAACGACAACGATCTCAATTTTACAAATGCCAAGGATTCCATGACTTCACTTGAGCAAAAACAGGAACTCCTGGCCCACCACGTGCGTTTGGTTTCCCGAAAAATGAGCCATGCTCTCTTCGTGTTTGGAAGCCAAGGCGGTCTTGGCAAAAGCCGGACAATTCTGCGAACGTTGGATGATGAGGGCATCACGCCCGTCCTGATCAACAGCCACATTACGCCGTTGGCATTGTTCACGACGCTATTTCAGCATCGAGACGATCAGGTGATTTTCTTCGACGACGTGGATTCCATGTTTAGCTCGATGGCTCACTTGGGGCTGCTCAGAAGTGCGTTGTGGGGGCAGGGACAACGGATCGTGACCTACGGGAGTTCCCAACTTCCCAACGATCTGCCGTCGTCCTTTGAGTTCAACAGCCAATGCATCTTCGCCGCCAACGTCGTCCCCAAGAAAAATGATGCGTTTAAGGCGGTGCTGACTCGATGCGATCAATTCGAGTTGAGTGCCACAAATGAAGAAGTCATCGATCTAATGCGGTCGATTTCTGCCAATGGTTTCAATCGCCTTAGCCCCGAAGATTGCGAAATGGTGATTGATTTCATCGAGCAACATTCTGCCGACCACCAATTGTCGATGCGGCTGCTCGGTCCATCATTGAGGAAGCTGCTCTATGCCCGTGAGGAACTGCTGGATTGGCGTCCGTTGGTGAAAACTCAACTCCAAACATTGGGACGGAAACAACAAGCGACAAAACGGTTGGACACCAAGGCCCATGATGTTCGTTGTCTGAAAGAGGCGGTCGTAAAGCACCCGGACAACGTGACCGAGCAACAGGCATATTGGCGTCAGAAAACAGGGAAGAGCCGGGCGAGTTTTTATCGTTGTCTCTCACGGTATCGGGATGAGACCGGGGAGTGAGGACACCGCAAAATACGTTCAGGCGTCACGTTCTGATGGCACTACAAAAAAACGCCGACGTTCGCACGCCAGCGGTTTGGAATTGTTTGAAGTTTGATCGTCACGCAGCTTGTTGCCGTTTACGTCGCCAGCCGTAACCGACCAGGGTCCAAGCCGCCGATGCCGAGCAGGGCGAATGTGCTGGGTTCGGGGACGGCATTTGTCCCTGTCATCAGTAGAAACGATAACGTTGTCAATTCCCCAACTCTTGATCGCCTCATCGCCATTCGTTTGCCTCATCCTGCAAAAATGCAGAGAACTCAAGTTGAATGTCGTTCGCTGAGTGAAGGATTCCATTGGGTGAATTCGCAAATGGTAGACCGAATCTCCCTGCTGAACCTTTGGTTTGTCCAGTTCGAAAAACCAAGGGTGTTATGTTCTTCGGCACTAGTGAGTGGTGGATTGCTTCCACCGTCAGGATAAGATTGCGTGAAAGTGTAGAATGGATTCTGAAATGTTTCATCTAACAGGGTCACACCGTCCACTCCAAATTGAAATGAATCGGGACCGACAACACCTTGGTTTCCTCCAGTATGATTGACTTGACTTCCGTCCCAGGACTTCAGAATGAAAAGATCAAATTCAATAGTTGTTACCGTGTGTGGAGCAAGTCCCGTAAGCGACAGCGATACTGTTTCTCGGGTTCAGCTCTCTCGACCCAAACGACCACCGATGGGGGTTACCGATGTGGATGTGTTGGACCACTCACTTCCAACAGTTCCCTCGAAATCGTTTTGGTAAATCATCGCCGCCTGGGCATGAGAAGTGTAAAGAGCAATGGCAGCGATCAGCACAGCGGCGATTTTCATTTCATTTTCCTGGCAAACGCAGAGGGTTGAACGAGTGGTTCTTAGGGTGTGGATAGTTAGTGTTACCGATTCAACACAGTCACTTAAGTCCCATCCTGCCACTCCAACCCGCAAAACAAGCACAACCCGACCTGTTGTAAATAGTCGGCGAGTTATGCGGGTTGAGGTGGATAGCTATTCGTAAAGTCAGCAATCGCTTTTGTCGTGTTCCCCTTTGATCAACCCAAGCAACGCCCTGGTGCCAAAAAAATAAGGCGGCTTCCGCATTGCTGCGGTTTGCTGCCGTGTGATCGTCAATCGCTTTTTCCGGTTCCCCTTTTTCTTCTCCAAACATTGCCCCGGTTGAAAAAAGCTGCGGCGAGTTGCGGATCGATGCGAATTGCTTCTGTAAGGTCCGCAATCGCTTTGTCCAGTTCACCTTTCTCGCTCCAAACAAGTCCCCGGTTGTAAAAACCTAGGGCGGTTTGTGGATTGATGCGGATTGATGCCGTAAAGTCAAGAATCGCTTCTTCGTGTTCGCCTTGATGAACCCTAGTGAAGGCCCCGGTTGCTAAAAGCTGCGGCGAATTGCGGATTGATGCGGATTGCTTCTGTGTAGTCTACAATTGCTTTGTCCAGTTCCCCTTTCTCGCCCCAAGCAATGCCACGATTGTTAAAAGCCGCACTAAATCGGGGATTGATACGGATGGCTTCCGTAAAATCAGCAATCGCTTTGTCCGGCTTTCCTTGCTCACTCCAAGCATTGCCCCGGTTGTTAAATGCCTCGGCGAGTTGCGGATTGATGAGGATCGCTTCTGTGTAATCGGCAATCGCTTTACCAGGTTCCCCTTTCTCTCTCAAAGCAACACCCCGGTTGTTTATCGCTTCAGCGTGCTGAGGATCGAGGCGAATGGCTTCAGTAAAATCAGCAATTGCTAGCTCCTGCTCACCAGTGTCTCCCCGAGCAATTCCCCGGTTGTAAAATGCCTCGGCGTCCTTGGGATTGAGACGGATTGCTTCCGTAAAATCGGTAATCGCTACGTCCGGTTTCCCTTTCTCTCTCCATGCAACACCCCGGCCGTTAAAAGCTTCGGCAGAGTAGTGGGTCGATGCGGATTGCTTCCGTAAAGTCGGCAATCGCTTTGTCGTATTCGCCCTGCTGAGCCCAAGCAAGACCATCATCCAGGTGTTCAGTCGCATTTTCTTGATTTAGGTAAAGGATGACGCCTACGGAGACAATTACGAGCAACAGGATAACCAGGAGGTATCGCATTCATTCTCTCCAAAACCGCAACCGACAACTGATCGACTGTAGATCCTGACATGCACAATCAGTATGCGGCTTCTTTGATCCTGCTTCAAGGACTTTTACTTTACTCCTTGGGTTAGGGGCAAAGTAGAGCAGGAATCAACACCGCCTCCTCACGGTAAGGACACCACCTACATCAGCGTCAAACAAACCACTCAAACAGGAGACGCTGATGACCACCGCCAAATTCGTACTCGGACAAATCGTCGCCACCCCTGGAGCATTGGAAGCCTTTGATAAGACCGGGCAGACGCCAACGGAGTTCATTCATCGCCATGTCTTAGGGGACTGGGGCGATCTGTGCGATGAAGACAAGCAAACGAACGAAGACGCTCTGACCAATGGTGGTCGGATCTTCTCCGCATATCACCTCAGTGATGGCACCAAGATTTGGGTGATCACTGAGGCGGATCGCTCCTCTTCGTGTTGTTTGCTCCCTCACTTGTACTAGAGGACACCACGTCGCTACCAAGGACCATAAATCTTGTCCCAGACTGCCAGCAACATCACCGCAACGAAATTGATCACCACAGCGACGATGAGAAGTTCCCGATGTTTGTGCCGAGTGTTCGCCGCTTTGTGGCGAAGTCGTGCAACCCCACCGGCAATAGCCCCAAGCATGGCGAGCAAAGGAAACCCACCAATGATTCCGTAGAAGATTACCGCCAATGGTGATGCGATCATCGCATCGACACCGCCATCGTATTCGGCGAACGGGAAGGGAAACCGAAAAACAAGTGCCACAAATGCCGCTATCGGAAACGATCCCAGCACAGTGTAAAAAGCCCCAAAGATGGGCCAAGTTACCGTCTCTGTTATCGAAAACTCGTTTTGCCGAGGTGTTTCTTGTTTCTCTTTGTCTGTTGCCATTTTTAGCTCCTGGCCGCAGAGCCAGCCCAGTCCACCTGCTGAATTTGGACCTCTAAAATGAGGCGTTAAGCAGTCCCCGTTATAACACAAACTTCTCAGGGCAGAACAAAAATGCGAAGGGGACGACATTGGAATCCGCCGTTTTCCAATTCAACGACTCCACAAAGATCTGGGCGATCACCGTGGATGACCGTTCCTCGACCTGCAAACCACTCCCCTGTGAATCCTGAAGGGACACCAGCTACTCCCAGTGTTAAGCAACAACACTTTCTCAAACTGGGAGAATCCACATGGGCTGGCTGTTCAAGTGTGGCTATTCACGCAAGGAACTGATCGAAGATCGAACGAAGGATTGGGAGCGGACCACTGACGAAATGACCGTCAGGACGACTCGTCTCGCCCACTGCTACAGGGGCGGATCATTCGCTGGCGTTCTGTGGACCGTTTGGGAACGGACCTTCACTAAGGATGGCGTCGAAGCCCAATCTACGGAACGTTGGATCGGCTGCGACCTGTTGCGACACCAGAAGGATTACGGCTGGGGCTACAAGGACATGGAGGAGTCTTGCCACCCTTATTACTACTCATGCCCGATGAAGTACCTGAACCTCGTTCCAATCGAACAGTACGGCGGTAATGAGGAATGGCGTACCGAAGTTCATCGGTATCACGCACGGCAACAAGCGAAGCGGAAGTTGAGGACACCCGCTAAGGCAGTGTTATGAAACACAGCCCCAACTCGAAAGGAAAACAGATGAACGATCCAACTGAAGCCATTCGTCAAAAGTTGACCGCAGAAGTCAATGCCGTTGAAGGGAGTCGAGAGTATCTCGAAGCGGAACACGGCGAGGTATGGGACACAACCCAGCTACAGCAGGAATTTGAAGTGTTGTCATTCATGGCACCGTTTGTTGTTGTTCGTCGCCGGAGCGACCGAGCGATGGGGAGCGTCATGTTCCAGGCATCGCCCAGATATTATTTCTCATTCAAGGCTGATTAGCTTGGCGGCGGGTGAGGTTCCCAGGGAGGGGAGCCTCTCTTGTTTGGACACCGAATAACGGAGTGTTTTTAAGCATGAAAAACAATTCTCCATCAAGGATCAGACACGACGGTGAAATTCAACCCAGGAACAACGAACGAAATTACGCTCAGAGTTGTGCTCGAATCCGAAGGGTATGGGCGGGAGTTCTTCGAGATCATCATGAGACTTTGGATGAGATACTGGACACCATCAAGCAAATCATCAACTCAGCCGTCCTCGATCCGATGTGAACGGTTAGTGGGGATCGCTGTGGTGCCTGTCAGTGAATACGGCAGCGACGATGGATACGGGTGATGGTCTTGGAGCAATGGCCACCCGCTTTCGGCTAAACCTTATACAATTTCCAATTTCGCATAATCGCAGAGCATTCGTCAGGGTGACAAATAGGGTTCTTCCTATTTCCCAACAAGCTCAGAGACCCTGGTTTTTCAAGTGCTTTTCAACATTTCCAAACAATGACGAAAAGGCTGTAGTCTATTTGTCGTCATCGATGAGACCGAAGGATGTTCCCATGATCGCAGCATATTGCCGAGTGAGTACGGCTCGCCAGAAAGCCGACAGCCAAGTTGCCGAGATCAGCAAGTGGCTCAAGGCGAACGGCTATGACGAAAACCAAGTTCATTGGTACATCGATAAGGAGTCGGGCAAGACGCTCAAGCGTCCTGAGTTCCAACGGCTCCAAGCCGACATCTTCTCGGGCCGAATCAAGACCGTCATTTGCTGGAAGTTGGATCGCCTTTCACGTCGGCTGAAGGACGGTGTGGTGTTGCTGGCCGATTGGTGCGAACGTGGTCTGAAGATCGTTGTGATCACGCAAATGATCGAACTCAACGGTGCCGTGGGACGGATGATCGCCGCTGTCATGTTGGGGCTGGCTGAAATCGAACTTGAATACCGACAGCAGAGGCAGATGGCCGGAGTCGAAGTGGCAAAGAAGCGAGGCATCTATCAGGGAAGGAAGCGGGGGACGACCAAAGCCAAGCCCGCTCGTGCTCATGTGCTACGAGATCAGGGGCTTAAGATTAGCGAGATTGCCAACGCTTTGGGGACAAGCACCAGGACAGTGCAGAGGTACTTGAAGTGAAGCCGATGTCTTGGATTGACGGCGTGATGGAATCGGCTAGTCCCATGCTCTAAGGACACCTCGTGATGTAATCTCGACGTTGATAATGTTACAAAAGATAAAACTCAACAATTCCAAGCAAAAAGCACTGGGGCGATTAGACCCCAGTGCCATATTTGCGGACTACGTGGCAAAAAGTTGTTATTTGCATCTCATCGAAAACCCGGTTCATATCTGAAGCGAAAACGCCATGTCGATTTCGAAAAATCGCCGGGCTACGGAATCCCTGAGATATGCTTCGACAATCAAACGATCCATCCGATCACACAAAGAATAATTGTCAGCAGAACTGCGTAGAAATTCAACTTGACCCAACGGCAGTAACTTTCACTTTGCTGCTCATCAACAGTACGTCCATCTTCTATTGGAATGGTAAACTTCCTTTTGATGACTTGAGCAGTCAACCAAACAGAAATCGCAGAAAAAAGGACACATCCAGACAGAACTTCGTTATTGGTCCACAGGTGCCAAATGGTGAATCCCGCCATGATGTAGATCACAGTTAGAATGCATCCCATTGCCCCGCCGATTCTTCGAGGGGCATTCATCGCTGTCTCGCCGGATGTTCCAACCGTACTGTCGTCGAGGGCCGAAGTGGAAGTTCGAGGCATTATCCGACTGGCTTCCTCTTCGGCCCGCAATTTCAGATCAGCCGGAAGGTCGGGAATTTGAAGCAGGGCCTCGGCCGCCATCCATTGGTCGAAATCATGTCCAGTCGAATTGTCAAGTACTTTGATGTACTCTGCAGTTGCCCTTCTGTATCGCCTGCGACTTTTTTGGATTCGGCTTGCTTTAGTAATACAGATGAAGTGATCCGCCCCATTGCTACCGATTCCATCTGCTTCATTTCTTCCGAGGCGTCTGACTGCCCGAGAACTGCCGCCCAGTCGCTCGTCGCTGCATCAAAGTTTTGGATTTGGAAGTAGGCAAAGCCACGGTGATTCAACGCCATTGCATTCAATTGTGGTGTGACGTTCGTCGATCCAATGACCCGGGAAAATGCTTCAATTGCTGCCGGAATATCGCCACCGTTCAGATGGCTTATTCCCTTCTCGAATTGGGACTGCGTGTCGTCATACATCGATGAGGCTCGCTCCAACAATGTTGCATACTGTCAGACGGCTTCTCGTCCGACACCGCATATACATCGGTCTCGTTGGTCTCTCCGTTTTTCAAATTGACCTGATCAATATCGCATTTTAACTACACGAAAGCGAGCTTTATTGCATGATGAAAATCATCTTTCTCGAATAGCTTTACTCCACTTTCACCCGCACTTTCTCCACAGCCTTCACCGAATACACCGGCACCACGACATCCCTCACTCCAACGATATCCCGCTCAACCACGTAATCCTGCCCGATCTCAATCACCGTATATCCCAGCGGCACCTCTCCCTCAATAAAGCTGAGGCTGTACGCCGACCCCTCGTCCTTTAGATTCACCGCCTGCCCGACTTTGAGCATCGAGAAGATGCCTTTTGGCTTCGGAGCGTCTTTGGCACCGAGAGCCGTGACGACGGCGACCAGAATGTCGATGCGAATTCAGTTCCTCACTTCGCTTCGGCAAGTCGTTTGCCACAACGTTGCGGACTCACGTCTTTGCCAATCCCAATGATCGGTGGTTGTTTCAAACGAGACGAGCGACAAAGTTCTCGACCCACCGTGTCCAACAGATCATGAAGCTCTACGCAGAGAAGGCAGGAGTCCGGGCGACACCGCACACATTCAGGCATCATGCCATCACGTGGCGTTGGATGGTGATTTGGAACAAAAGTATCAGGACACAATGAAAGAAGTGGAGTTGTGAGGGGGATGGGTTTGCCATCCCATCATTGCCTGTGCCAGTTTGAGCCGGTACTGTATCGGGCGGTGATTTGATTCCACGAATGGGATCGGAAAAGACTGTATCGGACCGTTCAATGTTCAGCGTTTTATGGGACAACGATGGCATCCTCGTGAAAACGGAGGGGCTTTACTTTCAAGCCACTCGATCCGTCCTATCGTCGGTTGGTATCGACATATTGGAACAGCAGTTCATCGAGATATCGCTTCGCAGAGGCGAGAGCATGCTTCAACTGGCGGAAGAGAAAGGTCTGCCACCGCTCAAAATCGCCACTCTTCGGGCAGAACGAAACCGCCTCTATTCGGAATTGCTGCGAACAAATGACTGTGTGATCGATGGCGTCCACGAAGCCATTGCTCGCCTTCATCAGCACGTCCGCATGGGAGTAGTGACCAGTTCCCGGCGTGAGCACTTCGAGATCGCCCATGAGAAGAGCGGACTATTGCGGTTTTTCGACTTCGTGATCACACGGGAGGATTATGAGCAATCCAAACCGCACCCTGAGCCGTATCTGACCGCACTGAAACAACACAATCTTCAACGTGAAGAATGCATCGTGATCGAGGATTCCGAGCGTGGTTTAGCGGCAGCAAACGCAGCGGGGCTGCGTTGTATTGTCATTCCCGATGAGTGGACAAATCACGGGAATTTCACAGGTGCATTCAAAGTCCTGCAACGAGTGTCAGACGTGCCCGATGAAATCTTTCGGTTGTGCCAATCACACAATGAATCGTGACGCTGGTTCGGTTTGGAACAATGGCCGCCTGCGACCAGCTAACCGACACCGGACAGATGGATATTGCTGCAGTATCGAAAGCCGTGCTGCAAAACAAAAAACCAAACAATTCCAAGCCAAAATGTGTGGGGGCAGGACACCCCACCTCCATATTCGGCGACTACGTTGCAAAGTTTCTTTTTTGTCACTTGAGAAAATCCCGGTTCACATCTGAAGCAATAACGGTAAGTCGAATTCGAAAAATCGCCGGCGTGAATTTTTCAAAGGTTGATATAGGCGATTCTCAGAGTTTGCCAATCGCACAATGCAGCCGATTCAAAGCGAACTGATGGCCCAATAACAGCTAGCGCCGAATGCCGCTCCGACAGGAAGTGTCGTCACCCATGCCAGTAGAATTTTTGCGATCATGCCCCAATGAGCTTGCCGAGTCACGCTGCCGATGCCGAAGATCGATCCACAACTGACATGAGTCGTCGATACCGGCATTCCAAGCCTGCTGGCTCCAATGACGATAGCACCCGTAATCAAATTGGCGGTAAAGCCTTGCCCGTGGTTCATCTTGGTGATCTTCTCGCTCATCGTTTCCGCCACCTTTCGGGCACTGACGATCCCGCCGATGGCGATAACGACGCCTACGAGGGCGGTGCTGCTGAATGCCCCAAACTGCGGAGCGAGCAGCAACATCGCCGCAATCTTCGGGGTGTCATTCAGTCCACGTGCAAAACTGACCATTCCCGCCGACAGATAATGGCATCGATCCAATACCGCTGCGGCTTCGACGCCCATAACATACCCTTCGTATTGATTTCGGCAGTCAACCACATCCCCGATATTAACGCTCAACTGCTCAGCCTTTTGGATCGCAATAGCGTGTGACGACGAGGGCACGGTTTCGAGTACCTCATTCCCGAGACATAGGCATGTTGACGATGTGATACCAAGGCGATTTCGAGTCCAGCGAAACATGGGATAGAGTAGAATTGTCCCCCCCAGTGCCAGCAATGGACTTACGAGAAGTGGTAGGAAGAAACCTGCCCCTAGCCGTTCGTAGCTGATCACCGAACCTGCTGACAGACCCGCTCCCACCAATGCGCCGACAAGGCCGTGAGTTGTTGAGATCGGCATGCCAATGCGGGTTGCCAGCAATACTGTAAGTCCCGCCCCCAATGCGACGGCGGCTCCGTAATCTGCGTTTGAGACCAATTCGTCGCTGACCAGACCTTTTCCGCTGAAGCTCTTCAGGAGCTTCTCAGCCAACAGAAGTGCGGTTGCCGAACCGAGAAACGTCGTGATCGTGGCCCAAGCCAAGGCTCGACGGTAGTCAGTCGTACCACTGCCGAACAAAGTTGCCACACCTTTGAAATTGTCATTTGCTCCGTTTGCGAACGCTAAACACAGCACCGCAACCAGGATGATCGCCAGCGTCATTTCTGTTTGTTATGTCCTGTTTCTCGGTTAATGGAGCGGAAGCTTGGGTAAGCGTAGTTTTTACCCGTCCTTACTCGGGATCATTCGCAATGATACAAGATTGTATCACCGAATGCATTCTGCATCTGTGAACTGGTTCATGGACTAATCATGATCGAACTTGGGCCGCCCTCGGTGCGTGACTTGAGCATTTGAGAAACAGCCGACCGAACCCCATTGACTCGGTCGGCAGAAAATTGTCGAATCACGCCATCGCTTTTCGAATAACGTTTTCAGGCTTTTGGAGAGTCACCACCGTCAAGACGGCAGCGGCATTGAGCCAATAGTACAAGGCGTCGATACCCGTAAACCCCAGCACAATGGGAGCCAGGGCGAATGTCACACCGACCAGGAAATCCACGGCTAAGTGAAACGAGTAAGGAAGCAGACGGAACACTCCCGTTTTGTGGTCGGTGAGAAGTGTCAAAACGAAAGCCGCTAGTCCAGTTCCCACAGAAAGCCAAAGTGCGAGTGGGTTGGATTTGCCCAATTGCAATACGAATGGTAGCGTCATCAGGCTGACGGCAACGGGATAGTCAAGGTAGGCATGCATGGTTTTGGTGACGAATCGGGGATTCATGATATTTCTCCTGTGTTGAATTTGTCATGGATATCGTGTTGCCAAGAAGTCAGTGATCGTCAGGCGGTCGTACGTGCCGCCCAATTCCGGTCAGCATGGGCAATGCACTTTGATTCGTCTTCTCTGTTCCAAAGCTCCAGTGCGTCCGTGTCATCGGTCTTCAAGAACAGGTGCAGCTTGCCATCGATGATTTTGAAATTCGTCGGGCACGGCTCGAACTCTTTCTCGATGGACATTCCGAAGGCACAGAGACCGCCGTAAGCTGGCACATATTTGTCGGGGTTCTCGTCAAATTCTTGCTTGGCCGCTTCGCTCACGAAATAGTAAACTTTGCTGTTGTGGGTAGAAGAAAATTCCGGCTTGCCTTCCATCGCTTCGCCTACGGCGAAGTAGGCGACGGGGCAGTATCCCCCGAGTTCTGGGGCATGAGTCTGAGACATGGTAAAAGCTCCTTGTCGATTGGATGTCGGTTGTTGGATGGTGAATTCACTTCATGTCAGCCTTAACTTTGGCAGCACGCAGGACGGGATATGTGGCGGTGAAAACGTAGTCTTCATTGGCACCTGAATGACAGGAGTTACAGGACTCCGTTTTCATGCGAGCACCGGTTGGGTTATATGGCGGTGTTTCTCCAAAGCGGAAAAACGCCCATCCCCCAGGTTCACTGTCAAAACGCTGGGTGTCTTTGACCATCGCTTCCAGACCGATGTACTCCCCCTGAAAGTATCCCTCACCACTGTCCATCGATTTGCTTCCCACCGAGACCAGTTCTTTGAGAATGACGGTGCCGTTGGGAAACTTGCCCGACTTTTTGTACGAGGCATAGCTGGTCGGATCGATGTAGACATTGTGGAACTCTGGGAAAGCGGCCTTGCCATCGTTCATGTCATTGGGGGTGACCGGTGCTCCGACAAAAATCCACTCCCGATGATCTGCCGGTCGAACTAACTTGCCGTTCTTGTCATACATTGCTGCCTTGGGCTTTTTTGCCGTCGTGGCTCCCGCCGTTTGTGCGTGGGCCGTTCCCGCAGGTGCAAGAGATCGCCCACCTCTCAGCATGAGGAAGGGTGTGGCGGCCAAGACAATCAACAAGATCGCTCCAGTGCTCCAGTGCCGTTTCCTGTTCATAAGTGCTCTCCTCGTTCGACTGATTTGGTTGACGAGTCGGATGGACTCGATTGGAATGCTGGTTGCTTATGCAACAGGGATGCCAAAGGATTCGTGTGAGCGGGATTCCTCCATAACCTGTTATGACCAATTGGGATGCGAGATCACTCCTTGATTGATGGCTCCCAACGAGCAATACTGTATTTCGTATCCAGGCACGACATTTCGTGAGCACTCTAGATGTTCCCGGAGAACCAAATGACCATTTCAGCCGTCACGAAAGCAAATTCTCACCCGGACTCCGATGCGACCTTAAGGTCGATTATGGAAGGGACTGCTGGGGCACGAGGAGAGCACTTCTTTCGATCTTTGGTGCAGTACCTAGCGGTTTCGCTAAACGTGAAAGCATCATTTGTGGCGGAATTTGATGCAGAGCGAACCACCGTCCAAACATTGGCGGTTTGGATTGGCGATGATCACGTTCCCAACTTCGAATTCAACATTGAAGGCACGCCGTGCAAGATGGTCCTCTCCGGAGCCATCCAACACTTTGCCGACAACATCCAGAAAACTTTTCCACAGAACGAACTACTTGCGCAACTGGACGCACGTAGCTATTTGGCGATTCCACTCTCCGACGACTCGGGTGTGGTTGTCGGCCATTTGGCTGTGATCGATGACAAACCTCTGACGGCGGACGAGCGGGAACTTTCTATCTTCCACATCTTTGCTGCACGTGCGACTGCCGAGCTAGTACGTCGCCAAGCGGAGCGGCAACTCGATGACAGTCGCAATCGAGAAAACCGACTTCGGCGAGAACGTCAGCGACTCGAAGCCGAGATGGCCTATCTTCGGGAAGAATTACGTGCCCGTTCCGACTTCTCCGAAATCGTGGGGGAGAGCGATGGCATTTGGAAAGTGTTGCGGAACATCGACATGGTGGCTTCCACCGATAGCACCGTCTTAGTTCTGGGGGAAACCGGCACTGGTAAAGAGTTGGTCGCCCGAGCGATTCACAAGAATAGTAAACGACACAATGGCCCGTTCATCCGTGTGAATTGTGCTGCGCTCCCGGAATCATTGCTGGAAAGTGAATTGTTTGGACATGAACACGGGGCATTTACTGGAGCAAGCCAGCAACGGACCGGACGTTTTGAGCTCGCCGACACGGGAACCATCTTCCTGGACGAAGTGGGCGAAATGCCGCTAGCTGCTCAGTCTCGATTGTTACGTGTCCTTCAGGAACAGGAGTTGGAACGAGTTGGCAGCAGCCAAACGATACGGATTGACACACGAGTCATTGCCGCCACAAATCGGAATTTGATTGAGATGGTTGAAGAGGGGACATTCCGTGAAGACCTCTATTACCGGCTCAATGTGTTTCCCATACCAATGCCGCCGCTGCGAGATCGTAAAGAGGATATTCCCACCTTGGTGCGGTTTTTTCTGACAAAGCTTGCTGAACGCTTGGGGAAGCAAATCAATAAGATCCCGGCGAGCGTGATCACAACGCTCCAAGACTACTCGTGGCCGGGTAACGTGCGGGAACTTGAAAACATCGTCGAGCGGGTGATGATTCTTTCGAGAGGGGATAGGCTGGAACTGCCAGAGGGCGTAATCCCAGGACGACGAAAAACGACCGGTCGTCAAACCGCCTTGCGGTCTCTCGCTGAGATCGACAAGGAGCATATCCAATCAGTCTTGGACCACACGCACGGAGTCATCGCCGGGCCCAATGGAGCGGCGGTGATACTGGAGTTAAATCCGAACACGCTTCGCAGCCGTATGGAGAAACTCGGCATCAGCTAAGAACTCCTGCATGCCAATCAAAATCCGCGTCAAACGCATCTACGACGAACCGGAATCTAGAGACGGGGCAAATATTTAGGTCGAATCGTGACAAGTCTCACAACAGCCGAAATTGATGTTATTGATGTTGTAGTGTCCGACGGACTTTAAGTCTTGAATCACGATGTAGGATCCACATTGTTAGAGTACCTCCCCGTGCCGGACGGGAACTCTCAACCCATGGGTGAACAGTGTGTTAAGAACACCACGGATGCTGGTCGCTCAAGAAACTTAGCGGTCGGATCCACCGTTCGCACGAGATACTCGACGCGGTCAACCAATCCGGAGCAGGTGGTAGTAATAAACAAGCGGTCGCTCGAAAGTCTGACCGGCCCCCGTCGTATGCTCCCTTGCGACCATGCAGTCCACATAGTCGCCCGTTGCCTACCTTGACACGGATTTCCGGGCCCGGTTGGAGGGGGATAGTCTTAGAGGGGACCCACCGACCCCGTGCAGTTTGGCCCAATTTCCGGCGGCAGTGTTCCGATTCACCACTCTCCACGATAAGCGCCAAAGGCGACAGCGAAAAATCAAAGTGTCAAATTGAGACTTTGATCGGCCTGACCTCCCCAATGCGAGGGGTGAGCCCTCTTACGGCGACACGCCCCACATATGTTACCAAACAGGGCAACAGCCGAATCGCCTAGCTTAACACTGATTTCGGAGATAGGTTCTGGGGGCATATAGTACCAGGAGTCCCGAAAGGGGTGGCCGGGTTGGTTCAATTTCCGGTCGGAATCGGACAATCGACATTTAGTCGATCAGCCGCCTGTCCTCACGCATCTCGTCGAGCAGCCGCTCCACTTCCTCAATCGCCATGCGCTCGAGTCGCCACACCTCAGCCTCACCATCATCAGAAGCCGTGGCCTTGGCTGCCACGTCCACGTACTTGGCATACGAACGGATGCTGGTCTCCAACCAACCGAGTGCAGCCCACGAGGGGGCAGGAGACAAGGCCTCTCCACCGCCTTTTGCAGATCCCGTTCGGCATAGACTTGCGTGACGTCGGCCGATGCGTGCCCCAGGATGACTTGGGCGGCTTCCAGCCCGTACCGTTTGCGAATCTCCGTTCCGGCGGAGTGGCGTAGCCGGTTCGGACTCCAACGATGGTCTGATTGCCACTGGTCGAGTTCGGCTCGCTGCTTGTCCGTCAGCCGCTCTTGCCATTTCCTTACGCTTTCGTCATCGCGACGGCAAAGCGGCTCGGGTGCCGGGAAGGCAAGATCACACGCCCGGTGGATCGCTCGGCGGTAGCTTTCGGTGGTGTACTGCTCGCCCGCGGTTCGCTTCGGTTTCCGCTTCCGGTTTGTACCGGGCCGGTTGCCGCACGACAACGGCGTCTTGCGGTTGTCGTGTTGTTCCGCGCGGCGTTTCTTCTCCGAATCCACGGGGCGGAAACAATGCGTTTCCTTCTCACGCAACAGGTACGGCCGCAAGATGTCCTGCCCCTTCGGCCCGATGGGGATGATTCGCTCCCGGTCGTGATGCTCGGTCTTGTGAGTGTCCGGCCGGTACAGCCAGACATCGCCCGACATGTCCACGTCGCACGGGCGCAGATTGCAGACATCCTGGGGACGGCAGCCGGTAATGCGCTGCAGACGGATCATATCCGCCACCACGGGCGTCAGATGGGGCAATGTGGCCTGGACGGTCGCATCGTCCACGGGTTGCACCGGATCAGGTTCACGGGCCTCTGAGCGGCCTTTCCGCAAGCCAGAAACGGCCATCAGCCCGTGGTACATGTCCGGGCGGACCAGTTCGTTTTCAACCGCCCATTTGAAGCATCGGCGAATCCGGCCGATCGACTTGTTGATGTAGCCACGGCTCCAGCCGTTGTCGATCATGCGTTGCCGGACGGCCTTCAATGCCAGCGGCCCGAATTCGTTGGCGGTCGTCCGGCCGTACAACTCCCGGACGATCTTCAGAGCTTCCTTGATGCAACCGTATTCGCGGGTGACCTCCCCGTTCTTTCCGGTAGTACCGCTCGGCGAACTTCCGGTAGGCATTGAGCACTTCGACCACGGTCCCATCGGCATCGCTTTGCAGTCGTCGCCCGTTGGCGAGGAATTCGGCGATCAGGCGGTCGTACTCGGCTCTGCTGGCCGCGGTGTTCCACTTGCCCAGGTAGATGTCCTGACCGTTGATCGTGACGACAGCCTGCCCTGTGGGCTTGTGGCGACGGTAGGACGGGACGCGAAGAGTGGACGTTTTCGGCATGGGGTGCAACCTCCATTTCACCGAATCCGGAGCCCTGACCAGTCCCCCCCCCCACAGAAGGCACAGTAGTGTAAGCCGGGTCTGGGTCTTTAACCGTTGATCGCCGCGTGCGGGTCGATGTAGCGTTTTCTCGCGATCCCGAAACCATTGAAGCAGCTTGGCTTGTGCGGCTGCCCGCCTAATCACCGTTGCCTTCTGCTTGTATTGGTCGTAGAAAACCATCTTTGGTTGCGGCCGCCAGATTAAAACTGCGCGATTAGCTGATTTTGCCTGATTGGATGTCTTCCTTCAGGTCGACCAGGAAGCGATAGGCTTTCAGGTCGGCGATCACCGCCGAGGGCATCAATGGACTTCGCAATTCTTGAAGGTTCACTGGCTTGTAATCCAAGTACGCTTCGCAGAACGGGCGAACATTAGCGAGGGCGAGGGCTTCGTCCTCGTTTTTGCATTTCACATCGCGAACAATCTCACCCTCAACAAACTTGACAGTGGGTTTGTCTCCGGTGCGTATGATGGGAAAGGGGTTACTCATTGGCTTCTCTCCATGTAAAGGCAGGTTGTATTCTATGGGCTTACAGCCGCGCCATTACGGACATTCGATTACGGACATCGATTGGCTCGGTCGTGTCCGTAATCAACTCCGGATGCCATGGTGGTCCGGCGCATCCGGTCGATGTGACTTCAGCGAGTTTGGAATGGGCCAAATTGCAGCGGTCTCAACTGCATACGAACAGTTCTGAAGTACCCTCAGTCAAGGGCTACCAGGGGTTTTATTTTCACCTGAGCTTTCGAGTTGGAAACTGTCGAAAAAGCTTTTGGTTTCCGCCATATCGCTCGGGTCTTTGGGCCCGCCAACCTGAACGGAATAGAACCGCCGCTCGTGCAGAAGCATGCGTTCTACCACTGTAACTGGACCCTCGCGAACGACTCTTCCCATTGCAGGCAACCCTCCAAGCTCCGACGTCTCACGCCAATCCGTACCCAATTCAGCAATACGCTCGGCATCAGTCAGGACGTTCGGGAAGTCGTGCCACGCAACACCATACATCGTGTCGTCATGTGTCACGCTCAGGTGATGTACGGTGATTGTCCCAAAACCTGACGATTCAAACTGAGTTTGCCAGGGTTCCGGCGCGTTGGGGAACTCAATTTGAAAGCCGTCCGGTTGCTCCGCAAGTGGCGTCGAAGGCGAGGAACTGTTACCTCCACAGCCTACTAACGCAACGAGTAGCACTAGAACCAATTGAATTCTCATTTACTTCATCACCTTGGGAATCCGCATTTACAATAAAACCGTCGTCGGCAATCGCGACGTAGGCATGGAAAGCGCAAGAGGCAAAACTGGAGTTTGCGACTTCCGAAAGTCGGCACTCGCAGAGTACGCTGACAACTTCAGTCTCGATTGTACAATATATTTTGCCAAACTGCACTCCGGGGGCTTGCGAGATTCCTTCGCGACAGCGGTACAGCGGTACAGCGGTTGCATCGTATTCGGCGTCGGAGGAAAGGAACGAAGGCGCATCGGTCTTGGCGACCTCCGTAGTTGGCGACGAACTCAAAGTCGCTGAGGTTTGACACACCTGAGCATCGCGGGCAATGCCAGTTTTGGGGGGCCTGTGAGCGTGTCGAAGTTTGGATAAGCGAAACGCAAGAATCTTAAAGAGGGGGGCCGAGCGGTGGCCAGACGTGAGGATCTCGTCGCCGGGAACACCAAGGTGCCCCAGGGCAGCGTTCAAACAAACGCCCAATTTCGATGAATAGTCGGGGCGACTGGCGTTCGTTTGAACCGTTGGTCGCCGCCTGCGTCGAGGCTGTACTGGGCGCCGAAAGCTGAATTCGTTGCCGTTATAGAAATTCTTAAAATTCCCGCCTGATCAGTTACCGGAATCCACCCGTGAACACAGGCGATAATGACCGGTTTTGGGCGGTCCGACAAATTCGATCTTGCCCGCGCCTTTCAAGGATTTCAAGTCGCGTTTGACCGTTGACAACGGGGAGCCCAATTCGTCAGCGATGGCCGGCGCCCTTAATTCCCGCCCGCTTTGTATTAATTCGAGTATCCGTCTTTGGCGTACCGCTACAGTATCACCGGTCGGTAATACTGGATCACCTACAGGACCATTTACAGTATCACGAAGAGGATCACCATGAAGGGATTGTGCTGTCTCGTGATCCTGTAAAGGCGTCGCGCCATTATTGTCGGCCCCTTGGACACTTAGTTTATGTGAAAAGCGATACCCTGAGCCACCACTAACGATCACATCATCAATCCCGCAGTCAATTTTTGCTTCCTCCAATAACGCCGTTTTTATCAGCTTTCGAATGTCCCTGATTAAACCCGCCGCACTTCGAGCATCTGCCAACTCCAACTCTGCAGCGAGTTTTGCCCCACTGAAACCTCGACCCTTATCGGATTGGATGTCTCGGAGCAACTCAAGAACATGCCATTTCTTGGTCGACATAGATCCCCTGAATATGCCCACTCCGCAGAGCTCCACGCGATCCTCAAAAAACACTATCTGACCACCCGTGAACGGCTCCGGATCGTTGCCAGTGCCGGGAGTATCTGTTTCGTCACCGATTGATTCTTCATCGTTCGCGTCTGGTGAGACATCCACCCCCGGCTCGGTGGTCGTATGAGTCGGCCGAGCAGTTACATCATTGAGCACCACGCTGCATACAGCGATTGACAATGTCACAACATCGCAGAGATTGAACTCCATGAAGTTTGGAGGATTCCCATTCCACGATTTGAATCGCTCTACATCAACGCCGTGCTCTTCCAATTGGTCTGATGGGTAGGTTCCAAGTCGCATCAATTCCCAGTTCATGACAACGTTTTTCTGTGGCCCTCGAATCGGAATCCAAAGATTTAACTGCCCATCTTGGAACTGCTGTTCCGCCAGGAACGTCAGCCAGTCGTAGAACCCATCACCCCATGGGCGCTGAAGCGGCCAATACTTTTTGCCCCACCCAGACTCGCGGACTGCATCCCCGGCGCTGCGCATCACGCCGATCAGTTTCCTAAAACCGTCGCGGTTCCATTGACCAGTCGTGGTAAAACCGGCACTGATTGAGAAGTCACCGGTAATCGACGATCGGTCGTGTTCATGACGGTTGTAGCACTTCACGAACTCGTCGAGGTCGGCACGCTTGAGTCGCCTGCGTCTTCAGGGTGAAGTGCATGTTCGTCCGCAGGTCGTAGACCCACAGCTTCTTCGTCCAGGCCTTCTCCTGGGCCGGCTTGGCGTCGAAGAACAGCACGTTGGCCTTTCACGCCCTGGGCGTAGAAAATGCCGGTCGGCAGCCGCAGCAGCGTGTGGACGTCGCACTGCTTGCAGCAGGTTGCGGCGGACCGTTTCGCCGGCGCCGCCCTCGAACAGCACATTGTCGGGCACGACGATCGCGCAGCGGCCGTTGATTTTGAGCAACGTTCTTGACGTGCTGCAGGAAGTTGAGCTGCTTGTTCTTTGTCGAGGTCCAGAAGTCCTGCCGTTCGTAGGAGGTGTCTTCTTTTTCCAGGTCGCCTTCCTCGTTGACGATGGCGATGCTGCTCTTCTTGCCGAACGGCGGATTGGTCAGCACCACGCTGAACCGCTCGCCCGGGTCACCCGCGAGACTGTCAGCCCCCGACTTCACCGGGCACGGATCGGCGTTGATGCCGTGCAGGTACAGGTTCATGATGCACAGCCGGGCGGTGTTGGGGACCAGTTCCCAGCCCTTCACGAACGCCGTCCGCAGGTGCTTCTTCTGATCCTTGTCGAGTTCCTTGCCGTGGTGGCGGATGACGTAGTCGTGGGCGGCCAGCAGGAATCCGCCCGTGCCGCAGGCCGGATCGCAGACGGTGTCGTCCGGCTGCGGCCGCATCACGTCGACGATGGCCTTGATCAGTTCGCGGGGCGTGAAGTATTGCCCCGCACCCTTGGGGGACTCGGCGGCACTCTTGGCCAGCAGCCCTTCGTAGATGTCGCCCTTGACGTCGGCCTGCATCGACGACCACTTCTCGGCGTCGATCAGGTCCACGATCAGCCGCTTGAGCGTGGCCGGGTTCTGGATCTCCTGCCGAGCCTTCTTGAAGATCTCGCCCAGCATCCCCGGCTTCTTGCCGAGTTCTTCGAGGATGTGCCGGTAGTGGACTTCCAGCTCGTCGCCGTCCCGCTTGAGCAGGCTCTGCCAGCCGAACTTCGGCGGCACGATCGGCTTGCGGTTGTACGGCGGCTTCGTCTGCTCGTCGGCCATCTTGAGGAACAGCAGGAAAGTGATCTGCTCCGTGTAGGCCATGTACGACAGGCCATCGTCCCGCAGAACGTGGGCGAAGTTCCAGGCTTTGTTGACGATTTGTTGGGAGGGGTTGGTCATCTAATCGTATGCGAGTGGGACCAGGACAAGATCGGATTGGTCATCGTCTTCGATCGCTTCCTCAATAACATTCTTCGAAAAATGAGGTTTGATTTGGTGAACGCGATGAGCCAATTCTCTTGACGTTGCTTCTTTTTTCTTTCGCTTCATTTCGCGATCAGCGAAAACAATCGTTGAATAGAGCTCGAGACAAGACGCATTTTTATGACCAAATTGCTTGATGACCCAATCTATGTCAGCCTCAATACCGACTAATTCATCTTCTGCATCGCTCAGAAATCGTCAAAGCCACCCCCACGCAGAATGCTGGTACCCATGCCCCCGGGATAATTGACGATTTGGTAGTCAATTGCATCCAAAGTGGCTGCTTGAGAAAGATCGCTCAGAACATCGTTATCATAGGGACCATAGTTATATAACTCGAAATGGTATCCGAGCGGGACGTTGCGAATTGTCTGCAATAGATAGGCAAGCTTCATCATGACTGTTCGTCCAGGTTTCCCCGGAGACTTATTTACCAACTCTGCCAAAACTGCTGGCCGCCACCACCACTTTTGTTTTTTCATGATTCGCTCCCTGCTTTATCGGCGACAATTTCTGCCGCTTGTTCCTTATCCTCGGGACGGCAAAATACCATCTTCTTTCCAATGGGCTTCATTCCGGCAATCACGTCGGAGTGTTCCGACAACGTTAGGATTTTAGTTGCCTGGATTGTCGCTCAAGAATTGCGGGAATGTCTGCGTTTCACCGACTTTATACCAGGATTTTTCTGCGGACCCACTATCGGGGCGAAAAGCGTTCCAAAGCATCGCAGATCTCGTCAAATAAGTCGAGATCCTGTTCTTTCGGATTCTCTGGCGTGTGGAACACCTCGCGATAGTGATTACGTTCGCACAATCGTTTTCCACCGTCTCCGCCTTCTCCTTCGGAGAGTTTCCCCAACACTCGCCAGTCGTTCCAATTTGAGATACTCATCCAGTTCATTCACCATTTCGAGCTGCGGAAATTCGCCACTGGGAAGATATCGCTTTCATCGCTTCGACCAAATGATTGTTGAACGCTACACGTGTCTTGTGGAAATAGACCTGCGTAAACATCAGGTATCGAGCAAGAACAAGCGATTCCGCGGAATGCAGGGCCCTCGCTGACCCCCAATCGAAAGTCCACGTTCGGTTTCTGTTCTGACAAAAACGCAGACAGCCGATCCAAACGCTCGCCAATCAAATTTCCCATATTCGACGCCCAATGTGAAGTGAATCTCGAGACAAATAGTCAATACGATCAGCGTCCATTTGGCCAGTGACAAGGTCTCGCCAGATCAGAGAGCGTCCCGCTTCTCTGCGATCACTTCGAGTAACGCCGCAATTTCGTCCGCTTTAATTTTGTAATTGTCGTTGCTTGGATGATGCTCGATCACATCTTTCAACTTGTTGCGGATAATCGCCGCGGAATACTCCTCATGCTCGTAGCGCTGCTCGTCATTGGGACGTTTGGGAAAAGTTCTTCCGCCGCGTGCGAAAATGGAGTGTGGCCAGACGTATCGATGCAAAAAAGAGCTGTTAATCGCACGAGGATTTTGTCTCTCGTTGTAATCCGGCGTCATCGAACCCCCATTTCGTCTCATCAAGTATGTCACGGGACGACTGCACGAGCGAGTCGTACATGGCCGTCGCGAACGTGCATGACACCCCCCCCAACGAATGCTCAAATCGCGTGTGCATGGCCCAACCCGGATAGACCTGATCGGTCCATGCGAGTTGGCGAACGCGGCGCAGCCGCTGAAACGCCGGTGCCGAGATGATCTCTCGCTCCCAATCATTGATGGTGACAAATCCGTGAACCGGGCAACGAATTTCGTAGATTCGCTGATGCTTTGGTACCATCTATTGATCCTCGAAAGTTCCACTGCTGGTTGAACTGAAAGGCTTCTCGATCGGCCTGTGATTATTTTCTCGCGTTTGTTTGAGCTTCTTGTTACCGTTGTGCTTTCTCGTAATCTGCCTTGCGTGATTGAGCCCGATCAGACCCCCACGGGTGCATTGTTCGGGGCTTGCGGAATGAGTGTGCCTTCAAACGCCCTTTTCAGGATGCTTTGACGAACCCGAATCGATCTCTGGAGACTCACCTCAATCGTCTCTTCGAGGTAGTCGAGATTGGAGATACGTGATGAGATCTCATCCCACGATTTGAAACTCGCTCTCCTTTAACTTTGAGGCGGTATTCGTGATCACGAAGAAAAATGCTATATCAATCGAGCCGTTTTTTAGTCAGCTTGCGCTTGGGGCAGTGGTTATTTCCAAGTCGTATTCATAGGAAAACCATAAAGTCATAGAACATCAACGAATAATTGAGGTAGTCAGTATCAATTGCTGCGGTAAACTGCTCCTGAAGGATGGTGGGCATGGGATTATTTACCCACGATTTGCCGGTGATTTTGATCTGAGAATGGAGGATTTTACGTCTCCTATTTGAATGTGTTCGTCTTCCACGACCAGGCACGATGCGTTTTCATCAAAAATAGTGATCGTGCAATGAAGATCCAACTCGTCCATTAGCTCCGTAGTACGGAATGTTACCTTGCCGATTCATTCGCTCCTTTTTGTTTACTGGTATACGCATGTAATCCAAACACTCCGCAATTTGATCAATAGCTGCACATGTCCACCCCGCCGGCAGGTCCGGCAACCCCGCCGTATCCGGCCCCGCCGGTTCCTTGTACTTCTCCTTCCACCCCTTCGGTGGCTGCTTGCCTTTTTCCTCGTACTTCGCGAGTTGCTCCGCTTCCCAGTTCTTCCGACGCTCGACGAGGATGCGTCGAAGCAATTCCGAGGCCGGTTCGACGTCGGGGTGCTCCGCCCGCCAGTCTTCGGTCAGCTGCCCCTCGACGGCGGCTTTGAGGACCGCGGCCCGGTACCGCTTGAGGTTCGCCTTCGCCCGCTCCAGAGCCGCCACACCCGCATCGAGGTCGGAGAAGAGTTCTTCGATCTTCGCGACGATGCGGCGTTGTTCGTTGAGCGGTGGGACAGGTATCTCAACCCGCGAAACTCTGTGAGATGTTTCATAGTGGATGTGACTCGCGAATAATGTCGCTGTTTCCAGTTTTCAACGTAGTACATCGCGAAGTTGGGGATCGTGTTCCTCGTAGTGGAAACGTTGTTAGAACTTTCTAAGGCGAACTCATCAGGACGGCACGCTTCCAAACCGCCGGACTCCGACCGAGGGAGCTTTTCGCCGCCTGCGATCGCCGATCACCAGCGAATCGCCGTCCTGCAGTCAAACAGCGATTCAGAACTTCGACCAGGTGCTCAAATCAGGCATTTCCTTCATGTCGGATCACCGTCTCCCAAAGCACCAGAACGCATTTATCTCCTCTCTACGAAGATGACGGCTGAGGAATGAGACCACGTTGAGGTCTTTGCTTGAAGTTCGGAAACTTTGCCCAATTCCAATTGGGCAAGGGTCGACTCAAGCACTGCATTTCATCGACCACTTCCCGTTTCACTCATGCCGCCAACCTCGCATTCAGTTCCTCAAGAATGCTCGGCCAGCCGGTCGCCGAACAGTTCGTACGCCTTCCCGAGGCCGCCGAGTTGGTTGAACGGCACGTAGTCGAAATCGTCCTGCTCGATGCTCAGGCTGCTGGCGATGTGGTCCTTGATCGCATCGAGCCACTGCCGCTGATCCGGCCGTGAACGTCAGCGCCGGCCGGCCTCCTGTTCGGCGAGCCACTCCTGATACCGCTCTTCGACCGTCGTCCCGACCGGGACCAGCGGCTCCTCCGGATGCAGGCGTGCCGCACCATGGCGATCACGATCGACCAAGCTGCTTTGCCTCCTTGCCCCTTTACCTGCTCCGGTTCGACGGCCTCGTACGCTTGCCACAACCGCTCCGGATCGGCGCAGCGAGAGCGGCGGTTGCTCGAAGCGCGGCGGCCAGTTCCTTGACCTGCGATACCGCAGCCCGGCCCGGTACGGCGTCTGTAGAGGACCTGAATCGCCTCGATCTCGTCTTTGTGGTCTTCGAGGAACTGCCGGAAGTCGGAGAGCATCGTGCGCGCCTTCTCCAGAGCCTCCGCGTCGAACCCGGCCCGCAGCAGCACGTCCTGCGTCTGTCTCGTCGATCACCTGTTCCAGCGAGGCTTTGATCGTCCAGAATCGTTTCGCGGAGCTTCGGATTGTGGAACGGCTTCAGAGCCTCCCGCATCATCGTTTCCTGCTCGACCTCGGTCAGTTGCTCTTCGGTCGGTTCTTGATCCTCGGGCATCGCAAACTTCTCGACCGCCTTCCTGCCGCGTTGACGTCGGGATCGATGCTGTTCAGCAGATCGGCCGCCAGCGTCCTGCAGTGCTTGCCTTCGGCCTGCTGGGTGATCTCTTGCTGCTGCTCGGCGTCGATTTCCTGTTCCAGCCGGGCCAGCCGAGCCGCCAGCGTCGAGACCAGATCGGCATCGGCCACCCCGCAGCCACGGCACTGCAGAATCTTCTCCAGCGGGACGGACGGTTTGCGGTCGAGCGGCTTCGAGGCTGTCTTGTCCTGTCTCGCAGACGCCGACGGCATCGACGATGACGAAGTGCGTCTTGTGCTTCGCATCGGGCGTGACGGACTTTGCAGGTCGTCGGAATCGACGATGCGGCAGCCACGGCCCTTCATCTGCTCGAAGTAGGACGCGGACTTCACGTCACGCAGGAAGAACACGCATTCCAGCGGTTTGACGTCGGTGCCGGTGGCGATCATGTCGACCGTGACAGCGATGCGGGGATTGTAGGCGTTGCGGAACTCGGCCAACAAGTCCTCCGGTTTCTTGCCGGTGGTCTTGGAGGTGATCTTCTGGCAGAAGTCGTTCCCCTTGCCGAACTCCTCACGGATGATCTTCACGATGTCGTCGGCATGCAGGTCGGTCTTGGCGAAGACCAGCGTCTTCGGGACTTCGGTCCGGCCGGGGAAGATTTCGGTGAACAGCTGTCCGGAAGGTCTTGATCACCAGCCGGATCTGATCCAGTGCCACGACGTCCCGGTCGAGTTGGTTGGCCGTGTAGGTCAGGTCGTCGTCGAGTTCGCGAAATTTCTTCTTCGTTTCGTCCGCCGGTCACGGTGCGGAACGAAGTGCCCGGCTCCTTGGCGAGCGTCGCTCCGTCCTTCGGTGACCTGTGTTTCGATGCGGTAGACGTCGTAGCCGACATTGACGCCATCGGCGACCGCCTTCTCGTGCGAGTAGTCCTGGACGACGATTGCCGTTGAAGAAACCGATCGTCTGCGCCGTCGGCGTGGCCGTGAGGCCGATCAGGAAGGCGTCGAAGTAATCGAGCACCTGCCGCCAGATGTTGTAAATCGAGCGGTGGCATTCATCGACGACGATGAAATCGAACGTCTCGATGGGAATCGCTCGTTGTAGACGACCGGCACCGGTTCCTTCAGCGCTCGGCGTTCTGCCTCGAACAGCGACGACTCTTCGTTCTCCTCCTCGAACTTCCTCTTCGCCACTTGAGCATCGAATACAGCCGCTGAATCGTGGTGATGCAGACCTTGGCTGGCCGGGTCGATCGTGTTCTTGCGAAGGTGCTGGACGTTGAACTCTTCGGTGAATTTGTAGCCGTTGTACGGGCTGACGTACTGCTGGAACTCGTTGAGCGTCTGCTTGCCGAGGTTGTTGCGATCGACCAGAAACAAAATGCGCTTCGCCTTGGCGAACTTGATGAGCCGATAGGATGCGACGACGGCCGTTAATGTTTTCCCGCTACCAGTCGCCATCTGAATCAAAGACCGCGGACGATTCTCGGCGAGCGACTTTTCGAGGTTCGTGAGCGTCTCGATTTTGAGCGGCCACAGCCCCTCTGTATTGAGCGCAGGCATTTCGCGAAGATTGCCCCGCAGTTGCCCTTCAAGTTCCACGAGTCTCTGCAGTTCCGCTGGCTGATGAAATGTGAACACGTCCCGGCTTCGCGCATCAGGTTCCAACGTATTGGTGAATTGCGTGAGTTTGCCGGTCGACTCGTAAGCAAACGGCAGCGGCAAGTGGTAGTGTGGGAGGTTGTCCGGAAGACCAGCGTTATATTTCGCCGATTGGATTTCCACACCGCTCAGCGTATGTCCTTCCGGTTTGGCTTCCACAACGCCAGCGACTCGGCCATCGACATACAAGAGATAGTCAGCGAATCCGGTTTTCAACGGAAACTCGCGCACGGCCACCCCCAGCCCCGCCATGATGTTCATTTCATCACGGTGCTGCACAATCCAGCCGCATTGCGCCAGCTGGTGATCGATATGTTTGCGAGCTTTCTCTTCGGGCGTCACGCTGGCCCTCGCTGTTGGTGGAGATGTCTGTCCACCCAGCATACGGTTATTTCTGTGGCATCGCAAATTGAAAGTTTGGAGCGTGGGCAGCGGGTTTTAATGAGATCCTACGCACCTTGAGCATCAAGGTAGAAAAGCACAACGTGCGGACGTCCAACATGCAGGAAGCACTGAACTGTTTTATTGCCTTTGGGCCCAAGCACTTCAATTACCTGATCTCGGAGTTCGTTGAGCACTACCACACTGAAGGACCGCACCAAGCGGTGGGGAATGTGCCTTTGGTCGGTGATTTCTGCGAGGTGCAGGGTGCTAAACCCGATGCGGTCGTTTACCGTACGCGGCTTGGTGGGGTGTTGCGGCATTTTGAAAAGCTGGCAGCTTGAAAGCCGAGTCCCTCAGTTTTACAGCCGTCTGCATTCGTCCACTGCCAACTAGAATGCATTGCTCCACCACCATAGAACGACACGATCGTACTCAATAAGGTCGTTCGCTGCGAACGACTCGGGGGTCTGATTCCAAGGGTACGAACGCGATGCATGAGCTTTCGATGCCACACATTCTCATCGACGACGCTGCCGGAGCGACTTACAGCTGAAGAGTTATCAATTCGCGTTATCGAATTGCTAATCGGTCGGTTGTTTGGGTGTCAGTTTCGTCTGGGGTTTTCGTTTGTCCATCCTTTGCAGTTTCAAGTTGCGTCCATCATTGTTTTTGGACCTCGTGGGCCCAGATATAATCCTGGCGGTCTGATTCAGAAATCTACAAAATAAAGTGGAATTCATCTTGAAAATGTCCTCTACGCTTTAGATAATCTCTGCTCCTCTCGATGTTGAATAAGAGTTCTTCGAGCTTCGTAAATTGGTTTCGAACGTTCCGCCGGAGTGCGGACATCGTACGGGAACATTGGTTACCCTTTACTTATTTGTGAAGGGTGAGGGAACGAAAGTGGTCTTGACCACTAGTCAACCTGTTTCATGGGAAAGGAAACCCCACAATGCTCGTGCTCTCTCGGAAGCCGGAGGAAAACTTCTGTTTTCCCAATCTTGGTGTCAACATTCGCGTTTTATCCGTCAAAGGACGATCGGTTCGTATCGGGATTGATGCCCCTAAAGAGTTACAAATACTCCGTGGCGAACTCAATTCCAATCCCGAATCATTCGCAGAAAACCGCTTTGGGGACAAAGCTCACCAATGGAAAAATCAGCTGAATATCATCAAACTCAGTTTGGTGCTTTCTGAACGGAATTTTCAAGCGGGCAATCTAGAAGACGGAGAAGCGGCACTCCTAGAAGCCATTCGCGCGTTGGCCAAGATTGAGCAATCAACAGCACAACTGCCCATAGAGCCAACACCTTCTACCGGCCCCCCAAAACGGGTGCTGCTCGTGGAAGACGACGCGAATGAACTTCGTCTTTTAGCAGGGTTATTGCGGCTAGAAGGATACGAAGTCGTCACTGCTTCAGATGGAAATGAAGCGATCCAGCAACTCGATGAATTCGATGCAACACCGGATTTCGTATTGCTTGATATGAGAATGCCGCATCGTAATGGTCCTGAAACAATTCGCTGGATTCGCAGCCAGGAATCATTGCAGGCATTATCTGTCTTTTCTGTCAGCGCGACGTCTCCCGAAGAGCTTGGAGTACCCATCGGTCCTGAAGGCGTCAATGAATGGTTCCCCAAGCCGCTTGATCCTGTCGGTTTATTGAATCGACTGGGGAGTGTACATTCCGCGGCAGTTTAGCACTGCACAACCGGCTGAGTGAGACACTTTTTTAGGATGTTTTTCACCAGCCGGACGAGGATTGTCCATAATGCGGGCAGGATGCCCGGGCTGGTTTGCATCCCCAAGGTGATAAAACTATTAAAGCTGAATTGTCAATACAGACGCTTAGGTTTTGGTCTGGATTGTCTTTGGGGATGATCGAGTCCCGCTTAGGCAATTATGAGTGTTATTGGCAGGCTCGACCTGCTGCTAACTCCATTAATAAACTCGCAATTTCATCGGGATTTCCCACGAAATCAATCTTCACATTTTCGATGGCATTTCGAGGCATACCGTCGAAAGAAGCATCATGTGGGTCTTGCACAATACATGTCCCACCAGCTTCATGAATCGCCGCCAAGCCAGCCACGCCATCCCAAAGTGTCCCTGAGAGTATCACCCCGACGGCATTTTCTCGGGCATATTGGGCTGCGGAAAAGAATAACTCATCAATACGATGAAGTCTCTCCATGTGGCTGGATACTTCATCCAATTGAACTGTCTTACCCTCTAATTGCACGGTCTCTGAAGGTTGGCCAACGTAGATCGTCGTGCAATTCAAGATTTCACCCTCAACAGGTTCTCGAACCCTCAATCGTGCGTCGTTGCTGAGAATTTCGGCTAAAATGTTTTCCTGAATACTTGGATCACGGTGCGTGGCGACAATGACCACAGCTTGGAAGGTTTTTGGTAATTTGCGAATGATCTCTCGGATCGGCTTCAAGCCACCTGCAGACGCACCGATGACGACAAGCAAATTCGAAAAAGTATCTAGCTTCTCGTTCATGCCCCACCTCCATTTGACCTCTCAATCTAAGATTTTCATCAAATTAAATGGAAGTGTTACTAATTCAAAAAGGCAGGCTTCTCATTAGGTGGGCCATGCGATTTGAGAATTCGTGACAGCTTTTGCGGGTCGAGCGGCTTGACCAAATGGTTGTCAAACCCCGCCTGAAGCGCTGCTTCCACATCGCTTTGTTGCCCGTATCCAGTTAAAGCAACGAGATAAGTATGGTTATTTCCAAGGCTCTTCCTTAATTGACGGACAACTTCGTATCCGTCGAGACCCGGTAAACCGATGTCGATCAAGGCAATATCTGGATGAATATGCTCAATGACAGTTAACCCCTTTGTGCCGTTATCTGCTTCATGGACTTCGTAGCCTTCTAGTTCAAGTAACGCGCGAAGCATGTTCCGGGCATCGTCTTGGTCTTCAACGATGACGACGCGTCCAGTTCCACTTACGCTTCCTAATGACGGCGATTCGGAATCGCCCAATTCTTTGTCCTCTGAAACCTCGTCTTGAGACACTGACAAGCGAGGTAAGCGAATCTCGAACTTGCTCCCCTTTCCAGAACCTTCACTTTCAACAGTGACTTGGCCATCGTGCATCTCCACGATTGAGCGGACCAACGTTAGTCCGATTCCCATTCCCCCATCAGAGCGGTGTAAGGTATGATCCGACTGAACAAACAAATCGAAGATGCTATCCAATTCTTCCTTGGGAATGCCGACTCCATTATCACTGACAGTGAATACAATTTCTCCGTTATCGGCGCCAACTTTCAGCGAAACTTTCCCCCCCGTCGGAGTGTATCTCACCGCATTTGAGAGCAGATTCGAGCGCTTGCTGAAGTCGGGCTTCATCGCCGAAGACTAGCATTTGGTCATCAGACACCTCTTTGGTGAATGTCAATTCCGCTGAGTCAACTAATGGACTTGTCGCATCGATAGCATTTTCAACAATCGACTGCAGGTTCGTCGGCTGCTTATGTAATTCGATTTTATTTTGCGTCACGCGTGAAACATCCAACAGATCGTCCAACAAGCGTGACATCTGGCGTCCCTGACGCTGCACAACTCTAAAGGCGGAACGAATCATCGCGTCCTTAATTTCGAGGCGCTCCATCACATGGGTAGCGTTGAGAATCGCTCCCAATGGGTTGCGCAACTCGTGTGAGAGCATCGCTAAAAATTCATCTCGACGACGCACGGCTTCTGCCAATTGTTGTTGAGCTTGTTTCACGGGTGTGATGTCAATCAGTGTCAATACGACACCCTCCACGCTTTTCGAACGTGTGCGATAAGGCAGAATTCGCAAATACAGCCATTTTCCCTGCCGATCTTGGACTTCCTTTTCCATCCGGCAATCGGATTGGACTACGCTATGCAAATCGTTGATCAATTCAGGATGCATGATATTGTGCGCAAAATTATTGATCGGTCGTCCGATGTCTTGTGGTAACAAATGAAAGTCCTGACCGCTCTGTGGAGTGAACTTGCGGATATTCAGGTCTCGATCAAGAAATATCGTCCCGACCTCAGTGCTTTCCAACAAGTTTTCCATGTCGGTCGTCAGTTCTGAAAGCTCAGCAATTTTTCGCTGATACTCCGCATTGACGGTATAGAGTTCTTCGTTGACCGATTGCAGTTCCTCATTCGTGCTTTGCAGTTCTTCATTTGCGGCAACTAGTTCCTCGTTCGTCGCCTGCATTTCTTCGTTACTTGTTTCTAATTCTTCAATAGTGGCTTGGAGGCTTTCCTTAGAGTAGCGCAACTCGTCTTCGAGAGTATCGATGCGGTCTTCGGACATTTGACGCATGTCCTCGTCGACATCGCCAACATGTGTGCGATCTGCCTCGACGGCTGGTTTTGTGATAGGCTCCATAATGATTAACAACTGAGAAAATCGTGACCTAGGATTTTCTAAAGGCTCAACGGAGACACGCAGTTTTTCTTCTTGATCTCCGGTCTGCACACGCACACCAGAGTAGCTGACTGTCGTCTTGTCTCGCAGAACTCGCTGGACAGCTCCAGTCACCGCAGTCCGCAATTCGCGATCAAACAAGTCCAACACGTCACTGGTAGGCCGTCCAGGTTTCACCTGAAGATAACGTTCGGCACCGCCAAAGGCGTGAAGCAACTCACGTTTTTCGTTAATCAGAATCCCTGGAGGCATATACCGATCGAGCATTGCGTCATAAGCGCTGACAAGATTTGCATCAGGCAAACCTTTCGATACGGTCGGGGCAGGAATAGGAAATGTTCGCGAGGGACTGACCCCTTTGCTCATCGGCAATTCCATGTCGTTAGGCAATTTCACATCACGCCGCTTGCGATAAAGCTTCCAATGCAAGTCAACCACATCCAATTCATCGAGAATTTCACCGGGATTCTCACTTGGCCCTAAAAACAGCCAACCTCCGGTCTTCAAGCCAAAATGAAATAATGACAGAGCTTTACGCTGAGCAACTGGCTGAAAATAAATCAACAGATTTCGGCACGTTATTAAATCCAACTTTGTAAATGGGGCATCACAAATCACGTTGTGGGTCGCGAATACGATCAACTGACGCAACTCAGGAATCACATGGTAGCCATCCCGCTTTTTGTCGAAATAGCGATCAAGACGGTCCGGCGCAACATCTGCCAAGGATTCTTCGCCATAAACGCCAGCACCGGCGAAGTCGAGTGAAGCACGGTGAACATCGGTGGCGAAAATCTTTGCTGTTATGGACGAGTTGGCTTTTTCGAGCTGTTCGTGAACAATCATTGCAAGCGAATAGGCTTCTTCGCCCGTCGCACAACCAGCAACCCAGATACGAATTTCTTTTTCATTAGCGTTGTTGGTGATGAGGTTGGGGACTACTTCGTTTTCTAGTTTCTCAAACGCCTCTCGATCACGAAAGAACCGAGTCACTCCGATCAATAAGTCCCTGTACAAGGAGTTCAACTCCTCGGTGTCTTTTTGCAATTTCTCCGCATACTGCTCTAGCGTACGCGCGCCGACCATTGAGAGCCGCCTTTGGATTCGCCGCGTGACCGTGTTGGGCTTGTAGTGCGAAAAATCTATGCCCCAAGTGTCATTCAATAATTTGAATACGGCATCTATCGCCTCGATAGGAGCATCGTTGGGATTGTCAGCCGCTTGACCAAATGGAATATTCATCTTGTGGTTGATGATAGCTGCCGGAATACTCTCTGGCGGCATAACTTGATCTACGACACCTGTTTCCAACGCCGCTTGAGGCATTCCATCAAACTTAGCGGTCTCTTTGGTTTCACAAATTACCAAACCGCCCGCATTGTGGATGTCACGAATGCCACGCGAACCATCACTGCCGGTTCCAGATAAGATCACGCCGATAGCCCGATCACCACGGTCCTGAGCAAGAGATCGAAAAAATAGATCGATGGGCATTGCAAGCGGCCGTTTCGGATCTTTATCCGTCAGCAATAAACGCCCGTCGGAAACGATCATTTCTTTTTTAGGCGGTATTAGGTAAATCGAGTTAGCCTCAACTCGCATGCCCTCAGTCGCGCGATGTATCGGAAGCTCCGTGTAGCGTGCCAGCAATTCGTCCATCAAACTTTTAAAGTCCGGTGAGAGATGCTGAATAACAACAAATGCCATTCCGGTATCGAAAGGCATGTTTGTAAAGAAACGCTCAAGCGATTCCAAACCACCGGCAGAGGCACCAATGCCCACGACATAGTCTGGATTGACCGGGGAAACAAGGTTTCCCTCGTTCTTTTCAAGTCTGTTTCTATTCTCGGCTTTGGAATGGTATTTTCGAATCGTCATAACTCACTCCTTAATTTCACAAATGGCCCCTGCTTGTGGTCCGTGAATTGCAGGTGAAGCTCATTGCCTGTCCTGGCGAGAATTGTGCTCCAAATCAAGTGGTGACTAGCGGCAAGGCAAATACCCATTTTGGAAAAACTGTAGGCTTAGGTTGGACCAAAGCAAGGACGAGGTTGCATACTCAATCCTCAATTTTAATCGTGCCTAAGCTTGCCTACCGAGTTTTTCTTTACTCGAAAGAGCAAAAAGCATGCCAAGTCTCCAAACGCGGAAAACAGGAAGGATGCGAAAGACGGGCAGACGCTTCTTGCGCTTGATTGGTTTGCTCGCGACCAATCAGACTTAAAGACGAACAATGCAACTGAGCCTGGTTCCATGCTCTAAAACCGTAAATCCACTCCAATTTACTAATGCCCGCGAACACAGTTCGACCCGCAAGTAAACGAATTAACCCGAGGCCTTGTGCCTCGGCTTTTTGAGTTGGTCCCCCTTTTGTGGCAGAAGGTTACGGCGGGGGGGCTCTCAGCCATTTATCGGTGAGACGGTTGAACGCGCCACCCACCGTAAATCTCTCTAATCCAGGCCGCCGTGTTAGTGGAATATCAGAGTGGAGATTCTGTCTCCGAGGAATCAATGAACATCACTTCGATAAGTACAACAGTCGGCGCATTGTGCGGTGGCGCCGTTCGATACATGCGGTCGAAGCTTTGCCGTAATTATTGTTGCTCGCTTTGGCAATGGTCTCTCAGCCCGAAAATGGCCTTAACTGGAAATGCGACACGCAACAATCCTATTCTTGAGTGACTTTAGTTGCAGTGAAGCTGTTTTAACCCTTGGGGCAAGTCGACTGAATGCAAATCATGTTCGAAACTCGATCTGCTGGGAGAGCGTCAGTGAAATCGTTTTGACTCCCGAGTTTAGAATGCCATTCCTGACAGTTGTCAATTACACCACTGACAATACGACTGAGTTATTTAACTTCACGAGACCTTGGCAGTGTGTCGGTCTTGCGATCCAGTGGTTAATATTGCGATTCGCGATGATAGCACGGCTGCCTCTGCGACGGCTACGTTCTCGGCGGTTGCCGTCAGATGTCCAATTTTTCGGCCAATTCGGTAGTTCCGTTTGCCGTAAAGATGCAGATACAGATTTTGGTTACGAAATACCTCACGCCAATTCAAAGAACCTTTGCCGAAATGTTGTCCAAGCATGTTCGCCATCGCAGCTGGACGAGTCTGCTCCATGGATCCCAATGGCAAGCCGCAAACTGCTCTCACCTGTTGTTCAAATTGAGAAGTGACAGCAGCTTCGATCGTCATGTGCCCCGAGTTATGTGGGCGAGGCGCGATTTCGTTAACCAGTAGGCGGCCACGGTTGTCGACGAAAAACTCGACACAAATCACGCCGCAGACATCGAGGCGTTCCAATAATTCCCGTGTCACATTAATCGTTTCCGACCTGATCACCGGATCTATGTGTTCAATAGGAGCGATGGAAACGTCCAAAACATGATCGCAGTGTCGATTCATTACCGGGCCGAAACACGCAATTTCACCTTCGATTGACCTCGCACCAATTACTGAGAGTTCGTAATCCAATTCAATGTGTTCCTCGATGACTGCAGGTAGACTGCCCAAATCAGCGAACGCACTAACGGCGGCCTCACGATCATTCACGACAGCTTGACCCTTACCATCATATCCGAATTCAGCCGATTTTAAGACCGCGCGGCGAACCATTGGATTTCGCTCAAAAAAACCAACGGCGTCTGCTCCCTCATGAACCGGCGAAAATTGAGCAACCGGAAAACCTCCCGCATGTAGCATCGTCTTTTCCGCAATTCGGTTTTGCGTCAAAGCAACAACCTCCGGACTCGGACGAACGGGAACGGTTCTTGCAATTGATTCGATCAAACTTAGTGGAATGTTCTCGAATTCAAAGGTCACAACATCAACACGGCTCGCAAAATCAAGGAGCGCATCCTCATCGTCGTAACTAGGCTCTGTCGTAAAACGTCAAATACCCATGATTCTGAAATAACGTTCGACGAAGGCCATTTTGATGAAGCCGCTGTAGTTTTTTGCCGTCTTGTCGAAACGCGTTAGGACGCGGCGGCATTCTTTTAACCAGCCAATCAATCGTTCGATAATGTTCCGATCCCGATATCGTTGGCGGTCAAATTCCACCGCACGAGCATCGCGATGTTCATTCGACTTAGAAGGAATCACTGGTGCGATACCGGTTGCCAACAATGTCTCGTCGATCCAATCCGCGCGATAACCTTTGTCGCCAGCCAGCGCCAACGGCCAGGCAATCGGTTCGCCCACACCATCAACAATTGACGCGTCCGCTCCTTGCAACAATGACAACAAGACAGTCGATTCGTGGGCTTGGCCAGCCGTCAAATGAAAGTGCAGCGGATGGCCGTGGCGATCACACAGCAGATGCAGTTTGGTGGAAAAGCCGCCACGAGAACGGCCTAATGCGTGATCAGCCGGTTCTTGCGGGTCCCCTTTTTGCCGCCCCCCGACGCACAGCGCGCGGCACGCACAGTCGTGCCATCGACGCACCACAGCTCGTCGTCGATTTCGTCCAGTTCCATGCAAGCACCGCGGAGTCGATCGAGGATTTTGTCCAACGTGCCGTTGGCATTCCACTTGTTGAACCAATCCCATGCGGTGGCCCACGGTCCAAACTCCACCGGCAAGTCGCGCCAGGGGAGCACCGGTGCGCAGAATCCACAAGATCGCATCGACGATCATCCGTCGATCGCGAGGCTTGCGGCCGGTTTTGGCAGGCGGTGGAAAAATGTCGTAAATGCAATCCCATTGTTCATCCGTCAATCGATGCCGCGCCATCACAATAACCCTCCTTGGTCTGTGGCCAGTGAAGGTTAAAGTGTGCGAAAAATTCAAAAAATCAGGAAACAGCAGTTTTCCGACAGAGCCTAGCAGTGATCTCTAAATTGGCGACCTGTCCTGCTGGCGTATCGCTCCCCGGGGAAAATACGTGAACACGATAGCCCATGCGTTGTGCAGCCAAGGTGAACATACGCCCTAACTGACCGCCGCCCAATACTCCGATCGTTTTCCCAGGAACAATCATTCGGAACATTCCTTTTTCATCTCTTCGTCGAGGTTGACATCATCCATAATCCGTTGTTGCATCGACTTCCGCAGAGTTTGTATTCGCTTTGCCAATTCCAGGTCGTAGGTAGCTAAGATCCGCGCCGCGAGTAAACCGGCGTTCGTGGCTCCAGCTTCGCCAATGGCCAATGTGCCAACAGGAATGCCTCTCGGCATTTGAGCGATCGATAGCAATGAATCAATGCCGTTCAACGTGCGACTCTGCATTGGAACCCCGAGAACCGGCAAATCGGTCAGCGACGCAACCATCCCAGGAAGATGTGCCGCACCGCCCGCACCGGCAATGATGACTTTCAATCCGCGATTCTGTGCGGATTTCGCATACTCCACCATCCAATCCGGAGTTCGGTGAGCGGATACCACACGGCATTCGTGGGGAACCGTAAGATCTTTCAGCACTTCGGAAGCACTTCGCATACTCGTCCAATCGGAGCGACTACCCATTATTATGCCGACCAGTGGCTGTGCGTAGTTTTCGTCAATCATGTTCTCTACCTCGCAATCCGTGGAATCTTGATCTTTACCGACGGTTGTCGGGGCCACCCGCGGTGGCATGAGGAGAATTCTCACTCGGTTGCCTTAGAGTTGTGGTATAGGCTCCCCCGAAATTATTTCGTCGCGGCCAACTGTGTTGCCCCTTGATCATCTGCGTGAACCTCTTTGGAAGAAACGTACGTGCTGCTATGAAAACCCACTATAAGTGGAGAAGTCGATCTCTCTTGCAGGAGTTCTTTTCCCGGCCGCTGCTCATGCTGATGGGAGCGACTTCCCTTGATGATTCTCCTCATACCGCGACAGCAACATAATTCGCTGCACTATGATACGATTGCTCTGTATCGGTTAGCCTCCTCAATGTTTAGCGTCCCTAACTGCAGATCCTATTGAGGTGCGTTTTTTCAAGGACCCGCAATTCTGTTACCAAATGGGAGAAAATTCTCCGTCACGAAAATCATGACGCAGAAACATACCGCTGTGCTTCACATAGAAGATCGCATGCAAACGAAAGTCATCATTGCACATTTGTTCGCCCAGTTCGTCGCAGTCAATGAGTCGCGCAATCTGATCTGCAAAATGCTGCCTAGAATTCCTGTTTGCGAGTCCTGTCTTGCAAACACCTGACAGAAGTCGGTTGTAAGTCGGCAAAGAGTAATCGCGTCCGGGATTATGTGACTCTTTTCGGAAAAGCTCAGGCGATAGGACCTCAAGCCCTGATGAATGTCCGGCAATCAGAATATCATTGATTTTTGAGTCGATCGCACACGCAATGACTTCTTTCAGGTTGCCTTCCCACTCAGCTTGATGGATCGGTAAAACGGCAATCAAACCGTCCGGCATGGCATCGATAATTGCATTGATCATAGAGTAGTCGTCGTGAGCGATAATCAAAGTGTCGACTGGCTTTGACTCACCTGCAATCAAATCTCGTAGTGCTTTGACATACCTACTTTGGGAAAGGGCAACGGTGCCTAAATGACTCATAATACAAGCTCCCATATTCCATGAAGATGTGGAGGGGACACTGCGACCTAAACAATATCCAGGCCTGTTGCCTCGAAGCAAAAGGGTTCCGTTTTTCATCGGTTTCTGTAGTTCGTGTCAATCGGTTTCGACTTTTTTCCACTTTTGTTTTGTCGTATGCCGATAGAAGTCACCGTTTTCAATCACGATTAAGTTCAGCCATCCGTTAACTAGCAAATCCTCAACGACTTGATTGCTTTGGATGACATCCGCAACAGCATTGCGCGGGGCTGCGATCACACACAACAGGCGTAGCGGCTCGTGATGTAACTCATCGCCATCGTGGAGTGATTGCCAAGGAAGACCGGTCGTGAGATCACCGCCATTCCCTGAAAAAACACCAAATTGTCCTACGACGTTGTGAATTGTTTTTGATCCACTGCCGAAGTGTTGATTGTCGACGCTGGAGGCGAAGTACTGCATATTGATCCAATGAGCAACGACCATTGGGGCTGTCATGATCTGTTCCAGAATGCTAAATCCTGGATCATCTCGAAAATCGTAACTGTGCAGAAACGCCCTCCCTTCCTGGTTTGCGCCTTGTGTCAGACTCCGAGGAGCCGCGATGAACGCAGCGTTGCCGGCTAATCCCCATTCAGGTCGGACTTCTGACCAATCCTCCGTGCGTTTCAGCACATCATAAATGTTGGCTGCTTTAAGATTCGGCATGCGTTCCAACTGACACTGTGCTGTCGCGTTCGATGTGTGCTCAGCTAGATTCTGCAGATCCATTTGGCGTGTGTCGGCGATCAGATCTGTATCGAAATAGCTAACGCAATCACTAGTGGTGTCGTGTCGTGCGGCAAGGAAGCGTGTGTCATCGGGTACGACAATACCAAGTTCCTTCAGGCCGTTACGGACAAACGGTTGATTTAACATCGCGGCAGCGAAACGCGCGTTCGGTTCTCCCGAATGTCCGCAACAGGCGCCACAATCTAGACCTGCTTGCAATGGGTTATTTTGCGTCGTGCTACCGTGGCCACAGAAAACGACCAGTTTGGCGAAATTTTGCGTTAGTCCGATACCACGGAGTATCGATTCAGCAAGTTCAATTTGCTTGTCCGCCGGTAGTCCTTGCTGTTGCAGGTTCGAAAGGTCGGGCCCAAGCTTCGCCATGTCCTTTGACCTAACACCATCAAATCGCGTGTTTTTACCTTTTGCCCCGGAAGATTTTCTCAGCAGTTGCCACGCATAAAAAAGGCCCGAAGTTTCCACGAAACTAAAACAGCTCGCTGCCGATGTTTGAAATTGCTTCCAGCTTTTTCTCGCAAGGCGTGTAAACCGTCTACGGTCTTCGACAGCCGTCGCCTCCTGTTCGCTGGTGTCGCGTAAGTGTTCATGAATGACCAGATTTGGAGACAATAATGCAGGCACTTGCGGCGTTGGGGTAGACTCTCCTAGGGCCTCGTACGCCATCGGTACACCAAAAAATCCTGCGAAGCCAAACGTCTGCACGGCCTTTGAACTTTGCTCAAGGTGACGACGATACCGTTCTGATCGGACGTCAATACAGAAGACCATTTGAGCAAGGCATTGCTGATCTGATATAGTCCGCGCCGCCTCATACTTCGTTATCAATGATTGAGATGACAATGCACCAACGAGGTTGCCTTGGTAGGCGATCTCGCTCGCGCGCAGTAATGTAAACCGGGCAATGACCTCCTCGTCGGTGGTGGTCAGAGACGACGTATCGCAAGAAAGCGAGATTCCGTAGTAGGAACTCCAGTCGATTTGAATATCGGTTGCCTCAGCCACAGCCACATCATATGCGAGCCGAATTGCCAGTAGCTCAGTAAAGTCGTGGGTATCGCGTCCACACTTCCTCGCCGCCTCGTTCTTGTATTTCGTCCACGCACTCCAGCCGGGAATAGTTTGGGCTTGGCAGTGTAGGAACGGTTCCCATAGATCTAGGGGTACGCTCAATTTCTGGAGCAAGATTGCGATAGCCTCTTCAGGCAGATGTGGAAGTGCGCCCACGAATTTGCGGAAACCTGCCAAGCCCAGGAGACTAAAACGCAGGTCCTGTTGAGCAGCTTGATGCCACGCTTGGAATAACGGCAATTTCTTCCATGGACTCATCCAAGTGGCTTGCCCCTCGTCGTAATGGGCTGCACAGTGTTTGCTGATCTCTTCTAGGATTACGCTTGGCCAATCCTGGGTTCCATACCTTCCGGCAATTTCCGCCACTGATCGAAAGCGGCGTTCTGGATTGAGCGTCGCATCCGATTCGGAGCCATCTTGCACCGTGTGAAGTTGTTGTAGCACCTCCTCCACCAAGATTTGTGGCAGATCAAATTCGTCGTTAATCTGAGCTACAGCGGCTTCGATTTCGGGGACTTTTAGCTCTCCGTGCTGAAACTTTGTTTGGTAATAGCTCAGTGGCATCAGCGTTTCGCAGTTGGAAATTGTTCGCAGTAGTTTGCGGGCTTTTAGAAAGGGCTGATCCGCTAGCCCAAGAAAAGGATTGACCGCCACATAGTCCTTGAGCGGCCAAACCGGGGCTATTCTGGCGGAAACATTTTGTATGGCCTCTTTGAGATGTCGAGCACCCGTGTTCGATTCATCCCACGTGTCCCGTGACAGATGTCCCAGGTCCGTTGTCATCAATTCCAAAGAAGCGTCTTGGGGACGTTCAGTTGTTGATTCTATTTCGGATTCAAGTGTTGGAGACGTTGCGTGCTGAGTCATGGACATTTGGTCATCCTTCTTTAATTACCAGCAGGTGTTTGATTTATAGACTTCGAAGTTTCGAGTGGTTGTGGATTGCCCACGAAGTTGCGTCAGGTGGAAACGGATTTGGCCATTTGCCGCCAGAGAACATCGATATAGAAGCCGTTGGATGAATGAACGTAGAGAGCCCGGAGCCACTTTGATTGCTGCCGTTGGAAAGCCGTCAGATCCAGTACAAACAAAGCCGTGTATGCGATGGCAACGATGACCATCAAGCTTTGGCTGGATAGCTCCATCGGGAACAAACGAACACTTTCGGCAACTGCAGCATCGACAGCGGCAAAACTCCCAAGATAAGCCGCGATGAGCAGCGTGGTCATTGCGAGACTTGGTATGACAAAACGGCCCCCGTTTTCCAGCATGCGCCACATCCACCGTGTTAGTCCCAAGCACAAAATGAGACCCAGCAGAAGACCGCCTGGTTTTTCTTGCAAGGAAACTCCAAAAGCCCAAGCGATTGCGGTGAACAAGCAAAGTGAAATTGCAGCCGAAACAGCGAACAGCCCAAAGCTGGCAAAGTTGCGTCGAGTTCTTGGATTCGCAGTTGCCATCGCTAGATTTTCCGACATCACACTTCCGCTCGCCAGGAAGGCGTGAGCCTTGTACAACGAATGCGCAATGATGTGCAGCATTGCCGCGGAGAACGCCCCGAGACCACATTGCAACATCATAAAACCCATCTGCGCGATCGTTGACCAAGCGAGAGTTCGCTTGACGCTGGTCTGTGTCAGCATCACTAAAGCTGCAATAAAGGCTGTGAAGGCTCCGAGTCCCGCGATGGCCCACATTGCCATTGGCGTCAATGATACGATTGGGGCCATGCGAATCAGCAGGTAGCCACCGGCATTTACAATGCCAGCATGCATAAGAGCCGAAACCGGCGTTGGTGCTTCCATCGTCTCAGGAAGCCAGGTATGGAAAGGGAATTGGGCCGACTTAAATACCGCGCATCCAGCCAGAAGCCAGCCTACTGGCTGGATGGCATCACTATTGGCGATTCCCGTCTCGCCTAAAGTCGCGACCTTGGAAAACAGTATCGGCAGCTCAAGAGACCCAAACTCGCGGTAGAGTAGAATGCAGGCTAAAAGAAGGCACAAATCGCCAACCCGGCTGAAAATGAATTTGATGGACGCCGCTCGTTGAGCGGCCCGACGTTCAGAGTAATGAACCAGCAGTTGATGCAAGCCGAGACTCGTCAGAAATAGTGCCACTAACATCATTGCGAGGTTGCCCGCGGCAATAACGAGGGAGACTGCACCGATCGTAAACGCCGTCCAACGAAAGTAATCGCCTTGGTTTTTTTCAGCGTCGAGGTATCGAATCGAGAATTTGCAGATTACCCAACCAAGGCCTGCCACCAATGACAGCATGAGCGCTGACACCGCATCAAGATACAGGCTGACATGCAGTGGACTGTCTTGCCCAAGGTCAAAAAGCACCACATGCATCGGCCCGTTATAAACTGTAAATGCCAGGTAAAGCATTGCGGCTACCGCATTTATTGCTGCTAGGCTATTGAGCGTCCGTATGACGTTGGTGGCGTGCCGATTCGCCCAGGATTTGTTGAGAAGGACCGCTGAGAGCATGGCCCAAATTGGTAAGGATAGTGTTGCGGCAACGACAGTTTGCATGAGAAAGCCTCCTTGGCACAAGAGTAGCGACACGAGATGCATGATATATAATACACGAAATAGATGTCGTCAATATATATTCGTCAAATTTATGTCACTTATCCAGTGTTTTTTGAGGAAACGTGGGGAAACGTTGTGTGGCATGAACAAATGTTCTATAATTCGTGAATTGAGATTCGCAAAATGGGCCATGGTAGACACGTCATTGCTGAGCTGAGTGACAGGAAAGTGGATTCCATCGCTTGCTTTTGCACGTGACGTGGATTGGAGTTCGGCGAATATGGCAAACACAAATCGGGCGAGGAAAAAGCCCAAAACGCCTGACAAATTGGCTACTGCAGCTGAACCGTCAGTTCCAAAAACGAGCGCGATTCACAAATGGACATTCCTAACCAATCACTCGCACGTGTTGATATTACTTCACACAAATCCCGAACTCGTGCTGCGGCAAGTGGCTATACAAGTCGGAATTACCGAACGCGCGGTTCAGCGTATCGTGCAGGATCTTGAAGCCGACAGTTACATTGAGCGTGAACGAGTTGGGCGGCGTAATCACTATCGCGTTAATTTGGACGCACCTCTGCGGCATCCGATCGAATCCCACCGAAAAATCGGCGATCTATTGACGCTCATAGCAGCCGAGCAATGATGCCGACTATTAATCTATTTCTTGATCCACGCGGAATGGGAGAATATTTGTTATCTTGCATTTTGAAAGGGAGGTTTGGGACCATGAAACGGAAGCGATACACGGAAGCACAGATTGCCTTTGCTTTGCGGCAGGCGGAGTCGGGGACCTCGGTGGCCGACATCACTCGGAAGATCGGTGTCTCCGAGTAAACGTTCTACCGCCAGAAGAAGAAGTTTGCCGGAATGGGGGTTGCCGAGGTTCGTCGCTTGAAACTGCTTGAAGAAGAGAACCGTAAGCTCAAGCAGCTGGTTGCCGACCTGAGCCTGGATAAGATGATGTTACAGGATGTATTGCAGGGAAAGGTCTAAGGTCCGATCGTCGCCGAGCGGTGGTGAACAAGCTGGAAGTTTCCTATCAGGTGAACGAGCGTTGTGCTTGCAGAGCATTACGTTTCCCGCGGTCGAGTCACCGTTTTCAGAGTGTGATCGGCGTGTCCTTTGGCTACACCGGCGGCAATCGTACCGGGTTGAGAATTCGGCTGCGTGATTTAGCGGCCAGTCGTGTCCATTACGGTTATCCCCGTCTATACACCTTGCTCCGCCGGGAGGGCTGGCAGGTCAATCGCAAGCTGGTCTATCGGATTGACAAGGAAGAGGGATTACCAATGCGCCGCAAGCGTCCTCGACGCAATCGCAGTTGCCAGGTCCGTGTCGAGCGTGCGGTGGCCCGCGAGGCCCAATGAGAGTTGGAGCATGGATTTCATGGCCGATCAGGTCTTTTCCGGCCAGCGTTTTCGGATCTTGACGTTAGTCGATAACTTTACCCGTGAGAGCTTGGCAATCCAGGTTCGGCAGCAGTTTACTGGTGATGATGTCGTGGCGGTCTTGGAAGCGGTCACCGAGCAACGGAGCTATCCGAAATCGATTCGTGTGGACAACGGCCCAGAGTTCATCTCGAAAGGCCTGGACTGGTGGGCTTATTTGAATCAAATGAAACTGGATTTCAGCCGGCCTGGAAAACCGACGGACAATGCGTATGTCGAATCGTTCAACGGTCGATTTCGTTAGGAGTGCTTGAACCAGCATTGGTTTCTGAACCTCAGAGGATGCCCAGGAGCAATTCGATCATTGGAGGATAGACTACAACGAGGTGCGGCCGCATAGCTCGCTGGGCAATCAAACACCGGCAGAGTTTACGAACTCTTCATGCCTGGCTGGTCAGGAATGAAACCCTTGTTTCTCTACCATCCAACTAGATCAAAGTTTGGTACTAGGTCAATTCGTTGTGAGGTATTTCTGGCACCACAAGTGGGTTGAGACGGGAAAAAATGGCGTAAAATCGTGGAATGCCGTGCGGTCTGAAGATATTATTGAGTGAACTGATCGCTGACGCGACCAGAACTGAATCCATCTGGAAAAAAATCGGTTCAATCCCCACTTGTGCGATTTCGTGTCGGTCTCAATGTCTGAATTTCCCATTCTGTCAACTGCGCGACTCGATCTGCGCGAAGCTGCACGACGGCGATAACGCTGCCTACTGCACGTTGCTGACCGACGGCGACGAAGGGTACTTCATTACCGACACGCCGATCTCGGCCAGTCAGGTACCTACCAAGCTCAAACACAATCGGGCAGCGTTCCTGGAAGGCACCACTATTTATTGGGCAGTGACCCTCAACGACGTGTTTGTCGGCTTCGTAGCGATCCATGAATCGTCATCTGATCGGCCTGCCCTGAGCTACGCCACTTCGAAGGCGTAGCGCCCCCCACCCCACCCCGCCGAAGCCATCTCAGCCATCTACCTTCGCCACTCCGCATGCACGCGGCCTCATCGCGTGGACACACGCACCCCTCAGTCCATGCGCACACTGGAGAATTTCGCGCCGCCGGAATTGCCTTAGCTCTCGTAAGCCAAACCGCCCCCAACCCTAACCCCGCCACGTTCACGCCCTCAATCCCCTTCGCCACCGCTCCCGTGAAAACCAAGCGCCGCTCAGATCAGTCTCACTCCGGTCCCCCTTCGTCACCCCTCGTTCCCCTCCCCTCCCCCTTGCTTGAAGAAAACGGCAGGATCCCGTGTCGGGTCACACGTCCGGCAGGATTGTGTCCACTAGCCATGAACCTAACATCAGAAACCCGTTCGTTCCATTCCACATCGCTCGAGCCCTGCACTAGCGCTTTGCCTATGATAGGTGCGTGTTGAACCCCAGCGGAAGACATAGGACGGTGAATATTTGCGACAAGGTTCCACCCTGGTCGTAACACCTGCCAACCGTATCAGAATTGTCTGATCGAAATCTCCCCGCATCGTCAGCAGCGAACCACCGGCGGCATCGAAGGATTCTCGCGAGAATGCGATACCCCTTTCCCCCCCACCCTCACCCCCCCTCCTCCCCCATGATCAACGCCACGATCCCATCGATCCGCTCGACACTCTTTTTCTTCGACGGTTTCCAGTTGTCGGCGGCGTCGGTTTCGATCGAAACGTTTCCGGCCATCCAGCGCAGCACCGGGTGCCCGGCGTGGGCCAGTTTACGAGAGAGGACCACCTCTTCAAGCTTCTTCGTCGGTGCGCTCATGCTGGCGTAGCCTTGGCCGAAGGCGACCATCTCGAAACCATCTCCCTCCAATTGTGTCGCCAATTGCGTGGCGTTCCAGCGGTCGATGGCGATTTCGCGGATCTCGAATTGCTCATTGAGTTCGTTGATCCGCCGGCGGATCACGTCGTAGTCGACCACTTCACCGGACGTCGCCTCCATGTGGTCGTCGCGAATCCACTGCACGTACGGCACACGGTCGCGGCGTTCTCGTTTGCGGGCGCCTTCCTCGGGAACCCAGAACAGCGGTAGCACATCGAATCGCCCTTCGTCCTCGTCGGGAAAGACCAGCACCAGTGCCGAGACATCGGTCGTGGATGAGAGATCCAACCCAGCGAAGCAGACTTGCCCACGCAGGTCCTCCAGCGGCGTGCCGCAGGCATCCCACTTCTCCATGTTCAGCCACCGCACGTCCTGTTCGGTCCATTGATTCAAGCGGTAGCGGCGGAACGAATTCTCCTTGGCGGGGGATTCTTGGGCTTCGGTACAATCCTCGGCGAACTGGTCCGCGTTGATCGTGATCCCGAAACTGGGGTTGGCTGTTTTCCAGACGTTGGGATCAGTCCAATCTGCCTCGTCATTCGCCGCAGCGACGAACGGAAAGAACGACGTGTCCTCAATCGTGCCGTCGAGTACCTTGAGCGCGTAGTCGTGTTGTTCCCAGCAGATTGAGTGCCGGTCGTAACCGGCGGTGGTGATCGCCAATTGCAGCGGTTGCCGCCGCGAGGCTCCCGCGTAACGCAGCGTGTCCCACAGATCGCGGGTCCGCTGGGCGTGCAGTTCGTCGATCAGCACCGCATGTGCGTTGAGACCCTCCTTGGCTGGGACGTCGGCGGAGAGCGCTTTGTAGAATGACCGCGTGCGGTGATAAACGATCCGCTTCGTGGAGCGGACGACCTTCAACCGTCGGGAGAGGTCGGGCGATTCGTCGACCATGTGGGCCGCTTCGCCGTACACGATCGACGCCTGGTCGCGGTCGACGGCGGCGGAATAGATCTCCGCGCCCGGTTCGTTGTCGCCCACGAGCAGGTACAGGCTCAGTCCGGAGAACAGCGTGCTCTTGCCATTCTTTTTGGGGACCTCGATGTAGCCTCGCCGGAACCGCCGCGTGCCGTCGGGACGCTTCCAGCCGAACAGCGGAGCCACGACCTCTTGCCATTGCCAGTCCAGCAGGTCGAACGGTTGACCGGCCCATTGCCCTTTGGAATGCCTGCAGGAATTTGCGGAAGAATGTGCGAACTCGCTCGGCGGATTTGAGGTCGAACCAACAGCCATCAGCAACCGCCCGCTCGTCGGCGGACGTGCGTATCCAATTCGAAGTCAGCGATTCGACCTCGCGCGACATCAGCCCGCCTCCAGGAACAGATCGAACTCATCCACCGCGCCGGTACCTTCGGGCAATTTGATCCGGCTGCGGCTACTGGGCGTGAGGCCGAACTCGACCATCAGCTTCCGCATCGCCTCCATCGCCTGATCCGCAACGGTCAGATACGGGCTCTTCATGGGGAACCCCTTGGCTGGCGATTTCACGATCGTCCCATACTTCTTGACCTGCTCTTCGGCATGAACCCAGCGGGAATACGCCACGCAGTAAGCTGCAAGGGCCGAGCGATCGGCCAAGGTCAGCAGCCCCATGTCGATGAGCACTTTCGCCGTACGGAACCATTCGGCACGAGCCACATCGTCAAGATGCTCCGGGCAATCGGGCACCTCGGGGGGAGCATGCGGTTCGCGAGCATTGAGCGGTCGCTTGCCCGGATTCCCCTCTAATGTTTTCAATGCTGTTGGCTTTGGTTTGCGGCCTCGCATGACATGCTTTCCAGCATCAAATTGATGCGAAATGATGCTTTACCCAGCTTCACACCCCCCGGTCTCTAATTTCGCGGAAAAACACGCATCGTTGGCGATGTGGTATGGGGGGTTGAGTCCTTAGGGATCTAAGGTACCCCCCTTAGGGACCCGGTCATCTTTCCACAGGCAGCGACCCGGTCAGCATTCGCCGCAGTGGCCCCGGCCGCATACTTCCGTTTGTCCTCATCCGTTTTCAATTTGTGATGCCGACGGCAACGCGTCCGCAGGTTGTCGAGATCGAGCCGCTGGTCGGGACGAACGTCGATGGGAATCACGTGGTCGACTTCCAAGTGCTGCGTATTGACCACGCCCTCGTCGAGGCAGTCCTCGCAATAGGGATGCCGCTTGATGTGGATGCGCCGCACCTTCCGCCAACGTTCGTCGTAGCCGCGTTGCGCCGGGGTGCCGCGTCGTTCGTCCGACCAACGATGCGATGCCTCACGGCGGTGCTCATCGCAGAACCGTTCCCGCGTCGTGTTGGGACAACCGGGATGGCTGCAGCGGGTCTTGAGCTTGGCGGGCATGCGAACGTCCTCCGTGGTCGAGTGCTCTACGTGAATCCGTTTCAAGCATTCTACCTCGCACGACATGCCGTGAAAGACCGAATCGATGCCAATCACAGCCAGCGCCCAAAATCATTCCGTATCTAGCGTTCGGCCAGAAAATAATTCTTTATCTCCACCTCAACGTGACAATTTTCCACCCGCAACCACGGCCGCGCTTGCGGCAACGTATCCGCCCGTTGGGTAGCGGTTCGGTATTGGTCGTAATGAAATGCCCTCTACCGCACCGGGGGCACGTGAGGCCACGTGGGGCGTTGTCGTTGGTAACGTTGGCCATTGCTCAATCCTCCGTGTTTGGTAGCGCCGTGGGGCCCGTGTTCGCCCCGAATTCTTTTCTGCGAAATCCTGTGGAATCTTACCAGATGTCGCTGGATGTCCGTTTCGGATCGAGGTAACTGACTGTCCTGTCGGTGGCCGCGTTGGCTGCCGGACAGACACAAACCCGTAACGACGAAAAGGATGAAACGATGGCTACGAAGAAAAACCACGGCGAAGAAGGCAACGACCAAGAAACCGGCAACGCGGAAACCGGCTACTGCAAAGAAGGCTCCCGCCAAGGCAGCGACGAAGAAACCCGCCACCAAGAAGGTCGCTGCCAAAACGACCGGCAAGAAAATGAGCGCCCTCGACGCGGCGGCCAAGGTCCTCGGCGAAGCGAAGGAGCCGCTCAACGCCAAGACGATGATCGAACGCATGGCCACGAAAGGGTATTGGACCAGCCCCGGCGGTCGGACACCGCACGCCACGATTTACGCCGCCATCCTCCGCGAGATCCAAAACAAGAGGAAGGAGGCCCGTTTCGTCAAAACAGATCGCGGGTTGTTCACCGCCAGCAAATAGCCCGATTTCGGCCAAGCTACCAACAAACGCCCCACGTTCGCCACGTCGGGGCGTTTTCTTGTTGGGGAAAGCTATCCAAAGTTCTGCCTCCCCGGTCACACAGGCCAACGTTGTCGCCCCTGTAATATCGAACAACGCGCGAGAAATATAGAGTATCTGCCAATCGACGGTTCGCCATAAGTCACCAACGCAGCCCTCAGGGGGTTGCCAATCGCTCCAGTAGCAGCGAACGACCACTGGTTCTGCGTCGGCATCACGCCAAACTTCTACGGTTTTCCCGACTGTGACTTCGGTTGTGTGTACCGATCACATGGAGGAGACCGTGCAAACCACATCGATTCACCCGATAGAAGAGTAGTTGAGGCGAGCCACCGGCGTTATCATTATGCCGAGGAATCTCGTAGTACTCTCGGAGAAAATATGACTTTTTGCGTCGGTATCAAAGTTCGCCAAGGGATCGTGGCGCTTGCGGATACTCAGATTGTTCGCGGCAGCGAGCAGGTGAGTAAACAAAAGCTGTCAATTCTGAATCATGCAGACGATTCGCTGTTCGTGATGACAAGCGGGCTGCGGTCGGTTCGCGACAAGTCATTGACCTACTTGAGCGAACAACTAGATCAGCAACAGCAGCCGATTGATCGACTCTTCAAGGTCGTGAACTTGTTCGGAGACCAACTCCGGAAGGTTCGCCAAGAGGATGGCGGATCGCTTGCGGCTGGCGGGCTTTCGTGGAACCCACACGCCATCATTGGCGGCCGCCTTCGCGGAGACGATTCCCCCCAGTTATTCTTTGTTTATCCGGAGGGCAATTGGATTGAATCAGCCGCTGACTCACCCTATTTTATCATAGGGCGAACCCATTACGGGAAGCCAATCCTTGATCGATTGCTCACATTCGAAACTCCATTGCGTTCGGCTGTTGCCCTCGCTCTGCTGGCCTTCGACGCCACGCGGATGAGTGTCACCGATGTGGAGTGTCCAATTGACGTCGCCGTCATTGCCGAGGGGGATCGCCACGCCACTTTTCAGCGATTCTCCGGCGACGAAATCAGCAACGCGACCCAGTGGTGGTCACAGACGTTATCTCAGTCTCTTGCTTCGATGCCCATGGACTGGGCTGCAAACCTTTTCCAAGGTGCTTGGTGAGTCGACTCCGCTGCCACAACTTTTTTCCGCACTCAAGAAATCCATGAAGGCTCTGAAACGTGACCCAAATCGACATCCGCGCCGACCTAAAGTACGAGGTTCGTTTATCCACGGTGTTCTTGTTTCAGTTTGCGGCTGCACGCACGGATCATCAGCAGGTGATCTGGGAGCAACTGAAGATAGATCCGCAGCTGAACGTGGAAAAGTATCAGGTGGGGCTCGAGGGAAACCAATTGCACCGGATCGTCGTTCAGCCGTGTGAGCTTCAGATTTCCTACCAAGGCAATATGGAATTGGCGCCGGAACTAGACCGGCCTAGCGTCGTGAGCGAAGCAAACGTCTCCGAAATGCCCCCAGAGGTCCTCACCTATCTGAACCCAAGCCGATACTGCGAGAGCGATCTGTTGGCGAGGTTTTCGTTTGAAGAATTTGGTCAGATGTCGCGCGGGTTTAGCCGTGTGCAGGCGATTTGCGATTGGGTCTGGGAACATCTCGATTACACGTCCGGCAGTACGAATTCGTCAACAACCGCTGCGGACGTACTGTTGCAACGTACAGGTGTCTGCCGAGACTATGCGCACTTAGCGAGTACGCTGTGTCGCGGCATCGGCATTCCAGCTCGTTACGTGGCGGGTTATGCCGTCGGCCTCCAGCCTCCGGATTTCCACGGTTTCATGGAGGCCTTCCTGGACGGCCAATGGTATCTTTTCGACCCCACGAGACTGGCTCCGGTCAGCGGGCTGGTGCGAATCGGGGTTGGGCGAGATGCTGCCGACGTCTCGTTCGCAACTCTCACAGGTGATGCGAGGTTGGCTGAGAAAACCGTGTGGGCCAACAATTCAGACAACACCAACTCTCCCGATTCGTTTGGTGCTGATCCACCTGCTGTTTCCACTGCTTAACATTCGCATTGCAGGCGACCGGAGGCTTCTCGTGTGTGACTTAAGGTGACACATTGATCATGAAACTTGCGATTGGCAATATGCTAAAACAATGCAATCGCTGTTGCAGGGAGGGCTCAACTTATTGAGTCAATTCCCACCAACCACACACTCCCAAGTCGTAACACGCTTGCCACAACTCCGGCATTCCCGTCGCCGCACCAACTTTTCGCCTTTTGCGGCTCGCGTGTAGATCACACGTAAACGCCGATTGCCGCAGGCACCGCACTGCAAGCCACGCTGCCGATCCGTTGTCGCAATGTTATCTTCTCGCTTTCTCATCCTGCTAGAGCTCCGTCGCTAGGTTGGTGAATCTGGCTGTTCAAACCGCTCAAGTCAATCCGACCCTCACTGACCTTGGCTAGCGACCCCACATCGAGGTAGCACACCGGCTTACCCAACTCCTCCGCGATCTCGATTTCCGCCGCAACCCCCACACTCGCTTGCCAGCCGTCGAGCGTGAGAACAACGACCTCATCGCACTGTTCCAAGAAGCGCCGGTCGTGTGCTTCCCAAAACGAACAATCGGTCGGCACGCCGTACAACGAAATCGCATGGCCGTGAGCCACCGGCGAAAACACCACTTTACCGGAACGAATTAACCGCGCCGCTATTCGGCAGGCCGCACGAAACCGGCGCTCGCGAATGATGGCGTCCGGATGGGAATAAGGAGATGCCAAATAGATCACGCCTTCACCTCCTCGGTGGCAGGAATCCGCTCCGCCTTCTGGCCCGTAAACTGCTCCCAGCGCTCGACGGCAACATCCACGAATGTCGGTGCGATCTCCATGGCGAAACAGCGGCGGCCCAGTTGTTCCGCTGCCAATATTTGTGATCCGGAGCCACTGAACGGCTCGAAACAGACATCGCCGGCGCGTGTGTGCTTCCGCATCGGGCGTGCGAAAAGCTCGACCGGTTTCTGGGTCGGGTGTTTATTTCCCACAACGCGGGCCTTACCTTCCCAGTCGACATTCCAGACTGAATCGACCTCGTGCCGGCCGTCGTGATCCGGCTGGCTGCCACGGACCCAACCCAGCATGCAGGGCTCGTGCCGGAAGTGCCAATAGACGCGGCCAAAGACCGGCGTGGGCTTAACCCAAATAATTTGCTGGTGGTCTAGAATGCCTAGTTGATCCCAGGTCCGTTGAATCACACCGCACCGTTTGTGCGCGTGCCAACAGTAGATCGCCGCCTTGGGGGCGACGACTTCAAGGACGCAAGTGAATAGCTGCGTAAAGAAAGCATCCGCATCGGAGATGTCGATCTCCCGGTAGGTATCTGACCAATCTTTCCCGGACTCATTCGGCCGATCGCCGGTGTAATCGACGAGATAGGGTGGATCAGTCGCGACAATCGCGGCTTTCTCGCCGTTCATCACGCGCAAAGTATCTTCGATCGATGTGGAGTCACCGCAGAGAAGTCGGTGAATGCCCAAAAGCCAAAGGTCGCCGTTTTTTGTAATTGGCTCGTCCGGCGCTTCTGGTACTTCATCCGGATCGGTGAGGCCTTCTTTCATCTCGTCGCCGGACCACTTCGCCAACTCGTCCGCACTAAATCCGGTTAGTTCCAGGTCAAACCCCATCGCTTGCAGGTCGGCCAATTCCAGGGAAAGGAGATCCGCGTCCCATTCAGCCAATGTGGCCGTCTGGTTATCGGCAATCCGGTACGCGCGCACCTGCGCCGGCGACAGGCCTTTGGCAACATGGACGGGCACTTTCGCCAGTCCCAGTTTTGCCGGCGGCCTTCCAGCAGGTGTGACCGCAATAATGATCTCGCTAGTCCTCATCAACCACCACCGGCTGATGGAACCCATACTCCTCGAATCGATCCCGCTACAGCATCGACCGCGCCCATCATGACACGTGGGTTTCTGCTGGTATGGTTTGATGTCGGTTAGTTTCCGTTGCGAGATTCTCATTAGGAAGGTGTCCTTGGATTGAATAGTTCACATAACCTCAATCGAGGTCATCCATGTCATCGATCAGCGTTTCCCGCAGTTGCCTTCGTTTCTCAGTCAGGTTCGCGCTGCTCTCGTTGTTCGCAGTTTACCTCCGCCTCGAATGCGCCCAGATCGAGCACTCCTCGAATTGCTGCCTCTGTGATCTCTCGGAGTTGCTCGGATGTAAGAGATTCCAGTTCCCAGGCCCGGTCGCCGTGGGCCTCGATAAACCGACGATAGCGCGACGACGTCTCCTTCGAGAGCTGCCCTTCGTGCAGATCCATCCTCTGGACTTGTTCGGTGGTGAGCGCGGCCTTGACGATCCGTAGTCGGTTGGCAGGTACGTCGAAGTCATCACGCAGCGAGATGCCGAAGCTAGCCGGGATGTCTTCTCCTTCTGGATCAAAATCACTGACCACGATCACCACCAGTTTTTCGCGGCCGCTCTTGTTGAAGCGGTCGACCATCTCCTTTCGGGGCGGCAATGACGAATAACCGCGGCCGCTGGTCATGGGGATCGTGTATTTGCCGGCGACGCCTCGGAGTTGGCTGGCGACCGTGTTCTTTTCAACGAGCAATTCGATCCAATTCGGCTGACTCTGCAGTAGATCACGCCAATAGCCAGTCAAGAACTGATCGCACTCCCGGCGTACGAAATCCCCCACACCGCGATGCGTGTCCCACACCACCACAGGCCGCGTCTCATCGGAAATGGCGTCAAATGGCACTGAACCGTCCAAGCGGAACCGCGTGAGCATGTTGGTGACGTCGTCGTAGGCGGCTGGAGTATTGGCAAAGGGCACGCGCGTGCGGTCGTTGCGGACCAGCCCAGGGATATTGAGCAACCGATAAAACACAGACCGATCGCTCAACGGCCAGTTATGTTTCTCGGCGTTTACAACGGAAACGATTGCATCCCGCAGTTCCATTTTGTCCCGAATCGCTGAGCGGCGTTTGCGTTTGCGGAGTTGCACCGTCGCGTTTCTTTCAACAGCGGCAGCGTCACGTCGGAACTGTCGAACCTGTGTACAGGACACATCCGACATCAACGCCACCTCTTCGCGGAGTTGCTCAGCGGTGGTTTTGATGCGTTGCCGATTGAAACTGGCCAGCAACCGCAGGAATTCGTCTTGGTCGCCGTTGTAGGAGACGTCGTGTCGAATACGGACTGGGAGGCGTTCGAGCCCTAGCCACCGAACCGCCGCATGACGACGATGACCCGAAAGAATGTAACCGTCGCCACTGACGACAATGGGCTCCAGAATACCGTTTTTGCGGACGTCCTCGACCAACGCCAGAAACGATGGCTCCCATTTCGTCAACCGGATCGTAGAGTTGGTCGTTAAGTGGAGCAGGCGAGATCGCCAAAGTACACACCTCGTGCAGGCATGCCCCGACGGGCTGTGTACTTTCGGAACCGGGGGAGGATTCGGCCTTCCTCTTCAAGCCGTTTGCGGTGGTTCGAGACGGTCCGGTTGCTGACGCCGACCGCGAGGGCGATTTCGCGATCGCTCAATAAGCGCCAGTGCTCCATGAGTGCATCCCGGACGCGGTCCGACTTGCGTTTCCGGTTGGTGGAAGTGGAGTTCACGTGCATGTCGCGGCCTCCCCCACGAAATCGATCACCAACCGCCAACCGGAGCGTTCGCCGACCTTTTGCACTAGACCACGACGATCTAGGTCGCGGAGCAGTTCTCGGGTGCGGGGGACGGAGAGCTGAACCGCTGCGGCCAGTTGACCGGTGCTAACGATGGATTTCCCTAATATATATTTATTAGCGTTTTCCATCGTTAATTCTCGTAGCGCGTTCAATATTGCCGCGCTGGCATCGTTGAGGATTTCGACTCCGGTATCCGAAAGGGGCAGGCCACACTCCTCATCGGAGAGGACGAGGACTTCACACCCGGTCTCCAGAATGCCGCGGCCCCGACCGGTCGCCTGCACGATCTGAGCGCCGGACGAGATCTTGGTGGGCTGCGTCGCCAAGCCTCATTCTGGTAGCCGCGAGAATTCACTTTCGTGGGTTCCTGCGACTCGGTCTCGCCGTGCCAGTAGATAACACCCCATTCCGGTTCGCAGGTTGCGGCGCTCATTTCGCCGATTTGCACGAGATGTTTGGCGATCGCCGCAGGCGGAATCCGCGGCGTTCCAGCCACGATGATCAGATCGCATTTTTGGTGCCAATCATTTGATGATCGTTCCTCGCCGCTGCCGAAATAACTGGTTTTGACAATCCGCTCATCGAAACCGGCCCCCAACTTCTTCAGGACCGACATGTGTGTACTGTGGCCAATGATGCCAATGCGGCGGAACTGCGGTCGGTCGGCCATCACTCCGCGAATCAGGCCGCGAACGGTCTTGGCGGAGGTCCGCCGGGTAATGTCGCGCGGGATTTGCACCGCCTTCTTGCGGAGCTCGATGCGTCCGTCCGGTGTGGCTTGGTGAACCGCGTGGCCAACGATCGCTTCGACGTGTTCGGTGTCGGCCGTAGCGTCATTGATCCAGACCACGCAATTCAACGGCGGCGGATTATCGATCACGCCGACGACCGATTTCTTCAGATACGCATTCCCCTGTCCGCCTCCCTTGTGAAATCGCCGCTCAACAATGATTGCCGCCAAATGGAGTTTGCCCGCAGCGGCCGTCAGCAAGAACCGCCATGGCTGATCCCGGAAATCGATGTTCGCGCGGCGGATGCTAAAGAACAGCGTGCGTTCGAAACCGGCGGGAACTCTGGCTGTCTCCGGAGGCGACCATTCGTCCGTCTGGTCGGCAGCTTCAATCGCCTGAAATAAATGCTCTAAAAGCCCTGACATCAGCCGGAAATACACGTATTGGCGTTCACGGCGGATGGCCAGTTCCTCATCCTGGTACCGATTGCCCTCGTCGTCGACACGGGTCGCATCGCCAAACCAATTGAGGGATGCTGGATCATTGAGAATGTAGTCTTGAACCAACAGCCGAGCCTGAACGATGTCACCGAGACTGATCTCGGCCGGCGGCCTCAGCAAGCTGATTGCATCTTCATGAATCGATAGGTACTCACGGCTTTGCGATAATTCCGCGAGGCCGGTGTATTCGGCTCGCTTGTGCGTCGCAATTGCCACGTGGGCATCTGCCACCGTAGATAACTGGCCCAAATAACCCGACTCGCGGCATTTTTTGCGAAACTCGCAAGCCGGGCAGACGGCCTTGACGACCGACAGGCCCATCCCCTCGGCAATGTTGGCGTTGTCGTTCCAGCAATTCTGTAGGCGGCTCGCCCGTGTCCCTCAGTAATACGTGATGGATAGCAGGCGGCAATGATGCCGTTTCCCTCGTGTTGCTCACGCACCTCGTCACAATTTTCGTGGGTTGGATAAATAAGTAGCGACCTCATACGGCGTTCCTCCGTCGCAACGCCCAGAGAATGACGGCCAGATCGACGTGAGACTTTCCCGCTCCGGTTGTACTGGCATCAATGTACACGCCCGGACAACCGGAGCGAGCGGAGCCGGACTTGGAGCATCTTGATCTCGCCAATCGTCGACCGCAACCGTCGGTCCGGTCGGTTTCGGCGGCCGGATGACGATTGGTGGACTGATGACAGTCGTTTCCAAACCGGAAACGAATAAATCGGCCAAACGGTCGACCGGCAGTTCGGGCATCACATTCAGCCAACCGCGCGCGTCCTTGGCGTTGTCAGGTGGCAACGCCCAGGCAATAGGGCGTTCGAGTTCTTCGGCCAGACGTTTGGCAGTGCGAACCGCACCGTCACGGCCTGGCCATTTGCCATCGGGTTTCTCGTCCCGTTCTCCAATGACGATGATCTCACGGTTGTGATCAACCCCGGACAACATGCCAACCAGATGATCCACACCACCACAATTGGACGGCCGCCCCAAGGTGCTAAACCCAATCGTCAAGAGCCGTTGCAGTGTCGCTGCCGCGCTTTCCAACCAACAGAATCGGGCCTGCACCGGCATTCCAATCGGTGGCGTACGTCAGCCCCGAACGTCCGCCCTTCATGCGGATTTTCGAGCCGTCCCGTCGCCGCGTGGCAATCCCAATTATTTGACCGCTCGCATCCCGTTCAGGGAAAGTCCAACAGAAACGTTCGACGTTCCAACCGACGCCAAGGGCAGCAAGTGCCGTAGCGGAAACGCCCAATTGATTGGCCAACCGCTGACGATGTTCTTCAGTATCTTTGGTGAACCGCTCCGCCAGTACGGACCAGTCCTGTGTCGGCGAATTGGAACGATTCGATGTCCGTATACGCACCGGAAGTGACGGATTCCGGTCATACGGATCCTCATCCAAGCGGTGTAGATATTGCCCACCGGCATTCGCACGCAGCGCACCGTCGGAGACGCGCCCGCACCAGACCACCTTCCGGTCGTTGGAAACCGAACAATTGTCCGGTTTGCCGCAAACGGGGCAGGGGTCACCGTGCGAAACACGCATCCAGTTGTCGGCGGGACTTACCACGTCGTACCTCTCTCCAAGATTGCAATTGCCACCCTCGATTCATTCGGGGCTGTTTCCGTTCGCCCGAATGCTACGCAGAAAGGTGCGTTTGGATAAGTCGCTATTGCAAACTCATATGCGCCGCATATGCGCGGGACATGCGCCACACATGCGCGAATTTACGGGGACATGCGCCACATATGAGTTTCGCTGTTTTTGCCTTTAGGGGGCGGTCTTCAGGCGAAATGAAGCGAAGAATGGGTGCAGATGCCGAGTCCGTGGGCCGGCACCACATGATGACTTTCCAAGAATAGATTTCGTGCCCTCTTCGCCTCACATGCCTGGATTTCCACCGCCAAACCGGCACACTGGACCCGAGTCCGACTCGGGCGGCGTGCGCCCGTTGTCGACGCAGTGGTTGTCGGACGAACGGATTGCCGAGGCCCGTCGCGTCTGGTCCAAGGCCTATGGCCGTGTGATCAGTCAAGACGAAGCGGTGGAAATTCTGATGAGCGTCCGACGGTTGGCAGAAGTGTTTTTGAGTGCCGAAGAGGAGACGTAAGCATGAACGTGGTGATTTGGACGCGGGTCTCTTCCCGCGAACAAAAAGAGGGGTACTCGATCGATGCCCAATTGCGAGTAACGCGCGAGAAGGCACAGCGGTTGGGTTGGAATGTCGTCCGGGAATTTGAACTCGACGAATCGGCCAAGCGCGGCGCCGAACGAAAGATCTTCAATGAGATGCTGCGGTGGTTGGCCAAGAACGCTAAGCGAGAGAAGATCAAAGCGATCCTCTGCCACAAGTTAGATCGAGCTTGTCGCAATATGCGCGACGCGGTCCGCCTGCAGGAACTGGAGGACGCATGTGGCGTACAACTTTCCTTTGTGGAAAACGAATTCGGTCCGGGCGCTGCTGGGACTTTTTCGTTTAACGTGATGGCAGCAGTCGCTCAGTATTACAGCGATAATCTGCGCGAAGAGGTGATTAAGGGGCTCGATGAAAAAGTGCGGCAGGGCTGGCCCACGGGATTGGCCCCTTACGGGTACCTCAACGTTGATGACCGCGACGAACCAGTCATTCCACATCCGCAGAAAGCCAAGTCGCTCATTCGGATATTCGACCTCTATTCTTCGGGCAGCCATACCTTCGAAAGCCTTGCCGACCGACTCGCCTGCGAAGGTCATGTTTTCCGCGACAGCCAGCCCCGCTTTAACCGTACAGCTTTGTCGCACATTCTTAATAACCGTTTCTACATCGGTGAACTGCACCGGAACGGCCATGTGTTCGAGGGGCGCTATCAGCGAGTCATCCATCGCGCAACGTTCGATGCATGTCAGGAGATCTTGTGTGGTCGAAAGCGACGAACAGGAACCTATCATCTGCCGCTAGCCGGTGGTTTGTTCCGCTGTGAATACTGCGGCCAATCGATTACCGGAGAACGCATTCGCCGAAAGCTCAAAGGGGGTGGAATCCGCGAACACATCTATTACCGGTGCTGCAACAACAATCGTGGACCCGATCACCCCAAGGTTCGCTGGAAAGCACAGGATCTGGAGGAGGCGATCGCCGAGGACCTGGAGAAGATGCGAATGCCCACGCTCGAGGTCGCCGATTGGTTCCGCAAGGAACTCGGGGCTGCCGTGCACGACTTGACGGGCTACCGGCGTCAACAAGCCACATCATTTGCCAAGCGGAAGTCCGAGTTGGCGAACATGCAGGACCGCCTCCTCAACGCCTATCTCGCGGGCACGATCGACGACGAGGCGTATAAGGCCAAATCCAACGAGCTGAAGGCTGAAGCGGCGAAAGCGGACGAGTTTGTGGGCCAACTGGGCGACGTGGACCTGGCCCGCGGGGAACTGGCCGTCACGCTCTTCGACTGGACCCAAAAGGCCGCCGAAATCTGGCGAGGTTCAAACAATACCGTCAGGCGAGATATACTCGACGCCGTTTGTTTGAACCGGGTTTTGAGCGACGTAAACCTAGTCCTGGAAAAGAGAAAGCCCTTCGACGAACTCGCCGAAAGGCCGGATTTGAAGAATAGTCGGGACGACAGGAGTTGAACCTGCGACCTCTTGACCCCCAGTCAAGCGCGCTACCAGGCTGCGCCACGTCCCGTGTGGTTGGCGTCGGTGTCCGCATCGGGAATTATCCTCAAATTGGAAACACTGACGACGATTGCTGTTATCGCAGGCATTCGTGAGAATTGCAAGAGATGTCGATCGTGAAAATTGGAAGCGATTTGTATCGCTCTTGGCTGATTGCTTGCGGATGCAGATTCTTGACTGGTGTTGCTGGTATACCCAGTCTTGATGGCCTACAACGACATTATCGAACTTTGCACATTCTCAAGGGGGGATTGACCGGTGAGGTCGTGATCTTGAGGAAATCTCGCAAATCGTGTATTTTAGAGGTCTGATTCAGCGGGATTATGGAATTCCCGCAGCATCATTTTTTGTGAGCGGTCTTGGGAGTTGTTGCCGAGGTTTGCTCCCTCGAAACGCGGTTGTTGACGGAATTTATCCGTGGCATGCCCGGTTCGAGTTTTGACGTGGAAGAAAGGTGAATATGGCTTCGTCTCGTGCACAATTGGTCGCGGAAATCCTCTGGGAGTTGAAGCGAGCGGACAAGGTGGCAAATTTCAGACTCGTTGCAGAACGGGCCGGCTTTAGCGCCGGGGCTAACGGACGGGCCATGGAAACCTGCTTGAAAACAATTCGCCGCGATTGGCCGCATTTGCAGTGGTGGCGGGCAATTCCGATCCGTGATGATGGTCTGCTGGAAAAGGATTCCGAGCAAGTCGTCAAACTGCAAGAGTGTGGTTATGCCGTCGAAGACGCCGAAGGCAGCCAGGAACACGTGGTGGTTAGCGAAATCGAAGCGCACACGATGTCCTGGGAAGCACCGGTAGAAGCTCCTGTCGGATCGCCGATCGATGAATCGCTCGACGATGATGACGAAGAGAGCGAAGACAACGCGGACAGCGATGACAGCCGTGCTCAAAAGCAGGAAGAGGAAGAAGAAGAGTAGTTCTTCCATCTCCCCCTGGGTTCATTTGAGTTCAGGAATATACTCGGCGGATTTGTAGGCGTTGCGCGCATTCGGCAACTCTCTCCTATCAGAACACCAATTCTGTCAAGCTACCGGTGCGCGCGGAGAGCTGTTGAAACGTGGTGTCCTCGACGATTGCCTGCGGGCAATCGATTAAGGGGCTCCCGTTCGGTTCCCAGCAGACTTACGCAAGGCGGCGGCGGTGTGACTGTCGGGGTGTTTGAGGATTTCCTCCGGCGTTCCGGTTGCTACGATCGAGCCTCCTTGTTCGCCGCCGTCGGGGCCCATGTCGATCACCCAATCGGCCGCGCGGATCATGTCGAGGTCATGTTCGACGACGACGACCGTGTGTCCCGAATCGACCAAGCGGTGCAGGACGCTCAGCAGTTGCTCGACGTCGGCCGGGTGGAGTCCTGTGGTCGGTTCATCCAAGACGAATAGCGTGGATTCACCATGGGACGTCGGTGAGAGTTCGCTGGCTAATTTGACCCGTTGGGCTTCGCCCCCGGAGAGTGTGAGCGCCGATTGGCCCAGCCCCAGGTAGCCCAACCCGACATCAACAAACGTCGTCAATTGTTTTTGGAGCTTGGGGACGTTTTCAAAAAACAGAGCCGCCTCAGCGATACTCATCGCTAGCACATCGGCCACGCTGCGGTCTCGGAAATGGATTTCCAGCGTTTGCGGATTAAAACGCGCGCCGTTGCAGGCGCTGCAGGTCACATACATGTCCGGCAAAAAATTCATGGCGATGCGCGTCACGCCCTGGCCACGACACGTTTCACAACACCCCGACTTGCTGTTGAAGCTAAAGCGGCCCGCTTTGTATCCCCGGATACGGGCTTCGCGGGTTTTGGCAAAGACTTTGCGAACTTCATTCCAAATGCCGGAGTAAGTGGCTGGATTGCTGCGGCCCGTCTTGCCGATGGGGGATTGATCGACTTGCACCAACCGCACGATCTGCTCGACTCCCGTTATGCATGCCTCGCTATCGGTTGTGCTTGGTTTGCGAGTACGCTGCTGCGCCAATTTTCGCCGCACCGCCGGAAGGAGCGCATCGATCACCAACGAACTTTTGCCCGCGCCGCTGACACCGGTGATGCATGTCAGAACTTGTAGTGGAAGTTCCAACGTCACTTGCTTCAAGTTATGTATTTCGACATCGCGTAATACAATGCCCGTTTCTGGATGAGCGGCGCGACGTTGCGGCGTTGTCCCCGTGTTGCGGCGCCCGCTGAGATATTCTCCGGTGGGTGTGTCAGCCTCGGCGACCTGTTGCGGCGTCCCAACGGCGATGACCCGTCCCCCATGCCGTCCCGCACCGGGGCCGACGTCGACTATGTAGTCGGCGCGGGCCATCACTTCCGGATCGTGTTCGACCACGAGGAGACTGTTTCCTTGTGCCTGTAGTTCCTCCAGCGATTCCAATAACCGGCCCACATCGCGAGGGTGCAGGCCGATGGTCGGTTCGTCCAGGATGTAACAGACTCCCGTTAACCCTGACCCCAGGCAAGCGGCCAAGCGGGCACGCTGGTATTCGCCGCCTGACAGCGTTTTGGTAGGGCGGTCCAGTGCCAGATATTCCAAGCCGACCTGCATTAAAAACCTTAACCGCGATTCCACATCGTCTAGCACTCCGCCCGCCGCCAGTCGGGCGGCTTCGGTGGTGAAGATGCTTGTGGGGGAGTTGCGTAATGATTCCAGCAATCGCACGATGAATTCATAAACCTGCGAAATCGGTTGCGCGGTCAATTCATGAATCGCCACGCCATCAACTGTCACTGAACGCGCAATCGGTGCCAAGCGACTGCCGCCACAGGCATCGCAAATCGTGGGCGCGGTTTCGTCGTCCTCGCTGGCGGACTCGGGAATCAGATGCCCCATCCCTTCGCATTTGGGGCAGGCTCCGTACGGGGAGTTGAAGCTGAATGTCCGCGGCTCCAGTTCATCAAAGCTGATGCCGCAGGTCGCGCAGGCGAAGCGCGTGCCGAAGCGCTGTTCTTGCCATTCCCCATCAACTTGTCGCAAAACAATGCACGTCTCTTCCCCATGCCGCAGCGCCAAGTCGACCGATTCGCTTAGCCGTGGTGCGATGCCCTCTTTGATGACGATTCGGTCGACAACGACATCGATATTGTGAGTCTGGGTTTTCTGCAAATCGGGTGGATCCGCCACATCGACCAGTTCTCCATCGACGCGAGCGCGGACGAATCCTTCGCGGAATATCTGCTCAAAGACCTTTTTGTGCGCGCCTTTGCGGCCTTTGACGAGCGGCGCGAGTAGCATGACCTTGGTTCGGTCCTCGAAACTCAGGATGGCATCGATGATTGCCTGTGGAGATTGTTGCTCGACCGGTTTACCGCATTGATAACAGTGCGCGCACCCCGCACGCGCATACAGCAGTCGCAGATAGTCGTAAATTTCGGTCGTGGTCCCCACGGTGCTGCGGGGTTGGACTGAGCCGGCACTCTGCTCGACACTCAGTGTCGGCGGCAATCCCTCCAGCAGATCCACATCGGGCCGCTCAAGCTGATTCAAAAATTGCCGGCTATACGTCGATAGGCTTTCCAGGTACCGACGGCGTCCTTCGGCGAACAGGGTGTCGAACACCAATGAACTTTTTCCGCTGCCGCTGACGCCGGTGAACACCACCAGTTTCTCATGGGGGATATCGACATCGACGTTTTGCAAATTGTGGACCCGCGCACCGCGAACATGGATCGCATCGTTTGACGGAGAATTCGCGGACATAATCAAAGGAGCTTGCTGCAGGGGAGGCGGGTCGGTATTCGTCTTGCCGATTGTATGCGCTGCGGCTGAAATTCACTAACATAGAAATCGAGAACCAGTTTCAAAGCCCGGTTGCGCTTGTTCACGATGCTTTCAGATCTTTGTCAGCAGGATGCATCAGAGGGTTTTGAAACTCCTGGTAATGAAAATTTCTCGGCTGGGCGTGAGACCGTAATTCACCATGAACCAACTCCTTCCGCATCGCTTTTTGTTTCGGTACTCCCTCCCGGCGAAATACTCTGCGAAATTGCCGCTGCGGGGAAAGGCCTTGCTGAAATTGTCGGCGGCGCATGCTTTGCCTGATTTCAGCGATTTGGATTCGGCAGCCAAATTCGGCGATATTCGACTTGCTTGGAATGAGCAGGGGATTGGCATCGCAGTCAAAGTGACCGGCAAGAGCCGCCCCACCGTCTGTCGCGCTGCCATTCCGACTGAGACCGATGGGCTGCAAGTCTGGATTGATACGCGCAATACACAGAACATCCACCGGGCCAGTCGCTTCTGTCACCACTTCGCGTTTCTGCCCGCTGGAGACGGCCCCAAAGGCGATCAGCCCTCGGCCTCGCAACTAGCCATTGCCCGCGCCCGAGAAGATGCGCCGCAAACACACATCAATGACGTTCAAGTGCGATCCGTCATTGCTGACGACGGGTATCAACTCGAGACTTGGATTCCCGCAGAAGCGCTGCATGGGTTTGACCCGGAGTCGACGCGACAGTTGGGGTTTTACTACCTGTTGCAGGACAGCGAACTTGGCCAGCAATATCCCAGCGTTGGCCCCGATTTTCCGATTGCCCACGATCCCAGTTTGTGGGTGACTGTCGAACTGGCTCGGTGAATCAGGAGCTATTCGGACAAGGAGTCGAATTGCTCTCCATCAGAGATGGAGAGTCGTGCAAAGCGCAACTGGTCATTGTCCAGTGTCAGTCGGGCTTTCCAAGAAGCGGACTTGGGAAAACCGGTTTCAAAGATCACTTGGCCTTCCATCAGCAAAGTGACTGGCTGAATCGCCAGGTATTCAACCACCTCGTCGGTAATGACTTCAAAATCATTTCGCTTGAAGTATTGTTCGATATGTCGCACGACCTCTTCAGCAGCGGCGGCTCTGTGACTTGCCAACGATCCAATTACTTTATCCATGGTCCCTCCCATTGCCCGTTGCCGCTTAAGGGGACGCTCTGCGGTTGGCTTGTGTACCTCATGTCTAGGCAGGTCTGTTTGTACCTATGCATATCAATTTTAGCTCACAGAGCGTTGCGAAAAGCGAACTGTTCAGGGAAAACCCTATGCTGGCCCTGGATTTGCGTATTGGCTGGCATGGAGTCGCAGGATTCCTCGGTCCCCCCCCAGTGCCCATAACAGCGGCGAGGTTGCCTGAAATCGGCAATCGAGCGAGGGGAATCGGCGCAATTCGACAATTGGTCGGCAAGAAGTGTCGAGCCGTTTTCTCGAGCTAAGAAATATGCACAAAAAAAGCGACGGCAGTTGGCAAATTCAGCCAACTGCCGTCGCTAAAGGCATTGTCACTCGAAAGTCAAACGTTTTCGAGAAAGTGACCCCAAGGGGATTTGAACCCCTATTGCCGGGATGAAAACCCGGTGTCCTAACCGGATTAGACGATGGGGCCTTGTGCCTGACGCGTCATACAATACAGAACCGCTTTACCGATTGTCAAGACGATGGCCGCCTCATAAAAGCGGGAAAAACGATGTTTTGTTTTCGCGGATTGAAAAACGTTTTAGAGAGCTTCGGCTCATTCGGTTGTTGTGCTTCAAATAAAAGGGGCGAATTCTCTGAATCTCTCGGATGCGCTCAGCAGGAAACCAATTTTCTCAGTGTCGTGCTTCCTGGACAGCGATCTGCGTTTGGTCTCGTTTTCCCTGTGGAAAACGTGGAAACGCAGTCTGAGTGCGCTGGGAACGGTGCAGGGGAGATCGCGCGAGGATATCGTGGGAGCGCAAGTATTGGATCGATCACGTAAGTCACGTCACCGTCGAAATCACGGTGTAGCAAACGATTTGTGAGCAAAAAACAAAGTAAAGACCAACAACGCAACCACTTGATCCAACAGAATTCTAAGTCTCAGCGGAGGAAACTCCGGAGTGACCCGTCTTCTGTTCGAGATTGTGGATTGCTTCGTAAACTTCACTGCGGTGAACGGGGATTTCCTTGGGCGCTTGGATTCCCAAACGCACTTTATCCCCACGGACTTCCACCACCGTGATGACGATGTTGTCGTCAATTACAATGCTTTCGTTCTTCTTACGTGAAAGAACTAACATTGGACGCTACTCTCCCAGTACTGCGAAGCCTGCTCCCCGTGAAGAGGGAACCAGACCGACACTACGATGACGGCTCGGCTTCATGCAAGCGTATGGGTTGGCCGGCACTTCAGTGTCCCGCTACCAACCGATCATCTCAATTTATTCTAAGCGTCAAGCAAAAATAGGTCAAGGGGCGACTGTAGACCTTGGCGCAGGCGACAGAGGGCAACTCCTTAGCTTGCTCATTATTGGGAAGGGAGGTGTCTCGTAAGTCCTTTCAGTGCAATATCTTGCAGTGGAAGGAAGGGCGGCCTGCTAATTCACGTGACATTTTATCAAAAACGAAACTTTTTGCCGACATCCGGTGTTAATTCATTCCCCCAATTCCGAATAACAGACTTTCGTATCGCGAAGGTCAATTCGCTAAGGTATTGGCCGGCTGAGCGAATAGTGGGGTAGCCGCGTGTTGCAAAATGCTGTGGTGCATTTCCCTAGGTAGGCGGAGCCGAGCCATCTGAATGCGAAATGTTAATTCTGCGAAAAATTGGCATCCCTCTCCGAAAAGAGAACCGTTAAAATTTATGCAGGACACAAACGTTGAGACAAAGGCGATTGTTGTGAGCGATCTTGGCCGTCATGTCGTCGAGGCAGCTCTGGGGGTGGGCAAACAGACAGTTGGACTTTCTGGCGTGTGGGTGATTGTCGTCCGTTCAGTGTCCTGTTTTTGGCCAATCCCCGCTCCGGTTTTTGATCGCCGGTCTGCCTTCTGGCTGGTCAAGTTGTAGGAATTTATTTGCATGCGAGGCCATTTTCGGTTATGGCTAACGTTATATCCATTGCGGAAGTATCAATTCTGGTCATTCTATTGGGTGATACTACTTAGATAATTTGTCATAATTTCTTTGCTGAGCATTTTATCGATTTCAGATCGTGAGAGTGAAAAGTCCATGGTCGCAGAAGATTACTCTGGCCGCGCACTCACCGATGTCGTCGTCAATCGGATTCTGCTGATCGAAGCGGATGCCGAAACGGCGCAGTCCATGAAGACGCTGCTCGAAAGCCAAAAATTCACCGTGTTGACTGCCAAAGACGGTGGCCAAGCGCAATCGATCTTTGTCATGCGCAAGCCCGACTTTGTGATCACCGAGTTGATTTTGAAAGGCGATACTGGATTCGAGATTTGCGAACGATTCAAACAAACAGATAAAACGGTGCCTGTCTTGGTCGTGTCTGAGATCGAACTGGATCAAGCCAAGAAGCTTGCCACCCGGGTCGGCGCTGACGGTTATCTGGTTAAGCCAGTCCAGCCCGAAGTCCTCTTGACGAAAATCCGAGAAATCGCCGAAAACGCGTGGTGGGAGGTTCATTCGGATCGCCCACGCGAAGACCGGCGCGTACGCTTTTCTTGTTCCTGTGGAAAGCGGTTTCGTGTCAGTCCTGTTCACCGCGGCAAATCGTTAACCTGTCCTGAGTGTGGAGAACCCACGATGGTTCCAATTCACGATTAGCCCATCACGTCCTTTAACCGGTTTGCACGGGTTTCCCTTTCTGTTGAGAAGTTCATAACTGACGTCGACGGAGTGTCAGTTCCAGGTTCGACCGCGCACAGCAAGCGGTGACTGCTGAGTTTTGGCAATTATAAATTTGCGGCATGATTTCTTCCCGGGTTTTGCGTTTTTGTGCCGTTGATCTGAGTATTATTCCTATCCTTTCGAGGCGGTTGGTCATGGCGACGTTGATCGTTCAAAACGGTAAACACCAAGGCACAAAGATTCCGCTTCCCAACCGGGAAGTGACTGTCGGCCGCGACGACAAATGTTACGTCCGTTTAACATCGGGTGACGTCAGCCGGGTCCACTGTTCACTGCTGGCTACCAATGAAGGGATTCTCATCAAGGATTCCGGCAGTCAAAATGGTGTGATCATCAACGGCATGAAAATCGAAGGGGACCACATGATGCGGCCCGGGGACCTGCTGAAAATCGGTCCCGTGAAGTTCACCATGGAAATCCCCCAATTGGCCGCACCAGCCGGATCGGCTGACGATGATAGTATTGCGACTTGGCTGGCCGAAGGGGACACCAACGCCAGTGCCGCCGACTCCGAAACGACCGAAATCCAAACCGTCGAAGCAAACCGCGAGCATTCGGCCACCGCTGAACTGCCCCCGGCCGAGCCGGAAGCCAAGTCGATTGCCGAAGAGGCACAAGACATTATCCGCCGGCACTTTGAAATGAAAAAGAAGTAATCCGGAAACGAAAAAAGAAGTCGCCCGCTTTTTGGGCGGATCATTCAGTAACGAACAAGCGACGAGACCTCGAAATTCACCATTGATGCGCATTATTTCCGGAAAGTACCGTCGTCGTAAATTGCTCGCTAATCCCGGTCAAACCACACGCCCGATCATTGATCGGGTCAAAGTGGCCCTGTTTGATCGTCTTGAAGAAAAGCTTCAAGGTGCTGCGGTCGCCGATATTTTCGCAGGGACAGGAAGTTTTGGATTAGAAGCTCTCAGCCGCGGCGGACGACTAGCGGTCTTTATTGAGCAGGACCATCGAGCCTGGGAATTGCTCAAGCAAAATGTCGAGTCGCTCAAGGCCGAAGAAGAGACGCTCTGTTGGCGCACCAATGCGTTACGGTCCTCCTTCAAACCCAAAGGGCTGAACGATTGGAGCCCTTACGACATTGTTTTCTTTGACCCCCCTTACCGATTCATGGAAGGGGCCGACGAAACTTCTGAGCCTTACAAAGCGCTCACGCGCTTAGCCCGCGCCGATGTCACGGCCGACGATGCGTTGCTGGTTATCCGCACCGGGGGGAAGGCTGAATTTGCTGTCCCTCCGGAATGGACGCTCCAGGAATGCCTCAAGCCGTCCAGTATGGCTTTGCACTTCTTCGTGAAATCAACCGATCCTCCGGCTCCCGGCACCGCTGAGGCGTGAACACCGCCGCGGTGGATTGCAATTCGCCGCCTCCTTTTGCATAGTCGGTCCAGTGACTATGCAAAAATACGGAGACCAGCGATGAGCATTTGGGATCGATTGCGGTTAGACGGGCGGAAGCTCTTCATCACCGGCGGGAGCCGCGGATTGGGCCGTGAAATGGCGCTGGCCATTGCCGAAGCGGGCGCCGATGTCGTGCTCGTCGGCCGCGATGCGGAAGAGTTTAGAACAAACGGCTGAGGATATTCGCGGATTCGGACGCAACGCGCACACCATCATCGGCGACATAGGGCAACCGGAACAGGCGGAACAAATTTGCCGCGATGCTCTCGCCGCACACGGACCGTTTGAGATTCTAATTAACAACGTGGGCGGGCGGCGGATCAATGTCCCGACCGAGGAATTGCCGCTGGACGATTGGCAGACGATTCTTGATTTGAATCTCACCAGCACGTTCCTCTGCACAAAAATCATTGGTGGGGCGATGCTCAAATTGCCCGGCGGTGGACGGGTGATTAACAACGCGTCCATTTCAGGCATGATCGCCAGCCGCAACATCGGTGGCCGCAGCTACGAAGCCTCCAAAGCAGCAGTGATCGCCTTCACAAAGGCGACAGCCGCCGATTGGGCTCCCCAAGGAGTAACGGTCAATGCGATCTGTCCCGGCGGATTTATGACCGAACCCAACCAGCGCTGGGCCAAGGACAATCCATCGGTCATCGAGTCTTTCGAGGCAGCGATTCCCGCGGGGAAATTCGGCGACCCGGAAGACCTGGGACCGTTGGCGGTCTATCTCGCCTCAGACGCTTCACGTTACATGACCGGGGCGACCTTGGTCATCGACGGCGGATATACGTTGTGGTAATGTTCACAGTCCCTCGGAGACTTCTCCGCGGGGACAGGGACAGCGCCCTCCCCATTTTCTCCATCAGCCCTCGGATCCGCCGGGGGACCAACCCACCCTCCTTGGAAAGGCACTCCATGAAATCCACGTACCGATTGGCCGCCTGCGGCTTCGCGATTCTTGCGGCACTGATCGCCACCACACGATTCACCACCAACAACGACAGCCACGCCGACGAACCGGCCGAGAGTCGTATTTTTGAATTGCGGACCTATACCACCAACCCGGGAAAGCTGCCCGCACTGCACGCGCGATTTCGCGACCACACGATGAAACTCTTCGAAAAGCACGGCATGAAGAATATCGGCTACTGGACGCCAAGCGATGAAAAACTGGCCGACAATACGCTGATCTACGTCGTCTCCCACGCCAGTCCCGAAGCGGCCAAGGCATCCTGGAAGGGTTTCATCAGCGATCCGCAATGGAAAGAGGCATACGCCGAATCGATCGCCGATGGCAAACTCGTCAAAAAGGTCGAGAGCGTGTACATGACACCGACTGATTTTTCTCCGATGAAGAAGTGACGCGAGACATGGCAACGACCAACCCCACTGACATTCCGCGCACGCTTTCCTGGCAAGGGAATACGACCGGTTGTCTGCGGATGATTGATCAAACATTACTGCCGATGGAGTTGCGCGAAATCGATTGCGACTCCGTCGAGCAGGTTTGGGAAGCGATCCGCGCGTTGCGAGTCCGCGGCGCCCCGGCGATCGGGGTGGCGGCGGCCTACGGCGTGGTGTTGGGCGTGCGCAGCGCAGCGTCCGGTTCGCGTGATGAATTCGACAAGGCGCTCGATCAAACGGCCGCCTATCTTGCCGGCAGTCGGCCGACGGCGGTGAATCTGTTTTGGGCGCTCGATCGTATGCGGCAGTTCGCCAATGGCCATCCGGAGGCGTCTCCAACGGAATTGACGGAGCTGTTGTTGGACGAAGCGCGGCGGATCGATGAGGAAGACCGCGCCATGTGCGCCGCTATCGGACGCGTTGGCGCGGAGTTGCTCAACGATGGCGATTCGGTGCTAACGCATTGCAATGCGGGAGGATTGGCGACCGCCGGTGACGGAACAGCCCTCTCGGTTTTCTTCGCTGCAGCCGCGGCCGGCAAAAATATCGAAGTCTATGTCGACGAGACCCGCCCGTTGTTGCAGGGCGCGCGGTTGACCCAATGGGAATTGATGCAGCGGAACATTCCGGCAACGTTGATCTGCGATTCGATGGCCGGCTGGGTCATGAAGCAAGGCCGCGTGCAAGCCGTTGTGACTGGAGCGGATCGTATTGCCGCCAATGGAGACGCCGCGAATAAAATCGGCACGTACTCTGTTGCCACGTTGGCCAAAGCGCATGGCATTCCGTTTTATGTCGCTGCTCCGACCAGCACATTCGACCTTGCGCTGCCTGACGGCTCGCAGATCCCGATCGAAGAACGGGCTGCGGAGGAGATTACGCATGGTTTCGGCCGGCAAACCGCGCCCGACAATGCCCAGGTGTTTAATCCGGCCTTCGACGTGACCGACGCGGCGCTCATCGAAGCAATTTTCACCGAGCGGGGAGTCATACGTCCTGTGACGACGGAAAATGTGCGCAAAATGGTCGGCAGTTCCGCCGCGGACAATTGATCACTATAATACGGCGGCGCTCCCGAAATCCGATGCACACACCGCGCGCCCGATCGAAAGCCGAGTGATGAATTTTGCCCTCTTGGGTGACGCCCCCGAAGTCCAACCGCTGCTCAGGGCCATCTGCGCAACCCCTGAACATCAGGTGACGGCTCTCTACAAAGCCAACGACTCAGCCGGTTGTTGTCCTGCAGCGGTCGATTGTCCGTCCATTCAGGCCGTCCAACAGGATTCGACCATCGAAGCGGTGATTGTGGCCAGTGAGTCGGATGAAGTTTTGAAGGCGGCCCGAGAAATGGCCGAAGCGGGAAAATCGTTGCTCGTACTGCCGCTCTATGGGCAGGATTTGGGAGTGATTTATGAGTTATCGCTGGTGACGGCCGATGAACCAATCACGTTGTTTCCCATTTGGCCACTCCGCCAACATCCGTTGGTGGTGCAATTGCGGCAACTGCTCGATGAGGGCGAATTGGGCGTCGTGCAGTATTTGGAATTAAACCGCACACTCGTTCCCGCAAGCGACAACGCACAATCGCCGTTTTTGACCAAGTCGCAAGTTGACCGTGCGTTTTTAGCGGACATCGATCTGCTGCGGGATTTGGGTGGGAATTACAGCCTCGTCACGACGCTACGGACCGGTACCGACGAGGCACTGTCTTCTCTGATAACAACCCTGGCTTGCGACCAGGCGCCGCAGGCGACTTGGATGGCGAAGGTGGACCAGGAAGAAACCTGGCAATTGAAAGTTGCCGGGATGCGATCCACGGCGGTCCTCAGCGGTAATCCCGCCGAGTCGTCCTTGACATTGCAGGCAGACGGTCCGGATTTTGAGTTGCCGCAACAAACGGCGGAAGATGATTGGGGACCGTCAGTCCTGGCATCGTTTTTGGCTGCGCGGGACAATGACGCGTCTGAGCCGAAATGGGAAGATATTCAGCGGGGCATGGAATTGATGCACGCGACCGACCGTTCGCTGCGTCGCAAACGAACGATCGAGTTGTTCTTCGAGGCGCATTCGGAGCGGAGCAACTTCAAGACACAAATGACGGCCATCGGTTGCTGTTTGATCATGCTCACATTGTTGGGGGTGATTGTGGTACTTGTCGGCGGCCAAGCGGGGCTGCCGCCGGTGGTCATGTCGGTGTTGCGGGTAGCGGTCTTCGCGCCGTTGGGGATTTTTCTGCTATTACAAGCGTTGTATGTGCTGGCTAAGCCGGCAGCGACGAAGCGGCCTACGGCAACGCCGCGTCACGATTCGTCTTGATCCATTGCATCGCGTATAATCGGCCGGCAATCGACGCGCATTGACCATCGCTTTCCTGAGAACCAATTGCAAAACAGGGTTGAGCTTGTTCTGGCAAATTGCAGGGCCGTGACAGTGGTGCGCGTCAGAAGGTTTTAAAACGAGTCGTAGAGAAAATATCATTCATGTCCGCCAGTGTGAGCAGTGCATCGATTCTTGGTCCCGACGGCCGCATTGCCGCGCGGTTGACTGACTATGAGCATCGGCCCGAACAATTGGAAATGGCCGAAGCGGCCGAACACGCGATTCGCGAACGGTCGCATCTGATTGTCGAGGCGGGAACCGGCGTGGGGAAAAGCTTTGCCTATCTCGTTCCGGCGATTCTGCATGCGACTGCCGCTCAAGGGGCCACGCCCAACAAGAGCGACAAAAAGCCGATCATCATCTCCACCAACACGATCAGCTTGCAAGAACAGCTCATCCATCGCGACATCCCGTTTCTCAACGCGGTACTGCCGGTCGAATTCTCCGCTGTGTTGGTCAAGGGGCGGTCGAATTACATCAGTTTGCGGCGGATGAATGGCGCCATCGATCGTGCGAAAACGGTCTTTTCCCAGTCCGAAGAGACCGAGCAGTTGGCGCAAATTGCTGAGTGGTCGCAAGAGACGGGGGACGGCAGTAAATCGGACCTACGATTCCGCCCGTTGCCCAAGGTCTGGGACGAAATCCAAAGCGAGCATGGCAACTGCCTCGGTAAACGCTGCCCGACTTACGATGCTTGCTATTACTACAAGGCCCGTCGCCGCGTGTGGAACGCGGATATTTTGGTTGTGAACCACGCACTGTTCTTCTCCGACTTGGCCCTACGCCGCGAAGGGGCCAAGGTGTTGCCGGACTATGACGTTGTGATATTGGACGAAGCTCACAGTGTCGAAGGGGTGGCGGGCGCGCATTTGGGGATGACCATTTCCAGTGGACAATTCGAATATCTGCTCAACAAACTCTACAACGACCGGACGCAAAAAGGGCTGCTCGTTCCGCACGGTCTGACCGCAGCGCAGAAACTGGTGGTTCATTTGCGGCACGTGGTGGGCGATTTCTTCGATGCGTTGAAGGATTGGTTGCGTCTGCATGGCAGCTCCAACGGTCGCTTGCGTACGCCGCCGGATGTGATCAACGAGGTCAACGGTCCGTTGCGGGAATTGGCCGGCAGCATTGCCGTGCATGCGGAAAAACTCAAACGTGAGGAAGAGAAAGTCGAACTGACCGCTGCGGCCAATCGCTGCGTGGCATTGGCCGACGGCTTGAGCAATTGGCTGCACCAAACGATGCCCGATTCGGTCTATTGGACAGAGTACATAAGCGGACGCCGCGAACGGGTGACGTTGTATTGCGCGCCGATTGAAGTGGCGGCGACGTTGCAAAAGGAATTGTTCGACAAGACCCCCACCGTGATTTTAACCAGTGCGACGTTGGCCGTAGCGGGGAAGGATTTTAATTTCACCAAACTGCGCTTGGGTGTCGGCAACAGTTTTGAGAACAAACTGGGCAGCCCGTTTGACTACCGTCAGAACGTGCAATTGATTTTGCCAAAATCGATGCCCGACCCGGGCGGATCTCCGTCAGAGTACGAAGCGGCGGTGTGCGAGAAGATTAAAAAATACGTCGCGCAAACCGAAGGGCGGGCGTTTGTGTTGTTCACCAGTTACGGCATGCTCCGCAACTGTGCTGCGCGATTGCAGTATTGGTTCTCCGACAATAGCTTTGGACTTTACCAACAAGGGGAGGGGATGCCGACATCGCTGATGTTGGAGCGATTCCGTAAAGACGAGCGAGGGGTGATCTTCGGCACGGATAGTTTTTGGCAAGGCGTCGATGTGCCGGGGGATGCGCTGCAAAATGTGATCATCGCCAAATTGCCCTTCAGCGTACCCGACCATCCGCTGTTGGAAGCTCGCATCGAAGCCATCAAGTCCCGCGGCGGCAATGCCTTTATGGAATACCAAGTCCCCGAGGCGATCATCAAACTCAAACAAGGCTTCGGCCGCTTGATCCGCCGCAAAACCGACCACGGCCAAGTGGTGATTCTCGACCCCCGCGTCCGCACCAAACAATACGGCCGCATGTTCCTCAGCAGCTTGCCCGATTGCCAAGTCGTGATTGATGATGAGTAGCGGATTTTGCTAGTCGGCCATTAGTCCAGAGCAATATGGCTTAAATCCAAAATTGGCATATTGACCCGTTGTTCGACGAGGCATAGAATTGCCATCATCCTGAATGCCTTTCGTCCGCAATACGTCTGCTTGTTCTTGGCGCTGGCACTGCTTGTTCTTGGCGCTGGCAATCGCCTTGCCGCCGATGACGTGTTGCGCCGATAGCACCGCTGCGGAGCAGCCACAGCAGCGTGCCTGTTGTGCGGATCATGGCAATCAGGATCTGGGTGATAGCCATCCAGCGCCAGTGGACGGGCAATGTGACTGTTGCCTAAAGCGCGTCGCCGTGACGGCTGAAACGGTTGGCCTCACGCGAGTCGACTTGCAGTGGCAATGGACTTTGCCGCCTCTGGCCATCATTGTTCCCGCGACTCCCTGTTCGGGAGGCTATGAGAATCTTCTCGTCGCCCGGGACATCTCTCTCCAAACACTCCAGTGCGTCTGGCGGATTTAAGCGGCTGGTTCGCGGATGATCTGTGAGTTTTTTTCTGTTTTTCAATACGGTCTCCGTGCGCGCTGACGTGCGTACTGTGAGGACCGCCTTTATGGAGAGATATCATGTTTACGAAATTTGCATTGGCCTCGTTTGCAGCACTCGCAATGGCAATCACAACAGTCAATGCCGGTGGCACCGCCAATATGGGCGAGGACTGTTGTGCGTTGGGTTTACCCTGTTGTGAAGCGGGAGCCGCATGTTGCGCTGCTGCCGAAAAACCGGCTTGCTGTCAAAACGGCGAAGCCTGTTGCGATGGCCAAGAGAAATGTTGCGACGCCAAAGCCGAGTGTTGTGCTGCGGAAAAGGCCTGTTGCGAGAGCGGCAGCCAGGATTGCTGCACCACGGCTCAACCCTGTTGTGCGGCTCAGACATCCTAAGTCGCCTTGTTAGGCAACTGACGTCTCAACGATGAAACTCACCCCGGCAGAGCCGTTGCTTTGTCGGGGTGCTGTTTTTTCTCACCGATGGTGCAAGCAGGGCAGCGAAACTGCTTGGCAGGGACGTGAATTGCATAGCATGTAATTCGTCGCTCGGATGGATTCCAGCGGATTTCGTGGTTGCCTTTGCTGTTTCTGCCTTGGTAGGATGTAGGTTGTGCGGGCTTTGTGGGAAATGCGCGTTTTTTCTGCAATCGAGGTTTGATAGGTCGGTCCGCTGCGATTTCCACCGACATTCATCATTGGTCAAGAGGTGCAACATGTTGAAATTGAACTGTTTACAGAAGATGGTCCTCAGCGGCTCGGCGATTTGCGCGGCTGTCCTGGCGTTGCCTACTGCTAGCGCGTTGGCGCAGGACGATGCGGATTGGGAAATCACGATTCGTTATGCCGAGAAGGAAGAAGCCCCCAAATTTGAGAAGAACGGGCTGACTTACGAGCAGGCCTACAATGCCATTCCGTTCAATCGCGCCGAGTACGATGCCAACCCTTCGTACCGCCACGACTCGGCTATGGAGTTGTTGTTTGACCAAATGCGTCCCACGACAATCATCCGCACGCAAGATGCGCAAGCTTCGAAATTTCCCGCTTACAACCGTTTGGACTACCGCTGGTCGCATCCGTACGACTATGGATACGGCGGATATTACTACGGCGGATGGCGTCGGGGGTATTAGACGGCCAAAATTTGGTGGCACGACATAACCGGGAGGGCGCGGCTCCGTCCGAACCGCGCGCTACCGGAGCGTGTCATTTTTCTCGACCAATTTGCAAGCCAAGTCTCAGGGACCGTTGCGGCTCAGCAGGAGCTTCGCCCTCCCGGGACGCATTGTTATACATTGGAGGCTGAAGCCGTTGCATCGAGAACCCCCGTGAACGGGAGTTTTTTAGTTCGGTGGATGTTGCAATCAAACCCGCCGTAAACGACGGGCCTACGACCCGCTTTCAGCGGGGCAAGTCCCGTAAACGGGACTGTTTTAGGGATGCGTCCCATTGATCGGAAACGGTTCTGCGTTTTGCCTCGAACCGCAGCCCATAAAAGGGCGGGTGCTTCACGCACGACATAACCGGGAGGGCGAGGCTCCTGCCGAGCCGCGCGCTACCGGGGCGTGTCATTTTTCCCGATGATGCTGCAAGCCAAGTCGCAGGGACCGTTGCGGCCCAAACCGACAGCCTATGGTCTAATGCCTACAGCCTCCGTCCCGTCACGCGGTGGCGTGGCGGTGGCGGATGGCTAGCCAGAGGGCTGCCAGCATCACGATCACAAATCCCACGGGTGCCAACGGCAATAGGAAATACCAGACGCCGCCGGCGATCATCAAGGCGAAGGGCGCCAAATTCATAATGGCGGCCGAGGCGGTGGGACGCCGCAGGGCGAGGACGATGCTCAGTCCCAATCCGGCCCAGACGACCAGCCAAGCGGTGTCGAACAGCGTATCGCGAAACGCTTGCGGCCGCAGGCTAAGGGCCAACTTCGGCCGGCCGCCGACCTTGGAGAGGGTCAGTTTCTGGCCGGTGGTGGGGACATCGATCAACAACGACAACCCGCCGGCGGCGGTCCATTCTTGGTCTTGGGGTATTGCCGGCTCTGCATCTGCCAAAGCGACTTCTTCTCCTCGTCCGGCGATCAGGACGTCTGCTCGAGAATGGCGATCGCTTATCGGACCAGCAATCCGAAGAAAATTCAGTCTCGCCAATGCCCTGGTCCGGCGTAACTCCCCATCGACCTCAATATCGAGAAAGTCATCGGAAAACGGCGATTCTCGCCTCGTCGACACCTTGCATTTGATGAGCCTTCTCCACGTCCCTGATCTTTGAGGGCGCCTTTTTGCTGCGCGAGCTGTTCCTGCAGGCGTCCACGGCGTTGTTCGATGCTTTTGGATTTTCCCGCTTGGGATTTGTCTTGCGGGCCATCGTCTAATTTTAGGACGCTGTCCGAGTCGTCGATCGTGATAGCCACTCCGCTATTACTGTTGAAGAGTTCGCCGCTGATGAAGGTGTTGCCGACAACGCCGTTGTCGCTGTTCACGCCGGCTCCGATCATGAGTCGTCCCCTGACTGCGGACTCGGATGGAGACGACTCCTTGACGGTCTGTTCTTCAAGTTCAAGTTTCCGGCGGACTCTGCCCAGTTTATCCTGCAGGCGCGCCTGTTGATTTTTCAACTCGGCTAGTTTCTTCTTGTCGTTCGTCTGGGCAATGCTTTCGTTCAGGCCACGATTGATCGATACGATTTTGTGCTCAGTGGTGCTAATCGAAGTCGATGATATGTAGAGGCCGGCGCGGTTGCCTTTTTCTTAAGCCGTGGTGAGGACATCCTCCTCTTCCTTCATCAACGTGATTCCCAAGTCATACCGCTGTTGGTCGGTGGTGACGAGTTTTAGATTCGAGCGGGCGGGGTCGTCGATGATGCTGGCTTCGATGTCGTTGGGTAAGTAGACGGTCCAAGCTGTTTTCGAAACGGGTATGCCGAACTCGTCGTCTTCTTTGGGTGTTACGACGTCGGCGTGCGGCAGGTCGAAGTTCAAAGCCGTGGCGCGGACTCCGTTGGGGAGCCGCTGGGGCAGGCGGCCGGCATAGACGATATCGACGGTGAAGGAAAAATCACCGGCGACTGTTTTGGGCAGCGCGATCAGTGTGAGTTGTTTTCCATCCTTGGTGGTCTGCACGGGGCGCGACGGTTTGCCGGCGACAAACACCGACAGGATCCGTGATTCGGTCGGCATGGTGAGCGCCAGGAATTGCCGGTTGCGATTGTTGATGCGATAACTGGCCTGCGCTCGCCACGAACCGTCTTGGGCGATGACCAATTTGTTGTCGGCCAAATTCACCGAAGCGGGGAGCGATTTGACCTGCTGCAGTTTTCGCAGGTTCCAGGTGACAGTGACGTCTGGTTGCGTGACCCGCAAGATGTCGACCGCTTGTTGTAGCAGTGAGTCGGGCAGGTTGATGATGCGGACTTCTTCGGCATCGGTGGTCTGGACTGCATCGGTGGTGGCCAGATCAATTTGGTCGCGGGAATGGTTGACCAGAATCAGATATTCAGTCTGCGTCTCCAGCTGAGAGATGGTGCCGTCGTCGTTGGGTTGCGCGTTCTCGAATTGAATCGAGGGTGCGATGATTTTGCCGTTGGAGGGGGGCGGGAGGGTGACGTTGGCGACGACGAAAAACTCGTCGCGGCGGGGATCGTCCAATTCGACGGTCCAGCGGACCCGTTCCTCACCGTCCGGGGCTTCGGAGATTTGCCGGTAACCGGTCCCTTGGAAATCCATTTTGCCGGACAGCCAGGCGGGGGTGGTGAAGGAAAAAGTGTCGGCAGCGGCGCGGGTGATTTTCCATTTGCAGGCGATCGAATACTCGACGGCCGTGTCTTTGGCGATGATGGTCGTCAATGCGGCGGCGGCCAACAGTGGGCGGCGCTGCTGCAGCGTCAAACCGATGGCCGGCAGTTCGGTCCCGGCGGCGGTGAAGGCGAATTGTACGGGGCGCTGGATGCGGCCGCGCAGTTCTGACGACAATCGCTCGGGGTCGACAGATCGCCAATCGCCGATGTCGTTCATCGTGCCGGAATAAATCGAATCGAGCCAAACCGCCACGGAGGAACGCATGCTGTCTGCCTCGGTCGCTGTCGGCACTTGCAGGGCGGGATTCAAATCGTCGGGCTGTCGCGGAATGACTCCGGAGATTTCCAAGGGGACCGCGCCTGTCATCGGCGAGGCCAACTCCAGGTGCAGGAGCGCGCCGTTGTCCGTGTCTGTCGTGGACCAATCGGACAAGTGGGGTGAGACCGCATCCAGTAACAAGTAATTCGGCGGGAGTTGTACGGTGATGGTCGATTTGGGAGCACCGGCCAATTTCAGATGCATTTGCGAACGTAGGCGAATTTTGCGCGTGCTAATCAAGATCGCATGTTCGGCCGATCCGGTCAGCCCGGGTTGTTGCCGTCGCACGAGCAGATCCAATTGGAAGGGCCGCGTGGTGAAGCGATAGGCGGCGACCGCTTGTTGTTTTCGAGGATCGACATGCGCGTAGCGGACCGGCAGGACGAGGTTTTTGGTTTCGATTTGCGTCAAACCGGAGATCACGCTGCTGGTGACGGCGAATTGGTTGCCGGCATAGACGGCAATGCGGCCGGTTTCTCGCGTGATTTGTAACGGCGCGAACGCCGGTAATGTGAGCACGTTGGACTCGGCGGTGAATTGTCGCGCGACGAACAGATCGAATGTCAGTTCGGTTTGGTCTTCGACTTTGCGTCCCAGAAAGACGCGCAAGCGGCGATCGTTGTCAGGTCCTTCGATGGCCCAACCGGCGACGTCATTTCCACTGATTTTTCGCACGGTGACATCGGCTGGTAGCGCGAACAGGGCGAAGTTCATCGAACCTTGTCGCACGCGGTAGTCGAAGGTGGAGGTGATATTCACGCCCGCATCGTCGACTGAAAGGGCGGTGGCTGTTTCGGTGTGGATCACGCCGTCGACCCCTGCACGGGGTTTGGCGGGGTTGCCAGGCGACTTCGATTTTGCCGCCGCGATCGACGGGAATGACCGCCAACTCGGCGTCGCCTAATTTCTGACGTCGATAGGCGCCGCTGCCGCCATTGATGCGGAGGTTCAGATCGCTGCCGGGGAGTTGAAACCGCAATGCTCCGGCGGCGACCGGGCGGAGTGGCAAGGTGAAGCGTCCGGCTGGTCCGGTTCGTTCGTAGGGGATACGGAATTTCAGGTCGATGACGTGCATGCCGGGCCGGTCGAGTAGGATTTCATAGTTAGTCCCCAGCTCACCGGCGCGCGGTGTGAGCGCTGCCGCTTTTCCGTCGACCTCGACCGAATCGAGCGCGATATTACCCAGCGGCAACGTGAGCGCGACTTGCCGGTCGCGATAGCTATAGGCGACGATGCGGCCGGTGATGTTGATGATGGCCGATTCCTGCCCGGCAGCGGCGTCGATTTCAGCCGCATACATCGCTTCGGCGACCATGGCGTCAACGGGGGCGGGGGCGAGAATGCGTTGGTCGGGATGCGCCTGGTTCCACAGTTCGACGAATTTTTCATGCGGCAGGAAAATCCGTTCGGCCGCGGTTGCGTCACTGCCGGTGTCGTAAGGAATCACGATCGACGGTTCGCGGTTGGGTTGCGGTTGTACGATTGGCGGTACGGGTTTTGCGATTTGTGTTTTCGATCGAGGAGTTGCTTCCTGCTTTTCGTCCGCTTGAAGTGGGCCGGTGAGGGCGGTGGTGATTAAGCTGACGAGCAGCAGCGTGGCGGTCCGTTTGAGGATCGAAGTTTTCATTGTGCCGCCGAGGCTTTGTTCGCCATCGAAGCATTCGCGGATAATGGGAATGGCAATCCAGACGGCGATGCCGGCCAGCGTGCCCAAGAAAATTCCATCGAGCGCGGGCATCCAATTCGGTGGGGCCAGCGCGGCCAAGCCCAAGGGCAAGCTGAGCCCCAGAACGGCGACGGCGGCGCGGGCGGCGAGCAGTTTGGCCCGCAGGAACCAACAGACAACCAACATTCCGGCCATCCAGGCGATGGTCACAAAGGGGACGGGGCTGTCTTTGAGGTAATCAACTTCCAACTTGGGGCCGACAGCCGCATCGGCGGCGCCGACGTAGTAATACTTCGATTCCCGACTGCCGGCTGGCGGGGTGAGCTTTACGTCCAGAGAGAGAAGTCCGCCGAGACTTGTGGGCGTTGCCGATCGCTCACTTCCTGGTTGGCATTTGCGGATCTTCGAGGCATTGCGCATTAAGTTCCTTGCGAACGGATCACTGCATTCGTTTTCGGGGGCGTTGGGTTGTGGTATCCCGTCGCCGTCTTGGTTTTGGGCGAGGTTATCGCCGAAAAGGGCTTGTCCGCCCGGAGGGTGTGTAGCCCCCCAGCCGCCGATCGGTGGTTGGGGGCCACTACGAGCTTCACCGCCACTCTTTTCGCTGCCATCCCAAGGGATTTGTGGGACTCCACCCGTAGCAGAACCGGAAGTTCCAGCCTGACCACTGGTACCGGCAGCCCCTCCGCCACCACCAATTCCACCCGCGCCGCCAAGTCCACCCGCGCCGCCGAGTCCACCCCTGCCGCCGCGTTGGCGGCCATTGCCAGCGACGTTTAAGCTTGGCAGTTCGCCTTCGCCGCTTTGTTCGTCCGCAACAGGCAAATCTGCGAGTTGCCTGTTACTGCTTGTCTGTTGCTGTTGCGGTCTGTTTCGGGATAGGGGACGGCTCAATTGTTTGCCGCGAGACGTTCGTCGTAGATGACTGAGTTCCAGCCATTCCTTTTGGATTTCTACAGAATCTTCCTCGACTGGTTGTTGAACTCTAACGGCACCGGCCATTTCTTGTATCCCTTGTTGGGGAGTGTCTAACTCATAGGCGACCTCGGATCCGCCGCTCATTTGGGTGTGCGCCGATGTCTTGTTTCCGTACTGCGTTTCGCCCATGCTGCCGGTTGAACTCATGTGGACTTGTTGTACCGCCGGCATCATGGAGGCCAACACGAACACGCCTACCAGACAGGCGATGCCTACGCCGACAGCGCCGCTGGCGCCGAGTTTGCGATAACCCACCGTGACCAGCAATAACACGGCCAAGGCGGTGATGAGCACGAATGCTTTTCCTAACAGGTCCTGCCAACTGCCGATGGAGACGCCCCGTTGCAAGCCGCCCAGCAGGCTGGGGGCGACCGGTTCGACTTCGGGTTGGTACAGATCGTGGGCGGCTAGGAAACGGGTGTCCCGGGGATGATGGACGGTCCAGGCTTGGCGGAGGATTTCGAGGGGTTGTACCGCACCTGCGCCGCTGACGATCGCCAGTTGCGGCGGCGCCTGTGACAAACGACCGGTGGCATTTAGTGCGCCCATTTGTGATGTGTAGGAAAGAACGATCTGGTGTTCTGATTCGTCGTTGCCAGAGACGGGGAGCGGAACGCGATAGGCATCGCCGATGCGGCGGACTTCGACGGGTTGATCGTCGACGAGTGTCGCCCAGAGCGCAGCTTCGCTCGGCAAGCGGACTTCGAGTCCTTGCACGCCGACCGCGCGGAATTTAAAGGAGGCCTGATGTTGCAAAAATCCGGTTTCGCCCAATACGCTTTCGACAAGTAACTCGTCGCAAATGGCCGTTGGCACCGGCAGGCGTTCGAAACGGGTTTCGGACAGCGAAATCCGCTCAGCCGGCCGGACATGGTGATAGGCGGCGACGATCCGTTCCTGCGGACGATAGTTGGCCGGGAGGGGTAAATCCTCCGGGGCGATTTCGGCCAGCGGCGCATCGTTGGCGTCGACGGCGGTGAGCGTCAACTGCTGTTCGCCACTGCCTTCGATGGCGGTAAAGCCGTTTTGCCGTTCCGCACCGACGATCCGTAAGTCGGGGACGGTGAACGTTTCCGCATCGCCGCGGGGCATTTCAACATCGACACTCAACCGCAGCACGCCGCGATGCCGTTGGTCGAAACGTAACGTCCAGGTCCGTCGGCCATCGGCGATTTCAGGGGCGGCGTGTTGTTCGACGATTCGCAGGTTGCGGTTGTGGAGGCGAAACCGTAAGTCCTCGCCCGTTGCTTCGGGGAGTTCCAAACGGAGGGACCGCAATCCACCGCCGTCGATGTTGACGGCTGCTTCGAGGTGTGCGTGCCATGTTTCCGGTTCGAGCCGCGCAAAACTGAGGGTGGTGGCGGAGATTCGCGAGGGTTTGCGTTCGATGCGCAATTGTCCGGCAAATCGCGTGTCCTGATAGTCGTAGCTGAGCCATTCGCCGCTACTGCCGTTGGTTTGGATGTCGCGTGATGGATCGAGTCCGGAGAGCCCCATCGGCACGACCCGTAGGTCCTTGGTGGAGCGGATCGTAAACGTGCCTTCCAGCACATCGACTTGCGGCAGGCGGATTTCGGGGATTGCGAATTCGAGCGGTTGTTCTTCAACCGGCCAATCATCCGGCCGCCATTGGGCGACGAGTCCGATTTGCAACATTTGGTCGGCGGGGAGCGGTTTTTCAAAGGGGATTTGCACGTGCTGCACGCCGTCGGCCAGCGATGTGACGCGCCAGGCAGGCGTTGTGTCGCCAACATTGATTCTGGAAATTTCCCAGGCGGCCGGCAACGAGAGATCCAATCCAAACAGCGGCGCAAAACGTGGTTCGATGCTGATGCTGGACCGCAAGTCGAGTCCGATGGTGCCGACGTCTAATTGTGTGGCAATGGCCGCTTGCAGTTCCCCTGCCTTAGGTTGCGTGACGAAGGCCAGCTTGAAATCTTCTTGCCAAGCGGCGAAATACAGCGACTGCCAGTTTTTTTCTCCCGGCGCGGTGTCGGCGGCGATGCGGCGGATTTCGGTGGCCACTTCGTCGGAATCGGCAATGCGTCTGACTCCGTCGAGTTGATCGGCTCGCAAACGTAGCATGGGTGCGTGTTGCACGATGATGCGGCTGGTGTGCGCCGTGGCATTGCTGAGGGTCAAGTTGGGAACGTTCCAAGGAGTGCCGGTCGTGGTGGAGGTCACGCCGCGAAAGACGATTCGCCGAGTATCGCGAAACGCCTGCCGGTAAGAGAGGGTGAGCATCGTACGTTTCTCTGCCGGGTTCGGCTCAAAACCCCAACCTTCTAGGCCGGTGGATTCGACCGAGACGATGTCCAGCGAATCGGGGATGCTGAAGGTCAACCGGTCGATGGGTTTTCCGTAGACACTCACGTCGCTGATCGCCTGCCAAGTCAGTTCTTCGGGAGCGACGCGAACGCCGATTCCGGTGGTTCCAAAGACTAATGCATCTTCGCCTTGTTGAGCTTCTTTGCCGGTGATGCGCAGGCTGATGTTTTGTTTTCCGCCAATGGCTTCGCGGTAATGCGCCGGCTGGTCCTCGTCGGCCCCGCGTTGGGGCATCACGCTGTTGAGCACCAAATAACGCCCGGCGGGCAGATCGATTTCTAGTGTGGCTGAGGGGATTGCTATGCAGCCGAATTTCGCCAACTGATCGCTACCGCTACTGACCAAGGGAGCGGATAGTTCCAGCGTGAGTGTTTGCTTGCCGACTTGGTCATTCAATAGATAGACGGTATCTACCTGTTGGGAATGCCGCCCTAATTGCGCGGGGCCGTCGCCTAGTTTTGCCTGTTCCACCGACAAACCCGTGAAGCGTAACGGGACCGCGTGCCAGCCAGCTTCGAGTTGTGTGACTTCAATTGTAGCGGTGATGAGCAATCGGTCGCCGGAGGTGCGTGCGCGATAGGCGGCCTGGGAGAGGATCACACCGTGTGGCGGCTCTGCGGTTTGTTCGTTGTTTTTCTTGGCGGCGGCGTAGAGTTCGGAGAACTTGTCGCGGGGCAGCAACACGCCTTGTTTGTCGCGGTTGAGGACAACGTCCAGGTCTTCGACGGGCACGAAGATTCGTCGTCCCGGAATTTCCGCCGTCGGTTGCTCCTGGGCGATGACTGTCCGTTGTGGCCAGAATGCAGTCGCGACCAGAAGGAAGCCGACTGCAGCAATTGCGCACTGATGCGGTCTGAATTCGAAGCGGGCGGCCGACAAGTCGTGTGGGGTGCGGCGCTGTAACATGACGATTCCTACCTGAACTTTGTTGCATCTGGCTTGGTGTATTGACTCAACGATTTCATCGACCGGAGCGACGATTTAATCGCGCCGCTTGCGGAAATTTGCATTCCAGTCCGCAAACACACCCGGTGGGGGGACGACGGTTGCGAGAGTGACCGGTTGCGTGAGTTGTGAAACGTTTTCGCCAATTGGCAAATGCGGACGTAGCCGGAATAAGCTATGCACGCACCACAAGACGGCCATGGCGATGATACCGAGCAGGGCGGCGCTGAATGCGTGAACGGCGAGATTCGGGAAGCGGACCGCCAGCAGGGCCAACACGAATCCACCGATGACCAACACGCTGAGTTTGTTGTGCCATGATGTTCTGCTCAACAGCAGTGCCACCAAGAACAGCGCGCCGCTGATGACGACCATATACATCGCGGACCGCCAGTAGGTGACGGTAAAGCGGTCGGTGCCCCCTAGGTTGGTATAGCTATAGGCGTGTCCGGAGATGGGAAATTCGAATAGTCCCGCCGAGTCTCCGCCAATCCAGGTATTGAGGTCGTTGGGGTTGTCAGTCGAGGCGATCGCTGCTGGATTCCAGTTGGGGAAGGCCTGGCGGTCATTGCTGAATTGGTCGGGGGACCCGACCAGTGCGTATTCATCCGGAACCCAAGCGGCGACGCGAAGTTGCTGGACCGGTACGGCGTTGGATCCGCCAATGCGGGGGATGTCGATGGAGAGCGGTCCGCCCCATTGGGGGAAGGTCGCTGTCGCGCGTTCGACGCGGAACAGGACCATTAGGTGAAACGGTTTTTCCGAGCTCCCTTCGCGGGCGACGTTGATAAAGAACGATTCCCAGCCGGCTGGGGGGGATCCGGCGGCGTTACGTTCGAGCGATCCGCGTTTTCCGGCGACCGTTACGCCCAGTAACTCAGCCTCGGCGGGCAAATCGATCGAGAGGCGTTGGCGTTCGCTGGAGGTGATTTTATAGCGACAGCGATAGGTCGTTCCCGCATCGGTGCTGGTGACAGCTTCGATTAATGCGCGGGGGACGACCGTTTCGACGACTTCCTGGATTTCGTGTTTCGAGGCGGTCAGTTGAACGTCGACTGGTTGCTTGAAATAGCGATAAGCCAGATCCGTGTTTTGATCGAGCAGTTTGAGTTCGCGTACGTCGATGGCTTCGAGCGTTTCGGTGGCAGCGGCAACGGACAATGCGCGGTCCTTGTTGACCGAGACTTCTCCATAAACGCGCGCCGGGGTGACCGCTGCTGTGCCGCGGGAAGTATTAGCCGGAACGTCCAATATGCGTGGCGGTTCGATCAGCACCGTTGCGGTTGTCTCTTCGGTCTCGGGTTTGAGGTCATATTTGACGCGAAACTGTTGTGAACCGGTGACATCGCGTTGCATGACCACGGTCCAAGTGACCCAACCCTCTTCGGCTTCATCCGCGCGGCTTCTCTGTTTAATGGCGGTGCCGTTTCCGGAATCGACATTTTCGATTTGAACGTCCTCCACGGATTCCGGCACGGAGAAGACAAACGTATCGATGCCGGCGTATTGAATGTCGAAGTGCAACAGGGCGTTGACTTCGACAAGTTCTTGTTTGATATTTACCTGCGTACCGACCGATGCGGTTAAACGCGTCGGTTTGCGGAGGGTGGTGACGGTGATTTCCATGGGACGCCGCGTATAAGCCCAAACGGCTGCGAGCCGCATGTTGTGGACGGGATGTATATTGCGGGGACGGATAGGTTGTGCGGCGATGACCGCATCTTCCTCGGTGACAATTTCAATCGCCTCCGGCGCAAAGACAGCGACGGTCCCCGTTTCGCGTGTGGTGCCGATGGGTGTCAGCACGGGGAGTTTGAGTTCGGTTTTTTCCTTACCGGCCTGGAAATCAACATTGCCGCTAATGGCGACATGGATCTGTCCCATGTTTTTTTGCGAGAGGGCAACGACCAATTCTTGCGTGTCGTCGGTGACCGTATATTTTTCCATTTGCTCGCAATGGACAGCGGCGACTTTGAAGTTTTCAGGTAACTGATACCGGAGTTCAAAAACGCCGGCTCGTTCGACGGAATAGAATGAAGAGGTATCGACGTGCAATTCATCATCACGGAATTCCAATCGCGTGTTTTGCGCAACGACAATTCGTGGTTCGACCGGTTTGGCGCGCAGTTGGAAGTCGAAGTCGCGGGTGTAAAATTTGAAGTACATGCCGCCCGGTCGCCGCAGGGATTGGGGGATTTCGGCCGATTCAATCCGCGTGAGGCCGGTTTGGGTTTCGATCGGCAAGGTGATGTCCGCAGCGTGGTTGACGGAAATCAATCCGCTTTCACGAACCGCGCCGCGCGCGTGAATCCCATGATTCACGCCATCGGGATCGATGCCCGCGAGGGAAAATGTGTCGTCCGGGACGGGACGTTCGGTATGGACTTCGATCGTGATTGTTCGTGATTTGCCCGGCAGCAGGTCGACGGTGATCACCTGTCCCGATTGTTCCTTGGCCGCCTGCCAGCCTTTGAGTGCGGGAGAAGCGACATCGAGAATGCGGTGCCCCGTCGGAACAGCGATACGGACTTGGTCCAAATTGCCTCGCAGGACTTTGTAGGCCAGCGCTGCGTGCGTGTGGATCAGGCCGTCCGCAACGCGAATGTCCAATTGGTTTTCAACGCTGGCCAGTAGGTCCATTTCGGGAGCGGAACTGACACGGGGATGCCACCGCGCGGAAATGGTCTTCGTCGCCCCCAAGCCCCGCCTGTACGCGGGTGAGGTTTCCTTCGGTTTTGATTGGTGTCGAGACGAGATGCGGCGTGACTTCGACCGTTTGGTCGGCGGCGGGGATTTCCAAATCGAAATTGGTGATACCCACCGTGGGACATTGCAGTGAGAAACTCCGTCCATCGGGCGAAGTGCGGATTCGCGAGACGAGTTCCAGCGTCACCGTGTGCTCACCTTTTTCGGGAAGCAGTAAGGCATACGTCCCTTCGCCGGTGCCGCGTAGTAGAATCCGTTCGTTGCTGGCAGTCATTTTTCCGACAGCAGCGTCGCCGAATTCTAAGGGGACTTCGGCCCATGGTTTGCCGAGCACTTGCACGGTGAAGACCGCTTCGATTTTCACCAAATCATTGACGACTTTTCCGCGATAATCTGCCCGAGAAATCACAGCCCCGACCGGGGGTTTTTCGGAGTCGCCATCAGGTAGGGTCTTGCCGGCCCAGAGTTTGAGGTACTGGGAGTACGGCATGAAAACGGTCGCTGTTTCCTTTTCAAAGACCTGTTTGAGGTTTTTGTAGGGCAGGTAAATCAGCCGTTCCCAGTCCGCGGCCGGATTGGGTTCCTCAGCGGGACTGGTTTCCGGTTGCGAATCGTCCGCGACTTCCGTAGCGGGCGTTTCTTGGGGGAAGGCGTTGACGGGCAGCGCGGCGACGAGTCCGCAGCACAATGAGCCAAATAACATGCGTGTGGTGAGCGAACGGATTCGCATGGGACAAAGCCTCGCAGAGTTAAACAGAAGAGTTGTGGCGTCTGGCGGAATCAAACAGCGGTGAGCAATGTGTCGGTCTCAGGAACCGGCAGATGCAGTGGTCCCCGTTATAAGACGTCGAGAATGATGAAATCATTGCAAGAAATCCAGGTTTTTTCAAAAATTGCGCAGCATTTCTCGCGGGAGTGATTGGTTTTGTGACAACCGTGTCACAAGCGCGAGCATGTCGCGTACCGCATGGGGGCACTGCGCGCAAAGATCGATCATGTCGGCGAGACGCCGAAAAGCGAATGTCGATGATTTCGTTCCCCCTGTGGTGACGCCGACGTCCAATCCCGTGTCGTTACGCGTCCCGTGCCGCCTTAGAGGCGGCGACTTCTCCGGCGCGGAGAAGCAAATCGTTACCCCGGCATCACGCAGCCCGCGCCGGTGCAATCGCGTGAGATTTTTCGCTGTCCATCACTTCTTCGATGAGCGCGCCATAGTCTTCCGAGCCATGGCATTTCGGTGCATATTGAAAAATAGGTTTGCCGTGACTAGGAGCCTCGGCCAATTTGATATTTCGGCGGATTTTGCTGCGGAAGATTCGAGCGCCCGCCCAAGGAGCGTGCGGATCGGCGTGTTCCAAAAACTCGGCCAGATCTTCAGCAATGTCCGCTGCTAGACGTGTTCCCGTTTCATACATGCACAGCACCACCCCGCTGACCCGCAGTTGTCGGTTCAAGCGGCGATTGACGAGGGCTGTGGTTTCAAACAATTTCGAAAGCCCGTGCAGAGCTAAGAAGTGAGGCTGCAAGGGGATGAATACCTCTTCGGCGGCGGCCAACGCGTTGACAGTCAACACACCCAGCGACGGGGGGCAATCCATGACGACATAGTCGTAGGATTCATTTTGCCGCAATTCGTTGATTGCTGCTTTCAAAATGAGTTCTCGGCCCGGGACATCGGCGAGTTCCATTTCGGCGGCGGCCAGATCAATGCTCGAGGGAATGCACCACAAGTTCGAAGCGACCAGTTGTCGGGCCTCGGTCATGGTTTTGGAGTCGGCGAAGACATCGTAGATGGTGGGGGTCTTGCCGTGGGCTTCGATGCCTACGTGGAGCGAAGCGTGGGCTTGCGGGTCGAGATCGACCAGGCAAACGCGGCGTCCGGCATTTGCCAGTCCGGCGGATAAATTGACGCTGGTTGTCGTTTTGCCGACGCCCCCTTTTTGATTCATTACAACGATCGTGCGCATGGGATTCCCTTCCCTCTCTGTATTTTGGGCAACGTCTAAAACGGCTCGTGTGTCGATCACCTGCTCGTGGTGCCCCGGTTTTCTCCGAGGACAGGCAGGCGCGGAGTATAGACTTCATCCCAAAAGAGCGAAAGAGGAGTTCGGCGGTAGGTTGTTTACAAGTCGTTTCAATACCCTCTGGCGCGTCCCGCTGACACTGATTTGCAAGTTTCGAGAACAAGCGCAACCGGGTTTTGAAATAGGTTCTAAGGTTTTAGGATAGGGAAGCAGGGCAGAAACGGTGTTGCGTCAGCGGACCGGATTCCGTAAAAACCGTTCGCCCGATATTCCGAATAGGCGGACGGCTCCCAGGTAACTTGTTGTGTTATGTTAAAACTCCCCAAAAAACGAATGATGCGGACCATGGGGTGGTTGCTGGTCGGGTTGTTGTTCCTAGGAGTCGGCTGTTCCCGACGACCACGCACATCGGCGCTTCCCCGTCCCTCGTCGGCCGGATTTAGCCGCGTGGACGGTGCGTCCGCTGCGCGAGATGTTGCCGAAAAGAGCGATGCACAGGCCGAACCGGCAGGTGTGGTCAGTAACACCGCCACCGCGCTGCAAGTCCCGGCCGCTGATGAAATCACATCGGAGTTGGACGGCGCCATCGCTGCTGCGACCGAAGGTGTGGCGCTCGACGATGAGACTGTGGCGATGCAGGCGGCAGACAAGTCCACCGAGTCGTTCAATCCATTGCGCCGGTTGATCAACTGGAAAAACGACAATCCGCCGAAATCCGAAACACTCGAAAATGCTGTTGAAAAGAACGACGTGTCATTGGCCGAACCAATGGACACGAACGCGGATCCCAAAGTCGAAGAGGCACCCGTACCCAAGGTCCGCACGCGTGGTCAACGTTTGTTGTCGATGTTGCGGTTCCCGTGGGGAAATGAGACTGAGGATGCTAACGCGACAGACACGGACAAATTGGACTTGGATGATGCCGGATTAGAACCGGATACCTTGGACAGTTTGCCCGCGTTGGGTGCGAGTGAGGATCAGTTGTTAGACAGCGAAGAGCTGACGGAAGAAATCGGCGTCATCGAGATCGACGAGACTGTTCCTGAGAGTGAGCCGACCATTCGCGAACCACAACCTTGGAGCGAATCCCCTTCCACGACGCCGCCGACCGGAGTCTCCAATCAGTCCATCACAACGTTGGCTGACTTTAACTTTGACGAATCCGCGGAGGGAGGGGCTGAGACATCGTCTGGGGAGAAGGCTGGTGCTTCTAACCCAGAAGGTTCGACGGAGCGTTCGAAACTTTCAAATCAATTCCGTCCTCCGCCACGGCCTTTGGCCGACAGAGCGCATACGCATGTAGACGATCTTCGCCGCGCCATTTTTCCCGAGTCGTTGATCCCTGAAGGAGAAGTGGACGAGATCGACGCTGGTCTGGTTGCCCAAGAAGAAGAGGAGCAAGTCCCGGCCGCTGTCGTGCAAATCCCGAATCGGCTGCCGGCTCCCAAATTTCGTGGGGTTGCCAAGACTTGGCCGACGAAATTGGCGAATCGCAATTCGCTACTGATCGGCTCTCTGGTGGGTATTGGGCTGCTGTTCGCGTGGGGCGTCTGGCGGCGATCGCGCGTCCGTGATGAGGTGTAATCCTCCGGCCACGAAACGCTCCTGCGCCGGTCAACGGCGCTGCTGAGCGATGCCCAGTGCATGCAAGGACGTTGGGTATCACGTTGGTTGTTCGCGAAATTCCGGTTGCAACGATTGTCGGAGCAAGGGATTTCATCCGACCGGATTTGTACGCCCGCCTCACTGCTAGAGGCGAACTATACTTCAGGGAATTGAACCGCGTCTTCGTCCCCGTTAATTAACGTACTTTGCAACTTGGAGTGGCAGCAATGTCGAGCGACCCCTGGAGTCGACCCACGACAGATGACTTGAAACGTGTTCTGGAAAGCATCGGCGATTCCGAGGACCATCATGATCGGGCCGTGGAGCGATTGGATCTATCCGTGCCTGCTGAGATCGTCACTTCGCGGGGCAACATCATTGCCTGCATGACGCGTGAAATCAGCCGTCTGGGGATTGGACTGCTGCACAAAGGCTCGGTGACGCCTGGAGTCGTGTTGGTGAAATTGGCCAGCGACAGCCGCGAATTTCACTATCGCGTGCAGTTGGAGTGGTGCCATCCTTGCGAAGGAGGCATGTTCATCAGCGGCGGAACATTTCTGGAAAAAGTCGACCCCAACGAGTAGCGTTTTGTCAATTTTAGATTTGGGGGTGCCACTGGCTTTGCCAGTGGTTTGTAAGCAGTTTCGGTATTTGGTCTTGCACTGGCGGAGCCAGTGGCACCCAACCCCAAAATCTAACTGTGATAAAACAATAGAGCGGGGATGAACCTCGCTAGCGTTCGGTCGAGCAAGTTGTGAAATCGTGGTGCTTGCCGGGAATAAAATGCGTCTGCAGCGCATCGTAGTTGGTATGCAGACGCTGTATTCCCTACTTGCCGATGCCGTCGTGTTTCTGCACGGCGCCTATGTGGCCTTTGTGATCTTCGGCCTGCTGGCCGTGTTGGTCGGATCACTCTTGGGCAAGCGGTGGGTCTCCAACTTTTGGTTTCGCAGTGTGCATTTGACGATGATTCTGATCGTCGTCATCGAATCCTGGTTGGGAATTGTTTGCCCATTGACGACGCTGGAGAAATTCCTTCGCCAAAAAGCAGGAGCCGGTGAATATCCCGGTGACTTCATTGGACGGTGGGTGCACGATTTGCTCTTCATGGATTTGTCGCCCGCCACCTTCACGGTGATTTACACGCTATTCGGTTTGTCGGTGGTTGCGACGTTATTTTTAGTGCCTCCCCGATGGCCCTGGCGGAAGCCGGATTCGCGGGTTGCGGATGATATCAGCGGTTGAAGACTTGGCGACTCCGCCCCTGAGGCTTTAAACTTGCGTGATGGAAACGCACGCTCTTAAAAATCTGCCGCGCTATGACCCGAGTCGAAGTTACGCCTGGAACTACGACCATCCACCGGAACCGGTCGAGTTGGATCTTGCGCCTGTTGAGGGGACATGGTCTTTTTGCGGGCTGCCGGTTGCCTCACCGTTGGGAATTCCAGCCGGGCCGTTATTGAACGGTGCGTGGCTGTTGTATTACGCGAGTTTGGGGTTTGACGTCTTGACCTATAAGACGGTTCGCAGCAGCGCGCGGGCATGTTATCCGCTCCCCAACCTACAGCCGGTTGACTTTGATGGCATGCTGCGCGGCGGCGAGTCAGCGCTTCCCGTCTCAGCGACGATGCGGGGAAGTTGGGCCGTTTCGTTTGGAATGCCTTCACAACCGCCGGACGTTTGGCGGGCCGATGTGCAGCAAACGCGCGATCAATTATCGCCGGAGAAAGTGCTCTCGGTGTCAGTCGTCGGCAGCATTGAGCCGGGGTGGTCCATTGAGGACTTGGCCGCCGACTATGCACGGTGCGCGAAATGGGCGGTCGATAGCGGCGCCGACTGCGTGGAGACCAACTTCTCTTGTCCCAACGTGAACACGTGCGACGGTCAGTTGTATCTGCAACCCGATGCCGCGCGTTGTATTGCCGAGGCGGTTCGCCAAGCCGTCGGTCGCACACCCTACGTGATTAAGATCGGTCACGTCACAGACCATGCAGCGATGTCGGCGTTGATCGCAGCTGTGCATCCTTTTGCGGATGGGTTGGCAATGACCAATAGCGTTGCGGCGACAGTTGCCGCTGATGGAGCGGAATTGTTATTTGACGGCGATCCGCGCGGAATCTGCGGTCTCGCTACGCGCGACGCTGCGCTTGAGCAAGTTGAACGCTTCCGGCAGGAGATCACCGCGCAGCGGGCAGAGTTGGAAATCATCGGTGTCGGAGGGATTGGCAGTGCGGATGACGTCCGTGCACATTTGAGTGCTGGGGCGGCAAGTGTACACATTGCGACGGCGGCGATGGTTGATCCATTGATCGGTGAAAAAATTCGCCGAGCATTAGGCCCCGAGCCACAGTGAAGTGAGCGCACAAAAAAACGGTTCGACTCTTTTTAAGAGAGTCGAACCGCGATGTCAGTCGTAGTTCTTTGAGCAATACCAAGTAGCAGTTAGCGACCGCCACCGTAGTATTGACTGTGGTTCATGAACGAGGACGTGTGACCCGTGGTGCCCAGTCGGGATCCGGCGGCCTGGCGACGCAGATAGTTCACCGTATCTTGCTGTTCCAACTGCAGTGTATTGGTTTGCTGCCGCAACTGTCCGATCTCTTGGTTGTTATTCACAATCCCTTGACGGAATTCTTGTTGCGGACGGACGAGGTTGAAATAATTCTCGCCAATCGAGGCGTCGCGGCGCAACAAGTTCAGGTAAGGGCTGACGGGAGGATTACTGCGGACGCTGGGCCGGCGCGGTCGTCGAACTGGTGCTTGCGCATTCACATCAATTTCAACAACGGTGCTCAGAATCAACATAACCGCGGGTACGAGCAGAGTTCGTCGTAACATGGTTCGTCACCCTATTCAAGTCGTTGGGGGTTTGTCACATCCGGAGCCATCGAAAATCCGTCGATCCGATTGTGCTTGCCTTATCAACGATTATACCTGGAAAAGCAGCGAAGTAAACTAAAATGTCTAGGCCTTCCGCCACATCAGACTTGGTAAACTCTTTACTCGGCATTTCGTGGATACCATCGCTTCAAATTTACCAAGTCTGCTTATTAAATATTCGGCATCCGTAGGATTAGCAATTAGAATCCGCCGCCGCCTCCACCTCCGAATGAGGTGCCTTGCTGGATGTTCCGCACGGCCCCGTTGCCGAGAATCGTGAATCCAAACAGTCGTTCAAACGGTGCAATGACTTTGGCAATGAAGATGTCTGAGGCGAACATCGGGTCGGCGGCTACGTAGATGCGGTCACCCGGAAGGATTTGGTAGTTCGTTCGCGTCGATCCCCCTTTGACGATGGCATCCCAGTCGACCGGCAGAATCTGTTCGGCATCCAACTCCGCCGGAGCGGGGCGTGCGATCCAGATTTTTTTCTTGCTACCGATCGTCGGCAGTCCGCCGACGAGTGCGAAGGCGTCGAGCACAGTTTCATTTCCCTTAATCGGCAAGCTGTAGAGTTGGTCTCCTTCGCCGCCCCCGTCGTTGATGATGTAGTAGACCTTGCTGTTGTAGCCGGACACATCAATATTGACTTCTGGATTGAGAATGTACTGCGACAGATGCTCTTCGAGAAGCATCTTGGCTTGTTCCAACGTGTAACCGGCGACAACCACGCTGCCGTAAACTCCCAGGTGAACCGTACCGTCCATACGGACGAGGTGCGGACCGTCGACGACTTGCTTGCCGCCGAGTTGTTCCAACTCCACAGAGAGTTTGGGAGGATTGATGAAGATTTCATTCAAGTGATCCAGCACCGCGTTTTGAGCTTCGTCGATGGTCATTCCGGCGACTTCGACTTTGCCGTATTCCGGTCCCAGATTGACCTTGCCGTCATTCTCAATGAGGTAGGCGCGGGCAATTTCCTTAAATGAGACCGTGACTTCAGAGTCTTCCGGCAAGATCGGAATGGTCGTGTTCGACAGGATCCGCAGGCTATCGCCGGGAAGAAGTTTATCGTCACGACGACGGATGTTGTTGACCGTTTGGATCAACAATTCGTCCGGCGGTTCGATGACGTATGCCGGCATCATCGTTTTTTGCAACTCCCTGGGCACATTCGTATAAATGGGCGTCGGAGTATCTGTCCGATTCGCCGCTGCGCACCCGGTGGCAAACAGAGAACTGATTGTAATCAAAGCCAATAGGCTAGCGCGTTGAGGGCGGCATGAGTGTCGCATGGCTGGGTCGATGCTCGCGAAAGGTTGGGTCGTTGTCCATCGAGCACGAGAACTAGTAGTGCGAGTGCGGGAACACTGCCCGTTGTTCTCGTGTTGTGTGACCGAACCGGAATTGCCCGTCCGCCACACGATAATCGATCTGAAACATTCCGTTCATCGACCACCGGCTGAGGACCCTTTGAGCGAATCGTGACGATTGTGCCAGATTTTCCCCTTCTACCGTGATTAACATCTGCGCCCGGTCGGTGAGCAGTCGGCGTATTTCCTGTCCCCATCGAAACTTGCAGCGAGGGGAGTGCCTAACCCGTTGGTTGAAAAGGTTTTGCAACTTTCAAAGGTCCGGTTGGGTAGACTTTAACGCTTGTAGCGATTGCGCCGGGGCGTGATTACCGATCGTACGTGTTCCTCCGGCAAAACCCGATTGTATTGTGCCGGTTTTCCTGAAAATGTCGACGTTCGATACCACAAGACATGGTCCCGCCAGTAACGTCTCGGCGCTGCCAACGGTGTCTTGTTTGCGACGAATTTTGCGATAACGAGCGGGTATTGATCAGTGGAGGACTATGATGGTGGCTTTTATCCAAAAATACCGCGGACGATTTGTGGGCTTATCTTTGGCGTTTGCCATCGGCTGCTCCGGATCTCAAGGGTACAACACGGTTGCTCGTCCAGCCGGTGAGTCGGATATTGCTCAGTCGCCACAGACCTCCTCCTCAGCGATGGTGGCGCAACAGCAAACTCCACAACTTCAGACTCCGCAGTCGCGTCCACCGGCTCAGCCCATGGCTGTGGTCCGTCGTCCCACGAACGGCACAGTTCGCCTCGTGGGACATACTGAGCCACAGCATACAGCAATTCAGCGGGCGGGTGTCTCACATCCGCAACACGTAGCCCCGCCGATTAGCGCGCTGCATCTCACGCAGATGGAAAAAGACCGGCGTTCGATCGGTACGAAACCGGAAACGCCGGTCTTGATTCTCACCACGTTGCCTCCCAAGGCTGAAGGTGACGTTGCTGTCTTACTGTCGCAAGTTCGCTCGGGGGATGCGGCGACGTGTCGCGAAGCCATTTATCAGTTGGGCCGCCGCGGTGAAGAAGCAATCGCAGCTGCCCCCACGTTGACGGTGATGCTCCGTGACCGCGATCACTTAATTCGCGTTCAAGCGGCATTGTCGCTGTGGCGGATTACTCAACAAGCAGAGTTTTCTGTCCCCACGTTGGCCGATGCAATCAATTTCAGCACGCCGCGGGCCAAGTCGTTTGCCGCCGTTGCGCTTGCGGAAATGGGACCGGCTGCTCGTGAAGCGATTCCGGCGCTGAAGATCGCTGCCCGGAAAAACTCGGGCAAAATTCGCGTCCAAGCAGCAGAGGCGTTGTGGACGGTCACCGAAGGAAATCGCGACGCGCTGGAAACAATGGCTTTGGCGTTACGAGATGACGATCCGGAAGTCCGCTGGGCCGCCGCCTATGCGTTGGGCGACATTGCTCCCAAAAATCCCATGATCGTCGACGCCCTGGCGCGTCGCCTACGGGATGTCAACGACGGGGTCCGGGTTGCGGCCGCATTTGCGTTGGGAGAAATTGGTCCGTCAGCAAAAGACGCGGAAACGGTTTTGACTGCCGCTGCCAGCGATCCGAACCAAGAAGTCCGCCAAGCAGCTGCGGTGGCGCTTGATCGTGTACGAGACTAATCGCCCCCTAGGAAAGCGATCCTAGCAGCCCATTGAAAAACCAAAAACATCCGCGAGTCGGGTGCCACTGCTGGCTTGTCCAGCAGTGTTTTGTCTATCAAACAGTTTGCACTGGCGGACAAGCCCCTTGTTAGGGCGGTCTGCTAGGGAACTTCGGTTGACGAAACGCGCGCAGTTGGGGATAAAGTGAGTCGTAAGACGATGATCCCCCCCACCCCCATAGAACTGTTGGCGCTGTGACGAATAAGGACGATATCACCCGCGAAGACATAGAGCAAGTTCGGCTCAGCTTTCAACGTTGTAAAACGCACGCGGAGTTTTCGGATATTTTCTACGATCATCTGGCGCAACAGTCGTCGGAAATCGGCCCCATGTTCGCTGCGACCGATATGGTCAAACAGAACGAACTATTGCGGGTGGGGATTGAAAGTCTGGTCGATTTCTCGGCGGGCGATGCGGACGTTGAGGTTGAGATCCGTCGCTTGGGGGTACTGCATGATCGCAAGCACCATGCGACTCGTCCGGAGCTTTATCCTTTATGGGTCAATGCCTTGGTGGCAACCATTGGCGAAACTGATTCCGAAGTTACGCCTGAAATCACGGCCGCGTGGCGGCGCGTGGTGGCTCCCGGAATTGCGTTGATCGGCTCGTACTATTGAGCATGGTCCGCAGGCAACTCGCCGCGAGAGCCTCTCTCATCCCTTAAGTCCCGTCGTGGCGATGCCGCGGATGAAGGTTTTTTGGGCTAGAAAAAACAACACAATGACCGGAGCGGTGAACATAACCGCAGCCGCCATCAACGGGCCGAATTCGGTGTTGTAGGCGCTGACGAATTGCTGCAAAGCATAGGCGAGCGGAAATTTGTGGGGATCATTGAGATACAGTAGTGGTCCGGCGAATTCATTCCAAGTATGCAGGAATTGAAACAGCGCCACCGTGGCCAGCGCCGGCCAGGCCAGGGGGATGATGATCCGCGAGAAAATCGTCCATTCCCCCGCACCATCCAGTCGCGCCGCTTCGGAGAGTTCCTCCGGGATCGTCAAGAAGAATTGCCGCAGCAAGAAGACGTAAAATGCTTCTCCGGCCAACCAGCTTGGCAGCACCAGCGGCCAATAGGTGTTGTACATCCCCAGGGCGGCGAACAATTGGAATCGCGGCAGCATCGTCACATGAAACGGCAACAGCATGGTGGCGATCAGCACAAAGAACAGCAAATCCCGCCCCGGCCAACGCAGCCGCGCGAAGCCGTAAGCGACAACCGAACAGGACAACAACGTGCCGAGCACATTCAGCACACACAACACGATGGAATTCGCCAAGTAGCGGCCGAAGTTCCCAGCGCTCAGTGCCTTCGAATAATTTTCCGCATGCCACTCGCTGGGCCACATCTCACTTTCGAGTTGCCCCGGCGGCTTAAACGAACTGAACAACATCCACACCAACGGCAACGCAAAGCCGACGGCGAGGAGGATCAGCAGCGGGTGGGCGAAACGTGGGGTGCGTTGCATGGGGGGCGGTCTACTTCGCTTGTGGTTGGTTCGTGTCTTCACGTAACGCATCCAAGCGGCGTTGGATGTCTTGCGTGGCGGTGTCGAGGGCTTGTTGGGGGGAGGCTTTTAATGCCAGGGCCTCTTCGGTGGCTTGGTTGATGCGTTCGAAGAAGTAGGCCTGTACGGGGATGTTCGGCGTGGGCCATTGGTTGGGGCTGTGGGCTTGTTCGACGAATAGGCGGAAGTTGGGGTGCTCGTTGAGAAATGTTTGGAACGTCGGTTGCGTGACGACGTTTGAGCTGGCGGGGATCCAGCCCCCGGCGGCGGCGGTTTGGGCGGCCTCGGCTTCGTGGCCATCGAAGCCAGACCAGAATTTCATGAAGGCCCATGCACCACGCGGGTTTTTGCAGCCGCGGGGGACTAGGAAAAAATTGCCGTTCACCCAACCGCCATTCGGGTTACCTTCGGGAGGGTGGGGCAGGGGGCCGACGGCGTAATCAAAATCGTCGCTCACCGCCGCATCCAACGGTTCGATCCGCCATTGGCCGTCCATCATCACGCCATGGCTGCCTTCGAGCAGCATCGATTGCGAGCCGGTTTCACGGTTCGTGCTGCGAAAGGCGCGGATTTTTTCCAGGCCGTGTAGCTGGCTGTAGGAGACCATCCACTCCAGTGCCCGCACGATGGCGGGATCGTTGGCGGTGATTTTTCCCGTCTCGGGGTCATAGAACCGCCCCCCGAAGGCGATGCCCCAAGCCCACAAACGACGATCGTCGGGAAGGTAGACGATCCGCGTCGGGTCGTTGCTCGGTTGCCGCGTGATGGCGTTGAAGTCTTCGAGGGTTGTGGGAACGTCGCGGCCGGCTAGGATGTCGCGGCGATAAAACATCAAACGGATGTCCAGGCCGTTGCAAAGCGCATACAGTCGACCGTCGTAGGTGCCGATTTTTTGTGCGGGGGGACTGAGCCAGTCGTTGAGCCGGGCGTATTCTTCGGCCTGCATGAGTTGATCGAGCGGCGTGAGTGCGCCGCGCTGCGCCCATTGGCCGATGATTTGATCGTCTTGGTTGAGCACATCGGGAAAGTCGCCGCCGGCAAGCGCCATGAAGAATTTCATGTCGAGGTTTTGTCCCGGAACGGCAATCTCTTCGACCCAGAATTCGGTCTGCGAGTCATTGAACCGCTGCACGACGTCTTGAACGACACGCCGGTACTTGCCGCCCCAGAAATGCCAGAAGACAACGCGCTCGCGGTCGGGGGGGATATCGCTTTCCGCGGAACGCATGCCGACGGCCCAACTGAGACCGAATAGGCTCACAGCGATTGCTGCCAATAAAATCGGTCCGATGCGATCACGCATGCGCTGCGGTTACCTGTCAGGGGGGAAAGGGCTGTCATGGTCAATCTTATCGCTGCAAAGCGCTGATCGCTAGGTGTGAGATTTGCGGTTCGCTAAAGGAGTGGGGATTGATTCTGGGCGGCGAGTTTCGTTCAATGACTGCGTTGAAACGTGGTTGCTACAAATCGGGTAAGCGGAGGAGGGGGGCATGTCGACGGGATTCGAGTCGGACAGCGACGATTTCACCTGCCCGAATTGTGGTGCGGCGGTGGCCGGCGGGGCGACATTTTGTCGGGAGTGTGGAGCGAGCGACGATGCGGGGTGGGGCGAAGAAGACGATGTCGACGCCAATTATGACGAGGACGAGGACTTTGACTACGACGAATTCATCGGCCGCGAATTCCCACAACATGCGCCGGACGGCATGCGGGTGACGGGCAAGCAGTTGGTGATTCGGGTGATCGCGGTGATCTTGTGTCTGTGCTGTGTCTGTGTCTGTTGTGGTTTGGGCTGGGGTTTTGAACTCGCGCCGATTTTTAATTCCGGTCCAATGTTCAACCCATCTTGCACAGATTCCGATGCATCGCCCATTGAAGCACGAGCGCCGCAGGCATCAAAAGCGGACGATTAGACTTGATCCGAGAAACGGGCCGGGGGCGATGTCGACGAGATCATACAACTCGTCGCGACGATTTCCACCTTCGCCGTAGTAGCGTCCGAAGGCGTAGCCGGCATTGACGTCCAGTGCGGCGTAGCGCCAGATGTTCCAGCGCAGGCCGCCGATGACGCGTTGTTCGGAGGCCAAGAATTGGTCGCTGCGACTGGCTCGGTTGGTGAGCAAAAACGTCTCGCGAATGGTCTCGAAGCCTCCATAGAGTTGAAGATCGTCGGTCCAGTCGTACGTCACGAGCGCGTTGACATTGTATAGCGGGAAATAGGACGCATTGAATGCCAGGGCATCCAATGGTTTCCAGGTGACGGAAAATGGAATCCCAATATTCATTTGAAAGGTGTCCGACGGATTCCAGCCGTAAGCGACGCCGGGTATGGGAAAGTTGAGGTCGGAAAACGGCGCGTACATGACCGAGTATTGCCACGTGTCGCGGTCATTGCCGGCGGGCACTTGGAGGAAACCCAGCACCGAAGCACGGACTTCGTCGATGCTGTGAAACGGTTTGTCGCTGGCAGACCCGACGGTTGTCATCAAGCCCCCGGACCAACCGTTGTCGAATTGGTGGATGTAGTTTAACCCGACGTTGACGGTCCACAATTCGTCGGGGAATGCACGTCCGGTGTCGGGCAAAATGGCATCAGTCGAGAACAGGGAATTCTCAATCGTCGTCCGCAAAATCACGATGTCGCCATCTTGCCGCCAAATTGGGGCGCCCATAGTGAACAGTTGGCGCACGAGACCGAAATCCGTTTGTTGATCGTCGACAGAGGTCGAGGGATACCAAGTCGCGGAGTAACCTGGGCGACGCATGCGCGCTCCGCCGAAGGGGCTGCCGCCACGACGCGATGAAGGGCTGGAGCGACGTTCTTCTTGCATCATGTCTTCGACCTGAATGGCGGTCGGAGTGGTCAGCACTAACGGGGCGTCATTCAGCGATTCTGAATCTGCAAAAGTCCCGGAAGCGGGGACAATTTTGAGATCGGTCGCGGGCTGTTCTTCAGACCACGCTCTTGCCTGCGGGAAAAGTGACACGACGAAAAACGTGACGCATGCGATGCGGGTTTTGAATGATTTGGGCAATCTTAATGTCACAACAACGAACCGACTGAAGGCACTCAGATTTGTTTGGCGAAGTGGAAGCCTGATGGATCCACCGCAGGGCGGGGCATTCTAGACACGCGCAGCGGTGTGGCAATTCGATTGTATTAAAAGATGCTTGGTCGTCGTGGCAGAGAGGTGAGCCGCCCAATGCTTGGACTCGTGCGTGATTAAGAGATGTTTTGGAAATACCAACTCAGCAGTTCGCGCAGCGGTGGTGAAAACGTTTCCGGTTGTGTGGCGAGCATGTCGCGGACTTCGTCCAGCGTGTGAAAGCGGACGAAGTCGATTTCGTATTCGTCGATGACCGGTTCGTCGTCGGAGACGGCGCGATAGAGCATGGAATGCTCCATCGCCAGCTCTGGTGTGGCGGCGAACTTGTGCAGCGGTTCGAGGGGGCAGGACAAGCCGAGTTCTTCGCCCAGTTCACGCTGCGCGGCGACTTCGTAGGTTTCGCCCGTGTCGACATGTCCCGAACAGGAGGAGGTGTATGTTAGCGGGTATTCGTCTTTGTGGGCGGACCGCATTTGCAGTAGGAATTCGCCGCGGCTATTGAACAAAAAGATATGCACGGCGCGATGCATCAGACGTCGCGCGTGGACCTCCGCGCGCGGCGCTTGCCCGATCACGATGTCCCGTTTGTCGACGATGTCAAATATTTCCTGCGGCATGCCCGCATGGTATCAGAACGGGGGGGCATACGACAAACCGTTGCGTGACGCGCGCAATAGCACCGAGGCATGACGTTCGCTTTCCCCAACTTATAATTCGGGAACCGTCATGAGCCGCGGCTTGGGATCCATGGTGAAGTTCAACATGGGAATTTCTTTGCCGTCTTTGAGATTACGTTTGGCCTGAATCGATTCGGCAACAAGATGCGTCTGGCCTCCGTATTCTTTTTGTTTGGCGCGAAAACGCTCGTACAATGTCTGAATGCGGGGATCGTGTTTGTTATTGAATGAACCGACGGTCACATAGGACTGGTAGCGGTCATGCCAGACATAGGCTTCGAAGTTCTGATTGCGCATCAGTTGCACGAGTTGATAGGATTGTTTGTAGGCTTTGTCGAGACTTTGACTTTCTTTCAGGCCTTTCTCAAAATTCTCGATTCGACGGGCACTCGCTGAATCCCCCGAGTCTTTCATTGAAATCGAGTCTCCGTGGAACGTAGCAACCACCAGGGTGAGTTTGCCGGGATTTTGGGAGAGGCTGTAGTCGATGCCGTTGTTTAAGTAGCTGAGTTGTTTATTGTCCTTGCGTTGTTGCAACTCATCGGGCGTGAGCAGCGGATTGGGGACCAGCATAGCGCGGCTAAACGGATTGGGTTTACCGGGCGTTTTGATATAGCGGCCTTTGTCGAGCGACGTGGGGGTGAAATTTTTGATCCATTCCAACGTTTTTTGAGCGGTTTTGCCTTCTTTGGTCGTCGGATCGATCGAGGAATAGTTCCCCGCGATAACGGCAATTTGATTGCGCTGAGCAGCGTAGGCGCCGGTTTGTCGGCGGCCCAATTGATCGACTGCTTCAAAGGATTGTAGTTTGCCTTCTTGGCTATACACGTAGGCGGGCAATCCTTTTTTTCGCAATTCCAAAACCAAAGCATCGGCCCCTTCAGCGGCGTTCTTGCGCGCTTCTTCGGTTTCTCCGCGGAGATTTGTGACCATGATCATCCATGGTCCGTGCCGTTTGTCGATCTTGTAGCGTCGTCCCGGGACGGCGGAAATCTTGGCCTCCGCCACAGAGGGGGTAAACAAAACGGTGGCGAGTGTGATGCAACCGAAAACGATGGCGGCGGATTGTCTGCTGAACACGAGAAACTCCGTTTTCTCTTGTTGGACGATATCGTGGTCTCCGCATGGAAACCAACGGTTTCGTGGCGAATTCGGCGGCCGGCAGTGGGCGCTGAATCGCACTGTAGAAAGGCTTATGAGGGAAAGGGGCGGGATGCTAACAATATGCCGAAAACGAGTCCAGCCCCGCTGTCGGTAAAATGAGCGCACAACTTCATCTTACAACAGGTTTTTTTGCGTTTGAAATAAGAAACGCGATTTGAGATTACCAATGGGAGATGCCTTGGCAGACAGACGTGCTTGGTTGGTCCCTTTTTCCCCAAACAGTCCGGCGTATGAATGGCCTGGCACGTTTTTGGGGTGATGTTCTCGTGCGGCCTATTTGTCGCTCGGTTTGTCTGTGAAGCTGGTGTCGACGATGGCGGCGCCGACGGAATCACCGAAGGCATTCACGGCGGTGCGGAAGCGGTCCAGCAACCAATCGACCGGCAGGATCAGTCCGACGAGTGTCAGGGGTAATCCGACGGCGTTCAGTACAATGAGCAGCGTGATCAAACCGGCTTCGGGAATCCCGGCAGCGCCGACGGCGGCCAACGTGGCGGTGATGGCAATCGTCATTTGATCGACGAAGGTCAGGTTGAAATTGGGGTCTATGGCTGCGTAAGCGTTAGCGATAAATATCGCAGCGGCCGCTTCGTAGAGAGCGGTGCCGTCCATATTGACCGTGGCTCCCAACGGCAAGACGAATTCCGTGCTGCGCTTAGAGACGCCGGCTTGAACTTCGGCGCATTCCATGGTGATGGGCAGTGTGGCAGTTGAGCTAGCGGTGGAAAACGCGGTCAGCACGGCTTGTCCCATTTGCACCATGAAGCGAAACGGATTGCGACGGGTGAAGATGTACAACAACAGCGGCAAGGTAATGAGCGCATGGATGGCGAGGCCGGCGAGTACGGTCCCCATGTAGCCGGCCAGGACACCGGCAAGATCGTCGAGTTTGTCTTCGGCATTCGCTTTGCCGAATCGCGCTGCGACGAGACAGAAAATTCCAATCGGCGCAACCTTCATCAACAACATGATGAAGGCCATTAACGTATCGTTGATACTGATGACGAGCGTGGCAATTGTATGAGACCGCTCTCCCATGGTCGTCAGCATCCCTGCGAAGATGATGCTAAAGACGATTAGCGGTAACAGGTTGACCTCGACCATCGATCCGAGCAGATTGTCCGTAAAGAGCATCAGCACGAGTTTTTTGAAGATCAAGCCGAGCGAAACCTCTTGCCCTTCCGCCGCTTTTTCAATCTCTTCAGTCGCTTTGTTGACATGTTCTTCGGCCTCTTGTTGGGCGCCGGTGACGATGGCTGGGTCGATGCCTTGTCCGGGATTGATCAAATTCACGACCAACAATCCGGTAGCGACAGCAAGAATGGTGGTGGACATGTAATACAAAACGGCGTACGCGCCTGGTTTGCCGAGTTTGCGGACGTCGCCCAACCCAAGGATTCCACTCATCACACTGGCCATGACCAACGGCACCACGACCATTTGCAATAACCGCAGAAAGATCTGCCCTCCCAGTTCCAGGTGTATGGCCCAATGGGGGAGTATCCAAGCCACCGCGATGGCAGCGATGATCGCAATCACGATATACAACGTGCCATGCCCAGCGGGACGAGCATCTTGTTCCGGGGGACTGGCGGCGTTTTTGGTAGCAGGTTGTCCCATGGTGATTGCTCCTTGAGGGGGCAAAACGATTATTGATGGTACAGTTTGGAGCGCATTGGATTTCGTATTAAATAGGGGTGATCGCGTTGTGTGGCGTTTGGTGGCGCATCCGCAGGTGCCGGGCAAATAATGAGATGATGATCAAGACAAACACGGTGCAAATCAAGACCAAGACGTGGAGTTGCAGGTTCGACCATCGATTGGCGGTGGTCCACAAACTCCAAAATGGGATGAGAAGTAATGCTGTGATGGCGGGGAAGAAGACGGTGGGGATCTGTTCTAAGAAAGGGAGATGCTTGCCGAATAATGAGACGGTCAATAAGGCAATCACGGTGAGACCAGCGGCAAATAACGACAGGTCCCAGCCTAGGTAACCGCCGATGATTGCCAAAACGATTGCGAGGTTGCATTGCCGTTTTTTTCCGTCGATGTCATATCGCTCAGCGATGCCAATGCAGGCGCCGAGTAGCCCGCCAACGACTAGTCCCAGAGCCGCTTGTGTCACATCAGCAGCGGGCCAGTTGGCTGGAAGGGGCAGTGAGGCGTCGGCGCGAAAGGGTGAGAATAACCCAACGGCGATCGTGGGAATCACCAGCGACTTGGGTAAAGCGTGTCCATCGGCCGCGATCAGGACGCAACACAACAGCGCGCTGGCCAAGAAGCAATGCGTGAAGTAAATGCCGATCAACTCACCGTTGAGGGCAGCTAAGGGAGAGACGGAGGTGTCGACCAATTCGTAGCCCGGTAAATTGGCGCCGCCGGAAAATAATTCGACGACGGCCAGCATTAGGAAAATCAATGCGGTGGCCAGTTCGACGAACATGTAGCGTGGTGGAATGGGCGCGGCGCATTCGCGGCAACGTCCGCGCAATTTTAGCCACGCAATAATCGGCACATTGTCCCGAAAGGCAATTGGCATTTTGCAGCGCGGGCAATGGGAGTCAGCTCGTAATAATCCCATGCCCAATGGCAAACGGTAAATGACGACGTTGAGGAAACTGCCGACGCAAGCACCGATGATGAACGAGCAGACGGCAAAGTACCACTGAATGGCATTGAATTGCCAATTGGATTGCGGCGGTTCTTCGACGGTGTGGCGGTGCAGGGGTTTGGCGGGGATCACCGACATGCGTGCGGGGTCGTCGGCGCTCTGTGTGGTGGGAGAGTCCTCTGCCAACGAAGTTGACTGTGGAACCACAGACCAGAGGGCCGCTGTGATCAGGATAACGGCTCGCAAAATTTTTGCGGCGTGTGCGGACTCGACCATTCGCGGTTTGTTTTCCCAGTTAGTTTTCGACCCCGGACAATCGTGGGCCGATCATTGCGGCGAATCGAAGTTGACTAGAACCCGTTTCAAATCTGGTTGTGCTTCATTGAGAACGTGGCAGATCTGTGTCAGCGGGACGCGTCAGACAGTTTTGGAACTTTTTATAAACTGTTTGTTCGCTTCCGGCTTTACCAATTCAACGTTGATGATCGAAATGCGCCTTCAAATCGACGACAGGATTCGCGGTTTTGAGACAGTCAACGTTTGCATCACATAAGACATTCTAGTGAGTTGGCAGCGCGCAATCGACCGTGTCGCACGACGTTACCGCAACGTTGCTGAAATCGGTGGAGTGAACGGTCCTGTTTTTGCGAGTGAGTCTCAACGATTTCACCGGGGCAGTGAGAACAGAATTAGCGGAATTTCTCGTGGAATTCCTGATTGTTGTCTTCCGTTCATGTTCGAGGAGCGTGTGATGAGGAAACTGCTTGTGTTGGCCGCACTAGGTGTCGGATTATCGGTGATTGGAGGTGCGAGCACTGCAAAGGCGGGCTGGGGCCCCGGGCCGGTGGTCTATGAATACGATGACTGTGGTTACGGTTATGGCGGCCTGTATACGCGGAATGTCTATGTGGAGCCTGTCTATCCCGCACCGGTTTATGTGGGACCCGATTTGCGGAGGTTCACTGCGTATGGCGCTCGGTTTGGCTACTGGGGAAATCGTTATGACGTTCGGTATCGCGGCCGCTATGGGCGGCTTGGATATCGAGGACGATATCGTTTTCGCGGCCGGTATTAACAGCTCATTCGGATCGGTTTAGTGTGTTGGTCCTCGCCGTTGGTTGCAGGATGCGTTGGACCAGCTGCGCCCGCCTGGCCCACGTATCCTCAACCAGCGTGATCGGTCTGACCGTTTCCGGCGGCGCTACGTTGTGGCTTCGCCGAACCCCACCAAGAATCGAAGTGTCGAGAGGCGCTGGCGGCAATTGCCGTCGGCGTCTATTTGCTATTAGCAGAGGGCTTACGCCTATTAGAAGTCAACGGATGTCTGCGGTGGCCGATGGTTCTCACGTGGTCTTGTGAGACGAAGTGTTACGAATCGCAGATGGCTGGGTGTTGCTAAAAAAACGGCCGAAACTCGCAGACAATCGACGCAACCAACAGTCCCGGTTTGCCATCGAATGAACGCATGTGTCTGGCCGGTTGCAAACCGAATGATGACGCGTGCGCGCGGTCTTGTTGCTTATAAAAAATTGGTTTTATCTGCTGTCGAAATCGAGGCGGTTGTGGTCCCGTTGTGCTCACTTGAGGCGAGTGGTCTGTTTTCGTTGATCAACTCATAACGTTTTGGCAAGTGGGTTTGGGCCGAAAAATTGATTCGTGGAATGTCGGCGGAATTGCCAAATCCGGTTTGCATTTTCTAATCGACCTGATACATACTGTAGCCAATGCACACGACTGGATTCAGTTGCATTTTGACGACAGCAACGGTTGTTCTTTGCGAGTTGAAACCACCTTGAGTCGCGCACGCCAATACACCCCGCCTTATTTTATTTGCCAAGGAGACAACGATGACTGATGATCGACGATGTCCGGATGTTGTAGGGAATGGCCTGGTCTCTTTGTCGCGTCGCGAGTTTGTTTCCACCGTCGGTGCCGCAGCGACCGTCGCCTCGGCGGTCTCCTTGCCGAGAGTGATTTTGGCGGATGAAAAGAAACCACAACAACCGGAATCCTTGGTCAAAAAACTGTACGGTTCGTTGTCCGAAACACAACGAAAGCAGATCTGTTTCGATTGGGATCATGTGGACGATGAGCGGGGACTGTTGCGGTCACGCGTCGCCAACAATTGGCAGATCACCGATAAAGACAAGTACAACGTCGCCAGCGCTTTTTACACCAAAGATCAGCAGGAAATGATCGAGGCGATCTTCTATGGGTTGTACAACGCCGATTGGAAAAAGCAGATTCTCAAGCAGCTCAAAGACGATGCGGGGGGATACGGCAAGCAGCAAACCATCGCGATTTTCGGCCAGCCGGATACCGGGAAGTTTGAATTTGTGATGACTGGACGACACTTGACCGTCCGTTGCGATGGCGACAGCGCGGACCATGTGGCGTTTGGGGGGCCGATCTTTTATGGCCACGCTGCGCAAGAGTTCGACGAAGCACCGGACCATCCGGGGAACGTGTATTGGCACCAGGCGCTGAAGGCCAACGCGCTGTACAAAATGCTCGACGGCAAACAGCGTAAGGTGGCGCTCGTTGAAGCGGCACCGGAGGAAAGTGCGGTTGATTTCCAAGGTAAACAAGGCGACTTTGACGGAATTCGGATCAGTGAGTTGTCACGCGATCAGAAGGAGCATGCTCAGGGCGTTCTCAAAACGCTTTTGGAGCCATATCGCGATTCGGATCGGGTTGAGGCGATGAAGTTGTTGGACAAACAGGGCGGTCTGGACAACTGCCATTTGGCATTTTATCAGTCTGAAGATATTGGCGATGACGGCGTCTGGGATATTTGGCGACTGGAAGGTCCGTCGTTTGTGTGGCACTTCCGCGGCGCACCGCACGTCCATGTGTGGGTCAATGTTGCCGATGACGCTTCTGTCGAATTGAATGCTTAGCGCCGAACGATCTTGAATCGGGGAGCGCCGGTTTTGAAAGGCGCGGTACACGATGTTCATTGTGCCGCGTCGTTCTATTTCAAAACATGCACGCTGCGGATTCGCGCGTTGCGCCATGTCGCAACTGAATGACGACTCGCAGTGATTTCACATTTGTGCCGATTGGCGCAGGACGATTGGTGGTTCCGCATTGAAAATGAATGGCGCGGGAAAGCACTGCTTGACAGTCACGGCTATCTCGCGATATATCTGGGCTGCTAGGAAAAGTACGTGGTCCGGCGGCACGAAGTGTTGTATTCGTGTTACCGATTCACGGAGTTGATGTTGTCGGTTGCTGGTAAATGATTAACGGCCATCTCACTTAGATTCTCATCTGGTTCGCTGTAAAACGTTTCTTTACACGCGTTCGCCCGCTGTTTCTTGGCGTGGCACTTTATTTCGCAACGTGTGTTTTGATTAATAGTTGACATTCCTTGTTTCGGCTTTCGAGATTTGCGACGGACGGGGTTTGGACGATTGTCCAAAATGTCATCGCAGAGGTCGTTTGTGTGGAACATCCTTCATATAGAGGAATTGGGCGCATGCCGAAGATGTCGATGAATGAAGTGACCACCTTTCGCTGGTCATTTATCGAAGACGTCATAGCATTTTCAAAAGCGGGCCTGGATGGCATCGGTGTTTGGCGAAACAAGATCGCGGAGTTTGGAGAAGAGCGCGCGGTTGAGTTGTTACAGGAGTATGACCTGTCGGTCTCCAGTTTGTCTTGGGCGGGTGGATTTACCGGGACGAACGGTTATTCCTATCGGGAAATGGTTGATGATGCTCGGGATGCCATTCGGCTAGCCGGTGATATGCGGGCGGCCTGTTTGGTGCTGATTAGCGGCGGGCGCAATGGACACACAGTCAACCATAGCCGTCGCTTGCTGTGTGAGGCATTGGCGGAGTTAGGCGATTTTGCCGCCGAACACCAAGTGGAGTTGGCGTTACAACCGTCCCGTGAAGAGTTGTGCGGACATTGGTCGTTTCTCTCATCCATCGATCATGTGATGGATATTCTGGACGCGTGCGACCATCCGTATGTCGGCATGGCCTTTGATACATTTCATTTGGCCGGTGAGGCGGACATTGTTTCCCGCATTGGTACGATTTTGCCCTATGTCAACACGGTCCAGCTCAGTGACTCCGGCACCGCTCCACGGACGTTGACCGATCGAGTGATGCTGGGGGACGGGCGGTTGCCGTTAGTCGGAATTATCGACGCCTTCGAACGGGGTGGGTATGACGGATTTTTCGACGTGGGGATTTGGTCCGATCGTCTGTGGCAATCCAACTACAATCGTGTGATTGACCGCTGCCGTTTGCGGTTTGATCGGTTGCTGCTGGACGCCGCAGGGCAAAAGACTCCCCAGGCAATTCCCTCGAAATAGTCCTTCTCCAACGCAAATTGCCGGGTGGGGTGCGGAAAAATCCTGGCCGGGGTTGCGGGGCACAAGCGGCGCTGTCATCTTTGTTTCAGCGCATGCGCGCGATTTTTTCCGATAGTCAGGCTCCAGGTTTGTGGAGTCGCTATTGCGGTGCTTCAATGGAATGTCTGCCGCGCAAAGTGTAGCTGCGGAGAGAAATGACGCTCAGGTTGATCGAATCACCTCGGCGTCGAGCACTGTTTTTGCCCCTTTCATTTGCGACATAGAAGAAGTGCAGTCCATGGCTCACGAGTTCATCACGCTGGAGCAATTGGCCGAGCAATTGGGGCGTGACCGTCGCGACTTGGAAAAACAAGTGAGCCGCGGCCGTCTGCCCGGGCATCGCGTTGAAGGCCAGTGGCGGTTTCATCCAGCGGAAATCACACAATGGCTGGAAATGGAGATGCGGGGTTACAACGACACAGAGTTGCTGGGGGTTGAGGAAGCTCAAGTTTCGGAGGAGGTCGAAGGGGGGTTGCCGGTCAGCAGCTTTTTGTATCCCGAAACCACGCAAGTCCCGATGGAAGGCAAGACCAAACGTTCGGTTCTAGAGGAACTGATCGAAGTGGCGGGGCGGACCTGGCAAGTGTGGGAGCCGGCGGCGATTCTGTCCGCGGTGCAGGAGCGCGAAAGTGTGATCCCTACGGGTTACGAGAACGGTGTTGCCATTCCGCACCCCCGTACTCCGATGGCTGATGCCTTGGGCGAGTCAATGATTTCATACGGCCGTACGCAATCGGGAATTGCTTTTGGAGCGCCGAAGCGACAGTTGACCGACATGTTTTTTTTGGTGTTATGCCGGGATCCACGCACGCATTTGTTGGTGTTGGCTCGGCTGGGGCGGATGTTGCAATTGCCGGGGTTTATCGACGAATTGCGCGAAGCGGAAGACTCGCGTACGTCTTACGAAATCATTTGTCAGGCGGACAATCGATTGTCGGAGGAGACCTAAGCGCAGCACGCACCCGGGAGGATTGCCGTTGCAGGTATTGATTTCTCATGTCTGGCTTCGATAATTACTATCCTGTTTACATTTCATTGCTTGTCCCAGCAAGATGCCTTTTCGGTGGAGGTGAGCCTGTGATGCCGAAGTGTATCGCAAGTTATGGGGATGAAGCCGTTCACCTTGCTCGCCATATTGTTCATACTGCTTAAGATTCTTGATTGCCCAACGTTTCATGATCATGCCGTCCAATAATTCACAATCAACCGCTGCAACTGATGCCGCGCCGGGAGCATCTGCCCTGCCTGAGGAGACTGAGGAATCGTGTTGCAACGCTTCCTCCCAAGAATGTGGTGAGGATGCGGCAGCTGCCGGTGGTGAACCGGCTGAGTCAGGCGGCACGTGCCCGACGCCGATGTCGTGGCGGGGGGTGATGAAAAAGTTTGGCGAAGAGGCAACCACAGCGGTTGTGAATCGCGATGGTTATTCGTTGTATTGCCGCGCCTGGGGCGAGGGTGAGCCGCTCTATTTTTTAAATGGCTTTGGCGGGACGAGCGAATTGTTCGTATTGACCGCTGCGGTGCTGCGTGATGAATATCGTTGTGTATTCATCGATGAGTTTTCCAGCGAAGCGGGTTCGCGTTTGCCGCCACGCACGGTATCTGTGCCGGAGGCTGTTGCGGATTTGTTCGCGGTCGCCGACCATTTTGGCGACGATGCCATATTATTGTATGGCGCGACATTGGGGGGGGCGTTGGGGCTGGCGGCGATGCATGCTCAACCGCAACGTATCCGCCGCGCGGCGTTTCAAGGCGGCTTTGCCGCTCGACATTTTTCGCCGGCCGAACGGTTGTTGATCGCGTTGGGACAATATGTGCCCGGGCGATTGCAGCATGTGCCGTTGCGAGCGAGTGTGCAAAAACAAAATCATGGTCTGTGGTTCCCGCCGTTTGATGGTTCGCGGTGGAAGTTTTTAGCTGATAACTGTGACTCGGTGCCATTGCGCATCATTGCCCGGCGGGCGGCGTTGGCGCAACAGATTGATTTACGATCGCAGTTGGATCAAATCTCACAGCCGACTTTGATTGTGCAGACAGAAGGGGAAGGCCGCATTGCCACCGCTTGTCAGGCGGAGTTGAAATCCCGTTTGCCGAATGTTGAAGAATTCTGGATCGACAGCACAGGGCAGGTGCCGTATCTGACACATCCGCATCGCTTGGCGAAATTGTTGAAACCTTTCTATCGTGGGGAGCCATTACCGGAATCAGGCAGCGCCCCTCCCGCCGTGCAGGACGTTGCGGCGACACCTTTCGCGAACACAACGGAGTCCCATGACGATTGAACTTCCTGAACCATTGGATGTCGTAGCTGTCGGTGCTCATCCGGACGATGTGGAAATTGCCTGCGGGGGAACCTTGGCGAGTTTGGTTCGCCAAGGGTATCGCGTGGGGATCATCGATCTGACCGATGGAGAGCCGACACCGAGAAGCCCGGGGCCGGAAGTACGGTTGGCTGAAGCGCGCGAGGCGGCGGAGATTTTGGGGGTGCAGGTTCGCGAGACGATGGACTTGCCCAATCGCAAGTTGTTCGACAGCTTCGAGACACGCGTGGCGTTGGCAAAGGTCTTTCGCCGTTATCGACCGCGGGTCGTCTTGGGGTTGGCAGGCAAGACTCCGCTGGCGTCTCCGGACCACTGGCAGGCGATGCAAATCACTGATGCAGCCATCTTCTATTCGCGACTGACTAAGTGGGACGCTGATTTCGATCACCTGCCGGTCCACACGATTTCTAAGCAATTGTGGTATCCGCTGGGGCTTTCGACGTTGCAATTTCCGGAGAGTTCGGGGCATTTTGTAGTGGATATTAGTGAGACAATCGAGCTAAAATTAAAGGCGATTCGCGCTTATCGCACGCAATTTCCTCCGGAAAAGGATCGCGTTTTCCGCCTCGTTGAAAGTCAAAATCAGTTTTATGGGGCGAGCGCAGGGTTTGAGGCGGGAGAAATGTTGCTGTGTTCGACTACCTTAGGCGTACGGGACTTGTTAAAAACAGTACTGCCGGATTCTGAGGATTGAATTCGGCAAAAATGTTTAATTGGGGCAAGGGATTGGCTTGGGGCAAGAATTGAACGTGAACCGTGGGCTGGTTACGATGGTTAATTGATGGTGTAAAGCGCGTCGTTGCGGCGTGTCAAAATGTAATGCGGTCGGTTGTCGGCCGTCGATGGCGACGGGAATCGGGCGGAAAGGATAGTCGGGTGGTGGCAAAAAAATTCCGCTGGGGTGCGAAGAGCATCACCAATAAACGGGATAATAATGAAGATCGGTTCATGATCGATCCCGATGGGCGGTATTTCATTGTCGCCGATGGTATGGGTGGCCAAGCTGCCGGGGAGCGTGCCAGTGAAATGGCATCGGAAATCGTTCCCGTGGAATTGGAAAAACGTCTTGAGTTCAAAGACGAGTCGCCGGAAACGGTCGAGTCGGCGATCAAAGACGCGATCAGCCATGCAAACGCCGACATCATGACGCTTGCGGCGATCGATGTGAATTCGCTCAACATGGGGACGACCATTGTCTTGGCTGTCGCCGTGGGCGAGTCGTTGTATGTGGCGGGAGTGGGCGACAGTCGGGTTTATCGACTGGCCGACGATAAGCTACTGCAATTGACCAAAGACCATTCACTCACACAGGCGCTGGTCGATGCGGGGACCATCTCCGAAGAAGATGCAAAGACACATCGGTTCAAGAATGTGTTGCATCGCTATTTGGGATCCAAAGAAGGCAACAACGGCGCAGAAGTCAAAATGCTGCCGTTGACCACAGGGCATCGCTACTTGCTATGTAGCGACGGGGTGAACGAAGGCGTGGAGGATGATCAGATTGCTGAGATTCTCAAGCGTTGTGCAGAACCACAGCAGGCTGCGGACGAGTTGGTAAAAGCGTCGCAAGATGGCGGGGCCAACGACAACATCACTTGCGTGGTGGTCTACGTGGACTGACTTGGCTGCACTGCGAGCACTGTTAGGCAAGCCGTGTTGCAGTGGCGCCGTGTTACAGCCAGAGGTGGAAGCGGTCTTTTAGCTTTGCGGGCAATCGCTTTTCGACCGCGCGGCGGATCTCTTTTTCGTGGTATCGCGTGCTGAAATGCGCCACGATGATCAGTTCGTTTTGGAACTTCTCAGCGCGGGCGATCAGATCGTCCAGATGCATGTGTCCGAACTTGTGGATTTTTTCCTTGCGATGCTCGGGGCGGAAGAAGGTCATCTCCGTGATCAGCACGCGAGCTTCGTAGGTGGCCGCATCGTTATCGAGCCCCGGTGGAGCTGTGTCACCCGTGTAGCAGACGAGCGGATAGCGAATCTCGCGCGTTACATCTTCGCCTTTCATGCGCAGGTCGCGAATTTGGTCGCCGGAGAGCCCTTGGTATTCGGCTTTCAGTTTGCGACGACGGTCCCAAACAATAAAGCCGACCGAGGAGACGGTGTGAACTGTTTGGAATACGGTGACCACATGCTCGCGCGAAATTTCGAATTCATCGCCGGGACGCACGCCGACCAATTCACACACCATGCGTCCCCGGTCGAGGCGTTGCCAAGCTTGCAGCATCCGCCGCACTTGATCGACCATGTCTGCGGGAAGATAGATCGTGGGCGGTTCCATCTTCATCATCCGCCGCCGCGCGACGTAGACGGGAATTGCGGCCAGGTGGTCCAAGTGGCAATGGGAGACGAAAAACGTTGACGTACCCATGAATTCCCAGGGGCTGCCGCCGAGGTCGAAGCCGAGTTTGAGTTCGGGAATTCGCCAATAGCTTTGGACAGCCGCGCGGGAATAGCCCTCGATGGTCAGTCCTTTGAATTCCAATGTTTTCAGCGGCAGATTATTCAGCATGCTCGTCGTCGGTTCCACCGGCCGAGCCGGGGGGAGGGAAGTTCGATTGTAGGTTGAAACGACACTCTTCGCAGGAAAATGTTCACCACGTGTGCGCGAATTCAAGCCGCTTCGGTGGTGCCGTTCCGGTATGAGGCCGTTTTGCGAAAAGCCGGTCTGCCGATGGTAACACCGTCGTGGGTGATGGCAAGCCGACCGCCGCTCCCAGGGTTGGTGCAAAGCGGCGCGCATTGGTGCGAGGATGCCGGATTGTCCGTCGTGCTGCTAGGCGTTGCCGTCCATGGAAACCGGTTTTCCGGTGGCGATGCTCTGAGCTTCGTAGTGGCAAAGTTTGAGGGCATCGCGGGCGAGTGCTCCGGAGAGCAGACGGGGTTCTTCACCGCTGCGGACAGCATCGACCGCGACCTGCAGTTCGGCTGTAAACGCGCGCACCACTCATCGTCGCCATCGAGTTGTGGGACTTCGACCGTTCCATCTGCGTGCAGCACGGTGAGCGGCTGGCTGAGTGTGGGTTCGCTTCCTAGCGTGGCGAAATCATAAACCAATGTCGCTTTTTCCAGATAGATTTCGAAACCGTGGGCAAAGGGCATTGCCGCGGCTGAGATTCCGCCGCTGACGCAACTGACGGTTAATTCGGGGTCGTCGAACAGGTACTGCGTGTTGAGGTACTGTGCGTAGCCGTCTTCTAAGATTCCGCGCGACTGCACCGCTTTGGGAGTCCCACAGACCCAGCCGATGAAATGCGTGTCGTGAATGTGCAAGTCGATGCCCGGTCCGCCGGTTTTGGCCGGATCGGCCATGTCGTCCGACCAGTCGGGCTTAGAGATCATCCGGCGAAAATGCGCGGCTCGCAGTTTGCCGTATTTGCCACTCATGATGGCGTCGGCGGCGAATTTGAATTCGGGGAAAAACGGCAACACGTGGGCCACCATGAATAGTCGACCGGCGGCGCGAGCGGCTTCGACCATGCGGTCGGCGGCGGCTACATCCAGGGCGATCGCCTTTTCGACGATGACTGCTTTGCCGGCGGCGATCGCTTCGAGCGTGACGGTTTCATGTTGATCGAGCGGCAGGCAGATATCGACGAGATCGATATCGGGATCGGCCAGTAGTTCGTGGTAGTCGGAATAGGTTTTGACGTCGGACAGATCGACTTGCCCGCCACGGGGGCCGAAGTTTCCTTGGATACTGGTCCAATCGCCGGCAAGTTTAGCGGGGTTTCTGGTGGCGATGGCGGTGACTTTTGCGCCGTCGACTTTTTTGGCGCCCTCAAAGTGCGTCATGCCCATGAAACCGAGCCCGATGATTCCTATCCGTACCATGCGAAAAGCCTTTTGTAATTTGCGCGGAATGGCAAGTGATTTTTTCTTAAACGACCCCTAGCATTGTGCCCAAGGCGTTATCCGTCAAGTCGTGGCGGGGATTCTTAGCCACAGATTGAACACGGATGAAACCCGGATTGTTGGGAGTGAAATCAAAAATCCCAAACCGACCGCTTGCGGTCGCATTGTGCGATCCTTGCCGGATGACACGCCGGCATGATTTCCGATACGAAACAGATGGGATTTTGGATAGAGGGTGGTTTGCCAGTGCATGTGAATCCGCGCGGATCAATGGAAGTCTCCATATGTATTTTACGTACGGCTCGCAAATATCTATTCCCGAAAAAGAAACCATGAAAGACGCGAAATACACGAATAAAATGTCAGAAATCACAGCGGACTCAGTGCGCGCTGTGGCTCAGAATGTGTTGACTGGCCGGGGTGGATTTTTGTCTGGGGAGGGCGGCGGTGGGGGTTTGGACTTGAGTTGGTCGCCCGGCTGCGTCATGATATTGCCGACGGTCCTGTACGAACCTTTGGGGCCGTCGTTAAAGGATTGGGTCGTTCGTCGATTTTAATCGCCTTCCAACTGGTGCAACATGCGGAAGGTGACCGCTGAGGGTCTCGACGGACATAAACAAGGACGCTGTTTGGAAGGGGACCGAGATTATGCTTGTTCTGTCACGAAAGACGGGAGAGCGAATTCTGATTGGGGAAGACGTCGCGATTACGGTCATCCGTGTGGGGCCGAATGCAGTGCGACTGGGATTTGACGCGCCCAAACACCTCAACATCGTACGCGAAGAATTGTGCGTCGATATTGAACTGCCCGAATCACTCGAGGCAGCACCGCATACTGACGGATTTGCCGCAGCCGGTTAAGGGCAGGCGGATGCCGTATGCTTTTCGAGAAAACGGATGGTCCCGCTGACAATTGGCGGGATCATCCGGATTTCGCGCTGCGCAGATGCCCAGATTGCCCTCAACCACGCGTGTTGGCAGTTGCTTTGGGCTTCCTCGGGGCGGTATCATCAGAATGGTGGCGATTATGTCGGCCACACGTTCGCGGACTCTCGATTGATCTGTGCCCAGAACCGAATCGCCGCTCGCAGCGACACCGGTCTTCTCCCATAGCGATGTTGTATTGGAGACGTAGCGATGATGAACCTAGAAGGCGACGGACGCGTACAAACGTGTGACGGTGTGTCGCGGCGCGATTTTCTGCAAGTGGGATCGTTGGGCGCGCTCGGCTTAGGCATGTCGGAAATGGCGGCGCTGGAGGCGCAAGGGGCGGTCGCCCAAGATAAAGACGTCAACGGCATCATGCTGTTTAATTTGGGCGCGCCGAGCCAACTCGATACCTGGGACATGAAGCCCGATGCGCCGGCGGAGATTCGCGGTCCGTTTCAGCCGATTCAAACTGCGGCTGAGGGAGTGTTGATTTCCGAAATGTTTCCGCAGATGGCGAAAATTGCGGATAAGGTTTCGTTTGTGCGCAGCGTGTACCACACAGCTGCTGCTGTGCATGATACCGGACACCAAATGATGCAAACGGGTCGCTTGTTCCGTGGCGGTTTGGAATCTCCACACGTGGGATGCACGTTGGGGTTCATGAAGGGGCGACGCGGTGATTTGCCGCCGCATGTTGTCATACCTGAATTGATGGGCCGCACCGGCGGCAATTTGCCGCACGGGCAAGAGGCGGGATATTTGGGAAAGCAGCATGATGCGTTCGTGCTCAATGCCGATCCTTCGGTCAAGGATTTTAAAGTCCCCGACTTGTTGCCTCCGACGGATCTACCCGCTGTGCGGACGGATCGTCGGCAGAAGTTGCGTTCGTTGGTGGATCAGAATGTTGCTAAGTTCGAATCGGCTCCCCGGGCGCAGTTGTTGGACAAAAATTTCGAGCAAGCGTATCGCCTGATGACCTCGACTCAGGCGCGTGAGGCGTTTGATTTGAATCAAGAACCGGACTCGGTTCGCGATCGTTACGGGCGAACGCGGTTTGGTCAGAGTTGTTTATTAGCGCCGCGGAGGCTGGTGGAGCGGGGCGTGCGATTTGTGACCGTCAATACGTTCCTGACTGTCTTTGGAGAAATCACCTGGGACATCCACGGGTCGAAGCCGTTCACGTCGATCGAGGGGATGAAGAAAATCGTCGCTCCCAGTTTCGATCAAGGGTACTCGGCATTGATCGAAGATCTGGATCAGCGCGGGATGTTGGCGAACACCGTGGTTTCGTCGTTGGCGGAATTTGGGCGGACGCCGAAAGTGAATCCTGCGGGGGGCCGCGACCACTGGCCGCAATGTTGGACGGTGTTCTTTGCCGGCGGCGGCATTCAGGGGGGACGCGTCGTGGGGGCTAGCGACGATACGGGCGGCTACCCGGCCGATCGTCCGGTCAATCCCGCTGAGGTGGCGGCGACGATTTATGAAGCGCTCGGCATTGATCTGGAGCACTTGCTTCCCGGTCCGCAAGGGCGACCGATTCCGGTGGTGGATTCCGGTGTGCGCGCGGTTCGCGAGTTGTTTGCTTAGTGCCGTTTAGAATCCAGATCCCGCGCACGTGGGGGAGGGTGCTAAGTGTTGGCTGTTCGACGCGAATGGTCGCCGGGAGGAGCACCGGTGTTTGACATGTGACGGACGTTTCCGTCCTGTCCCGAACTCTGTTTTTGAGCAACGGTTTTTCATCATGATGCGACATATTCTCGTGGCGACTTGCCTGTTGCCGGTCATGGCCAACTTGGCAGCGGCGGACGGCCCTGTGGTTTTGCCGACCGAGGTGACATTGGATGGTCCGCATGCCGGGCAACTGCTGATTGTGGAAGAGATGCGCGGCGGGAAGGCGTTTGGCGATCTGACCGGGCAGGCCAAGTTTTCGACCGCTGATCCCAAGGTCGCTACGGTCGATGCCCAAGGTCGCGTGCAACCGGTTGGCGACGGTGAAACGGTAATTCGTGCGGAAGTTGCCGGTCAGACTTCGGAGGCGAAAGTCATCGTACGTCATCACAGTCGGGCGGAGCCTTGGAGTTTTGCCAACGATGTCCAAGCTGTGCTCACCAAGACCGGTTGCAACATGGGGTCCTGTCACGGCGCGCAATCGGGCAAGAAGGGATTCAAGCTGGCGCTACGGGGATATGACCACGAGGCGGATTACGATACATTGACACGGCGCTCGCGGGGGCGGCGGGTGATTCCCAGTGATCCGGCGCGGAGTTTGATGTTACTCAAAGCGACCGGCGCGATTCCACACGGAGGGGGAACGCGCTTTGGAACGGACAGCAGTGAATATCACATTGTGTCGCAATGGATCGCCGAAGGAGCCATGGGGCCTAGTGCAGCGGATACGCATGTTGCCGAACTGGCGGTGCTGCCCGAACAGGTCACGCTCAAACCGGGGGATGCGCAGCAGATTGTTGTGCTGGCAACCTACAGCGATGGCACTGTGCGCGATGTGACGCAATGGGCGATGTATGACACGACGGAAATGGGGGTCGCCGCAGTCAGCCAGCAAGGAAAAGTCGAGGTGGTTGGGGCGGGGGAATCGGCGATCACGGTTTGGTTTGGCAGCAAAGTTGCCGTGGCGACAATCAGTGTGCCGTATGACAACAAAGTCGATGGACAACTTTTCGCACAAACATCGCAGGTGAATTTTGTTGATGATTTGATTTTGGAAAAACTGAAGACGCTACGCATTCCACCCTCGGGACAAGCCGGCGACGGGGAGTTTTTGCGGCGGGTGTATCTCGACACGATGGGGATACTGCCGACCGTCGAAGAAACGCGAGCGTTTTTGGCAGACGAGTCGCCCGGTAAGCGGGAGCGGCTGATTGACCAGATTTTACAGCGCCCGGAGTACGTCGATTATTGGACCTACAAATGGTCCGATCTGTTGTTGGTCAGCAGCAAGCAATTGGACGGGGCGGCCGTTTGGGCGTTTTATAGTTGGTTGCGGAAATGCGTTGAAGAGAACAAACCGTGGGATCAACTGGCGCGGGACGTCGTGACGGCGCGGGGCAGTACGTTGGACAACGGAGCGGCGAACTTTTTTGTGTTGCACAAAGATCCGCAACAACTGACCGAGGCGACGTCGTTGACGTTTTTAGGAATGTCGATCACCTGCGCGCGGTGTCACGATCATCCGATGGAACGTTGGACACAGGACGATTATTACGGCATGGCTAATTTGTTCGGCCGTGTGCGACAAAAGGACGGGAATGTTGGTGGCGAGATTGTTGTGTTTCCCGTGACTGAGGGGAACGTTCCACATCCGCGACGTCTGGAGGTCCCCATTCCCCAACCGCTCGATGGTGAACCGCTGGCGGTGGATGATCCGCGTGATCGCCGCGCGCATTTGGCAGCTTGGTTGACGGCGGCGGAGAATCCGTATTTTGCACGGGCCATCGTGAATCGGGTTTGGGCGAATTTCATGGGACGGGGGTTGGTGCAACCAGTCGACGATTTGCGGTCCACGAATCCCGCCTCGAATGAAAAATTGCTTTCCGCTTTGGCCGATGACTTGCGGGAACACAACTATGACGTGAAACATCTGATCCGCACGATTCTCAATTCGGCCGCTTATCAGCGTTCGGCGGCGCCGGTGGAGGGGAACGAAGCGGACGATCGTTTTTATTCGCACTTTTTGTTGAAGCGCATGCCGGCCGAGGTGATGCTGGATGCGTTTTCACAGACGACCGGTGTGCCGACTGAGTTTCCCGGGTTTCCCAAAGGTTGGCGGGCACAACAGTTGCCCGATAGCAATATCGTCTCCTACTTCTTGAGTGCGTTTGGCCGCCCGTCACGGGAGTTCGTGTGCACTTGTGAACGAACCGAGGATCCGAATGTGACGCAGACGTTGCATTTGACCAACGGCAAGACGCTCAATGATAAGTTGAAGTCGGATGATTGTGTGGCAACGGCGATGACCAAGGAAAAACTGACGGACGAGCAGGTCATCGAGCGGGTTTATTTGGGCGCTTTGACGCGGTTTCCGACGGAAGCAGAGAAAGCGGCGCTGTTGAAAGCGTTTGCGGAATCGACCGCCAGCGCGGTTGATGAAAAGCAGGCAGTGGATGAAAAAGTCGCGGCGGAACAACGCCAAGCACTGATTGCCGACTTCATCTGGGCGACATTGTCGAGCAAAGAGTTTTTGTTCATTCACTAGCGACGACAACAAATTGCTTGTTTCGAAATTTGAGTGCTCGTAGCGGTTTGTAGGCCATTGCAAAACGTGTGACCGGAAAAGCACTGCTGGACAAGTCAGCAGTAGCACCCGGCGCGGTGAGGGATGTTTGGGTATGCGAAGAATTTCACTGATGATTGTTGGTCTGGTCGCGACTTGTGTGGCGCTGCCTGTCGGCGCTGAAGAACCGGCGGACAAACAAGAATTCCCGGTGCCGTCGTATTCCCGCGATGTGCAGCGCGTGTTTAAGAAGTACTGCATTGCTTGCCATAACGAGGACGAGCAGGAGAGCGGTCTGAGTCTGCACGATTTTTCGGCGTTGATGCGCGGGGGGGATAGCGGCGAGAAACTGATCGTTCCCGGCAAACCGGCGGAGAGTTGGTTGTTGCTGCTGCTGACCGGTGAGGAAGAGCCGAAGATGCCGCCCGAGGGTGAAAAGCAACCGCGCGCTGAAGAAATTGCCGGCATTGCACGGTGGATTGCAGCGGGTGCTAAGAATTCTGCAACGGACGAAGTGAAGTCCACCGGCTACGAAGTGCCGGATGTGCCGCAGGTCTTGCCCAAAGGTCCGGTCACGCCGGCGATTGTCTCGGTTGCGGTTTCGCCTGATGGCAAACGGTTAGCGGCTGTGCGGCATCGTGAGGTGGTTTTGCTCAATGCGGACGATGGAAAAGTGACGACTAGTTTCAAGGGGGCCGAACATCCGCTCAATGCAGTCGCGTTCAGTCCCGATGGACAATGGATCGCAGCAGCGGGTGGTCCGGCGGGAATTGGGGGGAGTGTGCGGCTGTGGAAAATCGACGGCGAACCCGCTGGTCTGTTCAACGGGCATGACGATTCGATTTACGGATTGGCGTTCAGTCCTGATGGGAAACTGTTGGCCACGTCGAGCTACGATAAGCTGATCAAATTGTGGGACGTGGCCACGGGCAAGGAGGCGGCTACGCTCAAACATCACACGGCCGCCGTGTTTGACGTCGCGTTCAGTCCCGATGGCAAAACGTTGGCCTCGGTCGGCGACGACCAAACAGTTAAGTTGTGGGACGTTGCCAGTGGGAAGCGGATGGTCACGCTCAGCGAACCGACCGGCAGCATGAATGCGGTCGCGTTTCATCCGTCTGGCAAGCAATTAGCGGCTGTGGGAATCGACAAGACATTGCGGGTTTGGAACTGGGATGGCAAGTCGGCCAAGATTCGCAAAAGCGTATTCGCCCATGATGCGATCCTATTGGATGTGGCGTACGCACCGGACGGGAAAACATTGTTTACGGCTGCGGAAGATGGTCGAATTAAGGCGTGGGATGCTGTCGGGCTGAACCTGTTGCGCACGGAAGAAAATCTGACAGATTGGCCGCACGCCTTAGCGGTTCGCCCAGATGGTAAGCGGATCTTCGCTGGTCTGTACGACGGCAATTTACTGTCGTTTGACACAGAGAAATCTCAGCCGCCGCAAGTGCTCATTGCTGGACGACGCGCGGAACCCGTTGCCGAAGAGAAGCCGGAAACCGCCAAAGTGGCCGAACGTCCGCGCGATCCGGAACTCTCTTCAATCAGCCCACGGACGGCGGTACGGGGGACGACGGCAAAGTTCACTTTGTCGGGACGCAATATTGCCGATGCCGACGCGTTGTTGGTCGCTCCGGGAGACCTGAAAGCCAAACTATTGCCGTCCGACGGTAAGGACCCCAACAAGATCCAATGCGAAGTGGAACTTCCCGCCGACTTGATGCCGCGGATGGTTTCGCTGCGACTACATACGCCGACGGGGAGCACCGGGAGTCGGGCGTTTTATGTTGGCCCGTTTGCGGAGCAGGGGGAGAAGGAACCGAACGATACGCCCGAAACGGCGACCGTGGCGGAGTTGCCTAAAACGTTGGTGGGGACGATCAACCGCAAAGGGGACCGCGATCTGTGGCGATTTGACGCGCCCGCTGGGGCAGAGATTGTCTTCGCGCTGCGGGGGACCGGCTTTGGATCGAATTTGGATGCCGAGTTGGCGATTTTAGACGATGCAGGGCAAGTGTTGGCCCGTTCACAGCGGCATCCGAACAAGCGGGATGCGGTGATCGGGTACCGGTTTGAGAACGCGGGATCGTACTTGTTACGTGTTGAGGATCTGCGATTTTCCGGCGGCGGTGGGCATTATTATTACATCCATGCCGGTCCGTTTGCCTACGTCGAGGGAGTGTTTCCTTTGGGGGTGACTGCCGGGGCGAAAAACGATGGTGTGCTTCAGGCCCGGGGTTTCAATCTGGGCGATGCGTCGCAGATTGACGTCGAGGGCAAATCGCCCGGCGACCGTAACGACCGGTTGAAAACCGAAATGGGACCGACGTTGAACACCGTGCGATATGAATTGAGCGAATTTCCCGAGGTGGTTGAAGTCGAGCCCAACGACACGCCAGAACAAGCACAGTTGTTGTCGGTCCCAGGCGCTGTGAGTGGGCGAGTTATGACCAATAGCGAGGGCGGCGGCGCGACGGATGTTGTGGCGTTTGAAGCGAAGCAAGGGGACCGGCTATTGATCCAGGTCTCGGCGCGACGGGTGGGGTCGCTATTGGATTCGGTGATCGAGATCCTAACCGCAGAGGGCGAACCGGTCGGTCGTCAAACGTTGCAGGCGGTCTCTGAAACATTTATTACGCTGCGGGACCATAGTTCGAAGCGGGACGGCATTCGGCTGCAGAACTGGGATGGCTTTGAGATCAACGACTATCTGATGTTAGGCGGCGAAGTGATCAAAATCCGTGCCTTGCCGTTGGGGCCGGATGAGGATGTGAAATTCTTCGCCGACGGGGGGCGTCTGGGGTATTTCGGCACCACTCCGCAGGGGCACGCTGTGAATTCGTCGGTGTACAAAATCGAAGTCCATCCACCCGGACAATCGTTCCCACCCAGCGGCTTGCCGATCGTGGCCTTGAAGTATCGGAACGACGATGGCGGACCGGGGCTGGGGAGTGATTCTCAACTCTTTTTTGACGTGCCGGCTGACGGTAAATATCTTGTGCGCATCAACGATGTCCGCGGACTGTCGGGCGACGACTTTTATTACCGCCTCGTCATTCGCCGGCCGCAACCCGATTTTCGGATCTCCATGAACCCGGCCGATCCGAACATTCCACGCGGCGGAAATCTGCCGGTCACGATCAATGCGTCGCGATTGGAAGGGTTCGACGGGGCGATCGACGTACGGATTGAGGGCTTGCCCGCCGGCATCACCACAACAGCTGGGCGGATCGGCCCTGATGATTCCTCATGCGTCGTGACGTTCTCGGCGCCGGAATCCGTCGAGACGTTGGAGGCCGATGCGAGGAGCGTGCAGGCGATTGGCACTGCGACGATTGGTGACAAAACCGTGGAGCAGCGTAGCTCGACCGGATTTGGATTGCATCAGGTCTCCTTGGCGCCGCCGCCGACATTGGAGGTGGCCGTCAGTCCGCAGGAGGCGGTGATTGAACCGGGGCAGGAAGTGCGATTTCAGTTGAAATTGAAACGGAACTACGGATTCAACAGCCGGGTGCCAATTGCGGTCGAGAACCTGCCGCACGGAATTCGGGTTTTACATGTGGGGCTCAACGGTGTGTTGATTCCCGAGGGGCAAACCGAGCAGTCGTTTGTGGTGAAATGCGAGCCGTGGGTGCCGCGGCAAAAGATCTCGTTTTATGCGACCGCCCGTGTCGAGGCGACTGGGGAGCGAAATAGTTCTGTGCCGATTCTGCTGGAAGCAACTGGCGTCACCAGCGCCGTGGCGGGAGGGAGATGAAGCGTGAGTGAGGATGTCGAGGCACAGTCGCCGTATACCGAACAGGTCATTTTCCGTGGTCAGGTTCAGGGAGTCGGTTTTCGCTACCGAACGCGTCGCTTGGCAAGGGGTTATCCTGTAACGGGTTATGTCAAGAATCTTGCCGACGGTACGGTCGAGCTGATTGCTCAGGGGGACGAGGATGACGTCAGCAAGTTTGTGGACGCACTTAGCCGGGTCATGGAGAGGAATATTTCTGCAGCGGACCGTCATCCACTAGACGGGAGCGAGCGGTTTGCCGGGTTTTCGATTCGCCGTTGAGGCAGCGGTCTTGTTGGACCGATTTTATGGCCGCTGGATGGTGTATCTCTTAAAAAATCGGCGACAACCGCGGCTTAGGCTATGACAAACCCCCGTGGATTCGTTCTACTACAACTGGTTTCAAAATCCTCAGATGCGGCGAGTCGGCCCCTGTTTTTAGGAGTCTGATTCAGCCTCAGCGAGTTTTGGAACGGGTTCTCTGAGAAAAGCGTCAGAAAAGCGTCCGCGCCATCCAACGGCCGGTGCGAAATTGACGTAAAACGGTCATTCGCCGACGTTGCGCTGCTGTTTGATCGTACATCCGGGGGATGATGATCCGCGGTCGACGGATTCGACCGGCGTGGTGAGTTTTGGTGGCCTTGTGTGAATCCCGTCTGATATTTTTGCGGAAACGTCGTTGTAAGGGAACGTGATGAGAAGTTTTTCCGGCACGTGGATCATTGCTGTGGCCACGATGAAAGAAGCGATTCGGCAGCCGTTTTTTTTCCTGCTGATCGCGATTTCAGTCATCCTGATGGTGCTGAACACGTTTTTGCCATTCTTTTCGTTGGGCGATGACGTCAAGATGCTGAAGGACTGCGGATTGGCGACGCTGTTGATCAGCGGTTTGCTGTTAGCGGTCTGGACGGCCAGCCAAAGCATTGCGGCAGAAATCGAAGGGAAAACGGCGATCACGCTGTTGTCCAAACCGATCACGCGGCGGCAGTTCATCATGGGGAAATATCTTGGAATTTTGATGGGGGTGTTCATCTTTTTCGTCCCCGTCGTCCTCGTGTTTCTGGCCTGCATTTATTACAAGGTTCCCTACGATTTTCGGGAAGCCTCAGAAGTCAACTATATGGCGGCACACTCTTGGATCGAGATTGTCCAAGTCTTGCCGGGAATTGCGTTGATCTTTATGGAGGTCAGTATTCTGGCGGCGATTAGCGTGGCGATCTCCACTCGCCTACCGATGGTCGTCAACATGGTCGCCTGTTTGGCAATTTTTGTTGTGGGGCACCTGACGCCGACGTTGGTGAATTCGGGAGCATTGCAAAACGAGTTGGTCGACTTCTTTGCCCGACTGATCGCGACGATCTTGCCGGCCCTTGAGGTCTTTAATGTCCAGGCAGCCGTTGCGACCGGTGCGCCGGTGCCGGGGATCTATTTGGGTTGGTCCGCCGTCTATGCGGTCGCATATAGCGCCGCGGCGATATTGCTGGCATTTATTCTTTTCGAGGACCGCGATCTGGCGTAAAATGGCTGAAGACGGGGGCGGCGTGCTCTGAGCCTGTTGTAGGCGGCGCGCCGGCCGAGTGTTGATGCTTCTTCACCCAGCCCCGTTTGGCTGGGTTTTTTAATTGGCGAAATTCGGTTTGCGCTGCCCAGCCACAGGCATTGCGTCTTGCGAGGAACCCTCTCGCGGTCATTCATCGCGATTCGCCCTGCTGCCGGCTGTGCGAGATGCGGCCGACGGGTTATGGAACGTTTATCGCATGGAGGGAGCGTGCCTGATGTCATGGCACGGCAGCGCGGGAAGTGTCAAGTTGAGTGCAGCGGGTTTCTCGGAAGAATTTGTGAAATCTACTGTTTCAGTCAAAAGTGCAACTTGATGCCGATCTGTCGCCTGTGTCGTAATTGAGCTGAAGGTAGTGATCGTGATCACCAAGAATCCTCATCCCTTGGAACGCCTCGTCTCTCGGAAAAAGTTGTTTCAAGGGCAGGCCCTCCGGTGCCTGCTGTGGTCGGCCGGCGGGTCGATCATGCTTTGCCTGATGCTGGTGTTCGGTTGGCTGATGGCAAGCGTATTGGTCGATCACGGACGGTTAGAGTTGACCGCAGCTGAATTCAATCAGTTGCAGGCGATTGCCAGCCCCTACGAGATTCCGGTGGGCGCTGAAGACACCGACACGGTCGAACTGGCCGATCGCGGGATTTTGCCGGCGGTTTGGCGGGCGCGGACTTGTGTGTGCGGAAAAATATTGGCAGCGGCGCATGGACAAATTCAGGCCCTGCAAAAAAACTCCAGCGCTGTGACGTTCTTGGCGGTCATGATCGGTCTGAGCGGTGCGCTGTGCGCGATGATGTATTCGCGGGGCCGGACCTGCGCCATGCGCGAGGCGGTGGGCATTACCACCGCGCAGCGGCGGGCCGTGCATCGGCAAACTTTGCGATTAGCGCCGTCGGCGTTGCCGGACCATCGTAACGGAGAACTGCGGACGTTGTTCTCGTCGGACATGGATCAATTGCAGGAGGGACTGTATCACTGGACGCTGCGTTGGGCGCGGGAACCGGTGAAACTGTTGCTGCTGGCCGTGCTGGCGATTGCCACCGGACCGATCGTCGCTGGAAGCGTGATGTTGTTGTTACTGGGAAGTTGGTTGTTGATCGCTTGGCAGAAACAGCAGGGGCGTGCATTGCGGGCATTGGGCAAGTCGCGTGCGGAAGAAAAATTGCGGTTGCTCGCCGAAAGTCTCAACACCACGCGGTTGGTGCGGGGGTATGGCAAGGAGATGGAGGCGTTTGAGGACGAACAGTTCCAGCAGCATTTGGCACAACTCTCACAGGAAACAACGCAGTGGATGCGGCAGGATTGGGTGCAGCGTTGGGGGTTGACGATATTGGCCGCATTTGTGGGCGGCGTGGTGCTGATGTTTGTCGGGAATCAGATTCTTAATCCAGCAAGAGCGTTTTCCTTGCCCTCGGCGATCTTGCTCATTCTGGCTATCGGTTGCATGCATGTGCCGCTGCGCAATCTGTGGAATTTACCACGGGACGTCGCAGACGGGGCGCGGGTTTCGACACGGATTGAAAATTACCTTGCGAGAACTCCGCACGTGGGACAGGCGGTGGGGGCTAAATTCTTGCAACCGATGGCCAAGTCGCTGGTGTTTGACAATGTTGTCTTTGAAGGTTCAGATCATGAATTGCTTCTGAACGGCTGCAGTTTCCAGGTCAAAGCCGGGACTCAAGTAGCGGTGGTGTCGATGGATCCCTGGGAGGCGCGGACGGTGGCGCACTTGTTGCCGCGGTTCATCGAACCCAAGTCGGGACAGATTCTCATAGACGGCGAAGATGTCGCCTGGGTTACGCTCGATTCCCTGCGGGCCGAAGCGATCATGGTCAGTGCCCGCGATCCGTTTTTTACCGGGACCGTATTAGAAAACATCCGCTGCGGCGATACGCATTTTTCATTGCAAGACGTGACCGATGCGGCGAAGCTGACGCATGCACACAACTTCATTCTCAAATTGCCGCTGGGTTACGAAACGGTGATCGGCGAGCATGGGGAACAACTCGATCCGGGTCAGGTGTTTCGTTTAGGGTTGGCGAGAGCAATCCTCCGCGATCCGGCCCTGTTGATCATCGAGGAGCCTGAGGAGTCGATGGACGAGGGGGCCAAGTCGCTCCTGGACGATGCCTACAGTCGCATCCGACCGGGGCGGACGATCATCTTTTTACCGCATCGCATGGCGACGCTGCGCCGCGTGGATGAAATCATCGTGCTTCACAAAGGGCAAGTCGCTGCGATGGGGAACCATGCGGCACTGGTGAAGTCTTCGTCGATTTATGCGCACTGGGAGTATTCCAATTTCAATACGTTCCGGCATGAAGTGGAAGCGAAGACATAGTCGCATTGGGTGAAAAAGATTCGCGCAAAGGCGCAGAGCCGCCAAGGGAGAAAAGAGGAACAGATTGGAAACTAGTGTTCATCAATCAGTAGCACCAGGTTTCAATTAAGCCGCTCGCGACCAATCCACATTACCCCCTCCCACACAAGATAGCTCTGTGTGTCTTGACGCCTCTGCGCGAGGCCTTTATTCCGTAGGATGTTGATTCAACGGCGCTTTAATTTTGAGTAGCAAAATTGGTGTCGCGAATTGAATAGTCGGCGAAAACCCAGCAGGACCACGCCTACGGTTCCCATGGCGGTGCCTGATGCGATCAGGAACATGATCACGATTTGGTATTTGACCGCCTGACCGGGGTCGACGCCGGCGATGAGTTGTCCGGTCATCATGCCGGGCAGGCTGACGATGCCGACGACCATCATGGAATTGATGATCGGAATCATGCCGGTGCGAATCGCTTGACGGACCGGTTCGCGACCAGCTTCCCAGCGCGTGGCGCCCAGGGACAGCAGCGTTTCGACGCGGTCGCGACGGCTGGAGAGTTCTTCCCCGAGCTGATTCAGGCCCAGCGCAATGCCGTTGAGCGTGTTACCCAGAATCATGCCCAACAGTGGAATCGCATATTGCGGGTCGTACCAGGGAGTGACCTGCCGCATCACGGTGAGCAGCGCAAAGGCCGATACGATCCAACAACTGGCGCAAATCGAGAGCATGCTATCGAAATACACGCCGGGGTAGACCAAACTGGTGCGTCGCACGGCGGCGATGGCGGCGATGGTGGTCATGACCAGCATCACAGCGACGACGATGTACCACTGTTGGACGTCGAAGACCCATTTGAGCACAAAGCCGACCAGTACCAATTGGACAATCGTGCGGAGTGCTCCGAGGAATAGCATCCGCTCCAGACCGAGGCGCAGGGAGAGTGAGATTAGACCGTTGATGATGATCAGGGCTGCTGCAAACGCGACTTCGTAGTTTGAGAGTTCGACGTAGGTGGCTTTCATCGGCGCTGTCACTCCTTTCCCGTTCCGTGGTCCAATGCGAATTCACGGGTGGCGATCCGCAGGACTTGTGCGGGGTCGTGGCTGACCCAAATCACCGCGCGGCTGTCGTCGGCCTGTTGCCAATTGAGGACCATCTGTTCGACGGCCGTTGCCGAGGCGGGATCGAGCGAGGCGGTCGGTTCGTCGAGCATTAACAATGTGGGATCGCATTGTAGCGCGCGGATCAAAGCGGTGATTTGGGCTTCGCCGCCGGAAAGTTCAGCCGCCGACTTATCAAGAAAATCCTCATCGCGACCCGCTTGTGATAAAAGATCGATCACGCGGCTTTTTTGAAACTCTGCATTGCCGCGGATGCGGAGCGAATAGGCAATGCGGAGGTTGGTTTCGACGGTTCCCTCGAAAATCGCGGGGCGTTGACGCAGGTAGATCGCTTGGCGACGAAAATCTGGGACGTCCGCGTTGGTGATCGTATTGCCGCGCCAGAGGATTTCGCCGGCATCGATGGGATCGAGAACGGACAGGGCGCGGAGCAACACGCTTTTACCGGAACCGGTGGGGCCGATGATTGCCAACCGTTCGCCGCCGGTGATTTGCAGGTTGATGTCTTTGAGTAGCCACCGCTGCGTGCCGGGAATCATGCGGCCGAGGCTACGGGCTTGGAGCAAAGGAGGGGCGGACGGCATCGGCATACCAACGGGGCAAACGGAATACAAAATGACGGCGGACCGGGCGGGGATCAATCGAATTCGCCGTCGCTTTGTACCGACTCATCGATGGTGCGTGCAATGCGAATGGCTTCGCGGATTGCGCGGTCCATCCACGGTTTTTCTTCGCCATTGGGGACGTGGCCGGCAGTGATATAAGCGGCAAAAATCCCGGCAGCGGCGGTCGTCAGCGTTTGTTCGGTCGGTTTGAGGGAGATATAGGGCTTTGCCATGTGACGGCTCCTGGTTGCTGAGGAATCGGGGTGCAACTGTGGGGCTTTTATCGTAACAGATTGAGGGGCGTCGGCAGTAGGCTGTAGAAGAGTGGCCGGTGGTGAGTGGCCGGTGGCCAGAAAAGTGGGGGGGAGCGGTTGGAGTTTGTTTGTGCGACCGGTTTGCGTGCGATTCGATTATTGGGGCTTGATTGCGTGCATTGCTTTGATGACCAGGCGCCGCGTTTCTTCATCGGGATCATTGCGCAGCTTTTCGATTGTGGGGATCACCGATTTTGCTTCGGGGCCGATTTCAGCTAGGTAGATCAGTCCCAGGCGGCGGTGGGTGGCGTTGCCGTGGGTGAGCATACCGGAAATGCCTTCCATCAACTCCGGCGGGACGTCATGAACGTCAAGGACCTCTTTTAATCGCAGCGCGCCGCTGGCGACGATCTTTGCGGCGCCGGTTTCAAATTCTTTGCGCTCATCCGGGGGCAAGTTCAGAGCGACGGTGTTTTGTGGTATTACCGCGGCATCTTGTTCAATAGCCAAGATTGCGTTTGCGGTCAAATAACGGATGGATGGATCGCTGTCGTCCAAATGTTTCCGCAGACCGGGCAGGGCGGCGCGGGCTTCGGACTGCAATGTCATCAGAATAGAAAGTGCGGTGGAGCGGACGCTCTGCGGGTATTTGCTGTCGGTGGCTTGGAGAAGCGAGGGGACTTCGACGCGTGTGCGACCGGCAGCTAGCAGATGAGGGATGATGATTTCTGAAAGGAAACCATAAGTCCAAACTAACATCGAGTTCTGACTCGGGAAATTAGGGAGATTGACCTGACGTTCTTCATTTACTTGTAGAGCGCCTCCAAGTAGGTCGCGTTTTTCATTGGGAAGGCCATCGAGCCATTGCAGCGCCAAAGGCATGACTGGCTCACCTGCGGGAGTTATGTACAACAGGGTGACGAGTATCTTCAACGGTGGCACCTCTGCGTCGTATGTTTGTTTGTCAAAGAGCATTGCCTTGAGCTTAGGAATCGCTGCTTTGGCGTCGGGTCCCGTAATTCCCAAAACGCCCAGGGCAATACTCACGTCTTCCACGTCGTCGCTGTCGAGCATTTCGATCAGTTGTGGAATCAGCGGTTTGGCCTGCCTTCGGTACTCGCTGATTCCAGAACGAAAATTGGGTGTGAAGACGACTGGTGTCATGCTTGGCGGATAACTATCGAGGATTCCTTCCAGATTTTCTTTTGCCTGGCGCCGATCTTGCGACGCGCCGGAAAGGTCCGTGAGCCATTTTTCGAGCTGAATCAACTCGGCCAAGTCGGGCTCCTGGCCATAGCTAGGCGTGGAAACAAATAGCGAAAGCAGAGGGTGCAAATACTATGAGGCAGCA
>CALOFE010000011.1:0-34304 GCA_942492455.1 uncultured Planctomycetaceae bacterium | reverse complement strand
TGATACGTCGCCGGCGTTTCAAGCTTCGGAAGTTCCCGCGACGCTCTTCCAAGAAGAGACGTTGGGATATTCGCGAGAGGGACATCGCCTCTATGCGCGGGAATTGGCGAAACGCATCTTACGCAATTCCGCGGGAATCTGGGAACGTCCCAAATCGAGCAGCGATTCACAACCGGCACCTCAAGCCACGACGCATCGCGACCCACGCTCCACACCGCAATGATGCCTGAAGAGATTCCGACCACAGCCTCCCCGTTGGAGCGGGGAGGCCATTGGACACGGAAACTATTTCGCATCTGCCAAACGCGACACGAAGGCCGGGTTTTTCAACTTCTTGCGTTTGGTGAGTCCTTCGCAATTGATGCGGCACATGAGTGTGGGTTGCAGCCAGTTGGCTGCCACTTTGGCTTTAACAAACGGCCGGTCGCGACCGAGTGTCGCCATCCGTTCCGCTAGGATCTCGCGGTCTTCTTTGGGGATGCCATTGAAGACGGTGCCGACGTATTGCAATTTGCCCCTTACCAAACTGGCCAGTACCAGACCGGTGAATTTTTCCGGCGATTCCCCGATATAGCCGATGATCAGGCAGTCCAAATCCTGGGTTTCAATGATGACCTCTTCTTTGTCTTCTTCATCTCCGACAAATTCGTCGATGGCTTCTTCCAGGGACTCTTCGCCGTCACCTTCACGAGCCTGTCGTACGATTTCGTGGACCATATTGACTTGGGCTTGTTCTTCAAATCCCCAGTCTTCGAACATGGCGTTGTAGTTGATCCCGCCAATGACAGCGACGGCCAAAAACGCAGCTGTGGCGCCCCAGATGGCCAAGGCCAATCGCGGGGCGCTTTTGGGTAAGATTCGATTCGATGGTCCCCAGATTGCGAACGGTTGAAAGAAGATATCAGCGGGACCGAAGTCGGACGATTTCATCACGGCATACATATAGGCCCAAGCCTGCCCAGCCATCAGCGAGCAAAAGCCAACGAATAACTGAATCAATGCCCAATGCCCGCGTTCGCCGCTGACCGTATCGGTGGTGACACGCCCAAGGATGCTAAGCACAATCAAGGCGACTTCGCCGGCGCCCACGACCCAAGCCCAGCCGGGAATCACTTCGTACCACTCCAATGGTTTTTCTTCCTGGACATCTTCCTCAGCGGAATCGACCTCGACACAGGTATTCAGAGCCGGATACCAGCCGCACCGTGGACACCAGGACGAGTGGCCCCAGTCGGCCGTGGATTCGCAATTTGCACATCCTTGCCCCGTATTCGGAGCTTGGGGCGCCACAGCAGATTGGGAATTTGATTGCGAGTTATTGTGCGTGTCGTTGGATGGCATGGGAGGGCCTTTTTCGTGACGCCTAGGGGAATCCGCGCGCTACGCAGCGCTGGTCTCTGCAAAACCCTAGTACGTCCCTGCCCACCGTGACGCGATCACCACCACAAGCCGTCAAATTCTGGGGCGGCATGTAACGGCAAGGAAGTCAGCGCCGCGCATGGCGATAAAACGGAATGCGCCGTTAACACGGGTGCCACGGATAAACGCGATCTTAGTGGGCTCGGGTATTAAGCACCGGCACCGGTCAGGATCGGTTCGCCGATATGCCAGGCAGCCCCGTCGCGGATCACTTTGCGGTAGAGTGTATCGCGTTCGACCGGAATGCGGCCCGCTTCGGTGATCAGATCGGTCAATTGCGCGACCGTCAGCCCTTCGGGCGTCTGGGCACCGGCGTCGTGGTAGATGATCTCGTGCACAACCGTGCCGTCGAGATCATCAGCGCCGAAACTGAGTGCGAGTTGCGCGGTCTCTTGCCCCAACATGATCCAATACGCTTTGATGTGATCGAAGTTATCCAGCATGATGCGGGAGAGCGCCATGACCTTCAGGTCGGTCAATCCGCTGGGCTTTTGGATTTGGTCCAAACCGGTGTTTTCCGGATGAAAGGCCAACGGAATGAAGGTTTGAAACCCGCCGGTTTCGTCCTGTAGTGCGCGGAGTCGGCAGAGGTGATCGACGCGATGCGCTTCGGTTTCGATATGGCCATAGAGCATCGTAGCATTGGTGCGGAGGCCCAACTTGTGTGCCTGGCGATGAATATCAATCCAGTTTTCGCCGTCCGCTTTGTGTTCGCAGATTTTGCCGCGAACATCTTCGTGAAAGATCTCCGCCCCGCCGCCCGGCATGCTTCCCAAACCGGCATCGATGAGCTGTTCTAAAACCCAGGGGATCGATTGCTTGGTTTTGAAACAGAACCAATTGATTTCGACCGCCGTCCAGGCTTTGATGTGGATCTCCGGACAGGCTTCGTGGATCACGCGGATGATGTTGACGTACCAGTCAAAATCTTTTTGGTGATGCAACCCGCCGACAACATGGATTTCCGTGGCACCGGCCGCCTGGGCTTCGGCGACCCGTTCGCGAATCATGTCGTCGGTGAATTCGTAGGCTTTGTCCGCATGCAAGTCGGATCGAAACGCACAGAACGTGCAGCGATAGACGCAGACGTTCGTGGGATTCAGGTGCATGTTGGTGTTGTAGTACGCGAAATCGCCATTTTTGCGTTCGCGGACAAGATTCGCCAACCGCCCCAACGTCTGCACGTCGACCTGCTCGGCCAGAAACACGCCTTCGTCATACGTCACGCGTTCGCCGGCTTCGATTTTGGTGGAGATGTCGCGAAGCTGGCTGTCGTAGGTTGCTGATTTCATGACTTTTGCGTATGCGTTTGAATAGGACGATGGCGAATGGGAATCGCTGAGTAGACCGTTGGAAAGCCTAAAAATCTCAATCGACGGGTGCCACTGCTGGCTTGTCCAGCAGTGCTTTGTACCTGTCACCCTGGTTTACAGGCGAGTGCTGGACTAGCCATGCAGTGGCAACTCCGTTAAGGGAAATGTATGTTCAAGAGAGTAAGAATTTTTCCCAGGAATATCGAAAGTTTTCAACCCCAGAAGGTTCATCGATGGAACTCAACAGGCTGCCTTTAGCTCATAAACCGTTAAGTGGCGAAATCGTTAACTGATCTATCGGGACTATTATAGGCCGATGCCCTCAAATGTCACGCGTGGCGGATACGTGTCGAAAACACCCGTTCGGCAGCTTGTTCGCCGCTGTGTACGCAGTCGGGGATGCCCACGCCGTGGTAGGCGTTGCCGGCGAGTTCGAAAAAGGGGAGGGTGGCCGCTGCGGCTTCGATCCGCTGGACGCGCTCCAAGTGGCCGACGTGGTATTGCGGCATGGCTTGTTGGTAACGGGCGATGCGGGCGATTTGCGGTTCACCTTGGACGCCGAGTAGCTCCGCCAATTCGCCACGCACGAGGGACAAGAGTTGTTCGTCATCCAATTCCAACAATTCCGGCTGCATGGCTCCTCCTACGAAGGTGCGGAGTTGGACGCAGCCCTCGGGAGCGCGGTCGGGGAACTTGCGACTGGTGAACGAGACGGCGAGAATCTTGCGGTTTTCGACTGCGGGGATCACTAAGCCAAATGCATTGAGCGGATTGGCGACATCGGCGAGACGATGACCGGTGACGACGATCGCGCTGGAGGCGTACTCAATCGACTGCAACTGCGCGGCCAACGGCGCAGCAAAGGCCGCGACCAAATCGCCGACGCGATAAGCGGGCAGGGCGGCGATGACCGCGTCGAATTCTTCGTGACGACCATCGGCCGTTTCCAAAGTGGCTGACGCATTTTCGGGCCCAGGCGTTAAACGCGTGACGGCGGTATTCATGCGCACGTCGCAAATTTTTAGTGAGGCGATCAGGGCAGCGAAGAGTTCGGAGATTCCGGTGGCGAAGGTGGCGAACAATCCATAACGCGCGCCGCTACCGCTACTTTCAGTTCGTCGCGTGGATTGGCGGCGTGATGCCCGAATCAAGCTGCGGTGCTCTTTTTCCATGTCGAGAAAGCGGGGCAGGGTCGCCCGCAGACTCAGTTTTTCCGGGTCGGACGTATAGATCCCTCCCACCAACGGTTGCACGATTCGGTCCAATACTTCACGCCCGAGACGTCGCCGTACAAAATGAGCGAGGCTTTCGTCTTCTCCGTTGTTGCCGCGCGGCAATAGGTATTCCATGCCGAGCCGTAGTTTGCCCCAGGGGCTGAGCAGGGGGGATTTGAGGACGGGGCCGATTTTTGACGGGGCGAGCAGCATGAATCCTTCGGGGATTGGTTGCGGTTTTCCTTTGTGTAGTACCAACGACCGCCGGAAATTGGCGTCGGGGGAGATCAGGCGATCCTCCAAGCCCAACCGTTTGGCCAAATCGACGGCCCACGGCTTGTCGGTGATGAACGAATCGGCACCGGTCTCGACGTGGTATCCATCGATTTCCTCGGTCCCCATCACACCGGCCAACCGGTCGCTCGCTTCGAAAAGCGTAATCTCCAGTGGCCGTTGCGATTCGGAACGCAGTTCGGTCAGACGATGCGCTGCGGACAACCCGGAGATTCCGCCGCCGATCACGGCGACGCGACGCACGCTGGTGGGGGCAGCGGGATTCATGACGGCCCGGCGGCTCCCATTTCATGGACCATATCCACCAGCGCGATCGCGTTTTCCACGGGCACTTGCGGCATGATTCCGTGTCCCAGATTGAAAATATGGCCGGGACGTCCTGCAGCGGCATTCATCACGTCTTGCGTCCGTTTGCGCAAAACCTTTGTATCGGCCATCAACGAGACGGGATCAAGATTTCCCTGGACGGCGACGTCGTGGCCGACGATATCCCAGGCTTCAGCCAAACCGATCCGCCAATCAATCCCGATGACCTGTCCACCCGCTTCGCGTAGTAGCGGCAAGAGCGCCGGGTTGCCGGTCAGGAAATTGATCACCGGCACGTCTTTGGGCAGCGCGTCGATGAGGGCTTTGGTGTGCGGCAGGACGTATTGCCGGTAATCGTCCGGGGAGAGGCAACCGGCCCAGCTATCAAAGATTTGGACCGCTTGGCAGCCGGCGGCGATTTGTGCTTTCAAATACCGCGCAACGCTGTTGGACAGCCGCTGCATCAACGTATTCCAAGCGGCCGGGTCGGAGTACATCCACTGTTTGGTATGAATGTAATTCCGCGAGCCGCCCCCTTCGATGGCATAGGAGGCCAACGTAAACGGAGCACCGGCAAAACCAAGCAGCGGAATATCGGCCGGGAGGTCGCGTCGAATAAGTTTGACCGCTTCAAAAACGAAGCCGAGCGCATCCATGTCCTCCAACTCGTGGCAGCGATCAACATCGGTAGGCGACGAGAGCGGATTGTGAATCACCGGGCCTTCGCCCTTGGCGTATTCTAGGTCCAAGCCCATCGGTTCCAGAATCGGGAGCAAGTCGGCAAACAGGATTGCTGCATCGACTCCCAGACGTTCCCGGGCGACGAGCGTGACCTCGGCGGCCAAATCGGGGCGTTTGCACAATTCCAGAAACGTGACTTTATTCCGGATGGCCATGTATTCGGGCATGTACCGTCCAGCTTGTCGCATCAGCCAGATGGGGGTCGTGTCGACCGGTTCGCGGCGAGCAGCGCGCATAAACCGGCTATTTTGAAGTTCGGGTGTAGTCAAGATGCGTCAATTCCGCGGCAATTGAGGTCGGTCGTTAGTATCAGCACGCTGCTTGCTCAACCGTTGCCGCGTTTGGATTCTAGAATCTTCGGCGCGGCTTGAGCGGCGGCTCGTACTAAGTGTCCCATTTTTGGGTGGTCCGGTTCAAGGTCCACGGGCAAACCGACGGAATGCAGGTGCTCACTGGCTGTGGGACCGATGGAGGCGATGACGCAATTCGCCGCAGCGTCCAGCCAGTCCGCCTTCAATCCAGCCGTTTCGGCGACTTCCAACGTGTTGTGCAGTTGTTGAGCACTGGTGAACATCAACACGTCAAGGTCGCCCGCGATGGTCGCGCGAATTGCCGCAAGCAACGGTTCTGTGTCGTCGGGGAGAGCCCATTGATAAACGGTGACGGGCCGCACGGTTGCCCCACGTTGTTCCAATGCCGCATAAAACTCGGTGCTGGGCCGACCGTACTCTTGCACGGCAACGACCTTGCCGGCAAGGTCCTCGTCGAAAACTGTGAGCAATTCCCGCCAAGTGTTCGGTTCCGGGGCTTGTCCCGCAAAGGGGACTTTCCAGCTGCGAAACACGGCGGCGGGCTTCGGGCCGCGGACGATGCATTGGGTTTGCCGCAGCGCGTCTAAAAACTTCTCGCGGGGATAGCGGGTTTCGATCGCTGCCAAGAGTGCTTTGGCGCCAACGCCCGTCATGAAGGCAATGATGTCGATTTGGCCGGCAAATAGCTCATCGGCAAATTGTAACGCTTCGGGATTTTCTCCGAGCGGCACTTCTTGCATCGAAGGGGCAATCGTTGCCAGTCCGCCATGCCGTTCGATGAGCGACCGCATTTCATTGCCTTTGCGGCTTTCAAAGGAGCAGACGCGTAAGCTTTGGAAACTGGCTGGTTGCTGGATTTCCGACTCGGAGGATTCTGCCATCGAGATTTTCCCGTCCATTCGCGCGAGGGGGGAACGACCTTCCGCTGTGGGCGTGAGCGGTGGGCGCATAAAAAAAGGTAGCCCAGAAGAAGGATAGGCGCTCGCCCGGGCCTGCGTTTAACCGCGGCCCAGCTATCCTCCCGTCTGAGCTACCAAAATATGGTAATGTCTTGTTGTCGACTTTTTCGTGAAACCAAAAGTCGACCAATATTTTATCGACCGGCTTGACTGATTTCATTCTAGAAAAACATTAAGAATTTTCAAGCAGTAACGATCGTGCACCACAACGAACTACAGGAAATCCCTACTCGGATTTAAGTGATTTGATTGATCATGTGCCTGGGTCATCAATCGCTCTAGTGAAATCATTGCAAACGATGAATGGCATAGTTCTATGGTACTATGCCTGGGGTTGGTTATTATTTTTCTGTCTGGCGAGAGCTTCTTTGGCTGGCGTATTGTTTCACTCCTTACGCACAAACGCATCTAGATGCATGAGGCGCAAACCGGGGGCCTGTGATTTTCAGCAGAGTTTTCATCCGCATTGCCAGGCTAGGTTTCGTGGTGGGAAACCAGCGACCGCCTCGTAATATTGGTCTGTTGGTCACACGACAGGGTGTTCAACGGCGGTCCGTTCGGTATCATCCAAAATCTCCTGCCTATCCCTCCTTCGATTGATATTATGCCGACACTGCCAGCAACTAAAGCATCGAAATTGACCCTGTTGGGCACCGGAACCAGTCACGGCGTGCCGATGATCGGCTGTCATTGCGAGGTCTGCGAGTCGACCAATCCGCGCAACAAACGCACGCGGACAGGCGTTGTGGTGTCGGTTCCTGGTGGGAATTTCCTGATCGACACACCGCCGGAGTTGCGGATGCAACTGTTGCGCGAGCGGGTTGATTTGATTCATGCAGCTCTCTTTACGCATAGCCATGCCGATCATCTGTTTGGCTTGGATGATTTGCGGCTGTTCGGCTATTACCTCAAGGGGCCGGTGCCGTTGTATTGCGAAGCCAATGTCGAGCAGCAGATTCGTAGGTCGTACAATTACGCCTTTGAAGTTCCGCGGAACAATCATCGCGGTGCCGTGCCTGCCTTAGAGTTTCAGCGAATCGAGCTCGAACCGTTTACGCTATTGGGGCAAACTGTGCAGCCGATTCGTTTGCTGCATGGGAAGTTACCGGTCTTGGGATTTCGAATTGGCGATGTCGCCTTTTGTACCGATGTCAGCCAAATTCCCGATGAGAGTTGGCCGTTGTTGGAGGGCTTGGAGGTTCTGGTCTTAGATGCATTGCGAGAGGAACCGCATCCAACGCACTTGAACATCGAACAGGCATTAGAAGTGGTTGAGCGGGTCAAGCCGCAACGGACCTACTTCACGCATATTGCTCACACCCTGGAACACGAAGCGACGAATTCGCGATTGCCTCAGGGTATTGAATTGGCATACGATGGTCTGCAGATCCCGTTTTGATTTCTAAGCCGATATGGGGTGGGGGGAGCGGTCGAGGTCTTGGCCGCTATTTGTGTTTGGTCTTTATGCCTGTGGCTTCGCCGCGGGGTTTCATGACAGCGCCCGGCAATTATCATGAATGACGAAGCAGCCATGACGGCGTTTGCCCGTCTTGCGGAAGTCTCACAACAGAAACAGCAGTATCCGCAGCGGGATAAATTCCTGTTGCTGACCGGAATCTCCGCATGCCGTGCCGCATGTGTTGATATTGCGGCGCGCTGCCGTGAAATCGTTCTCGCCAACAATCCGCAACATCTGATTCGAAAATACGCTTCCCTACCCGATGCTCTGCGTTCCGAGGACTTTGAGGTATTCCATGCGCAGTTGGATCGCTTTTGCACGTTTGAAAAGGCGGAACACCTGCTGCATGAATTTGACGACAGCGGATCGACCGGTGAGCGTGCGATTCGGACGGTCGAGCAACTTCGCGAGTCGTTGAACTCCACCGACTGGGAAACAGGTTGAACCGCGAAAGTCAGTGCTGAGGGTCTGGCCAGTTGGCGGCGTGCGCGCTACAATTCACTGACTAAGGCGACTTGGACATCTGGAAATCCAATAACGAAAAAGTGAGGAGTGCTGTCACGATGTTGAATCGAATCCTGGTGCCGACGGACTTCAGCGACAATGGTGAGAACGCATTGAAGTATGCGCAAAATCTTGCTGAAAAGTTTGGTGCGGAAATCCATCTGTTACATGTGATTGCCAACGATACGGCGGTGGCGATGGGTTCGGACGGATTTTTCGCCGTGTCGGACGAGATCATGCAGGACCTGCATAACGCAGTGACCAACAAATTGCAGGAGACGGCTGCGTCGGTGGCGGGCTCAGTCAAGAATGTCGTGCAGGAAATTCGCGAAGGGGCTCCGTTTTCGGAGATTATTCAATACGCCAAGGCGAAGGACATCGACCTGATCGTGATGGGAACGCATGGCCGCACCGGGATTTCCCACCTGCTCATCGGAAGTGTCGCCGAAAAAGTGGTCCGCAAAGCCCGTTGCCCGGTGTTGACAGTTCCGTCCGACGGACACGAATTTACGATGCCGTAAGCCGGTCCGAGACGTTGCGCAGAACATAGGCGTACCTAAGATCGCTTCTGCTTGGAATCGAGGGTGTCCTCGTTTGTTTGTGCGGACATGTGGTAGGCCACCCGCCAGACGTGATAGCCAATTCGTCGCAGCCAACGCGCGGCATCCATGTGTTTGATTGCTTCGCCGGGTGTCAATTTTCCGTGAGCGGCGGTGGAGACGGCTTGCGCGCGAAATGTCCGCATATCGGTTTTTAGCTGGTGATTGATGTCGTGGTACGCTTCTGCCTGTTCCGGGGACAGTGGGAATTCTTCCCCCGCAATCCGCTCGCACGCGGCCGCCAATTTGTCCGCCATATTCGACAATTCCGGTTGCGCGCGACAGGTGCGGAGGCGGGCTTGATCTTGCAGTCGCCGATTCACGCGTCGCAAATGGTCGAGTGTGTGAACGCAGGCTAAAAATGCATGGTCGGTAATTTGATTCTCCGCCTGGACGGGAATTTCCTGCAAGTATTGTTGTGCCTGGTCGAGGGCGTCTTCAATATCCTGTGCGAGTTCGTCGTCCGTGACTGCGGCCGGTTGTTGTAGCCAGCGGCTCAATTCCTGAAAGACGACCTGGAGAATGTCATGGATGGTTGCGGAAACGGCGTCCAATGCGGCGTCGGGAGTGGATAACTGATTCTTGTCCAGCCGTTTGACGAGGAGATTGCCGCGCTCGGGAAACATTCGTTCGATCACGTTGGCAAAAACGCGCGTAAAGGGCAGGATCGCGATGACGCCGACCATGTTGAAGAACGTGTGAAAACCGACAAGCACCAGTTCCGGGGCATTCGCCTCTGCGCCGGGCGCCAAAGCTGAGACCGTATTTAAAAAGGGTGTTAACAGAAAAAAGGCGCCGATAGCTGTCAGCGAATTGAAGGCGACGTGTGCGAAACCGGTTCTCCGCGCTTGAACGTTGCCGCCAACCGTGGCCAACATCGCCGTGAAGGTCGTTCCCAAATTCATGCCGATGACAATGGCGGCGGCTTGGTTGAGCGAAATCGAATTCGCATGCAGTGCCACCAGCGCTGCAGCGACTCCCGCACTGGAGGATTGCGTGACGACGGTGATCACCACGCCGATCAAAACCAGCAGTAGACGTCCAGGGATCGTGTCGGAGGGGAAAGTCTCGGGAGTCACAATGCCGCGGAATTCCGCCATGCCCAGTTGCATGGTGCTGATGCCCACAAAGATCAATCCAAATCCCGCAATCGCGGTTCCCGCTGCCTCGCATTTGCCTCGGCCGAAAATTTTGAAGATCACGCCCAACAAAACCAGCGGCATTGCAAATTCGTCAAGTTGTAGATTGAACCCCAGCAGCGCAACAAACCAACCAGTGATCGTTGTGCCGATATTTGCGCCGAAGATGATTCCCAAAGCTTCGGGAAAACTCAAGATGCCGGCGTTTACAAATCCCACTGCCAAGACCGTAATCGCGCTGGATGACTGCACGATGGCTGTGGACAGGCAACCAGTAGCAACCCCTTGCAGCGGGCTGCGTGTGGAGCGTTTGATCAGCCAGCGCAATCGATCGTCAGCCGTTGAACGCAGGCCTTGCGTCAACAACTGCATTCCCAACAGGAACAGTCCTAATCCCCCCAAGGCCTGTAAGATTCCGCGGATCATACGAGTGTCTCTACGGCAGCGTAGCTATAAGCTGGATTGGTCATACTGAAGACGACATCTGCGAGCGCGACGCTTTTTCGGGCAGGCCTATTGGCCGATTCCATATTCTCGTCCGGCATGAATTCGGCGCGGCGGCTAACTCATTTGTAATTCTACCATTTCGCGATAACGGCTGCTCTGATCCATGAGACCGTGGTGCGTTCCCGATTCGACGATGCGGCCTTGTTCGAGTACAAATATGCGGTCGGCTTCGGTGATCGTGCTCAACCGATGCGCGATCACGAAGCAAGTCCGGCCAGCGGTGAGTGTCGCCAAGCTGTCTTGGATCAGACGTTCGCTTTCGGTATCCAGATTGCTGGTGGCTTCATCCAAAATCAGAATGCGGGGATCGGCTAAGATCGCGCGGGCAATGGCCAGACGTTGCCTTTGTCCCCCGCTGAGCCGCACTCCCCGTTCGCCAATGATCGTGTCGTAACCGTCCGGGAGTTCCTGGATGAAGAGATCCGCGTTGGCAGCGCGGGCGGCTTCTTGGATATCCTCGATTGTGGCTGACTTGGCACCGTAGCCGATATTTTCCGCCACCGTGCCGTCGAAGAGAAAGATGTCTTGTTCGACAATACTCAGTAACTCGCGATAACTCTCGACGCGAATATCTTTGAGATTCACTCCGTCGATGTCGATCTCGCCGGACGTGGGGTCGTAAAAGCGGGCGATCAGATTGCACAGTGTCGTTTTTCCGGCGCCGCTCGGACCGACCAATGCCAACGTTTCGCCCGGTTCGACCTCCAGGTTGATGTCCTTTAACACGGGTGTGTCGGTGCCGGGGTATTGAAAACTGACATCGCGGAGCGACAAACGACCGGCGACTGTTTGCGGATCGAGTGAGATCGCATGGGGGGCCGGCAGCATTTCTTGGGGGTCGGCCATCAGATCCAGCACGCGATCCAAACCCGCGAGACTACTTTGCAGTTGCGTGGCGCTGTTGGCCAACACGGCGACCGGCTCCAGGAGCATCGCGAGATAAAACAGAAACATCATCAAGTCGCCCAGCGTGATTTCCCCCTGCAAGACCTGTAGTCCGCCATAGATCAACAGGCCGGCGGAAGCGAGGGGGATGAGCACGCTCCAGACCGTTTCCACGACCCGCATCCTCCACCAGGCCAACAGTTCTTGCCGCGCCATTAGGTGATTGCCGCGAGTGAATCGCCCCGCTTCGCTGCGTTGACGTCCAAAGGTCCGCACCACCCGCATCCCGCCAAAGGCTTCGGTGGCGTGGCTATCGATTTCCTGACGGCGACGACGGATGTCGCGTTGCAGCGGACGGATCCGGCTGATCCAGGTGCTGTGCGTGATGTAAACCGCCGGCAATAGAATCAGCGAGCCGAGCAACAGTCGCCAATCGACCCAGGCCAAGACGGCCAGACTTCCGACCAGTTGAATGATCGCCCGCCAAGGATTGTAGAGCATGCTGAAAATCAATTCGGCCACTCCACCGGCGTCCTCCCGCAGAATACTGGTGACTCCGCCCGACTTGAGTTGATAGACCCGATGTAGCGGCAGGCGCACCGCATGATCGAAGACACGTTTGCGGACCGACATCTGCACGAGTTTGGTCGATTTTGTCGCCAACCACCGACCCCAAACGTGAATCACGATTTCGATGACCGAAATGGAAATGACGGTGACCGCCAGGAGGATCAACAGATCGCGCGGATTGGCAGGGAGGGAGACACGACTCGTCACCGATTCCGGCAGCGGCCGGCCGGTGAAAACGTAGTCGATGGCAATTTTCGTGGCGGCGGGGGGGACGAGTTTGAGAACCGTCGAGATGCTGAGCGTAAACAGCGAAAAGGCGATCATTTTTCGATGACCGGTCAGCAACTTCAGGAATTCCCGCAACAGCGTATAGAAAGATCGGTCGTGTCGCGGAGTCTCTCGCAATTTGTCCTGACCTGCGAGCGCAGCGTCGGCAGGCGCGGATTTGACGCGGATCGCTTCGAGATACTCAGAAAACCGTCGTCGGCTGGAAGTTTGTCGGGGCATGAATTGTTTTGTCGTCGTAATCAAACGGTGCTGGGGAGTTTCCGGGGTGTAGCCAGGAAGGGCGTCGGTGAATTGTATACGACGAGGTCAAGTCAGTCGCCACCTAGCTGGGAATAACTGTAATGCAAATGTCCTGGCTCTGCACTTCGTCGATTCGTGCGTTTGGATTTTCCAATGACGACTCTTAGAGTTTATCCGGCGAATCGCAGTTGAGAGGCATGGGACGGTGGCAGTAAGTCAATTATTGGTTGTAGGTTACCGACAAATTCCCGGATGAATGTCCGGTTGTGAGAGGTTTTGGTGATCTATAGGCCAGAGGCGAGAGAAGTCGCGGAAACGGTCGGTGATCTATAGTCTGAGTCACAATGACGAAAACATCACGGACGGTTGTCAACTGGCATCCTGACCGGCGTCGATAGTCTGAAAACCAAAATAAAATCCATCAAACTGTCGGTAGGCGAGGCACGGTCAGGGCTGACGGGCGTGGGGTATGCGAGTTTGATTTCCGCATCTTCAGCAGAGACTTCACGGAAGCGATTGAGAAAACAAACAGAGTCAATTTAGTTGCGCGACGCGCTGAGTCCGCCATGCGGAGAAAGGGAGGGCAGTCGAGATGATTACGGCAACTCCTAGACGCCGTGCATCGGCGTTTGATCCCATGGAGTCCATCCGCTGTTGGGGAAAACCAACTCGGCAGCCATCGCACCGCCATCCTGCGGCGAGTGTCCGTTCGCAGCAAGCACGTCGCCCAGTCGAGCGGAACTGTGATTGCTGGGAAGAACCCGAATTTGTGGAACTTCCCGAAACTGCGCATGCGAAACGTTTGCAAATCGCATTCATTGTTTTGGCCACGATCGTCATCGGCGCCGTTTCGGCCGTCGACACCTATTGGACCTTCAAGAACCAGGATTTTCTTTACGAATACGAGCAAAACCCGGTGGGACGGTGGTTGATGGAGCAAGACGGCGGCGATGTCGCCTTGTTCATGACGGCCAAAATGGTTGGAACTTTGATCGTGATGTGTGCGATCCCATTGGTCTATCGCCTGCGCGCTCAATGGGGAATTACGACCGGCGCCAGCGTCGCGGGATTTCAGTGCTTGTTATTTGTCTATTTGAACTTTGGCGAGTGTTTTTTGAGGTTGTGAAATATTTCTCTGGCTGTTGTCTGCATGTGGAACCGCCTACATATCAAGTAAGTAAAAATTGATGCGTCCGGACTTAGTTTTCCGCTGGAAGCCCCATCATGATTCATCCACAATGCGACAACAGGAATTTCCGGCTTATGTCACGCAAAACTCCGGCGAGCGGTTTGGAATTATCAGTTTCACGGCGTCGTTTTCTTCAGACTTCGATTGCCGGCGGACTGGTCTCCCCGTTTCTGGCCAACAGTCTCTCCGCCGCACCCGCAAAAAAACGCCCCAAAGTTGCCGTGGTGTACACTGCTTTCGCGCATCGTTGGCATACTCATGTGTTGCTCGAGAATTTTCTGGAGTCGTACATCTTCAACGGGGAATTGACCGACCCCGGGGTGGAGGTCGTCAGTTTGTATGCCGATCAGCATCCTCAGGGCGATATGACGACGGAGATTGCCAAGAATTATGGACTGCCGGTCTATGAATCGATTTCCGATGCGCTCTGTTTGGGGGGGCGGGAGTTGGCGGTCGATGCGGTCCTCTCGATTGGCGAGCATGGCAGCTATCCCAGCAATGATCTGGGGCAGGTGGAGTACCCGCGGAAACGGTTTTTTGATGAAATCGCGGCTGTGATGAAACGGTCGAAACGATTCGTTCCGGTGTTCAACGACAAGCATCTTTCGTATCGCTGGGACTGGGCCAAGGAGATGTACGACACCTCGGTGCAGCACGGGATTCCTTTCATGGCGGGCAGTTCGGTGCCGTTGGCACAGCGAGCGCCGATGATTGACAATCCGATTGGTGTGGAGATTGAAGAAGCGATCTCCATCCATGGCGGCGGGGTGGAATCGTATGACTTTCACGGTTTGGAAGTGTTGCAGTCGATGGTCGAAGGACGACGCGGCGGCGAGACGGGAATTGCCCGCGTGCAGTTTTTATCCGGCGACGCGTTACTGGCGACCGCCAACAAACGTTGGTCGGTCGATTTAGCGGCAGCGGCGATGCAGGCGGAGGCGGACTTTATGGGGCAGCCGGTCATTGATCCCAAAACGGCTTCGCACGGAATTCTGTTGGAGTACAAAGACGGTTTGCGCGCGACCGTGCTCAAAGTGGGGAATAGCGGCATCCGCTGGAATTTCGCCTGCCGGGTCAAAGGGGAAGCGAAACCGGTTGCAACGTATTTCAATCCCGGCCCGTGGGACAACCGTTGTCTGTTCAAAGCGCTTTCGCATGCGATTCAGGACCACTTCATCCACGGGAGAGCTCCGTATCCCGTCGAGCGGACGTTGATGACAACCGGGGTTTTGGACTCCGCGATGCATTCCCGTCATGCGGGCGAAAAATCACTCGACACGCCGCAACTGGAATTCGCCTACAAAACTCGCGACTACAAAGCGATGCGCGAAACCGGTGCATCCTGGAAGATCATCCAGCCCGATACCCCGCAGCCGATGGGGATTGCTTCGGATGAACAGTACTTGCAGTAGGCTTGAGGCTTGAGGGGACAGGCTTGAGGTAGTAGGCAGTAGGCAGAAAAGAAAAGAAGTGGTTAAGTGGCCAGTGGCCAGTGGCCAGAATTTTTGGGTGGCGGTTTTCTATAGCCTACGGCCTCAGGCCTACAGCCTATTGAAACGTGATATTGCGAAATCTATTGCGTCTGGTTGAAATACAGGGGCTTGTCCGTTTGTATTTCCCGGGATGATGGCCGTGTTATGAATCGTCAGCCATTTGAGACGCCGCCGCAGTGGTGGCCGCCAAAACTTAGTCCGTTCATGATTCGCGTCTGGCGATCGTTGCGGCGGTACCAGCAGATTCGGCAGCATCGGCTGTTGGATATCGATGTTCGCGGCGCCGAGCATTTGCAGGCGGCTTTGGCAGCGGGGCAGGGGGTGGTGATTACACCCAATCATTCGAGCCATGCCGACTCGTATGTGCTGTATCATGCGGCGGAGGTGCTGAAGTGTCCGTTGTATTTCATGACGGCTTGGCAAGTCTTTGGCATGTCCAGCCGGTTGGAAAGTTTGGTGATGCAGCACCACGGTTGCTTTAGCGTCGACCGTGAAGGGACCGACATGCGGGCGTTTAAGCAAGCAGTCGAGATCGTGCAGCAGCGGCCGCATCCGTTGGTGATTTTTCCTGAGGGGGAAGTCTATCACCTCAACGAACGGATCACCCCCTTTCGCGAGGGCGCCGCTGCCATCGCCATGACTGCTGCTCGCAAGGCGGAGCGTCCGATTACGGTCGTTCCCTGTGCCATTCACTATAAATACCAAACCGATCCCACACCGGAGTTGTTGCAGGTGATGCAGCGGTTGGAGGAGCAGATTGCTTGGCGGGTGCGTACGGATCTTTCGCTGCACGACCGGATCTACCGCTTCGCCGACGGCATGATCGCACTCAAAGAAGTGGAATATCTCGGCCGCAGTCGGTCGGGGCCGTTGGCTGAACGCGTTGCCGATTTGTCCGACATTATCTTGCAGCGGCTAGCGGAACGGCATGGTGTGGAGGAACCAGAAGGCCTGATCATTCCGGAGCGGGTCAAAAATCTTCGCCGCCAAGTGATCAGCCGGCTCGATGAACTCGACAAGACCGACGCCGCTCGCGAACCCCTGGTGCACGATATGGACGATCTGTTTTTGGTCGTGCAGATGTTTAGCTATCCGGGGAATTACGTCTCCGAGCGGCCATCGATTGAACGGATCGCGGAGACGATTGATAAGTTCGAAGAGGATTTTCTCAATGCGCCTTCGGCGGGTATACGCGGGACACGTAACGCCGTGGTGACGTTCGGCGACCCAGTGCCGGTGCCTGTGACGCGCGACCGTGCCACTGGGGCGGAGTTAACGCGGCAGTTGGAAGTCCGTGTTCAGCGGTTGATGGACGAGACCTTGGCGGCGACGCCGGTCGTGGAGGAGCCGCGGAGGGCAGTAGGCAGTAGGCAGTAGGCAGTAGGCAGTAGGCAGTAGGCAGTAGGCAGAAAAAAGTGGCCAGTGGTCGGTGGTCAGTGGCCAGTCGGTTTTTTCAATTGCCTCTGTTGTTTGTCCACTCGACAGGGGATTGGTGGGGGGACATAATGGGGACTCCTGCCTCAATTTGTGATTCCTTCCGCGGATGATGTTCATGCCTGCTTTGCGTTCTGTGATTTTCGGCTTCTTTGCCTGCCTGTCTGCGATATCGGTCACATACGGTGACGAGAAGGTCTCACCGGCTGAGGCGGAGTTTTTTGAGAAACGTGTGCGGCCGGTGCTTGCTGAGAAGTGTTATTCCTGTCACGGGGCGGAAAAGCAGGAATTAGGTATTCGTCTCGATTCACGTGATGCTGTGATTGCCGGTGGGGATGCCGGGCCGATTGTCGACAGCGAGACTCCAAGCGAAAGCCCGCTGTTGGCAGCGATTGGTCATGAGGGGGATGTGCAAATGCCTCCCGACGGCCAACTGTCGGCCGACGAGATTGCCGCCCTAACGCGGTGGGTCAAAATCGGCATGCCGTGGCCGCACAGTTCGACGCCTTCAGTCGAAAAGAACGACGACGCTTACAAACAGCATTGGGCATTTCAACCGATTAACGATCCGCCGTTGCCGGAGGTGCAGGATGCCGACTGGTCACGGACCTCGATCGATCGATTTATTCTGGCGCGATTGGAACAAGCCGGGTTGACTCCCTCTCCGGAAGCGGATCGGAAAACGTTGATTCGCCGCGCGACGTTTGACCTGATCGGCTTGCCCCCTACACCCGCAGAGGTGGCTGCTTTTGAAAATGACCCCTCGCCCGACGCCTATGAAAAACTGATTGACCGCTTGTTGGCGTCGCCGCGTTATGGCGAGCGGTGGGCGCGGCATTGGTTGGATGTGGCCCGGTATGCGGATAATAAAGGTTACATTTTCTTTGGAGACAAAAAATACCATTGGGCGTACACCTATCGCGACTATGTGATTCGCGCGTTGAACGATGATTTGCCGTACGATCGGTTTGTTGTCGAGCAATTGGCGGCGGACCAGTTGGACCTGGGCGAGGACAAGCGTCCGCTCACGGCGATGGGGTATTTAACGCTCGGTGCTCAGTTTTCCGGCAACATTCATGACATTATCGACGATCGCATTGATGTCGTCAGTCGGGGGCTGATGGGGCTAACTGTTTCCTGCGCCCGTTGTCACAATCACAAGTTCGATCCGATTAGCGCGGCGGACTACTACGGGCTGTACGGCGTATTCCGTAGTTCGACAGAACCGACGATCCCGCCGATGTTTGAAGCCCCGCCCGATACAGATGAGCATCGCAAGTTTGCGGCCGAGTTGGCGGTCAAACAACAGAAGCTGGATGCTTTCGTAACGGAAAAGCATACGGCACTGGTGACCTCTGCCCGGAAAAGGGCGGCGGAATATCTCATGGCGGCACATGCGAAACGGAATCAACCGCCCACCGAAGATTTCATGCTGTTGGTCGAAGAGGGAGATCTGAATCCCACGATGATCCAACGCTGGCAATCGTATTTAACCCGAGCCCGCAAATCACGCGATCCAATTTGGAGCATTTGGCACGCTTGCGCAGAGATTCCCGCCGACGAATTCGCCGTATCCGCAGCAGCGATAATTGAGCAACGCGCGATTGACCCGACGCAGGCTCATCCAGCAGTTGTCGAGGCCTTACGCGCAGCCCCGCCGACCAGCATGACGGAATTGGCGGAGCGTTATAGCAACGTTTTGAATCAAGTCGACGACCGATGGACGGCGCTGTTGCAGCAAGCAGCAGAGGCCAAGCAGCCGTTGCCCACGGAATTGCCTGACGAGTCGGACGAGGCGTTACGACTCGTCTTTTATGGTTCGCAAGCACCGCCCGATGTGCCGGTACGGACCGGTTGGGGGTTTCTGACATTGCTTCCTGATCGCCCTGCCCAGGCCAAATACAAGGAACTGCTCGGCGAAGTTGAGAAACACATTGCCGAAACAGCTGGAGCTCCGCCGCGGGCGATGGTGTTGTTGGATGCGGAGGAAATGTATGATCCCAAGGTGTTTTTGCGCGGGAACCCCAATCGTCCCGGGAACGGCGTCCCGCGGCACTTTCCGGAGTTTCTGACGCACGAAGCCGACAAGGCGTTTCAAACCGGCAGTGGGCGGTTGGAGTTAGCGCAGGCGATTGTCGATCCGGCGAATCCATTGACCGCGCGGGTGTTGGTCAATCGCGTTTGGTTGAATCATTTTGGGGCCGCGTTAGTGGCGACGCCGAGTGATTTTGGTTTGCGGAGCGAATTGCCCACGCATCCTGCGCTACTGGATCATTTGGCGAGTGAATTCATGCGGGATGGTTGGTCGTTGAAGCGACTGCATCGCCGCATCATGCTCTCGGCAGTCTACAGGCAGCAAAGCCACGCGCGGGAGGATGGAGTGGCGGCCGATCCCCGCAACCGCTTGTTGTGGCGGATGAATCGTCGCCGACTCGACTTTGAGTCGATGCGGGATTCGCTGTTGGCTGTGACTGGTGAACTGGAACAGACGCTCGGCGGCCCGGCGGTCGATATCGAAAAAACACCATTCACGCCGCGTCGAACGATTTATGCATTCGTTGATCGCATGGACCTTCCGGAATTGTTTCGCGCGTTTGATTTTCCCGATCCAGCGGCTACCAGTCCACAACGGGATGCGACCACGATCGCGCCGCAAGCATTGTATTTGATGAACCACAAGTTTGTGGACGAAGTGGTCTTGCGGATTGCCGCACGCCCTGACGTCGCTGATATCCCAGACGCGACGTTGCGCATCGAGCGGCTGTATCAAATACTTTTCAGCCGCGCGCCAACGAAGTTGGAACTGGAACTAGCGGTCACATTTTTGGGCGAGGAACCGTCGTCGCAGCAGTGGCAGGAGTATATCCAGGCGTTACTGATGACCAACGAGTTTTTGTTTGTAGATTGAAACGTCGCGTGTTTAGCGGGAGTTTGAGAGAGATGCCTCACTATAGCGGCCCTTGGAATCCAGGAATGTCCCGCCGTGAATTACTTGCGCGGAGCGGCACCGGGTTGGGGATGTTGGCGCTGTCGAATTTGTTGCGTGACGAGGGCCAATTGGGGGCTGCGGAGTCCGGTGCTGGTCCGCTGGGACCGTTGTCGCCCAAACAGCCGCACTTTGCGCCGCGGGCGAAGCAGGTGGTGCATCTGTTTATGAACGGTGGGCCGTCGCACATTGATACATTCGACCCCAAGCCCGAGTTGAAACGCCTGCACGGTCAGCCACTTCCGACGGGGAATCTGCGCACCGAACGCAAGACCGGTGCCTTGATGGGCTCGCCATTTCAATTTCAAAAATATGGGGAATCGGGCATCGAGGTCAGCGAACTCTTCTCGCAGACTGCCCAATGCATTGACGATATCGCTGTGATTCGCTCAATGCATGCGGATGTGCCCAACCACGAACCGTCGTTGATGTTGATGAATTGCGGCGAAGGACGATTGCCGCGGCCCAGTATGGGGGCTTGGGTCACGTATGGCTTGGGATCGGAAAACCAGAATTTGCCGGGGTTTGTCGTGATGTGCCCGGGGGGATATCCGATTGTCGCCACGCGCAACTGGCGGTCAGCGTTTTTGCCGGGAGCCTTTCAAGGAACCTACATCAATAGCCAACAAAAACAAGTCGACAAATTGATTGCGAATATCAAGAACGAAGATTTAACATTGGATGTGCAGCGCCGCCAATTGGATCTCTTGCGACGGCTGAATGAAAAACATGCCGATGACCGGGAGCGAGATGCTCAATTGGAGACGCGGATTCAATCCTTCGAGTTGGCGTATCGCATGCAGAGCGAAGCGACGGATGCGTTTGATATTTCCCAAGAGCCGAAGCATATGCAGGAACGGTACGGCACGGGGGACGTCGCGCGGCAATTGTTGATCACGCGGCGGTTGTTGGAGCGTGGAGTGCGTTTCGTGCAATTGTGGAGCGGTGCCGGGCAACCGTGGGATAACCATAGCGACTTAGAGAAACAACATCGCAAACTCTCCGGCGACTGGGATCGGCCGATCGCTGCATTTTTAACCGATTTGAAACAGCGTGGGCTATTGGATTCGACGTTGGTGCTCTGGGGCGGCGAATTCGGACGCACGCCAGTGGCTGAACTCCCGCAACTCAACGGCCGGGACCACAATCATTACGGATTCACTTGTTGGCTGGCCGGCGGTGGGATTCGTGGGGGCTATGTACACGGGGCAACGGACGAATTTGGATTTGCTGCTGCAGAAAAACCGGTGCACGTGCATGACCTACATGCCACGATGTTGCATCTGCTGGGCTTCGATCACGAGCAACTCACCTATCGATATGCCGGTCGTGATTTTCGACTGACCGACGTGCATGGTCATGTGATCCCCGAATTGATTGCCTAAGAGAGATTTCATTGCGTAAAGCTGCGCAGCCGCTTTTCAATCTCTTGGTGGAACTCGGGTGTCCACCAATCGGAAAACTTCTGTCGCGCTTCCGCGGAAAATTGCTCTTCTTGTTGCATTAGCCGTCGGAAGAAATTCTTTTCCATCTTTTTTGACGCTTCTTCCGCATAGCGGGCGAAACGGGCGGCGGCGGTGCAATGGTCGTTCACTTCGCCGAGCACTTCCTGCAATTCCCCGAGTCGCGGATACAACTGCTCGCGAAATTCAGCCGGGTAGGCAGGCGCGAGCAATTCCATGGCATACCGCAGTTCCTTGCCCCGAATGCGGAATTGGTGCAGCTCTTCGAGGGTGTATTCGTCTCCCGGTACGCCTTGGAGAAATTGGTCGACAATCGGCGCAAACGCCGTGGGGGCCCAGTTGCGAAATTTGGGGTTCCCCAGCTTTCGTTGCCGGCTGACTCCACGCGGTCGGATGCGTGCTAATAATTTATTGCAGCGGCGATGGAAACGTTGATGAAAGGTGAGCCGTTCAAAGATTTCAATAATCGGCTCCTGCGCGGAATCGCGTTGCTTTTTCAGTCGACGCAAGATGCGCTGCGTTTTCGAATCCTCGCCGGTCTCGCTGTTTCCATTCTCCAAACGCGCGATCAGCACGTCGCAGTCGCGGGCTTCGCCGGCGGCTCGTCGGATGCGTTTGAGATCTTTATTGATTCGCCGCGTCCGTTTGGAGGGCAGCAGCTCTTCGTAAAGCGAAAGGGCGGCGCGGACACGGCGAGTGGAGACGCGGAGTTGATGGACGTACTCGACGCTTTCGGCTGCGATTTCCGCAGCTAAGGGCAAATAATATTCGACCGCTTCGAGTCGCATGCTGAGCGTTTTCTCGGCGACATCGACAATGCGATCATCGGGCCCCACGTTTTCGATCCACTTGCCCAGTTTTGCCATGCTGTCTCACGTCGCCTAGTCTAGGTAGTGTTTCTTGACGGCTGATGGTTCCACAGTGCGGACTTCCGGTGCAGGGCTACAGATTTTCCCAATTGGAACCTAAAATAGGCGTGGGCACAATCGTGCGGTTACTGTTTTTACCCAGCTTTCCCAGAGTGCTGCGGCAATGCAAGACGAGGCAACCTATTTCTGTGATGTTTGCGGCGAGGAAATCGTGATTCCGATCGATCCTTCGGCGGGTCGGGATCAGGATTACGTGGAGGATTGTCCGGTCTGCTGCCACCCTCATCTGTTGCATGTGCAGGTCGAGCGGGATGGAAGTGTGCGGTTGACTAGTCGCACCGAGGATGAATGAAGCTTAAAAAACAGATGTCGGCAATCGCTCTATACATTGCACGGCAGCCTGAAATAGACTGTCGCCGAATGATGGAGTATTCGTCGCTATTGAAATCAGCTTGAGGAACGACATGGATTTGCGGAACTGCCTGAGTCAACTGTTTTTGCTTCGAGTTCATGGGCACCGGTGCTGCATGTGGTTAGCGGTCCTCTTCTGCTTAAACGCAACCGCTTGGGGGCAAGCGGACCCTGTAACGCCAGTCGAGCCGGAAAAACCACCGGCGCTGACGGCGGAAATGGTTGACACGCGTCTAAAAGAGGCCGAAGGGACCGAAGGTCTGGACGAGGCGCTGAAAGCCAAGATTGTTGAGCTTTATAACCAAGCGAAAAAATCGTTGGCCGCCGCCAAGTCGTGGGGCGAAAAACAGCAGGCGTATCAGCAAAAGCTAGATACCGTTGATCAACGGTTGAAGGATACCCAGGAAAAGCTAGAGCTGGCTAAAAATCCGCCTAAGGAAATCACAGAGACACCCAAAGGGGATGACACAAAAATGCCCGCCAGCTTGGAAGAAGCTGGCGATAAGTTAACGCGATTCGAAACGATGCTCAGTTCGGAGCAACAGTTGCTGGATGACCCGCAGACGGGTTTTCGAAAATTGCTGGCCGACATCAAGGTGGAGGGAGCACGCCGCGAAGCTCGGCCAGCGGAAATCGCCGCTTCGAATGCCCAACAGCAGCTAGATAAGGTCCGTGAACAACTCAAAACCCCGCCCAACGCAGATGAATCGCCGCTGTTGGCCACCGCGCAAAAAACAGCACTCGAAGCCCGGGCGATGGAGTTCAACCAGCAGGTTCAAGCCGAGCGGACAGAGTTGGCACTGTACAAGGCAGAAGAAAATGCCGGGCTGTTGCGCGTGCGGCGCGATCTGTTGTCACTGCAGGTTTCACAATCTGAAAAGATTGTCAAGCTGCTGCAAGAGGATGTGAACAAGTTGCGGCAAAATCAGGCGAAATTACGTGCACAGCAGGTTAAGGCGGAGGTGATTTCAGCTGCTCCCGAACTCAAAGAATTGGCTGAGGAAAATGCGCAGCTGGCGGATAAAAACATCAAAATCACCCGTGAGCTTCAAGCGGTCGAAAAACAAACGCAAGTTGTTCAAGCCAAGTACAAGGAGTTGGACGACGAGTTCGTAGACATGCAGAGCATGATCGACGCTATTGGGCAGTCCGATGCGATCGGCCAATTGCTGCGCAGCCAGCGCGCCACAATCCCTAACGCATCCCACTACGAACAGCACATCAAAGAGCGTCAGGAGCAGATCAGTACATTACGATTCGAGTCGTTTCAGCTTGAAAAAAAGCGTGACGAATTGGCGGACGTAGACGCAGCAACGACGCGGGTGTTTAAAGAATTGAAGACCGCCTCTTCGCCGGAACTGGAGACGACCGTTCGCGAACTGCTGGATAGCCGCAAGACGGTCTTGGACGAATTGACAAGCAATTCGAGCAAATTACAAGCGGCATTGTTGGCGCTCAATCTCAAAGAAGCTGAGATGATGACGGTCACCGATGCCTATACCAAATACATTGACGAACGCGTGTTATGGATCCGCAGTAACGAGGCGTTGGGACCGTCGGCGATAAATGACGCGATGGATGCGCTGAAATGGGTCTTTAACCCGAGCCAATGGATGGAATTGTTGAGTGGATTTCTCTCTTGGAAACTTGAGGATCTGCTGGAAATTGGCTTGTCGATGTTTTTGTTTTTGGTGCTGATCTATTATCGCCGTCGTTTACGGGCGGGGATCGCGACGGCTGGCGAAGAAGCCGCACGCGGAAATTGCCGCGTTTTCCGTCCAACGTTGCAAGCCTCCGTATTAACAGTCATTGTGGCGGCAATCTGGCCATCAATTCTGTGGTATTTCTCCTGGCGGATTGTCGCACAGCCTAATAGCACAGTTTTTGCCGTGGCCGTCTCGCAGGGACTGGCGGCGACCGCAGCGGTTTATTTGCCGTTAGAGGTAATTCGCCAATGCTGTGCATCCAAGGGATTGGCGGAGATGCATTTTTATTGGGCCAATGCCACCGTGCGGACGATCCGTACACATTTGCGCTGGGCGACGCCGTTGAGTTTGCCTTTGATGTTCTTGGCGGCCACGATGAGCGCCCAACCGAATGAGCAATGGCAAGCTTCGTTGGGGCGGGCCAGTGTTATCTGTTGGTTGATCCTGCTGGCAGTGTTTATGCAACGCGTTCTGCGACCCCACACCGGTGTATTGAAAGAGGTTGTACGGGGGAATGACGATGGTTGGCGCGTGCAGTTGCGGTACTTGGTCTTCGGCTTGTGCATGTTGGTTCCCGTGGGAATGGGCTTGTTGGCTTTGATGGGGTATTACTACACCGTCATGCACCTAGGGACGCGGCTACGGGATACGGTGTGGCTGTCAATCGTCTTGCTGTTGGTGCATGCCATGCTCACGCGGCTGTTGTTGATCCATCGCCGTGCATTGGCCATGGAGCGAGCGCGGGCCAAACGGGAACGGGACCGGGAAGAACAGGCTGCCGCTGCTGCCGCGGCCGCCGCCGCGGGAACCGAAGAACCAGTTGCCGCTCCGATGCAGATCGTGGAGGAACCGGTGATGGATCTCGCCGCCAGTTCAACCCAGGCACAAAAGCTTCTGCGGACGGCGCTTGTGATTATTTCGGTAGCAGGGATGTGGTTGATCTGGGCGGATGTTGTTCCCGCGCTAGGGGTGCTCAATAAATATACTTTGTGGAACACCACGGTCACAGAAATGGTGGAACACACTGATCCGGATACGCACAAGACCACCTCGCGAATGGAATCGGTCGTCAAGCCGGTTACGATCGTGCAATTCGTGCTGGCGGTGTTGGTGGGAATCTTGGCGATTGTAGCAGCGCAAAATATTCCAGGTCTGATCGAAATGTCGCTGTTGCGGGGGTTGCCGTTTGAGCCGGGCTTCCGTTATGCGATTGCGAGTTTGGCGCGGTATGTCATTCTGGTCGTCGGTCTGGCAGTCTCGTTGGGGATTGTGGGGATCGGTTGGGCGCAAATGCAATGGTTGTTTGCTGCCGCCAGTTTGGGTTTGGGTTTTGGTCTGCAGGAGATTTTTGCCAATTTCGTTTCGGGCATCATCATTCTGTTTGAACGCCCGATTCGTGTGGGTGACGTGATTACGATTGGCGATGTCAGCGGCAAGGTGTCGAAGATTCGCATGCGTGCGACCACGATCACGAACTGGGATCGCAAGGAATTGATTGTCCCCAACAAAGAGTTCATCACCGGTCGGTTGTTGAACTGGACGTTATCCGATCAAGTCAACCGCGTCGTGATCGAGGTGGGTGTGGCATACGGCAGCGACACGATATTGACGCGGGACTTATTACTCGCTGCGGCAGAGGCGAACGAATTTGTGCTGACCGATCCAGCTCCGCTTGCCACATTTGAGGGATTTGGCGACAGCACATTGAATTATGTGTTGCGGGTGTTTTTGCCCGATTTGGACAATCGCTTAGGCGTGATTCATGCGCTGCATACTGATATTGATCGTCGATTCCGTGAAGCCAATGTGGAAATCGCGTTTCCGCAACAGGACATTCATGTTCGCACGCTGCCGGCGAACATTATTGGATCCAAGGAGGAGTCGTCACCGTATAGCACGTAATACTTTACTTGCCGCGGTTACTATTTTGACGTGAGCGGGAAGGGAAAGTCATTTTCCTGGTTCGCTTTGACGTTGGCCTTCAACGTGGTCTGCGAAGCGACGGAGTACTTTGTGGGGATACTTTCGATTTTGGATGGCAGGTAGTCGGACTCCAAAATCTTTTCTCCAGACTCTCGTTTTGCTCGGAGCGCCAATTTTTGGGCTTGGTAGTCTTCTTCGGACATGCCATTGGGAGGGATCATCTTGCTGACGGTGACGCGGTATTCGCGGGCCGGTGCTCCAGGTTCGATGACTTCGGAATTGAAGCGCGTTTTCAATGTAAAGCGTCCGGTTCCGTCGGTTTTTCCAAAGGCGGTGTACTGAGTGCCGTCAAAAAAGACCACATCGGCGTCGGTCAAAGGCGAGCTATCGAGTGTCACGGTGCCCTTTACATCGACAGTGGGGGGCACATCCGACAGACCTCCGCCGCATCCGCACAGTAGCCCCGCAAGGATAAAAAGGCTGAGAATGCGGGGGGGGAACAGTTTTTGCCTGAATAATAAGGGGCAACTCGCCGCGTTAGAGGGTTTTGAAACCGGCTGTTGAAGAGCGGTTGTACAAAACTGGCGGACCATTAGAGGGTGTCTCCCCATGGGCATATTGTTAAGAGTTTCGAAAACTGCAAGCGTTTGCCACAATTTTTGGCATGCTTAGACTGTTGTTGTCATGATACAGGTAAAAAGGCGGAGCTGTCAATTTCCAGGAAAACGCACTGTTCGCAGTTATCTGTGGTCGCCGGTAAATTCCCTCAGGCCTGCATAATTGCGCTAATTTGATGTTGAAAAGGCTGGCAATTTCAGCGTATTGTGAAGGTGTCCAGTTATTGTCTCGCACAGTATTGCACGTTAGCAATGCTCTTGTGTTTCAATTGTCGATCCTCCCGGGAGTTCAACAATGCAAAAACGCACGACGTCGGCGCGGTCAGCCGCCGGAAAAGGGTTTACGCTTATCGAGTTATTGGTGGTGATCGCCATCATTGCGATTTTGGTCGCGCTGATAATGCCCGCCGTTCAACATGCCCGCGAAGCGGCTCGTCGAACACAATGCAAAAACAATCTGAAACAACTCGGACTGGCCCTTCATGAATATCATGAAGCGTTCAACGTTTTTCCCTACATGCAAGGGGGAACGGTGGGCGGAATTATCAACGGTGGTTTCTATGGGGACGGAAACGAATTGCAGGTGAATGGTTTCATTCAACTGTTGCCATATCTGGACCGAACACCGCTTTATCGCAGGATTCAAGGAGCATCGACTCCACGTCCAGGCGGTGGGTTTTATCCGCCTTGGGGCGGAGCGCCGGACGACATCGCCTATACGCCTTGGCAGGCACGCATCCCGGTGTTCATTTGTCCGTCCAATCCGACTGGTACGTTCACCTTCAATTCAGGTCAACGTAGCTATGCAATGTGTATGGGAGATACGGTCAATAACGCAGGTTTAGTTCCCCGTTTTGTCGGCAGTAACGCGACGACCCCGGGACCGAATCAAGCGTTTTTAACCGGTGTGATTGGGACGCGTGGCTTGTTTGGTTTCATCTCCTCCACGAGCTTTAAAGATATGAGCGACGGGACGAGTAACACGATTGCCATGTCGGAACGAGGAATCTACTCGGCCGGAAGCGGTCGCGACGTGCGGGGATTGACCGCTAAGAATTACACCACTCAGGTCTTGAATAGCCCGGTGCTGTGCTTGCAATCAGAAATCGGTGGTAAGAAGTACGACATCGATGTCGATGTGGAAATCGATCAGCATCAAGGTGCGATGTGGCACCGAGGCTCGCCTCAGTCAGCTGGTTTCAACACGATTCTCCCGCCCAATAGTCCTTCATGCATGCCGAACGACGTTGATAATTCCTGGGCCTTGGTCAGCGCAGGAAGTTACCACGAAAATAGTGTCCACTGCCTGATGGGTGATGGTTCGGTTCGCAACATCAGCGAAATCATCAACACCGGCAACTTAGCTGCACGTCCGGGTGATCCGGTTATCGACCGGCAGTTGGCTGAAGACTTCCCGCTCTTTACGGTTGGTCAAAGCAATTATGGTGTGTGGGGTGCTTTGGGCACGACACAAGGAAGTGAAGATATCAACACCTATTAGTTGTTGCGATTATCGCAGATTTCAATCGAAGAGATGTTGCTGAAATCCAACAGGCCTCTTGCCAACGCAGGGGGCCTGTTTTTTTCGTTATTGGTCGTCGAAAAGATCCTCTGGCAGCAGTTTTCCCGGAGTCGCGGTCTGGAACGCGCCTCAGTAATCCGATAAGATAGACATGCGTGTTTGTTGATATGTTTTTCGTGCCTACCGGTCGGGCGTGTTGTTAAGTGAACGCGATTCCACGGATGCTCTATGGAAGCTGGAAGTCAGGATATTTTCATGAGACGATGTTTGGTGGCCAGCATTCTCATCGCCTCGGTATGGGCGGGCCAGGATGGAATAGAAGCGGCCGATCCCGTCGCAAAGGAGAAACTTCCGACCGCCCGGCAGTTGGAGTTTTTTGAGAAAAAAATCCGGCCGTTACTCGCGGCACGATGTTTCAAATGTCACGGTGAGGAAAAAGTGCAAGGCGGTCTGCGGCCTGATTCACAAGCGGCATTTTTAACCGGAGGGGACTCTGGCGAAATCTTTGATCCGACGGCACCGCAAGAGAGTTTGTTTTTGAAGCGATCAGCTATGCTCCCGATGCCGTTGTCGAGATGCCGCCCGATGGAAAATTGTCGGACGCGGAGATCGCCCTGCTCACCAAATGGATTGGCGAGGAGCTGCCTGGCCACCATCGGACGGTCCGGCGGCGGTGATGAAAAAGGATGACGGTCCGCTATTCACCGAAGATCAGAAGAATTTCTGGGCGTTCCAACCGATCCGTGCGCCCCCCAAGTTCCCACAGTACGTCACGGGGATTGGCCCCGCTTGCCGTTGGACCATTTTGTATTGGCGAAATTAGAGGAACAAGGACTTTCACCCGCTCCCGAAGCGGAAAAGCGGGTATGGCTGCGCCGGTGACGTTTGACTTGAGCGGGTTGCCCCCCTCGCCGGAGGAGATCGCGGATTTTGAAGCGGATGATTCGCCGGACGCCTATGAGCGTCGTGGATCGTTTGTTGTCCTCCCCCGATACGGGGAACGGTGGGGACGGCATTGGTTGGACGTCGCGGTATGCCGACTCCAACGGCATGGATGAAAACCTCGCCTACGCCAATGCGTTTCGTTATCGAGATTATGTGATTGCCGCTTTCAATAAAGACAAACCGTTCGATCAATTCCTGTTGGAACAAATTGCCGGGTGATTTGCTGCCCGGCAGTGGACGACGCCGAGACGACGATCGAGCGGCAGGTGGCGACCGGGTTTTTGGCGATCGGTCCGAAGATGTTGGCTGAAGACGACCCGCTGAAAATGCGCGTGGACATTGTCGATGAGCAGATCGAAACGATCGGCCGCGCGTTTATGGGAATGACGATCGGTTGCGCCCGCTGCCACGATCACAAGTTCGATCCGATTCCGCAGGCCGATTATTATTCGTTGGCCGGAATTTTCATGAGTACCAAGACGATGGAGAATTATAAAGTCGTCGCCAACTGGTACGAACGCCCGCTCGGCGACACCGGCAGGCCGTTGCCAAGGTGCAACAACAGGAACAGCAATCGGCACAACAAGAAGCAGCGCTGCCAAGAAAACGACGAGCGAATCCAATCGCAAAATGGTGGCTGCCGCGCGCAACTTCAGTCGGAATACTTGCTCGCGGCCACAGAATTGCTGCGTTACCGCGCAGCGATGAAAACTCAGGGCTTCGATTTTGGACGGAAAATCGCCTAACCGCTGCCGGAGGAGGAAGTGTGGTCGATTGAGGCTGAGGACTTTACGCGGGGGAACGTGAACAAAGATTTCTCCAGCTATGGTACAAAAATCGGCGTTTTGGTGAATGCCGGGGAAATGCCGAACTTCGTGGAATATGAAATCGACCGCCCGCGCGCCGGTGCCTATCAGTTTGGAAATCCGTGTCGCTGCCGCCCAGTCACGACCAATCAAATTGTCGATCAACGGCGAAACAGAAGCCGGCGCCGGTGTGAGCCGAAGAAGTGACGGGGAGCTGGACACCTGAAACGCAAAATGGCATGCCGAATCGTTCGCAAATCAATTGGAGACCCGGCAAAAACGTCATTCGTCTCGAGCGAGATGGACCGTTTCCGCACATTGACAAAATCGGTTATTGCCGCTTGAAAGCAGCCAAGGGGACATTCCCCACGGAATTCTTCTGAAGAGTTGGCCAAATATCGATTGCAGGAAACATTTCTGGATCAATGGGCCGATTACTTGGAACGAACCCAAACCGACAAACAATCGGTACTGGCCGAATGGCATGCCCTAACGTCATCGCAAGCCGCGCAAACGGACAACGGCTGTTCAGCGAGTTTCACAGCGAATCCCGCCGGCGACTGGCGGCGCGCTACGGCGAATTGTTTGCCAAGGCGCCGAGACCGCATGGCAAGAGTTGAAAAACGGCGAGGAAGGCAAGGAGGCCAGCAACTTCCCGACGCTGATCAAGAGGCGTTTCGGAAAGTCTTGCTCTACGATCGCAAAAGGCCGTTCGCGCTTTCCGAGAAAATTGAGAAACACTATCCGGCCGCTGCCGTCGCTGAATTGAAGACGCTACGAGAGGAAGTGGCAGCCCTCAAGAAGTCTATGCCCCAGTTCCCCGCGAACGAATGGGAGTGACCGAAGATGAGATTCAGAATACACGGGTCAATATCCGCGGCAATCATGTCAATTTCGGAGACGAGGTACCCCGTCAATTCTTGCAGGTGATTGCCGGCGAAAACCAACAACCGATTGATGATAAACAGGAGCGGACGGCTGCAATTGGGGCACTGGATGACCAACCCGCAGCACCCGCTGACCAGCCGGGTGATTGTAAATCGGGTCTGGCGGTGGCATTTTGAGAGGGGATTGTCCCCACACCGGACAATTTCGGCAAGCCACCGGAGAACCGCCTACGTCAATCAACCGTTGTTGGACTACTTGGCCGTGGAATTCGTCGAGAACGATTGGGGCATCAAGGACCTGCACCGCCGGATCATGCTTTCCGCCACGTATCGCATGAGTACGCAATTCGACGACAGCAGCGGCTGAGATTGATCCCGATAATCAACTATTTGTGGAGGATGAACCGCCGGCGGCTTGACGGCGGAGGAAATTCGTGACGCCGTGCTCAACGTGGCTGGCACGATTGATTGACACCACATGGAGGGGAAGTCTGCTGCCCACCAAAAACCATGCGTACGTGGCAAGTACGACGTCGACAGATTTGCGACCAAATATTCAGACCCGCGGCGCTCGGTGTACTTGCCGGTGATTCGCAGCATTATTCGAAATGTTTGGGGCGTTCGATTTCCCCGATCCCAGTCACGTCCGAACGGCACCGGGCGACGACACCGGTCGCCACTCGCAAGCCCTTGTTTTGCTCAACAGCGAATTAATGGCGGAGCAAACCGACGCGATGGCGCAGGAGCTAGCTCGGCGGTGACTGGGGTCGGACGCCGCACGTTTACAGCAAGTATCGCAGGCGTTGGGCCGAGGACCGACAGTGCTGAGGAAACCGCGCAGGACAGTTCGACGCTACGGACCAATTACGACGCCGATGCAGCGCCCAGTTTCCGATCCTCAGAAGCGTCTGACCAGGAGCGTGCAGGCTGTGGCAAGGTTTGTCGCCGGACTGATGTTATCGGACCGAGTAGAGTATTTCAAACTACGTGGATTGACACTGATAATAAGTGTCTTCCTCACGCATCAGAGGGTTTTGGAAATCATGGCCATCTAGAGGAAGTTTGCTGAATCGGTATTGTCACCACTTGACCCGTTTGCATCAATCGCCGCGATTTGCTCGCCACGTCACGCGGCCGGCTTCGGGATATGCTGCTTGGCAGATCTGTTGCCGGCAGAGTGGCCGCGGCACAATCGGTCCGCCCCGAATGCGGAGAACCCGCTGGCAGCCCGCGGCCACCGCACTTTGCCGGCCCGGGCGAAGCGGGTGATCTTTCTGTTCATGCACGGCGGCCCGTCGCACCTGGACACCTTCGATCCCAAGCCGCGCCTGATCACCGACCACGGCAAGCCGCTGCCGTTCGACAAGCCGCGCGATCGTCTCCAGCCGAAACCGGGAATCTGCTCGAGTCGCCGTGGAAGTTCCAGCAGCACGGCGAAGCGGGGCCTGGGTCAGCGAACTGTTTCCGCACGTCGCCCAGCACGTCGACGACCTGTGCATCATCAACGGCATGCACGGCTCCAATTCGCGGCACGGCGGGGCCGCTGCTGGAATTGCACACCGGCAGCGATACGTTCGTGCGACCCAGCATGGGATCGTGGATCACCTACGGACTGGGCACCGAAAACCAGGACTTGCCCGGCTTCATCACGATCTGCCCCACGCTGACGCACGGCGGCGTGAACAATTGGAGTTCCGCGTTTCTGCCCGCCGCCTACCAGGGAACACCGATGGGCAATGCGGCAGCAATCCACAGAACGCCAAGATCCCCTTCATCACGGAAAACAGCCACACGCCCAAACGACCTGCAGCGGATGGAGCTGGACTACTGCAGACAGATGAATCGAGATCGCGGCCGGACGCCGGCCCTGACCTCGAGCTCGAAGGCCGCATCAATCGTTTGAACTGGCGTTTCGCATGCAGCCGGCGGCCCGCCGTCCAGGACGTCTCCGACGAGAGTCAGAAGCGACGCTCCGGCTGTACGGTCTCGACGACGAACGCGACCCGGAGACTTCGGGCGGCAATGCCTGATGGCCCGCCGATTTGCCGAGCGGGGCGTGCGGTTCGTGCAGGTCTCACACAGCTACAAATGGGACCAGCATGGAGAACCTCCGCAACGGCCATGCGAAGAATGCGGCCGAAGTCGACAAGCCGATTGCCGGCCTTGCTCGAAGATCTCAAACGCCGCGGGCTGCTCGAAGATACGCTCGTGCTCTGGGGCGGTGAATTCGGCCGCACACCGGTATCACAAGGGGACCGCGACGGCCGCGACCACAATCCGCACGGCTTCACGATGTGGATGGCCGGCGTTGAACAATGCGCACAAGATGCGTTGTTGGTGGCGGAAAAACTGGGCCTTGAGTCCTTCTATATTGGCGGGCATAGCCTGGGAGGGATGATCTCGCTGGAAGTTGGCCGCCGCGCGCCGGACAAGCTGCGCGGTGTGATCTCGCTGGAAGGCTGGACGAGCTGGCATGCGGCTCGTGACGCATTTCACAGCGATATGAAGGCGACGCTGACCGACGAGCAGTTGGCCGAATTGGCGGCCTATCGCAGAGAGGTTGGCCAAGTGGAGTGATGAACAGCGCTCGTCGTTTGGCAAAGTCTGGAAGGCTTGGGACGGTCTATCGTTCTTGGAGGATACGTCCTTGCCCGTTTTGGAAATCTATGGTGACCGCGGCCGCATACGGCAAACACAGGGAGAATTTGCGAATTCCTGAGCGGGACAATATCAACTCATATCCGGATCGACAATTCATCGCAATTCGCTGCACTGCCAACATCTGCAGAAGCGTGGCCGAGGCAGTCAGCCGCCCCGACCTGCCGGGCAGAAGCCAAACGGGCCGAAAAATAATCTCGCCATTCATTAGGCGGCGTTCGCTCGATCGTTAAATTTCTGCTCGGGCCGAAATTCGATGCCGTGTCTCGATGGGGCCGGCAACATAATACCTGATGCCCCCGCCAGACGATGCGGCGTCCCCAAGCCGATGACACGACGGCGACGACAAATGGAAGAATGCCGGTCGGCGGCGCGGCGAACACTTCGAAACGTGTGACAGTCGCGAAACGTGGCGGGGGCGATTTTGTAGAAACGGTCGCATGGTGCGGCGCCGGGCGCTGTTCGCACGGTCGGAGCAAGCATAATGGTACTGCGTCGCAGGCCAGCGGGCCCAAGAACGGTCCGCACGGTTATCGCCCAGGCCACGGCCAGGATTGCCGAGCCAAGATACATGACGTTGACTAAACCCGCCGCAGCCAGCCCCAGCCACCACCAGCGGGGGGTGTAAATGCGGACTTGGAAATATT
>CALOFE010000010.1:0-68054 GCA_942492455.1 uncultured Planctomycetaceae bacterium | reverse complement strand
CACAGCCAACAAGGTGCGGACCCCCAGATGCAAAAACAACATCAACACGATCATCGTCAGCGCACCGCCGATGAAGATGTTTTGTTGCACGAGATTGATGGAAGAGTTGATGTAGTCCGTTTCGTCGTAGACTTGCACCAATTGCAGACCACGCGGCTTGAGGATATCCTCATCCACTTCGTCCACTGCGGCGCGTAAACCATCCATCACGTCCAACACATTGGCCCCGGTTTCACGCAGACAGTTGATGGCGATACTCGATTCGCCGAACCGCCGCACTAAGCCGTCTGGTTTTTTATAACCTAGCTGGACCTCTGCCACATCACGTACAAAAACCGGGGCGCCGTCCACAACGGCCAACGGTTGATCCTCGACTTGTTTTGGGTCTCGAAACTGCCCCAGAGCGCGGACGACCCACCGCCGTTTGCCTTCCCAGAAATCGCCCGCCGAAGTATCGGTGTTTTGGGCCTGCAGGACGTTACGAACGTCGGTGAGAGTCAATTGCCGAGCGGCAAGTCTTTCCGGATCGACAACGACTTGCAACTCGTCTTCTAGTCCGCCGATGACATTGGACTGCGACACGCCCGCAACGCGTTCGAAACGCGCCTCGATTTCATCTTCGGCAAAACGCCGCATCTTGGTCACATCCAGATCGTCCGGCGGTAATAACTCCTTGAGCTCGGGATGTTCCTTGGACAGCAAGCGGAGTCGCAGCATTCCCAACCCGACGTTATTGGCCCGCCGCGCCGGAGCGATTAATTCGACCAGTTGGGGGTACTTGGCTTCAAATGCTTCGTATTGCTCAATCGAAGGAGCACGCGAACTGAGAATAAACCAAGCGATCGGTCGGTCGGAGGAGTTCGCGGTCGAGATGACCGGTTCGTCGGCATCTTCGGGGTATTCGCGTACTTGTTGCAAGCGGCTATTGACCTTGAGCAGCGATTCTCCCATATCGATGCCGACTTGGAATTCCAGCGTGATGGTGCCCTTGGAGTCGGCGCTTTCGGAGGTCATTTTCGTGATCCCCTCGACGCTTTTTAGCTGCTCCTCCTGCTCCAACACAATCTCCTGTTCGACTTCCTGCGGACTGGCCCCCGGCCAGATCGTTTCGATGGTAATCGTGGGCGTCTGTACTTCCGGCGTGAGTTGCATCGGCATCCGTGTCAGGGCAACCAGTCCGAAGAGGGCGACCAAGAGCGCGCCGACACTGACTTTGACGGGATTGCGAACGAACGATTCTATGAGCTGCATGACTGGGTACCATCAAACCTGCGAATTTGCGTGCGACTGGTTTCAATCCCCGCGGATGGATCGTGAACGATTCTCGAGTTGAGGAGCAATTCCCATGCAGACACGGGGCGGGATGTTTTGTTTTTCACCTCTCCGTTCCCGGAGAAGTTGAAACTGTGCAGTAAAGTATCTCGGCTAGTTCTTTGCCGCGGCGGTTGGCGGGATCTTGTTGACAATTACAACGTTTTGACCGGGCCGCAGACGCTCGTTCCCTTCGACAACAACCGATTCCCCCACCTGAATCGGTCCTTTGACTTGAATCAAGTTGGGTGTGGCGACCCCCAGTTCCACCGGGACTGCTTTGACCGTGCCGGATTGATCTTTTCCCATTTCGACGACATAGACCAATGGCTTGGGACCACCCAGTACCAATGCGTCTTTGGGGACCATGACAGCTTGTTGCATTGAGCCGGTTGGCAATTCAACACGTGCATACATGCCCCATTTCAACATGGGCCCTGCTTCGGTGATTTCGTTCTTCACACGAACACGAATCGGAACGGTTCTGGCTCGTGCATCGGCCTGCGGAATAATAGCGCTGACAAATCCGGTAAAGAGTTGGTCGGGTAATGCGGGGATTTCCACTCGGACTGTCATGTCGGGCTTCACAAAAGCGGCGTGATTTTCGGTCACAAACGCCTGCACTTCGACATAATCCAGCGCGACCAATTCCATGACGGGATCGCCCGACGAGACCCAGGCTCCCTCTTCCGTTTTTTTGCCGATGACATACCCATCAAATCGTGAAATCATCGTATGTTTTTTGATGCGTAGTTTAAGTTCATCGACTAACGCTTGTTGGATAGCGGCTTTCGCGCGGGCTTGCGCAATTTTTTCCGGCCGCGGGCCTTCGACGGCCAATTCGTAGGCGGACTTGAATTCATAGTAATCTTGTTCGGCATGTGTTGCCGCCGCTTCGGCCTCTTCAATCAACTCCTGCGTCGCTGCCCGCGCATCGCGCAGGTTTTGCAGTCGGTTCCGCCGCGTGATGGTGTAAGCCATGTTGGCCTTGGCCCCCAGCATTTTGGCCTCTGCCTGTGCGATGTCTTGTTTCCGCGTCCCGTTTTCCAACTCCAACAGCTCTTGCTTCCGTAATTCCAACTCAGCTTCGGCGGCCACTAGTTGCAGTTCGATTGTTTCGGTAAGGAGTTGGACCAGAGGCTGCATCTTTGTGACGCGTTGGCCGTCGCGGGCCAAAATCTTGACGACACGCCCATCAACGGCGCTGCCGACGATGGCGCGCTTAATCGGCAGGACCGTGGCGACAAAGGATTGTCCGGACGCCATCTCTTTGGCAACAACCTTTTCGACCACGACGCGCGCGGGGGGGCGGGGCGGCTTTTGGGCATGTGCTATGCGATCACCCACCAAAAGCAGCAAGGCGGTTAAAGCAAGTTTTGACACATGTGACGAGCTCATTGTGTACTCCCAGAACACTCTGTTCGGCGAAACTCTCCGCCTGATCAGATCGACGCTTTTGTTTTCGTGATGCGAAACTATCAATTACGGCGTTTCGTTTCGCAGTCTGTGCGGGCAATCTCCCGCCCAAACACTCAACCCCATTCGCTCCATGCCCGCTGTGGAATTGAGCTTCGGTTCGTTAGCTAGCTAATGAGAGTAACATGCCCATTAACCTTTGGATACCTCGTTCTGCCAACATGCGGCTAGAAAATCTTATCCAGATTGCGGTTATCACTTACTATCAAAGGGGATCCGACCTGGCGTGAAACGCTTCGGGCACGGGCCGGAGTGGTATCGCAAGCCACATGAAGTTGCCGTAGATTCGCGATTCGCAATGGGCGATATCGACGTGGAACGGTAACTATTGCTGCGAAAAGGGCAGGGCGTCAAACCGCACGAAATCGATCCGGTCATAACGTTTTTGCCCCGCATCACCCGCTTCGAACAAAACGCCGAATTCGCCCGGCTGCAGCCGCACCAAGTCGCTGTAAGCAGCTGGTCCGGCGTGGATCAATGGACCGTCATGCCAAGTGGCGGTTTCGTCGGTCGAATAGCGAATCCGTAGATCGCTGCGACCTTTCCCCGAAGGTCCGTTTTCATCGGGGCCGGAGAAGAGAATTAAATTCGTGTCGTCGCCGAGTTTGGTCGAAAGACCGCGGAGCAAGGCACATTGGACGACGGGGGGATCGAGGAGCGCGGCTTCCGGTGCGAACCATTTATAGGCGGTCTCAGTCGCAGGATCGAACGTTTCGCCGCCGTCGCTGCTATAAGCACCGCCGCGCGTCCCCTGGGCTTTGCCGTTTTGGTCACGGGTATTGAAATACAACCGGCCGTCGTTCAGTTCCACAACGGTGGTTTCATTGGCATTCAAGCCATCCTCGTAGGTGTCGTCGATGGCGCCGAGTCGCCATGTTTTCCCATGATCATCGCTAAGAATAGCCTGCGCGCCGTTGCCTCCACGGTCCGCGCCATCGTCGCCGAGGCGGTGATCCGCGGGGATGACTAACCGGCCACGATGTTTGCCATGCTGCAATTGGATCGAATGCACAGGACCAGTCGCATACCAGCCCCATTCCTCCGGCTTCACATCCGCAGTGATGTCGCGGCGCGGTGCCCAAGTCCGGCCGTGATCGTCGCTGTAGGTCACAAACACGAGATCGTTTTCGACGTTAAACGGCAACCAGATGCGTCCGGGGTGTTTTTCATCTAGCAGATCGACAACCGGGGCGGGATTGCCGACGGTGATCGGCCGGGGATCGTCCTTGTACAAATCGCGAAAATCTTTGTTGTGTTGCACCACTTGAAGTTTTTGCCATGTCGCCCCGCCATCGGTGGAGCGTTTCGACACCAAGTCAATCTGACTGGCGTCTCCCCCTTCGCGGGCCTCGCAAAACGCTAAGAGATCGCCGTTGGCCGCTTTGATGATGGCCGGGATACGAAATATCTTGTAGCCATCCTGGCCATTTTGAAAAACGGTCACCGGCGAAAAGTCGGCTGCGGCCGCGGGTAGGATGGATAGACCAACGACGGCGACAACAACGGCACTGCGTGAAAGCATTATTCTCATGGTGTCCTCTTGGGTTTAGATCGTTGCCGTTTTGGCGAGCAATCAACGGCTGATGATGCAATCATTAATTCTCTAAGTGCTGTCTGATTCGACCGGGGTATTTCCCTCAACAGGCATGAACCCGCAATCCAATTTCGAGTTGCAGGCAAGCGTGGCTCAATGCTGCTGCATGTCGGACTGCCCTGATGCTAATCCGTCAGCCAGTACGAGAAAAGGCTGGCATTGCGGAGTGTGAAGCGGAGCGAGACTGTTTGATCTTTCAATGCACCCAGGTCGCCCTGTTTCCATTGCAATTGCTTGCGGGGGGAATCCTCGGTGACATTTTTCGCGATGGCGACGACTTCTCCTTGCGGGTTTAAAACCTCAACCCGCACTTGACCATTGCGAGCGTCGGCGTTGATCATCAGGTTTTTACCGGACAATTTAAAGGGTTGGGTTACGATTTGGCCTTCCTCGTCCCCCGCATCGAGTGAAATAAAGCCATCACGCCGGAGTACAGCCAAACAGATTCCGCCTCCATCGCGATCACGGCCGGGAATCAGTTCAGTTCGACCGTCGGGGAAAGTTCCGATGTAATGGAAATTGCTGCGCCACTTCAGACCGGTGTAGTAGAACCACAATTCATCGTCGTGAACAATCGGTGCGGAGGGGGGCAGCAGTTGTGTGAGGTCATAGGCACCGGAGTCAATGTGTGACGGGCCGATGAATGTTTCCCGGTTGACCAGCCGCTGCCAGTTTTTCAGATCGCGGCAACACGCCAGTTGAATCAACTGAAATCCGTCGGTGTTGGGATAATTCGGAACGGACCCGACTGCGTGATAAAGGGCCGGCAGGCCGATATACAAACCCTCGTAGCGAAACACGCCCATGTTGTAGACATCGACATTGTAGACACTGGGATCGTTGTATAAGGGTTGCTGCAAGGTGGCATCGGCCAAGCGATCCGCGATGTGTTGCTTTCCGCGTTCTTGATCCAGTTCATCGGTCTGGAATACGATGCCGTAATCGTCCCAAGTCTTGAAATCCTTGCTGGTGGCCAGCGCTAGCGCGCGGCCGTGCGGACCGCCGCGTTTTACGGTATGGATGAACAGACCGTTTTCGGCATCAAAGCTAAAATTCCCTTCGTCGGAACTGGGGACCGCCTTGAGATCAAGTTGTTTCCAGGTAATTCCGTCGGGCGAGACGGCAAAGCCGCGATTCAATAGCGGTGCTTTGAACCGCCGCGCGGGATCGGGGTCAAGTGGATCATAAACCGCTAGCATGATCGGCATGTTGGTCTTCGGTCCGGGCGTCCAGTTCAGACCATCTCGGCTTTGCCACAGATTGTCGTCGACGGTGATGACCCACGTCTTGTAAAGCCCCGCTTTCTCATCCCAGACTGGCGCTGTGCGTGTCTGAATGGATTTTTTCGGCTGCGGACTGCGGATCACGGCTCCGCGTTTTTCCGGCTGGTGCATCTGGCGGCGCAAATTGTTTTGTTGAGCAATGCCGTGATCGTCGAGGAACAGTTGTCGCTGGCCAACCGGGACTTGGAAACTGGTCGGTGCATTCTCCGCCGCATGGGCCATACTTGGGGCGAACAAGAACTGCCCAGCCAAGGCTAACAGACCCGCGACCATTAGTCGCAACGCTATTCGATCGACGCTAGGCACTTAGATCACCTTTTGTATTTTCGGGTGGAAGTTGTTGAATGAGTTCGTTCAAGATAGGGCGAGTTCCACAACGAATCAATGCGCCTGTAAGATTGGGATGCCCCTAAATTGCGTGCAACAAGAGTGCTTGGAGAAGTGGATGGCCTTGGGCTTGGCCAGCCATGCTGCCAAACCGTGACGAATTATTTTGTCAGTTTGTGTCGCCGCTAACGCCATGCGATCATTGCGCAGCTGATGGGCAGTCCCAGGGCAAACGAGAATTGCAGTTAGACGCTCTTGTTAATGAGCATCCCATGCTTCTGAGTCTCTGGCTCCGGACTCTTGCAGCGAGAGGGTGTTGACAGCGAGAATACCGCAAAAGGAATTTGCGGGTGCACAAATATCGCGCGCCAACGATTAACGGAATGAACTATAGAGACTGAGGAGCTTTCACAATGAAGATTGTTATCGTAGGAGGCGTGGCTGGGGGCGCTTCAGCAGCCGCCCGTGCCCGACGGCTTTCGGAGGATTCCGAGATCGTGCTTGTGGAACGCGGCCCCGACGTCTCCTTTGCCAACTGCGGACTGCCGTATTACCTGGGCGGCACCATTGCCGATCGGCAGAAACTGTTGGTTGTGACGCCTGAGCGTTTGGAGGCCCGCATGCGGCTGGATGTGCGGGTCCGCTCCTCCGTCGAATCGATTGACCGTCAGGCAAAGACCGTAAGTATTCATGATTTGGAATCAGGTCGGATTTATGACGAGGCCTATGACAAATTGATCCTGGCGCCGGGAGCTGCGCCGTTACGACCACCGATTCCGGGAATCGACTCCCCCGGTGTGTTCACGTTGCGTAATCTTCAGGACACCGACCGTATCAAAGCCATGCTTGATAGCAACATCCAACAGGCGGTCGTGGTGGGAGCGGGGTTTATCGGTCTGGAGTTGGTCGAGAATCTGTTGCAACTCGGCATCGACACCACAATTGTCGAATTGCAGGATCAGGTGCTGCCACCGTTCGACAAGGAGATGTCGACGCCGCTCGCGGAACTGCTCACGCGACGGGGAGTCAAACTGCTGTTGGGAGAATCGGCCGACAGGTTTGAAACGACGGACACAGGAGTTGTCGTCCATACCAAATCCGGTCGCGCGCTACCGGCGCAGCTGGTTGCATTGGGGATTGGAGTGCGACCGGAGAACAAGCTGGCTGTTGACGCCGATTTGGAGGTCGGGCCGCGTGGTGGAATTCGAGTGAACGATTCCTTGCAAACCAGCGATCCCAATATCTACGCCGTTGGCGATGCTATAGAAGTCCAGGACTTTGTTACCGGCGAACCAACTCAAATCCCGCTAGCCGGTCCGGCGAATCGGCAAGGGCGTATTGCCGCCGATAATGTCTTCGGCAGGGAGGTGCGTTACCGCGGGACGCAGGGAACGGCCATTCTGGGATTGTTTGATCAGACGGCAGCCATGACCGGTGCGTCCGAAAAGTCGTTGCAACGAAGCGGAATCCCGTTTCGAATGATCTATGTTCATCCCGCGAACCACGCCGGATACTATCCCGGCGCCGAACAGATGACGCTCAAGTTGCTGTTCGATCCCGAATCGGGGCGGATTCTGGGCGCGCAGGGCATTGGCGGCGCGGGTGTGGATAAACGCATCGACGTACTGGCGATCGCGATTCAAGCGGGGATGACCGTATTTGATCTCGAAGAAGTGGAACTCGCCTACGCACCACAATACGGTTCCGCTAAGGACCCGGTGAATATGGCAGGTTTTGTGGCTGCGGGGCTGTTGCGCGGCGACCATCCCCAGATTGATGTCGCAACGCTCATGGAGCAGTCGCCCGAGGAACGTCCGCTGCTGTTGGATGTCCGCACAGTGGAGGAGTATGCAGCTGGGCATTTCCCAGACGCAGTGAACATTCCGATAGACGAGTTGCGATCGCGGCTGGATGAATTGCCAACTGATCGACAGATTGCCGCTTATTGCCAAGTGGGTCAGCGGGGGTACTTGGCGACGCGGGTGCTGTTGCAAGCCGGATATGATGTCGTGAATGTCAGCGGCGGCTATAAAACGTTCCGGCTGTTTCATCCGGTAAAAGAGTCCGCTGGGAACTAAGCAGCGATACGACAAAGCGTTGGCAGCGCATTTTTCCTAAAGCGGGATGGCGCGCTGTTGGCTACGCTTTAGATCGGTTTATGGGCCCGATGCGGATGAACAGGCCAATTCGAGAGGTCTCGGGGCAGGTTTCTGAAGCGCGACAGACGGTCGGAAACGGCATCAATCGCAAGCAATTCGATTGAATCGGCCTTAACGGTCCGGTAGCATTGGTAAGCTGCGCTAGCTTTCTGTGGGCGATTTGCAATCGTTCCCACGTCATTGAATTTGCTGATTGTTGTGCGCAGTTTGCGCAAATATTTGAGAACGTGAATCCAGCACCGGAACCCGCAACACGCATAGGCGTCTCCAAGAGGGATTGGGAAATGACCAAACGGGCCAACAAAAAAGCTTCACGACGTTTATCTGTAACGAATCGTTCGTCCGCACTTTCAGCCAGCGGGCGAGGCAATCCCTTCAGTCGGACGCTGGTGATCGAAAATCTCGAAGATCGACTGGTCCTTTCCGCGGCGCCGCCGATTATCATTGATGGCAATTTCGACGACTGGGACACGGCGGACTATGCCGGCGGTGTTGACCCGGCCGGCGATCCACATGACACGGACCACACTGGGGAAAATGATGTTCCTGCGCTGGTCGATCACCCCGACGTCGATCTGTTGGAATATCGCGTCACGCATGACGCAGAGAACCTGTACTTCTATTTTCGAGCTGCGGGGGAAATTGGTCGGACACAAGACTCGTCGGGTGGCGGTGTCGCTGGTCGGTATTACGTGATCGTCACCATCGATATCGACAACGATGTGGACACCGGATATCCGTTGCATGAAGGTGGGTATTATCCCACAACTTCCGGTTACGACATGAACGCCGAGATCGAATTCTACGATGGCGAGTTCAATACGGGGCATTATCTGAGTCACGGCGCACTTGACGAGGAAGAGTTGTATCAGGCGTTTCTGGACCAGACATCGGGTGAATTCACTGGAGACATCGACGACATCACTGATGAACTCCCTGAAGATGTCGTTGGTCCCTATACGCCTGGATTTGTAGATGTACGGCCCGGCGTTTACGAGCATTATACGCAATGGGTTTATCAAGAAGTCCCGCTGGAAGAAGGAGGCGTCAAAGATCAGATCATACTCGTTCAAGACAAAGGGCCGGTTTATGAAAGCATTATCACCCAAATGCGTTCGGCGGATGGGCATGAATTGGAGATGAAGGTCCCGCTCAAGGGCTTTTTGGTTGATCCAGATGGCAATCCGATTATCAACGCGGACAGCATTCTTAACCTCTCGTTTTCTTTAGAAGCGAGTGGCGAGTTGGCCAATGGGACGCCGCAGAATCCTAACGGAGAGTGGGCGTCCGATACGGCTGATCCGATTGTCGGGTATTCGATGTACTACAACGCGCCGCCGATGGTCGAGTTGGAGAACAGGGTCACTGATTTGTTCGACGGGACCGATACCACCTCCCGCGTGAAAGTGGCCGACATCGTAATTACCGACGACGAGGAGGGAACCAACGAGTTGTCGCTGACCGGAGCGGATGCAGATCTCTTCGAGATCATCGGCGATGAATTGTTCCTGAAGGCTGGGACGGTTCTCGACAGCAGTTCCAATCCGATACTGAATGTTACGGTCAATGTCGACGATGGCACGGTGGGCAGCACACCTGATGATAGTGCGGCGATGGTGATTACCGTCAACGACGATGTCAACGACCCGCCCATGGTCGCATTGGATAATACGGTCACGATTCTGCCAGAGAACACCGATACAACGTCGCGCGTCAAAGTGGCCGATATTGTTGTTACCGATGACCCGTTGGGAACGAACGTGCTTTCGCTGACCGGTGCGGACGCGGACCTGTTTGAGATCGTCGGCGATGAGCTATTCCTGAAGGCCGGCACGGTTCTTGATATTAACTCGAACCCCGTTTTGGACGTCGTTGTCAATGTCGATGATGACACAGTCGGGACCACGCCGGACGATAGCGCAGCTTTGGCAATTCAACTGGCGGATGTCAACGACCCGCCGATTGTCGGACTGGGCAACGCGGTCACGACTTTGCTGGAGAATACCGATACGACGTTCCGCATCAAAGTTGCTGACATCGCAGTGAGCGACGACGGGCTGGGCGTGAATGTTCTTTATCTGACAGGAGCGGACGCGAATCTCTTCGAGATCATTGGTGATGAACTGTTCCTCAAGGCCGGCACGATCTTAAATCACGACAGCAATCCCATTTTAGACGTTGTCGTCAACGTTGATGACGCGTCGGTGGGGAGTACGCCCGACGACAGTGTGCCGCTTTCCATTTTTATCGTCGACGTCAACGATCCGCCGATGGTCACCTTGGACAATGCCGTCAGCAGTCTGCCGGAGAGAATCGACACGACGTTCCGCATTAAAGTGGCGGACATCGTGGTCACCGATGATACGTTGGGTGACAACGAACTCGCGCTCACCGGAGCGGATGCGAATCTGTTTGAGATTATCGGGACCGAATTATTTCTGAAGGCCGGCACGGTTCTCGATAGCGACTCGAATCCAGTTTTGAACGTGACTGTCACCGTTGACGATGTGACCGTCGGTACGACCCCCGATGCCACCGTGAGTTTAGTGATCAATGTCATCCCCTTCGTCAACACCCGCCCGGTTGCCGATGCAGGAGGGCCATATGTGTTGGGCAATCGTGATCGAATTCAACTCGATGGCAGCGGCAGTTACGATGTCGATCAACCTGCGAACACGTTGACCTATCTGTGGGATTACGGCAACGACGGGACCTACGATGCCGAGGGGGTACGACCTTACATCACCGCGGCCGACTTAAACGGAAAAAGCAATATTGTCGTGCGATTGACGGTGGTCGACGATGAAGGGGCCAAGCGATCCAACCTTGTACGCGTGTATGGCGAGGACACTGCTGTGCTGCGGATTCGCGGCGATTACGATGGGGTTGTCGGGCAGCGACGTGTGGTTTCGCTCAAGCTCTACGGCAGAACCGTCACGGACGGCCAATACACTTATACCGTCGATTGGGGCGATGGCAGCAAGCCGCGGGTTGTTACCGGAATTTCTGGATTGTCGATCAGCAAAATCTACAACAAACCTGGGACCTTCACGATCAGCGCCACAGCGGTGAGCAATGAGACCGGCTTAAATACGTCCTATTCGCGCCGCATTCGTATCGGAACGGTGCAACGCCAAGGGGATGACTTTGCTGTCTCCGGTACAAATGCCAACGACGAATTTCGCGTGGTGACGCTTGCCGGCTCCGATCGCGTGGAAATCTTCCGTAACCGGATTTCGCTAGGTGTGCATACCGTGCCTGGCACGATCTATGCCATGGGCATGGGGGGCGACGATTGGTTCCGCGGCGATCATGGAAATTATGATGTCTACTTCGATGGCGGTCGCGGCAATAATGTTTCCTATACCTACTACGGCAACGATACGATCCTGGGGCGTGATGGCCGAGATCGCGTTTACGACTACGGCGGGGACAATTACGTCTCGGTGGGCGACGGCAACAACGTGATCAAAACCAATATCGGCGACGATTACATCCGGTCGGGTAATGGCGATGACAAGATCACCGACTTTGGCGGCAACAACATGATCGATGCCGGCGATGGAAACAATGACATTAATGTTCGTAAGGGGAACGATGTGATCATCACTGGATCGGGCCAGGATCACGTCAACGACCTAGGGGGCCACAACCATATTGATGTTGGAGACGGCAGCAACGTGGTCCGCACCGGCATTGGCAACGACACAATTCTCGGCGGTGCACACGACGATAGTATTCGCGACGATGGCGGGTTCAATACCATCTACACCTTCGCCGGGAACGATTTCATCGTGGCTTTCGGCAGCAGCTTTATCGACTCTGGTTTGGGAGACGACTTTGTCTTCGGCCAATTCCGTCTGCTGGATGACGACGACGATCTGTTAACTCTCTTGGCACGATCCCGTTAATCAAAGGGGCGACAAAGAGACTGACTGTCCGGCGAATCAAGTCGCCGTTGTCTCATAACCATCTGGGTGGCGTCGAAACCATTCCCACGCCGTTGCTACGTTGTCCTCCAGATTGGCGAATTTCGGTGCCCAGCCGAATTCTTGACGAATGCGATCACCATTGGCCCATAGTTCCGGCGGATCACCCGGGCGACGGGCACCGTACTCGAGCGGTACCTCGCGGCCGGTGACACGGATTACTGCGTCAATTGTCTCGCGCACCGAATGGCCGCGGCCGATGCCGACGTTAAGAAAGTCGGCACATCCCGGTTGTAGGTGTTGGAGTGCCAGCAGATGCGCGTCGGCGAGGTCATCGACATGCACATAGTCGCGAATGCAGGTTCCGTCCGGCGTAGGGTAATCATTCCCAAAGACCGTGATCGATTCACGCTGGCCCAACGCCGTTTGCAGCAAGAGCGGAATCAGATGCGTTTCGGGGGTATGGTCTTCGCCGAGACTGCCATCATCGGCGCAACCGGCGACATTGAAATACCGTAAACCAATGCACGCGAAATCAGGGTCGGATGCCGCCTTGTCTTTGAGGATCTGTTCAACAAACAATTTAGACCAACCATAGGGATTGATGGGGACCTGCCGCGTGGACTCGATCAGCGGTAACTGTTCCGGCACGCCGTACGTCGCGCAGGTCGAACTGAAAATCAAGCGGTGCACTTCGGCCGCCTGCATGGCCTCTAACAGACTCAACGTTCCGGCGGTGTTATTGCGATAGTATTGCAGGGGAGAGGTGACCGACTCGCCGACATAGGCCAAAGCTGCGAAGTGCAAAACCGCAGTCACTTCATTCTCGCGCATGATCCGCGATAATTCGTCGGTTGCCGCGAGATCGAGTTCCACAAAAGTTGCGTCGGGATGGACAGCGGCACGGTGACCGCGGAAAAGATTGTCGACAACAACGACGCGATGATGATTGTGAATCAATTTGCGGACCGCATGTGATCCGATATATCCTGCACCGCCCGTCACCAAAACTGTCATGGCCCGCCTATCCTCTGTTGTTAAAACGGTAGATCCAAACGCAAACTTGCGGGAAGTATGACAAGGATCTCACCGTCGAACAACGGTAAACGGAATAGACCGCGTCGTCTGTGCAGAACGTGGCGAATGGAATGGGTGAATAGTGACCGTTCGCGAAACTCCCTAGCGCTGTGGACGCGGGTGATAGCCGCTAAAAGTTCAGTATCGATTAGGATTTGGGATCCGCACGAAGCACGGCGTGCACGACATAATTTTGTGGCTCGATGCGCAGTCGTTGCTCGCATCGCGGACATTTGCCTTTGCGATTGAGCATCCGCGGACGGATTTTCAATTTCACTCCGCAGCCAGGGCAACAGATTTTTAACATTCTTCTTGAATCCTCGTGGCAGATGAAGGGCTGGGATGTCTGTCCCTTAATTCGCTTGGCGACTAAAGACCTTCACCCCTCGATCGTACAGGCGGGGAGTGCGGCTTGCAGTGCGGCGATACCGTTGGCCGTGACAGCGGTGTCCTTCAATTTCAACGTGCGGAGTGTTTTTAAAGAGTAGAGATGTTTCAGACCGTCGTCGCTGACGCGTGTTCTGCCAATTCGCAGATGCTTCAACTTGGTTAATTTTGGACAGATGTACCAAACCTTTGTCGCTGATGTTGGTGCCTTCGAGATTCAGGTCGTCTAGCTGCGTGAGTTGGCTGATGTGCCCCAGTCCCTCATCAGTCGTATTCGTCTCCCAAATCCAAAGAAGGTGAATTTTTTCGAGGTGCGTCAGTTTCGCCAATCCCGCATCGGTAATGTTTGTGGTCGGGAGGTGCAGTTGATGCAAGTTCGCAAGGGTCGCAATGCCATCGAAGCAACCGTCCCCCAGGTCTGTCCGGCTCAGGTACAAACGTTGTATGTCGGGCATCTTTGCCAAAACTTGCATGCTTTTATCTGACAGCTGAACGTCGTTGAGATTCAATTGCACAATCTCCGTCAACTTCTCAAGGCGAAATAAGTCGTTGGGCTGAAACATTCCATTGCTCGACAAGTTTACGTTAGTGACACGAAACGGACGCTGTGGAAGTTTGGTGGAGCGATCGAGGTTCTGGTTCCAACCCCCTTCGCCACGAACGTGCAACTCGCCACCGTTGTCGAGAACCCATTGTGCAGCGGCTCGTGCGGACATTGCTCTTGGCAGCGGCTGCGACTGTGCTGGTTCCGATTTGGTTGCTGCCTTTTGGCCGAGTTCCCGAATTTGCAGTTTGCGAAGTTCGATTGTGTTGTCGAGCACGCAGAATCTGATCGTGCCGGACGTTTTGTTCAGCCGCACAAATTGGTCGGACTTGGGGTTGTTCTGGAGTTTTTGATACTTCGATGTTTGGTCAATCTGGGTATTGACGATGATTTTGCCGTTGAGCGTTACGGTCACTTGCAGACCTTCGGCTCGGATGGTCATATCGTTCCATTTCCCGGCCGGAATGCCGTTTCGATCCCAGATGGACATCGCCGCGGAATGTTTCGGCGGAGTCATGGTCAAGAGAGCCCCGTTTTTTCTTTGGGGCGGGACCCGTCGCCTTCTGTTTCCGAAGTGGAACTGCGCGTCGTCGTCAATCAATTGAATTTGAGCACCTTCGTCGTGGGGATCGCCAAGAAGTCCACGATTGCTACGCAAAAGAACTCGTGCCCGGCTTCCCTTGGCCAAACGATATTGGAAGGAAAGCTCGTAATCATCGTAATCCTGATCAGATGTGAGAGCGGACCAACTTTTCCCGCCCGCTGGAGCATCGCCCTGGATTGCACCAGCTAGAACCTTCCACTGCTTCGTATTGCTGGGCGTCCATCCATCTAGGTTTTTGTCGTTGAATAATTCGGTCCATCCCCCTGTGGGGACAGAACGGTTCATTCCCGTGGTCGATGTAATTTGCTGGCCTTCGCGAATCCGCAGATTGCGAAATAAGACTCGCGAATTATGGCCCATCAGTGCGATGTGCCCGCTTCGTCGCTGAAGGCCCGGATGACCCTTGCCGTCGGGTGTGATCACGGTTCCCGTTCGGTCGAGTTTTGTATCGAGGATCGTGACCCCATTCAGTTTGACTCTTAGCTGATTGCCGATGCAGACGATTTCCTGTGAATTCCATTCTCCCACAGGCTTTAAATGCCCCTGTTTGGCGGCTACAACGCCATAAAGCGAACCATGGCGACTTTCGGCTGTAATCTGTTGGAAGCGTTTCGCCGAATTGTCGAGGATCTGGACCTCAAGGCCGTCATAGGCTGGGTCTCCGGTCAAGGGCGTTCGCAAGCCAATTCCATTGTTGGCTTGCGCTGTGAGTTGGAATTCAAATCTCAATATAAAGTCAGCGTACTCTTGCGCGGTGTACAAGTTGCCTTTCTTATTGGGGAGACTGACCAGATTCCCGTTTTGAACCTCGAATCCCGCCTCATCCCCCACCCATCCATCTAGGTTTTTGCCATTGAACAGCTGTTGAAATTGCGACTCGTCCACATCGGCAGGTTGTCCGATTGGAGTTGTCACATGCGCAGTGGCCGTTTGCTTGGTGATTCCTTGTGGGCGGGAAGGGCCGTGCGTCAGATCCATGATCTGCAGGTTGCGAAAGGCAGTTTGGGCATTCAATACCCCAATGCGCGGGAATCCAACCGCATGTGTTGCATCTTTCTCATCGATTATTTTTTCACCATCGACATAGACCGACAAGCGGTCGCCAACGGCTGCGAGTGTCCATTGAAAGTAGTCGCGATAGTCCTGTTTTGTGAATTGGACTTTCAGGTCTTTCCAACGCTCACCGGAGACGTTCCTGCCCAAACCAAAGCGTTTGAATATGTCTAAGTACGCGGTGTACGTTCCCTTAACATTGGACCGTATTGACATTGTGGGATGCCGCCCGCCGAATTTCTTAATCTCCGCGCGGATGATCACATCGCGATAGGGCCGACTGCCGAGGAGCACATTACCTTGGGGGCGAAACGTGGGAACGCCGTCGGGCTTCGTTAACTCGCCACCGGTCGAGGGGAGTGGAATCTGTTGCCAATAGCCGGTCAATAATTCGTCGTAATCGGTCGGTTTGCGCATTGCGGTCGGGCCTCCCAAAGCGGCCAGTGAACCAAACACAATCGATTTGGTTTCGGTCACAGATTGCGAACTTGAGCTGCCGTTTCCGAACTTTCCGACCAACCGCGGCACAGACTGATCCTCAGTCGGGATCGGGCTTTCCCCGGTTTTCGGCGTAGGGGCGAGTAGTCCGGTTCCCTCAATTTTCAATTGCCCGTCGATGTATAACCAGAAACGATCACGGTGGACTTCCAGACGATATGTGTGAAACCCGTCCGTCGTGTCAAAATCAACGCGACCGATGATAGTTCGATCGTCATGATCCATCACAAATACGCGGTCCTGCCAAGCATAGACCGTCGCTCCTCCAACAGATTGGGGAGTGACTTCATTGATTTCCACCACGTTAATGCCACGGCGGTTGTTGGTATGTTGTTCATCATTGACCTTGAGGGTTCGTTCCATGAACACCCCCGCGCCCGCCGGAACGCTACTGGCGGGCAGCGATATGGTCCAGAAGCTCCGCGTGGTTTTGGAAGAATCGTGGATCAAGATACCGTCACGAATCTCCGCTTCAGCTGCGCCCGCTTCGCTGCTGTAATTCCAACCCGCTGACTTCGGCAATTCGTTTTGACCGGCGTCATAGACCGTGACCAGCGGATTCATGTTCGCCGGATAGCGCGGGTTTTCAAAATCATTGATTCCACGAAGCACTGTCGGTCCACCCTCGTCCGCCAATTCGCCAAAGGAGACTTGTTGATATTCCACCCGAGAACTCGAAGTTGCTGCAAAGGTGTCTCCGAATCTTGCTGTGATTTGCGAAACCGCGTTCATCCCCGTAATTGGTCGCACCAATTGCGGAGCTGATGCGAACTCTTTTAGCTCCCCGTCGACGAATAGCCAGAATGTTCCATCAGCAAGTTCGAGCCGATAGGTGTGGACGCGGTCGGTCGTCTTCATGGGGATTGTCGTCAAAATGTTTTGATGACTGTCCCGAAGCAACAACATATTATCCTGGGCCAACAACGAGGCGGCCAAGATTCCGCCGGTCACTGGCTGAGAAATATCCAGTAGCGTGACACCGGCTGTGGTCGATGTGTGGCTTTCTTCCAGGATCTTGGCGGACGTTTCCATGTAAATGCCTGATGTTGCACTCTCCGATACAGGCCGCGCTGCTGTCCAGAAACTGCTGCCTTTGCCCGTGGCGTCATGGACCAGCGCGTTGGATTGCACTTGCGCGGTTTCTCCCAGCTTGTCCTGTTGGAAAGTCCAACCGGCATCCTGTGGTAGACCGCCTCGTGCGGCATCGTATTGGCCCGGAGTTTGGGAGGTGAAGATTTTAGAAGGGCTTTTGATTAGTTTTAATTGACCACTGCCATCTCTTTTTGCCTTCGTGGCCATCGTCCGCCTGGACCAAGGTGAGGTCGATTCGCCAAATGCGGATCTCCCTTGAGGTGTGCCTGATCATTGTCAAACTGGTGGCCGCGGCGAGATGGCGTCCGTCGGGAGAAAACGCCAACCCGGCTACGTGAGCTCGCTCGTGATGGAGTACGAATTTTTGTGTTCGAGTTGCTGCGTCGAGCAATTGAATGCTTCCATGGTGGTGCCCTGCAGCAATCCAACGCCCATCGGTAGAATACGCTACCTGCGACACGTCCGAATGACCTTTTTCGCATTCGCCCAATTTATGACCGGTATCCAGATCGTAGACATAGGCTTGAGCATGAAAGGTGCATGTGACGAATTGTCGGCCGTCGGGGGAGATCGCCATGTCGGGGCCGCCTGCTGAGTCCGGATCAAGATCGTACTCAGTTTTCAATGTCCCGGAGTGTGCGTCAAAAACCTGCACGCGAGAATGGCTGCCCTTGACCAAAAGCGCTGTGGTCCCATCTGGCGTGAAGTAGATGGAGCAACCGCCCTTCTTGAGCCGGGTTAGTATGGGAAATCTTGTGTAGTTCTTGGCCGGTTGTGGTTTCCCAAATCCTCCCGAATCCGTCCAAACAACTCGCGGCAATCCACTTTCCATCGGGGGAGTAATCGATTCCCATCAGCATACCGGGATTTCCAAATTTGCTCTCGAGTTGAGGTCGGTCCTTTGAACCATTATCGATGTCCCAAATCGAGGCTTTAACGCCGCCACGCCACAATAGGCGACACCTGTGTTGCCTCCGCTCCCATGTTAACGGCTATCCCCGCGTGAGACTTCGCCAAGGCGCGTCCAGCCGCTTCCGCGGTCGATAATTGATGAGAGTGTCAGGTGTCCACTGCTGGCAACGTCCCAAATGCGAAGTTGCTGGTCTTGATTGCCCGTGATGAGTTTCTTGCCGTCCGGGGTGAAAGTCAGGGCGTAGGTGTCTGTGTTTTGGCCGATTACCTTGAGGCGGTGGATTTCTACCGGCTCAGACCATTCCCGTTCCCCGGAGGTGAGGGGTTCGAGGGGCGTTTCTTTAGGGAGTCCTCGCCTTTCTCCCGCGTGATTGTCAACAGATTCTCACCACCTCGCACCACGGTAAACTCGCCGTTGCCCCGGATGATCTCTTCTCCGCGACGCACTTCATAGGTGTACGTGCCCGGTTTCAAGGTGATGCCGAGCCCATCGAGGCCGATTTCATATTCTTCGCCAGCAGTCTTGAGGGTGACCGCTCCATCCGCCAAAAGCTCGTCGCTCAATTCGATGCGATAGGTAACGCCTCCCGAGCGCCAAAAAATCACGATCCCTAACAATAGAATAAACAAGACTCCGCCTGCCGCCACGATCCTGCGATCCAGCGTTTTCCACCATGGCGGTTCGCCGCTCGATGATTGGGACCGCTGGGGGAGTGTCGCGAACTCGTCAAAGTCATCGTCGACCTCGACGGCGACGGCAATCTGTTCCACGGAGCTATCGGCAGTGACGAATTCGTCGCGCAGCTGCGCATCATAGGCGGCCTTCTTCTCCTCGTTCAGCAAGCACAACCGCGCAGCAGCCAACTCATTCAGTAACCGTTGCGACTCCGCCAAGTGCGGGCCGGCGGCGATTTGGTGTAGGTAGCTCATTTGCCGTTCGGCGGCGGCATCGATGACGTCGGCGTCATCTTCAAACGGTTTGAGGCCCAATAAGCGATAATGATTGGCGGGTTGTTCCTCGGGAGAAATGCCCAGCCATTTGTGATAAGGATCAAATTCACCGGCAGCGCGTTTTGTGCGTTTGGCTTTTCGCTTTGGGCGTGATTTCTTCGGCACCGGAACCGGTCCGCTATCGGCCATGGACGCAAAGGCACCCATCTCCTGCGAATCGCTGGGTGCTCCCGAACTGCTGTCGCGTTTTGCTCGCAGATATTCAGTCAGCGACTCGGCCAAATCCTCCATCGAGGAATACCGTTCCTCTGGTTTCTTGGCCATCGCCTTCAGGCAGATTGCTTCGAGTTGGGGATCAACATCCGGTTTGTGCGAGGAGGGCGGCGGCGGCTCTTTGTAGAGAATCGCTGCCAACACTTCGGCCACGGCGCCGCGAAAGGGGCGCTGGCCGCACAACAGCTCATAGAGAATCACCCCCAGGCTATAAACGTCGGACGTTGGTCCCACTTCTTTGGACTGGCCGCGGGCTTGTTCGGGCGGCATATAGGCGGGCGTTCCCAGGATGGCCCCACTGTGCGTCAATTGTGCTTCGTCGCCGGAGACCTTTCGTGCCAACCCGAAATCCATCACGACCGGCTCCCCCCGTTTGTCGATCATGATGTTCGAGGGTTTTAAATCGCGATGCACCACATGATTTTTGTGTGCTTCGCCTAAGGCGAGCGCAATTTTACGGACAGCTGCGGCGATTTTTCGAGGCGATATCTTCTTCGATTTTGCCAGCACCTCTGAAAGCGGCTGGCCTTTGATGTAGGCCATCACTATGAAATAGTGATCGCCGATTTTACCGAAATCATAGATGGGGCAGATGTGTGGTTGTCGCAACGTCGCGGCCGCACGGGCCTCTTGTAGGAACCGGTCGACATCCTCTTGCGTCTCCAGAACGCCGGCGCGGGGGACTTTTAAGGCAACTTCACGATGCAGTTGCGGATCAGTCGCGCGATAGACCGTACCGAATGCTCCTTCGCCGAGCACTTCCATGATTTCAAAACGGCCGATGACTTCTGGAGTTGTTTTTCGTTTTCCACCGAGAGCGGTTTTCCCCACTTGCGACGTGTCAATCGACGCATCCCGCAAGCTCAGTGTGGGGGCCTTACGGGTAACGTCTGCACCAAGATCTTTCTGGGGAGATGCCTGAACCGAATCCATGACATCGGAGATGAGGTCCGCATATTCAGAAAAGCGAGCGACGAAAGAATCGGCGGAAATGGGTTGTCCGTCCCGCCGCAAAAGTTCCAATTCGACTTGCAGCAATGACTTCAGAAATTCCCGGGCGTGTGGTGCCTCGGCATGGTCCAGATAATCTTCGATCCGCGGGTGTTTTCCGGATTTCCACTCACTTTCAAATTTGTCACAAGCAGTGTCGATCTGCTGCACAACTGCAAGTGGGATGGAATCGTCAGTCATCGTCCGGCCTCATTTCCAAACAGATATCTTCCGAGGAGTTCGTCGCAACAGGAATTCGATGTCGAGGCGTTGCATGCGTTCCCCATTAGTACATTCCCAACGCCATCTGAAATCCGACATAAAAAAACAGGATTCTTTAAAAAACTCGTCGGGCTTCGAATTTCGAGCTAGCTAAAGACTGTATTGCCATTCAGTCCGCTGTCTCATTTTGCCAAATTAATCGTATGAGTTGCAGTTTCCGTTCGACTTTTCGCTCGGTGCAATCGTGAATTTTGGCAATTTCGCGGTTTTTGTAGCCCATCAGCCGCATCAGCGCAAAAGCACGCGGCTCATCGTCCAGTTGCATCAACAGTTCTTCACAAATGAGGTCGAATTCCTCAGACGGTACGGCTCCAAATAGTTGGTCCAGGCCAAAAGTCCCCCCTTGGGCGTGAGCCATGGCAGCCAAGGAGGATTCAGCATGTACGCGGCCGCCGCCCCGTTTTTGGGCTTTTTCCCGTTCGATTTGCTTCAGCGCCTTACGAACGGTGATGGTTGAGAGCAGTTTCCAGATTTCATTGCGGTCCAAATCGCCGCCAAAATCACCCCGTTCGGCCCGCTGCCAAAAACTGGCAAAGGCACTTTGCGCTGCATCCTGCTCATCAGCCACCTGACGCGGATTGCCGTCCAACGTTTTGCGTGCCAGTCCTACGAGACGTGGAAAAAACTGGTTCAACAGTTTGCCGGCCGCATTTTGATTGCCGCGGCGCATCTGGCCGAAAACGTGTGTGATAGAGCCATCAGCAGGGTCTGCCATGAATTCATTTCAACGAGGGGCCGCTTGCCAGGAAAGAGTGGGGCCTGCCGCCCAAACACCCAACGTCTACACAACAAACTACGATAATGCGTCTGCTCAAGAACATCCATTAAAAAAGCATGGAATTCTTGTCGGGTTACGGTTCTGGTTCCGGATATCGTATTGGGTGGTCGGAGTGATTGTCTTATGACTTTGGCATTCACAGACTGTTCTCTACGAATCGAATTGCCATCCACGTCCGTTCGTTTTATGCTATTTCAAGGAAAACGTGGCACAATGCTCGTTTGCGAACCATTGACAAAAAACGCCAACAAAGCCGCCTGGATGTCGAATACCAACCAAATCGCCGTCGGGATTGATCTCGGCACCACCTTTTCAGCGGTGGCGTATCTTGACGCGTCACGCCGTCCTTGCATGATCGTCAATAGCGAAGGGGATCGGGTCACTCCCAGCGTGGTGTTATTTGACGAGTCCTCGGTGATTGTCGGCAAAGAAGCGGTCAAAGCGGCCGCCATGGAACCGGACCGAATCGCCGACTACGTCAAACGCGACATCGGCAGCCCGCACTTCTCCCGCCCGATCTTGGGAGAGCAGGTTCCTCCCGAAGTGATTCAATCGCTCATCCTCGAAAAACTCAAGAATGATACGGAAAAAACGCTGGGACCGATTAAGGACGTGGTGGTGACCGTCCCTGCCTTTTTCAATGAGCCGCGCCGCAAAGCCACGCAAGATGCCGGACGATTGGCGGGGTTGAATGTGCTGGACGTAATCAACGAGCCGACCGCCGCCGCCATTGCTTATGGCTATCAACAGGGATTTCTGGATGATGCCGGGGCTGCGCGGAAAATGGAACGTGTGTTGGTCTACGATCTAGGAGGAGGCACGTTCGACGTCACGCTGATGGAGATCGATGGCAAGAACTACAACACCGTGGCAACCGCAGGGGACGTTTATCTGGGCGGACTGGATTGGGATCGACGTCTTGTGGACTTCATTGCCGAAAAGTACCAAGAAAAATATCGCGGCCTCGACCCACGACAAAATCCCTCCGGTATGCAGAAGTTGCTCCGCGAAGCCGAAGATGCAAAACGAACATTGACGGCGCGGGACCAAGCGACGATTAGTTTCGAGCATGCTGGTGAAGGGATTCGCGTTACGATTACGCGTGAGGAATTTGAAAGCTTAACGGCCGATTTAGTCGAACGCACGCTGTTCACTATGAGAAAGGTTCTCAAAGATGCCGGCGTCGGCTGGGACGATGTCACGCGGTTATTGCTCGTGGGAGGCTCGAGCCGCATGCCGATGATTCGTCGGGCGGTGGAGCAAGCGTCCGGTCTCAACTCAGTGCATTCAGCATCGGAAGACGAGGCCGTTGCTCAAGGGGCGGCGATCTATGCGGGTTTATTGCTGGCAGTCCGTGATGGCGAAGCGCCCTCGATGCAAATTAAGAACGTGAATTCGCATAGTCTGGGAGTCTTGGCCCAGGACCCCGAAACCCGCCGCCCCCGCAACTCGGTGATTATCACACAAAACACAGTGCTGCCCGTCACCAAGGGAAAGCGTTTTCGCACCTCCAAACCGGCACAAAAGAATATTGCCGTCAAGGTGATCGAAGGGGCGATTCAGTGGGAACAACGCAACGCCCATCGGACAATGCCTGATTGACAATTTACCCGACGATCTACCCGCCGGGACAACGGTCGAGGTGATCTTTCAGTACGCTGCCAACGGTCGCCTGAAGGTGCGGGCACGTGTGCCGTCGATCGATCGCGAAGTGGCGATGACCATCAAACGCGATTCCGGCCTGACCGAAGCCACGTTTCGCCAGTGGCACGAAAGACTTTCCAACACAGCCGGGCCGCTCGGATTTCAAAACCAAACCAATAGTGGACCAAACGGGGAAACGTCATGAAACGATCCAAACAGTTCAGCCGCGAGCTTCGCTGCCTGCTATTGGCAAGTGCTGCGGTATTGATTGCCACTGCCCCGGCTTATTCCCAAATCGAACCCTCCGGCCGCCGGTATCCCTATTTTCGTTCCGGGTGGGGATGGCGACATTTTTACGGCCCGGCTGATGCCATATCAAACCGGATTCGCGCTCAGGCGGACTTGGTTCGCAGCATCGGTGAAAATGCTGTCTTGCAGGCCGATGCGCGGAGTCGGCGCGCTGATGCTTACCGCAAGGAAATCGCTAACTCCGTCGAATACGCGAAGGCCTACTGGGAGAAGAAAGAGATTTATCGTGCCCAAAAATTGCGGCTGTACACGGCGCCTTTAGATGCCGCAGAAAAGCGGAATGACAAAACGTGGCGCCGCTTAAAGGACTTTCCGGAACTGAACGACAATGAGATCAACAACGGTGTGGCGTTGAACTTCTTATTGCATCGTTTGTCGGGACCAATATTAGCGACGCAGTACGGGCTAACCAATGCAGACCCTGGGCTGAGTGCGCAACTGCAGCTCTCGCCGGAAACGCTATCCAAACTCCGCGTGCGTGAAGATCTCTCTGGTGGCAAACAACGTGTGTTTCGTGTGAACTCCAAAGAATCGCTCAACATCGAAAAGTGGCCACTTGCCTTGCAGGATGATCGTTTCGAAACGCAACGTAAAGATTTCGAGAATGCCCGGGCTGCACTGGCTCAAACGTCGCCAAACGACAAAGAAGCCATTAACGAACAAATGAAGGCGCTCATGAAAGCCCACGATCGGCTCTTTACTACGTTCATCGAATATTACACCCAGGAGCGGCGTACGGAATCAGGAGGGCAAAAATTTTTCCGGTTTTTGGCTTCTCAACGTTTCTTGGAAAGCCTGGCTGGTGAAATGACGCGCTTGCAAGAGTTAGGCAGTACGGTGGTACTCGAAGACTCCGCACAATTCCAGGGCGATAACCTGCTTGCGTTGGTCACGCATATGTCGCGGCACGGATTAGAATTCGCGCGCGGCGCTCAACGGTGATGAATCAGCCTATCGCGAAACATTTTATGTCATGCGTGATCTGTACCGAACTGTAGAGGACGACGATTCCGTCACTAAGTAATCGGTTTCTCTCTGCACTGAGAATCGAAGAACCTACATCCAGCGACGGCTGCCGACAACCAAACGCTTAAATCGAGTGGGAAACCTATGGCATTTCGTGTAGTGACCGAGGCGGGGGCAATCATCGAGATCGAAGGCACGTCGGCTGTGATCGGTCGCGACCGCTTTTGTGCAATCGCTTTTCCCGACGACGAACGACTGTGCGGTCAGCACGCCACGATCAAACGTGTTGCGGGACGTTGGATGATCGAAAGCCAAGGGGATCATCTGCTTACCGCCGGGAAAGCGCCGCCGGCCAGGGTGCACTGGTTGCAGCCCGGTGACTCGATTGGCCTCACCGAGAATGGCCCTAAACTCGTATTTGAACCTGCGGAATCCGCAGCTACCCCCCAGCGTCTGCCGTTCCAATCGCTGCGACTGATGCTGCGCATGACAAAATCGTAACGGCAGAGACTCACACTTCCCCCGAAAATGTGGCAGCTCCGCAGGCTGCCGATGAGAACCGCGCGTTTTCCCCGAAGCAACTCGCCGTTTGGGGCGTGGGAGGATTAGCGGTGGTGCTTGTCGTCGCGTTTACACTGCTCAGCGGGAATTTCGGTGGCGGTGATCAACGTGTCGTGGTCACAGAAACACCGAAAGAAACGCCTGAGGAACCGCAACTGCCAGTGCCCAGCGAGCCAGACGTTGTATTAGCGGACGAACCGCAAACAAAATCACCTTCACAACCCCCCATCGCCACCGTCTGCAACCCAGGCGTTGTATGCGATTGTGATCAAGTCGCCTGGGGGACAAATGAATCAACTAGGGACTGCGTTTGCAATTTCTCCACATCGGCTTGCCACTACTGCCAGTGCGATTGAAGCGGCACAAAAGCTCTGCACACCCGAATCCGGGATGACGGCGTTCCTCATTTCACCGACATCCAAACACAAGATCGAGATAGACTTTGACAAGACGAAGGTGCATCCCAAATTTGCAAACGCCATGTCGCAGCTGGGGCAAGTCATCCCCCAACTTGAGGCCTTAGACGAGAAAAAGGAACAAGCGGTTGACGAGTCGCAACGCAACTCGATTGATGAACAGATGAAGCCTCTGGAGAAAGACGCATATCAAATCTCGGAAGAGGGCTTTTATTTTGACATTGGCGCGATCGAAGTCACCGACGAACTGGAGAATCATCTGAGCCTGATTGAGACTGGCGATCGCCCCAGCACCAGTTCGAAAATTGTGCTGCAAGGGTGTCCTGTCAAAACAGCGGACTTTATGTGGGACCCAGAGGAACCACCAGTTCCGAGTCAAAGTGCAGGCCGTATTCTGCTGCTGCTGCCCCAATCCACTTCAGCACCTGTCGAGCGTGGTGCTCAAGTGTGAGGGTGATTTTTCCGGTTTCGAATGGTTAGGCAGTCCCGTGCTGGCCAAGAATGGCAAAGTGATCGGCGTGTACGTGCGCCGCACACCGCTCCCACCGGGTACGACTGGAACGGATCAAGTAGAGGTCACGCACGACGCGGTTGGCATTGGGCAGTTGAACGACTTATAAAGGCCGGCGATGCCGGGCAAGTTGTTGCCCCAAGTCTTCCAAACGCGCCCCTTTAAGAGGATCTGGGGAAATTCGTGATCCAATTCCACCCGCTGGACGTATGGAAATTGAGAACACGCTGTGCTGTTGATTGAACGAGTTGTGATTCCGACTGGCGGTCGGTAATATCTCATCGGTTTCCTAAACGAAGTTGATTCCAGTGGAGAGCTTGTGGGTCAATCCTGCCGATATCACCGTTCCGTGACTTGCCGTGATAAGAGCGTAGGGGGGGAATCCCGTAACCAGCGAATGTCTCAGGGCGGGGCATTTGACAGTACTCGTGGTCGCTGAATTCAAACAACTGTAGGCGAGACATGGAAGAGACAATCAAAGGCTTCATTAACGATCTGCCGTGGGAAACCACGCCGGCGCTGGCGTGGGCCGTATTGCTCGGCATGATTGCGGTGAACCTAGCGGTCCTCGCAAAGGCAGCTGATTGGCTGGTTGAAGAAGCGGTTGTACTTTCTGAACGGTCCGGGCTTTCTAAGGTCGTCATCGGCGCCACAGTGGTGAGTTTAGGCACAACGATGCCCGAAGTGGCAGTCTCTGTTTTTGCAGCAAGAAAAGGAATTCCCGAACTCGCCCTAGGGAATGCGGTGGGGTCGGTGATTTGCGATACCGGCTTAATTCTGGGGATTGCTTGTCTGATCGCTCCCCTACCGCTGCACAAAAAGATCGTCAATCGCCAAGGCTGGGTGCAGTTGGGTTCCGGAATTTTATTAGTCACTGTCAGTTGGCCATGGAACGCGCCCGGATCGGCTTTTACCGACGGAGGCCATATCGCACAAATAACAGGCTTTGCGTTCCTGGCAATTCTGGCGTGGTATATTTGGCAATCGGTTCGCTGGGCGCGTGAAGAGAAGAATGGCACCTCGTTGGAAGACTTCGAAGGCGATGCCAAAGCCTCAACGTCGTGGGTTCTCGCCAAGTTAGCATTTGCTGTGATTTTGGTTGTGGGGGCTTCCCACTATACTGATTCCGTGCGTCAGGAAGCGGCGATTCGTATGAATATCCCCGCAGCTTTGATTTCAGCGACGCTGGTCGCCTTTGGTACGTCGCTACCGGAATTGGTCACCTGCGTGACCGCTGCCCGACATGGCCACGGCGACCTTGCGGTCGGCAATGTCATTGGTGCTGATATTCTCAACGTGTTGTTCGTGACCGGCGCGGCAGCGGCGGTTACCCCGCAGGGCCTTGATGCATCGCCCCAATTCTTCCGTGTACTTTTTCCAGCAATGCTCACCGTGCTGATTGTGTTTCGGGTGGGGATTTTGTTCTCGGGCAGTCACATGAAACGCGGCTTCGGCTTAGTGTTGCTTGGTGCATACCTGTTGGTGAACGCGGTAATCTTCTTATAGCTCGATGAGCTGATTCTGCCCCAAGCCTGTGGTTCGAGCTGCGCGGATATAAATAGCGCCACGCGGTATTCGGAATTGCCCCCACTGAGACGATTTTTCCGATCCGATCTTGCGTTGCCTACTTTCCGTAGGTAACATGCGGTCAGTTGATTCGGGTTAACCGTTTCGAGGGGCCGCGGATGGCAAAAGCAAATTCATCACCGCTGACCGATGCACAGCGCGAAATCATGGAAATCGTGTGGGAGCGCCGTGAGGTGACTGTCAGCGAAGTCCGCGATGCGTTGGCGGCGCGGCGAAAGCTGGCCCGGAATACGGTGCAGACGATGATCGTCCGCCTGGAGGATAAGGGCTGGCTGAAACATCGCGAACAAGGGCGAACCTTCGTGTATTCTGCGAATCGGCCGCACGGTGTCGCTGGGAGCAAAGGTCGCTCAAATGGTCGACCGATTATTCGCCGGTTCCCGGGAAGAAATGGTCACCGCGGCTGATCGAATACCGCGGCTTGACTGCGGACGAAGCAGAACGCATTCGCGACATGATTGACGAGGCAGAATCCAGCAAACGATAAGAATCTAACCCGCGGGAGTGGAACTAATGAGCGCATCGATTTTCACATAACCTAGTGACCAGCTAGTGGTGTGGTCCGTCAATGTTCTACTGCAGGTCACGCTAGTGACCGCAGTTGCCCTGGTCGTAATTACTTTCGTGCGTCGCCGTCCGGCAGTGCGCTATTGGGTGCTCTGTGCGTCCTTAATGTTCATGTTGATGAGCCCCGTTATCGCCTGGGTGATGCAGTCGTCAGGCCGGAGTTTGATCTCAGTGTCGCTCGTCGCTGAGCCGGTTTCTTTCTGTGCCGATTGCTGAAACGCCGCACACACCAGCTTCGATGCCGACCGCGTCAGAAGTCGTTGAATCAACACCACGCCTGCCGAAGCACTTCGTGATCGTCCCGCCGAGTACTTCGGACGCGGTGTTAGACGTTCCCGCAGCGGACCCGATCGTGCAGGCGGAATCCCCAAGTCCTAATGTGGAGACTGCGGCGCCGATGACTGAACCAGCAGGATCGACCGTCGTTTCACAGTCGTCCACGAACTTCAGCCCGGTCCAGGCACAAGCGATACCGGTGGTTCCCGTGGCCCAGGAGATGCTGACTTGGTACGGCCGGTTATTGCGCGTGTCGATGCAGGGAGTCTTCGTTGTGTGGGCTGCCGGTGCGTTGTTTTTTTTGGCGCGACTGGCCTGGGGTTGGGCCCGTCTGGTTTCGATTCTCCGTTTGGCCGTTCCGAACACGGATGCGAAGTTAGCGACTGCGTTTGAACAGGTAGTGCAGAAACTGCGGCTGGGGCAGACGCCGGAGGTTGTGCGTTCGCGAGTGATTGTTGGACCGGTCGCCACTGGTTTTTTGCGGCCGCGGGTGGTGATTCCCGAGGGGATGGTCGAACGTGTTACGCCGGCGCAGTTGAGCGACATCTTGATTCATGAGTTGGCCCACATTGTGCGTCGTGATCAAGTGGTTGTGTTGTTTCAGCAAGTCGCTTCGTGCATTTTCTGGCTGCATCCGTTCGCGATTGCAGTCAATCAACAACTGGCCCGCGCTCGTGAGGAAGTTTGCGATAATTATGTCTTAGCCAATACCGATGCACACTCCTATGGCCGTACACTCTTGACGCTTGCGGAACTGATACACGCTTCGCGCCCGCTTCCGGGAACGGTCGGGTTGTTTACGTCACGTTGGAAGCTGGAACGCCGTGTGGCAGGCTTGCTTGACGAACGGCGAAGTCGCATGATTGGGTTGACAGCACGCGGGATGACATTGGTCGCGATGTTGTCGATCGTGATGGCAATCGTAGCTGTTTGCGGCACGATTACGTTGGCCGACGGCGCCGGCGATGCCCCAAAAACGGCCGCTAAGGATGCCGTCGATGAATCTTCGAGCAAGATAACCGACTCGGCAAAATCCACGAAGGATACAGAGGCGGTTGCAGCTACCGACAAACTCTGGCAGCCAGGAAATGCTGGGACGACGTTGCCGGGCCTGATTCCCGCGCCGGCCGACATCGCTGGATTGGGACGCTGGCAGGCGATGATGGTGCCGGTCGGCGGTTATGTCGAAGCAGCCGTCCACAGTCCGGACGGGAAGTCAATCGCATTCGGCGAGGGCACTTATGTCCGTATTCATGATGCCGAATCGTTAGATTTGCAGCGGGTACTGGTTGGGCACAGCAGCAACATACGTGCCATCGGTTGGTCGCCGGACGGAAAGTGGATCACGACGGGAGCCGATGATGCCACGGTGCGGATATGGAGTGCGGAAGGCGTGCCTGGTCCCGTATTAAAGGATCATCTCGCCCCGGTACGGAGTATCGCTTGGCATCCGACAAGTGAGTCCTTTGCAACGGCTTCGATGGATGGAACGATTCGCACTTGGGGAATTGATGGGACACCGGGAATTGTCATTGAAGGACATGAAGCGCCGGTGAATACGATAGCCTGGAATCCAGAGGGGACGGTGCTGGCCGCTGGAGATGACAACCGTGTGGTTCGTCTCTGGAAAGCAGACGGCCAGCCGGGACCGATTTTGGAAGGCCATCACGGCGGCATGACCCGCGTACGCTGGAGCCCCGATGGCAAGTGGTTGGCTTCCAGTAGTATGGGATTGATCCCGACCGAACCGGGACAACAAGCCATTGCCACCGTACGACTCTGGAAAGCTGACGGAACACCCGGCCCGACGCTACGCGGCCACAGTCGATCGATTCGCGGACTCGCCTGGAGTCCCGACAGTACCCAGTTGATCACGGCAGCCGAAGACCGCCAAATCTTACTGTGGTCGGTGGACGGGCACATGATCCGCCGGATGGAACAAACGAATTTCAATTACGGCGATGTCTTTACATTGGATTGGAACCCGAAGACAAATCGCATTCTTGCCGGTGGCCGCTTTTCCGTACGATTTTTCACAACCGACGGTCCTGCTGGTTCCCGAAAAGTTAATTCGCCCCAGTGGCGCGCGAAACTGATGTCGTTGGATTGGCATCCCTCACGCGACCAAATCGCACTTGCCGCCGAAGATTCCGCAGTGCATCTTTGGTCGGGGAGCTTTGAGAAGGAACTGACCATTGACGAATTCCAAAACTTTGTCGGCAGCGTCAAATGGAGCCCTGATGGGGAGAAATTCGCGGCTAATGAAGCTTTCCAGCGGGTGAGCCTCTACAGCTCCGAAGGCAAATTGCTCAATGAACTGAGCGGAGGTCGCGGGATTCCCCGCGGGATGGCATGGTCACCGGATGGCAAACGTTTGGTTGTCACGCGGCGCGGTGGGACGATGGACATCTTCGATATGAAAGGAGATGTCAAATCATCCAACATGCATCCCCAGGGAGCAACGGGAGCAGTGTTTAGTGCCGACGGTAAACAGTTGGCGACGAGCGGCCTGGATGCGAACGTGCGGGTCTCACAGGTTGAAGATCCAACCGTCTCCCCCAAAGAGTTGGCATTGATGCAGGCGTACGACGGAGATGTCGATTGCATCGATTGGAGTCCCGATGGTGAGTGGATTGTTTCAGGTCACAATTCACAGTCTGCGGTTCTGGCGACCGGATGGAACACCGGGACCGGTCGTGCCAGGATTTGAATCATCGGTCATGCGAGTCGATTGGAGTCCGGATAGCAAGACCGTCGCTACGGGCTGTTGGGATTCATCGGTTTTCTTTGGAATGTCGATGGCACATTCTTAAGAGAATTCCCGAATCATGCGGCGCCCTGTTCGGGCGAATCTCGTATAGTCCCGATGGTAAAAAGTTAGCGACATGCGGTTGGGATGGGATGGCTCGGATTTTGGATGTTGAGACAGGCGAAATTTTAGCAATGGCAATTTATGTCGCCGGTCTTGAACCTCCGGCTGAAAATTCATCAATGAAGTACATCACGTCGGCATTGCCTTCAATCGGGCGGGGCAAGTCACCTCCGGCGATCTAGAAGTCCTGGAGGAACGAGTCGTGTACCTTGTCGAACAACCCAATGGGGCATTCGATGTATTAAAACCGTCGGAATTTCAGTCAAAGGCTGCCGGCGCCATCCTCGAATCCACGAAATGACGTCCTACGGTAACCACCGTGGAAAGCGCTTTTTTACGGAGAGCAAAATGAGCATTCGACATGTGCTTTGGATCATCGTCACATTTATCTCCACGTCCCTCGCTGCGACTCCACTTTGGGCTGACGAGGCTCCGCCAGACGATGTCGCTCAGTTGGCAGCAACGATCGATCGTCACATTGCCGCTGCGTGGGAGACGCAAGGGGTTGTTCCGGCTCCCCAGGCCGATGACGCCGAGTTTTTGCGTCGCACCTATTTGAATATCGTCGGCCGGATTCCACCGGTTTCCGAGGTGCGAGAATTCTTGGCGGATACCGATCCGAATAAGCGCCGCGAATTGGTGGATCGATTGCTCGATCACCCGGGCTATGTCAACCACTTCGCGCACACCTGGCGGATGTTGATGATTCCTGAAGCGAATGTGGACCAGCAGGCACAGATTTTAGCCCCCAGTTTTGAAGGGTGGTTACGCGACAAATTTATCGATAACACTGCCTACGACGCGATGGCCCGCGAGCTGATTGCGTGCCGGATATCGGGCAACGAGCGTGAGGGGGCGGTTGCCTTTTATCGGGCCAAGGAGGTCAAGCCGGAAAGTGTGGCCTCCAGCATCAGCCGGTTGTTTTTGGGGGTGCAATTGGATTGTGCCCAATGCCACAATCACCCGTTCGCCAAATGGCAGCAGGAGGAGTTTTGGGGGTTCACGGCTTTCTTTGCCGGGATTGACGGCGACCGATTTGGCAGCTTGAGTGACGATGCCTCGCGCCGCGAAATCGGTCTCGACGGAAGTGAGACATTGGTTCAAGCGCGGTTCATTGATGAAACGTCGCCAGACTGGTCGGGGGGAGCACGTTCGCGAGACGTGTTGGCCGATTGGATCACCAGCAAGGAGAATCCGTATTTCGCCCGAACGGGTGCCAATCGAATCTGGGCACACTTTTTTGGTGTGGGCCTCGTCGACCCGCCCGATGGCTTTGATGAAGCCAATCCACCCACGCATCCGGAATTGCTCAACGATCTCGCCCGCGCATTTGCGTCGCACGATTTCGACTTCAAGTTTTTAATCCGCGCAATCACCGCGAGCAAAACCTATCAACTCTCCAGTCGTCGCACGGACGACAGTCAGGATGAGCAGCGTTGGATCGGACGTATGCCGGTCAAAGGGATGAGCCCGCGACAACTTGCCGACTGTTTGATTCAGGCGACCGGGGGATTTGAGAACTCCGATCCCCGCAATCAGTTGTTGGGGGGACGAGCGGTAGACACACAGATCCAGGCGTTGTTTGAGAACCAAAGTGATTCCAATGTCGATCCACAATCGACCATTCTGCAAGCACTGGCGCTGATGAATTGCCAGTTTGTCACGCAACAAACGGAGTCGGCTTCGAGCAACACACTCTCCGCCATCTTGCAGAGTCCGTTCCTCGATACGGACGGTAAGATCGAAACCTTATATCTGACCACCTTGAGTCGCCAACCTCGCGAAGCCGAACTGAGCCGGTTGCGGACCTATGTCGAGACCAAGGCGGAGGAACCCGCCCCACGGCTCTCTTTTGTTGAAGCGGCTCGTTCTCTCATTCAACCCCAACCAACAAACAACGCCAACACCGAGAAGGCATTGGCGGATATTTTTTGGGCTCTGCTTAACAGCAGCGAGTTCATATTCAATCACTAGTCCACGTGGTGTGGATGTCCATTTCTCACAATAGCCAGTTCTCTGGAGTAAGCGCGATGACCAGACGGCAAAAAGTAAAGTCGCAGCAGTCTGCTGCCACACATGTTTCGCGCCGAACGCTGTTACAAGCAACGCTCGGCTGCGCAGCGAGTGCAATTTCATCGAATTGGTTCCCGGCATTCGCTGCCGAAACCGCTGACAAACCGCGTCGCCCTGGGGCGTGCATCTTGTTGTGGATGTCGGGCGGCCCCAGTCAGATTGATACGTTTGACCCCAAGCCGGAACATAAAAACGGCGGCGGACGATTATCGATCGAGACTTCGGTGCCGGGCATCCGGATTAGCGAAAACCTACCGCAAGTCGCCAAATGGATGAAGCGAATGGCGATTGTCCGCTCGATGAGCACCAAAGAGGGGGACCACTCGCGGGGCACATATGTGATGCGGACCGGGTATCGCCCGCAAGGTCCCATTCAGTATCCCGCGATTGGCGCGTTGTACTCCAAGGAGTTGGCCAACAAAGACGCCGATTTGCCCGGCTATGTCAGCATTGCTCCCTTCCGTGGATTTAATGCGGCCGCCTATGGCCCAGGTTTTTTGGGGCCGCGTTACGCTCCATTAGTTGTCGGCAACGGTGGCACGATTCGCGTCAACGGTCAACCATCCAGCTCCTTGAAGGTGGAGAACCTCAGTTTGCCGGGCACCGTCGATGTGTCGCGACATGACGATCGCCTCTCGATTCTCTCCGGCTTGGAGGATGATTTTTCGAACAGCCGTCCAGGGAACGCGGTCGACGGGCATCGGACGGCTTACAAGAATGCGATTCGCATGATGCGTTCCGAATCGATCGCCGCCTTTGAGTTGGACGATGAGCCGGATGCGTTAAAACAAAAATATGGGCTGACAGAATTCGGCATGGGGTGTCTGTTGGCCCGGCGGCTGGTCGAACGGGGCGTCCCCTTTATTGAAGTGTCGCTCAACAACGCTGCCGGAAACGGGGGCAGTTTCGGCTGGGACACGCATCAAGAGAACCTGGACCGCGTCGCCTCATTGTGTCATGTCCTCGACCCAGCCTGGGCGACGTTGATGGAGGATCTCGACGAGCGGGGACTGCTCGATTCGACGACGATCATTTGGATGGGAGAATTCGGCCGGACTCCGCGAATTAACAGCAACGCGGGGCGGGACCATTTCCCGGCTGCTTGGTCGTCCGTCCTTGCCGGCGGCGGTGTCAAAGGAGGCCGTATTGTGGGGCAAACCAGTCCTGATGGAATGAAGGTCATCGACCGACCAGTGAACGCACAAGATTTTCTGGGGACAATCTGCGGCTGCCTAGGCATCGACTCGCAGGCTGAAAATATCTCCAACGTCGGTCGGCCCATTTCCGTCGTCGATCCGGAAGCCAAGCCCATTCAGGAGGTGATCGCATGACGGGACAAGAGCGCTTACAAGTGGATCAACCGTGCACGACTGTTGATCGTCTGTTCCGCACGCTGCTCTGTATTGCAGTGGTTATGATAATTCCTGCGTACCCCGTTGTCGCAGAGGAGACGGCGGCTAGCGGGCCTGACCACGAAACATTGGATCTCATTTATTTGGCGCCCCGTGCTCCGATCTTTGTGCGATTCCGTGTTCGCAGCGAAGGCAAGGGATTTTTCACTCAGCGTGAAGCCTATTCGGCCGAACTTTTTGACCAACTCGACACATCCGGTGACGGCGTCCTGAAAGAGGAAGAACTGGAGAAGATTCCCCCCGCTGGACATCTAGTGCCCGTTGGTGGTCAAAACACCTCAGGAGCGGGTAATTCCGGCTCAGCGGATTCGGATGCTGACGGGCAAGTCACGCGCGAGGAATTCAATGCTTACGTCCTTGCTGCTTCCGGTTCGCCGTTTCAGATAAATACTGAAATCCAATCCCTGTCGCCCGGCCAATCGGTAAATTTGTTTGATCGCTTGGATCGCGACCACGACAATCGACTCAGCGACGACGAATTGACACAAGCCGCCCGCCGATTGCGTTTGATGGATTTCAATCTGGATGAACAAATCACAGCTGAAGAGATTCCCCTGCCAACCGTGTTCGGTGTCGCACAACAAAATACGAATACGCCGGAGGGACAGGCGGCCGCCTCCTTGTCGTTATTGGAACCGATTAATCGCTATCATGTCGACGACGCGCTTGTTCGTCGGCTGGTACAACTTTATGACAAACTCAGTCGCGGGCCGACTGCGCGCCGTTTCGTCAAGGATGGGCGACTCAGCGCCAAGGAATTGGGACTGGCTGCGGAATCCGTAGCCCCCTTTGATCACAACCAAGATAAGCTCCTCGATCAACAGGAACTCCGCGACTTTCTGGCCAACCCGCAGCCAATTGTCGAAATTCAAATACAGTTCGGCGACGATTCCACTGATCCTGTGATCAAGACTGTGATTAATGCGGAATCACCGCCGACGGCGCCGCTGCAATTTGTCACGCATGAAAATGGTGACGTTATTGTGCGGCTGAACAACGTCGAATTTAAGTTGGTTGCCTCTCCAAAACGACCGGAGGTGCGCGCAAAGCAGTATCGAGCATTCGATCGGTCCGACAATGACAAGAACGAATACCTCGATCAAAATGAGTTTGGCTCAGCGATCCGACTGTTTAATTCAGACCAGTTCGAACTTGTCGATACCGACGGGGACGGCATGATTGTCAAAGAGGAATATACCTCGTTCGTAACACAACAGTCCGAGTTGCAGAAACATGTTTTCAACCTCAACCTGGCCAGCAAGAGTGAGTCGCTATTTCGGGTTGTCGATACGACCGCTGACAGCCAATTGGACGCCAAGGAACTAGCAGAACTCAAGTCGAAAATCCTAGAGTTGGACCGCAACGGAGATGGCAACATAGACCGGGATGAACTGGCCGGCGGGTTGCAGATGATTCTGGCACGCGGGGATGCTAACATCCCGCCCATGCAAACGTACGCCAGTTTGTCGGCTGCCAATGGAGGCTGGTCTTCGGGAATAAGGCAACGCGAAACTGGCAAGGGTTGGTTTGGTAAGATGGACCGCAACCGTGATGGAAAGCTCACCAAACGGGAATTTCTCGGTCCGCTGGACGTCTTTCAGAAACTGGATGTGGATGGAAATGGTTGGCTAGATGCAGAGGAAGCCAAGGAATAAATCGCCGCATTTGCGGTCGCTTTTATTTCCAGGTTATGTCCTGGTCACAGCGTGCATTGAGTGAAAACTGACAAGGGGATCGTCGCCAAATCGTAGCGGCGCCGTCCTCGGCATGATGGAATTCATGCTGGTCGGCTGTTACTCTACCTGTAGCGGAGCCGATTTGCGCGAGGCGATCGGTTCGAATGGCTTTTTGCACGCCAAGACTCCTCGGGTCTGACCTCGACATATTCCCTTGAAATTGTATCGATGCCTGACATTATCCTGGCGACACTCAATGCACGCTATTGGCATGCCGCCTTTGGGCTGCGTTATCTGCTGGCCAACATGGGGCCGCTCCAAGACAAGACGGAAATCCTGGAGTTCGGCATCAACGATGATAGTATTGAGATCCTCTCCCGGATTCTGGCCGACAACCCGCGGATTGTGGGGCTGGGTGTTTATATCTGGAATGTCGAGCCGTTGACCCGGCTGGTGGCCGAACTCAAACGGGTGCGACCCGAGATAATCGTCGTGCTGGGCGGACCAGAGGTCAGCTACGAAGCCCAGGGGCAGGCAATCGTCGAATTGGCGGATCATGTCATCAGCGGCGAAGCGGACTTAGCTTTTCCCGAATTGTGCGTTGAACTGCTGAGCGGCACAGGACAGCAGGAGAAGTTCATTGCCGCCGCGGTGCCGCCGCTGGACCAAATCAAGCTGCCCTATGATCTGTATACCGACGAAGATATCGCTCAGCGTGTGATCTATGTTGAGGCATCGCGTGGTTGCCCGTTCACCTGTGAGTTTTGTCTGTCCGCCCTCGAAATCCCGGTGAGGACGTTCGCGGTGGAGGATTTTCTCGCCGCAATGCAGCAGTTGCTGGACCGCGGCGTCCGACAGTTTAAATTCGTAGATCGCACATTCAATTTGAATTTGCGATTCAGCCAGGCAATTTTGCAGTTTTTCCTCGATCGATATGATCCGGCGATGTTTCTACATTTCGAAATGATTCCCGACCGGTTGCCGGACTCCTTGCGGGAATTGATTCAACAGTTTCCACCCGGAGCTTTGCAGTTTGAGATCGGGGTACAAACATTCAATGACGATGTGGGCGAGTTGATCAGCCGGCGGCAAGACAACGACAAATTGGCGAAGAACTTTCGTTTTCTGCGCGAGGAGACCGGAGTCCACGTCCACGCGGATCTGATTGTGGGACTACCGGGCGAGAGCGTGGAAAGTTTCGCCGCCGGGTTCGACCGGTTGGTCGCACTCGATCCGCAGGAAATTCAAGTTGGTTTACTTAAGCGGTTGCGGGGAACTCCGATCGTGCGACACGACGAGCCTTTTAAAATGGTGTATAGCCCGCACGCACCGTATGAAATCCTGTCGACGGGCCTCATCGACTTTGAGGAAATCCATCAATTGCGGCGTTTTTCGCGGTATTGGGATTTGGTCTCCAACAGCGGCAACTTTGTGCAAACTCGCAAGTTGCTGTGGAGTGATGGGCAATCGCCTTATCAGGTATTTCGCCAATTATCGGAATGGTTGTTTGCCACGGAAAATCGCGCTCACGGCATTTCTCTGCAGAGACTATCCGAATTGATGTTCCAGTTTTTGACCGAAGAGTTGGGACGTCCTGAGGATGTCGTTGCTCAGACGATCTGGGCGGACTACACGCGCGGCGGGCGGAGTGATCGTCCGGCATTTCTACGACGATTTGACCTGCCGTCCGTCGGCAAAAAACGAGGGCGATCATCGTCGCTCCCATCACGGCAATCACGTCATGTTCAGGTATGAGGCACTCGGCAAGTTGTATTCCCTAACAGGGACGCTTTACAACTGGGATTTATTCTTGTCTACGTCAGCAAGGCCATCCCAATTCTAATAGCAAGGAGGAAGTTCACCGCCCAAGTGCGGCGCATTGACTCAACCTCCGCCAGCAAATTGCCAGTTTCGCACACAACGACACTAACAACAGTGCTACCCGGAGCGGGAAAAAGTCGCCGGATCGAGGGATGTCGCGAACATCCGCATATCCCCGTGCCGCCTGCCGAGTGAGTTCGAGCCCTTGTGTGAGCGGTGCGGTCGCTGTGAGGAAGCTTGGCAATCGACCGGACAGATCCTTTGAGTAATCCAGTGCATCGTCAATCAGTTGGCACTGCATCACGATTCGCCACAGGAGATTGAGATCTGCATCACGGGCCGTTGCGCGAGTTGCTTCATCAAGGGACTGGTTACCATTGACGGTCGCAGCCACCATACCCAACGAAAGCCGAACGACCGCTTCACGGTAACACCTGATCTCGTGGAAACGGAAATCGTCCCCGCTAGGCAAAGGACGTCGGTGCTCTAAGTCCGCGAGTCTTTGCAGATATTTGTCAACGAGTGAATCCATTCCCGCTTCCTCGAGCAATCGTCGCGTTTCCCGGTACTCGACTGGGCAGCAGCGTTTGTTATCGAAAGAGGCATTGGCGCAGGCACCTAAATCGAGCAATACAGCCAGTATTTGGATTTTACGCTCAGAGAGAGGATTTGTATTACGAAGCTGATGAAGGGTATTGAATGCAACAACGCACAAGACTCGCAGCGGAGTTCTTCGGTCTGGCGGAGATCCACAATGGGAGTCCGCGTAGCAGGCATCGAAGGGCAATGAATGTTGACGAGCACCCGGCAGCGAATCTGTGCCATCGCTCGTAAGTTCCGTGAAGGGGCAGCAGTCGATTTCGCTGAAGTATTGAGTTCACACGTGGCACAAGATTACCTCCCGTGGACAGCACCAACGGATCGGAACCAGATCGCTCACGCCACGACTCACCACCAGCCGTGCTGACCCGTATTGATGGCTTAGGAAACAGTACGGATAAAAAACTGCTCCCGGGAACAGACGGTCCCGAAACTCAAACGCCACCACTTGGCAACCATGGAGATGTCCCGCGAGAACCAAGTCGTAGCGATGTTGTTGTGCCGTTTTCCAAATGCGTGGATTATGCGCACACATGACGCGCACATCACCTTCTGGAATCGTCGTCACATTGGGACCGGAAAAGGAAATCACCCGCTTACCATGTTTGACATGGACCACACCGGAGTGAATCCATTCCCCGCCGCCGGCCACAACCGCATCGCGGACTCGATGCATGCCAACATGCCGGTCGTGATTTCCGCCAACGGCAAACACCGGTGCAATCTTGCAGAGTGAACCGACCATTTCCTGAAGTTTGCCTAATTCTGTTGGCGCGTCGACCAAATCTCCTCCCAATAAGAAAACATCGATTGGGGTAGAGCGCGCGGATTCGATGACCTGCCTACAAAGTTCCTCGGAACGTCGCGAACGCAAATGGATATCACTCACATACAACAGTCGGCAGGCATCATGACGTACCGACAATCGTTCCTCGCGGACGTGAAGCGGGCCGGTATTTCCAATTGTCAGTTGTCTGACAGGCACATCATTTCTCCTTGGAGTGAGTTGCGACGGTGTAACGTTCCTTAGTCGTTTTTTGCCTCCAGAGGAACCGGTTAAATAGTTGACTCAATTATGCTCTGTAATAGAAAGTCTAATAGTCGAAGAAGGGGCAGTATGTTTGTGCGTTACAGAATAACTGCTAAACCTAAGCTTTGCAATGCAAAGTGTGTGGTGGGAGGCCAGTGCTCTACCGGAGAGACTCTACCGTGTACGGATAACGCAAGCGCGTAGCTGGTCATCTGGCCGGTCCTTTCAAAAGTTACATCACTTCCCGTCACCGCACCTCCCCGTACAATTTCATTGATTGTTGTTATTCGTAGCGATTCCGAGCTGGACCGAACGTACCGGAGAAAACGCCATGAACAATGACGAATTGGTTAATCAACAATACGGCACTGAACCATTGCTGACGCACATTGAAGAGGCACTTGAACGAGCTGGCTTGAGCCATAGTGTTCTGCAATGGTCCGATTTGGTCCCGTTGGATCAACTCCACTTGCGAGGTTTAGCGGCCTCAAAGGAACAAGCGGCCGCTATGAATCCTGCGGCGGGATCCACACTGCTGGACATTGGTTGCGGCTTGGGCGGACCAGCGCGGTTCGTGGCGGCGACCTATGGATGCCATGTCACGGGCATCGATCTGAACCGTTCTTTCGTCGATGCTGCCACATGGCTTGTTAAACGCTGCGAGATGTCCGAAAGCATTTCGATTCTAAAAGCAGATGCGCTTGCGCTGCCATTTGACGAGGCGAGTTTTGATTATGCCTGGACACAGCACGTCGCCATGAATATCGCCAACCGGACCAAGTTCTATGCTGAAGTCTTTCGCGTACTCAAGCCGGGAGGACGATTTGCGGCCTATGACATTCTTGCCGGAGAAGGGCGGCCGTTGATCTATCCTGTCCCGTGGGCACGCAAAGCGGAGCAAAACTTTCTGTTAACCGCAGAGGCGATGCGTGAATTGCTGCATGATTCGGGGTTCTGCGAAGTCTCCTGGACCGACAAGACGGAGGCGAGTTTGGCTTGGATCACAGAGTTACAACCGAAACTCGCAGAGGCTCGGCCACTCGGACCACCGGTGGTCATGGGAACGCAGTTTGGAGAAATGGCCGAAAACCTACGGAGAAACCTGCATGAGGGGCGCGTGCAGGTCCTCCAGGCGATCTTAGAACGAGCTGCTCAATAGAGGTCCATGATTTACTTCGAAGCTTTTAAGAAGGTAATCAAATCGACCAGTTGTTGCGGCGTGAGTTGTTTGTCGAGGCCGTCGGGCATGATGGAGACCGTTCCCTCGACGCGTTCATCGACATCATCAATGGGAATGTGAAGAGTTTTCTCTGCATCCACCTGCAACACCAACTCGGTCGAGGATTCGTCGATAATAATGCCGCTGTGCACCTTGCCGTCGACGGTGGCAATCGCCGTCGGCTCGTAGCTACGTACGAAGCTGGCGCTGGGGAACAGAACCGACTCCAGCAAATCCCGCTCGCTGCGGATGCCGCCAATCCGTGTCAGGTCAGGCCCCACACGGCCGCCAAGATACCCCATTGCGTGACAGGCGATGCAAGAGACTTTGGAACTGTGGAACACCTTTTGACCGCGACGGATGTCCCCTTGGTCGAGCTTGCCCAGGATTGACTCTAGCTTTTGATATTTTTGTTGGTTCTCGCGTTCGATCCGTGCGAGCAGGGGAAGCGAACTGGTGAGGACATCCCCACCAAACACTGCGAACTGCTTGCGGAGTTCATCGGGAGACAACGAAGAGACCGAAGCGGAGTTTTCGAGGGCACTGACCAATCGTGTCCCGACCTGCGGGGCGCCGGATTTTGTGAACAGCTGCATGAGCCGTTTGAGCTCCATGGGGCCGGTCGTCTCTGTTGCGTCGGCGACGACTTGCAACTGCGCGCTGCTGAGCGGCGTGCTGAGCAGGATGTCCGTCGCGAGCGACCGTAGCGAGATTCCGTTTTCAATGTCCAGATTCTCGCAGAGGAATGCCAACAGATCGCGATCCAATTTCCGATCTGTTGCCGGCAGTGCGACCAGCGCCTGGAGGCGAATTTGCGCCGGGAGCGTGGCATCGTTCACGATGTTTCGCAATTGAGTCGCCGTTGCGGCCGATGGTTTGCCATTGGATAGCGTGCTGACCGCTTTAACGGTTTTTTCCAGCAACGCTGGATCGGTTGCGGAGAGATTTTTCTGTAGCGGCGCGGACCAAGCCGCCGGCATTGTTTTCAGGCCGCTGAATATCATCGCATTCAACACCGCTGCCTGGACTTCGGGCTTGATGGATTGATCCGTCAATGCGGTCGCCATGACCGCTTGTACCCTTGGATCCTTGACGAATCGTTCCAAACGCCCTGACAAACCTGTGAGCTCTTCAGGGCCTGTTTGTGGGCGACGCACCGCCTTATCAAATACTGCCGCCATTTCGCCTGCCCATTCCGGACGCCTTTCCGCAATCCACCACGCTGTTTCACGCAGCGGCGCCTCTGCAGATTCCAACAACCCGACAACATCGGCCGCCTGCAGTCCGCCGTTAGGCATCTGGTCGAGCGCAATCAAAGACGCGCGATGCACCAATGGATTGGTGTGGGCCAATGCCCGTCGCGTCTGCGCTGGATCGCCAATTTCGATCGCTGCATAAACCAGTGAATGCTCTAATGCACGGTCTTGCAAGGTCGTTTCGTCGACCGCGGCGAGTACCTTTTCGACCGTATCGGCCGATCCAATGCGACCCAGCGCTTCGGCGGCGGCGCGGCGATTGCTGGGTGAAGAATTGCCGAGCATCGCAACCAACGACTGTTCTGCGACGGCATCGCGCCAGAGGCTGATTGAATGCAGCGCCGCTTGACGCACGGTTTCATCGCTATCCGACAGTGCAGTACGGACAGCAGCACGTGCCGTTGGTGCATCGATGCGCGTGAGTGTCCAAACACTGTTGAGCCGTTGTTGAGGATTTTGCGACGTTTTTATTAGGTCGCTTAACTCCGTGATTGCTGCGTCGCCTTGTTTTCCCAACTGCTCGATCGCCCGCTGAGCAACCGCTGGACGCGGGTCGCCCAGTAGGGCCGCCAGCTGTTGGTTTGTGATCTCTTTCCAATCGATCGCCAGCCCACGAGGGTCACTGATTTCGTGTGCTCCGGTGCGACGGATGCGATAGACGGCTCCTAAAATGTCGGGTTTGTGTAATTGTGATGTCGGACAGCAGAGCTTGTACCATCCGCCCGTGTCGATCACCAACAGACTGCCGTCAGCATCTTCGATAATATCCGTGGGGTGAAAGTCCAAGTTGTCGCTGACCAAAAAATCCTCGTCTTGCGTTTTAAAGGAAGCCCCTTGGGGAACGAGCACGTGACGGGTGACTTTGTGCATATTGAACAAGCACGTCATGATGCTGTCACGATACCCTTCGCCCAACTGGTCGGATTTCAAACGCACCAACCCGCAGGGGGCAGCTGCGCCGAGATGTGTGAGGACCGGCATGAGATCGCCGGTACGCGGATGGTTGTCGAGGACGCTGTGCTCTTTTCCATAGACGCCGCCGTAAATGGCATGAATCAAACCATCGCGCAGCCCTCCTGCTGGATGTTGAAAAAACGTCGTGGAGAAAATTCGCTCGCCGCCGGGCGTGAAGACGACTTCCACAGGATTGTCCATCCCGCCGGTCATCACCGATTCCACCGGACCACCATCGGGATGCCGGCGAAAGATATGCGAAGCCTTGGTGACCAAATCGGGACGACCTGGTTGCGGGTGGGTCTGTTCGGCGAACGCCCCTTTGCACCAGTAGATCCAACCGTCCAGTCCGAGGTAAGGGCCATGCAGGTCATTGGGCGCAGCCGGTCAGCGTCTTCGCATCGAACCAAACTTCGCGCTCGTCGGCGAAGCCGTCATCGTTGGTGTCGGTCAGTTTCCAGATTTCAGGCGGGGCAGCGACATAGACCGATCCCTCGTGCCACAGCACCCCTTCGGGGAACATCATCTTGTCGGCAAAAACAGTGCTCTTGTCGAAATGGCCATCGCCATCGATATCATCCAGACGAAGCAGACGATGCGGACGCTTCTCCAATTGCACTTGGATCTTCTCATTCGATCCACTCGAATCAGAGACATAAAACCGGCCTTGTTCGTCAAAATCCCCGCTGATCGGGCGATCAACAACGGGAGGCCCGGCAACTTGTTCGATCGTAAATCCTGCAGGCAACGTAAATGTATGCCCGTTGAGTTTAAATTCATCCGCCTGTGTCCACGCGCTGGGCGTCGCCATGATCACGAAAAGCATGGCCCAAAACGGCGTGCTGAAAGAAGAAATTGATTTCGCGAACAACTGTTTCGCAAAACGGACAGAGGTGTGCATTGTCGATACGCCCTTGAGGGGTCAGGTTCCCAGTAGTGGATTCGTTCCATCGGAATAGAACATTGCTGTCATTCGATTTTAGGGCAATGGCGAGCGACCTACCAGAGCGCCGGCTAGGGCCTGTCTACGAATCACGGGAGCGGCATTAACGTGGTAAGCGACCTAGGTGAATCCTATCGTTCGTCGTGGAGTCGGTAACGCGTTGCCACTAATCAGTGATTGCGGTCACTGGTTGGTTGCTAAAAAAGCCTCACGCAAAGCCGCAAAGACCGCAAAGATATTTGCAAAGTCGAATTGTTGTGCAGCGGTCTACGTAGATCGCGTTCAACCTGCCAACACGATAATTTCTTACAAAAACAATATCCCCACCACGCAGCAGTCCGCCTGGAATGTGGCGAACCTTGTAACTCCTTTGCGAGCTTTGCGGCTTTGCGTGAGGCTTATTCTTAGCGTTTTGTAGTTGAACGCCGGGCCCCCTTTGACGGATCATCTGTCGATTGGGCGAAGCTTACTCTTCCTTGGAGCGGACTTCGTAGTTGCCGCGACTTTCGTCGTAATCGAGTTCAATCAGCCCCTTGGCGGCGATCCCCTGCAGTAATTGGGAGAAACTTGAATAGCCGTAATAACCTTCGTTGAATCCCGGATACACGCGGCGCAAGGCTTGTTTGAGGGCGGATCCCCAGACGATGTCGTAGTCCTGCTCCACGGAATGCAAAACTTCCAGAAGCTGGTCGGCGACCTCTTGCTTCTTGTCGGGCTTGGCCTTGTCCTTTTTGGGTGCGCGACGACTTTTCGTAGCTGCGCGGATCAAGTCGTCATAGTAGATGAACTCGTCGCAGTTGGCGATCAAAAGATCAGAGGTGGAACTTTTGACCCCGCAGCCGATTACGCGTTTATTGTTTTCCTTCAACTTGGAAACCAGCGGTGAGAAATCGCTGTCGCCTGAAATCAAAGCAAAGGCATCGATGTGCTGCTTTGAGTAACACAGATCGAGCGCATCGACCACCATATGAATGTCCGCACTGTTTTTGCCGCTCATTTTAGTCTGCGGAATATCGATCAGTTCGATGCCCTGCGCGTGGAACTTTCGCACATCATCGGCATAATTTCGCCAATCGCAGTAGGCGCGTTTGAAGACAATGCGCCCTTTCTCCAGCAACCGCTTGAGGATCAACCGCATCTCAAAGTTGCCCGCCTTCATATCGCGCACGCCAATTGCCAAGTTTTCAAAATCGACAAAGACTGCAATCAAGGGTTCAGCTGACATCTATGGTTTGATCCGTATACGAAAGGAGGCCGGTGATTCGGAGGGTTCACTCCTGCGTCGTGTAGACGGAGCGAATTCGACCCTGCATTCTCTCGTGCGCGGCGAGAATGTGCAAGTTCCTCGGCGATCAAAGCGTGATGAGCGAAATTGTCAAACTGAATGGAGACAGCGACTACGTTCGAGCGGCGAAGAGAAATAAGGAGGTGCCTGGCAAAAAAGCTCAGAGCACCTTCGGGACTTTCACCAACGTGCCACGCAGCCAGTTAAACCGACCACTACGGGGAGGAAGGATAGACAAAACGTTCGACGATGATGAGCCTGGGCAGAGATTTATGGAGTCCTTGCATTCCTGATTTTGTGACTTGTGTGTCCGCCAAGATAATTCCCTTCAAATTAGTCATCCCGTAAAGATGCCTTATTCCAACGTCACTAACTTGCGTTTCAGTGAGCGTTAGTTGTTCAAGTTGAGTCAATGTTTTCATCTGCTTCAGTGCGGAATCATCAATATTGGTGTGTGCAAGAGATAAATGCGAGAGACTCGTAATTTGCTGGATATGCTCAAGCCCAATATTGGTGATTTTAGTACCGAAGAGGGACAAATACTCAAGCTTCGTCAATTTGCAAAGCCGTTCCAGTCCCGCATCGCTTATTTGTGTGTTCATGAGATCTAGGCGTGCAAGATGGGGCAATCCGCTGAGAGACTCAAGTGTTGCATTGTTGGCAGGGGTGTTGGCTAAATTGACTTCGTTAACTCTCTCGAACACTTTCAGGTATTCATCGTCCACTGCATCTGGAATCCAGAAAGGACGCTGAATCACTGATACTGTTCTCCCACCGAGTCGTTCAATCTTAGCTACTACTTGCTGCTCTTTCTGATACGGTAGCCATACCATGATCACGCCACCGCCGATAAGTAGAACCGCCGCAATGAGCAACAGCGTTCCCGGCCGGGGCCAAAGAGATTTTTGGTTTTCCGTTTCGGACATGGTGAACGCTCCTTGCTGACCGAGAGTGTTTCTGTGAAATCAGTTCTCTTTGCTGCGACCGATTTTATTACTTTCGTGACACACGGCTTCTTATCGAACACATTTTCATTGCCAATGTAGGTCGCATAACTGGAGGATCGCAGTTGCCCAGGAATGAAATCGCGACTCGTTCAATCCGCCAAGTCCGACAACTCATACCGGTCGACTTGTGCGCCTTGCGCGTGCCAGATTTGACTGGGGTGCCCAGGGATGAAATCGAAGCCTTCGAGATGTGAGCGTGATTCCTCGATCGGCCATACGCGGGTTGGCCTCAGCGTGTCGTTCGTGAGTCGATCCGGTAAGTCAAATTCAAAAAGTCCGTCCATGTCTCCAAATGTGTGAATCGTGTACAGCTTCTTCCCAACGACGCGAATTCCTTGCGAGAAATGCATGGGCTGGGGGTACCGCAAGATTCCGTCTCGAACCAGCCGCTCGCCATCGATTTTGTAGCGATGAATTCCAAGATCGCTGAGGTCGCCAACCCACAAATATTGTCCGTCAAAACAGACCGGATCAATCCACGTCACGTCTTTTGAAATGTCCCATGTCTTGACGACTTTCAGGTCACTGTCGCGAATCTTGGCAATAATAGACCGGTCGAGTTTCGGGTCGTGTTTTCCGTTTTCTGGTCCATGTAACAGTCCGGCCCAAATAAATCCGTCGTGATAATCGATGGCGCCGAGATGATTGACACCGTCGATGCGGATCTTCTTTTCTTCCAGCAGTTTCCAATGAGTGTCGTAACGAAAGATCGAACTGGACGTAGCGGTGAAGTAGTGTTTCTTGGCCAGCGCTAACCCCTGAATTGCGGCGCCGCCATTGAAGATGTGTTTTTCCACCAGTCTCGATTCGGCCTTGCGCACCTCGTTTGCCGCCTTGTTGTTTGGCGTCTGCACTTCGTTTAGCGCGATGCGGGTAATGCCGACATCTTTCTTGTTGATGGAGGAGGCTGTCCCATCCGGCAGATATTCAATTGCAAAGCGTGCGGTTGAATCGGGAATGTTCGTCGGTTCATCAGCCTGCACAGCAGCCGATAGCTGGATGACAGCGGTTGCAAAGATGAGTCGGTAGATCGGGGACATTGAGGGGCTCGCCAACAGTTTTGAGAAACGAATGATGCAGGCCGTCATACGACGGCAGTGGTTTTGGTCGAGGAGCGACGCAGATTCGGCCAACTGCTGTCGCCTCCCAGCATGATACGGGGAGGGGACCAATGAATGCTAATCTGATTTTGTGATCGGAAGTCCTGAATCTGCAGCACAATTTCGCGTTGACGCATTTGTCCGAATGAGATAAAGAACCTCGCTACGCCACTCTGGGACCAGGAAAATGGGCTTTTCTGCTGTGTAACGGGCGAAATATCGCTTCGTATTGTGCCAAATTGCAGCAGACCTATCGCCCGCAATTGTGCCAAATTGCAGACCTATCGCCCGCAAAACACCAGATGAGCGCTGGGATTGGATTGAAGCCTCATTCGCGGTTGCAGGTTTGTTTTTCGAGGGAGCAATGATTATCGGCAGCGCTGATCGCCCAAGCAGCTCTTGGATTCGCTCGTCGAATTCCATGATTCTCGTCGCTATTCTTACGATTTTTGCCGTCCGTCTGGCGACGCTGGGCACGCTTGCCGTGACTGATAATACCGAAGCGCGTCATGCCGAAATTGGTTGGCATATGTACCGCACGGGCAATTGGGTGACACCCACGTTTTATCTCCGGGGGCAACTCAAACCCTTCTCTGGCAAACCCCCGCTTTCATTCTGGATGACTGCTGCCGCGTATCAGGTTTTCGGAGTCTCGGAGTGGGCGGCGCGTTTTCCTAGTTGGCTACTCGGCGGAGCGATTGTCTTGATGACGGTCCTGTTCGGTCGCCGGTTTTGGAGCGCACAGGTGGGATTGCTGGCGGGATTGGTGCTGGCCTCATCCGGCTTATTCTTTGTGCTCAGTGGGGCGTGCATTCTCGACATGGCGCTCGCTGCCACGGTCTGTTTGGCCATGCTGTCTTTTGCGTTCTTTGTGGCTGACGACGCAAATTCGATGTGGTGGGGGCGGGCCTTCTTCCTTGCTCTGGGACTGGGATGTTTGGCCAAAGGGCCGGTGTCGGTTGTGCTGGTGGGGATTGCGCTTGTGGGCTGGCTGGCTCTAACACGTCAGTGGAAGGTACTGAAACGCCTGCCGTGGATTTCCGGAGCAGCGATTGCCATTGCCGTCGCCGCTCCATGGTACGCGCTGGCGGAGCAGGCGAATCCAGGGTTTCTGCGTTACTTTTTGATCAACGAACACATTTTGCGATACTTGAAACACGACTACGGTGATCGCTATGGCGGTGGACATACACAGCCTTATGGCGCGAGTTGGGTGATGCTGGTGATCGCGTTTCTGCCATGGACACCATTATTGATTCGCTTTGCCATTGAATCATGGCGCGGTCGCCGAAGTGCTGCAGCGGAACCGCGCGATCTGTGGTTGACATACGCGATTGTTTGGGGCGTGACACCGGCTGTCTTTTTCACTCTGTGTCGACAAATCCTGGTTACCTATGTGGTGCCTGGATTTGCGGGGCTGGCGTTGGCTGTGGCGGTTGTTCTCGTGCGTTGGCTGCAGTCGACGGAAAAAGCAGATTTGCTCAAATTGCTGCGTGTGAGCGCCGTTGGCAGCGCATTCCTGTTACTGGTCGCATTTGCCGGCGAACTGATTTATCCCGTTTCGCCTGTGGAGTTCTTCGGCTTTCTGGCAGCGGCCAGCTTGTGCTTTACAGCCGCTTGGTTCGGCCACCGGCGTGGTGATGGGATGTTCCTTTCGTCAGCGGTGGGCGTGGGGATTCCGCTTTTCATGACGATGGTTTTGTCGTCGGGGAGCACATTGATTAACGATACTTATTCCACAAAAACGATCGTTTCAAAAGTTGCCGGCTTGACCGAGGCGCGCGGTTGGCCGATTGTGCTGCCCATGGGAGACGAGAATTCCGCGAACTTCTACGTCGAAGCCTGCCATGACGGGCGGATCGTGCGGCATTTGGATCGCGGCGCTTCTTGCGTGTTGGAGAGAGTCGAGCAATCGCCGCAGGAAATCTTGGTGTTCAAACGAAAACATTGGCGGTCGTTGAATCCGGAGGTTCGCCGCGGGCTCTATCCGGTGACAGAGACGGGCCATTGGGTGGCATATAGCACTCAAAACCCTTCGTCGCCGGCTCCTGCGGTAGCCTACAATGATGACGAACAGGCCCGACGGTAACGGTGCGGCGCGACTGCATTCTCTGTGATGTTGCGCTCTTTATGGTGCGTCTCTCCCCAAGGGGAGGGGGTGGCTTCTGCCGAGTTGCGATAATTCCGCTGGCTTGTCTCGGCTGTGGAAATTCCTGCATTTCCCTACACGAAACGCTTCGATGCGGCTCAGCGGGAGCTTCGCCCTCCCGGGACGCTGTTTCGCAATCGCAAGGCGGTGTTGGGAGGCCGCGCTATTTGGCCTGTGAGCGAAGTGACAATGGCAGGATAAAATCGTAGAATGGCAGGACTATGACAACCCATCCACCAAGCCGTAATCGTGTTCGCCAACTTCGCACTGCCGCTGGGATGACACAGGCGGAGCTGGGGCAGCTTGCGGGGATATCTCGCACGGCAGTGACTGCTATTGAAGGCGAGCGGCTTGTTCCGTCTGTCTCAGCGGCATTGGCATTGGCGTTGGCGCTGGAAACGACTGTGGAAGTGTTGTTTGGTACGAATGACTCTTCAGAGCAATCTCCAGCGTGGGCCTGGGAACCGCAGACGACGATGCAGCCCTATTGGCAAGCGGAAGTCGGGGGACGACACTGGTTGTATCCGGCCGAGACCGCCCCAATGTATACGCTGCTGCCCGATGGAAGCGGGACCTCCGAATTGCGAACGGCAGCCGGCTCACAACGACTTCTCAACAAGACACTTGTGATCGCATGCTGCGATCCCGCAGCTGGATTGCTGGCAAGCGAATTTGCACAAGCCACCGGCCAGCGGATGTTGATTTTGTCTCACTCCAGCCGCGAAGCCCTCAAATTGTTGCAGGAAGGCAAAGTGCATCTCGCTGGGTTACACCTTTCCACAGCGGACGAGACAGAAGGTAACGCCGAAGTTGTGCGAGAGGTGCTGGGAAGCGATTATCAATTGTTGCGCATCGCTCGCTGGCAAGAGGGGATCGCTGTGGCATCTAGTTCCCGCATCAAGTCCGTGCGCGGGGCGCTGCGGTCAAAGTTGAGATGGGTCGGCCGCGAACCGGGATCCGGGTGCTCGGCAATGCTTAGACCGTTTGCTGGGGAATCGCAACGGCCCCCGTCGCGTGGCACACAATCATCGCGGTGTAGCTGACGCCGTACATTCCGGTTGGGCGGATGCCGGAGTTTGTGTGGAACTGACCAGCTCCGAAGCGGGGCTGGTTTTCCTGCCGGTCCAACTCGAAGCCTACGACCTATGCATACCCAATGCGTTCCTCAATGACCCGCGCATCCAAGCCTTGCTCAAGGTTGTCCGTTCGACGAATTATCGCCGATTATTAGACGCGTTGCCGGGATACGAGTCGAGCACCACCGGTGAATTGAGCGCGTGCTGATTTGTCTGCTCCTCTCGAACAATACGCAACGCAACGAGGAAGCAAACCCGACACTCCAGCGGCCGTCCAAAATTACTCTGTTGATTTCAACAGCTTCGTCAACGCTTCACGGCTGGCTTGATAGTAGGTCAAAACTTGCTCGCGTTGCGGAAATTCACGGTTGCGCTGAAACGCGATGCGTTCGTCGACCTTATTCAACAACCATAAAATGCTCGCTTCGTTTCGGACAGGACGTTCGCCCAGGCTGACATACACGGGATTCGTGTGAGCTTCGGAGTCATCCCGTCCGCTGGCGCTTTTGGAGAAAGCGCGTATCGCAACCCATGTGGAATCTTGGACAGTTACAGTCTTAGTCCAGTCCACCGGTTCAGTCCGTTGTGCTCCCTCCAACCGCTTTCGGGAAATGATTTCTCCCCCCACGATTATTTGAATTTCATCGACAGGGCTGAGTAGGCTCTGCATGCGCACCCGTACTGTCAGTTCCTGTTCGCCACTTGGAAGATCGACTGTGTCACCCGGTCGTTTGTCGTCGACGGTCACTTGCAATAACGGTCCGGTGGTGAAAAAGCTACGGCCGGCAGCGGCGGCGGCATTCCAGTTTTCAAACGTTGGAGCAACCGTCAGATGGACGTAGGTCCGGCAATCTCCCAATGCGCGACAATACGGATAGTCCGACGCGCCGACAGCGGGAAAGTGATAGCCCGCGTTGAGGATGTGATACCACCCCTCCAGAGAGATGCCGCGGTACTCGGCAAATTGCAGTAACTCCACACCATTGGTCGCTCGCTGCGCGAAGTCGATGTAGATCTCTTTGGAATATCCGCCATGGGCATGGAAGGCGAACCCGCCGAGGCCGTGTAGTTCGTCGGCTACCATACCAAACGGCGGCCAATTGTTGGGATCCGTTTTTAAGCCATCCGCATCGACCAAGCGACTTCCGCCAATCAAGCAAATATGACCAAACGTCCCACAACGGTATTCCTGGCCAGACGAAATCTGGTAAGCACCCCGGCGGCGAACCGACTTCTTTCCCATGCCGTTGAGTTGATGCCAGATCTGCTGATCCATTACGGGGCGATACGAACGCGGATCGTTCATGCAGAGAATGTGGCCGAATCGAATGTCCTCGGCGGCCAACAAATCAAGTGCTCGTTGATCCTCCTCCTCACTGCGGCGGTCGAGATGAATATGCGTATCGCCCGAGTACCAGCCCTCTGCCGCCAAATCGATAGTCCGTTTGAGCGGAACGTCTACTGCAGTGGATTGCCCAACTGCGACCTCTGCTTTGACAATGACTGGACGATACTCAAAGCCCTTCCAAACTTCGATCCGCGTCTCACCGGCTGGCACAACGACTTCGCACTGGCCGTCGCAATAGAAAAACCAACCATAATAACGAAATGGACCTTTCCCTTGGCGATTCCCTAAACGCGACAGGCTCCAGGGGGCCAGCGGATTGTCGGCCGGTTCGTAATAGTTTCCATCGGCCCCTACGACATTCACGCGGCAGAAGACCGGTTGGCCAGACTCGGTTACGGACAACTTGATGCGACCGCTGCCCTGGAGGGATGCCTTCGCCGGTTTTCCCGTTTTCCTCGTTCCGGGAATTTGGTGGATCTCAGCCTCACCAAGAGTATCGCTATCACTCAACGCCGTGCGTCCCCACCAGGCCGCCGCTAACAATATCAAGGCGGTCAAAACGGCCGTGTTGAGCTTTGAGAGTGAATTCATAGAGAGACATCCGAACAAACTTCACAGCAAAATTTCCACAGGTCCATTCAGGTTAACAAACCGTTCTCCACCGGGAAACGGCTAGAACGCACCATTTCATGATGGCACTGCGTAGGGCGTAGAGGCAGCAGCTTGGTTAAACAGTTGTTCGCCATGTGGGAAATGACCGGGAAAAACTCACGCTCTCGCAACGCGAACAAGTTCGAGCATCTTGCACTGAAATTCAACCAGACTTGCCCATTGGGTAGGCAGGCGGGGAGATTGAAAGAGCATCAGTCTCAAGTCGGTGACATTGCTTGATTCGTCTTAAAACTGGTGGGGAAACAACTCTTTTCGCAAAGTGAGAATTCGCAGTTGTGGCTCGTTGATCGGAGTGTGGCACATAAATTGCTTCTAGCCTGTCTGACGACGAGGATTGATCACCATACAAACTCAAACATTCGATTGACGTGGGTGTCATTCGACAAGTTCGCAGAGGTTGTCTTCACAGGCCTAACCGCTGCAATGAATTTCACCTCCCGACTCGGGTACCCACCCGAGACCGTTTTTGCCTCATTTAAACCACCCCAACAAACGCCGTTTTCATTCGGATTTGGTTAGTGGCGATTCGCCAAAGCGATATCGCTCGGCGCACAGTTTGCGCGCTGGTGGGACAATGCGAACCAAGTCGACAACTCTATTTTTCACAGGTTTTTGATTCATGGAACTGAAAAACAAAGCCACTCGGTTCGGTCCGCGTGAAATTTTTAGCTTCAAACTTCTCAAGACGCCGCAGATGCGGGCGTTTCATATGAGTTGGTTTGCATTCTTCCTTTGTTTCTTCGCCTGGTTTGGCATTGCGCCGTTGATGAAGATCGTGGCAAAGGAGATGAGTCTCACCAAATCACAAATTGGTTGGTGCATCATCGGGTCGGTGGCCATCACGGTCCTCGCCCGTCTCTTTATTGGGTGGTTTTGTGATCGCGTCGGTCCGCGACTGGCCTACACATGGCTGCTGCTTCTCGGTTCGATTCCGGTGATGTGCATCGGCTTTGCGCACGACTTTACAACGTTCCTGATTTTCCGCATTGCGATCGGAGCCATCGGGGCTTCATTTGTGATCACGCAATACCACACTTCAGTAATGTTCGCCCCGAACTGTGTGGGGACGGCCAATGCAACCAGCGCCGGATGGGGGAATCTCGGCGGGGGCGTTACACAAATGGTGATGCCCCTTGTATTTGCTGGGTTCGTCACACTGCTGGGGTTTAGCGAATCAATCGGTTGGCGGGCCTCGATGTTCGTTGCCGGATTGATGTGCGCACTGACTGGCGTGGCTTACTATTTCTTTACGCAGGATGCACCGGACGGCAACTTTAGCGAGCTGCGCGCCAAAGGCTTGCTCCCTAAAAAAGAGGAAAGCAAAGGCTCGTTTCTCGAAGCCGCGAAGGACTACCGGGTGTGGGCATTGTTTGTTATCTACGGCACTTGTTTCGGCATTGAGTTGACGATCAACAACGTCGCCACTTTGTATTTTCTCAATCACTTCGATTACTTCCAGGAGATGGACAGCGTCAAAGCGCTAAGTATCGCTGGATTGATCGCTGGTTCCTTTGGATTGATGAACCTGTTTGCTCGGACGATGGGTGGGCACTTTGGCGATAAATTCGGTGCGAAATGGGGCCTCTCCGGGCGCGTGAAATGGTTATTCGTCGTGCTGTTCTGTGAAGGTTTGGCACTGATGCTGTTTTCACAGATGAGTGTCTTGATCTTGGCGATCCCGGCTTTGATCTTGTTTAGCCTGTTTGTGCAGATGTCCGAAGGCGCGACCTTTTCCGTGGTGCCCTTCATCAACAAACGGGCCTTGGGTTCGGTCTCGGGCATCGTAGGAGCCGGTGGAAATGCAGGCGCCGTTGCGGCTGGATTTCTCTTCAAAGCCGAATCGCTCTCCTGGCCGACGGCGTTGTTCGTTCTTGGCTCTATCGTCACATGCTGCTCGTTCTTTTGTTTCGCGGTGAACTTCAGCGAGGCCGCTGAAACTGAAGCCCGACTCTATACAGACACGGTCGGTGCCGGCGTTACCGGGGCTTTGGAATTGGAACCCGCCCCGGCGACTTCTTGACACAACTCACTGTGCAGAATCCAAGCACGTCTAATTCACACGGATAATAAGAAACACCAACATGGCCAACCCTGTTGAAGATTGGAAAGCGGAAAAGCATTCATTTGAAGTGTGGGAGGATTGCGAGAAATACGCCGCCGCCCGCACGCCCATGAAGGAAATCCCACAACCTGATTTGGAGCGAATGAAATGGTACGGTTTCTTTTACCGTAAACGGGACGGTTCGGGCCGGTACATGAACCGCATCCGGATAACCGCTGGAGAAATGAGCGCCGAACAGGCACGAGAAATCGCGCACCTAGCCTATGAATATGGGCACGGTATTGTCGATGTCACGACTCGCGCGAATGTTCAAGTGCAAGGGCTGGAAATTGAGCACCTGCCCAAATTTGCCGCTCGATTGGAAAAGGTCGGTGTTACCTCCAAACAAACGGGGCACGACAACATTCGTAATGTGTTCGCGCATCCTTTTAGCGGATTGATCCCCGATGAACTGATCGACACGCGTCAACTGTGCCACGAAGTCACGGCGCTGTTTGTCGATAGTCGCGAATATTCCGACCTACCGCGGAAGATGAATATTTGTCTCAACGGCACCGATCAGCATTCGGCGCATTTTTGGACGCAGGACATCAGCTTTCTGGCAACACACAATGACGAAGGCGAAGTTGTCTTTCAGACGCTCATCGGCGGCACACAGGGACAAAACCCCCGTTTGGCGTCGCATTTGCCGGTGCTGATCTATCCGGAACAAGTTGTCGATGTGACGCGGTCGATATTGGACCTGTTTCGCGCAAAAGGCTCGCGGGCCAAACGCAATGCGGCGCGGTTTCGGTTTCTCGTCGACGAAATTGGTGTCAGCGGCGTGCTGCAATGGTTGGAGGAAACGCTGCCTTTTCCCTTGCAGCCGGGAATCAGCGAACCGACTCCCGCGTCCAGTCACGACGAACTCGTGGGCTGGTTTCGCCAATCAAATCCCAAATTGTGGACGATGGGACTCTCGGTTCCGTTGGGCCGCATGACGTGGCAGCAACTCGAAGGGCTCGGCCGACTCAGCAAAAAATGGGGCGACGGCCAACTGCGGGTAACGCACGAGCAGGGGATTGCCGTAATCAACATCCCCACCGGGTTTAAGGACGCAGCGGCAACCGATGCGGCTGCCTTGGGACTTGGCGTGCATGCCGACCCATTCGACCTCAACACCATGGCCTGCACGGGAAGCCAGTTCTGCAACATTGCTGTGACCGAAACCAAAGGGCAGATGTTGCAACTGGTCGAAAAGTTGCGAAAACGCGCTCTCAAGCTGCACGGCATTCGCATTCACATGAGCGGCTGCCCGTCGAGTTGCGCCCAGCATTTCACGGCCGACATTGGGCTCAAAGGGGTCCGCGTACGACGCTTGATCGGCACCCGCGAAGGCTTCGACGTGTTTCTTGGCGGAGGAATTGCCGGACAAGTCCACATGGGGATGCCCTATCGACTGGGCGTCGATGTCGATCAGTTGCCGACGCTCATTGAAGACGTTGTCGGAGAATATTACCTGTTGCACAAGCCGGGACAGACTTTCAGTGCTTATTGGCGCGAGAAACTTCAAGCCGCCAAAGCGGACAAGGTTGGCGATGATGAGTATCAACCGCCGGTCTGGTTGTGCGAAAGCTGCGATCATCGCCATATCGGTGAAGACCCGCCAGTCTTTTGCCCCAGTTGCGCCGGCTTGCGGCGTTATTTTGCTCGCTTGGACGATGAGACATCACCAACGGAAACTGCAAAGGAAACTAGCGAACAAGCACCGGTGCGCTCCGATGGATTCACCTTTGCCACCAAGTTGGAAAAACTGTCAGCCGCCGGAAGTCTTACGGTCGAGGTCCAGGGGCGCGAGTACGCACTGTTTGAAGTCGATGGAAAAATCACCTGCACCGATGCCGCTTGTCCCCACGAAGGGGCCCCGCTGGCCGAGGGAGAGGTCTCCAACGGGGTCGTCACCTGCCCTTGGCATCAATGGGAGTTCGACGTCTGTACCGGATGCAGTGTGACCCCCGCTGGGCATAACATCAAAACGTACGAGACTTTGGTTGAAGGGGGCGACATATTTGTCAAAACGGGGAGTAATTCGGGAGCCGACGAGATTCCAGACCTATCGCCGGTGACAGCGGTCAAAGCGGCCGATGTTTCCCTACGCGTTTTGGACGTCATCGCCGAAACTCCCAACGTCCGTACATTTCGTTTGGACAACTCTCAAACGGTCCTCCCGCAGGATTTTCCCGGGAAATTCGCACAGGTGTGCATCCCGGTCGAAGAGGGGGAGCTGTGGCGCAGTTTCACAATCAGTTCTTCGCCGACCGATAGCCGACACGTCGATCTGACGATCAAGTTAAATCCCGACGGAATCGCCACCAACTACTTATTTGAAAACATCGAGCCGGGCAGCAACCTTCGTATTAAAGGAGCGCTGGGAGGCTTTTGCTTCGATCCGGACCGGCACCGGGAACCGTTGGTGTTGATTTCTGCCGGCAGCGGAATCACTCCCATGATGGCGATCACGCGGTTTCTGAAGGATACCGGTCGTTCGAATCCGTGCACTCTGTTATACGGCGCACGCACTCAATCCGACATCATCTTTCACGAGGAATGTCGCAGCCTTATTACTGAGGGCGGCGCGTTTCAATATATCGTTTCGCTCACTCAGCCTGATGATTCTTGGACCGGTGAAGTGGGGCGTATTGATTTTGAGCGTGTTAAACGATTCGTTTCGAACGTTGCGGGAAGTCGATACTTCTTATGTGGACCAAACGAGTTTATGGATGAGTTGCGGGTCGCGCTGACCGATGCGGGCGTGCCCGAGGATCGAGTGCATACCGAACAGTTTCACGCGACCCCGACACCTGCGGCGGTATGACGGACGGAATCATGGACACCCTGCACAAAAAAAACAGCAACCCAACCGGCGTTGCTGGAGGGAGCAAAGACTCCTCGCTCCCGATACTGGGCGTTCCTCCAGACGGTCCCACGTTGATCGAACGGTTATTGAACGATCAACAACAAATGACCGCTGTGGAGCAATTCTCCCGCGCCCATGATCTGGGCGGCCTGCCTGCGCAGTCCCGTTATTACTCGAAACTCGTGCCCACCTCCGCCCCTGGACCGGGACAGCAGTACGCCTTCGAAGTCGATCTCGACCGCTGTTCGGGCTGCAAAGCCTGTGTCACCGCGTGTCATACGCTCAACGGATTGGATGAAGAGGAGGCGTGGCGCGACGTCGGATTGCTAGTGGGCGGGACGGCCACCAATCCCATGATGCAACACGTGACCACCGCCTGCCACCACTGCCTCGAACCAGCCTGCATGTCTGCCTGCCCGGTCGATGCCTACGAGAAAGACCCCGAAACGGGGATCGTCAAACATCTCGACGATCAATGCTTTGGCTGTCAATATTGCACGTTAGCCTGTCCCTATGACGTTCCCAAATATCACAGCGGTAAAGGGATCGTCCGCAAATGCGACATGTGTAGCGATCGCTTGGCCGATGGAGAAGCTCCGGCATGCGTGCAAGCCTGTCCACACGAAGCAATCGCCATCACTGTCGTCGATGTCCAGCAAGTGATCGAAGATTCCGAAGCAGACAACTTTTTGCCTGCAGCACCTGAGCCACACATCACCTTGCCCACGACGCGTTATAAAACATCACGGGTCTATCCCCGGAACATGCTGCCTGCCGATTACTACGCCACCAACCCGCAGCATCCACATTGGCCGTTGATTGTTATGTTGGTCCTCACACAATTGTCCGTCGGGGCATTCGTAGTCGGGAGTGTTCTGGAATCCCGCTTAGACGCCAATTATATGATTGCCTTTCGGCAACTGCACGCGGCAAGCGCCCTCGGCTTTGGTTTGCTGGCGCTGACCGCCAGTACCTTTCACCTGGGACGGCCACAATACGCATTTCGCGCTATTGTCGGATTAAGACATTCCTGGCTAAGCCGTGAAATTGTAGCGTTCGGGGTCTTCGCTGGTGCCGCATGTGTTTATGCCGCTGCGGCTTGGATTCCCGGCATCCCTGATGCTGTCGTTGTGTCCTTGAGTTGGGGCGTCGCGGCCATTGGAGTTGTGGCCGTCTTCTGCTCGGTCATGATATACGTCTTCACACAACGCGAATTCTGGAGTTTCACGCAGACGACAACCAAGTTCTACCTGACTTCCGCCATACTAGGAATCGCTGCCACATGGCTTTCGATTTTGTTATTGGGCACCGTATTCAACAATCCAGCCGCACTCCAGTTGTCGCGTGACGTGGGCGACACTTTGCTACAAGCGTTGATTTTTACCAGTGGTTGCAAATTCGTGTTTGAATTATCGATGCTGAGCCATCTGGCTGCACGACGGGTGAGTCCGTTGAAGCGGTCTGCGCAACTACTCGTTGGACCGCTCTCGAATCAAACTTTTGCGCGGTTTGCCTTAGGGGTTTTGGGCGGTGTGTTGATGCCCGTGTTTTTGATGTCACAACAGAAGACCACTGAAGTCGCCACGGTTATTATTGTTGTCATGCTATTCGTTGCCTGTTTGGCGGGGGAATTGTTAGAACGCTACCAGTTTTTCGCCGCGGTCTCCGCACCACGCATGCCGGGAGGGTTGCGATCATGAGTACCACGGCCGATCCGACACGGATGGACCAGTTACAGTCGTTATTGCATCAACGCACCGGTCCACTCACGCGGGAGTTGCTGTTGAAGCCGGGCGCGTTCGGTCTGGGAAAAGTTCCCGCTCGGCAACTGCCTGATGCGACCACAACGATGGTTTGCGGCTATTGCTCGACTGGTTGCGGGCTCAATGTGCATCTGCGGGAAGGAACGGCTATCGCACTCACGCCGACCACCGACTATCCGGTGAACTTGGGCATGGCCTGTCCCAAAGGTTGGGAAGCGTTGACGGTCCTCGATTCACCCGACCGCGCGACGACTCCGCTTCTGCGTGATGCTTCGGGCAAGCTCATGCCAGTCACCTGGGACACGGCGATGCAGACGTTCGTCGAGCGGTTTCAAGGAATACAAAAACAGCATGGACCGGAGTCGGTCGCGTTTCTCAGTACCGGGCAAATTCCCACCGAAGAAATGGCGCTGCTCGGTGCACTGACCAAGTTCGGCATGGGGATTGTGCACGGAGACGGCAATACGCGGCAATGCATGGCGACTGCCGTCGTCGCCTACAAACAGGCATTCGGTTTCGATGCACCCCCTTATACGTACGCCGATTTCGAGGAATCGGATGTTATTGTGTTGATCGGCAGCAATCTCTGTATTGGGCATCCCATCATGTGGGAGCGGGTCATGCGCAATCCGCATGATCCCGAAATCATCGTCGTCGATCCCCGCATGACCGAAACAGCGATGAATGCGTCGCTGCATTTGGCGTTGGCTCCCAAATCGGATCAGACGTTGTTGTACGGAATCGCCCGTATTTTGATCGAGAACGATTGGGTCGACCACGACTATATTGATCAGCACACAACCGACTTTCACGAGTTTCGAGAGTACGTCGCACAGTTTTCGCTGGAGCGTGTTGCGAGTGAAACCGGTTTGTCGGAACAACAAATCCAGCGTTTCGCCGAGCTGATCCACGAAGGAAAACGGGTCTCGTTCTGGTGGACGATGGGAGTCAACCAAAGCCATCAAGGGGTCCGCACCGCGCAGGCGATTATCAATCTCGCACTCATGACCGGCAATATCGGTCGGCCCGGCACGGGGGCGAATTCGATCACCGGACAAGCCAACGCGATGGGATCGCGACTGTTTTCAAACACCACGAATTTGCTAGGCGGACATGACTTCGCCAATCCGCAGCACCGCGAAAAAATTGCCGGGATTTTGGGCATCGACAGCGACGTGATCCCGACCCAAAACAGTTGGGCGTACGACGAAATCATCGAAGGGATTCTGCGGGGCAAAATCAAAGGCCTGTGGGTGATATGCACTAACCCAGCACATTCGTGGATCAACCAAACTCAGTGCCGCGACATTTTGGATCGTCTCGACTTTTTGGTTGTGCAAGATATGTACGGCAACACCGAAACCGTCCAGATGGCCGATTTGCAGCTTGCCCGCCGCCGGCTGGGGGAAAAGGAGGGACACAATCAATTCCGAACGGCGGCATTGATTGGTCAAAAAACTGCGGCCCGCCCCGGGACAGGCACTCGCCGATTTTTCGATCTTCAAGCTCGTCGCTGAGTACTGGGGCTGCGGCGACATGTTTGCGCGATGGGAATCTCCCGAGGCGGTGTTTCAATTGCTCAAGGAATGCTCCCGTGGCATGCCATGTGATTTTTCGGGAATCGACGATTATGAAATGATCGATAAAGCGGGCGGAATTCAATGGCCCTATCCGGCCGATGGGGCTGACAAATCCGGGGAGCGACGGTTGTTCGCCGACGGGGAGTATTTTCACGCCGACGGCAAAGCCAAGTTCCTCTTCGAGGATCCACGACCGCTCACGGAAAAACCGAGCCACCGCTATCCCTTCATTTTGCTCACCGGACGCGGAACCGTAGCGCAATGGCATACGCAAACCCGCACCCGGCAGTCGGCGGTGCTTCGGAAATTGTATCCAGAAAACCCATTCGTCGAGATCAATCCCGCCGATGCTCGCGCGCTGAACATCCGACCGGGTGAATGGACCATCGTCGAGTCTCAGCGCGGACGCATGCGGGCCAAGGCGATGGTGACACATGCCATCAGGGCCGGTCAATTGTTCATCCCGATGCACTACGAACCCACCAACCGCCTCACCGACCCAGTCTTCGATCCCTATTCACGGCAACCCTCCTACAAATCCTGCGCCGTCAACATCAGCCGCGAAGGGTTTTGAACAATCTGGGGAGTAACTGTGGTGTGGAAATCCCCCTGTTCAAAACTTGCCTCATCACTCGGGGGAGAAGCATCGCCGCGTCAGGGCTTTTCGATCAATTCGTCCACCGACAGCGAAAGGATCTCAGCATCCACTCCAACGACTTTTAGGTGGAATGAGAGTTGGATCGGGTCAACGTAGACTGGCACGTCAAGGACGTGATTCCCATCAATCAATATCTCAGCGCGGTCTCGCACGCGGATCATACGTAGTTCATGGGTTTGCTTGTCGCTGAACTCGAAGCGGGGATCGTAATAATCGAAATTCAGCGGCAGGTTGGAATGCTGAAGAGACAGGTACGAGTGTTCATCAATAACCGCTTGAAGCAGAATCTCATCGTACACAAGAGATTCGTTGCTCCTGGCAGCCGCATCATTGTCTATCACCGTTACGGCAAATTGTTTGGAAAATCTGCTCGTTTTATCATCGTGCACTTTAACGGTGAATTGCATTTGTAAATCAAAACTGTCAATCGGCTCGGATATCCCAAAATGTAGAATTTTGAAATGTGCCGTGGGTGCCGAGAGTGTGATCATCCCCTCGCGCTGAACAGCAGGCAGAAAAAGACTCGTTGAGTTCAAATTGCGGCCCCGTGATCGCGAGAGAAGATTATCGCGATACATCCCTTCGGAATGTTGGCTGAGAGGCGTTTGCTTCGAAGGTTGGCCTGTCGCTGGCTGACTCGCGTCGATGAGTAACTGCAGCAGTTCGGGGACGACGCCGAAGGCACCTCGATATTTTTCTGCAACTCGCATCGCTTCGGTCAACTGTCCACTTGCGATCGCCAATCGGTATATGATTGTGGGGTGGTACCAAAGTGTCGAATCGATGCCGCCTTGGCGGGCGAGATCGAAAAAGCGACCTGCGATTTCCGTTCGCCCTTGTCCGAGTGCAAGGACGGCACCGGCCAATGCCGACCGGTGATCCTGAGGGTACCCAGCATCAATAGCATGCGACCACGCGGTTTCCGCCAATTCGGGATCGGATAATAATGTTGTCAAACCGACAACGACCTGCTGTTCCCAACGCTTGTCCCGCCCCGCTTCATGGAGGTACAACACTTCGGGACGCCAATATGGCATTACCTGGATTCCTATTCTGCCGGAATCCAGGGGCATGCTCCGTAGCGCACGATCACCCTGCGAATAATATTCCATTGTTTGCGACTGATCGCTTCTGGGAAGCATGTCTTTGACCCAAACCATATCATCGTCAAATTTGACAACAACATCGCCCGGTTTGATCCCCGCCTCATCCGCTTGACTCTCTTGAGTCACAGCGGTTACTTCCACACCTTGAGCAGGGACTTCTGAGTTTGCTAATGCGTCCAAATCACCTAGGCCCTGCAGGACGGCCTGAAAACGACGTTGGTATTCTTCATCGTTGAGCAGTTTACGAAACTCGGGTCGCGATTCCGGTTTCGATATGGGAGGAGATGGTGAGTCTGCAAGCGTGTATAGCGGCGCCGCTAAGAAATAGGTACCCGCTGCTATCCCAATCGCAACGGCGAACGTTACGGAGAATTGAATCCTAGACATCGCAAGCGCTCTCCATTGCAGGCAGAGAAATGTGAACGGTTTTCACATTACAGCATTCCGAAGAGGGGTGCAATTTATTTTGCGGATTCAAATCCACCACGTTACAATTGGATGAGTCCTGATCGGTCGCTTCGTCGACACCGCCCGCTCATACACGGTCCACCTCCACGGAAAGCGCACAGTTGCGAGGAATGTTCATGCTCATTTCGCTGTCGAATCGATTCTGCGTAGCCTTTCCATGTCTCGTCGTGCTCGCCGCTCTCACCGGATTGCCCTCGGCGCGAGCCAATGATGCCAAAACCATCAAGGCGTGCAAAGCTGCAACTGCGCTCGTCGACATGGGCGTGTTGGGGAGCGGAACGGCGTTTTGTATTAAGAAAGATGGGCTTTTTCTCACCAATCGACACGTCGTTGAGGGGATCGGACTCAACAAGACCGTAAAACTGGTGCTCAATCCGTCGGAACGCAACGAAAGAGTCGTCGAAGCCCGAGTTATTGACATCAGCAAGGATCAAGAACTCGATTTGGCTTTACTGAAAGTGGAGAACGCAGGCGAGTTTACCACGATTCCATTGGCAAAAGACCCGGAACTTTTCGAGACCATGTCTGTCACAGCCTTTGGGTATCCATTCGGTCGGTTGCTGGCAACCAACGAAGGTAGTTTTCCGGCAATTAGCATTAACGTGGGGCGAATCTCCGCGCTCAGAAAATCGAAAGGCCGCCTGAAAGTTATTCAGATCGATGCGGCGATCAACCCGGGTAATTCCGGAGGGCCGGTCATCGATGAATCGGGGCATGTTATCGGTGTGATCGTTGCCGGAGCAGCCGCAGCCCGCATCATTTATTCGATACCTGTCGATGATGTCCACGATTATTTGAAAAAACCACTGCTGGCAATGCAGACGCCTGAAGTCAATTATGTCGATCGACATCAACCCGTGACGTTTGAATTGACGTTGTTCGAATTCGACGGTGCGAACGATGCCCCAGACGTCGAGTTGTTGCTCAAACACGACAATGGTCCTGTTCGGCGTTTTTCCGCCAAGAGGACTGGCACAGGATACACCGTCACGGCTCCACCCATCGACCCTGCTTTGGGAAATCCCGGAGTGAAACTCGTCGCCCGGTTCGGGGATGAAATCGTCGCGACAAATTTATCGGGCGATGACATCACCAACTTAAAGGTCAAAATTGGATCGCAAGAATTGCGGCTTTACGAAATTCGTCGAATTGAGAAACGTGATGCGATCAGTATTGTAACTACCGTCACAGGCAAGAAATACGCCGGCCAGATTACAGGGTTGCCGCAGTTGTCCGGCCCATCGAATACGCCGGTTCATGCAATCGATGCGGACCGGCTCGATTTTTATGCAGTGGATCTCGGGCCGCTGGAAGTTGATTACGAAATTGTAGCAAGCCGAAATCAAATGCCACTTTCGAAAATCAGCGGCGTGATCGAATTGAAATCAATTCCTTTTACTGAACCGGTTGAACCGCTACAGCAATTCGCCGATCCTTTTTCGCCGAATCTCGATAGCTTTCTGCTCCATGCTATGGTGGACGGACGTAGCGATTTGTATGTGACGGAAACAGGTCTGGTCGGGGAGCATTTCTCATGGAATGCCCCGGGTGAGCAAGACGCAAAAGGCAGTTATGTTACGGTCGATGGACGAAAATGGTACTTAGAGTGGCAAAGAAAATACAGGCAGAACGCAAAACTTCGATCTCCAATCAGTTTCCTCTAAAATTAGGCATTGCCGATTGGGAAGCAGTCGTCGTTTCCGTGCAACTCAATCCACAGAGTCCACATGATGAATCGCGCGGAAAAGTCACGCAGAGGTCAAACGATCGAGGAATTGTGGTCACGATAGACGACACTGTCGGTGGACACAGTTACTACACAATTCTGTTTCGCAAACGTCAATTCAGCGAAAAGGCTCTTCCACGAAACGGATCGCCGCGCACGGGGCGATGGACTTTCGAACAAACCGAACAGAACCGGATTCACGACAAAAGCGGACAAGGCAATCACGGATTGTTGCTGCGAGCTGAAGCCGACAAAGCCATTGTCGACGTTAAAAACGGCTCAGCGCCTTTTGAATGTGACCGGAAAGGCCAGTGTTGATCTGGATCAAACCGGCGATTTTGAACGCACAGACGCATTCTCCTACGGGTGCGTGGTTCAAACCCAAACCGGGTGGTTCAACTCCACTGGCAAAAATGGCCGATTCAGGTTCATTTCAGGGTTACGATATCATGCTGGAAAAGGAGAAAGTCTTTGTTCACCTCGTCCATTCTGGTACGAGGGAAGCCGCAGCAAAAGTTGGCACAACGCGCAAATGAAATACGACACATGGCAGCATGTGATGGTCACTTACGATGGCTCTTCAAAAGCTGCGGGCGTAAAAATCTATCTCGATGGCGAAGTTATGGAGACTTCGGTCGAAGCTGATGCACTAATCGGCAGTATCAGAACAGTTGAGTCATTACGAATTGGGAGCCGTCGTGGTGGCATGCAATACCACGGGTTGATCACGGATGTGCGGATCGTGGACAAAGAATTAACGGCCGAACAAGTGCGAGAGATTGCAGAAAACCGACCGGAATAGACACCGCGATGGGGGCAGGAGTCGGTTGGCTTAAACGCAAGCCGTGCTTTCGCGTACTTCATTCCCGAGGTTGCATCAGAAGCTATCTCGCCATGCGAAGTGAAGTGACGATGTCGGCGCGGGCGGCATGGGTGGCGGGGGCGATTCCGGCGATGATGCCGATCACCAGCGACGTGATCGCCGCATAGATGGCCATGTTCCATGTTGGCACAATCGCAATGCTCACTGCCTCGGCTCCTAGTGACAGTCCCGATTCGAAGAGGAAAACTGTTGCCAACGCGGTGCCTAAGCAACCGCCGAGGACACTCAGTAGAACGGCTTCGGACATCACCAGTCGAAAGACGCGAAAGGTCGTGAACCCCAACGTTTGTAAAACTGCATGTTCTCCGATGCGATCTTCGACGGTCATAATTGTGGTCGTTCCCAGCAAAACCGCCATTAACAACAGGCAGGCCCAGCCCAGGTAATGAGACAGATCAATCAAGTGGACGAGATCGGCGATGCTTGATGCCTGGAAGGCGCCTTTAGTTCGTGTGTCGGTCTCGATCTGCCCGGATTTCAATTGGGCATCGATGGCAACGGCAGTTTGGTCGGGGTCGGCGGAGTTATCGAGCCAGACTTCTTGCTGTGTGACAGTGCCGACCAGATCGAGTCCGTGCGTCCGTTGTAGAAAATCGAGGTGGCAGTAGACGTAATCCTCTTCCGCTCGGTTATCACTGGTGTAGATTCCGGCAACGGCCACCGTCACATCGCCAATGGAAAATTTCTCCCCAACCGAAATACCGCGCCGCGTCGCTAACGCGCGTCCGACAATAGCCGCGTCTTGGTGGCCTTCGAAATCCGTCCAACTTCCTGTCACAAGTTCAAAATTTCTCAGTCTGCGGATTTTCTCGACTTGGGTTCCATAAAAGACAACGACATCCAGGCTAGCGCGGCAATTGTTGGTGAAGACCTGAATCGGCAGCACGTCGCGTACGCCGGGCATTTCCCCGATGATACGATCATAATCTTGAGGAAGATGACTGGTGGCGGGACAAAATTTATTCGCCTGAAACACAACCAGCACCGAATTGTCCTGCTGGGTGAGCCGCTCGAGCCCTTGCTGGACCGATAGGACAAAACAAAACACAAACAGTGCGACCGCCGATCCACTGACCGTCAGCAGCGTCCGCACGCGATGCCGCCACAAGGTCTTAAACAGGTACGGTGCAAACTTAAACATCAGGAGGCCTCCGGATGCACTGAGACCATGGTCCGCTCGCCCACTTCAATGAGCTGCCCCCGGTCGAGTTTCAATTGTCGTCCGGCCATTGCCGCTGCTTCGGAATCGTGCGTCGCCATGAGAAACGTGGTCCCCAGTTCGACATTCAGCCGTTGTAAGAGATCCAGAATCTGGGACGAGGTTTCGGAATCAAGATCGCCGGTCGGTTCGTCCGCGACGACGACGGTAGGGTCGGTCACAATCGCCCGCGCGATACCCACCCGCTGTTCCTGACCGCCGGATAGTTGGCGAGGATAATGATTGGCCCGGTTTAAGAGATCGACAGCCGTCAGCGCCAGTTCGACGCGGACGCTGCCGTTCGGATCGATTCATTGGCAAAAGTAACAACGGGAGTTCGATATTTTCGTAAGCCGTCAGGACCGGAATCAGATTGTGCGTCTGGAACACATAACCAATGTTGCGAGCCCGCCACGTCGCCAACTTAGTTCTTGACATCCCGGTGATGTCGACGTTGTCCACGATGATCTGTCCGGAAGTGGGCCGATCAATCCCGGCAATGAGATTCAGCAAGGTCGACTTACCGGTGCCGCTGGCTCCCATGAGCGATACAAACTCTCCCCGATCAATCAGCAACTCGGCGTTGTCGAGCGGCGTGATCTTTTCATCTCCCTTGTGGAAGAATTTACTGACCTGATTGATGTGTATTAGCGGCATGCGAAAGTTCCTCGCTGTTATTTGTGTGCTTTATCCGGAAAACGTTGGGGGTGGGAGGCGGAGGTCATTTCCTCGTCGAAAATGGTTGCCTCGTCGGTAATCCGGATTCGGTCGCCGTCATTCAGTTCTTCGTAGCCCGAGGCAATGATGCGGCTGGCGGCGGTGAGCCCGCCTGTGACCTCGATGAAAGTGCCTGACGCTTGTTCG
>CALOFE010000009.1:0-193116 GCA_942492455.1 uncultured Planctomycetaceae bacterium | reverse complement strand
ACCGCTGTCCCGTCGGCGAGAAGGCGGCGATCAGGGTCTCGTCGGTTGGCGAGACAAGGGATCCAGGCAACCGGATGCTGAGTTCGAGGTTAGGAGGTTAGGAAGTCAGCGCTCGCCGGGCTCGCTAGTGAGAAGGTTCATCGCACCAGAAAACAGAGCGCTTCAAAATCCTGCAGCGCGCCTACTTCTCACCTCCTCACCTCCTAACCAGCGACCGAAGGGAGCGCTCACAGCGAGCGTAGCGAGCGCTGACTCCCTCACTTCCTCACTCCCTCACTTCCAAACCCTCACTCCGGTGACTGGAACCGGTGCCACCTCATGACCCTGGGTCCGTTTTCGAGATCGACCCTCGCGATAACCGTTGACCGCCAGCCGCGGGTTCGGCCCTGGGCGACGACCTCGACCTCGTAAAGGCTGATCCGGGTCACGACGGAGCTCATCACTCCTTCGCCCAGAACCTGCTCCTGGACACCCCTATCGAACCGATCGACTGCAGTCTGGACAGGGTCACCGGGGTGCTGGTCAAAGAAGATGGCGGCTGGCGGATCGCCCAGTACCACTTGACGTTTCCCATCCCAAACGACCTCGCCCGCGAGTTCACGACGCGCATCAAGGAACACGAATGAGACTCGAACCCGATCAAACCATGCCGGTTAGCTGATACCATTCTGCTGTGATCTTGTCCGACGAAGCCGTAGAGAGAATCGCCACACAGCACGATGGCAACCTCGAGGAGGTGCCGTTCGCCGTGCTGCTCTATGCGTTGGCCCGGGCCGAACGCAGCGTCACGCTGACCATCGCCCGCAGACCGCTGGTCAAGGAGATCTTCATCGAAGGCGGCGTTCCCCGTCCAGTGCCGCTCGAACCTGGCGCACGAGACCCTCAGCCGCTTCATGCAGAGTTCCGGGCTCCTCGACGAGGCCACCGCCAACGAGTGCTTCGCCGAGTCGTGCGCGCGGGGTGTGCTCTTTGGAGACGTTCTGATCAGCAGAAAGCTCATCACCGCCGAAGAACTCCGGAAGGTGCTGCAAAAGAACCTGGCCAAAAAGCTCGTGGACGGGTTTTCATGGCTCCAGGGAAGTTACCGACTCTCCGATGCTCCGACGGAGGTCGACTCGGCCCTCAAGGTCAACGTCCCGCAACTCATCATATTCGGGGTCAGCCGGTTCGCCACTCAACAACAGGTGGACTCGTCCATCGGCGCGCTGATCGGTACACCCCTCGCCCTCAACCCGGCGCCGTTCTTCAGCCTCGACGACATTCGAATGAGCCCTCGCGAACGCTCGGTCTGCGAGGCCCTCGCGAAGCAACCCACACGCATCGACGAACTCGCAGCGACGACCGAGGTTCAACAACGGGGAGTTCACCCGGATCCTCTACGCCCTCAGTCTGATCGGCGTGATCACGACCGCTGACCAGTTGCCTGCGACGAAGCGGCCCGCTCGCCCAACGCCCCCGCCCCGGCCCGCCACCACACCCAACCCCGAATTCGACACGGCAGCTCCAATCGTCAAGGAACACTCGCTCCCCGACAACCACGGCGAACGCCGACGATCTCATGGAGATGGTGCTCAACTTCCGGCGCAGAGATCCATTCGATCTGTTGGGGCTCGACCCCGACGGTTTCGGTCGAGAGGCCCACGAGCGGTTTCTTGAATTCGCGGAGAGGTTCGCCCCGTGGACGTATCCCCCTGATCTCACAGAGGATGCCCGAAGGGTCTTTCTCGCCGGCGCCCGCGCCTATGGCGATCTCACCAATCCCGATCGAAGGCAGGCCCTTGTCGAGAAACGGCACAGCCCTGACCAGAAGCGACCCGCCGCCGCCGCCGAGTCTTTCAGCATCGAAACCGATCTGCTCGATCCCGAGGTCCAGTTCCGAAAGGGACGCGCCCTGATGGTTGAAGGCAACTTCCGCGAAGCCCTCGAGCAACTCGGTTATGCCTCCGATCTCGACCCTCAGAATGGAAAATACCGGGCAGAGCTCGCCCACTGCCGCTATCTCTTCAACCCACAGGCCGCCGGCCCCATCGCCATTTCGGAGCTCGCGAAGGCGCTGCGAATCGACCCGAGCGCCGGTTTGGCGCACTTCTACCAGGGTGAGATCCTCAAAGCCATGAATCTCATTGACGAGGCGAGAGAAGCGTATCGCCGCGCCATCAGACCAATGGCGCCGGACCGGCGTCCCATCGACGCGCTGCGAGCGCTCCCGCGGGAGAAATAGGACGCCGACCGGGTCGACGACGTGCCCGGTCTTGTCCGCCTCAGAGATTGAGGATATGGTGACGTCGAGAATTGGAGCTGCGGGTCCCTCAGGGCAGGGCCAAATCTCGACATCGAGAAAACCGCAGATCCATGCGCCCGGAGGCTGCCCGGTCACTGGAAAGGAACCCCGTCGAACCTTGAGAAAGTCCCTCTTCCCATCGTTTCACAAGCTCTCGGTGAGAGAGAGGGTGCGGACCGTTCGTGACCAGGGCCTGCTCTCGTCGCAGGACTCCAAGGCCCTCCTCAACGGCGAAACGATGCTCGACGTCAACGACGCCGACAACATGATCGAGAATGTCATCGGGGTCATGGGTCTGCCGGTCGGTCTCGGCGTCAATTTTCTCATCAACGGAAAAGACTATGTCGTACCGCTGGCCGTTGAAGAGCCATCCATCGTCGCCGCCCTGAGTTTCGCGGCAAAGACCGCCCGCGCCGCGGGAGGCTTCTCGACCTCGAGCGACGACCCCATCCTCATGGGTCAGATCCAACTCGTCGATGTCCCGAATTCTTCCAGGGCAAGACAGATCCTCGAACGTCGCAAGGAGGATGTCCTCAACCTCGCCAACAGTCTCCATCCGCGGATGGTGGCGCGCGGCGAGCGGCGCCGTCGATCTCGAGGTCGTCCTCCACCCGGCGACCACCGACACGGTTGAGATGCTCATCGTCCACCTGCTCGTCGACACCCGGGACGCCATGGGCGCCAATCACGAGAACACGATGTGTGAGGGCGTGGCGTCGGTCGTCGAGAGCCTCACCGGTGGCAAGGTCTTTCTCCGGATCCTGTCAAACCTGGCAGACCGATCCCTGGTCCGGGCGACCGTCGAGATCCCGTGGAAGAACTCGCCGGCAACGGATTCGGACGGCGAGCAGGTCCGCGATGGAATTATCATCGCGAGCCAGTTCGCCGCCGTCGACCCCTACCGCGCGGCGACACACAACAAGGGCATCATGAACGGCATCGATGCGGTGGCCCTGGCCACCGGCAACGACTGGCGGGCCGTCGAAGCCGGCGCCCACGCCTTCGCCGCACGCGGCACCCACTACACCTCGCTCTCACGCTGGACACGGACCACCGAAGGCGCGCTGATCGGTCAGCTCGAACTGCCGTTGCGGGTCGGTATCGTCGGCGGACCACTCCAGTCCAACCCATCAGTCGCCATGAACCTGCGCCTGGCGCAGGTCGGGTCTTCCCGAGAACTCGCCGAGGTCATGGCGGCGGTGGGTCTCGCGCAGAATCTCTCCGCTCTGCGCGCCCTCGTCACCGAGGGCATCCAGCGCGGACACATGACGCTCCACGCGCGGAGCGTGGCAACCGCGGCCGGCGCCGCTCCCGAGATCTTCGACTCGGTTGTCGAGCGCCTCGTCGAGTCGGGCGAGATCAAGATCTGGAAGGCCGAAGAGATCATCGACCAGGTCAAGCTCACGACGGGGCAAATGCTGAACCAGGATGAGCGGGAGCAGCTCTCCGCCGGCCACGGCAAGATCATTCTCTTCGGTGAGCACGCCGTCGTCTACGGCAGCCGCGCCATCGCCGCGCCGGTGCCGTTGGCGGTTCGTGCCCGGGTGGTGGATGAAGACGAAGGCGTCTGGCTGGTCGTACCCCGGTGGGGCGTCGAACAGCGGCTGCGGAAGGATCCCGTCCAAACAGCGCTCTTTCGAGATCCCGGCGGCGCTCGTGCTGCGCGAGCTCGGCCTGACCGACCGATCCATGCGGATCGAGGTCTTCTCCGAAATGCCCCGGGCCATGGGTCTCGGTGGATCGGCGGCGGTGGCGGTGGCCATCATCCGCGCCATCGACCGGCATTTCGAGCTGGGCCTCTCGGATGACGAGGTCAACAAGCTCGCCTACCAGTGCGAGTGTGTCGCCCACGGAACACCGTCGGGTATCGACAACACCGTCGCGACCTTCGGCCAGCCGCTGGTCTACCGCAAGGGCGATCCTCCCGAAATCCACTCGCTGCGTTTTCCCAAACCTGTCACCATTGTCATCGGCCTGACCGGAGTCGAGAGCCTGACCGCCAAGATGGTGGCCCGGGTCCGCGATGGTCGTCGCCGCAACCGCGATGTCTACGACACCATGTTCAAAGGGATCGATGCCGTCACCGGGCAGGCTCTCGACGCCATCAAACGCTTCGATCTCGAGCGCCTCGGAGAACTCATGAATGTGTGTCAGGGTCTGCTCAACGGTCTCCAGGTTTCGAGCTGGGAGCTCGAAGAGCTGATCCAGATCGCCCGCGAGAACGGCGCTCTCGGCGCCAAACTCACCGGCGGCGGCGGCGGCGGTTCCACGATCGCCCTCTGCCCCGACAACGCCACCAGAGTCATGGACGCCATGCGCGACGCCGGCTACCAGTCAATGGAGGTCCGGATCGGCTGACCGGCACCGCAACCGATGACCCCGCGGAATCAACTGCCTCGACCATCTGGGTTCCACTTCGATGTCGATCAAGACGCCGGCGCGGTGTATCCTCGACCGATGCAAGAGCATCTCAACGACCCGCCGAAGCCGCTCGAACGGGCCACCGCCCTCTCGGTCGCGCCATACACGGATCCCTCGTTTCTCGAGATCGAGGCGCGGACGGTCTTTGCTCTGAAAGCTGGCAGCTCGTCGGCCAACACGGACGAACTGTCGGCAGCCGGTGACCACATCATCGGCGAAATCGCCGGCCGACCCATCGTCGTCGTCCGAGACGAGGACAACGCGCTTCGAGCCTTCTACAACATCTGCCGCCACCGGGCCGGGCCGCTGGCGACCTGCAACGGTCGGGACGCGAAAACCTCCGCTGCAAGTACCACGGCTGGACCTACGCCCTCGACGGACGGCTGCGCGCCGCGCCCGAGATGGCCGAAACCGAGGATTTCGATCCGGCCGGGATCCGCCTGACGCCAGTGAGGGCCCGAGAGTGGCACGGCCTCGTCTTTGTCTCGCTCTCAGAAAACACCCCGGACTTTGCCGAAGTCTACGGCGGTATCGCGGAGCGGGTCCACCCCGTCGAACTCGGATCCATGGTCTTCCACGAACGCGTCTCCTACGAGATCGCCTGCAACTGGAAGATCTATGTCGACAACTTCCTCGAGGGCTACCACCTGCCCCACGTCCACCCGGGGCTCTCCAAGGTGCTCGACTACCGCGCCTACTCGACCGAGCTCTTCGACTGGCACTCACTCCAGCACTCACCGCTCGTCAACGCCGGCGACATCTACGGCGACGGCGACGCCTGGTACTTCTTCATCTACCCCAACACCATGCTCAATATCATGCCCGGCCGGATGCAGACCAATCAGGTCATCCCCCTCGGCATCGACCGGTGCAGGGTCGATTTCGACTACTACTACGGCGCCGACGGCGCGCCGCGAAACAAGCGCGATCTCGAGTTCAGCGACGAGATCCAACAGGAGGACATCTCCATCTGCGAGGCGGTGCAAAAAGGCCTCGCCTCGGGCGCCTACACCCCCGGCCGGTTGTCACCCAAGCGTGAGTCCGGGGTCTGGCATTTTCAGAACCTGTTGCGAGAGGCATACCAACAGAGCTGACGCCAACTTTTGAACGCGAAAGACGTATCTTGAAGGCATGATGATTCGAGCTTCGAGATCACGTGTTGTCATTCTCCTTGTCGGAGTCGTTCTGGTCGGCACGGTGTTCGCAGATGCCGGCGAAATGAACCAAATCTGTTCGAGAGTGGTGGTTCGCGCATCATTTACCGACCCGGCCATGGTCTCGGAGCTCATGCGGTGGACCGATCCCTGGGAGATCAATCGGACCGAGAGCTATGTCGTGGTTGATGTCGACGAAGAAGAACTCGCGCGCCTCGAGTCCGCCGGATTCGATGTCGTGGTCGACCACGAGCTCACCGAGACCATGTGCGCACCGCGCCGCCCGCTTCTCGGTCAGAAGGCGGGCATCGTGGGCCTGCCGTGCTATCGAACCGTCGACGAGACTTTTGCCGATGTCGAGAGCCTCGTCTCGCACTATCCGGATCTCGCCGAGTGGATCGACATCGGCGACTCCTGGGAGGTGCACTCGGGCTGGGAACCCGGCTTCGACGGCGACGATCTCATGGTCCTCAAGCTCGGCAACCGGCAGACGCCGGGCGTCGGCACACCGGCCGATCCCGACTCCAAACCGATCCTCTTTGTTCAGGGGAGCATCCACGCCCGGGAATGCCCCGGGCCGGAACTCCTCACACGATTCGCCGAAGAACTCCTCCACGGCTATGACACCGACGCCGATGCAACCTGGCTTCTCGATGAGCACGAGATCCACCTGCTGCTTTTTCTCAACCCCGACGGCCGCCGTCGCGCCGAGCTCGGCGCATACTGGCGCAAGAACGCCAACAACAACCACTGCAGCGGAACCGACGACCGCGGCGTCGATCTCAACCGCAACTTCGAGTTTCAGTGGAACTGCTGCGGTCAGTCGAGCGACGACGAGTGCGACCAGACCTACCACGGCACCGGCGGCGCATCGGAGCCCGAGACCCGGGCGGTGCAGGACTATCTCCGGTCGATCTTCCCCAACCAGAGGACGCCGGATCCGCCGAACGACGCGACGGGTGTCTTCATCGATCTCCACAGCTACGGCCGCGAGATCTACTGGCCGTGGTTCTCCACCGTCCATCGCCGCCAAACCGATCGGCGCTGGGACACTCGGACGAAAGCTCGCCTTCTTCAACGGCTACGATCCGTTTCGGAGATCGCCTCCGTCGATGGCGGCGCCATCGATTTCGCCTATGGCGACCTCGGTGTCGCGAGCTACCTCTTCGAACTCGGCACGGCCTTTTTCCAGGACTGCAACCGCTTCGAAACCCGGATCCTGCCCGACAATCTCAAGGCGCTCCGTTACGCGGCGAAGATCGCCCGCACCCCCTACGTGACCCCATCCGGCCCCGAGATGACCGGTCTCGAACTCCCCGACGGCAACCGGGTGTATGGCGGGCAGCTGCTCGCGATCGAGGTCCGCGCCGCCGACTGGAGATACCAGACCGGCAACGGGACCGAACCGGTTCAGAATGTTGGCGCGGTCCGAGTCTTTGTCGACCACCCGCCCTGGCACCCGAATCCCGGCCGATCGTGGCTGATGCTGCCGACCGACGGCGCCTACGACTCGAGCTATGAGGCGGTGAGCCTTGCCCTTGACACATCCGGTTTGGACCCGGGTCGGCACACCATCTTCGTCCGGGCAAAGGACGCCGACGGAAATTGCGGTCCCGTGAGCGCCGAGTTCTTCTGGGTGGTCGGTTCCGACGGCGGGACGAGGCGTTCCGGTGGCCGCGTGACGCCCTGATTCCGACTACCGCTGTTGAATGCGCTGCCCGGCCTCGACGGCCTGTTTCGCCTCGGTCGGCCGAGCGGTCCGATTGAGGATATCGGCGAGGACGTAATAGCCAAGAGGTCCCGCCTGGCCCAACGGGTCGAGTTCGATCCCTCGCCGGGCGAGGGCTTCGGCCCGGACCAGGCTGCCGCCGTTGTCCATCAGCAGCTTGGCCAGATAGACATGCCCTTGCACGAAATCGGGGTTGGATTCGATGGAGGCTTCCCAGAGCTCCTGCTGCCGATCCGTCTGTCCAAGGTTTCCGACGAGCCGGCCGAGGTTGAACTGCGCATGGTAGTACTTCGGCGCCAGTTCGATGGCCTTCTCGTAGTGGGAGACCGCCTCCTGCAGATTTCCCCGTTCCTCGTAGAGCACCCCGAGGTTGAAGTAGGGCGCAGCAAAGAGCTCGTTTCTGGAGATGGCGTCGCCAAAGAGTGCCATGGCTTCGTCGATCCGCCCCTGCTTCGCCCGCACCTCACCCAGCTTGTTGGAGATCAGCCCCGGGGCATCGCTGGTGGCCACCGCCCGTTCCAGGGTCTCGGCCGCGGCATCGAGGTTGCCGCGGTCGAACTCGATGTCGGCGATGGCGATGGAGGCGCCGGTGTCGGCGCCGGCGACCTCGAGGATTCGGCGATACCCGACCAGGGCCTCCTCGGTGCGTCCCAACGCCCGGTAGGACGAAGCCATCCCCTGGAGCGCGTTCCGGTGTTCGGGCTCGATTTCGAGGGCGCGCCGGAAGTGCCCGAGAGCCTTCGTCGTACTCGCGATCCGTCACCGCGAGTTGGCCGAGCATCTGGTGGGCGTCGAGGACCCCGTCGTCCTGTGCGAGCACTTCCTCGAGCGCCTGCCGTGCGGCCGGCGGGTCGCTCCCCATCTGAGTCTGCGCCCGCATCACGGTCCGGTGGACGCCGATCCGATCCTTGGGGTCGGCGCGGGGGCGGTCCTCCTCCTCGTCGAGGCTCACCCCGCCCTGGCCGGCGGCGTAGCCCAGGGCCTGGAGCTGAGCCAGGGTCTGGGGATCGAGATCCGGAGCCGGAGCACCCGAGTTCTCGTCGATCTCAATGGCCGATCTCAGCCCGACAAGCCGGTTCTCGAGATCGGTCAACAGAACCGGTTCTTCGGAGGCGAGATCCCGCCCCTCTCGTGGGTCGGACACCAAATCATAAACCTCGGGCCGCGGCGCGCTGATGAGCTTGAAATGGTCGGTTCTCACCGACCGCAGCGGCGCCCAGCCATAGTGCAGGAGCGGATAGAGCGACTCGGAGTAGACCTCGCGGTCGATCGGGGATCCCTCGCCCCTGACAAAGGCCATGAGGCTCTGCCCGTGAACCGGTTGCGGCGGATCGATCCCGACGGCATCGAGAACCGTGGGGTAGAGATCCACGTGGCTGACCGCGGTCGACACGACCCGGCCGCCGGCAACGCCGCCGGGCGGTCGGATGATCAACGGGACGTGGATCGTCGAGTCGTAGATGAAGAACCCGTGCGACAACTCCCCGTGATCGCCGAGCCCCTCGCCGTGATCCCCGGTGATGATGACGAGCGCATCGTCGAGCAGACCGCGATCCTCGAGAAACCGCCGGAAACCGCCGAGGAGCGCATCGGTGTAGGCCACTTCGCCGTCATACGGCCGCCCTTGGTGTTGCGACAGATAGGGTTCGGGCGGGGTGTAGGGATCGTGCGGGTCGTAGAGGTGGAGCCAGACAAAGAAGGGAGCGTCGTCGTCGCGCTCCTCGAACCAGGACTCTGCCGCTGCGATCGTCTCCGCTCCCGATCGCTGAACCGCGCTGAGATTCGGCGCCTCGTCGAAGGTGCTGAGATCGAAGTCATCGAGATAGTGGTCAAAGCCCTGCGCGATCCCCCACCTCGAGTCGAGGACAAAGGCGCTGACGAAACCGGCGGTCGACCAGCCTCGCGCCGCCAGGGCTTCGGCCAGCGTCGTCAGTTCCTCCCCCACCCTGTAGCCGACGTTTTCCCGGACGCCGTGTGCCGGCGGGTAGAGACCGGTCAGAATGGATGTGTGGGCGGGCAGGGTGAAGGGCACCGTGCTCGCGGCATTGGAAAAGCGGATGCCTTCGGCGGCGAAACCGTCGAGCGTCGGTGTAGCGACATCCTCGATCCATAGCACGAGAGCCGATCCGAACGCAGGGTGTCGATGGTGATCAGGATGACGTTGAGATTTTCGATCTCACGGGTTTCGGTGGCGACGGTTTTCGGAACCGGTGTCGGCGCCGATTCCGGCGTCGTGCCACCACCGCAGCCGACAAACGCGAGGACGAGCAACCCGAGCACGAACAGCGTCCGCCCGATGCGGGTTGTTGGGAACTGTGGGTCCATCGCGGGCGAGACGCCCGCGCCAAATCCGCCGAACGGTCCTGGATACTCGTCACTCACCGCCTCCTGGACCCGCATTGTAGCGGGGAGGCGTCACCCCCCGATACCCGGGCGCGCATTCCGGAGCACGTCGACCTGCATCTCGGGTCCGCGAAGGCGCTGGAATCTCAACCCGCGCGGTGGAATTCTCCTCCGGTTTCGGTCACAATCGCTGGCCGCCGGATGAGTCAAGTTCTGACCACTGAAACTGTAGCGACGATGCGCCCGGATCGGAGCCATGATGACGGGATCAGATCGAAGCACGGATCCGGAGGAGCGCCCGGCGGACTCGCACTCGTGCTCCTCGCGGCGGGCGCCGGAAGCCGCTACGGCGGTCTCAAACAGCTCGAGTCGGTGGGCCCGGACGGCGAGACCCTGCTCGAATACTCGATCTTCGACGCCCTGCGGGCCGGCTTTGACCACATCGTGCTCGTGATCCGACCCGAAACCGAGAGCGAGTTCAGAGAGTCGCTCGGATCGCGGTTGGCGAATCGTGTGGGTGTGTCCTATGTCTACCAGGAGATCACGGATCTGCCCGACGGCGCGTCACCGCCTGATGACCGGAGCAAGCCGTGGGGAACCGGCCACGCCGTTCTCGCCGCAGAAGCCGCCATCGGAGGACCATTCGCGGTGATCAACGCCGATGACTTCTATGGCCGCGATGCGTTCCGCGTGCTGGCCGACTTCATGAAGGCCTCCCATCCCGGATCAGTACCGACCTTCGCCCTGGCGGGTTTCGAGGTTGGACCGACCCTCTCCGATGCCGGGCCGGTCTCCCGCGGGCTCTGTCGCGCCGGCGACGCGGGGTGGCTCGAACGGATCGTCGAAATCCTGAAGCTGACGAAGAAGGGCGAAGGCGGCATCTTCAGCGATGCATCCGGCACCGATCACGAAGTGCCTCCGGACGCACTCGTCTCGATGAACATGTGGGGGTTCACCCCCTCGATCTTCCCCGAACTGCGAACGCGGTTCCGGAGCTTCCTCCGTGAAGACCAAACCGCGACCGACCGCCGGCGGGAGTTCCTGATTCCCGATGTCGTCCAGGGGATGATCGCCGAGAATCGGGCACGTGTGCGGGTCCTCCGCCACAACGGACAGTGGTGCGGCATCACCTTCCCTGAGGACCGATCGCAGGCGAGGGAGTTCATCGCCGATCTGATCGAGAATTCTGAATACCCCTCTCGACTGTGGGTCTGAGACCTGAGCGGGCCATCGCTTCCTGATAGACTTTCCCTGAACAGATGACCACCGACTCTCAACGATTCCGCGAACGACTGCATGAGATCATCTTCGGCGCCGACACGCCGGCCGGCAAGGCCTTCGACGTCGCCCTGTTGATCCTCATCATCGCCAGCGTGCTCGCAGTCATGCTCGAGAGCGTCACCTGGATCCGCGACGACTACGGCCCCTGGCTCCACACCTTCGAGTGGGTGATCACGATCTGTTTCACCATCGAGTATCTGGTTCGGCTCTATTGCGTCGACAAACCATGGAAATATGCGCGCAGCTTCTACGGCATCGTCGATCTGCTGTCGATCCTCCCGACCTACCTCAGCGTGCTCTTTCCCGGCGCCCAGTCGCTGCTCGTGATTCGGGGACTGCGGCTGCTGCGGGTCTTCCGCGTCCTCAAGCTCGTCCACTTTGTCGGCGAGGCGAGTGAGCTCATGACCGCGTTGAGGGCCAGCTCCCGGAAGATCATCGTCTTCCTCGGCGCGGTGCTCACCATCGTCGTCATCGTCGGCTCGGCCATGTATCTCATCGAGGGCGAGGAACACGGCTTTGCCAACATTCCGCTCTCCATCTACTGGGCCATCGTCACCATGACCACCGTCGGCTACGGCGACATGGCCCCCGAGACCCCGCTCGGCAAGGCGCTGGCCTCGGTCATCATGATCCTCGGCTACGGCATCATCGCCGTGCCCACCGGGATCGTCTCGGTGGAGCTCGCCGGAGTCACCCGCAAGAAGGCCGTCACCGGCCGCGCCTGCCCCGGCTGCGGCGCCCACGGCCACGACGCCGACGCCGACTACTGCAAGTTCTGCGGCGCGGAGCTGTAGAGAGGATCCTTCGGGGAAGGCAACCGGGTCCGCTTCCGGTTCCGCTTCCGTTTCCGTGGCCGTTTCCGTGAATGATCCCCTCCCGCTTCCGCTCCCGCCAATGCAGCGTCAGGGGCAGCGGCTGTCAGGGACCTCCACCGACGCCGGGATGGGTGCCTGGCTCCAACTTTGTTCGCCGCGAACAATTGTGTGCCTGGCATCCCCTCCCATCGCGCCTCCACAGGCAAGGGCCCCCCCGCCGCGGAACTGAGATCGGGTGTCAGCATTGTGTCGGAGGACACGATACGCTGGAGTCACCCAAGAACATTCCCAACCAGGGAGCTTGCCATGCCGCAGATTCTCAAGCGTCGACGCATCCTCGTCATGATCGGAATCGTGTCGGTTGTTCAGATCGGGGCAGCGCTCGATGCTCGACCTGTCTCGGCCCAGACCGCGGACGGTTGGGAAATCGAGTTCACGGGCGGGTTTGGAGATCCCGCCACCGCCATGATCTGGAGCCTGGCCGAGTTCGACGGAGTTCTCTACGCGGGCACCCACAGCCCCGGGGGGTGCAGGGTCCTGGCGCGGGGCGTCTACCCTTCTCGGAGCGCCTGGGGCGCCCTCGTTTCGGACGGGTGGGGCGATGCCTACAACCTCGCCGCCACCACCATGGAGGGTTTCACCTACACCCTCGTCAGCCCGATCACGGCCCTCTACGTGGGAACCATCAACCACACCGACGGCGGCGAGATCTGGCAGTACAACCAGGGCGTCTGGCACCCGTTCAACGCCGCCGGTTTTGGAGACAGCAGCAACTACATGATCACCGACATGGAAGCATTCGCCGACAAGCTCTTCGCCGGCACCGCCAACTCCACCACCGGCGCCGAGATCTGGAATTTCTCTGGAATCACGTGGTACCCGGCCATGACGGGCGGTTTCGGAAACTCGGCGAACAGCCGAATCTCATCGCTGGTGACCTTCAACGAAAAGCTCTTCGCCTCGACGTTGGAACCGGGCGGCGGCGAAATCTGGGAGAGCCCTGACGGTTTCAACTGGTCGCGAGCGGTTCCCGATGGTCTCTTCGACGATAGCGGCAGCATCGGTGTGAATACCCTCGCCTCTGCCGCAGGAGCGCTCTACGCGCTGGTTGACGGAATGGACGGACTTCGCGTCTGGCGAATCGCCCCCGGCACACCGATCCCCGTCAGCACGAGCGGATTCGGCGACAGTCTCAATGACACCAACGGGACGATGGTTTCCTTTGCCGACGAGCTCTACGTCGGCACCCAAAACATGGTGACCGGGGCCCAGATATGGAGGCTCCGGGGTGGGGAATGGACACAGGAGAACACAAACGGTTTCATCGACTCTTACAACTCCATCGCGTCTGCGATGGTGGTGTTTGACGGCCGGCTTGTGGTGGGAACGCTCAATACCGCCCAAGGCGCAGAGCTGTGGCGGCTTCCCGTGATCCTCGCCGATGGCTTCGAGAGCGGAGGCTTTCATGGCTGGGACCTGACCATGCCCTGAAACGGACCACGACAGGCCATCACCTGGCGCCTCCACAGGCACGGGCCGTGCGGCGGGGTGCCGGGTCCGCATTTGTGCCACCAAGCCTCCCCGGCCAGGCGGCGCCACCGCACAATGCCGCACCGGGCTCGGTGCCTGGCCCTCTTTTCGCTGCAAAAAGGTGCCCGGCACCGCTCCACGTCACCTTCGAGCGATCTCGCTGATTGCGCGACGCTGGGTCGCCATGGGCGGCCCAGAAGGCCGGTGCCGAAAGAACCGGCTCGCACCATCCGCGTCAGGAACTGGAACAGCAACCTACTCTCGCCCGCAGGCGAGATCGAGGTTGATCTCCTCTTCATCGATTCTGAGGCCGGCGAGGTCGATCCTGAAATCGAACCAGCTGCGGATGATCTCTCGGAGTCTTGGGAGCCAGAGATGGGCCGTGATCGTGAGTGTCATCTTCCCTCCTGGAAAACGTGCGTCACGCCGCCGACGCGGCGTTGGTGAGAGAAACGGGGTCTTCTTCAGTCAGGGCGTTCCGGTGAATGAGGTGCCCCGCCGCCGCGGCCACCACCTCGGGATCCCGCAGGATCCGCCGGTGACCGAGGCCCTCGGTGATGCGCGACCGACCATTGGGCATCACCCGAGCGAGCAACTCGCCCTCCTCCGCCGGCAGCTCGCCATCATCACGGTCGTGGATGACGAGGGTTGCAGCCTCGATGCCTTCGGCAAGCCGCGTGGGCTCGATGTCGTCCCAGCGGAAGCCGTAGCGGCGCTCGAAGCGCGCCCGCATCTCGTCGACCACCGCGTGGCTGAAGCCCGTCATCGCGGCGTAGTTCCGGCTCATGCTTCGGGTGTCCGCCATAGGCGCGATGGCCACGAACCGTCCCGGGTCGAGCTGACCGCGAGACATCGCCAGAAGCACCGCTGTGGTCCCCAACGAGTGGGCGATGACGCCGTGCAACGGACCGACGGCATCCGCCACCGCCACCAGGCCATCGGTGAGCTTGAAGAGGTTGGCCTGCCGGCCCGGAGACTGTCCGTGGGACGGTCCGTCGTAGGCGACGACCCGGTACCCGGCATCCACGATAGGCTTTACAAACGCGCCCATTTGAAGACCGCGGCCCGCCCAGCCGTGGACCAGCAGCACCGTCTTCGGCCCGTCCCCACACCCACGCCGCGAGATCACCGTGCGGCGACGGGACCGATGCCCGGGTGGCGCCTTCGGCCCACACATCCTCTCGCCGGGGTCGCTTGTTTCGGACCACCGTGACGAAGAGCTGCTCCGCCGCCACGGCGGCGAGGCCCGGCGCCACCGCACTCAGGACCGCTCATGAGTTTCTGAATGGATTCGCACGACCGATCGTGCTTTTTTGTGTGGAACCATGGACAGACTCATGACTCTCTCCTGTACTTGCCTATCTGGAGGATTCGATCAGCCGCTCGAAGGCCGTCCGGGCCCGCTGCCGGGACTCGGGATCGTTGAGCAACCGAAAATAGAGATGAAACGAAAGGAAAATGCCGTAGAGCTCGAACGCGAACTGCTCGGTGTCGAGATCTGCCTGGAAGTGGCCCTCGTCGACGGCGATCCGGGCCGAGGTGGCCACGGTGCCCACCCAGTCGCGCTGGGCCGCCGCCACCGCATCGCGCACCGGCCCGGGCCGGTCGTCGTACTCCCACGACGCGGTGACGAAGGGACAGCCGCCGGGGTTGACCCTCCCCTCTTCCCAGATCAGCCAACGCTCGAACATCGCCCGGATCCTGGGCTCGCCGCGCGCCTCGCGGAACGCCGGCGTGATCACGTTGTCGAGAAAGCTCCGGCCGGCGGCGCAGAGCACCTGCAGCTGGAGGTCCTCCTTGGAGTCGAAGTGGGCGAAGAGCCCGCTCTTGGACATCTCCGCCGTCTTGGCCAGCCCGCCGATGCTCAGCCCCTCGAACCCGACCTCGCTGACGATCGCCATCGCGTGTTGGAGAATGCGGTCTCTGGTTTCTTCGCCCTTTGCCATGAACACAAAATAGTACGACCGTTCGTTTTTGTCAACCCCTAATTACGGCAATAAAAAAAAGAATGGTGCCAGGCACTCTATTAAGCTCTAAGTCCCGGCTTTTCCAAACCGGGTCGCGTCAGTCGCCCGACTCATCCTTCACACCCACCCTGCGCCGACCCATGCGGATGACGAACCAGCTTCCAATGACGCCGGCTGCGACGATGGCCGAGGCCAGGACCTGCCGCGGCTCGGGACCCACGATGACCATTGTTGCGCTGGTAGCGATGGCGAGCCACATGAAGACGAGGGTCCAGACCACCACCTTTCGCGGCATTTGGGCCCCCTGATCGAGATAGACGAGGAAGGGCCGAAAGAGCGGGATCCGGATCAGCCGCTCCTCGAGCCAGGGGCAGCTGCGGGTAAAGCACCACGAGGCGCCGAGCAGGAATATCGTGGTCGGCAATCCCGGGAGGAACACCCCACCGCTCCGATGCCCACGCAGCAGCGAACCGCATGCTGGTTGGTTACTTCAATCTGGGATGCAAAAACGTGATCTTGCTTGCCGGGAGCGGCGGATGCCATCCGGAATGTTCGCGCGCGAATCCGCGCGTCAACCCCGGAACATAAGCCCGCATCCCCTGCGGCTGGACAAGACGGAACGTAACCACGGACTCTCGGTAGCGAGATTGATCCAAAAATTCCGCAGCGTCACGTCCTCGCACAATGCGGCACAAGCCGCCCGCGCGGGTGTCGTCACAATCCGGCCCCAAAGCCGGATTATCGAAATCAACGCTAGTAGAATTTTATGAAGCATCGCCCTACAGTCCGCAGTAGGTTACTGGATACCACGCTTAACACATTCAGACTGAGATAAAACCGTTCAACGGCCGCCGTTGTGTTTCCCCGTTTCTCACCAACGTCGCCACCCCAAGGTGTCGAATTGTGAAAGATTCATCGAAGACAACGAAGTTGTCCATCCCCCGGAGACGCTGAGCATCAATTTTTTATGCCCGACCTCTGGACGATGAATAATCGTAAGTCCATACTACCAAAGCAAAACCGATATTCAACCGAGAATCGACAATTGGGTCGGTATTGTCGGTGATTCCAAGATCATCCGGGCGGACTCCGCAAATTCACGCGATTCCAACATGGCAGACTCCCACCAACACCCCTTTCTCGGTTCGCTCAGTCACGCCGTGGAAACGGTTTGGGATGCCGGTAACGCATTGTTGGCGGTCTCCGGTGGGGCGGATAGCATGGCGCTTGTTGCAGGGGGCATGTTGGACCTGAATCCAACCCACTCCGGCCGATTGGCAGTGGTCCATTTCAACCACAAATTACAATCGACCGTCTCCGATGACGTTGCCTGCTGGTTACAACAGACGTGCGAACGGCATGCGATCCCCTTCCATCTGGGGGCGGCCGATGTCGGCCAACTTGCCGCTGAATCAGGGCAGGGGATTGAGGAATCCGCCCGCAATGCCCGCTATGCCTTCTTCAAGCAGACGGCACAGCAAAACCGATTTACACACATTCTTGTCGCCCACACCCGTGATGATCAGGTGGAGACGATTCTGCATCACCTGTTACGAGGCACCGGCGTGGCTGGTTTGCGAGGGATGCCGGCGCGGCGCACACTCGTTCCGCCGTCGGACGGTCAACCGGAGATCGTATTATTGCGCCCGATGCTCACGGTGACTCGCGCGCAAGCGGTCGATTATTTACGGTCGGTTTGCCAGGACTACCGCGATGACCCGTCGAACGTCGATGTGGCATTCACGCGCAATCGAATTCGACACGAGTTACTGCCGCAGTTGGAAACGTCGTTCAATCCCAATATCCGGGAGGCGTTGAGCAAATTGAGCCAGCAGGCCGGTGACTTGCAGGATGCCCTGGAACAGGTCGTGCATCAGCAACTGCGCGGCGCCTTGCTCGACGTGAATGCAGACATTGTTCGGCTACGGTGGCAACCGCTCAGCGAACAAACGCGGCACGTCATCCGCGAATGCTTTGCCATGTTGTGGAAACAACAGCAATGGCCGCGGCAGCGGATGAATTTTTCGCACTACGACCGGTTGGCGACACTACTACTAGACGGAGGCACAGCGACCTTACCGGGTGGAATTGTCGCTGAGCGCCGCGGGGAATTGGTCGTCTTGAGGCGGCAGTCTGACGCCACATGATCTCTCCCCACCCCCCGGCGGAACCGGAGGGGGGAGAGGAGTCTGCGGGTTAGGCGTTGGGCGTCGACATCGGTTTCATTGCCACGATGCCCAGCGGCGGCAGATGCACTTCGATGCTCTGCTTGTGGCCGTGGCTGGGGACCGGTTCGCTATAGACGCCACCGAGGTTTCCGACGTTCGTTCCCCCGTAGATTCCGGCATCGCTGTTGAGCACTTCGGAATAAAACCCAGGTCGAGGAATACCGATACGGTATTTCTGTCGTGGCACGGGGGTGAAGTTGCTGATGACGACCAGGAAGTCATCCTTGTCCTGGCCTTTCCGCAAGAAGGCGAAGACACTATTCGCGGAGTCATCACACTGAATCCAGTCAAACCCTTTTCCGGAGAAGTCGAGTTCGTGCAATGCCCCTTGGCTGCGATACAGTTCGTTTAAGTCGCCGATGTATCGCCGCAAGCCGTCGTGGTATTTCTGGCCTTGCAGGTTCCAGTCGATTTCGCCGTCATGGTTCCACTCGTGCCATTGCCCCAATTCTCCACCCATGAACAGCAATTTTTTGCCGGACATGGTGTATTGGTAACCGTAAAGCATTCGCAGATTAGCAAACTGCTGCCAATGGTCGCCCGGCATTTGTGAGAGCAACGAACATTTGCCGTGGACGACTTCGTCATGTGATAAGGGGAGGACGAAGTTTTCCGTAAAGGCGTACACCATGCGGAAGGAAAGGTCGTTTTGATGGTGTGCGCGATGAATCGGATCGAGATGCATGTAGCGCAACGAGTCGTTCATCCATCCCATGTCCCACTTCATGCTGAAGCCAAGACCGCCGTTGTACACAGGATGCGAAACGCCGCCCCAGGCGGTCGATTCTTCAGCCACGGTCAAGATTCCCGGGAAATCGCCGTGAGCCATCACGTTGAAATCCTTGAGGAAACGGACCGCCTCTAGGTTTTCGCGACCGCCGAATTCGTTGGGGACCCATTCGCCGGCGTTGCGTGAATAATCCAAGTACAACATTGAGGCGACGGCGTCGACGCGAATACCGTCGACGTGATATTTGTCTAGCCAAAACCGCGCGCTGGAGAGCAAGAAGTTGCGAACTTCATTGCGGCCGTAGTTGAAGACGGCTGTGCCCCAATCGGGATGGAACCCTTGGCGGGGATCAGCATGTTCATAGAGGGCCGTGCCGTCGAAACGCGCCAGTGCGTGACCATCGATCGGGAAATGCGCAGGGACCCAATCGATCAACACACTGATGTTGGCCTGGTGGCAATAGTCCACGAAATAAGCGAAGTCGTGCGGCGTGCCGAAACGGCTGGTCGGCGCAAAATAACCAGTCGTCTGATACCCCCACGAGCCGTCGAACGGGTGTTCGCTGACCGGTAGAAGTTGCAAATGCGTGAATCCCATTTCACGGCAATAATCCACCAGCATGTGCGCTAATTCGCGGTAGTTGAAAAACTCCCGGCCATCGGTTGGCTTTTTCCACGATCCCAGGTGGACCTCATACATGGATATTGGCTGCGCCATCCAATCGGTCATTTCCCGTCGCGACATCCACGCCTGATCTTGCCAGACAAAGTCGCTCATGTCATAGACGATCGACGCAGTCTTGGGCCGTAACTCCTGGAAAAATGCAAACGGGTCGCTACGTTCGGTGACGACGCCGGATTGTTCCTTGATGCCAAACTTGTAGGCGTCGCCATGCGCCAAGTCGGGGACAAAGCCGGTCCAAATCCCTTCGTCTGAGGGACGCAACGCATTGCGACCGTGCGTCCAATGGTTGGCGTCGGTGAGAACGGAAACTTCGCGGGCGTTCGGCGCCCAGACAGCGAATCGGGTCCCGGCAATCCCGTCGACTTCGTCGAGATGAGCACCCTGAAATTGATAAATAGAAGCGTGCATGCCATTGCGCATATTTTGAATATCGGTTTCAGTAAATAACGGACCGCAACTGCGAACGCGATTGTTGGAATTCCGCCAAGGGACGGAGGGGCGTCGTGACATCGGTTTCGGCGAAAGATCGTCCATGATTTTCTGCACTTCAAAAAATAGGCAAGGCCCAGAAAACTAGACCCATTGATTCGGTAACCAACTTGATGTTGCGCACATCCTGCGATGTCCACACCCAGGCAGTGACCTCAACGACTCGGAATCGGTGAGGCGCCCCGAATGCGACCATCATGTCGGTTATGAGGATTAAAACAAGACTCCTAAGTGGATTTCGTCCGCCAAAGGGCTTGCACTTGAGGGCTGATCGCGATTTCCTGTCAGGCGATTGATTCTTAATGAAAAACGCCGTAACAGATACTCATTCATGTACTTAGGTTCCTCCTTCTGCAGTTACCTAAATTGCCGCACTGTCTACTCAGGCACCTATCAGTCAAATCCAAAGTGCTGTGCGCCTTCCTGGGAATTGTTTCCCGCAACAAGTCACCTTACGCAATCCAGCGATTATGGCAAACACGTGACGTTGCCTGTTTGCAACGCGTTTTCCGCAGACGGGACCTGCAATTGTGGAGAATTCCTGGATATCCCTCAAGTGATACTCTGAATTCCCTTCAATTCTGACGTACACTTTGCGAAACAGGTCTGCTGCACCCCGTTTCGAATCTGCAACAGTTGAGAGACTCACCGTGAGCACTTATCGTTTCCTGGTCCTGGTTATTGGACCGGTGGTTTTAATCGCCGGGAGTTACTGGGTCACATTTGAATTCCCCCACGATGCGCGGGAGGTGATGGCCGCCACGGCTATTGATCCAGCACCGCCGCAATTCGATTTGGGGCAGCGTGATCATCCCGCCGCCGATCATCCTGCTTTAGTGGAAGCCTGCAACAAGGCTGCTGCGGCGCTCATCCTCCGCTTAGGCGAGCAGTACCGCGTTGCGGTTGAATCTCCCTTTGTGATCGCCGGGGACATGCCTGAGGCCGATTTGCGCAGGCACTACGAAACCACGATTAAGCCGATTGTCCATGCTTTGCAAAGCAGCTACTTTGAGACGAGTCCCAATCAACCGATCACCATTGTGATGTTGACCACTGTGCGGAACTATCGCCAAGCTGCCCGTGAGTTGGATGACTATGACGCCACACACTACCACGGCTACTTTCGCAGAGATCAGCGGCGGATGATGCTCGATCTCTCGAGCGGCAACGGCACATTGGCGCACGAATTGACGCATGCCCTGTTTGGCTTCGATTTTCCCACCGGTCCGGAGTGGTTCGACGAAGGCTTAGCGTCGCTGCACGAACAGGGAGAGTTCAGTGAGGACGGCCGAACCTTGTTGGGCCATCACAATTGGCGACTCAATTCGCTCAAACAAGCGTTGCTGTCGGAGCAACTTAAACCGATTGAGGAATTGATCCGTGCGCGGTCGTTTCGCCAAGAAGGTGAAGGGTTGCAATACGCCCACGTCCGCTACTTGTGTCTGTACCTCCAACAGCGCGGGTTGTTGAAAGAGTATTACCGCCAATTCCGCACGGCGGTCGGCAACGACCCCAACGGGATGGCGACGTTGCAAAAGGTGCTCGGTGTCGGATCGATGGACGAGATCGATGCGGACTTCCGCATCTGGCTACGCAACGAATTTCACTCCATCAGCCGCTTCGCTAATTGAGGTATCGAGATATCCCCGATGAATTTGGGGGGCTACGACCGTCCCGAGCGTTCATGTTGCACGCGGCGAAGTTTGGTGAACAGTCGCCGTAGGTTGGGACGCGGCACGGCGCTCTCTTCGGTTTCATCCGTAGCAGATTGATCGGTCGCAGCCGGTTGCCGGTCATGACGGAATGTTTGCGAAGGCTTTGCCGGTTCCAATTCCACAACGTCAAAGTCAGGCTCATCTGAGGCGGCGACTTCGCCAAAGTCCAAAGCATTGATTTGATCGATGACGTTTCGGTGCGATTTCAGACTTTTGTTCAAATTGGCTGCTTCGAGTGCATCGCCGGTCGGTTCTTCGACTGGCTGTACCGTATCGTTTTCAATTTCGAGGGAATCGGCCGGCGCGTTTTTGTAATCTGCATCCATCGCCTCAGCAGAGACAACTTCTTCGGCAGTTTCAAGTTCCTCGATGGCCGCCGTTTCCACGGAGATTTCTGCTCGTGGTTCTTCGGTGAGGCTCGACGCTGTCAATGGGGGGCGTTCGCGGCGTTCGGCGTCAAGTGCCGCGTAACGATCGACCACCAGTTCCTCTTCGAACATCACCGCTCCGTTTTGGTGATCATCCACCAGCGGCACAACCCCCGCAATTGCGCCGGATTTGTACGACGATTCTTGCGATGAAATGGCAATGGTCTTCATGGGAACTTCCTCCTCGTTTTCGGTTTCGAGTTCCAGTGTGTCCATCTCGATGACGTCATCCGATTCCGAGATCACCGCTTCGATGGAAATCTCTTCGTCGTCGTTGGCTAACGCATAGACAATGTGTTCCTCTTCTTCCACCGGCAGGCTGACTTCCTCGTGTTGGACTTCGTTTTCGGCGGGGCTTTCAATCATGCCGCCAATTTCAATGCTTTCCATCCCATCGTTGGAGAACGTATCGAAGTCAAACGGTTCGACATCTTCATCCGCGTCTGCGAATTCGGCTAAGTCAGTAGACTTCTTCTTCAAGGCATCCAGCGGCCCGGCAATGTGTTTTCGCTCGTTCCAATGCAGCGGCAATTGCCGCAAGTCTTCCAATGCCTCATCGACCAGTGCCGCATCGGCGCAGGGCTGGTTCGAGACAAACGCCAATAGCAGCGTATGGTCGCAAAGTTGGTTCAATGCGCGGGGCACGCCGTCGGCCGCATGGGCGATGGCGGCGATTGCGTCGTCGGTAAAGATCTGTTGCGGATTCGCGCCACCCCAGTTCGTACGGTACTCGATGTATTGCCGCGATTCGAAACGGGACAACGATTCCAAATAATGTTGTGAAGCAATGCGTTGGTTGAGCGCCGCCATGCCCGGTTTCGCCAAGGTCTCTTCAAGCGACGGTTGTCCGCTGAGCAGGACCCGAACGAGCGGAATTCCCCCGGTCGTTAAGTTGGTGATACAACGGACTTCTTCCAACAGACGTTGCGACATCAAGTGCGCTTCGTCGATGATCAACGCGACGCCATCGCTATCCGCTAATGCGGACTCGCAATACTTTTCCAATTCCAACCGCAATTCCTGCTCAGCCATGCCGGTGTAGGTCTGGCCCAATTCAAAGAGCACGCTTTGCAGCAAGGACCGACGGGTGGCGAAGTTCGCATTCTTGAGCAGCGCCACTTGGAATTGTCCGGACAGTTCCTCGGCCAGCCGATTGCAGAGCAAGGTTTTGCCCATCCCGGCGGCTCCGGTCAAAACGCCAATCCCCTGTCCCCGTTGGATGCTGATCACAAACTCCGCAATGATCTCGCGGGTGTTGTCCGTGATGAACAGACAGTCGGAATCGGGAGTTGCCGAAAACGGACGCCGTTGGAATTGAAAATGTGATTCGTACATGGCCTCGGTCCTTGAGACGCAGCGGGGGTAGTGGACATAAATGCAGACCCCGACAATCTCAGTGGACCGATTCGCAAGTCAACCGGCAGTCGACCTATGACGTGCGTCGATCGATCCAGATTGTGAGCATCTGATATCAATCTCATCGAACCGTAACGGGGGGCTACTTTAAGCCAACGTCCTCGTCTCAAAATGTGAGACAGGTTTTCTGCCAATTGCCGGCGGGCAACGCCATTTACTGTGGCGAATTGCGCATCCTGGGCATTTCAGGCGTTTCTTCCCCGCCCGCAGGGCTACTCAGCGCCTTGAGCACACTGGGATCGATATCCTCGTCCAAAAACAGTGTCGAGCCATCCGCCTTGAGAAACATGACACCATTTTTGCCCAGGCTCCCAAACGTACGGGTGTCCCCCTGTAGCCCATCTGTGGGATTGCGGAGATTTCGTGGATATCCCCACGGCGCAAAACCGTCCACCACTTCTCCAGCGATTACGGTATTCGAAGTCCCATCCACGATTTCTTTAAACGCCAGTCCTTTGTTGTCCGGAAAGACCTGCGAATTCCCGGCAATATGACTGAGGGCATAGCCGCTACCGGTATGGGTCATTGGGATGGATGGATTGACATACTCCCGGATGGACTGGTCAAACGCCCAATGGTTTTCGGGGTCGCTCCAGGGCAAATCGAAGTAAACGTCCTCGTACTGAGCGGCATACCCGAGAAACGGCAGCAGCGCGGTTTGCCAGCTATGAAACTCCGTTCCACCGTCGTTAAAAATACCCCCGGCAGGCATCACGCTAAAAACGTCGTGATAATTGTGCAGCGCCACTCCGATCTGCTTGAGGTTCCTCTGGTGCAAGGTGATATTGGAGGCTGCGGCAGCGGTCGGTCTCGAAATGGCCGCTTGCCGATAGAGCAGAATCGTTTGTATTGACACAAAACAGCCGACCAGCAACACGAAAAATGCTCCAATTCCTGCGACCCACAGCCATGGACGAGGCGGGAGGATGGGGGGCGGGGGCGCGGATTCGAGCGGTACCGCATCGGCTCCGTGGAATTCAGAGCCGCAACTGGCGCAAAAACTGGCCAATTCGGGAACCGCAGCAGTGCAATTCGGGCAGGTTTTCATCGCAATGTGACCTGACAGGCGAGACGAGTGTTGAACGGGGCGGGCCGCTGTCGCCTCAAATAACGAACGGCGGAGTACTCCCCGTGGATAAGGATACTCCGCCGACCGAAATTTGTTTGAGTGACTCGAAATTCTCGTCACTCGACACGCCAATTCTTACCGCAGCCAATTGCTCAGAGAATCTTGGCGCGCAGTTCCTGCAACAGCGAGACGGCTGCTCCGATGTCGATTTTTTGCTGTTTCGGGTCGTGGGCGATTTCCCGTTCGATGGTCAGCGGCCCGTCGTAGCCGATTTCCAGCAGCGTCCGCAGGTACGTTTCCATACCGACGTCCCCCGCGCCGAGCGGAACTTCGGCCCCCCATTCCTTACCACGTTGTCCATCCGCCGCCCAAGTCCCATCTTTGCAATGCACGCTGCGCACCAGATGGCCGACTTTTTTCAGGGCATCAATTGGTTCGCCGCTGCCGTACAGGATCATGTTGGCCGGATCGAAATTGATGAACAGGTTGTCCCGCTGCACATCGGAGATGAATGCCAGCAAATGCTCGGCCGACTCTTGCCCGGTTTCGAGATTCAATTGTTGGCCGTTTTTAGCAACATGATCCAGCAAGTCGCGGGTGACGGTCAGCAAGTCTTGATAACTGTCCGAAGCAGCATCCGGCACAAAGCCGATGTGCAAAGCTACCGTGTCGCACCCCAACAACTTCGCGAAGTCGGAAATCTCCTTCATCTCCTGCACGCGCGCCGCCCGGGTTTCTTCGGGGACCAAACCGACAGTGCGGACGGTGGTGGGGATGTCGGCATAACTTTCGCCATCAAACCCGCCAAACACAGCCGTGATCTTAATCCCCGCATCGTTGCATTTGGCAAGGAACTCCTGTGCGGTCTTTTCCGTCCGCGTCGCCTGATGCGGCGCATGCACCTGCACGGTCGGCACACCGAGTTCTTGCGCAACATCCAGATGCACCCCCAGCCCGGCATCGACCGAAGCGAACACCCCAATTGGCCATTTCTCCATCGCAGTCATCTCCTCTGTCGTTTACAGTTTCCAACGTAGTGAGGGGTATCGTACTGTTTTGGGCGGAGGGGTTCCAGTTTGGCGGATGCGGCGACAAAGGGATTGCGACATAAGAACGAAGCGGATTCCAAAAAACGGTTGACCAAAGGCCAACCGACACCATAGCCTGCGGCAACGCCGTAGGGAACATGAACGACGACACGTTTTTTGGCCGTAGGCCATATTCAACGCGCGATGGATGAATGAGCGGGTGATGTTGGCCGTTGGCCAACGAGGGGGATTTGCGATTACCGATTCCAGGGGCGTTGCCCCTGGCTATGATGTTGAATGGCCTTCGGCCAAACGTGCGATCGTTGCGGCCGGCAAAGGGCCGTAGGGCAGGCTCCCGCCTGCCGTGAGCAACATTGGTCGTCAATCCACAAAGCCGGCAGGCAAGCGTCTGCCCTATGTTACTTGTTGCAAGAAAGCAAAGGATTTCCAATGAATTCCGCAATGCATACACTGAACCGGCAACTGTTCAGTTTGACAGCCTGTGTTCTACTTAGCTGCGGTGCTTCTGTTTATGCTGCTCCACCGACACCCAACGCCAACTCAGGTGCTGCGGTGGATTCGTCCGAGTATCAAACGGTGATGAAGATGCTCGGATCCCAAATGCGACAGAACTATGAATCAATCCATACTTGGCAAGGTGAAATACAACTGCACCAGAAAACTCTATTTCCTCTACTACCGGCGGACAAATCGGTGTGGGAAGAGACTAAGGAAGCCGGTCATTTTTATTTGGATCTCGCAGACAACAAGATGTCAGGCCGTTTGAAAGCAGTCGCTTCGCCTCGTACCGTTTCGGTATTAAATGGTAAAGAAATTGAAAGGTCGCTAAGCAAGGCGGACAAGCAGTGGGTGACAACGCCGGAACACTGGCTGATGTTTGTAGGCAATGAGCGATACGGCTTTTCGGAGGAACTTCCTGCTGTCGTTGGTCTTGAAGACCGCTCCAACCGGGTGGTGTTGAAACGCGAACGATCCAAGGCTGACAAATTCTTAACGGTATTTGATCTGAGAGATGTTTTTGGAAATGGCCGCCGCTTTTTCTGGGAGACGTGTGAATCGTGGGTAAAGGTGTTGTCGCCCAGCCCAGCGGATGCCGGCCGCCGCAGTAGTCGAGACAACTTATCGATTTACAAGAAGACTGACGGCGACCACGTGCTCTACACCGTAAAAACGACTTTCCCCAGGTCGGGTAACCTTCTCGAGGTCACCTACGACTCAGGTGTTGGGTTCAATGTGACTCGGTGGGTTCAATCGCACGGCAAGCAGATACTTGCCGAACGAACGATACGATATCAGAAACGTGACAAAATATTTGGGCCTACCCATCAGCGTTATTGCAGCTATGTGAAAGATGGTGTCAATGCGGGACAAATCAAACTCTTGCAGGAGCTCTCTTTTACGTTAACCCAGCTCAACCAACCGATTGACCCTGTGAAATTTACGGCCGAGACTTTTGGATTAAAATATGCGGATTTGATGAAGGATACGATTGAAGACAGACTGTATGTATATGATTCAAGCAAATTCGTCCCCGCAGACGATTTCGTAGTCGACCCAAGTAAGCTGCAAGGCAGAGACGCACCATAGCCTGCGGCAACGCCGTAGGAAGCATGTGCGACGACATGAATTTTGGCCGTAGGCCATATTCAACGCATGATGCATGAATGAGCCGGTGATGTTGGCCGTTGGCCAACAATGGGAATTGCGATTTCCGATTCCAGGGGCGTTGCCCCTGGCTATGATGTCATTTGGCCTTCAGCCAAACCTGTGATCGTTGCGGCCGGCAAAGGGCCGTAGGGCAGGCTCCCGCCTGCCGTGAGCAATGTTAGTCGTCAATCCACAAAGCCGGCAGGCAGGAGCCTGCCCTACGTATACTACGCACCATGATACATACACCCAACAGGATAGAAACCGTTGCCCAAATGTGGCGACAGTTGGTCGGCAAGCATATTGCAGAGATCAATGTCTCCGCACTGACAGGTGTTGCCGAACCCAGCGAGGTTGCAATCTCCGTACGGTCAATTGAAGTCAAGTATTACATTAGTTGGATGCAAGAAGACGGCAAGAACGATGAATTCCAGTTCCATTGGCTGTCTATCAGGGATTCTTCCCACTTTACGGCGGGAGCACTTGTTCCTTTCAAGATCGAATTGCCGGCCATTGAGTTGATTTTGGGCGCGAAGATCACGTCTGTCCAATTATTCGGCGATCGTGCGCACGATGCTGTGTTCGCAACTCTTTTGCGAACAAAAAAAGGATCCATCGCATTCGCAACGACCCGCTGGCTCGCACACAAACAACGATTCTCTCGATTTGGCAGCGACGATCTTGCACTCATCAGCGAACATGGAGTTGAACTCGCATCTAGATCGCGAAGGTTTAATGCTCGTTGCAGACATCAGATGCTAGTTAGCGTCGCTGCAACCGTATCGGTCGATTGCGGGAAAGGTGGCCTATTGGTCCGATCGCAAACCGTCTTCAATAGCGAGACAGATCCCCAACCAGCCCGTTGGCCAAAGGCCAACCGACACCTTAGCCTGCGGCAACGCCGTAGGTAACCTTGTTCGACGGCACGAATTTTGGCCGTAGGCCATATTCAACGCGCGGTGAATGAATACGCGGGTGATGTTGGCCGTTGGCCAACGATGGGGATTTGCGGTTACCGATTCCAGGGGCGTTGCCCCTGGCTATGATGTTGAAAGGCCTTCGGCCAAACGTGTGGACATTGCGAGGCCGTAGGGCAGGCTCCCACCTGCCGTGAACAACTACGGCTGTTTTGCAAATGCACGCCGTGCACGACAGCGAAGCCGTCGGTTTGGGAACTGCCTACGACGCCGCTCGGCCTTGTGTTTGCTCAATCGCGGCGCGTCAGCTGCCGCACGACGGATGCAGATTTTGGCCGGTCCGGAAAATCAATCGCTGGCAGATCCCGACTGCTGATCTCATACCCATGCTCCCGTGCGGCGGACAGGAATTCTTCCGTCGCGGCGCGGTTGCAGTCGGCGAGCCAGGCGGTGCCGTCGGGGAGTAATGCGGCGTCGAGAAAATTGAGCAGCGGTTTATGGTCGGCGCGCTCGTATGTCACATCGCAACCGACGATGGTCGAATATTGTTGCGGTGGTAGTTCGCGCCAATCGAGTACGCTGCCCTGTGCGTTGGGGAAACCATTCAGCCGCGCGTTGGCCAGTGCGACTTGTACCGCCAACGGTTCGTAGTCGCTGAGCGTGACCTGCCAACCGGCGGTTAATCCAGCGAGTCCTACCAAGCCGATGCCGCAACCTAGCTCCAGTACCGCGCCGGACGGTTGCCAATTGCTGTCTAAAATCCAGGCCGCCAAATCGTAGGATGTCGGCCACAGATAGGCCCAATAAGGAATGTTGTCATCGGTCGCCACGTCCAATAGCGCATCGGGGTCGGCGGGGCGGCAGATTTCAAAATCATGCTGTCCAACATGGATTTGCTCAACCCGCCATCCCCCGGCGATTTCAGGCAAATCGGCACTCATCTCACACGTCTCCGTCCTCATAATCCAGCCATCAACAGCTCATATAAACGATCCACCTCGGCCTGCGTGGCTGCATCCAACCGATAACCGACCGGGCCGCGGGTGACCGTGTTTTTGAAAATCCCCTGTTTGACCAACAGGTATTTTTCGATCGCTAAAAATGCATCGAGACTGGTCTGTAGGGAAATCATCGAACAGAGCGGCGGATGCAAGCGGTTGATGGTTTCGAAGTCGTCGGCATTCAAGGCCCGCCACAGTGCGGTGAGTACACGAATCAAATCCGCTCCCGGCATTGTCCCTGCGATTCCGCGTGCGTAACTTTCGACGAGAGCAATCCCGCCGGTCCCTTCGAAGACCTGCGCCTTGCCGCCCGTTGCTTCATTGAGCGCCGTCAGTCGCGGGCCGATGGGATTGGCTTCGGGTTTGTACATCACGCGGTCCCCGTATTCGGCGAACAGCCCGGCTTGCATGTCAATCGACATCGGCCGTCCGACATAACCGCTCGCATCCTGTACGATGACGGGGATCGAGATCGCCCCCACAATCCGCTCGTAATACCGCCGCAATTCGCTGTCATCCAGCGCCACCGAAATCGGCGGAATCGCCATCACCGCTGTCGCGCCGACACTCTCCGGCATGCCGCGCGGATTCCTCGGCCAGCAAACTGCTCTCCGCCCCGACGCTGATCACGACCGTTCCGCGGCCCTCAGCACAACGGCAAGCGCGCGCAGCCAATTCCCGCCGCTCCGCATCAGAGAGCCGCAAAACTTCAGAGACCATCGCCATCACGATGCCGTCGGCCCCGTGCTCGAATAGCCAGTCGATCTCTCGGGCGAGCGTCTCGAAATCGAGTGATTCGTCGTCGTGAAACGGTGTTTGAAAAACGGGCAGGACGCCTTGGGGTTGTGATTTGGTCACGGGATGTCGTTCGGCAAAGGTTGTGGAAATTCAACGCACTAATTGGTGCGGCAATCATAGTAATCTATGGCGGCGTTCGACCCAACCGACTGCCGCTGTGAGAATTCAACCAGCGAATCAAGTCCGTAAATCACCACTCTTTTTTCTCTGTGGCCTCGGTGTGCTCTGTGGCTAATTTTTTCGTCAATACGTGTGCGGTGTATTGGTTCGTTAGGATGATCGTTTGTCCTACATAGAAAGGTGCGTCGCGACGCACCCTACAAGTAAAAAGGCTCACGCAAAGCCGCGAAGCTCGCAAAGAAGTGTGCTTTGTCGAGATGAATGGGGACGATGTCTCAACAAGGCATCCAAAATGAATAGAAAAACAATTTCTACGATATCCCAATCAGAAAACGATCCTTGAGCCTGATGATTGTCCTAGCAATTCCTTGGCGAGCTTTGCGGCTTTGCGTGAGATCTTGAATTCTATTGGGTTCACACAATCGACACTTGGCAAATCGCACTGATTTGATAGGGGGAATCTATTGTTCTATGCGAGAAAGGTGCGTCGCGACGCACCCTACAATTGGGGGGTGTTACAAATTTGTTACAAAGTTGTGACACCGATCAGACCACCTACGAGCGAGAATCGTGAATAATGCGTGCATGGGCCGGGAAATGGATGGAACCGGCTGCCGAACATTTGATCGGGCACGTATCACTCAAACAAGGAGCAATTGTCATGTCCCTGTGCACTCGCATGCTGACCGCCTTCGTTGCGGCGGCGACTCTGATTGGTTCAACGGTCCAAGCAGGCCAAGTTAAGCTCGACGTCTCGATGGCGCAACCGACGTTGATTGCCGGGAAAAAACAGACCGCCTATCTCAAAGTGGGGCTGACCGGATTTAAATTCCAAAGCGACAAAGAACGTCCCAGTGTGAATGTGGCGTTGGTGTTGGACAAGTCGGGATCGATGAAAGGCGAAAAAATCAATCGAGCCCGTGAAGCGGCGATCAGCGCGATTGAACGACTCAACGAGAACGATATCGTTTCGGTGATCACCTACGATGCCACCGTGAATGTTTTGGTCCCAGCCACGAAATTGACCGACAAGAAGCAAATCATCGAAAAGATCAAATCGATCGGCGCGGGCGGATCGACGGCACTGTTCGCCGGCGTGAGCAAAGGGGCGGGCGAACTGCGCAAATTTTTGGATAGCGAACGGGTGAATCGCATTATCCTCCTGTCCGATGGATTGGCCAACGTCGGTCCCAAATCGCCGAGCGAATTGGGAGACCTCGGGCGCTCGCTCGGTAAAGAAGGAATTGCCGTTAGCACGATGGGGCTCGGGTTGCATTACAACGAAGACCTGATGGTGCAGTTGGCGCAAAATAGTGATGGCAATCATATCTTCATCAAAGACGCGGCCGATTTGGTGAAGATCTTCAATTATGAATTCGACGACGTTCTGTCGGTCGTTGCGCAGGAAATTGCGATCACCATTACCTGCGAAAACGGCGTCCGCCCGGTCCGCATGCTCAACGGCGATGCAGAGATCAACGGCCAAACGGTCGTGGTCGGCATGAATCAGATTTACAGCGAACAGGAAAAATATGTCTTGCTGGAAGTCGAGATCCCCGCTGCCAAGCCGGAGGAGACCCTTAAAGTCGCAGCCGTCAACGTCTCCTATGCCAATATGCAGACCAACACGACCGACCGTCTGTCGAGCGAAGTCAGTGTGAATTTTTCTGAGAACGTCGCCGACGTGAAGAAATCGCTCAACCACGATGTGATGGAGCAAGCTGTCTTGCAAGTCGCTAATCGGGCCAATGGGTTTGCGACGCAACTGCGCGACCAAGGAGATATCGAAGGAGCGCGGCAAGTGTTGATTAATAACAGTGTTTACCTGGGCGAAAATGGCGAACTGCTGGGGTCGGAACTGCTCATGTTGCGTTGTGCCACCAATAAAGAACAATCCCAAAAATTGGATGAAAAGGACTGGAAATTTAATCGTAAGCAGATGCGGCGTTTTCAATATAAAGATCAAACGCAGCAGAAGTATTGAGAGTATGAATTGGCATGAGGCCTTAATAGAGGGATAAGGCAGGCACCCGGATCGCGCTCGCGTCCGGGCTGCCCAATCCTATCGTTGTCCTGGTTGAGTCGTTGAATTGCCGGGAGACGATGATTTTATGGCACTGTTTTTGGATTTGTGTCACTCTCGGACTGCATCGAAAGGTGCGTCGCGACATACCCTACGGGGGCTTTTTTATTGACGTGTTCTTCTTGTAGGCGTGACAATAGCGCTGCACCCTAACCCTGGAATCACGAGGCGCGTGTGGCTCGTCGTCAAGTTTTGCTGCTGATTCTCATCTCTACGGTGCCGCTGGCGTTGTTGGCGGTGTTGGGGTGGCGCTTGGCGAGCGACGAGAAGGCGCACATTCGCCGGAGATTTCAAGAGATCTTTCGGCAGCAACTTCACGAGACCGACGTCGTGATTGCCACGTATTTTGAGGACCGCGAACGCGAGTTGCTCGAACTGGCCCGCCGGGTCTCGCTGACGCCAGAAGGCATTCGCAAACAGCTTCGGCGCGAACCGCGTGTGGAGCAGATCTTTGTGCTCGATGCGGATGGCCGGATCAGGCATCCCTTGCCCGGTTCGTCGCTGAACACCGCGGAACGACAGTTTTTGGTGCAGATCACGCCGGTGATCAACGACCGCGACTTCGTGCGTTTGGCCAATGCGCAAAACGACGCGCCCGGCGAATCGAGCGGTCGAGAAGGGGAGATTCAGCGGACCCACGGTTGGTACGCGCTCTATTGGGGGCGCGGCGTGAATCTCATTTTCTGGCATCGTCGTGAATCGGGCGAAATCGTGGGCGTACTCCTCGAACGCGCCCGTTGGATGGCGGACCTCATCGACATTCTTCCTCAAACGGGAATACCGGGCGAACTCAATCGGCTTGATGAGAAGGCGCGTATTCGACTGGTCGATTCCGATGGCAGTGTGGTCTATCAGTGGGGCCGCTATGAACCACCCGAAGATCAACTCCCGTTTGTCGATTTTTCGATCAGTCGTCCGCTCAGTTCATGGCGGTTGCAATACTTGGTGGCCGAATCGTGGTTGGCGACGGCCCAGCCTGGGTCGCAGTATTTCAACATCCTGGCTGGTCTCATCGCCGGCGGCGTGGCGCTGTTGTTGATGGCGGTTGTGTTTTACCGCGAGTATGCCCGTGAAATGGCTGAAGCGACCCAGCGCGTCAATTTCGTCAATCAGGTTTCGCACGAACTGAAAACACCGCTGACCAATATCCGCATGTACGCCGATCTGTTGGAACGGGATTTGGAAGGGATGCCACCCGAAGAGACCGGATCTGCGACGAGCCGACTGGGGGTGATTCTCAGTGAAAGCCAACGCCTCAGTCGGTTGATCACCAATGTGCTGACGTTCGCGAGGCAACAGCGAAGCGGCATTTCGATTCGCCGTTCGGCGGCAAAAATCGACGACCTGATTACTGCTTGTTTGGAACGGTTTGCTCCGCCGCTGCGCGACAAACAGATCGCTGTGGAATTCGATGCTAATGCGCCGCAGAGTGTGCTGGTCGATGTCGATGTGCTGGAGCAGATTCTGGTGAATTTATTCAGCAACGTCGAAAAGTATGCCGCCGCGGGAAAACTGCTTAAAATTACCAGCAGCCAAGAGGGCGACCGCACAACAATTGTCGTCGAGGATCGCGGACCAGGCATTCCTGCGGGGCAACGTGAGCGGATCTTTGAGCCGTTTCATCGTGTTTCACATGCATTGGAAGATTCACCCGGAACAGGAATTGGGTTATCGATCGCCCGCGATTTGGCCCGCAATCATGGCGGCGATGTCGTATGGGAAGCAGCGGAGCAGGGGGCGCGGTTTCGCGTCACGTTACACACACCACGCAGTGAGAGTTGAGGCCACCGATGAAAGTATTAGTCGCCGAGGACGACACATTGATTCGCCGCGCCGTGGTCGAGGTCTTGGCCGATGAAGGGTATCAGGTGCTTCAGGCAAGTGACGGGCAAACGGCGCTCTCGCTATTTCATGAGCATCGTCCTGACTTTGTCTGTCTGGACGTGATGATGCCTGAAGTGAATGGCTTCGACGTCTGCCGCAAGTTGCGCGACGCGGATGCGGAAGTGCCGATTGTGTTCATCAGTGCCAAGTCGGAGGAGGTCGATAAAGTCGTCGGGCTGGAGTTGGGAGCCGATGATTTCATCGTCAAGCCGTTTGGTGTGAAGGAATTGGTGGCTCGCATCCGCTCGATCACCCGCCGCTGCCATCGCCGGTCGCAAACAGAGAATGGCGGCTGTTTTCAAATGCTAGACCTAGACATCAATACGTCCGAATTGCGCGGCCGCCGCGGCGAGCAAGTGATTGAATTGAGTCTGCGGGACGTGCGGCTGTTGCAATTGCTGCACGATCATCGCGGTGAAGTCTTGGACCGCGCCACGATTTTTGATCGGGTGTGGGGCGAGGATTATTTTCCCAATAGCCGTACGTTGGACCAACATGTTTCGCGGTTGCGGAAACGGATCGAAATTGACCCCAACCGCCCCGTGCTTATCCGGACAGTTCATGGCGTGGGCTACCGGTACGACGGTTGAGCTCGGCAGACACAGAAATCGTGTCAAAAATGGCTTGGAAATCGCTTGAATCTGCCATCTCCCCCCCACGATCGCTAAAGGTAGGACTTAGTTCGAACTACTAAGAAAAGTCCTTACAAGGCAGGGAAATACGTTTGACAAGGGGTGTTTGCTTTGGTCTAGTTATAAATACCACGAAGCAAATTAAATTTTCAACGATTTTCAACGGGCCTTCACACCTCCAGCGGTACTGAAATCGGCTGGCCGTGTGCCCTTCTAGCTCATCGGCGTTGTGGCAGGGCTGACAAGTTTTTTGTCGGTCTTACGTTCCTATCGATTCAATCTGACGTGACGAGTGATTTGGCTGATCTGGTCATTTTTCGTCACGAGATCTTTTACACTGCTATTCTCACTGAAAATCCTTTCGTGTTGTGGAAACGTGACGGTCAACGAGTTTGCAGGAACGTTTCACAGGCACGTGAAAGCTTTACTTTTGTGGAATTACTACAGTCTATAACCAGATACGAAGGCAAACGTGCCATTTTGTCGAGCTTTGGCAAGAAGGTGCATTTGCAGGTAGCTCACTCAATGAACATGACTCGCAGCTTTAGAAAACATTTGGGACTGCTCTCTCTCCTTTGCCTAGTCGGGTTGGCAAGTGGATGTAAAGAGGAGGGGTTTGTTGACGTACGTGATAAAGTTCCGGTCGTGCCAGTGACAGGAAAAATCTTGGTCGATGGCAAGCCCCTTGTCTATCCGCAGCAGGGGCGTATCATCCTGCATCCAGATGCTACTACCCAGGAAAAATTGCCTAAGGATATTCCCAAGCCTTCTTCCTGGAGTGCTCCTGATGGGTCAACTTTCGAAATTGGCACTTATGATGGCAGCGATGGTGTCCCTGCCGGCACATACAAACTCACGGTTGAAATTGGTAAGCGGTCGCTCATGAATGGTTCATTCCGGGGCGGAGATCTGAAAGACAAGTACAAGGATCCGGAGACTTCTGAAATTTCGGTGACTGTCACCGGAGACGAAGGAAGTATCGATCTTGGTACGATTGAGCTGACTTCAGAGTGATCGATTGAGTTCTCGCTTTTGTTTAAATTTTTTGGGATTAATGACCGGCAAATTCTTGCTGGTAAATTGTGTTCGTTCTCGTTCCTTGTTTCCTAGATGGAGGTTTGATTATGTCTCGTACTCGCAAGTCCAAACGCGGGTTTACGCTCATTGAGCTGCTCGTCGTTATCGCGATTATCGCGATCTTGATCGCGCTGCTGCTTCCGGCAGTCCAGCAGGCACGCGAAGCTGCTCGTCGGACGCAGTGCCGCAACAACATGAAACAGCTCGGCTTGGCGTTTCACAACTATCATGATGTGTATGGACAATTTCAGTGTCCCGAATTGGTCATCACGACCTTTGGTACGGGTGCATCTATCGAGTCGCTGACCAGCCACAGCTGGCAGCAACCGCTGTTGCCATACATCGATCGTGGCAATATCTACAAAGTGGTCGCCAATGGCTTGAGTCCTTTTGCCAATGTCGCCGCCGGTGGTGCTGAAGCACAAGCTTATGCGACAGTGATTCCTGGGTTCATTTGCCCGACAACACCCGATGGCAACACAATTGTCGAAGCATCCGTTCCCGGAGGGACCGACGTTGGTCTTGGTGTTCCGATTGCAAGTGATTGGACCATGCGAAGTGGTCGTTCTGACTATGAAATCGTGTCGGGTTATCGCTCGGGATTCTATGATTTCTCCGTGACTCCCGCTAATGGCGGTGTTCGCTATTCGGCCGATCGCGATGCCATCATGGAACAGAATGTCATCCTCGTCGATACTCCTGCGATCTACGGCGTATTCGGTCAACCGACGGCTGGTGCCGATGGTTTGAAAATCCGAAATATCACAGATGGAACATCCAACAGCTTGATGCTTGTCGAACAAGCCAGCAAGAACTTGTTCTATCGCGGCCGGAACCTTGTTCCTGTCTCGAGTGGTGATCCCGAAGCTATCGGACAATCATTGTTCGGTGGTGGTGGCTGGGGAGATCCGTGGCATGAGAACTGGATCAAAGGTTCCAATGCTGACGGTACCGACATCGCTTCGGGTGACGGTGGTGGTCCCTGTATCATCAACTGCTCCAACCGTCTTGGTGCTGGTGCATACTCCTGGCACACCGGTGGTACGTTCGCTTTGCTGGCCGATGGTTCTGTGCAGTTCCTCAATGCAAGCCTCAGCCCGCTTGTGACAGCCGCACTGATTACCCGTCAGGGTGGTGAAGTTAACGGCGAATTCTAGTCCACTGTAAAACGACAATGTCGACTCGCAGGGTGCGGAGATTATCCATCTCCGCACCCTTTTTTCGTAGACCCTTTGAATTCCACTCCCAGTGTCTCCCTGCACACCGCTGCGCCACCAACCTGGAATGAAAACTCATTGCTTGAGTCGTCGGTTCAATAGGTCCTCTTCAAATTTTGCGTATTTCGGCAACCAAGAAGGCGTGAAAGTCGGCCCGTGCACTCCGCGCGTCAGTTTCGATCCCAGCTTGGGAATCAGAAACGTGCCGGCCAGATACTCTTCAGAAAGCGAATTGAAATTTACGGTGAATTCCGGTCATAACGAATATGACATCAACATGACGTCGAACTGACTTGTCGCGTTGATCGTAATTTTCGCACCAACGGCCGATTGTTAGCTGGCAACACACCCCTCTTGTAGCAGCCGATGCCGACCGGTATCATTGATCCGTAGGTAATTCGGCAATATCAGTCTCTCCAGGAGTGGTCGATGCTGCGGGTTCTTGGGTCGCCGATTTCGATATTGGGCCAGCACAGTCCGTCAAATATCACGCGGCGGGAATTGTTGCATGCCGGCGGCCTCGCAGCGGCAGGGCTCTCGTTGCCGCAACTGCTCGCCTCGCAAAAACTTGCTGCCGCATCCACGTCACCGCAAGGCATTGGGTTTGGTTCCGCCAAACGTTGCCTGTTTCTGTATCTCTACGGGGCGCCCAGCCAACTAGAGACCGTGGACATGAAGCCGCACGCCCCGGTCGAAATTCGTGGAACGATGAAGCCAATCCCGTCGGTTGTGCCGGGGCTCGACGTCTGCGAGCACCTGCCGGAGATGGCCAAGATCATGGACCGCGTGACGGTCGTCCGGTCGGTGACACACGCCCATCCCGTGCACGGCGTCGCGTTTGCCACAACGGGGATTCCCTCGATCGAAACGGCGATGGAACTCAGCCCGTACGATCAACGGCATCATCCCTACGTTGGCTCGGTCGTCGAATATTTCGAGCGGCAAAAAAAGCAGGGCCAGGCAACGGGCATTCCCGATAACTTAGCGCTGCCGTTTCCCTTTAGCAGTCAACGCGTCGGCGAAGTCGCTCGCGCGGGGCCTTATGCCTCGTATCTGGGAGCCAGCTACAACCCGATCTACACCGAATATACCGGCAAGGCCACGCGGTCGGTGGTCAAGACATTGGCGGATCGAAAAATTGATTGTCACGATCCCTACGTCGGCTGCGATTTGGAGAGTCATTTCAAACTGGCCACCACGAAACCGTTGCCCGAGGTGAAACTGGATCGACTGAATCGTCGTCGTACTTTGTTGGAGCAATTCGATGCCTCGCGCAAACAAATCGACATGAACAATAACGCGCTGGCGATGTCGCAATACCAGGAAATGGCGTTTTCGTTGATCACGTCGCGAGAAGTCTCCAGTGCGTTGGACATTCGCAGCGAACCGCAAGCGACGCGCGACCTATACGGCATGACGTTGTTCGGTCAGTCTTGTCTTGCCGGACGACGGATGTTGGAAGCCGGCACGAAGTTGGTCAGCGTCTTTTGGGACGAATACGGTTTGGCCGGCGACGCCTGGGATACGCACTGGAATCACTACCCACGGATGTTGGATCAACTTTTGCCACCATTTGACCGCGCCTATTCCGGACTCATTTTGGATCTGGAACAGCGGGGCATGTTGGACGACACGTTGGTGGTTTGCCTCAGCGAGCATGGCCGGACGCCCAAATTGAGCACCGGCCGAGGGGGCGGACGGGATCACTGGTCACGCGCCTACTCGGTGATGTTCGCCGGTGGCGGAATCGCGCGGGGGAATGTCGTCGGTGCGACCGACCGGCACGCCGGTGATCCGATTGACCGGCCCGTCGGCCCCAAGGACTTGCTCGCCACGATCTACCACGCACTGGGCATCGACCCGCACGCCACGCTCACCGACCGCGGCAACCGCCAGATCCCCTTGGTCCCCGAATCGGCCGATTACGTGCCGGAAATGTTTGGGTGATCCCACAACGGCAATCCGTTTGTGAAGTGGACCGCCAGCTTTTTGATTTCGTGTGAGGGAATGTATGTACGTTTGTTTGTTCGATATCGATGGCACGTTGATCCATACTGCCGGAGCAGGCATTGCTGCCTTGCGGACGACAATGCTGAGCGTGCACAATTGTGATGCCTCAGCGACCGAAGTCGTCACGACCGGCCGCACGGATCGCGCGATTGTCGAGGAACTGTTCGATCTGCACGACGTCGAGCGGAGCGACGAAAATTGGGAGGTCTACCTCGCCGCCTATTTAGAACATCTGCCGATTTCCTTAGCCGAGTGTAAGGGACGCGTCTTACCCGGCATTCCGGAATTGCTGGCCACGCTCGCCGCCCGGGACGACGTGACGTTGGGCCTCTTGACCGGCAATTCCCACCCGGCAGCGCAGCACAAATTAGGGCACTACGGGCTCAATGACCATTTCACGTTCGGCGGGTTCGGCGGTGACCACACCGATCGTGACGATGTGGCCCGCTTGGCGCTCGCCGAAGTTCACGCCCGTTTCGACAACGGCATCGAAGCGGACCGGATTTTCGTTATCGGCGACACGCCGCTCGACATCCGCTGCGCGCGAGCGATCGGCGCTCAAGCCATCGCCGTCGCCACCGGCTCACACGATGTGGAGGCACTGCGCGAGGCGAAACCAGATTTGTTGGTGGAAGACTTTGCGGACGCATCGCCGTTTTTGGAAATGTTGGTCACGGCGTAACGCAGTGATTTAGCTTACTCCGCACTCATTCGATCGGTGAATTCCAATCGATTGCCGAATACGTCGTGCGTATAAAAACGACGAGCGGGGGGATTGAGATCGTCGAATTGGACGTCGTAGCGCGCCTCCTCAAGTCGCTTGGCAAGATCTTTCAAATCACCGCCGACAACAAAACAGGGATGCGCTTTTTTTGACGGCCGAAAATCCTGCTCGACTCCCAAATGCAATTGCCGCCCATCAGGAATGTGAAACCATACCCCGCCGCGTGACCTGAGTGGCTGCGGTTTGTCGATTTCTTTCAGCAACAAAAGTTCGCCATAGAAATATCGTGCTTCATTCTCTCCATCAACGGGCATTGCCAACTGCACATGGTCAAGTCCAATGATCATGGGAAATCTTTCCAATGCCCTCGTTATGCTATGCATAATCTAAGAGAATATCACCCGCTGACCGCTTGGCTCATCACGTCTTCTTCGGTCCAATCGGCAACGTTACGGATTTCGCGCAGCCGGCCGCGGGACATCACGCCGACGCGGTCGCACACGGCTAGCAATTCAGTGAGGTAAGAACTGACAAAAATCACCGCCTTGCCTGCTGCGGCGGCTTCGCCCATCAAGCGGTAGATCTCCGCTTTGGTGCCGACATCGATGCCGCGGGTTGGTTCGTCCAGTAGTAATACGTCAGCATTCTGGTGCAGCACGCGGGCGATGGCGACTTTTTGTTGGTTGCCCCCCGACAGGTCCTGCACTGCTTGATCTTGCGAGCGGGCTTTGATGTTTAACCTCTTCATCCAATGCTGCATCGCTTCACGTCGGCGAGATAGGTTCAACCAGCCGAAGCGGCTATAAGGTTGCAGGCGACTATAGGTCGCGTTGTCGGCAATCGAACGGCTTTGCGCCAACCCTTCTGCTTTGCGGTCCTCGGAAACGAGTCCCAGCCCCGCGCGGATCCGCGCTGCCGGGGAGTGCGGGGGCGAAACACCGCCAATATTTACCTTGCCGCTGGTGACCGCATCCAGTCCAAACAAACACCGCAACAACTCCGTCCGTCCCGCTCCCACCAGCCCCGCGATTCCCAGAATCTCCCCCCGCCGCAACTGCAAAGAGACGGCCTGGGGACTTACCGCTCCGCTCAAATTGTCGAGGGACAAAATGACCTCGCCCGGTTCATGCGGCACGGAGGGGAACAATTCCTCGACGCTGCGTCCCACCATCAGCGAAACAATATCGTCATCCGTTGTGCCGGACAGGGTGCCTTGTCCCACCGAACGGCCATCACGCAGGACCGCATAGTCGTCGCAGACCTCGCGAATTTCTTCAAGAAAATGGCTGATATAAACAACACCGATCCCCGAGGCTTTGAGCTTGCGAATCACGCCGAACAGATGTTCCACATCATGCCGCGTGAGCGAACTGGTCGGTTCATCAAAGACAATCACCTTGGCGTCGATGACCAAAGCCCGCGCGATTTCGACAAGTTGTTGCATGGCGATCGAAAGATTGCGGACCGGAATATCAGGTCGCAAATCCGCATGTCCCAACAACTCCAATGCTTCGCGCACCATCCGTCGTTGTGCGGGACGATCGAGCAGACCGTGCCGCTTCCGCTCTTGGCCGAGCATGATGTTGTCTTCGATGCTCAATTCGGGGGCCAGATTCAGTTCTTGATAGATCATGCTCACCCCCGCCAGTCGCGCATCGTGCGGTCCCTGGGGAGCATACGGCTTGCCGGCCAAGGTCATCGTTCCGGAGTCCGTCCGATGCGCGCCGCTGAGCACCTTCATCAATGTGCTTTTGCCGGCGCCATTCTCGCCGATCAAGGCCGTCACCCGCCCCGCACGGACATCGATGGTCACATCGCTCAGCGCCTGCGTCGCTCCAAACCGTTTGGAGATGCCGGTCATGTGTAATAACGGTGCGGTCATGAGGTCAGCCAGTTTTTGAGCAAGTGGATTTTCCGAGATTCCATGCTGGATTCAGAGGATTTCTCCGAGGTCGACTCTATTTTCCAGTCGTTGCAGTCGCGGTGAAGATCGGCAGGGTCACGTGAGAGGCGCGTGTTGGTGAGAGATACAATTTGTTCGTGGCGACGCGGGTTTTGTCATCGGCACGGATTGGGCTGCCAGTATTGGGGTTGGTGTCAAAGCGGGGGTTGTTTGATGAAGAGACCGCGATGCGGATTTTGTGACCGCGATTGAAGATCAGCGATGTGCTCCACAGATCAACGGTCAGTTCATAGACTTCGCCCGGTTTGAGAAAATCCTCACGATCAAAACCGATGCGATGCCGCGCTCGCAGGATGCCGTCGGTCACCAGCATCGAGCGTCCATCGGGATAGACATCGGACAATTTTACCGTGAAATCGGTGTCGGGGCAGTCGGAGGAAACAAAGAGGGTAGCCCGAATCCGGCCGCTGACTTCTACCGGTTCGGTGAGCGTGTCGGTGGTGAACAGCAACACGTCGTCGCGGCTTTCGATTTTTCGCTGGTCCTTGGGGCCCCGATCCAGGAACAAGTTTTGACCGCCCACAGTCGGGACGGGGTTCTCCGGATCGTATTGGTACTCCAAACTGCCATCGGTCGTCGGGGGAGCTTGCGAGAGTTGGTGGTTTTGATGGAAGTAAAACGGTGTTAGTTGCGAGGGGGGTGGCCAATTGTCGGCGGAGCGCCAGAAATTCCCCGGGGCGGTGTTGTCTTCGGGATCGCCCATCACGTAGTAGTGCACCGGCTGATCATTCTCGACGCCGTTATCGATTCCCTTGGTAAAGTGATCAAAAAACCGCAACGCATCACCCGCCTGGGGAGCATTGGGGATGGCGGAGTTTTCCGGATAGGTCAATTCCGTGAAGCCCCCATGCGCGTAGGGACCTACGATCAAGCGGCAGTTGCCGCGCGCGCCGTCGCCGCCATGATTGTGAATCGTTTCAAACGAGTTGAGCGTCCCCTGCAGAAAAATGTCATACCAGCCGCCGAAATAGACTCCCGGGGCATGCACGTCCGCGGCGCGCGCTTCGGGATTGACCTCCTCCCAAAATTTGTCGTACTTGGGATGTGCTAAGAATGTCTCCAATGATCGTGGGTCGAACTTATGTTTCTTCAGCCAAGTTTTCATCAACGATTGGCGGAGCGCGCCTCCTTGGTAGGAACCTTGTGAATACATGTCGGAAAATGCCACCATGACCCACTGAGCCTTGAGCGCTGGCGGGGCATCGACCGCCTGCATGTTCTGCGTGATCCCCAAAGCCGAGCCGCCCCAGGAGGCGATATTGTCGTCGCTCCATTCCTGTTCGGTGATCCAGTTGATCGAATCATGCCCATCCCGTCGTTCGCTCCAACCGCCGTTGTGAAACACGATGGCATCATTCCCTTCGGAATCAAAGCGGCCTCGCACATCTTGCGACACGACCACATAGCCCCGAGCGCACATCCCCGCAGCGGCTTGTTGCGGCAGTTTTCCATAAGGCCCACGAATGAAGATGACCGGCAGGGGGCCTTTTTGGTCGGCGGGTCGGTAGACGACCGTCGACAGGCGGGTTCCGTCGCGCATCGGCACCATGTGCAACGATTTTTGCAACTTCGGCGTTTCCTCGGCTGCGCCGCAAGCGGCGGTTATTCCCAAAATCGCTGCCGTCAAAGCTAAGACAAATGTGCGTCGCATGGCTGCTTCCTCAATTCATGCTCAATTCCATAGGGCTGTGGGAACGGCCCAGGTTTTTCATGTGAAATGCTGCTTGTTAGTATGACGGATATCGGCCGCGTGTAACAGTTCGCCGCCGGCTTGGTTGCCGACCTGCGGTGGGCGACCTAAAATAAACGTTTTCCCGTCGATGTGAGCTTGGGAAACCATCGCACATAAAAACGGGGGCACGTACAAACACTGTGAAACCAACGTTCCTTTTTCTATAGATTGAGACCACCGTGAATCGTCCTTCCCGTCCTGGTTCTGCTCCGCAACCCGAACCAACCATCCTGATGAGCGATGGCTGGCATTGCCTGCATTTGTATTACATCGTCGATCAAAACGTTTTGGCGGACTTTGACGAAGAAGAACGCGCCGAAGGCCGCCGCGAATTGGCGGAAATCCTCAATCCCGACCGTGAGGGCGCGCCGAAACGGTTGGTCACGTCGATTGTTTCCGGACACAAGGCAGACCTGGGCTTGATGATCCTCGATCCCGACCCGTTGGTGATCGATTCCATCCAACACCAAATCCGTAGCTCAACGTTCGGCACGGCCCTGGAAGCAGCGTATTCGTTTGTTTCCATCACGGAAGTTTCGGAATACGTTCCCACGCTCGAACAGTACGGACAGCGACTCGTTGCCGAAGGAACAGCGGCGGACAGTCCGGAATATGGGGCAAAGCTCAAAGCCTACGAGCAACGCGAAGTCGCCATGCGCAAGCAACGGCTGTTTCCGGAGATTCCGCCCTGGCCGGTGATGTCGTTCTATCCGATGAACAAAATCCGCGACCCGCACGCCAATTGGTACACGCTCCCCTACAGCCGTCGCATGGAGATGATGACCGAACATGGCCGCAGCGGAATGATGTTTGCCGGTAAGGTGACACAACTGATTACCGCTTCAACCGGATTGGACGACTTCGAATGGGGCGTCACGCTGTGGGGCCGCTCGCCGGAATTTATCAAAGAAATCGTCTACACCATGCGGTTCGATGAAGCCTCAGCCAAGTACGCAGAGTTCGGCCCGTTTTATATCAGCTACATCATGTCGCCCGAAGAAGCGATGGCGCACTTGGCGCTGTAACAGCCCGTTCAGAGCCCAGTAGCATCCAAAGCTCGGGTGCCACTGCTGGCTAGTCCAGCAGTGTTTAGCCGGTCGTGTAATGCACTGGCGGACGAGCCGCCAGTGGCACCCCGTTTCAGCTGGTAGTTGGGCAGATGACGGGCTGCGGCGGCACTGTTTGAGACAATGTTCCGGTCACCTTGAAAGGCACGATTGTCGGTAGATGCCATTTTCACAATCCCAGCAAAACGATATGCACCGCGGCGTAACGCGGCGGGAATGTTTGGCCTTGGGTGCCTTGGCGGCACTGGGCACGTCGTTGGGTGAACGTGTCCGTGGCGACGAAACATCTCCGTCACCGGTGATCTGGGACAATCATTGCCATCTTTCCGGGGTTGAGGGGAAGACGCCGCCGGAGCGGATGGCCAATCTGCTGAAATTCGCCGACCGTCTGGGAATTGCACGGGTAGTCGTCTATATGGGCTGGCCGTTTCAGACCGATCCAACCGCCGAAGAACTACGCCGGCAAAACGATCAAGTCTTGGCAGCCATCAAAGGCTCCGAGGAGCGGGCGTTGGCCTATGCTTATGTCAGCCCCAACCATGTTGAGATGAGCCTCAGCGAAATGCGGCGCTGCATCGAGAACGGTCCGATGGTGGGCATCAAACTGTGGGTGGCGCGGCGGTGCGATGACGAGGCACTGGATGCCATTATCGAATTGGCCACTGAGCTCAACGCCGTCGTGTTTCAGCATACTTGGATCAAAACCACAGGGAACCTGCCAGGAGAATCGACGCCGGACGACCTAACGGCGCTGGCGGCGCGGCATCCCGATGCGCAGTTCATTTGCGGACACGCGGGGGGCAATTGGGAGCAGGGGATTCGGGCGGTACGGCCCTTTCCCAATGTTTCGCTCGGCACGGCTGGCAGCGATCCCACAGCGGGACTGGTCGAGATGGCAGTCCGTGAATTGGGAGCGGAGCGGGTGATTTATGGCAGCGACGCCGGCGGGCGAAGTTTTGCCTCGCAACTCGGAAAGATCTATAGCGCCGACCTCACCGACGCACAGCGACAACTGATTCTCAGCGGCAACCTTAAGCGACTGCTGACCCCCATCCTGAAAACCAAGGGGCGTGCGAATTGAAGAACGCTCTGGTCGATACGAATGTGAACCTGTCGCGGTGGCCGTTTCGCCGCTTGCCGGGTGACGAGACGCGACAGCTGGTCGCCAAGCTGCGACGCCAAGGAGTGACACAAGCCTGGGCCGGCAGTTTTGACGGATTACTGCATCACGACATCGCCGGTGTCAATCAACGACTCGTGGATGAGTGTAAGACGAACGGTGACGGACTGTTATTGCCATTCGGTTCGGTCAATCCCACGCTGCCCGATTGGCAAGAGGATCTGCGACGCTGTGCTGAGGATTATCGAATGCCGGGGATCCGTTTGCATCCCAACTACCACGGTTACAAACTCGATGACCCGCGGTTCACGCAGTTGTTGAAACTTGCCACGGAACGGGAATTGATCGTGCAATTGGCGCTGAGTATGGAAGACGAACGGACGCAACATCCCTTGCTGCAAGTTCCGCACGTCGATCCCGCCCCGTTGGTGGGGCTCTTGGAGAAACTGCCGAACTTGCGTTTGGTCATGCTCAATACCTTTCGCAGTTTGCCGCTCGCAAAAATCGACCAACTGGCGGCGGTGGAAAATGTTTATTTTGAAATCGCCATGCTGGAAGGTGCGGGCGGGATCGAAAAACTGCTCAAAAAAGTTCCTTTGCGGCGTGTGTTGTTTGGCTCGCATTTTCCCTTTTTCAATTTCGACGCAGCCTTGCTCAAACTCAAAGAATCAGAGTTGGGTTGGTTTCAACTCAAGGCGATCTGCGAGGCCAATCCGCACAGGTTGCTGGCGAAAACCGAATAACGCACGACGGCTCGCAAACCCGTGACGAAAGACTGATCGTTCCCCACGTTTGATTGGAGAAAACTGCTGATGACACGTCGCCGTTCGAGACTGATAACCTGCGGCCTGCTGTTGGCCGCCGTGTCATTGTGCGGAAGCAGATTGTCACTAGCCGCCGACGAAACACCGGCACTGGCCGAGGTGTTGCCACGGATCCAGCCCACGCCGCCCAAGCAGGCGCTGAAAACCTTTCGCTTGCTGAATGGGTTTCGCCTCGAACTGCTGGCCTCCGAACCGCTCGTCACCGATCCGGTTGCCATGCAATACGACGAAAACGGTGTGGCCTATGTCGTCGAAATGAGCGACTACCCGTACACCGGCACCGATAAAGACGTCGCTTGGCAGGAACAAACGTCGTTGCCGATCGGCCGCGTGCGGACCCTGGAAGATACCGACGGCGACGGCCGGTTCGACAAGAGTGTGATTTTCGCCGAAGACCTCTCCTGGCCGACCGGATTGGCATTTTGGAAAGGAGGCGTGTTCGTCACCGCGACGCCGGATGTGTGGTACTTGAAGGACACCGACGGCGACGGCAAAGCCGATGTTCGTCGTAAGGTGTTCACCGGCTTTCGCAAGTTCAATGTGCAAGCAGTCATGAACAATCTCGCCTGGGGGTTAGACCACAAAATCTACGCTGCCGGTTCAAGCAATGGCGGCGATATTCGGCCCGGCGACGAACCGTCTGCCCAACCAATACCACTCCGTCGCAACGACTTTTCGACTCGATCCCGTCAACGACGCTTTCGAGGTCATTTCCGGCGGAGCGCGGTTTGGCAATAGCTTTGATGATTTCGGCAACCGCTTTATCTGCAACATTCGCAATCCCGCGCAGCACATTGTGTTGCAGCGGCGTTATCTGGCGCGGAATCCGTTTCTCGCCGTCGAACAAGCCGTCAATGATGCAGCGATTGCCGGCGATGCCATCGAAGTATTTCGCATCAGCCCGCCTGAACCGTGGCGGGTGATCAATGCAAAACGTCTCGCGGCTGATACCAACCGCAAAAGCCCTCGCAGCGAAAGCGTTGCCACCGGGTTTGTGACCTCCTCCAGCGGCATCACCATCTACCGGGGTGCCGCCTATCCCGAGGAATTTTATGGCAACGCCTTCATCGCCGAAGTCGCCGGCAATCTGGTGATGCATTACCGACTCTCCGCTGCGGGACCAACGTTTGTCGCCGAACGCGCTAATCAAGACGTTGAGTTTTTGGCATCGACCGACAACTGGTTCCGGCCAGTGAATTTCGTCAATGCCCCCGACGGCACGCTGCACGTGCTCGACATGTACCGCGAAACGATCGAGCATCCTTGGTCGATTCCCGACGACATCAAAGCCCATCTCGACTTAGAGAGTGGACGCGATCGCGGCCGGATCTATCGCCTCGCTCCCCCCAAATACCCGCCGGGCCACGATGTCCACCGGCGACCAAGCTTAGGGTCTGCGACGACGGCGCAGTTGGTGGCTGAATTGGAGAATCCCAATTCCTGGTGGCGGGAAACGGCGCATCGGCTGATTTTTGAACGCCAAGACCGGGCCGCCATCGACCCGCTCCGCAACATGCTCAAAGAAAGTGAAAAACCACTCGCCCGCTTACACGCACTGTGGTCACTGAACGGATTAGAGGCGCTGACCGAAGACGACATCACGCAAGGTTTAAGCGATGCTTCACCCCGCGTACGCGAGCAAGCAGTGCTGCTGGCGGAGAATCGTTTGAAAAGCTCGCCGAAACTACTTACGCAGGTCTTGGCCGTTGCCGACGATGACGACGCCCGCGTCCGCTTTCAGACGGCGCTGTCGTTGGGAGAAGCGGAAACCGATCCCCGCATTTCCGCCGCATTAGAGCGTATTGCGAGACGCGACGTCGAGGATCCATGGACACGGACAGCGGTGCTGTCGTCGCTATCAGGCCAGGAAATCACCGTACTGGTCGACCTGCTGGCCGATCCTGAATTCTCTGCCGGCAACGGTGCATCGTTGATCGGGCAACTCGCTGAAATCATCGGCGCCCGCAATCGTCCCGAAGAGGTCCGCCGTCTATTGGCCGCATTGTCTAAGGAAACTGGTTCGGCCGCCGATTCCGTTTCTCTCAACACGGTCGCGTCACTGGGAAGCGGCCTGAAACGGGCGCGTGCTGGATTGGGAGACTACAGGAAAGATAAAAATGAACCGGCCAGCGAAATGATTGCGCGGCTATTCGACGATGCGAAAAAAATTGCGATCCTCGATGATACGACTCTCGAGCAACGCCTTCAGGCCGTACGGTTGTTGGGTTATGGCGATTTCGAACAAGTCAAACCGGTGCTGGAGCAATTGATCGACCCGCGGCAACCATTGTCGCTGCAGATGGCGGCGGTACAGACGTTGTCCGGTTTTGTCGATCCGCAAATCACCGGCATTCTACTGGAACGTTTTACGCAGCTGACCCCGTCGGTCCGCAACGAAGTCGTCAGTGCGCTTTCCTCCCGCTCAGAACGCATTGGCCCGTTGCTGGACGCTTTGGAGCAAGGCCACATACCGCTGGCGCAGATCCCGCCGATTCGCCGTGGATTGCTGCTGAGAAATCGCAACGCGGAGATCAAAGCCCGGGCCGAAAAGTTATTCGCCAAGGACAAACCCAGCCCACGGCACGAAGTGATTGCCGCGTACCAAACCGCTCTCAGCTTGCCGGCGGACAGCAAACGGGGCGAGGCGGTTTTTCGCAGCCAGTGCACCACCTGTCATCGCCTGGGAGACCAAGGGCATGATGTGGGAATGAATTTGGCAACCATCAAAAACCGGACGGCAGGGGAGATCTTGGTGCATGTGCTCGATCCCAATCGCGAGGTCTCGCCAAACTTTTTGGATTACATCGTCGTCACCGATGATGGGCGGACCACCACGGGCATCATCGCCAACGAAACCGCCACCAGCATCACCCTCCGCCGCGCCGAAGGACAACAGGAAACCATCCTGCGGCAAAATATCGACGAGATCACCAGCTCCGGCGTCTCCCTGATGCCCGAAGGTCTGGAGAAAAAAATCTCGCCGCAACAAATGGCCGACTTGTTAGAGTTTCTAGTTGGACTGCCCAAAAAATAACTGCAACCACAGTTCGGCAACCAGACGGCCCACGACCTTATGCAAAACTAACGGTATCACCCAGGAGCAGACTTCCATGCGTCAACTGATGTCTTCCATGCTATCCCTGTCTTGCCTGTTAGGAAGTCTGTTGGCGGCGTTGCCTGCCGAAGCTCAGGAGACACCGAAGGCTGCAAAACGCGGCTCGTTAATCGTTGAGGAAAACAAACTCCCCGGTGCGACCGATTGGCAATTGACCCGCGTCCGCCCCGACAACAAGGGCCATCGTACGCCCTGGATCGAGGGGTATTGCTCGCGACAAAGCGTCAAAGCGGGCGAGTCGATCGATATTATGGTCTCCAGCGATCCTCCGCAGCCCTTCAAAATCGAAGTCTTTCGAATGGGCTATTACGGCGGACGTGGGGCGCGATTGATGAAGACGCTCGGCCCGTTTGAGGGGCAGACACAGCCCGTCCCCGCGCCGGGGGAAAAGAACCTGCATGAATGCCGTTGGGAGGCGACCACGCAACTGACGATTCCCGACGACTGGTTGAGCGGCGTCTATCTGGGCCGTTTGACCACGCTGCCTCCCGAAGCCGATCGCCCGTATTGGCAAAGTTACATCGTCTTCGTCGTTCGCGATGATCGCCCGGCGGACATCCTGTTTCAATGTTCCGACAACACCTGGCAAGCCTACAACCAATGGCCGAGCAATTATTCGATTTACACACATCCTAAGGGAGTCCAAGGCCCGTGGGCCGACGTCAGTTTCGATCGTCCCTACGGCCGCGAAGCGCAATACAACGGCGTGGTGAATGATCCGCTCACATTCGGTTCGGGCGAGTTTCTGCCCTTGGAGTTTCCACTTGCCTACTGGCTCGAAAAGCACGGCTACGATGTGACCTATTGTTGTAACAGCGACATGCTGACGCCCGAACATGGCTTGAAATGCAAGTCCTTTATCAGCGTCGGGCACGATGAATACTGGGACATTCGGCAGTTTCGCAGTGTTGAGAAGATGCGCGACGCCGGCGTGAATCTGTTGTTTCTGTCGGGCAATTCCATCTGTTGGGTCACGCCGTTTCGCGCAAGTAGCGATGGGCGGGAGAATCGCATTATCTTTCGCGGCGGGCCCTACGGCGCGAAGAACGATTACGCACTCCTGCGCGAGCGACTGCACGGCCCGTTTCCCGAACACGGCCCAGACGAGGGCTTGTTGATGGGGGCCCGCAATGTCGAACCAGTGAATGGCGGGGGAGACTGGACGATCACGAAACCCGATCATTGGATCTTCGCCGGAACCAACGTCAAAGCGGGCGACCGCATTCCTGGATTGATCGGTTGGGAATACCACGGTGCGCCGGCCAAGATTCCCGGCTTGGAAATCGTTGCAGCGGGGACCGCTTTTCAAGGCGGCGACAATCCCCAACAGTGGACAGCCACGATCTATCCCGGTCCTAAGGACAACTTCGTCTTCAACGCTGCCACCATTTTTTGGGCGCAAGGACTCAGTTCGCCGCCGGGACACACGCTCCCCTGGTCGCATTTCAGTCGCCCCCACGGTCCCGATCCCCGCGTTCAACAGATCACGCACAATCTGCTCCAACGGGCAATTGACGGAAAACCATGATGTTATCCGCGCTTGATGCCGGAGAACTGGTAGGGCATCGAGCCTTGCGATACGATCAAACCCAGTCAATGCATCCGTCGTTCATCAACCACCCACTTTGATTTGAGGGGCCGCATTCTCATGCGAAAATCCCTGGTTGTCCTGATCGCAATCGCAACCTGCTTGACGATGACGTCGCGGTCGCGAGCCGTTGAACCAAAATCGTTAGAGCATCCACGGCTGTATTTCACTGCGGCCGACCTGCCGCGGTTGCGCAAGCTGCGCGAAGCGGGGATGCACGCGAAAATCTGGGCCAATCTAACCCGCTCCGCCGATTGGTGTCGGCAACAACCCCCCCGCGCAGAGTGGATTCCCACGCTTGCCGACGATCCCCAATACGAAAACCTATACGACCGCTTCTACGCCGCCATGCACGACATGGCGATCATCGAGCATTTGGCATTCGCGTCGGTGTTGTCCGATCCGGACGATGATCCCTATTTCGAATCGGCCAAAGCGTGGTTACTGGCCGGTAGCCGGGTTTGGAAACATGAAGCCGACAACAAACCCGATGCCAGCAAGGCCTACGCCGTGCTGCGGGTGATGAAAAGTCTCGCCGTTGGCTACGATCTGCTCTACGACCGATTAACTGCTGCGGAACGACAAGAGGTCCGCGATTGCTTGACTGCCGTGTGTGGCGCCTATTTCGAGTTTTTCCAAGATCCGGTCGCTGCCGGTGCGGGGTACAACAAACATCACGGCAGCGTCGATGCCGCTCCACAAGGTATTGTCGCCTTGGCGCTGTTGGGTGAAGTCCCAGCAGCCGACGCGTGGCTGGAGCAAATGATTCAAAAGCACGTCGATTACCTATTGCCGCACGCACTCACGCCCAGCGGCACCAGCGACCAGACCTCGAATTTCTGGGCCTCCACACTCCACTATCGCATCTTCTTCATGGATGCACTGCGGCGCGTCACCGGGCGGGACCTGTTTCGTGAATTCCCCAATTCCACGCCCGGCCGCATGGCGCTGGCAGCCATCGCCGCAAAGCAACCGCTACAGCAAACCGCACCGTACAATGAATCGAATCGCAACGTGCTGTTTGGTCCGTCATACGGGCAACTCGACTATTGGTCCCCCGTGTTGGTCTTTCTGGCCCGGGAGCAACAACGGCCGATCTATCAATACCTAGCGGGCTGGGATGAATCGCTCGGCTCGTTGCAACGTTCGCGATATATCACCCCGACGAAAAAAGAAGAATTGCTGTTCAGTTTTGGCGGATACGTCTACCTGTGGTACGACCCGGCCATCCCAGCTGTCGTTGAAGAGAATCTACCGCGCTCCTTTGAGTTCCCTGAACCGGAGGTCAACGAAGCGTACCTGCGTGATTCCTACACCGCCGGTGATATCGTCGTGGGCTTCAAAAAAGGAGGCCTCATCGTGCATGCCGGAGGGCGGCCGGTGTTGGTCGATATGCTACAGACCAACGACGTTAACAAACCCGCAGAGCCAATCGAAGAAATGCTCGTGGCCGACGACGGGCGACTGGCAAAGATCCGTTGCGTGGGACCAAAAGCCTCGGGGATCGGCGAACAGAATATCGAGCTCCACCGTCCCGGCCGATTGAGTATCCACCGTCAAACGACCAAACCGCTCACGTGGTGGCTGGCTGGAAAGCCGGTGCGCGAAGGGAATACATTCACCTGGCCAGACGGGACGACGGTGACAATTTCAACGGGAACAATCAGCAACTTTGACGAGCGGGGTTTCGTGGAGACAAAAACCCATTATGCTGGAATGAAATATGCCGACCCGATGCCAATGGTTTATCCGACTGTCACCGTGCAGCCTGATCAGGGCATTGTGGAAATCGAAATCACGTCGCAAACCCCGGCCTCAGAATAAACGCCGACTCAGCTGCAGGAGCAAAAAGAATGAGAACTCCCCTGACTGGTTTTCACAAAGCGTCAATCGTGGGCGGCTTGTTGCTTGTCGCTGCTTTTTGCGCCGGACGGCAAGTCGGCCTCTCCGCCGATCAACCGGCCGCCGTCGTCAAAGCGTCGGAATCCCAATCAGTTGAGACGCGGACCTACCGTAATCAACTCACGCCGCTAGAAAATCCGCAACCACTGTTGGCCGACTATCCCGAATACGTCGAACCAGTCATTGAGTCCCGGCGGTTCGAGGCACCCATCTTGATCGACGAACCCGGCGCGGACTTGTCAGTGCGGGCTTGGCGATTTTCTTACAACGCCCGCGGCATAGTCGAAGTCCCGAACCGAATTCGTGCCGAGCGGACCGCTGTGATCATGGTCCATCCTTGGGGCATCGACGATGGACAAGGCTGGAAGACGCCCGAACCGGCCGGTGTGGCTGACTTTTGTACCGTGGAGAAAAACGAACTCGCCGGCCGCCATACCGCTGAAGTCGTCAATCCGTTACTCAAACGATTGCGCGACCGCGTGAATTTAGTGCTCTACAGCATGCGCGGTGGCGAACACCCAGCGCACACGCCGGTGTATCGCAGCATCCGGCATCGCCCAACCGCCCAAGAACGCGCCGCCGGCATGGTCGCCTTACGGAAGATTCTCAAGGACTTCGACTACAGCGGCCAACCCTTGCCCTCGGAAATCGCTATTTCCGGCGACCATGTGTTCAAGGACTATTTTCGGCAATTCCCCGGGATCGATGCGGCGGCGAAGTACAACCACGAGGGCTTCTGGGATTTGCCGACACCTGTTTGCAGCGCCGTCGACGTGGATCCAGACGACATCGTCTATTACGACACCGATGGTTATCCCGGGCTGCGGGACTACCTCAAAGCCCAAGGTGTACAACATGTGATCCTGACCGGCTATGCCACGGACATGTGTTTTTGTAAGACAACCGCCGGTTATGAAAACCTCTCGCGCGACTTCAACGTCTTTCTCGTGGGCGATGCGACCTTGGCCACCTTCCCGGCAAACAATACACCGCGGTATGCCACCAATGCCCACATTTCCTACGCGTCGCTGAATCAGTTCATTACCCAATGCTCATGGATCCAGCTCGACGAGAAATAATTACACAGACCTCATCTATTCCTAGCGGAGATTGACCGTGCAGCAGCAACAACCTTCTGAGAATCCTCGTCGCGATTTCTTGAGCGGAGCCGTCTTGGGCCTGACCGGCGGGTCGTTGGCCGCCTTGTCACCGCAAACCGCAGCCGCAGCTGACGTAGCCGCCAAGCGGACGGGACTTTACCCCGATGGTGCACCTTCGGCCGATGTGGGATACACACCCGGCATCCTCGCCGCAGGCCAACGGTTGGTCTTCGTCTCGGGCCAGGGGCCGAAGGATTTGGATGCCGATATGGAAACCCAGATGCGGCAAACCTTTGACCGGATCGGTTTAATTCTCAAAGAGGCGGGTGCCGGATTCGAAAACGTGGTCATCATCCGTTCGTTTTTCGTGCACCTACTCCGTGACCTGCCGATCTACCGCAAGGTCCGCCAGGACTATCTCGTCAAACCGTACCCGGCCTCAACAGCGGTCGGCACAACCGAATTGGCGATTCCCGGCTTGGAAATTGAATTCGAAGCGGTCGCAATCATTTGAACGCAGCGATGCCTTAGTACGGATCAATGTTGCCGGCGCATAAAGCACTGGCATCAATTGGTTTATGTGCGTTTATTGCTCCTCGCGCGGCATCAGGCTTTGCACATTCGCTCGACGATCCCAGTTAGGTATGGGTGGAATAGGTTATATGTGTCGTTGCCTACTCTCTCCCCTCTAGCAATATTTTTGCGATTTACGTTTCAAACAGGTATAATCGCAATCACTTATTCGCCGTTATGGCTTAAGCAAGAATGGGAGGGAAACATGAAGACGTTGGTCCGATCTGAGGATGTGTTTCTAGAGGCGCTCGACGCGCACGACGGCCATCTTGCGAAAGCTCTGGATTCTCTGTGGGACGTTCGTCCCAATCATTTTGCACCCACACGCGTGAGCTACGCTTGTGAAGGCGACGACATTGTGGCGATCGATTTTAAGTGGACGCGATTGACCAATGAAACATTGCGGCATCTCAGCCATCTGACCTGCCTCAAGCAGTTGAGTATCCACGGCGTCGAAATTACCGACGCTGGAATCGCAGAATTGATTCCGCTCCAGAATCTGGAAGAACTGAATCTCGGTCGCACGCAGGTCACAGACGCGGGAATGGACGCTCTCAAGCAATTGCCAAAGTTGCGGCGGTTGGATGTCAGTACGACTGAGGTCACTGACGTAGGACTGACGCATATCGCCGAATTCAGCAACTTAGAAGATTGTTATCTCAATTTTTGCCGGGAAGTCAGCGATTGGGGCTTGGCTCCGCTGTTGGATCTCCCCAAGCTGAAGTTGTTGCACGTGCATGGGACACGCGTTACCTCCGCCGGTGCAGAGGATTTTGCGGCGGCCCGCCCTGGTTGCGACGTCATTCGTTAGCGGTCATGCGAAGACGGTCATCAGTTGGTGTCCACCGTTCCGGAAAAATCATTCGGCCGCGAGGATTGCGGCACAGCTCCGTTACTGGGCAAGTAGCCACCGGGCGGATAATAGTTGTCCTTAGCGCGCCGCGGCATCGAGCGTTGCTGGTTATATGACCGGGGGCGGGTATCAGTAAACGGGCCCGCATCGCTGGGCAGCGGATCGTACATCTCAAATCCCTGCCGCTGCGTCGCCGCATGCTCCCGCGGCAATTGCCCGCGAAACAGGTCGGGCGTCTGTGTCTCGGAGGAGATGCACCCCATGGCTGCGCATGTCAAACACAGCAAACATCCGCGGCGGAGAATTTTGATCATCACGCAAACCCTTGGAGCGATATATAGCTGAACTGTCACCGGCAAGTCCCGGCGCGCGGCGGATTATAGCGCGACCGCCACAGTGCTGATAGACGGGATTTCGCATTGTTCCTGGAACCGTTTCATCTTTTAACGCCCGATAGCGATCCGCCGATGTTGGGGCTAAACTATCGCCATCTACAAAGTTAACAACGAGGGTGCCACTGGCTCTGCCAGTGCGAAGCAAGTATCGCACACGTTAGAACTCGCACTGGCAAAGCCAGTGGCACCCCGCGTGGCAGCGTGTCGACTAATTCTTATCTTGAAATAATTCTATGCCCCCTCCAGGCCTGTTCATCACCGGTACCGACACCGACATCGGGAAGACCTATGTGACGTGCCACATCGCCCGCCAGTTGGTCGCAGGCGGCCATGTGGTGGGCGCGTACAAACCGGCCGTTAGTGGAGCAGGGCAGAATGCGGCGGGGCAGCCTGTTTGGGCTGACATTGAAGAACTGCATGCCGCTACGGGCAAACAGTTTCCTCGTGAGCGGATTTGTCCGCAGCGATTCAACGCCCCCTTAGCACCCCCGTCGGCTGCTAGAGCGGAAAATCGAACGGTCGACGCTCCATTGCTTCGCAGCGGAGCGGACTGGTGGAGGACGCAGTGCGATTTTCTGCTGATCGAAGGGGCAGGGGGGCTGTTGTCGCCCATCGCTGAACAAGAGACGGTCGCCGATATCGCTCAAGACTTGGGATACCCACTGATCGTCGTAGCACGGCTTGGATTGGGGACGATCAATCACACATTGCTTACGCTCGAAGCGGCAGCCCAACGCGGTTTGATCGTTGCGGGTATCGTGCTCAACGAGGCAGTGGCCTCAGATCACGATGCTTCGGTCCAAACCAACGCCGCCGATTTAGCCCGGTTCACGGACGTCCCGGTGCTGGCGACGCTACGGCACAACAATGCGGAGGATATTGCGCAGTTGGGTGAGATTGATTGGATCACTCTGGCCGCTATTGAGTGATTTCAATTGTCTTTCGTCACGCCAACATTGCCACCAAGAATCAATCCCAGCAACATCGATCCGAGGATGATAACTACGGAGCCATACATCGAGAGATCTCTTGAGATATCATAAGAATTTCTTGGGTTACTCATCGAAGAATAAAACATGATCGGAATAAAAAGTCCCATGATCACCCCCACCATGCCGCCGGCAAAACTCTTGATCCATTCTGGGTGACCGCAGTAGTCGCAACCAGTACAGTCGTAGCGGAAAAATGACGGCTGGGCTGCGCCTCGCAGTTTGATTTTGACAACAAAGCGGCACCAAGCCTGATTACCGCAAAGAGGGCACTTGGCAGGCACGAATACACGAAAGAAATTCACATAGACCGCGGCGATACCGCCCAAAACAATCAGGCACCACACGGATTCGGACGAAACCATACACAGCGGAATCCCGAACATGCCGATCAACAGCGGGCCATAGACGATCAGGCGACAATGGATTCGCGGCGACATGGCGGTTGTTCCATGTGAAATCAGGCGTTGGCTGACGACGTCATTCGTCGTGTCGGATCGCTCAATCGCCTCAGGCGTCATTCATTGGACGATCAAACGTAACCCGTGTCAACCGGTTGTCTGACCGACACCGGTTAGATTGCGAACAACAACATTGCAGGAAACTGCAAGGCCCAGGAAATCACATTGTAAATCGGCACCCGCTGGCTCAAGTTGCGTGAACCACGCAAAAATTGGTTGAGCAGTAAGACACAGGTCGTCGCGGCGATCGCGATTTGGGCGAGGTTTGCTATCCACCAACCCAGCATCCGTTCTGGTTGGAAACTATCATCCCGGACGGGGTCATAGGTACCCGTTGCTACCGTGATGATCATCAACAGCGAGAAGATGGGAATCGGCAGCCAAGCGAGCAGCGTCCAGAAATAGAAATACTTGACGTCGCGTGTCTCCTCCACATTGCTCGCCCCATGAGAGACAGCGGATTGCAGACGGTGCGATTCACGCAACGTCAGACAAATTAGTAGCACTGTGGGCAACATGACACAAAACGCCAATCCCCACGATCCTCGCATGTCGACCGGAAGACAATAAGGGATGGCGATGGATATGGGCAGAATCCCCGCCATCAGGATGACGTTGAAGACCGGAATCCGCGCATAACTCGGCAACATGCTTTTTGAGGCTCCGTTCTCTAATTGATTCCTGGTTATACTGAAATCAAACGTAACCCGCGTCAAGTAGGAGCCTGACCTACCTCTATGAGGTCAGTGCTGCTTCTTTCAACATCCGTGCTTGTGCTGCTGAGGTGTCGACGTTCATCGATAACTTCACGCTCCAGCAGCCGCCGGGGGGATTGAGGATTTCCCAGCGGGGAATGACTGCTGAGCTTTGGTGGACCATTTCGAATCCGGATTCGGATTGGCTGATGGTTTGGATTGGGAAGGCCCATAAGGAACTCGGTTGCGAGGTCTCGAGCGTGACATCCATACCCAGCCATTCGTCGACCAAGCCGATGCGGCCGCAATCGTGGAGGTCCTGGACCGAATCGAGTTGCCCCAATTGTGCGCCGTCTCCGTTGTAATAGAAACGATCCGGAGCACCGCCCGCCATGCCGGCGAAATTGAATTCGACACCGAAGTGAATCGGGAGATCGGCCGGCAAGTTTTCGAGTTCGTACAGCACGTCCAACTGTCCGGCATCATGGACGTCGAGCGAAATCGTTTTGGTGATTTTGACTTCGTACTGTCCCATGCGTCCCAATCGCCACATGCGGGCTTGGACTTGCTCGGGGGAACGCCGCAACATTGTTTCATAGACACCGGAGACGAAGTCGCCCATTTCCCCAACACCGTTTTGCGCCTGTTCCCAGGTCAGACCGGGTTGGAAGAAGTGGTCCACCAGACTTTTGTGCGCCCACGTATCGTATTGGATTTTCTTGTCCAGGTCGGGTTGTTTGAACGCGACCATGTCGTGAATGCTGGCGACTTCGGACTGCTGATGTTGTTGGCTCCCAGCGGCACGGACCTTGTCATGATACGGTTCGGGACGGCGATCGAGCGTGGCCAACAGATTGTGGCGGATGCTGCGGATGTCCAGTTCGTACAGGTGTCCGCCGTCGTTCGGTGCGACAAAGCCGATGAGCTTATCCCCGGCGATGCGGATTTCTTTGCGGGCATTCAGATCGTAATCATCGGCGTCAATCGTAACCCACGCACCGGTCCGTCCGGCGACTTTGTCCAGCACATTGTCGGCGGCAATCAGATTGGTATAGACGGCGTTGCGCAGGTGCGGCAAATACAATCCGCCAAAGGCCCCGTGCCAATAGCTGCAATTGCACTGTGCGCGATACAGAAATGTGCGGGCTTGCGCCAGCAGATCGCGTCGTTCTTCCCCTTGGGGGCTGGCTGCCAATTCGTCCAGGCGGTTACTGACCAACAGCATCCGCGCGTACATCTCGTTGCTCTCGGGATACTTCACGCGGAAGTTGCGCCAAAAGCCGCCGCGGAGAAACTGCTTCAGTTGCGGCCAATCCGGATCCGATTCCTTGGCGTGCGTCATGCGTGACAACACAATTTGTCGTTCGGTGGGCAGCGCCCATTCGGTCATCTCACGATAACTGGCATCGGGCAAATAGATGCTTCCCGCAGGGGGCACTTCGTCGACCACTTCGGCCAACGTCGTCACTTTGAGCCAATCCGCGTTCTCGCGCAACGCATCGAAAAACCGACGCAGCCAACCATTTTCGTAGACATGGTCCTTCGTACCGGGCCACGTGCCGAATTTTTCGCCATCATCGCCGAAGACAATCGCGCTACCCGGATGCCGCTCGGCGACTTGCCGCAGGTAATCAATCGTTTCGTGAGGTTCGCTGAATGGAATCGTGTAGCGTAAACGCTCGCTGCCGGGGAAAATCTTCAGCAGCCGGCCTTCATCTTCACTGAGATAAAAGTTGTGCAGCTGGTCCGCTTCTAAGCCGGCGCCGCGGAAGTGGTAGTCGTCCAGCAGCGTGTATTCCATTCCCGCTTCGGTAATGTCGCCGGCAAAGGATTGTTCCCAAACCCGTTCGGGAACCCACATGCCGCGGACGGTTTGTCCAAACAGGTTTTCCAGATACTGCGTGTAGGCGCGAATCTGGCCGATGCGGTCGCGGCGGGGAATGCAGGCGAGAATCGGTTCGTAAAACGGTCCGCCGAGAATCTCGACTTGTCCCCGTTCGACCAGCATCCGCACGTTGTCGATGTATTCAGGATGCGCTTCGACCAACCATTCCAACAGGCTGCCGGAGGTGTGCAGCGCAATCGGTAGGTCCGGATAGTCGCGGAGGACCTCGAGAAAGGGAGCATAACTGTCGTTGAATGCCGCCTCGAAGACACCGTCGAAATTGCCGATCGGCTGGTGATTGTGTAGGGCGAGTACGAGCCGAAGAGGACCACTCATGAGTGAATTTCCGATTTCACGCAACGTCAAATGAAAACAGTGAGTTCCGCGAAACTATCGCGGGTGACATCAGCACAAGTACGACTTCGAGCCGGGAACGCCCAACCGTCGGTTCACGAACAATTCGCAATATGCACCTGGGCAGTATTCTCGGCGTTCCGAACCCTGTCGACAAGCGACATCGCTATATTCCGCACAAAGATCAACGAATCAAACGACGCGCGCGGGCAGAATCGACAGATACCCGAATTCTTGCCATTTTGAGACACCCGTCAACACCGAAGCTTTAGGTGATCTGTGGATGGAGAGGCGAATTCACAAAATTATGATGCTGGTGTCCCGGAGAACTGCGATGAAACGAAAGATTTCGTCGTAGTTGCCGTTACTGCCTATGTTGCCAACCGGATCGGTCGGAACTGTGAATTGCTTAATCCAGTGCCGCACGCAACAACTCAGCCGCATGTTCGGGGCGGATCGGATTGATGAACATGCCGCTGCCATGTTCGAATCCCGCCAACTGCGCCAGACGCGGGAAGACTTCCAGATGCCAGTGAAAGTGCGGCATCGCTGCTGTGCGGAGTGGGGCGGTGTGTAGGTAATAGTTATAGGCCGGGTCATTCAACACAGCGCCCAGGCGACGCAGCCGCGGACTTCAAACTCGTCGCCAACTCCGTCAACTCGGTTTCGTTTTGCTCCTCAAAGTGGCTGGCGTGCGTGCGCGGCAGGATCCACATCTCAAACGGAAACCGTGACGCAAACGGGCAAATCACCACAAACTGTGCGGTTTCCAGGACGACACGACTCCCGACTTCAAGTTCCTCAGCCAATAGCGCGCAATAGGGGCAGATGCCACTACGGCTGTGGTGTTGGACACTGCCGGCCAATTCTTCCGCCACCAGCAGCGGCAGGTTAGGGGTTGCCAGAATTTGCGAATGGCAGTGCTCCATCGAGGCCCCGGCCAGTGCGCCGTAATTCTTAAAGATCAGCGCATAGGCAAGCCGCTCGTCGCTGGCTAAGCCGCGTAAACGATCGCGATAAATGGAGAGCACATCGCAAATCTGATTTGTGGGGAGTTCAGCGAGGTTGGTGTCGTGCTGTGGACACTCAATGACCACCTCGTGGGAACCGACGCCGCGCACTTGATGATAAAAACCGCCCCCCGCCGCTTCAGAGTTTCCACGGGCGGTGACAGCCGGGTATTTGTTGGGGATCACCCGCACGTGCCAACCGCGACCATCGGTGGCTGCGGCCGTTTGGCGATAGGCCAAAATCTCCGGCGTCGTTTCGTCTTCATGCCCTTCGCAAAACGGACAAGTCTGCAGGGCTTCTGTCCGCGCCTGTTGGACCAACTCAACAGGCTTCGCCGCCCGCTCCGTCGCCACGATCACCCAGCGGTCGACAATTGGATCTTTACGGATTTCAGACATACAGCGAACAGCAGGGAGAGTGATGGGGCAACAACAATACGTGACGACTGGTAACAACTGGTGACGACTCGTTCCCAAACTCTGTTTGGGAACCAATTTCCCGAAGCTCTGCTTCGGCTGTGATCGGCGTGGATATCAACGAGACCACGGAAATCCGTTTCGATGCGAAGCAGAGCTTCGCGATGCTGGGTTCCCAAACAGAGTTTGGGAACCAGTAAATTAGTTACACCGAAAGCACAAAATCCGGCTACTGCACCAGCCCGCGGGTAAGTTCCATAAACGCGGTTTCCAGGTTCAGTTCCTCTTCGCGGAACAGCGTCAGTTTATAACCTGCCTCGATCAATAGCGACGGCAGAAAACTGTAGTCCAGAACCTCGGGCTGTAAGCGGACCACGATCACGTTGCCGCGCATATTGACTTCATCCACTTCGCTGTGTTGTTCTATGAGCGACGCGGCTTTCTCGCTGTCTTTGGCGACGCAGATGTTCAACAAGATGGCCGACCGGACCTGTTTCATCAAATCGGTGACCGACCCGTTGACCAGCAGTTCTCCTTTTTCGATGATGCCGACTTTGTTACAGACGTCGGCCAATTCGGGCAGAATGTGGCTGGAGACGATAATCGTCTTGTTCAATTCCCCTAGGCGTTTGAGCAGGTTGCGGATTTCGATCCGCACGCGGGGATCCAAACCACTGGCCGGTTCGTCGAGCAACAACACTTCCGGTTCGTGCAGCAAGACGCGGGCCAGTCCGATGCGCTGGGTTTGCCCGCGGGAAAGCTGGTTGACCATCGCATCGCGTTTGTAGGTCATGTCGACCAGTTCGAGTTTTTCTTCGCAAATCTTCCGTCGGCCCGGTCCGTTAATACGGTAGGCTGCGGCAAAAAACTCCAGGTACTCAATGACCTTCATATCGTCGTAGACGCCGAAAAAGTCCGGCATGAAACCGACCAGCCGACGGATTTCCTCCGGGTCGGTATAGATCGATTTTCCGCAGACGTAGGCTTCGCCATAATCAGGGTTCAGCAATGTGGCGATCATCCGCATGGTGGTCGTCTTGCCCGAGCCGTTGGGGCCAATGAACCCAAAGACGTCCCCCTGGTCGAGTTCCAGGTTGAGATGATTGACGGCGATCAGGTCGCCATATTTTTTCGTGAGGTTGACGGTCTTGATCACGTGAATCTTCTCGCAGTAATTTGGTGGCAGCGGCAATGGCCCCGCTTGTCGAAACGGAAATCAATCGCTATCGCTTTGGTCTGGGAGTCGGGGCGACGTCGGTCGTGGGCAGCGTACGGCGTCCGCCCGAAACATCTGTTTTTTTGACTGGAAGTATGATGCGGACAAACGTCTCCTGTTGAGTGTTCTCCGGGGTGACGCCGTCGACGTGGAGCGTTGTTGGTGAGAGATCAATCCGGGCCAGCAAGACCGCACGCCCGAGCCGTAGATGCTTGGAATAGTCCAGTTCGGGCGAAACATCATGGGCCAAACCGGTATAGGAGGCGCCGCCGGCAGTCTCATAAAACGTCAGCATACGCGACACGTTTTCCAGATCACGATCATCAGGATTGTAAGTCGTCCGCTCTTCAAAAAATTCATCGAACGACGGTTGGTCGTCATTCAGTGTCTTTTGCTTGGCGACGAGACCAGTCAGAAACGAGCGGATTTCCCGTGACTGCGGGGCATTCGGCCGCCATTGCTGGTAGGGTGCCAATTGATCAATGAGGTAAGCCTGTCCCCCATAAGCCAGGACACAATCCCGCAACGCCACAGGAAACGTGTGTGAAATCCGGCCTCGCATACGCCCCATTCCGGAACTCTCCAATTGGTTGTCCACCATACCCGAGCGTGTCGCATCCCATTGGGCGAGAAAGCTTTTAGCGGACCAATGTCCGATCGGCACGTTTTTCATCGTCACCTCATCGGTGCCGTAATCATACGTGCGATCGGTCAGGTGAATTCCGCCTTGTCGGTTCAGCCCCCCCACTGCGTCCTCTGCCAAGGCCAACCACGACAGCTCAGTCTGACGCGGCGCCGTCTTGTCGCCGGCAAACGGTTTGGCCTGTGCCTCGATCGTGTAGAGCTTGTTCTCAGGGCTGTAGACACCAAACCAACTCCGTACCAGCAATTGATCTGTGGACGTATCAAGATCGATAAAGCTGGTTTGTTTGACCTGGACCGACTTGCTGTGTGAGGCGGTGCTCATCCAGATCGCCAAACCACCGGCGAGCGCCACGAACAACGGAAACGTGACCCAGGTCAATTCGGGCTTTTTAAATAGTTTTTGCACAATCCAATAATCAAGCGGACCGATCAGCAACCCGTAAAGCGCAATCAACCCCAGTACGGTCCAAACCGAAATCCGCGGCACATTGTCCCAGTCTTGTAGAGTGGCCAAGAACTGCGACGAAAGATCGGTGATTCCCCGTTTGGAGAGTTGGCCGGACGCTGTTTGCTGCGACTGCAGGTCGGAGCGGTTCTCGCCGTTCACAAGGTTTTCCAGCAACGCGGTCGCCGCTTTCCAACCTTTGATCGGCTTCAGATTGACATCGATCGTGAAGAAGACGATCCGTCCCAACCCATATGGCACGCGGAGCAGCGTCGGTCCGGTTCGTCCCCGTTTGACAACCACGCCGTCAAAGTCGGCCTCGTTTTCGCTGATGACCGCCGTTTTGACGCCGCCAAAGCGTGGCAGCGGGTCGCGTTGCCCGGCAATCGATTCGACGTCGCCCAGCTGACGCGTTTCGGCCTGGCCGATCACTTTGACAGGCATCCATTTGGCGAGCGGACTTTTGTCATACGCCTCGACATCTCGACCGAGCGAAAATACCAGATATCCCCCGCAGCGAACCCACAGCGCCATGGCCGCACTTTGGGGTTCGGTGATCTCTGCCGGAAACGGTTTCTCCTCGGGCGTTGTTGCCGCGGCTGCGACAATGAGGGCGTCGATCGCGGTGTACGACTGCCAGATCGAGGGCAAGTTCTCAACAGAGATATGCGCAATCACTGGTTTGCCGACTTCCACTGTGATTTCACTTTCCAGAGCACCCTCGACCGACGGTGTCTCCAGTCCGGCCGGATCGCCGATGGCGACCCACAATTGTTGTGCGGGGAGCAAACCTTCGCGAAATTGGGGGGATTCGTCGGAGACCCGCAGCAATTTCGAGGCGATCGGTCCTGCATCGGTTTCGACGCGGATCCGCAATTCCCCGTTGGCACGCCCTGTTTTAAAGCGGCTTTCAAAGCGGAACGGTTTGCCGGCAGCCAGCTGAACAGTTTCGCTTGTCAGCAACGTCATATCGGCATCGATGTCAGGCACGCCGACCACCAATCGCGCGGAGCAATCCGTCGCCGCAGTCACCGTGACAAACAGCGGACTCCACTCACCCACTTTGTAATAACCGTCAAAGCCGACTGCGAGATCATCGATCGTCGCTTGCGACGGTTCTTCAGCACAAACGACGCGCGTGCTCGCGCTGCCCAGCAACAGGCAACAAAAAACGGTGGCAGCGGTCAGGGACGTTAGAAATGGCGGAAATCGCAATTTTGGTATGCCGTCGTTAGTAGGAGAAACAAGAAATGCCGCTTCTCAGCAGCGTCGCTGATTCGCAGAATTTCGTATTGTAGTGAGATGTTTTGGCAGACAAAACGGACACGACCAACCGCTGGGGGCCAAAATGCCGAATCGACCCCAGCCGTTTCCCAAGGGTGCCCGCCGCCGAATAGGTCTCATCCTAGCGATCTGGCAAACCAAAGCGGAAGTCCCGATGACGGTTCTACGACCGAAATCGGCCAGCCGGGGGCGCCTGGCGCGTTTTTTTGCAAAAAAGGGGCACAAAATGCTGCCGTTACGGCTTTTCCGCCGTGTCGCACGCACAAACCATCGCCCCACAACCGGGACAACCACGGCCATATTTCTCCAAGACCGCCCGCTGCAGGTCGATGCCGGCCACATTGGCAATCGTCGCCAGCCAGGCCAGCACATCGGCGAATTCCGCCGCCGTTTCGGCCGGAGTTCCCTCACGCAGCGCCGCGGCCAACTCTCCGACCTCCTCCATCAGCCACATAAAGGTCCCATCAACCCCCCGCGCTTCATCCTTCGAGGAATACATCCGTTGGATGAGTTCCTGCAATTCCGCCAACGTTAACGTCTCAGTCGATTCATTCACAATTCGGTTCCGTAATCGTCAATTGTCGGGTGCGCCGCGACGCACCTTTCTTGGTAGGACAATCAGTCTAAGTCGATAAAATTGTCATCAAAAAAAGAAAACCTCACGCAAAGGCGCTAAGGTCGCAAAAGCTCGCAGTCCTCATCAAGTGTCTCTGATACCGCCCAGGGCAACAACGCCGCACGCTGTACGCTGCCGCTATCCTGGTCGGCAAAGGCTTGGTCGATATGTTTCAGTGGATAGTGATGTGATAGGATCTGCTCAAACGGATAGACGTCGGCCTTGGTGCTCAACAGGTCGAGCGCTGCTTTCAAACAATCCGGATCATACCACATGATGCCCAACAGCGACTTGCCGCCATGCACCAACACCGACGGATCGATTTCGACCCGCTTGCCTTGATTGATATTGCCGACCTCTAAATACGTGCCCCCTTGGGCCAGCATGGCCAATCCTTCGGGAACCACCGCCGGCAAGCCCGAAACCTCCAACACCGCATCCGCTCCCCACCCGTCGGTCAATTCCCGAACGCGACGCACACGGTCATCGGGGTGTGGATAGTCGGCGAGCAATAAGGTTTCGTCCGCACCAAACGCGCGGGCGAGTTCCAACCGAGATTCGATGCCGTCAATGACAATAATCTGCGCGACGCCCATTTCCCGAGCGACAGCCACGGCGTTGATGCCCAATCCCCCCGCGCCTTGAATCACAACATGATCGCCCAAACCAACACGGCCGCGGCGAAAGGCCTCAATGACTTGCGCCAGCGCGCAGTTCGCCGGACCAGCCAAATCGTCCGACACATTCTCTGGGACTTTAAAAACTGCTTGACCGGGATTCAGGTAATAGTATTGCCCATAGGCGGCATTGAAGTGCGGGTATTCATCCGGCGGGTAGCGATACCGCAGCGCTTCGGAGCAACGGGGCGTGCTGCGCCGCAAACAACTGCGACAACGGCCACAGGGACAGAAGTACTGATAGACAATACGATCCCCGACCGCGAGCGGTTGCCCCGCCGAGTCATGCGTCACCCCCTCGCCCAACTCAGCGACCTCTCCGGTCATTTCATGCCCAATGGAAAGGCAAAACGGTTCCGCATGCCCGCGAGAGACATCGTATTCCCCCCGCCAAATATGCAGGTCGCTGCCACAGACATTCGCCATCCGCACCTTAACAAGCACCGCCCCAGCCGCCGGTGCAGGGACCGGGTATTCCCGCAACGCAAACGGCTTGCGCACCCCCGTAAACGCGGCGACTTGTCCGGTGGCAGTCATCGTTTTGGCTCCTGGTGAATGAAAAAGATGCGAACGTTATTAAACGCAGTTTCAAATGAGTAAGCAACATCGGGAAAGCAAGCCGCATTTCCGATGTCACCCCACGCCCGTAGGGTGCGTCGCGACGCACCTTTTCTAGGTAGGACGAGAGCAGACTCCTTAACAAATCGACATCGCAAAGGTCGTTTGGTCGGGAACGATACCGGAAAAGGTAAGGGCTCGTCACTTACCTCTGGGGGCCGCGGCATGTCGCAATAGCAATTTGCTTACCGCAGAAATCCGCAATAGCCTTTTGCGTGAGTCCTTATCGTAATGGAAATCGTTTGTACTACATCGAAAGGTGCGTCGCGACGCACCCAACAATAACACGTACAAAGCCACGACAAGCACCATCGCCACCGCATACACCGCTGCCCAGGTCCAGCCGGTGGCGAGGTAACGGGCGAAGCGGGAATCTTCGATCGCGGCGCGGGTGTGCATCTCGGTTTCCTCGGCCGGCAAAAATCGGCCCGCTGCCAATAACACGCCCGCGACAAATCCGCTGAGCAGGCCCAGAAAAATGGGCACGTTCCATGGCTTCGGTAGGTTGCGATCAAAAATGGCCGCCACGATCATGCCGACCAAGCAAAACCCTGCGATACCAAACCCCGCACGCCGCTTTGGCGTCCAATCGCCGGGGGCAAACCGCATGCGATTCAGCCAAACAGCATGCTCCGCTGCCCGATTTTCATCGGAGGCCCATTTGGCGGTGCACAAGCTAACCACAATCAACACGGCGCCGCTCAACGGCATGCCGACCAGCGCGCGGGTCGGCGCCTTGGTGTGGTCCCAGGCGAAGATGGGCCAATGACTCAGCTGCAGCGAATCCCCAATCGCCGCCCAGCCACCAAACGCTCCGACAGCGGCATAGCCGATGCCGATCACCAAACAGGCCCAGGCTCCGGCCGTTGTGCCGCGACGGAAAAAGAGCGCGCCGGCGATGACCACGAAAATGGCCGGTTGAAAAATGCTGCCGATCATCCAGGCGGAGTCCAGAAGATTCATTTCCGAGCGGTGACACATCACAGCATAGACCAACCCCATCCCACCGGCCAACATCGTCACGACCCGGCCGACAAGCAAATAGTGTTTCGTCGAGCGATCCGGATTAGCGGGGCGGTACAGGTCACGTTCGAACAATGTTGCCAGACTGTTGAGGTAGCTCGAAGCGGTCGAGTTCGAAGCCGCCACAAGCGCCGCCAAAAAGATCCCGCCCAGCCCGATCGGCATCAATTTCTGCACCAGCATCGGCAAAACCGAGTCGGCCGAACCGGTCGGCGGTTGCAGTTCCGGATTCACCCCCGCCACCATCACCGGCACGATGTAACACAGCGTCAACGGCCCGGTGAGGAGCGCCGCCCACAGCAGCCCCTTGCTCGCCTCTTCGACGTTCCGTCCGGCAAAGCTCCGCTGCAGCATGTATTGCGACGTAAACCAATATGGCAAGCCCAGCACGAGCAACATCAACATCGTGAGGTAATCGTCCGGCTGTCCGGCGGGCCGCCACATCAACCATTTTTCGGGGGCAATCTTCGCCGGATCAAACAGCACCTCAATCCCGCCGCCCGCCTTGAGTCCCAAAGGCAATAAGATCACCGCTCCCAGGATGATCAAAAAAGCCTGCAACAAATCGGTGTAGACAACCGCCAATAACCCACTGAACAAACAATACATGATCACCACAGCAGCAACGCCGATCAGCACTGTTTCAAAATGTTCGCCGCCTCCGAATGCACCCGTCAGTACCGTGGCGCAGGTCAGCATCGTCACGCCGCTGAACAGGGCATAAAACAACATCCACATGCACGAAATCGCCATCGCAATTCCAGAGCCATAACGCCGCTGGAGCAATTCCGAAAGCGTGGTGATTCCCAACCGGCGAAATCGCGGCAAGAACGTAACCGCACTAATCGCCGCCAGCATATTGCCAGTCCAAGCCATCAGCAGCAGTGCCGCTCCGCCGGAATAAGCCCGCCCTGCCGGTCCGACGAGATAGACAGCGGCCACATTGGTCGCCATCACCGACCCACAAATCGCCCAACGATTCAGCGACCGCCCAGCAATGAAATAGTCGTCCTCGCTACGCACATACCGCGTCAACCACATACCGACCCCGAGCATCGCAAAGAGGTAGGCAACGACAATAGCGAGATTGACGGCAGCGGCTGCAGGCATGCGGTGTTCCTGATATGTGGCGGAGGCATTATAAAATCTGCCACACCAGCCTACGCGAATTCAATTGCCGGCGAAACCTTCGTCTTCACCCTCCGCTAGGTCGGCGCCGGAGTGTTGCTGAAGGGAGTTCAGAGAACAATCGGCGGTAGTCGGCTGCGAATTGGCCCATGTGCCAGAATCCCCATTGGCCGGCGATCTCGTTGATCTTCTTGAGTTTATTAATTTGCGACCGCAATTCCCGCCGGACACCGTTGAGCCGTATTGCTTTGACGAACGCCTTTGGGGTCATGCCGTATTGCTCACGAAATGCATATTCCAACGTCCGCTCGCTGACTTTGGCTGCTTGGCACAACTCTTGAACCATGACAGGTTGGTTGCTGTGCTGAAAAACATAGTCTTCCACCTGTTTGATTGCACGTTTCCGTCGACCCGGTGCATTGCATTTCGATGACGAACGCGAAGCCGCGATCAACTTGACGAGATCGCCCAGCAATTCGTGCTCCATCTCATACTTCACAAAAGAGCAACTCAGACGATCCGGATACGCTTCGACAAAATTGCAGAGTCTCGACAATTTGGCACGCACGTGGGCAATCTGCACAGGAGGACAGGTCACGACTTCGGCACCGTTCAGTGATTCAAGAAATTCCGGGATTTCGAGTTCTCTGCAAATCTGTTCCAGTTGTTCCTCTGTAAAGGAGTAGGTAAAGATTTCAAAGTCGGCGCGCGAAATGCTATGAAGTTCTCCGCCAGCGGGGAAAATCAACACATCATTATCCGAGATCGTGTGTCTTCGCCATTGGAAACATCGATGCCGACGCGATGGGATGGCAAAAGGTGCGCATCCCTGCTGGAGGAGTGCCTTGCTGTAGCAGGGTTCGATTGAATCGTGCGTGTGCGAGAACTGTTCGGTTCGTTGAGAATTGCAACAATCGGCCGCGGAAATTGCCGTTTTCAAGTTGGCGAAAGTCGAGATCCCAATGTCGAGCCTCCTCCGTCAACTCGTCAAAGTCATCGAATATTCGGTGAATGAAAAACTGCTGCGGTTCGACCATAATCGCCCTATTGAAACTGCCGTGAATTGATCGCGTTGCGGTTTTTTGATGTCGGCGCTCGTTGCCACAATATAACATGATCTCGCAATCGAACGGTACAATACTTGTTTTTTGTTGATATTTTGGAGGAGGCGTTAGATGTTCCGGATAGCAGTATTTGCGGTACTAATTCAGTGCTTAGGGCTAGGGACGGCTGTTGTCTATGCCCAAGATAACATCGTTCATGACGCGGAGTATTACGTATTAGAGGCGCAAAACGGTCGCAAATGGGCGGCCGAGGATGAGGGCCTGGATGCTCGTTTGGCGGAATTACGTAAAAAACATGGCCGGCCGCCGAACATCGTTCACGTCATGTGGGACGACACCGCCTACGGCGACGTGGGTATTCCCGCAATTCAAATGGTTCGAGGGTTGAAAACGCCCAATCTGAACGAAATGGCCCGTCAAGGGCTGATGTTCACGAGGATGTACACTGAAGTCGGTTGCACGCCCAGCCGGGCTGCTTGCATGACGGGTCGACATCCGGTCCGCAACGCGATGTACAACATCGGCATGCTTCGCGAAATGCACGGGCTGCGCGGTGAAGAAGTTACGATTGCGGAAGTCCTCTCCCAAGCGGGCTACGCCACTGCCTTTCATGGAAAATGGCACTTGGGCGACATTGAGGAAAGCTATCCGCACAACCAAGGATTCGATGAGGCGTTTTTCACTTGTTACAACCAGATCTTGTCGTTGTGGACTCGCAAGGGCGAAGCCGGCAATGCGACGATCGGGTTGATTGAGGACATGTTGCCGGACGACCCCTACAAATTGGACGACACGTTCGTCACCAAAGGCTGGGTGCAAATTGCCGAAGGCACCAAGGGCGGAGCGACCCGGCAGTGGGGCGACAATAGTCACGACAATTATATGAAGATTGATCCAGAAGCGCAACGACGGACGCTCGAATTCATCGAACGCAATGCGAAGAAAGGCCAGCCGTTTTATGTCGCCAACTGGCCCAATATGGCGTCCTTTTTGCCGCAACCTGATAAGGTTTCTGTGGCGAGGAGCGTGTTGCAGGATGGTCTAGAGGGCAACATCGATCCCTTCATTGGAAAGTTGCTAGCCAAACTGAATGAACTGGGCATTGCTGAAAACACTCTAGTTGTCGCGATGGCCGACAACGGACCGATGGCGCATAATCCGCCACCCGGTTGTGGTTTTGCTGAGACGATTTTTCGCGGCGGCAAGGGAGACTTTCTGGAAGGGGGAGTGCGGGTTCCTGCTCAAGCTTGGTGGCCCGGCACGATCCAGCCAGGTCTGGCAGGTGACATCCTGCATGAGACAGACCTATTCACGACTTTTGCTCGCCTGGGGGGCGCCACAGAGCACGTCGCAACCGATCGCATTGTTGATGGTATTGATCAAACGGCGCTCTTACTGAACGGCGACACGCACAGCCGACGGGATTATGTCTTCATTTACGCCGGTCCCAAGCTCGGTGCGACAGTCAAGGGAAACTACAAACGGCATTGGATTTCGTCCGATCCGGTCGGTGAGGCAAGTGGTATTGCCGCAGGATTCTTTTTCTTACCTTCGGATCCGCGTGAAAAGTCGCCCATGCTTGTCAATCTCATCCATCTCAAGAGCCCATTTAACCGCATGCGGGTACGGCACAATTTATGGAAAAAGCGTTACCCGGATCAGACCGAGAAGCACGGTGTTCCTTTCACCGGTATTGAGAACGCGCCCCCAGAAGTCAAGGCTCTCTCGCGGCCCCCGGCTTCATTGAAGAATTTGCCGTTTGATCCCTTGGAATACGTCGATAATCTTGACGATCTGCCATTTGACTCGAATTTGGATGCTGGGTTAGGCGAGCAGTAATCTCCTATTCTTGTCACACCATGAAACCATAGTAATAAACCGCCAGACCCGTGACCGAGGTCATCGTGATGTCGATGGTCGACAGCCATGCCAGCGGTTTGTGTAGGCCGCTGTGTTCCGAGGGGATTGGCGGGGAAGGGAATCGCTTCCAGGCCAGGATCAGCGTGGTGGCCCATAAGGGAACGGTGGTGATGGCAAAAAACAGATGCACGTACATCACCTTCCAGAAGAAACTGAGCTGCGTTGCCGTGAGTGGACTGGCGCGTTTCTTGAGGATCTCCTCGATTCCCCCTTGCAACCGCATATCGATTTCAAAGGCGGCGACCGCTACGAGTAGCGTCACACCCAACAGTATCTGCATATTGCGATGCAGCAGGTAGTTGTGTTTGATTTTGACCAGATAAATGCTGAACAGCAGTAGCGGCACGATCAAGACCAGCGCGCAAACGACAAAATCCAACATCAACGAAGTCGGGTAACCAAGAAATCCATCCGCCATGGGCCACCATTGCCATAATAAGGTGAAAAATCCGTTTCGCGCTACCAGACGATAGCACAAGCCCCCGGGATGGCCAAGACTGCGCGATATGGTCATTTGAGGGATGTACGGAGTTGGAGCGCCTGTTCGACCTCCATCCAAATGCCGGGGGAAATATCGTGCGGCGCTCCTTGGGCGACTTCAGCTAAAGCCTCCTCCAGGGGAATTTGTCGAGCGCGCGATATTGCCGCTGCCGCTATCACAGGAGACCGGCTCATTCCCGCGCTGCATCGAATAAGCAAGCGGATGCGATCAGTGAGGCATGTCGCTGCCAAGTCGATGGCCATATTGATCAGTTTCGGCGAATTGCCTTCCCCATCAATCAGCGGCAAACGGCAATAGATGATGTCGCGCGGATAAACAATCACCGGTTCTTCGATCGCCAAATCAATAACCGCTTTCACTCCCACGCTCAACACGCTGCTGATATCATTGGCGGCTCGGGAGTTAGCGATCCACAGCCAGCCTGGAATGACCTCTCTCATGACACTCTCCTTAACACATTCTTCACAGTTGCTCAGATTGCCCGCTGGGTCCGCTTGCATTACCGCCGAGTGACTGCGACAGTAGTGCCACTTTGCCTCGCTGCGCGGGCGATTTACAGATTCCTTTCCCCGTTCATTGATTGTTAAAGTTGCCACATGGATGATACGAAACTGAACCGCTGGCAGTACATCACAATGGCCACGCTGTTCACGGGGTATGCAGGATATTATATCTGCCGGTCAAATTTTTCAGTGGCGACACCGTTGATTTTGACAGAATTCAAGGATGTGGGCATCGACAAAGAGGCGATTGGCAGCGTGGCTTCGGCCGGTGTCCTGTTCTATGCCTTGGGAAAGATCACCAACGGACTGTTGGCCGACTTTGTTGGTGGACGTTTGTTGTTCATCGGCGGGATGGTCGCCTCGGTGCTGTGTACCGTCGCCTTTGGACTGTCGGCCGGGTTGGCTGCCTTCACTGTGATTTGGGCGATCAACCGGTATGTGCAGTCCGGCGGCTGGGTCTCATTGGTGAAGGTCTCCTCGCGCTGGTTTCCGCTGCGGCGGTATGCCACGATCATGGGCGTGCTCTCCATGAGTTATCTGTTAGGGGATGCCTTTGCGCGGGGGTATTTGGGACTGTTTCTCGAAGCCGGCTTTGGCTGGCGGGGGCTGTTTTTTATTGCGGCGGGGACGGTCGGGGTGATCGCGGTCGTGTCATTGTTCACGCTCAAGGGCAGCCCGCAAGAAGTCGGATTGCAAGAACCCAATGCCAACGCAGCCAACGTCTATGGAGAGACCGGCAATGTCCCGGTGCCTCCCAGCTTTCTGAAATTGATCGGGCCGCTGCTGGCTAGTCCGGTCTTTTGGATCTGCGCAACGCTCAATTTTGGGCTGACGTTGATTCGCGAAACCTTCAATTTCTGGTCGCCGACCTTTCTTGCGGAAGTCACCGGCGCAAGCAATAGCGGAGCGGCGATCGGTAGTATGGTATTTCCGCTAGTGGGCGCCGCGTCGGCTCTGAGTGCGGGGGCCTTGTCGGATCGTTTCGACGGACGGCATGGGCGCGTGATTTTCCCTTCGATCGTTTTGTTAACGGTCGCTCTGTGTGTGTTGGCGTTTGTGGATATGGAAAACAAATATTACGTCGCACTGGTGCTGTTATCGTCCGTTTCGTTTTTCTTGATCGCACCCTATTCGTTCTTGTCGGGGGTCATCGCCATGGACCTCGGGGGCAAACAAGGAAGTTCGACGACCGCCGGACTGCTCGATAGTGCCGGTTATCTCGGCGCGATCGTTTCGGGGTGGGGTATCGGCAAAATCGCCGAAGAATACGGCTGGTCGGCCGCTTTTGGCTTTTTGGCCGGAGTTTGCGGCATCACCGCCATCGTCGCCGCTGTCTATTGGATTCACCAAGAACGAACACACGGCACACGCGGGGTGTTGGCCTCTGTGGTTGAAGTGGACGAGAAGTCCGACCCACCGGCAGCGTCAGAGGAGTAGTCGGTTCGACGTTTCGAATCCCTCGTTCGGCCGCACGGAGCATCGACCTCGTCGCCGCGGTCCGGTTGTGCCAATTCTAGGAATCGTCCGGCCTGCTGCGCCGGATTGCAAAACACCGGTAAACTCTCCCGTTTGTCCGCCAAGTACGGATGGCCCGTCCTAGCGGGGCGACGGAGGTTGGGAACGCTGGTTTTCATCTCCAGAGGGGAGTTTTGCGATAACCAACGGCCTGCTTGCACCGATGTTTAGTTACGAGGGATCGCATTGCCAGCGTGCCGAAGTGTACGCGCTGATGGGATGGCGTGCACTCCGGGACATCGAATTTGGGCCGTCCGACTCGTAGAATTTCCACTTTTTCACACTTTTCCGACAATGGCAGTAAATCTCTTCGTGGGTGTAGCGTTGTTAATACTGACGCGATGACCAGCAGTACGGTGAGCGAAAATCTCAGCGAGATTGCGACACGACACAGAGAGCAGAAGCTTGTAACAATCGGGAATTATGTTAAACTGGGGAATTTCTATGGTTTTTTTCTTGGGCAAGACGGGTTGCCCGTTATAGAATAGGTAATCTCCTTTCGGGTGAGTCGTTCATCGTGGGTGAATCGATTCGATGTCTCCGGGAGAGGGATTTGGCGTCGGAAATGTGAGCGGAGGTATCCGCTGGCAGCTTCAGCGTCGCACGTCATTTGATGAAATCAATTTACAGGAATCACGCCTCGCGGCAGTTCCAGGTATCAGTGTCAGAGTTCTCGGAGTCGCAAAATGATCTCCACGTTGAGAAGTAGCGTTCGGTTCGCGCCGGCGTTCGCATTGGTCTGCGTTTGCAGTTATTCCCTTTCGCAAGCAACAGCAGCAGACAATCTGCGGGCCGACCACCAGGCCAGCATGACGGCTTATACGGCTCCGGATGGCGAATCGTATTTCGCTCTCGGATTGCAGGTTGATGCTCAGCAGACGCCGGCTCAGCCGCGCGATCACGTCATCCTGTTTGATACCTCAGCGAGTCAAAACGGCGCTTATCGCGATCGCGGATTGGCGGTTCTGTCCGCCATGCTGCAAGCGATGTCGGCCGATGATCGCGTCTGCCTGTTTGCGGTAGATGTCAAAACCAAACGTTACACTCAAGAATTCATTCCCGCTACGGGAGCGAAAATGGACAGCGCTGTGAATCGCTTGTCCATGCGGACTCCGCTGGGAGCCACCGACATGGGATTGGCCGTGCGGACCGCGATGGAAGCCGTCAGCGGCGACCGTCCCGCCTCGATCACGTACATCGGTGACGGACTCAGTATTGCCGACTTGATCGGCACCGAAGTCATGCGAAGCATGCTTGGTGATATGCGTGAACAACGTATCGCCATGCATAGCTTCGCAATCGGACCGCAGACCGACCTGCGTTTGTTGGGTGTCATCGCCCAGCACACAGGCGGTGTCGTGGTGATTGATGATGCCAAGAAAGTCGAGTCCAAACTCTACCCGCAACAAGTCGGCGAATCCCTGGTTGCCGCCGCGAATGCTCCGATTTACTATCCCACGAACTACAGCATGACCCCGGTCGGTGCTCGCGTCTATCCGGCCGTTTTGCCGCCGCTGCGTAGCGATCGCGAAACGATTTTGATCGGCAAAGGGGACATCGCTCAAAAACCGGAAATCATGGTCACCATCGGCGATCAACAAAAGCGTTGGACCGTCGGCAACATCGACCAGCAACCGGGCAACACGTTTCTGGCAGCGTTGTGGTCGCAGGCAAATCGCGATGACGGCCTGTCGGTTCCGTTGGCAGGCACCAACTTGCTGAATGTCAGCCGCGAAGCTCATGAAAACCACATTGCCAATTTGGTCGACCTTGGTGAGCATGCTGTCGCGACCGGACAAATGAAACAAGCAGATCTCTTCGCTGGTGAAATCAAACGATTAGACCCCGCGAATGTGAAAGCACAAGTCATCTTTTCCACGGTAACGAATGCTCAAAAAGGGCATCGCGTGTTGAAGGTGGCGCAACAAAACGACGCAGCTCCGCCGCTTCCGGCAGCAGGTGAAAAAAATCAAGGTGAAGTCGACCTGCTGGCCGAACAAGAAAAACTGCGTGATGTCCGCACAGAGCGGCTCAAAAGCCAGGTCAATGCCGACTTGGAACATGCCAACGATGCCCGAATGACTGATCCCGGTGCGGCAATCTCGTTACTCAAAGGCACGTTGCGATCGGTGAGCGCTTCCACTGATGTGGACATCAATGCTCGCGAATCACTGCGGGCCCGGTTGCGGACAGCTATTCAACAGCTTTCCACACTGAAAGATCAGCGGGAATTGGCGCAACGTCAAGACCTACAGCGTCAATCACAAATCGAAGCACAACGGCGGCTGCTTGATCAGCTTGCCGAAGACGAAGACACCTTGAAGCAGTTGATCGACCAAGTCAGCGTGTTGATCTACGAAGGGTATCGCGGCGACCGCGACGCCTTTGAAAAGGCTGAAGCTGTCGCGCGGGCTGCCTGGGAATTGCAACCATACACCGGTGTGACCGCGCAAGCTGTGTTCGTTGCTGAAGCTGCCGGACAACTCGACAAGGCACTGCGATTGCAGTACCTGCGGTACGACCGTTTCTTGGAAACGCTGTATCAGGTGGAACTGTCGCACGTCCCGTTCCCGGATGAGCCGCCGATCGTTTATCCGCCGGCCGAAGTTTGGGAAGCTCTGACAATCAACCGTAAGAAATGGGCGTCGGTCGACTTGAAGAAATTCAGCCCGATCGAAGATCGCATCTACGAAGCATTGGATGAGAACACAGAAGTCGACTTCCAAGACCAACCGTTGACGGATGTGGTCCTGTACCTGAAAGACTTGCACAATATTCAAATCGTGGTCGATGACGTGGCCCTCAACGATGAAGGCATTTCGCCCGATTCGCCCATCAACCTGACACTCGCCGGGATCTCACTTCGCAACGCGTTGAAGTTGATGCTGGAACCGTTGCAGTTGACGTATGTCGTCCAAGACGAAGTCATGAAGATCACCACCAAACGGGTCGCTGAGGAAATCCTCCAGATTCGCGTCTATCCGGTCGGCGACTTGGTGATTCCGATTCAAACCCCGCAAGGCGGTGGTGGCGGCTTTGGCGGTGGCGGTGGTGGATTCGGCGGCGGCGGCGGTGGATTCGGTGGCGGTGGCGGCGGATTCGGTGGCGGCGGTGGTGGCTTCGGCGGTGGACAATTCAATGTCCCTGCGGAAGACGTACCGGCCGAATTTGACAACAAAGCCGTTGATGCCCAGAAAAAAAAACCGTAAAGGGCCGTCAGAAAGGCAAAGACGCCGTTAAAGGCTCCAAAGCCTCTACGGAGAGTTCCGCCAAACAACCTAACTTGTCAAAAAAGAAGCGGAGTCGGGATGCAGATCCCGGCTCCGCTTCGGCATTAACCGACCCCAGTTTGGCTCCACATCCCGCAGATTTTAAGCCAATTCCCTTTCCGGCAATTCCTGTCCAAGGCAATGCGGTTGAGGTTTGGGACAAGTTTTTTGCTACACACAAACCGCAACCGATCGAGTTTCACGCACCCTTTAAATCGATTTTTGAATTGAAGGACCATGACGGAGCAATCGCATTTTTAGAGGCCGCCATTCGGCACGGACAGGGCCGCACCTGGATGTATGAAGTGCTCCCCTTGGAGATGCAACTCGCGGAACGTTCGACCGACGATATCGAACGCGCCATGCTATCACGATCCGATTTTCGCACCGTCGATCTATCCAGCATGATGCTTTCCGCCGCGTATCTCGTGCGGTTTCAACAATTGCCCCGCGCGTTGCACTTGTATCGGCAAGCATCCTCGCTAAATCCCGCGCGTCCTGAACCCTACGCCCTGGGATTGCGATTGGCCAAAAAACTTAACGATAACGATGCTGTGCAATGGGCCGCGTTGGGCATTTTGTCACACGTTTGGACCACCGATCACCAGCCGCTGCATCGCCAAGCAGAAAATGCGTTGCTCGATTTGGAGCAAGAGTTGAATCGGGCCGGAAAAACCGCCGAGGCGAAAGCCGTTGCTAAGAAATTGGCAGCCGCTAAAACCCACGATATGGAGATCATTCTCCGTTGGCAGGGGGAAGCGGACTTGGATCTCATCATTGAGGAACCCAATGGCACGCTCTGTTCGTTGCAACACCCACAGTCTCCGGCAGGCGGCGTTCTGCTGCACGACGGCATGGGACCGCGCCAAAAGGAGACCTACGAAGAGATTATTTATCCACAGGCGCTCACCGGCACCTATCGCATCAAGATCCAACATGTCTGGGGCCGGGTGGTTGCCAAACGCGCCTTGCTCACTGTGACGCAGTATAAGGGGACCGACTCGGAAACGACGAAGACACAGGTGATTGCTCTGACCGATGAGGAGACGGTGGTGCGCGTGCAACTCAAGCAGGGACGTCGGACACAACCAGTAACCGTCTCTGCGGTGCCTAATATGGCACACCCACCGGTTCCCGTCCGCAATCGCAGTACTATTGTGCAAACGTCGGCGCAAAGCCGGCAAGCCCGCGACGAGTTTTTAAAGGCTCGCCGTCTAACACAACCCAGTCCCCGCCGCGCAGGCGTCGGGTATCAACCGGTGATCTCGATCATTCCTGAAGGCTCCTCGCTGTCAGCATCGGCCGTCATTTCCGCGGACCGTCGCTATGTTCGCATGCGACTCGCGCCCACATTTTCACAGGTCACCGATGTGTTCACCTTTAGTTTCCTCAACACCGGTGGCGGCAATTGATGGATCGGGATCGCAGGGGCGATAAGGATGCGGTCCGGCTACTTCTTGCGAACCAGACCAGGTTGTACACCCACATCCAAGCCGACCGTTTCGCCGCGGGCAAGCAATTCCCATGCAATCGCCGCCATCGCCGCATTGTCGGTACACAATTCCATGGGCGGAATAATCAATTCCGCGCCGTATTGTGACGCGACGTCAGTCAGTTTTTCCCGCAGTCGGCCGTTGGCTGCGACGCCGCCTCCCACGCAGAGCGAGCGATAGCCCAGTTGCTGTAAGGCTTGCCCGCATTTTGCCGCCAGGACATCGACAACCGCCTCTTGAAAGCTTGCGGCGACATCGGCGATTTGTTGTCGAGATAGTGATGCGGGATCGACGGTTTTTGCTTGTTGTCCCGCGGCGCGATACAACACAGCTGTCTTCAACCCGCTGAAACTGAATTCCAGTCGATCTTGTTTGATGAACGAACGCGGGAAATCATAGGCCGCTGGATTACCGTCGCGTGCGGCCCGTTCGATCGAGGGCCCACCGGGATAGTCCAGCCCCAGCATGGCCGCCACTTTGTCAAAGGCTTCACCGGCGGCGTCGTCGATGGTGGAGCCTAACAATTCCATTTCCAACGGCGCTTGGCAGTCATACAAATTCGTATGCCCGCCGCTGACGACCAATCCGACGGCGGGAAACACATCACGGCCGGCGGCCAGACGGCAGGCAAAGATATGCGCCTGGAGATGGTCAACCGCCACCAACGGAATATCCAAGACCGCAGCCAATGTTTTTGCCGCGGTTAATCCAATCAACAGCGAGCCGACCAGCCCGGGGTGTGTCACGGCGGCAATCGCAGAGAGGTCCTTTAGCGTGGCGTTGGCTTGCCGCAAAGACTCGTCGATCACAGGCAGTATGTTTTCGACATGCGCCCGCGATGCGATTTCCGGAACCACACCGCCGAAGCGCTGATGCAGATCCGTTTGGGAGGCAACGACATTGGCCAGGATATTCAGGTCGCTATCGATGACCGAAGCAGCCGTCTCGTCACACGAAGACTCGATGGCCAAAATCAATCGCCGCTCAGCGGCATGAGATTCCTCGGATGGCAAATTATCGGTCACTGCACTTAAGTATCCGCGCTAAAAAAACGACCGGGAGAACCTGATGGGGCCTCCGCGGTCGTGTGTTGCTGGAGAAACATGCTGGGAAGGTCGCTGGTGAAGATTCACCCGGCTATTCCGGTTTGGGCTCCGATTCCGGCTTCGACTCCGGTGCCGGTTTTGGATCTATCTCAAGCGTGGTCTTCGATTTGTTGCACCTTCGTATCGTCCTTTTTGGCGACTTCGTCGTTGTCACCCTCTTCTTTAGCAGGCTTCGTCGGTTTCGGCGGTTCAACACCATCGATCTTGGCTGCTAAATAGGCGACTGCCGCCTCGAGTTGCCGGTCGGCGAATGTTTCTTCCGGCTCCTCTTCTTTGCCTTCGCCACCGCTTGGTTTGAACAGTTCGCGTTCGGCGAGATGGCTATGTAGATTGCTGATTTCCCGGTCTCCCAGGCGAATCTTATAGTCCTCATCCGGCATCACACCCCATTCATCTTCTTCCTTGGCACCGGGGAAACGATGGATGTTTTTGCCGCTGGGACGATGGTAACTGGCCGTTGTCAGTTTCAACGCACTATCGTCATAGTCGAGATTGATGACGTTTTGCACGCTCCCTTTGCCCCAAGTCCGCTCGCCGATAATCAGCGCTCGTTTGTGGTCTTGAAGACAGGCGGAGACAATTTCGCTCGCCGAAGCGCTGTAGCGATTCACCAAAATGACCATGGGGAAATCGCTGTACGTCCCCGGTTTTTTTGCTGAAAAGACCTGCTCCTGCGTGTTGCGGCCTTTGGTGCTGACGATCTTTCCTTCTTCGACAAACATGTCGGAGATTTCCGTTGCCACGGAAAGCAACCCGCCGGGATTGAAACGCAGATCCAAGATCAATCCTTTGATGCCAGCCTCGGACAAGGTCTCCATCGCCTCTTTGAGTTCCTCATAGGAATTGCGGCTGAAGGTCGTCAGGTGCAAATAGGCGATCTTGTGTTCTTCATCGACAAAATAGCTCCAGCTACCGTCCTCTTTGTAACTCATACCCCGCACGGTGGCGACGCGGATGATGTCGCGGACGATGGTGACTTCCACCGGTTCGGTTTCGCCGCGATGCAGAACTTTGATTTTAACCGGTTCACCCGGCTGGCCGCGGAGGAGTTTGACGGCGTCCTCAATATCAAAGTTTTCAGTCGATTCGGTTTCGATGTCTGTGATGATGTCTCCCGGTCTGACACCCGCTTTTTGCGCCGGGGCACCGGGCAACGGGGCGGCAACGGTCAAACGATGCGTCGTCGGGTCGAGCGTGACCTGAATACCGATTCCGCCAAATTGTTGTTCGACCGAATCGCTAAACGCCCGCAGGTTTTCCGGGCTGATGTAATTCGAATACGGGTCGAGCTTGCGGAGCATGCCCTGAATGGCCGCTTCCATCAACTCGCGACGGTCGACCTCTTTGACGTAATTTCGATCGATCTGTTCAAAACTGTCGACAAACAATTTGAACATCTCATAGTCTTTGTCTTTGATCTCTTTAGCAGTTTCCGCTTCCTGAGCGGGCTCATCCGCATAGATCGGGCCGCCAAGTGCCATGGTGCTCAAAACCAATACCCAAGCGACGATTATTGACTGACAACGCATTCACCGGACCTCCGAAACGGATGGCAAGAGCACTCCCCACGCCGAGTGGCCTGGGTAAGTTGTTATCATCGAAAATGGACGCGCCTTAAATGGATTGGCGGCACACCTCGACATCACTTCGATTGTAGGCAATCGCGGAAGATCAGGCAAGATTTGACGATCTGTGTTCTGAAACAGATCAATCGGCCGCATGCGACAGTCGAGAATTATCGACTCGAAGCAACTGTCGGTCGCTCTGTGACCGGTTGATAAACCGATGGGAATGAACCGGTCACAGGCAAAAGGGCTACGCACAAGAAATTCGGCGGGAAAGAGCGATCAGGCGGGGTGCTCTAGTCTGTTTCCCCAGTCCTTGGCGACACCGGCGCGTTCGACCTGCTGGAGCGCGGCTTGGAATATTCCCTCGGCGTCCAACCCCAAATCGGCCAACAGCTCGCCTCGATCTCCGTGCTCTACAAATTGATCGGAAATTCCCAGGCGATGAATGTGATCGGTGCGGCGTCCCTCGGCATTGGCCGCTTCCAGCACAGCCGACCCAAACCCGCCCGCAAGCACGCCTTCTTCGACAGTCAGCACAAAGCCCGTCTCATCGATGGCGCGAAGGATCGTTGCGGTATCGAGTGGTTTCACAAAGCGTGCATTCACCACGCCAATTTCGAGTCCTTCTTTCCGCAGTCGTGCCGCTGCTTGAATCGACGCGGCTAAAGTTGCGCCGAAGGCGACAATCGTGCCGTCCTCTCCCCATTCCAAAATCTCGGAGTGTCCAATTTCAATCGGAGCAAACGGGCGTTCCACAAGGTCCGCGCCGGTTTTTGGATAGCGAATCGAAACGGGACCGTCGTAATCCAATGCAAAGTCGAGCATGGCGGAGACATCCTTCTCATCGCCGGGCGCCATCACGACCATGTTGGGGAAGAGACGCATATATCCCACATCAAACACCCCGTGGTGTGTGGGACCATCGGGTCCGCAGAGTCCGGCGCGGTCAAGACAAAATGTGACCGGCAGATTTTGCAGGGCGACTTCCTGGAAAATCTGATCGAAACTGCGCTGCAAAAAGGTGCTGTAGATGTCAACAACCGGCCGGGCTCCAGCTTTGGCCATACCGGCGGCGAAGGCCACCGCATGCCCTTCGCAAATGCCCGTGTCAAAAAATCGGTCGGGAAATTCGGAGCGGACCTTTCCCAGTTTGTTTCCTTCGCACATCGCAGCCGTCAACACCGAGACGCGTTTGTCGCGACGCATGGCGGCGTGAATGGCTTCGCTGGCCACATTGGTATAAGCGCGGCTGCTGCTCTTTTTGACCGAGACCACGCTATCGTCGCCGTTGCGTTCGAAGGGGGGCGGCGTGTGAAACATCACGGGGTCTTCGGCAGCCGGTTTGAACCCGTGCCCTTTCTCCGTGAAGATATGCAACAGCACGGGACCTTTGAGGTGTTTGACCATCTCCAGGTATTCCCGCAAGGTCGCCAAATCGTGCCCGTCGATCGGTCCGATGTACCGGAAGCCCATCTCCTCAAACAGCATGCCGCCATGGAGCGACGCCTTGATCGCGTCCCTGGTTTGCACCAGTGCTTTTTCAACCGAACCACCAACTAAGGGGATTTGGTTCAGTATCCAGGAAACATCTTTTTTGAATTCACCATACAGCGGCGTAGTACGCGCTTTGTCCAGTGTTTTGCCCAATCCTCCCACGCGGGGGCAGATGCCCATTTCGTTGTCATTGAGGATCACCAGCATATCTTTTTTGAGTTCGGCGGCATTGTTCATCGCTTCGAACACGATGCCTGAGGGGAGAGCCCCGTCGCCAATCACCGCGACTGCTTTCCGCTCGTCATGCCCCAGCAAATCATCGCCGGTTTTCAGGCCCAAAACGGTGGAAACGCTGCTGCCGGCATGCCCGGTCATGAACAGGTCGTAGGGGCTTTCGTGGGGATTGGGAAATCCCATCAATCCCCCCTTGCGGCGCATGGTGGGGAATTCGTGATAGCGGCCGGTGATCAATTTGTGTGGATACACCTGGTGACCGGTATCCCAGATCAGCCGGTCTTGTGAAAAGTCGTAGACTAGGTGCAGGGCGATGCACAGTTCTACGACACCCAAATTGCTGGCAAAGTGAGCGGTCCGATCGGATACGACCGTACACAATGCTTCCCGAATCTCAGCCGCCAATTGTGTCAATTGGTCGTCGCTGAATTTGGCCAAATCCTTCGGCGAATCAATCGTAGAAAGCAATTCATTCATCAAGTGTATCGTCCGTCTGGGGTTTCCAGTTTATCAGTGAAAAATCCGACACGAGCATCGAGCCCGGTTTATCGTGCTACGGATCCGACCCATCTAGGTAAAGGCATCGCTTTAATGGTCTCTTTCTAAAACAAAACGGGCCAAGGCATCCAATCGCCGACCACGATCACCAAACATCTCCACATTGCGGCACGCCTCGTCGATGAGGCTGCGGGCTCGGTTTTGGCTTTCTTCGACACCCAAGAGTGCCGGGTAGGTTAATTTTCCTTGTGCAATATCTTTGCCCGTACTTTTGCCTAAGGTCTTCGCGTCTCCTGCAATGTCCAACAGGTCGTCGGTGATCTGAAACGCTAAGCCGAGGCATTGTCCGTAGGTTGTTAGAGCATGGAATGCGTTATCGTCCGCCTGGGCAATGCGTCCGCCCAGCGTCAGCGCGCTGGTGAGCAAACGGCCGGTCTTGCGGCGGTGGATTTGTTCTAATTGTTCCAATGTCGGTGTTTCAATAGTCTCTGCTTCCAGGTCGGCAATTTGGCCTCCCACCATGCCCGCACGTCCGGCTGCGGAGGCCAGATCGGCACAACAGGCGGCTGCGACTCGCGGCGGTCGAATGTCGCTGGCCAGCACTTCAAACGCCAATGTCAATAATGCGTCGCCGGCCAAAATCGCGGTGGCTTCTCCATGGACCACGTGATTGGTCGGTCGGCCGCGCCGTAGGTCGTCATCGTCCATCGCCGGCAAATCATCGTGAATCAGCGAATAGGTGTGTACCATTTCAATCGCGCAGGCTGCCGGCATCGCCTCCGCCGTATCGCCTCCACACGCTTCGCATGCTAACAACACCAAAATTGGTCGTAGTCTTTTTCCCCCAGCCATGAGGCTGTAGGTCATGGCCTGCGCCAATTGCTCAGGGCAACCGGGCGCACTTTCGACGTACTGCTCTAGGGCAGACTCGACGTCGGATCGAAGTGCGTTCCAAGATTCGTGGAGTAATACTGCCGATTTGGCCATAGGGGCGTTCACGTTCCCGTGTAGGACACTAGGAATCCTTTCCGGACTCCACCGATGGTCGCTTTCATTCTTAAATCGTGCCGCAATCATGGCTGAGATAACCATCTGTGATTGTACAGTTTAGGGTGTCCAACGCAAACTGAGTCGACGGGAAACTTCGGGTAACCACTCAGAACAATGTCCGATTATCGTATTCGCGCAAACTACACACCCGGATTTCGCACGGAGAGTTAACCGGACTTTGCAATACAAAGTAAGCGTCCGCCGATTTCTACGCAAGAGGGATCTACAGAAAACTGGGGATTTAGGTCGCGAAATGGCGCTGAGCATCCCGAAAATCAGACCAGCACCGCCCTGTTAGGCTTTCGCTTCGGTTGCTACCGCCAGTGCCACTTTGCAGGCATCCAAGAATGCAGCGACGTCTAAAGTTTCGTTGACTGTGTGCGGGTTCATCTGTCCACAGCCGAAGGTCACGGTCGGCAATCCCCGCGCGGTCAGCCAATTGGCGTCCAATCCGCCGTTGGCAATCCGGGGCTGACCTTGCAGTCCGACCGATTCCAGAGCCGTATAGGCGGCTTGGACCACGGGGGTCTCTTCGTCGAGTCGGAAGGATTCATACTTGAGGTCCGCCTGGAATTCGAGGCGGCCAGTTTTACCGGCATCGTTCTTGGTGGACCGGCAGGCGCGGCGAAATGCCTGTTCGATCTCTTTGACAATCCGAGTGCGAAATTTAGGGTTGTGACTACGGGCTTCGGCGCGAATTGATAATGTGGGCATCACCACATTTGTCGCCGCGCCCCCCTCGATCACGCCGATGTTGCTCGTCCCGGCCTGCTTGCCCTTTTGCACGAGTCCTAACCACCCTCCGGCCTCGAGATCGGCGATTGCTTTAGCAGCAATGACCGCCGCACTGACCCCTTGTTCAGGATGAACGCCGGCATGGCTGGCGATTCCCTCGATCTGGATTTCGATCAGATAATCGCCGGTCGCCCCGATACAAATCATCTCCGCCGCGTAGCCGTCCCAGTTGAAGCAAAGTTTGGGGTTCCCCAATTTGGACAGGCTTGCGTTGCGGGCGCCCCACAAGCCGATTTCTTCTTGAACGGGCCACAGCAGGGTCAACGGGGGGTGTGGTAATTTTTGTTTGATCAATTCAATGGCTGTGTTTAACACAACTGTGGCGCCGGCACGGTCATCAGCCCCCAGCGCCGTATTCGCATCGCGGGAGGTCACGAAGTTCCCTTTGCGTACTGGCCGCGCGCCGACGCAGAGCGGAACCGTATCGATATGCGCCATAAGCAGCCGTCGCGGACCACGGACCGTTCCAGGGAGTTTGACGATCAGGTTTCCGCGCTCTCCGCCGATCGGGCTTTTTTTGTGCGTATTGTCGGCAGTGATCGCACTAGCAGGGACGCCGGCTGAGCGTAGTTGATCGATAATGAAATCGGCGGCAAGCGATTCTTCACCGCTCTTTCCGGGAATGGCCATCAACTGCATGACAAGATCGATGGCATTTTTCTTATCAATTTTTATCGAAGGGGACGACATAGCTGGAGCATCCATTGCAGGTTTTCTAACGGTTGGGTGGAGTCATAAAAAAAACGGCGGGTCAAGTCCCGCCGTTTTTCCACGTAAATCAACGGGTCACGCCCCGCTTGTGTCCACAACTGGGGTTGAATCTTCCTGAGATCGATTCATTGCGCGGCACCCGCAACCAATCCTAGCTTCTCAGGCCAAGACATCAACCGAAGTTGGGCAGACTATTTCGTCAGCTTATAAAGCTTTGCGTCCCCATCGTATACCACATCCTTGGCTTCCTTCATTTTCGCCAATGTCTGATAAATCATGGGACGGAAATTTTTGCTCGTGGTCTTGTAGCCGGTGGCTAAGACAGCGGATTCGATCTCGGCGGTCGGCAGCCCTTTTTTGTGCTTAGCGAGCACGGCGGCGACGACGGAGGTCAATGAGACCGAGTTGCGTGCGCGGCGGCGTTTGCGTTTCGGCTTGGCCACGACTTTCGATTTGGATACGCGACCAGGCCCTGCACCCGATCCATTGACGCTGTGGATTTCACGATCCAACTGGGCGATCTGATCTTGCAGATTCCGCCGCTTCTCGATCAGAGTTTCCAACTGCGTCATCCGCTGTTGTAATAGGTTTTCTAAATCAGTAACGGACAAGTTCTTCTTTTTCTTAGCCATCATTCGCTTTCTTAGTAATTTCGTGCCTGCTTAAATCCATACCTTTATGGCAACTTAACCTCGTTGCCAGCGGGAGTGTAGTGGCTATTTGCGGGTATTCACTAGTGAGCGAATGAGCACTAATCGTGAATTTCCCGACACGTATACTCAGTTTCCCCGCTTGGAGAGCGACTTATCTGTCGTTCGTAATGCTAGCGGGTATGGTCTGTGATTTGAATCATACGGCGCGTTCACCGGTAGTTATATAGGATTAACTACTATGCCTTTGCCAGGGCTGGATCGGGGACCGCTATCCAGGATTGGCCAGCCAGCGGCAGGCGTCTTTGGCGTGGTAGGTCAGGATCATGTCGGCACCGGCGCGCTTGATCGAGGTCAGGACCTCCAGCGCGACACGCTGTTCATCAATCCAACCGTTGGCCGCAGCTGCTTTGAGCATCGCAAATTCGCCGCTGACATTATATGCCGCTAGCGGAATGCTGGGGTGCGCTTGTTTCACACTTTGGATCACATCCAAGTAACTGAGTGCCGGTTTGACCATTAACATGTCGGCGCCCTCTTGGACATCCAATAACACCTCCCGCATTGCCTCGGCGCCATTCGCCGGGTCCATTTGATATGTACGCCGGTCGCCAAACGTCGGAGCACTTTCGGCCGCTTCGCGAAACGGTCCATAGAACCCCGACGAATACTTGGCTGCATAGCTGAGAATCGGCAGGTGTGTAAAACCGGCTTCGTCCAGCCCTTGCCGCAGGGCGACGATCATCCCGTCCATCATGCCGCTGGGAGCGATCACATCGGCACCGGCCCGCGCGTGGCTGACCGCTTGTTTGACTAAGATTTCCAATGTCGCATCGTTGTCGACATCTGTCTGGCCGGTTTTCTCGTTGATGATGCCGCAATGGCCGTGGTCGGTGAATTCGCAGAAACAGACGTCGGTCATCACCAACAGCTTCGACCCGGCGGATTTAATCGCCCGCACCGCCTGTTGCACGATTCCGGCATCATCGAAGGCGTCGCTACCGACCGCATCTTTGTGTGCGGGAATTCCAAACAGAATGATCGCCGGAATCCCCAACGCCTCGATTTCGGCAACTTCATCGGCCAACAGATCCGTGGTCAGTTGAGCATGCCCCGGCATGGATGAGATATCCACACGCTGATTTTCGCCGTGCCGCACGAACAGCGGGAGAATGAAATCGTCCGGACGCAGGTGCGTCTCGCGGACGAGATCCCGCAACTTAGGATGAGTACGCAACCGCCGCATGCGGACGCCGGGAAACCCTGAGAAAGACGATGAAGACACGTTCGGGCCTGTTTTCTAAGGAAATTGAGTGAACATGGGAGAACGAAGAATCATATCAGACGTTAAGTAGCCACGGTCTCTTCGTCATCTAAAGGGAAAAAGTTAACGAGTTGCGACGGGGTGAAATTTGGGGAATGGGGGAAATCAATTTCGTGATTATCGAGGACCTCTTGGTAGTGAAGAATCCGATCGACCAACAAATTGTTGAGTTCTTCCACATGCCCGAGAAAAGTATCGCCAGTCGCACGGTTTTCTGCGACCGCCATGGCAATTTGATTTGCTAAATACGCTAGAATGGCAAGCGAATCGCCTTGAATGACTGCACCCGGAAATTTGCGTCCAGGAGGCTTAACAATGGCGTAATTCGAATCTCTGCAGTAGACCTCAAGTGGTTCGATTTGCATGAGATGCATGCCTTTCTTTAATCTAGTCAGTTTTGGGGCCAATTTGCCACGTTGCGGCAGTTTCTCTTCCTTTTGCCTCCCCAGTGCTGTTAAAATGGATCCCACGCTTGAAGGACATCATAGCGACCCTCCCTCCTGATTTCCCACCCCGCAGCCAACCATTGGTGGTCCCACCATGCAACGATTTTGCTACCTGTTCACCGGACTGATCTTTCTCACGGCCACGGTTCCGTTGACCGCAACGGCCGGTGAAGAACCGTCCGGGTTATCGATCGCACCCAGTGAGGTCGTCCTGCGTGGTCGTGGTGTTCGCCAACAGTTGATTGTGGCTGGCGAAACCGAAGGTAAACAACAGGACCTTACCCGCGACGTCGAGTTTCTTTCACTGACTCCTGAAATCGTGGAAGTCAACGAGCAGGGGATCGTGACCGGATTGAAGGATGGCGCAGGCAAAGTCGTCGCCCAAAAGGACGGACACAAAGTGGAAGTCGCGGTGCAGGTTGTGAACGCCGATGCGCAACCGACCCCGACCTTAGAGCTCGACATCATCCCAATTTTCACCCGCGCCGGATGCAATGCGGGCGCCTGTCACGGCAAAGCGCGCGGCCAAAACGGATTTCAACTTTCCTTGCTGGGATTCGATGCCGATTTTGATTCCGACGCATTAAAGGCCGAAGCACGCGGCCGGCGTTTGTTCTTGGCTGCTCCCGAATCAAGCTTACTGTTGCGCAAGGCCGCGGCGATTGAGCCGCATGGCGGCGGCAAACGGTTGGATCCCGAGGGGGATGATTTTGCCATGTTTGCCAGTTGGGTCGCGGCCGGTCTGCCACGTTCGACGGCCGCTGATCCTGTGTTGAAAAAAGTGACTGTGACTCCGACGGAACGCAAGATGCGACCCGAAGAGCAGCAACAGTTGATTGTCACCGCACATTATTCCGATGGCTCGACCCGCGACGTCACGCGCTTGGCTCAATATCAATCCAACGAGGGGGCTGTGGTCGACGTCGATGAACAGGGCCTTGTCAAAGCAGGGCCGATTCCCGGCGAAGCAGCCATCATGGCACGGTATATGGGCGAGATCGCCATTGCCGACATCATGATTCCGCTCGAAGGCGAGGTACCGCCGGAATTTTATGCACAACTGCCCCGCAACAATTACATCGACCAGCACGTTTGGAATAAATTGCAGCGGTTGGGGATCACTCCGTCGCCTCCGGCCGAGGACGCCAAATTTTTGCGGCGGGCCTATTTGGACATCATTGGGTGTGTGCCGACACCGGAGGAAATTCGCAGCTTTCTGAATGACTCGTCACCCGACAAACGGGTTGCAGTCGTGGACCGGTTGTTGGCGCGGCCCGAATATGCCAATCATTGGGCCAACAAATGGGCCGACTTGCTGCGGCCCAATCCCTATCGCGTCGGCATCAAAGCGGTGATGAACTACGATGCGTGGATTCGCGATGCGTTTATCAAGAACAAACCGTACGACGAATTCGTGCGGGATCTGCTCACCGCGCGCGGCGGCACATTTCGCAACGGGGCGGTGACGATGTTTCGCGACCGCCGTTCTCCCGATGAATTGACCACGATTGTCAGCCAGTTGTTTTTAGGGGTCCGGCTGGAATGTGCCAAATGCCATCACCATCCCTTCGAAATCTGGGGACAGGACGATTTCTACAGTTTTGCCGCCTACTTCGCCAAGGTGGGACACAAAGGAACAGGCTTGTCGCCGCCAATTTCCGGTAGTGAAGAGATGATCTATGCTGCGGAGAGCGGGACGGTGAAGCATCCGCTCACGGGAGCGGAGATGCCGCCGCGTCCGTTGTTTGGCGAAGCCCCGGAGATTGACCCTGACGGCGACCCCCGCGAGGCATTGGCCAGTTGGATCACTTCGGATGAGAATCATTTCTTCGCTGAAGTCATGGCGAATCGGATTTGGGCCGACATGATGGGCCGCGGCATTGTCGAACCGGTCGACGATTTGCGGGGCACGAATCCTCCCACAAATGCGGCGCTGCTTGCCGCTTTGGCCGAGGACTTTCGCGAACACGATTACGATATTAAACACTTGATCCGCAGCATCGCGACGTCGCATGTGTATGGCTTGAGTTCGTTGCCCGGGGAACGCAACGTGGCCGATACGCGGAACTATTCGCGGTATTACCGCAAACGGTTGCGAGCGGAGGTGCTGTTGGATGCGGTGTGCGATATCACCGATGTTCCTGAGACCTTCTCAGCGATGCCTACCGGTTCGCGAGCCAATCAGATTTGGTCGCATCGTGTCGATTCGCTGTTTCTGGATGCCTTTGGACGTCCCGATCCCAACCAGGATCCCCCTTGTGAACGGACACCCGACACGACCGTGGTGCAGACCTTGCATCTCATGAATGCACCCCGTTTGCACGAGAAGGTCACCAGTGACGACGGGCGGGTGGCCAAGTTGGCGGCCTCGGAGAAATCGCCGCAAGAGATTGTGACGGACCTTTACTTGCTGATCTACGGTCGTAATCCGAGCGAAGAAGAATTGCAGTTCGGTGGCAAACTGATCAGCGAAAACGACCGTCGCAAAGCGGTCGAGGACTTGGCGTGGGCGTTGCTCAACACGCCCGAATTCCTGTTTAAGGATTGATGACCGCGTTAGTCGTTGCGATGACTGGACCAAGTGCCGATGGCACTTTCGTGTGACGGCGTATGGGCGTCCCAGTGACGTGGACGCTAGCTGAAACGCCGCCCAAGTCTGCGGCCACGAAATGAATATTGCTCTATTGAAAGACAGCGGTATGCGACTTTGTTTTAGGCGACAATCGTTCATCTTGGTCCTGTTTTTGTCTGGCTTTGCCTCTGCGGATTTGTTCGCAGCGAAGCCGGAGTTGAGCTATTTGCACCCCGCCGGTGCACAGCGGGGAACGACGGTTTCGGTCGAAGCCGCCGGGAAAAATGCGACTTGGCCGCCGCAAGTGTTGACCGATCGCGCGGGGATCACGGTCGAACCCGAGAAGGACAAAGGCAAACTCAAAATCACCGTCGATGCAAACGCCGTTCCGGGCGTCTATTGGGTGCGTTTGTACAACGAAGAAGGCGCCTCGCCGTTGCGGCCGTTTGTCGTCGGCACGCTGCCTGAGATAAATGAGAAAGAACCGAACAACGACTACCGCGAACCGCAACTGCTGGAGACAACGACTGTCGTCGTCAATGGACGGATCAATGGGAGTAGCGATGTCGATACCTTCGCTGTGAAACTCGCCGCCGGGCAGACGCTGGTCGCATCTATGGCGGCCAACGAAGTGCTTGGATCCCCAATGGATGCGATTTTGGAGGTGACCTCGCCCAATGGTTTTCGGTTAGCGTTCAATCACGATACGTATAACCTCGACCCACAGGTCGTGTTCACCGCGCAGGAAGCGGGAACGTACCTTGTGCGCACGTTCGCATTTCCCTCTACACCGAACCAGTCGATCAGCTTTTCCGCTTCGGCCAGTTATGTCTATCGGTTGACGCTCACGACGGCGGCGTTTGTGGATCATGCGTTTCCGTTGGCGGCCTCGCAAAATCATCCCACAGAGATTGAACTAAGGGGCTGGAACATTCCGCAGCCGGTTCGGTTTTACACCGTGCCGCTATCCAGTACCCCACAGGATGTTGCTCCGCTCTTTCATCCGGAATTGGGGAATACCACGTTGATTAAAACCGTACCGCATGCCGTAACGGTCGAGTCAGCCGTGAACGATGCTGGGCATCCGCAACCCATTAAGCTTCCCATGACAATTTCCGGTTCCATTTCCGAAGAACGGGACGAGGATTGGTATCAGTTCACCGCCACGAAAGGTCAAAAGGTCGAATTCCGCGCCGAATCGTGGGCATTGGGTTTTCCATTGGACCCGTTGATTCGCCTAACCGACGCTAGCGGCAAACGACTGGCGCAGGTGGATGACATTAACCGCAGCCAGCGCGACGCGGTCTTGTCTCATACGATTCCCGCTGATGGGGACTATCGCTTGATGATTCGCGACCTGAATCGTGATGGTGGATTTCGCTACGTCTATCGTCTCAGCGGCACCCTTCCGCAGGCCGACTTCAATCTGAAGCTCGCGGCTGATGCCTTTACGCTCACGCCGGGAACAGCATTAGAAATTCCCGTAACTGTGGAGCGCTTGCATGGCTATGGGGGGGAAATCAGCATCACCGCTGTCGATCTTCCTGCCGGCGTGACGGCGACGACTGTCGTATCACAGAACAAGGGGGATACGGCCAAGTCGGTCAAGCTGCAACTCACTTCAGCTGCCGGACCGGTCAGCGGCCCGATTCGCATCGTGGGGACGGTTGCCGGGGAAACACCGCTCAGCCGCACCGCCGAATCGACCATCACCGATTTTACGGCAACGACCACAGCACCTTGGCTGACGGTGTTGAAACCGGCCGAGGCGAAGTAGTCGAGCCGTCAAACTCCGCTCCGTTTCATTTGCGATATTCCGCGATCGTCCTGCGCGCCACGGTGGAAAGATCGACGCGATATCCGTAATAGTATAGCTGGTTGCACATCGCAGCAGGGGTTTGTTACGTCGTTCTCTTTCCCGTCTCTCAGAGCGTGTCTTCTATAATGGGAGGGCGAGGCTCCTGCCGAGCCGCGATGGACCAAGACGCTTACCAAAACCATTTAGTCGCTGCACGCCAAGTGGAAAAAGCGGCTCAGCAGGAGCTTCGCCCTCCCGCTGCGTTGATAGACAATCACGAAAACTTCTATTGAAAACATCCTTTCAGGATTCATCGACTTCTCATGCAAAACATTCCACGATTGCCGCTAAGTTTTTGCCACATTATTCCCCTGCTTTTTGTGGGGGCCCTGTTCTCGATCGGTTGTGGGCAGTCGGGTGAAGATGGCGCAGCCTCGAAAGACAGCTCCGACGAAATCGTGATTGCCATGATGCCCAAGTTGGTGGGCATCGATTATTTTGTGGCTTGCGAAAAAGGAGCGCAAAAGGCGGCCGATGAGTTGGGGGTCAAGCTGATCTACGACGGACCCGCCACGCCTAGCGGCGAAGAGCAGAATAATTATATCGATACGTGGATCCGCAACGGCGTCGATGCGATTTGCATTGCACCCAACCAGCCCAAACGGATTAAGCCGTTCGTCGACAAAGCGCGGGCTGCGGGAATTACGGTCCTCACCTGGGACAGCGACGCGCCTGATAGCGGCCGGCAATATATGGTCAATCAAGTCGATGACAAGGTATTGGGCGAATCGTTGATGGATGAGATCGCCCGGCAGATGAACGAGGAAGGGGAGTGGGCGATTGCGATCGCCAGTCTCGACGCTGCCAACCTGAATACCTGGCGCAACTATGCCGAAGCCCGGGCGGCGGAAAAATATCCCAATCTGAAATTGGTCGAAACCGTCATCACCAAAGAGAATGAAACCGAAGCGGCACAAAAAGTTGGCACGCTGTTAAACGCCCATCCGAACCTGAAAGGAATCATCGCCTTTGATTCCAATTCCGTTCCCGGAGCGGCCGAAGCCATCAAACGCGCGGGCAAGATCGGCCAAGTTGCTCTCACTGGCAATTCGACTCCCGGAAAAATGCGGCCCTATATTAAAGAGGGAGTGCTGGAAAGTTTCTTCCTCTGGGATCCCCGGGCCTTGGGCGAACTAACCGTCCGCATCGCCAAAGCAGCCGTGGAAGGACAGGAACTCAAAGAAGGGGACGACATCCCTGGCTACGGCAACCTCCGCTTCAGTCCGCGCGACGACCAAACCATCATCCTCTCCGATCCGATCCGCTTCACAGCAGAGAATATCGACGAATACGATTTCGGCTTTTAGTTTGGTTTGAGATTCGTGATGTGGTTTTTAGCCACGGATTAACACGGATGAAACACGGATTTAAAAAGAAGAAAAGCAAAAAAGGGCTGTCGGCCTTGTCGCTGCGATGCAGAGATGGCAAACGATTAAAAACTTTTTTGAATTTCTTTTCCGTGTTTCATCCGTGTTAATCCGTGGCTAAATTGATTCCGCACAAGTCAAAAATCGCTGAACGTATGCAATACGGTAACCTCGCTACCCGGGCCGGATGGGCACGGTGGTAGCCGGTGTTGTGGAGCAAGGGGGCGAGTTGCCTCGCGAACGAGTCGGTCACTCGGGCTTTTCATGTCATCGGGGACTGTCTAAGATCATTTGCGTAACGGCGTGGGGGAGGATCTCCTTCGAACTCCTGAACACACTTAGACGCGAAGGCGTCACGCCTCATTGGCGGGGATGCATTGTGCACTCGGGCCGGCGCTTGAAAGGGATGAAACGGGATGTTATCGCAAACGGTTGAATACGCACTGCGGGCGATTGTCAGTTTGGCGAATGAAGCGCCCGCCGCGCAAACGAATGTGCAGATTGCCAAAGTGACCAAGGTTCCTTCCGCTTATCTGTCAAAGGTGATGGCGAGTTTAAATCGCGCCGGGTTGGTCCACTCGCAACGCGGCCCCAATGGCGGATTCACCTTGGCAAAAAAACCTGAAGACTTATCGCTGCTAGAAGTCGTCAACGCGGTCGACCCCATTCGTCGCATCGAGACCTGCCCGCTGGATATTGCGGGCCACGGGACACGGCTTTGCCCGTTGCATCGCCGTATGGACAATGCCATTAAGACGGTCGAGCAAGCATTTGCCAACACCACCTTGGCTGAGGTCTTAGCCGACTCGAACGGCAGCAAACCGCTGTGCGAATCGGCGAATGGTAACCTCGTCAATCTGAGCTAACCGCAAATTACTACTTCGAATCCCCCGGCGGGTCGATGCGGTAAGTTTTCCCTCGCAGGTTAATCAATACCGGCTCTCGAAATGCCAGGTACTTGCCCAGTTCTTTGCCGTGTGTGGCTGCCAGATCGAAGTATTCGGTACTGAATTGCACGATCCGCTTCGCTTGTTTTTCCTGTTCGGCCGTGACTGTGGAATCCCGCCACAGACCGTCGCGTTGGAAAAACGTCTTTTGACCGATGTTGCGGACGGTTTCCGCTGCATCTGCCGGCTCGCTATCGGATTCGCCATCCAGAGGCATAGCTAGCCGTGTATTTCGTCCTTCGGCAGAGGGTGCCAAGCTCGGTAAATTCCCGCCAATCCCGCCACCAATCCCACCGCCGCCGCCAAACCCGCCGCCACCGCCAATCCCACCTCTCTGCTGTATTTCAGGAAGTCGGTTAGCTGTTTTTAGTGCGGCCTTGCCTCGGCGGAGGAAGAAGCTTTCACCACCTGATTGCCGGCGGCGCAGTCCAAAATTGATATTATCCCCCGCCCGTTGCGCATTGTTACGGAGGGCCATCAAGTCTGTTTCCTCATCTGCTAGAAACGATGTGTAGGGGGTCAAAATGCCGTGTTTGATGGAGAGGGCGACTAGCTCGTCGACCAGCTCTTTGTTCTGGCCGTTGAGGTCCAAATCGTCCAGTATCTCACCGATCCGCCGCAATGCCCACAGCTTTTCGACGAAGCCGTTTGTCTCGTCCCCCGAGTGTTCCACCAGAGAGGCATCGAATTCAAAACTGCGTGGCTCCGCACCGACTTTGCCTGTCAGTTGGACCTTGGTTGCACCGCTTTTGCGATAGCGTCCGACCCAGATCAGTTGTTCGCCGCGAAACAAATCGTTTAACTCCTGCGGGTAGGTCCGCGCGATGGGCGGTGCTGCTGACGGATCAGGTTTCGCTTCGAATAAAAATTCAATGGCCAGATCGGTCAGTACCGGCGCGGCGATGCGGTTGTACAGCGTGGCGACCTGGGCTTCGATGTCTTCGTTGGGACGCACGTAGATCGATTGTCCGCGCTGTTCACGCGACAGTCGGTCCAGCAGGCGGCTATTGACGTCGAAACCGACGCCGAAGTTGAACATCCGAGCGCGAACGGTGTTGGCCGCTTTGGCCCGCGCGGCGATTTTGACATCATTCTGCTCACCGACCGTCGGCAGTCCATCGGTCAAAAACAAAACGTAGTTCGGTCGGTCGGCGTCGGTGAGCATCTCCAGCGATTTTTGTAGTGCCCCGTCAATATTCGTGCTGCCACCGGCATATAGTCCATCAACAAAACCGCGGGCTTGTGCAATCGTCGCTTCGTCGGCCCGCTGCAATTCCGGCCGGAAGGCATCGACCTTGGAGTCGTAGGCGACGATATTGAATAAGTCTTCGGGGCCGAGGCGATCCAGTACGAATCGCAAAGCTTTACGGACTTGTTCAAATTTTTGTCCGCTCATGCTGCCGGAACGATCCACTACGAACACCACCGTTTTGGGGACCGCTTGGGCATCGGCGGCGGCAATTTCCGGCGCAGCCAACAACAAAAAGTAGCCGTCCTCGGACTTATCGGGGCGATAGCTGAGCACGTTCATACCGACCGGACCGCTCTCGGTGCCGAACAGGAGACGAAAGTCGTCCGCAGCGGCGACATCAGACAGCGTGGTTTTACAAACCGCCCGCGTGGACTCGGGACGCTCGATGTTCATATCGTGCGACGGGCTGTAGATGGTTTTGATCCCCTCGTTCGCATGCACGCGGACTGTGAGGTTCAATTGTTTGATCGGTTTGGTGGAGTGCTTAGAGTTGCCCAACGGTAGTGAGAAATCGACTAACCCGTCGCTTTTTTTAAGCAATTGCGAATAACGGATCTCCACCTTGCGCTGGGCATTGGGGGGGACGGGAAATACGCTCGTGCGAAACAATCCGCGGCCCATATATTCCAGCAAGGCGGGGTCTTGGCTGCGGCGGACGATGTCTTCATAGATCCGCCGCGCTTCGTCTTTGGGTAACAACCGTCCGGGCAATTCTTTTCCGTCGACAATCAACGTCAATCCGCTGATCGTTGCCTCATCGGGCAATGGAAAAAAGAGTACGGCTTGCAAGGTGCGATCGCTTTTGTTGGCAAAGACTTGCGAGACCTGAACCTCAGCCGCCTGATCGCGGATGTCGGCTTGGATATCGACCGATTTGATCTCGTAGTCCTGCCGAATCGGCCGTGGTCGCGGACTGGGGTGTGCAATCCGATCACGCTCGGGATTAATCACAATCACTTGGGCATTTGCGCTGGTTGAGGCGAACAGACAAATCAGGCCGAGGATGAACGGGAGACTACGGTAGCGCAACATGCTTCACCTCCGTGAGCGGATTGGGAGTTCGTGCTGAAGTGATGTGACCAGCAACTTCGAGGAGTGAGACGATGATCCGTATGAAACAGTTCCTCAAAAAATTGTATTCCACAGGAAATGTTAGACAAACAGTGCATTGATCCGAACGTCCTGCTGATCTCGGCAAGGTTTGTGAAGAATCTAAGTCCTAATGCTTCCATGAGGACGGCTAGATATCTGCACAAATTCTGCGCACATTTTGGTTTCACCAAGAGCGGCAGCATCAACAGGCCATCGAGTGCAAAGAAAAATGGCGTTGGATTCTTAGTGCTGAAACCTGTGTATCCGTGGGATGACTATTGCGGTAGGTCAAAACTGATGGCGGAACGCCGTATCGCGGCACGTCATTTGCGGACTTTGGTTCGCTGACAACGATGGAGCCGACAACTGTGAGTGAGTCAACAGAAGAGATAGTCACTTTATTCGGGGTGATATGCCTTGGATTGATGCTGGGACGCATTACCTGGCGAGGGATTTCGCTGGGAACCTCCGGTGTAGTCTTCGTCGCATTAGCGGCTGGTCACCTGGGGTACACTGTCCCACAGACCGCGGGCACCATCGGGATTGTGTTATTCGTCTATTGCCTGGGAATCGGTGCCGGACCGAGCTTTCTCGGAATGTTTTTACAACGAGGACGGTCGCTGATCATGCTGGCAGTCTGCATGATCATTTCAGCGGGTCTGATGGCGTGGGGCGTCGCCGAGATGCTGGGGCTCAGTCCGGGGCTGGCTGCGGGACTATTTGCGGGAGCGCTCACCAGTACGCCGGCCCTCGCTGCCGCATCCGAGCGACTTCCGTTGGATACGGAGGTTGCCGTTGGCTTCGGCATCGCCTATCCGATCGGGGTTGTGGGAGTCGTGTTGTTTATCAACATCCTGCCGCGGTTATTGCCCGATCGATCCAGTTCCACGCATGGTACCAATGGCAACACACCGCTGGACCGCTCCATTACGCGCGTGCTAGTGGACGTGACCAATCCAAACGTTGCCGGCAAACGATCCCGCGATCTTGCCATTTTTGCCACGGCCAATTGTCAAATCTCGCGGGTCATGGTCAATGACAAACTGCAGCCTCCACCCGCGTCGTTTCAATTGGAAACGGGACAACGGATTCTCGTGGTGGGCGCCAAATGTCACGTCCCCGAAGTCGTGGAAGTGTTGGGGCAGGAATGTCAGGAAGCGGAATATGTGTTGGATGTTGAACGGCAACACCGCCGAGTCGTCGTCACTTCGAAAAACGTCATTGGCCAATCGTTAAAACAATTGCACCTGCTTTCAAAATTTGGTGTGACGATTTCCCGAATCATTCGACAGGACGTCGAATTTGTTCCCAGTCCCTCAGAAATCCTGCAATATGGCGATGCCTTGACCGCTGTGGGAGAGTTGAGCGGACTTGAACAGTTTGTCAATTTCGCCGGGCATCGCGAGCGAACTCTGGAAGAGACCGATCTGATCAGCCTTCTGTTGGGTTTGTCATTGGGAATCTTAGTTGGGCATGTAAATTTTACATTTGGCACAGTTTCTGTTTCACTCGGTTTGGCCGGAGGACCATTGCTTGTTGGATTGGTGTTAGGGCATATGGGGCACATCGGGCCGATTGCGGGATGGATGCCCCGCGCAGCACGGTTTCTGCTCTCGGAAATTGGGTTGTCGCTATTCCTCGCTCAGGCCGGTGCGCAAGCCAGCGGTCAGTTATTCTCGGTGGTCCAGCGATACGGGGTTGTTCTGCCGGTTGGGGCAGTGATCATTGTGATCGTTCCCCTTGCAGTGGGCGTTCTGCTGGCAAAATATGTATGCCGGCTCGGCCGACTGGAAGCTGCAGGAGGTATCTGCGGAGCAATGACGTCGACCCCCGGCCTGGGCGCGGTCACGTCGATGGTCGATTCCAGCATCCCTTCGACCAGCTACGCTGCCGTCTATCCGCTAGCGCTGATCCTGATGACGATTCTGGCACCGCTGTTGATTTCTCAGCTGTAGGATCACAGGGAGTTCACCAGTCCATGGATCTGATAGCTGCCCAAGCCAATACGAAGGGTCGCCAGGGCGTTACGCAATCAGGGCATCGAGTTTTCGCATGATCTCGGCCAAAACGGGCACGTCCGAATCGGGACGGGTTGGGCTGCCGGGGCAGGTGTTGTCGCAGGGAATCCAACCACGCAATTTCAAAAACTGCGCCGCAGAATGCTTGTAAGCGGGGCTGGGATCACGGAAGGCAAACATTCCCAGATACTGCAGCCAATCGTTGAGTTCATAAAACCGCGCGTCCCCTGCCAACCAATAGGCATCGCGGCGGGCGAAATAATCGGGGCCGAAAGTGCTCAAGCCCAACAGGTAATCGCTGCCGTACATCACCATGTCGATTGCCAAATCGTTGCCGGTGTAGACTTTGAAGTCGGGACGTAATTCGTCGCGCAATTTGAGGCGTTGCCATTCCGGTTCACGGCGAAACGAGGAATGCTTGGCTCCCACGCATTGGGGAATCTTTAACAGCGCCGCATAGGTTTCAAGATCGTAGGTCTTCCCGAACGGCAGCAGGTCCTCGGTCAGTTCGAAGGCCAGAAAACGATCGCAGCCGGCGGCGAGTTGTTCATAGGCGGCGACGATCTCCGACGGGGCTTGACCGGTGAGTCCGTAGGATTGAAAAATCACCGGCATGCCGCCGTGTTGCTGAATCAACTCCATTTGCCGCAAGTATTCATCCGCGCTCCAGGCAGCGCCCGGTTCATCAGCCGAAAAGGCTCCGGCGCAAAACGGCGCGCCGTGCAGGACCTCCCGCGTGATTTCCAGCACGCGGAGCTTTGTCGGTTCGTCGATTAAATTGAGGAACCCGGTGTCCATATTGACCGCAGGCATCAAACCGGTTTCCGCTGTGCGGAGAATGTGCGCTTGCAGCGCAGTCCAGTCCACTTCACCCGCCTCGGTGAACGGTAGCAGGATTGCGGAGATACCGGTCAGCTTCCGCTGCGGTCGTATCATTTCCGACGGACAAAATGCGGGCGACATGGAACGACGTTTCCTTCCTCAAAGAGACGAATCCGTGGGAGATTGGGGGACAGAATTTGCGCGCCGGTGTTCTGCTACGAAGCGACAGGGCAAACTAGTCGTCAGCGTCATCGATTGCGACGACTTCGTATTCCGCTGTCCCTTTCGGGAGCGGAACTTCGACTTTGTCGCCCGGTTTTTTCCCCATGAGCGCGGTTGCCAACGGACTACTGGTGAGGATTTTCATGATCTCACCCGTATAGTCATCTTCACCGGGACCGACGAATTCGTATTTTTCTTCCATGTCGTCGGAAAGATCTTTGATCGTCACCACGGAGCCGAAGGTAACGATCCCTTTGGGCAACTTGCTTTTATCAACGATATAGGAATCGGCGAGTTTTGTGCGCAGTTGGTTGATCTTGGCCTGCAGCAGCCCCTGTGCTTCTCGCTGCGCGTGATACTCCGCGTTTTCACTCAAATCCCCTTCGGCGCGGGCCTCGGCGATTTTTTCGGCAATGAAAGGCATTTCTTCCTCTTCCATGCGCCGAACGTCCTCGCGGATTTTATCAAAACCCTCACGCGAAATCGGTTGTTTCTCCATAACAATTACTCACTGCAAGATACGAAAGTTTGCCGGCGCGGTCAGCGTCGCCACCGCCTCCGACTCCAGGCCGCACGACTCGCGGTCATTGTGCGAGTTCACGGCGCAAAAACATCTGTGATAGATAGCAAACTGCCCAAGGAGCAATTGTTCCTTGGGCAGCGGGATTTTCAAATTGTGTCAATTCAATCGCAGTTGCGACGAACGGGTATTTTGGCGAATCGCGTACGAAAATGCTAGGGCAGTCTACTGCCGGCTGAAAAACGGGGGTGTCGCGATGCTTGCCCCCGTAAATTCAACAGGAAAAACCATGCGTTTTCGCCGGTGGACCACTATTATTAAGGCCCTGCCACCTGTCGGTCAAGATCGTTGACTCAATCTTGGGAGCGGCGCAGTTGAGAAAAGCTGATTCCATCGGCCGGTCGGGAAACTTTTGGGCCGCGCGGAGTGTCTATTCTCGGTGTCATCCCCGCGATGGCGTCCGACGGAAAGCGATCGGACTTCAGGTGAATGCGTTTATTGCGCGTTGAACGCAGCGACAACGACGGCCCATTTTCGAAAAATCCATCGACCGGCAGACAAGCTAAGATGGCGCGAAACAGATCTTCCGGGAGCGTAGTGGTATCAGCGTTTGCCTCGTCGGCCGCTGGGAATGCAGCACGCATGCCGGCGATGAGCAGGGTCCAGGTCGCATGGTAAGTGGTGTGTGTTTGATTTTGGAAATAATCAACACCGAATTCGCGGGCACGACGCGCATCGCACGCGTAGTCGTTCACTTCGTCGCGCAGCACCAGTTCAGCCAAAAGCAAATCGGTCCAGCGTTCGAGCTTGCGCCGCGTACGGTCCGTAGCGGCGATTTTTTGGACGTCTTTGTCGTTTGCGGCACCGTCGACCAATAACCGCAAGGCCCGTTGCCGGACCTTCAATTGCAGGACCAAAATATTGCGGGCCACGGCGCCATAGCCGCACGTTGGGTGAAGCCGATCCCGCGCCGCCAACACGCCGCTCCAGACACGCGTTAACATTTCCGTCGCAAACACTTCCTCGATCAACGGTGCCAAACGATCCCACATTGATTCACTTGGATGCGCATCGTTTCCAGAAGTCGTCTCGTCATCGATGCAGGCATCGATCCGCCGCAGTTCATCGATCAGTCGGCACCGAGTTGCCTGCCAACAGGTCTGCAACTGTGCGTCGTCGAGCGGCTGCGGTGATTCAATGAACGAACGACTCTGCGCGGCGATCATTGCCGCAAATTCGGTGATTTGGTGAATGCTCAAGATGGATTCGCTTCGTCTGTACAAGTTGTTTCAAAACCTTTTGTCGCGTCCCGCTGTCGCAGATCTGCAAGCTTTCGGAAGAATCGCAACCAGGTTTAAAAACTGGCTTTAGTCAATAGGAACGTGTTTCGTGTGGGAATGGACCGTTCAAAGAACAGCGATCCGCAGCATCAAATTGCAAACCGCATGCCAACGACTGCCGATAGTGGTATTTCAATGGTTACAGCCGCTCTGGTGTGGTTTGTGTCGGTTACACGGATTCCGCTTCGCGGTAATGTTGCCGTTTCACAACAGAGGGTGTTGCCAAAATCCCTCAAACCTAAGGTGAAATTCGAAGCGGATCGCTTGCGTCCCGGCAGCAGACGTTCAAGAATCGGGGGGACGTTCCCCGATTATTTCTAATGCTGAAAATTCTATGCCTACACAGAACGATGATTCGTCTCACTACCTCCACACAGGGTTGTTGTGTGGTTTGGTCATTGCCATTTTGCTGGGGATTGGCTGGTTGGTGTACTTAAAGAAGCCGGCTCCGCCACAACTGGCCCAACCCCCGGTCCAGCCTGGTGCCAACGAAGGTTTGACAGATGCCGGCCGGTTGGAGTTGTGGCAACTCAAAGAACGTGGTGTGGGCTTACTCGAAAACCACAAATATGCCAGTGCCATTAAACCGCTGAAGCTGTTATCCGCTGCACTGCCGGATGATCCGCTCGGGCCACGGGATTCGGTGATTGCGCTGTTGTTGGCCATGGAAACCAACCCCGCGACCGCCGACGCAGCCCGAGCCGCCGTAGCGGAGCTAGAAAACGTACAACCCGATGCGGTCGTGACCTCAATCTTGGCAGCAAAGGTGTTGGCACAAAGCGGCGATACAGCAGCTGCCATACAGCGGCTGCAACAGGCGACGCAGTCTTCGCCCGAGGAACTGACAGTTTGGTTTGAATTGGGGCAACGACAGCGCGATTCCCCCGAAGCTGGTGTGCGACGCCAAGCGACGGCATCGTTTCAACGCGCCTTTGAATTGGCACCGGACAATCTCGCCGTGTTGTGGAACCTCCTGCAAAGCCAAGCCGATGGACAGCAGGCCGCCATTGTGGAAACCATGCGCGCGGCTCGCCCGTTGGTCGAACCGCTCACCTCACAGGCGACTGAGGCGGGGGTGGATCTGGTGCGCGAGATTGACGATGCGCTGCGAGCGGCGGACGTTGGACGCACGGAGGATCTGTACCGGCATGCGTTCATTGTGGCCAACGTGATCAAGGCGCATCCCTTCGCACGTCGTGACGGTTTGCGGGCTTCGCCACATCCGTTGGCATATGTCCTGCAGGACTTCACGCCTGAGTTTTACGCGAATTGGAAAAAACCGCTTCCCGTCGAGGACGCACCGGACGACGAAACGCGGATCGTTGTCAAATTTGCCGAATCACCCGCGCTGCCTCAACTGCCATTGCCGGACGCTGTCATTGATTTCGTGGTCGCGGATTTCGATTTGGACGAGCGGAGCGATCTGATTGTATTGCTCGAAAACCGCATCGAAGTTTATGCCCGCTCTGACAACACGGCTCCCTGGACGAAAGTCTGCGAGACACCGGTACCGCCCGGCATGCAGCATTTGCTCACGGCTGATCTTGACGAAGACGTGACCGTCGATGCGACACCCGAAACAGTCCGTTGTCACAATACGGACCTGGATGTCGTGGTCTATGGCACTTCCGGAGCGATGATTTATGAGAATGTTTTGGATACTACTTCGAACCAACGTTCACTGGTGAACATCGAGCAGACACCAGCGTTCGCGCAAACCAAAAATATTTCCGCAGCGGTGTTGTTCGATGTCGATCACGACGCGCTGTTGGACCTGGTCCTGGCAGGCGACGCGGGAATCCAAGTTTGGCAGAATCGGAGTGGACTCAAGTTTCAGTTGTTACAGACGCTGAGTGTGGATGACGAGACCACGGTTCCGCGAGCGATGGCGGTCGTTGATTGGGATCGCGATATCGATGTCGATGTGATCCTGGCTGGTGAGAAAGCTCCCACGTTGGAAATTCTGCGGAATCATCGCCACGGACGTTTTTCGCGAGAATCATTGGGGGAAGAATTTTCTCAAGTTCCGCCAGCCGTGGCCCTTGCGGTCTTAGACGCCGATGGAAATGGATCATGGGACATCGTGACAGCTGGAGCTGACGGTGTCACCTTGGTTCGGACAGCGACACTCGACGCGGGCATTGTGCAGGAAAGCGCGGTGACTCGGATTTCACAAACTGCGGCCGATGGCGTGTTGGTTTGGGATTACGACAACGACGGCCGATCCGATTTGTTGGCGTGGAACCGGCAAGGCTTGGAGATCTTTCGCGGCGTCGGTAATGGTGAATTTTCATTGGAAGAGGACATCATTGAAGCTTCTCCCACCGAGATCCGGCAATGCCGTGTGAATGATGTCGACGTGGATGGTGATTTGGATCTGCTTATCGCTACGTCACAGGGAATCACCATTTATGACAACCAAGGAGGCAACCAAAACCATTGGTTGAACATTCGCCTCTTGGCTGAACAAGAGAAGGGCGGGGCGTCGCCCGATCCCGGCGGTCGGGTGAATTATCACGGTATCGGCAGTTTGCTGGAATTGCGGCGCGGTGATCAATACATCCCGCAAATTGTCACCGGCCAGGTCACGCACTTCGGTCTCGGTCCGCAACCGCAGGTCGAACGGGTGCGGATCGTGTGGGCCAATGGTTTTCCACAGAACATTATTGCACCTGAGACGGATGCGCACATTTGTGACCAGAAATTGCTGCTGGGCTCCTGCCCGTATCTTTACACCTGGAATGGCGAAGAGTTTGTATTTGCCACCGACCTGTGCTGGGCCGCTCCGTTGGGTTTGAAATTCGCCGACGACGTTTACGCCCCGTCACGCGCGTGGGAATATCTGAAGGTCGACGGTGATCAACTACAGCCGCGCGACGGCAGTTATCAATTGCAGGTCACTGAGGAATTGTGGGAGGCGGCCTATTTCGATCGTATCAGCCTGATCGCCGTCGACCATCCCGCTGATGTCGAAATCTACACCAACGAAAAAGTCGGCCCCGCTTCGATGGCTGATCACAAGATTCATACCGTCCGCAATCCGCGCTCACCGGTCGCCGCTCACGACAAACGGGGCCACGATCTGCTGCCGGAGTTGAGTCAAATCGACGGCCACTTTGCCAAACCGTTTGAGCAGCGAATCAAACAGGGGCTTGTCGAAGATCATTATCTGGAACTCGATCTGGGGGATCTCAGCGGGGCGAAGCAGATCATGTTGTACTTGACCGGCTGGGTCTATCCGACCGATACGTCGCTAAATATTCGCTTGGCTCGCAACGAACATTTACCTTCGCCGCAGCCGCCATCGTTGTGGGTTCCGGATGCAGAAGGAACGTGGCAGCAAACGATGCCGTATACGGGGTTTCCCGGCGGGAAGACGAAAACGATTGCCATCGATATTTCAGACGCATTCTTGACCGACGATTACCGCCTGCGGTTGGCGACCAATATGGAATTCTATTGGGACGCTGTGTTCGTCACGACGGACGAACCGCTAGCGGAGATACGTACGACGGAGCTGACGCTCCAATCGGCCGACTTGCATTATCGTGGGTATTCGGAAATCGAACATCCGACCGGTCACGGTCCGGATCGTTATCTTTATGGGCGACTCCAAGAAGATTTCACCTGGCCCCCCATGCGAGGACATTTTACGCGGTACGGCGAGGTGAGCGAATTGTTAACCGCTACCGACGACCGCATGGCGATCATCGGTAGCGGGGATGAAATGACATTAAAATTCGAGCTTCCCCCAGACGCGCCACCGCCGGGGTGGAAGCGGGATTTTGTCATGCACAACGTCGGATGGGACAAGGACGCCAATTTGAATACGGCTTATGGACAAGACGTCGCGCCTCTACCGTTTAATGCCATGAGCGGCTATCCTTATGCGGATGACGAGACGTATCCCTTAACGCCGGAAAATCGTGCCTACTTGTTGAAATACCAAACCCGCGTCCAGGACTGGAACCAGTTTTGGCGAATCGTACCCGGCGTCTCCTCGCGTTAAGTTCGCTCTCACCCCCTCGTTCCCAAACTCCGTTTAGGAACGCAACCACTGCGAAGCTCCGCTTCGCTCGTTCATCAACAAATTCTCCGCCACATTTTGTAATATCAGCCGAAGCAGAGCTTCGGAACCAGGAATCCCACGACCCCAACGAGGCTCCACGATGCCCGCTCGTCAAATCTACATCTCCGGTGAATTGGTCCCCGAGTCCGAAGCGAAGATTTCGATTTTCGACAGCGCTGTGATGCTGGGAGACACGGTCACCGAATCGACGCGGACGTTTCGCCACCAGCCGTTCAAGTTGGAGCAGCACATTGATCGGTTGTACAAGTCGCTGAAAGTCACCCGTATCGATCCCGGCCATTCGCCGGCGGAAATGCTGCAGATTTCGCGCGATGTGTTGGAGGCGAATCTTTCATTGTTGGGACCTGAGCATGATTGCTGGTTAGTGCACAATATTTCACGGGGGGTATCGGTCGCCGGCGCCGATCCCACCAAGCAGGTGTCCCCGGCGACGATCATGATCTTCACGTCGTTTTTGGATCTGCGCGATTGGGCCGAATTTTACTCCACAGGGTGCCATGCCGTCACCGCCATGAGTCGGGCGGTCCCTTCGCAAGCACTCGATCCCCGCATTAAAAACCGTAGCCGCATGGCGTATACCCTGGCCGAAGCGGAGGTCAAACTCGTCGATCCGGCGGCACAGGGGATCTTGTTAGATATTTACGGCAACGTGGCGGAGAACAAAGGGGCGAATGTCTTTCTCGTCAGCGAGGGAGAGATCCGCACACCCACAACCGCCAATGCGTTGGCCGGCGTCAGCCGCTCGACGATTTTTGAATTGGCGAAAACCTGCGGAATCCCTATTCGCGAAATGGACCTACAAACCTACGACTTGTATACAGCCGATGAGATTTTCTTCACCAGCACCCCGTATTGCATCATGCCGGCGACAAAATTCAATGGGCTTGATGTCGGCGACGGCGCCGTAGGACCTGTCGCGCAGCGGTTGCTAGCTGCTTGGAGCGAACTGGTGGGTATGGATATTGTTGGGCAGGGGCGGCAGCAATTAGTAGGCAGTGGTTAGGGGGTGGCGGGTAGGATGGTTCCTTGGGGGGTGAAGAGGTGGGCTTGGGTTAGGTTGGGTTTTAGGGTGACTTGTTGGCTGCGCTGGGGGGATTGGTGTGTTTGGTCGCGGAGAATGAATTCTTGCTCACCGGCTTTTAGGTAGATTAGGCTTTCGCCGCCCAGTGGTTGGATGTCTTCGACGGTGGCCGGGAATGTCGCCGTGTTGATGTCGTTGTTGACGATGCTCAGGTGTTCGGGTCTCAGGCCTAAGGTCACCGGTTGCTGATCGAGGGCCGCCCATTGATCCGCGGTGTTCATTGGTAAGGGCAGCGCGATGTCGCCGCTGTGAAATGTCACATTTTCCGCAGTGACACGCAATTCGCCCTCCCAGAAATTCATCGATGGCGTCCCTAGAAATCCAGCGACGAAACGATTGGCAGGGTGGTGATACAACTCCAACGGCGGGCCGATTTGTTGGACTTGGCCCTCGTTCATGACGACGATGCGGTTTCCCAATGTCATCGCCTCGACTTGGTCGTGCGTGACATAGACGATTGTCGCTTCCAACCGTCGGTGCAGATCCGCCAATTCGCGGCGCATTTCTGTTCGTCGACGCGCATCCAGATTGCTGAGTGGTTCGTCGAATAAAAACACCGCAGGCTTGCGGACGATGGCCCGCCCGACGGCGACGCGCTGCCGTTGTCCTCCGGAAAGTTCGCGAGGCTTGCGCTGAAGTAACTCCTCAATTCCCAACAGGGTAGCGGCCTGTTGGATCCGCTCGGCGATTTGCGTTTTGGGCAGCTTGCGGAGTTTGAGACCGAACGCCAAGTTCTGTTGGACGGTCATGTGCGGGTAGAGCGCGTAGTTTTGAAACACCATCGCCACGTCACGGTCTTTAGGCGGGACATTATTCACCGGCCTTCCGCCAATGCAAATCGTGCCGTCCGTAGCTTCTTCCAAGCCGGCGATCATCCGCAACAAGGTCGATTTTCCACAGCCTGAAGGCCCGACCAATACCAGGAATTCCCGGTCGGCAACGGTCAATGACACATCCACCACGGCGGGGATGTTCCCGTCGTAGGTCTTCGAAACGTGCTGCAGGTCGACTTCCGCCACGGGGGGATGCACCGTCGTTAAATGGGGGGAGGCTAGGTGAGAGCGATCTTAGAGGAGTGGCCAGGGGTGGTCAAATGGCTGCGTGCGGAATACGGGGCGGATCGGTCCCCCAGAATAGCCAATGCCACTGACGGAATCGGTCCGTCAGTGGCATTGGCGTGTTCACGCGGTGATCAATAAGCGAGCAATTAATCAGCGAGGAACTCTTCGACAATTTTTTGCAAGCGATCCGCTTCGGCAGATAGTCCATCAGCGGCAGCCAGCATGTCTCCGGAAGCCTTACCGGACTCATCGGCGGCTTGCGAGACTCCAGCAATGTTTTGCGTCACTTCGGCAGTACCGCGGGCCGCTTCTGACACATTCCGGGAAATTTCGTTGGTGGCAGCGGTCTGTTCTTCAACCGCTCCGGCGATTGTCGTTGAGATCTCGTTGATCTGGCCGATGATCTCGCCAATGGTCCCGATTGCGTTCACGGCTACGTTTGTGGAGCCTTGGATTGCTTCGATCTTTTGGCTGATTTCTTCAGTGGCCTTTGCGGTTTGTCGTGCCAGTTCTTTCACTTCGTTGGCGACGACAGCAAAGCCCTTACCAGCCTCGCCGGCTCGCGCGGCTTCGATGGTCGCGTTGAGAGCCAAAAGATTCGTCTGCTGGGCGATTGACGTGATCACCTTGATCACCTTGCCGATCTCGGTACTGGATTCGCCTAGCTCTTGGACCGTCGTATTGGCGGCGGCGGCTTCTTGCACGGCCTGATGCGAGATTTTTGAGGCATCTTGGACGTGTCGTGAGATCTCGCTGATCGATGCGGTCAATTGCTCAGCAGCCGAGGAGACGGTCTCGACGTTGCGCGTCGCTTCTTCGCTGGCAGCAGCGACGACTTGCGATTGTCGTGCCGTTTGCTCTGAAGTGGCGGCCATGTTCTTTGCACCGTCTTGCAATTCCGACGCTGATGCTGAAACGACTTTGACCACTTCGGCCACATTCGCCCCCATGTTTTCCTGGGCCGTGATGATTGACCAAGTGATCATGGGGCCGATGTAATTTTGATCCTTGTCGAAAATTGCGGAGACCAACAGATCCAGTGTTTCTTCACCAAGTTTGATTTTGGCCCGGTGAGGTAGATTGCTGGGATCATCCACGATTCGACGCTGGTGTTCGGGAGCTTTGTGGAAGATGTCAATCTTCTGGCCCAACAATTGATTGACCGGCATGGGCAGCAACTGTTCGACCGATTTGAGCGTTTTGACCGACGCGGGATTCATGTACACCAATTCGAAATCGCGATTGGCCAATGCGACATTGATCGGAAGATTCTCGACCATCGATTGCATCCGTGCCATTTCGATTTGCTCGTTGCACATCCACGGCATATTGTGACCACCTTAAATGGTTTGCCGTTCAGATCGAGAATCGCCGTTGACGTCCTGTACGCAGCTTGAATCCAGCAGAACCTTAGTCCTTTGCCGATACGCCGAAACGCGTCGGAGGAATACTCACCGCGGTTCAACTTGGCCCAGAATTCCTGGTATTCGCTACCCTGAGCGAACGTCGGGTCGACAAACAACCGGTGATGTTGCCCGCGGACTTCATCCAGCGTATACCCCATTGTTTTCAAAAAGTTGTCATTGGCCGTGATAATCGTACCGTCCATCTCGAATTCGATCACGGCTTGGGCTTTGCCGATTGCCTCAATCTGCCCTTCATAATCCGCGTTTTGTAGTTTTTGCGCAGTGATATCCGTGGCGAATTTCACGACCTTGTAGGGCTTGCCGTTTTTGTCGAAAATTGGATTGTACGAGGCTTGAATCCAAATCTCTTGGCCACCATTGCCGATGCGCTTGAACTCGTCGGCAATGAATTCGCCGTTATTGAGTTTGGCCCAGAACATTTTGTACTCATTGCTATTACCATAGGCGTTTTCGACGAACATCCTGTGGTGCTGGCCTTGAATTTCGTTCAATGAGTATCCGACTGTGTTCAAGAAATTGTCGTTGGCCGTGATGATCGTGCCGTCCAACTCAAATTCAATCACTGCTTGCGATTTGCTGATGGCTTCGACTTTTGCAGCCAGTTCTAAGAACTGTTCCTGGTCTTGGCCCGCGTCGCCTTGAGTATCCGTTGCCATGCGTCCGTCTGTTTGTGCCGTGCTGATCATCGTATTTCTATCTCCAGTATGGTGACCCGCGGCCGGTGCTGGTCCGGGGGGGATGGATTCGGTTGTTACCGCCGGTGTTCCGGGCAGGGGTGCCGGAGAATTGGCTTCATCGGAAAATTGTGTATCGTTCTCAGCAGTCGAAGGGGCGATGGAGTTATGCTCGACGGTTGTTTCTGAAACCGCTACCGCCACCGTCGCCGCTTGCTTTGCCATTTGCGTGCGCGCGCCTTGTTGCATCAGTTGAGAGATAGTTGCTAATGCCTCGCGCCATGCATCTTCGTATTCGCTGTTCCAAAAATCAGAACCCAAGACCTCGGCCAACACCGCGATCAGCGTCTCTGTGACCGCCGAATAATCATGCTCGGACAAATCATAGGCGGCGTGCCGCTCGCCCAACCGGGTTACGAATTCGACCAGTCCGGTCTCATCGTCTAGCTGGCGGATGATTGCCGATAGAGCACCAACGAGTTTCTGTTGCTGGTCGGCAAAATCGGTACCGCCAAAGCGAATGATTTGCTCGGGATAATCCAGAAACAGTTGGCTGTAAAAACGGTCCGCCAAATAGTCGGCGCGGGGCGCGACCGCCTGGAAAGATTTTTTCAGGGCTGGTGCGTTAAGAGCCAATGCAGATCCAATAGAAAAAGTATTATGGTTGGCGTTAAGTCTCCGCCACCGGGCCCACGGTGATTGAGAATGTGAAGATGCGCTTCGATTTCGTCGCAAACATCATGGCGGACTGGAATCGTCTCAGCTCTGGATTCCAGCGAGGAAGATCTATTCACTCGCGATGCCGCAATGACTGCGTCGTTGGGATATCGATGACTGTACCGTCGTGGTCATCTGTTTCGGGTAATCCCCTAAACAGTAGAACACTTAGAATGTCAATCGGATGAACGACGATCGGCCTTGAGTCGACTTGAGCTTCTCTAGTCAAGCGACAAGGTATCTAAGCATTTCCCCTAAGACTGCTTTGCGCAATCGGATCAATATGCCATATCCATAGAAGTAGAAAACAGGGGGAATTTCCCAGTTTTACTGAAGTTCGCAGGAGGGACCGGACATCACTTCGTCAAATAACGCGCGGATCTTCATCTTTAAACGGATGCAATGCGCGTAGTCCCGCGGCCTTGGGAAGTGCATCAAGCGCCAGAGCAGCAAGGCGGAAGTCGTCGGCGGTCGTGATCTTAAAATTCAGCGACGACCCGGCGACGATAGAGATCGGTTTTCCGATCTGTTCCACCAACTGAGCTTCGTCGGTCGGTTCTAACTTCCCCTGCTTTGCATAAGCCGCCTCCAGCCATTCACGCCGAAAAACTTGCGGCGTTTGCGCTTCCCACAAAGATTCGCGCGAGACCGTTGCCGCGATCTGTCCGTCGGCCACTTTTTTCAAAGTGCTGGCGACCGGCACGCCCAAGAGGGCAGCACCGGTTTCGGCGGCTTTGGCGAAGACTTGATCGACCCATTGTTTGGTAAGCAGTGGACGTGCCGCATCATGCACGGCGACGTACTCGATTTCGGGTTTGACGATGGCCAGACCATTTTTAACAGAAGCGGCGCGGCTGTCTCCCCCCGTGACAATATCGACATTCATGAATGCCAGATTGGCTGCGTACTTCTCTTTGAACCATTCCTCGTCATCGGGCGAGACGACGACAATGGTTTGCAACACATCATCCCGATTGGTGAAATGCTCGGCGGACCGCAGCCAAACCGCGCGCCCTTTCAGGTCGGCGAACGGTTTTTTGCGCTGTTGATGTTGAAACCGGGAACTTTGCCCGGCCGCCGGCAAGATGACTGCGAATGTTGCCATGACACTTCTCTTTTCGCCAAACGATCCAAATATTTCGTTGGAGATTTCTCAGTAATTATTCGCTGTAAGTATCGATGTGCCGGACTCATCCGCGCGCGTGATATCGTTCTAGCGGGATCGGCATCCGACGGGCATTGTCTTGAAAAACGTCCGTAACGGTCTTTAAAAAACTCCGGATCCGAAACCATCTTCTTGGGGCGAGTCCGGTTGCGCATCGTCGGGTTGGCTTGGCTTAGCTGGTTCAGTTGCAGCGGGTGTCTCGGGAGATGCTGTCTCTTTCGTCTTGGACTGTTCCTGTGGTGGTGCTGCGGACGCCGATTCGGCTGTGGGTTGTGTTGGCTCTTCAGGGGTTGAATTTCCTCGACGACGTCGGCGACGGCGTTTTTTGCGAGGTTTCGCAGTTTCATCAGGTGCTTCCGTTGGCGATGCCGAATTCACATCCGATTCGGATTGCGATTTCTCAACAATCTCGACAGCGATTTTCTCAGTGACGACTTCTACTTCAACAACCGGCTCAACTGTGTCGCCGGATTCAGCAATAGATGGTTCGGTACTAGGCTGCTCAATGGTCTCAGGTTCGTTGATTGCCGTATCGCTGGCCGTGGGCTCGACCGCTGTGGTTTCTTCCATCGGCGGTTCGTCGCTGACAGCGATTTGGGCTGTTGTCTCTGCTGAGGGCTCAGCGTTTTCCTCTTCATCATCGAGGTCGATTTCGATGTCAGTGGCGTGCGGAACGGTGAATTCTTTCCAGACCCGTTGTTTTTCCACCAATTGCATCCAAACCACGTCGGTGCAATGCGGGCAGCGTTCGGCGACACGGTTTCCCGGCATTTTTGCCCGATAATCACACGCCGGGCATTGCCATTGCCGACGGACGTCGAGGCTAATTTTTAATCCTGGACCTTTAATCGTACCACTCCCTGTTCGCCGAAACGATGGTTTTGAAAACAGCCGCCCGGGAACATCATCGTGTCTACCGTACAAAAGTTCCAGCCCGCGCTACCAAATCGGGAGCGATTACGAATGTGGATTCCCGCATTGACAGTTCTCAGCTATCCTCCCTAGATTCGCGAATCTTGACCAAACCCATTCCAACACTGCATTGAGAAATTTGTTGCGAGGAACAGTGGCGTGCACGAACTTTCGGAACTGATCCAGAAAATTGTTGTCGGGTGGGTCGGCGGACTAGAAGACCTTGGTTATTGGGGCATCTTTCTCCTGATGACGGTCGAAAGTTCGTTCATCCCCTTTCCCAGCGAGATTGTAATGATTCCCGCCGGGTACTCTGCCGCCCAAGGCGATCTCAGTTTGTGGGGCTGTATTGCGGCGGGTACCGGTGGCAGCATAGCCGGCGCTTTAATCAATTACTTTCTGGCTGTTTCGTTGGGGCGGACGCTGTTGCTGAAATTTGGCAAGTATTTCTTTGTTCCGCAGGACAAGATGTTGATGGTCGAGGGCTACTTCGCAAAACATGGTCAAATGACGACCTTCGTTTGTCGTTTAATTCCCGCTGTTCGACAACTCATCAGTATTCCGGCCGGTCTGGCCCGCATGAATTTAGCGAGGTTCTGCTTCTTCACCGGATTGGGAGCTGGGTTGTGGGTCATCATCCTGACGCTCACCGGCTATTACTTTGGTGATGCCGCTATTGAACTGTGGAAAGGGCATAAAACGTTGATCACGGCAGGAATCCTGGTGGCCGTGGTATTGATGGTGGGCTTTTATGTTGTCCGTTATCGGATTCGTGCAGCTCGGGCGGCGGCATCTCAAAATCCCGCTTGACGCATGGGGGGCCTTGTGTAACAGTACCGCCCGCATTGTGACGTGGGTTGGGAGGGCGAAGCTCCTGCTGAGCCACGCTTTTCGATCACACGTGCTCGCAATTGCGGCTCGGCGGGAGCCTCGCCCTCCCGGGAAATTGTGCCGTTTTTGATTGAATTTCAACACAGACGGCAAGGATGCGTCAGTGTCTCGGACAATCGGCAATTGGGCCCGACAATGTGTTCTGCGCGCGAAGCGGATTCCCACGCTGCGTCGCTTGTTGAAGGCTCCGCTGGCTGCACCGCTTCTAGCGACAGCAGCCAAATGGTTTCCTCCCGCCGACCCGAACTATGAAAATTGGATTGCTGCGCGACTGAACCAACGCCGTGACAAGTATGCTCACGCCACCGAACCGGGTCTTTTGTCACTGATCACCCCGGTCTGGAATACTCCGCCGGAGTATCTTAGCGCGTTGGCGACCAGTGTGTTGCAGCAGTCGGGCGACCAACCGTTTGAGTGGGTCGTGCTTGATAACGGCACAACGCGTCCCGAGACGCTTGAGGTTTTACACAACGTACTTGCCCGCGATCCGCGCGTGCGGCTGTTTCGTTCAGAAACCAACCAGGGTATCGTCGCCGGCATGCGGTTTTGCCTAGAGCAAGCGACCGGTCGGTATATCGTGGCGGTTGATCACGATGATCGGTTGGATGCGGATTGCCTACGAATTGTGACGCACCACATCCAGCGACACGATTATCCGCCGGTATTGTTCAGCGACGAAGACCACCTCTGCGGCCAGAACCGGCTGCTGCCCTACTTCAAACCGGACTGGGACCCGGTGCTGTTTCTCAATTCCGCTTACACAGCGCACCTGGGGGTGATGGATCGCCGGTTGGCCTTGGAACTCGATGTCTACGGCGACAGCGACACCAACAGTTGCCCCGATTGGGATGCCTTTATGCGGTTTTCGATGGCGGAGCATGTGCCCGTTCATATTCCGGAAATCCTCTACAGTTGGCGGATGCATGCCGGATCGACGTCGGCCAACATGCATAGCAAAAACGACGTCTCCGCTTCCCATCGCGCGATGCTCACCCGCTATCTTCGCAGCCGCGGCGATGCGGACCACCACGAAATCATCCACAGCCCACTGTTCTCCGGAACCCCCGATTGGTGGATTCGCCGACGGCATGTCGACCCGCGTCCTTTGCTATTGGTCGTAACTACAGCTGACCAACATCGCCCCCCCGCGCTGTCCGCCGCTGTCACGGGCGATTATCCGTGTGAAGAGATGATCGCCATGCCCCGCGCAGCCGATCCAGTGATTTTGCACGACCGCATCACCAACGTTGCTGCCGCCAACGGTCTGGTCGCTTTCGTGGATGACACGTTAACGATCGACGGTGACGAGTGGATTTGGGAAGCACTGGGACTCATTGAACGGTATCCCGATATCGGCATGGTCGGCGGACGGATATTGGATCGGCAACAGAGAGTTGTCAGTGCGGGTTTTTATCGGGGCTGTGGAAATGGCATCGCTTGTCCCGACGTTGGCCGCAGGGTGGACGATCCCGGATATTTTCATCAGATGTGGAAACAGCGAACCGTCGATGCCGTTTCGCCTCGTTTCTGTGTCTTCGAAGCCGGTTTTTTGGCCGGGCTCATCGGCGATACACAACAACCACCGATGACGCTCGATGCACTCGGCGACGCCGCTGCAGCCCATGCGGATCGTACCGAGCGGCGGGTGGTCTACTCTCCATTTTTATCAGCGACGTCACCCGAATCGCACGCAGTGGAAATGCCTTCGTCATTCGAACAACAGCTCCCGCCCAATAAAACGCGGTATTACTCAGCAGCGTTGGACCGTGATGTCAGCCGCGCCTATCAACCGGCAGTTGCTGAAAACGATGAAGTTGAAATCTACGCACAGGGGGTGGTGTAAGTATGACGTTATCCAACTCCCTTCAGCCTCCTCCTTTGGTTCACCGCGCACGTCGGACAGCGCGTCGCTGGGTCGGTCGGGTGCGCGAGAAATTGAGCGAGCGGCGTTTCGATTATTCGCGCTGGCTAGAAACACACGTCGCTCAACGGCAAGCACGATTGAAGAGACATGCGGCACCGGGACAGTTTTCATTTCTGACCGGGGTGTATGAAAAAACGCCGCCGCAACTCTTTCAGGAAACAGCCGCCGCTCTCTTCGCCCAGACCTCCTGCGAATTCGAATGGGTGCTGCTGGCACACGGCGAGATTCCCGAGACCTTACAGCGCGTGATTGCCGACGTTGCTACCGACCCGCGCGTGCGACTTATCGAATTGGCTGAGAACCGTGGCATCATCGGCGGCATGCGTGTTTGCCTCGAGGCGGCGACGGGAGAATACGCGATTCCGCTCGACGCGGACGATTTACTCTTTCCCGATGCGCTACAGGTTTTCGCACAGGCCATTGCCGACCACGATGCGCCGGCGTTTTTGTACAGCGATGAAGACCACTTTGCCGACGGCCGTCCCTTTGCGCCCTTTCAACGTCCTGCTTGGGACCCGGTATTGAACCTAGCCGGCTCCTACATCTGGCATCTTTGCGCGTTTGATCGCTTGGCGGCGCTCGATCTGGGTGTTTATAGCGACACCGGTAGCAACTACTGCCATGACTGGGATTCCGTTTTTCGTTTTGCCCGTGGCGGGCACTCGCCGCAACATGTGGCGGAGATCCTCTATCATTGGCGGACGCACGCCGCATCACACACGAATCGTCGCCAACCTCATCCCGGCTCGGTGCAATCCCAACGACACGTCTTGGAAACGCACATTGCTGCGCAACCGCATCCTGAACGGTACGACATCCGCCCCTTTCCCTTAGATCGCGGCGGTGAAGAATGGGCGATCACCCGTAAGCCGATTGATCCACCGGTCGTTGATTGGATTCGTCACACGGCCTCTCACGCAACTCTCTGCGAGGACTTTGAGTTTCCCTTCGAAACACAACAAATTGTTGCCAGTGAAACTTCGAGGATTCTCGATGCGGCGCGTAATTCATCGGCGGAGTTTGTAGTCATTTCTGCTGACGACCTGTTGCCGAGTGAGGAATCAATCTGGGAAGCGATCGGTCTGTTTGAACTTCATGCGGATGTCGCGTTGATATCGGGGCGGATTGTGAATCGTGCGGGGATCATTATTGGTGCTGGAGAAATTCGCGGCGCGGACGGGATCTATGCTTGCCCCGAACGAGGCCGCGACGCCTTAGCACCTGGGCCGTTTTCACTCTGGTTAAAACCACGCTGCATCGCTGCCGTTGAACCGCGGTTCTGCTTGGTCCGGACCGCATTTCTCAATGACCTCGCCGGAACTCAACCGCCAACTGATGTCGCACTTCTCGGCCGTTGGTTGGGTGAAGCAGCACAGGCACGCGGTTTGCGGGTGGCGACCTCGCCATTGATTTCGGCTACCCCCTCGACTTAACGCGCGCAAGCGTTGGTTTTGGGAACGGCGGTGGAATCAAACCGTTCACAATCTCAGCCACTACAGTGGTCACGATGACGGGTTGGCTGCGTTAGTCTTCAGTATCGCGGTGTAACTCGATACTATCGATGATTGACGCCCTCATTTTTCTTGGCATAACAACCCATGTGACCGGCTAAAGCACTGCTGGACAAGCCAGCAGTGGCACCCAACTTTTGGGTGTTTTTTGGTTTGTTCAGGGGTTGTTAGCAGCGTGATGAAAACCAATCATGACCGCCCCACAATACGATCTCGCCACAATTCAACGCTGGATGCAGTCTGTGATCTCGTATCCCGGCGGGGTGACGGCTGGGGTGGAAACGCCTGCGGCGCAGGAGCAGATTGCGATCACGGCTGCCGAGATCGAACACGTCGTGAACCGCTCGGAAAAACTCGATGCGGTGCACCGTATGGAGGTTTACTCCGGGGCTTACTTCGCGCGATTGTTGGAATGCATGCGGGGTGAATTTCCTGTCACGCAGACGACGGTCGGGGAGGAGTTGTTTGACCAGTTCGTGGTCGGGTATTTGAATACCTATCCTTCACGCAGTTACTCGCTGGGCCATCTCGGAGAAAACTTTGCCACCTACCTCGCCGAGACATCTCCGCGCGACGAAGGACAGATCACGCAATGGGCCGAATTTGTGATCGACTTGGCCCGTTTGGAATGGGCCTTCAATGAGGTGTTTGACGGGCCGGGCGCCGAAGAGGATCCGAAACTTTCTCCCGAACAATTACGCAACGTGCCTGCCGAGCAATGGCCGGATGCCAAACTCGCGGTCGTGCCTTGCTTGCGATTGATGCAGTTCTCTCATCCCGTGAGCCAGTTTTTTTCCGCCAAACGCCGCGATGCCACGATACCGATCCCGGATCCGCAGGCATGCTTTTTGGCCATCAGCCGCCGCGAGTACATCGTGCGGCGGTTTGATTTGAATCGCGCGCAATTCGAGTTGCTGCAATGCATCGTTGCCGGCGAGACCGTGGGAGACGCGATCGTCCAAGCAGCGGAATTCTACGAAGACGATGCCCAGCAATTCGCCGCAGACCTGGGCGACTGGTTTCGTCAATGGGCAGCAGAGCAGTTCTTCCTACGGGTGGAATTGCCCTAACTCCACTTGTGGCAGTGACTTTCGATGGAAGCTGCTAAGCCCGCATATTCGTCAACATTGAAACGTATTGACATTGCTCAACATTGTGTTGTGATGAATAGACAGTTTCAAGATGACAACATTGACGGATGTGGATTGCTGGCATCATGCTGGCAAGCGGGTGAGGATGATGAAAAATTTCAAACAATGGTTGTGCGGCGGATGCTTAGCAGTGGCCTTCACGGCTGCAACGACTAGCGGTGTGCAGGCTGAAGATTGGATCTTTGCCAAGTCCTATTTCAGTCATGCCGACAGTCCGGGGTATCAGTACGGAATCGCTCCGCAAGCCAAGTCGGCCTATCGTCGGCCTTATCGCAGCCCGGGCCCGCGGGGCCATATCCGCAGTGGATTTCGCATCAATAACATTCGTATTTGGAATGGCTCGAATGCCGATGTCCAATACGATCGCGAAGTCTGGTACGACGTCCAGCAATAGGACGTTGGTGGCGGCCGGCACGGACTGTTTCTTGCCACGTTGTTAGCGCCACATCGTTTAGCGCAAGAACGGGCGGCGGATCATGCCGGTGGCCAGTGCTTGCGTGCTCCCTTTGGCAGCGGAATGCGCGGTTGTTGGCGTCGCGGTGTCGCGCGACTTTGGCCGCGATTTCTTAAACCACGGCAATGGTTTCAATTCCGGTGGCGTTTCTTTCAGCAGTGCGGGACGGAACATCACGGCCAACAGCAGCGGCAAGTACCACAGGACATAGATGCCCCCTTCGTTGGGATACCAGAACTGAGTCCCCACCACGATGGCTGCTGAATAGGACATCAAGTGCGCTAAGGTTTTGGTCCGCGGCCAAATTGTCATCGAAGCGACCATCACGCCGAAGGTGACCATTACCGGAATCCGATAGGCGGAAAGACGTGCTTCCCAAAACCCGTCGGCGACGGGGTTGGTCAATAATCCTTGACTCACGCCCAATTGCCCCCAGGCCTTTTGCATGAACGAATGCATGTCGACCGAAGTCACCGCCAGCGTACCGAGCAGTAGCAGGGCGATTAGTCCCAAGGCTGCCGTAAACCGCAACGCGCCGCGACGACCATAAAATGCCAACCAGATCGGTAGTAAGAATATGGGAAAGATCAACGTTCCGCACGCCAAACCCATTAAGGCCCCCGAAACCAACGGGCGACGATAGGCAGTCAAAGCCCAGATGATCAGCGCTGGCGGCAGGACATGCACCACATTGCCCACGTCATACGCGGTGCAGGGGAGTAGCAAATACAAACAGACCATCGCCAATCCCGGCTCCAGGCTGCCGAAGTGCAATCGCGGCTAAGAATAGCAGCCCGAGTACGACTGCCAAGTGGGCGGCAATGGCCATGATCACAGCGGCCACGCGTTCCCCGTCGCCGGTGCCTTCTTCAAGAACGTCTTTGGCAACGGCGGCACCGGTATTGAGCAGATCGGCTGCCGGTCCGGCATCGCGCTCTTGATCATCGGCCAATGACGTATCTTGCCGTTCCAGAATTTTTTGAGCGCGGTGAATCGATTGAAGCGTCGAGGGAGCCGGCTCTTCGGTCATGGCTTTTGTCATCAAAAACAAAAACGTCGCCAGACACAAAAACGACATCCCCGCCGTATTCAAATTTTGCCCCAATTGCGGGCGGCGCGTCAGTGCGGTGTCAAAGAACATGCGCACGAGTAGCATGCCCGTGATGGAGAACATCCACACGTACCCGTAATCCTTCAAGCGCACTATCGCCAATATCGTCACCGCGCTGCAGGATCAGTAGGCCGGGTGAGATCAGCAGCAGCAATACCAAGTCGATATTGCGCAGCGACCAAATCCGCCCGAACTTGAAGAATACGGCGGTGATCAGTAGAAACGACAAGTAGAACCATGTTGGTTCATTCACGTCGTAACCGGTGAGGATCTCGTCCATACCTCAGCCGCGCAGTGTGCCGACAACATGTTACGACAGGGGAACACCCGCCGTAACGTATACGGTCCTGCGTCCTAACCCAGTAAGGGCGAACAAACACTCATCCTGAGGTCGATCGCCAAAATAATGTAATTGACCCACAGTAGCCGGTACGCAGGAGTCCCAGTCCCGTTCCACAGCTACTGAACGTAAGGATACGGCAGTAAGTGGCATTTCGCCAAGGGGAACGAGGGATCGCTTCGACAAATTGTTGGGAATTCACTGGTTTTGGGTCGTAACGGATGTCACCGTCATAATTGCTTGATTTTCCCTACATTTTCACGAAACTCCCCATGGATCGGCGGTTTTTGTAAACTCGTTCCGACTTGGCCCCCAGCGTGCCCATTTGCGACCGGCGATCGATGCCATTGCCCTGGAATTTGCGTTTTTGACATTGGTTAAGGGACTTTGCATGACAGCCCCGATTGATATATTTGAGTTTGGCGACCGGCAGAATGCCACTTGGAATGCTCTCGTCGAGGCATCGCAATGCGAATTCGTGGCTTTCGTATCCGAGGCTTCGCAGGAGTTCCCGGCGGTACTGGAGCAACTTGGTGAGCGGATGCAGGCAACGGCGGGACTGCAAGCCATGCTGCCGGTTGGTCGCAACGATGAGATCTCGAAATGGATTTGGGAGGAGTTTCCCGCACAACTGGCAACATTGATTCAACCTGCAGCGACGTTCCATGCGGCATTAATTCGCAAGGAGGCCCTAACGAAATTCGGTCCCTTCCGTGACGTCGACGAGCCGCTTTGGGATTGGTTATTGACAGTCGCTGATGCGAATCCCGATGCGATTGCCACTTGTGAATGCGATGCGGCCATGCCGTCAGGGAAAACGGAACTCCCAGCCTTGGCTCCGGCGGAACCGTTACCGGAACGCGATTGGCTCCGCAAACGCCTTTATGAAGCTGCGCCGGCGGGATCGGCTTTGTTGGCGGGGTTGCTCCAGGTGCACGATTACCTCGACGAAAGTCATTCCGTTTCACAGAACATGGAAGACACCGCATTGGGGGATCATTGGCACGGTATTATGCATCGCCGCGAGCCTGATTATTCCAATGCAAAGTATTGGTATCGCCGCATCGGCCAGTCTCCGCTGTTTCCCGAATTAGCGCAGCACGCTGACCGCATCTTGACTGCTCAGAAATCTGCCGCTGCCGAACAGCAACGTCAAAAGTTGCGAACTCCGCGCGATTGGGATGCGTTCGCATTCATCGATTTTTGCGAGGAGCAGTCTGAGAGCGGCGACGAGAGCTTGGCAGAGGCTGCACGACAGATTCAATTCTGGGAGATGCTGCTCTTAATGCGAATGAGTGATGGCAACGCGAAAGCTTGACGGTTGTGCAGGTGGGGAGTCCATAAAGGCGCGCGACTGGTCGCAATCGGAACAACGCGTAACACCTGTGTGCCTTCACCCCATTCCCCGGTTTTCCCAACCAACGTCTCGAAAGTGCCGCAGTCGCGTCTCAAAACGGGTCGATACTTGTACTGTTCGCTAGTGGCACAACCACTTGAAATGGTTGTGTAGCCATTTGCGGATTCCGCACGAAACCCTGTGGAATTCGCGCTCGCCGCGGATTGATCAATGCATCAATTTCGGCGAAATGGTGTACTAGTAAAACCTTTTGAACCCGGCTGTGTTTGGGGGTCTCCTCGGAATTCCGGGGAGCCGAACATTGCGGCAACGGGTTTGGATGTCAGCTTTGAAGTTTCTACTTCGGAACTCGTGGATACCGGCCGACAACGTGCTGGCTGGCATCGACAATAATAGGGAGAACCCGATGAAATCGTTTCCAGCGACCGATTTGAGTATTTCGGTCCTCAGTTGGATTGGCGATGAGCTACGGGAACAAGTTGCCCAAATCGAGCAAGAAGAACGTCGTGCTCGAATTACGTCGGGCGTTCGGTCCGTCATTGCTGCAGGTTTGACTGGAGGAATGTCGTTGATGTTACTCCAGCTCTTGCAGTTTTAGGACCAGCTCATCACTCAATGTGAAAGATGCACACTGTCCGCGGATAGTGCGCCATGAAAACCAACAAGGGGTCGCAATCGCGCGGCCCCTTGTCTGTTTCATAATCGAACTGACAATACAGTTAAATTCAGTTTGCGGCTCAATTGGAAAATGCGCTGTGTGAAGGGTAAGACATTCACGACCGGCAATGTGAGCAGGCTCTACGAAAAGAATGAGGTATTGCAAAGCAATCGCAATCGGCTCAACGGGCGTCTTGCAACCCGTTGTGCCGGTTGCCTGGTGCTTTGTCAGGGTTGAAACTTAGGGTGCCACTGGCTTTGCCAGTGCAAGTTCAAATGTTTGAATTGGTTACCAAACACTGGCGAAGCCAGTGGCACCCCAAATCTCAGGTACGACATTGCACTGGGCGGTATTCATTTTTTCGAAGAGAAGGGGAAGTTAGTTTGCCAGCGGCCAGGCGTCGCCGAGTGTTTCGCGTTGAATTGCGGTCAACTGTGCGATGCCGGCAGCGGCAACATCCAATTGCTGGTCCAACAATTCGCGGCCGAACGTGCGGCCTTCGGCGGTCCCCTGAATTTCCACGAAGTCCCCTTCGCCGGTCATGACCACATTCAAATCGACCTCTGCTGTGCTGTCTTCGGAATAATCGAGATCCAACAATACTCGTTCCTCATGCACACCCACGCTCACCGCGGCAATGCTGGAGCGGAAGACTTTCCCGGCATCGGGCAAGTCGCCTGCAATGCTGGCAACGGCGTCGGCCAAAGCCAACCATCCGCCGGTAATACCTAGCGTCCGCGTTCCGCCGTCTGCTTCAAGGACATCGCAATCGACGGTGATGGTCCGCGGTCCAAGAGCTTCCATATTGACCGCTGCACGGAGGCTGCGTCCAATCAGCCGCTGGATTTCTGTGGAACGGCTATCGGTTTTGCCGCGTTCGCGTCGTTTGCGGGGCGAAGTGCTGCCGGGCAGCATATTGTATTCAGCAGTCACCCAGCCCGAGACTTCGTCCTTCATCCAAGGTGGTTGAGCATCATCAATGCTCGCGGTGCACAGGATTGTGGTCCGTCCGGCTTGGATATAGATGCTGCCCGGCGCAGAGCGGGTGAAACCCCGTTTGATGGAGATGGGACGCAGCGCGTCGATTGTACGGCCGTCATTACGTGTCATCGGATTCGTGATCCTGTCTTTCGGTGAGTTTGGCGTGTGGAGCTGCAAAATGCAGATTCCGCCCCGTTTTAGGGCGTCAGAGGGCAAGATTCAATCCTGTCAGCGGCCAATGCCCAATCTGCGCGGGTTGTGCAAACTGAAAAATCTGTGCATCCTCGGTAGCAATCCACTTGCAATGCGTCCCACGACGTTTAGAATAAATATTGCTAGGCAATTGTCTCGACATAACAACCTGTCGGGCATCGGTTTGTGTATTCAAACCTGCGGGATGGATCGATTGGCGCGGGAATAACAATCGTATCGTTTTTCGTTTAAGTAAACAGGAACGGTTCGCTTGAATTCATTTCCTTGCGTGGTTGGCGGTACGGAATCGCAAAACCAAGAACAACTTGATAACAACACCCTGCTCTCAACCCTCACAATCGCGCGTGGCAGTTTTGTACGCACCTAACTGATTGCTTGTCCGGTTCCCCCCTATCGCGTCGCTGCGGATCGCGCGGGGAATTTTGCCGGAGCGAACACTCGGGCATTAGGCAACTTCCGGAGAAATCGACCTATGGCAAAGAAGTATTTGAGTCTTGAAGAAGCCGCTGAGGTTTTGGGAATTGAACCCGAGGCACTGAACCAAAAACGCGAAAAGCGGGGGATTCGTGCGTTTTCGGATCGTGGGTCTTGGAAGTTTCGCCCAGAAGACGTGGAGAACCTCAAACGAAGCATGCAGGTCGACTCATCAAAAGAGGCCGACCTTTCCGATGCCTCGGATGATTCCGAAGCCGACTTCGGTGCCACGTTTGCCGATGGCGACTCTGGTGCGGACATCGTGCTCGGCGATTCCGGAGCCGACATGGTGCTTGACGACAGCGAAGACAGCCACGATGACGAGCACAGCACCATCGTTCGCCGCCGCGAAGGAGATGCCTCGAGCTCTGATAGCGATGTCAAATTGGTGTTTGACGATGCCTTGATGTCCGATGGAGGCAGCAGTGAGGAAATCTCGCTTTCCCCCATCAACGAGTCCGACAGCGACGTTCGCCTCTCGGCCGATTCCTCCATTGATGCCGGCAGCGACAGCGACGTCAAACTCGTCGGGGGTTCGAGTGTTGAGATCGAAAAGCTTGGCAGCGGCAGCGACAGTGATGTCAGTCTCGTCGGTTCCAGTTCAGACGAAGGCAGCGGCAGTGGTAGCGACAGCGACGTGCAATTGATTCAGACGTCGGAAAATCAAGCAGAGAATTTCGTCGCCCCGCCCACGAATTTGGTCTCAGAATACGACGTTAACTTGGGTAGCGACGCACCAGAGGATTCCGAAGGGAGTTCGGTGATGACCCAAGACAGCGGGCTGTCCCTGGATGAGGATAGCGGGATCGCACTTGATTCCGATAGTGGCATCGCGCTGGAGTCCGATAGCGGATTATCGTTGGCCAGCGATAGCGGGATTTCTCTCGCCGACGATAGCGGATTGTCCTTGGCCGGCGATAGCGGCATCTCCCTAGCGGGGCCGGACGATAGCGGAATATCCTTGGATGGTGGAACGGACAGAACTGAAGCGTTTTCCATCATCGACGATGACAGCGGCGAAGGCCACGATACCCACTTGGACGTTCCGGCGGTTGTCGACGAAGAAAGCGACTTTGAATTCTCGACCAACCTACTCGACACCGATAGCGAAACCAGCGTGATCACGTTGGACGACGACGAAGAAAGTGTCGAATCGGCTGTCTTCGAAGATAGTGAAGAACTTGATTTCGGTGACGACGGGCTGGACGACGACGTGCTCGGTTCCAGCGATGCCGTGGACCTCATCGGGGCTGACGAAGAGCATTTCGACGATGATATGCTGACCGGCGAAAGCGCTGCCGGTTTGGGCGTCCCCTCGGGACGTCTGTCCCGTCCCGTTGAGCAAGAATGGGGTATGGCCACACACATTGGTTTGTGGATTGGCAGTTTGACGATGATCGCCGGATTGTTAATGATGTTCGACGTCGTCCGCACCATGTGGGGCAATTCCAACCCCGACTCTGTGGTGCAATCGGGCGCCTTGATCGACTTCATCGCCGGGTTGTTCTAACAGCCAGCGCCGCGTAAAACCGGCCATGAAAATAGATAAGCAGCCGCACGATATTCAGATGTCGTGCGGCTGCTTTTTTTGCTGGAGGCGAATGCCGTTGTTCTTTCAACCAAACGATCGTCTGTTAGGGAGCAGCGAGCATCCTGCCTGGAGAGCTGGCGCGCTTCCCCTAGTCGGGCGTTTGTCTTACCATATCAACGGCACCGCGCCGCCATGGTGAAACTACTCCATCAGGAAGTTGAGAGAATGACCCAGGTTAATAATATTTTGGTCGGTATTGATCTTTCGAAGGCAGACCGACTTGTCGCCGCAGACATCAGCACCTCTAACCGGCATGCGATTGATAAGGCCCTCTGGCTGGCCGAGCATACCGGAGCTAAGTTGACGTTTTTGTCCGCACTGGAATTGTCAGCGCACACACAACATCTCATTCAACAAGATCCGCGTAACTTTTCCGACGTCGACGATGCCGCCTTAGGTGTGCTCAAGGAATTCGTCGCACAGGCGGAGGAACGAGGGATCAAAGCCGACTGCCGGTTGGCGTACGGTGCCGCTTGGCATGAGATCATCACTGAAGTGCTCGCCCGGCCTTATGACATGGTCATCATCGGCACACGGAATCTGTCCGGCGTCAAGCGGATGTTGATGGGCAGCACCGCCATGAAGCTACTCCGCTATTGCCCGTGCCCGGTTTGGGTGACGAAAGCAGAATCGGAAACGGATACGAAATCGATTCTAGTTGCTACCGATTTGACGGCCGTGGGAGAACGCGCGGTCCAGATCGGTGTCGACTTGGCCAAAGCCGAGGAGGCGGCATTGCATGTTGTGCATGCCGTGGAATATCCGTTGGAACGCCCGCTACGTCTTTCGCAAACCCCGCCCGAAGAGATCCAGCAGTACCGGAAGGATGTCCGGGTTAAGGCCGAGGAGACGCTGAAACAGCAACTGGAAAACGACGGCATTGAGAGTCTCGTGAAACCTCCGCAGGTTCATTTGTCGGATGATGTCCCCGAAATGGCGATCATCGACGTGATCCAATCGCACAATATCGATCTGGTCGTCATGGGAACCGTTGCCCGTGCTGGCTTGACGCGATTTCTTGTTGGCAATACTGCCGAGCGGATTCTGCCCGAACTCCCTTGCTCGGTTCTCGCCGTGAAGCCGGCTGATTTTGTCTGTCCCGTCGAAACCGAGTAACGCGTTTGCGGAAATTGGCCAAAAGTTTTCTCAATCACAGAACACATTCCAAGCTTCTTGATTATGACAAAAATCTTCACCGCGGCTGTTGGGTTTGTGGTCTTGCTTTCGGCACTGTTTGCCGCATCGGCACGCGCAGCCGACGAGCCCGCGTCGCTGCGGATGACGATTGTCGTGAATCTGGGAGAGGACCTCGGCCAAAATTACGGATCGCTCTTTGAGATCAAGAATCGCGACGGAAAGGTCGTCGGGGGAGCAGGGTTCGAGGGGGTGTATAACACGACCGGTCGCGGCAATCGTCGTCGGTTGCAGTTGTTTTTGAAAACGCCCGGCCAACCGCTTGAGTACGACGTTAAACCGCTGCCCCGTTCCACGACCGATGCGGGTGTCTATCTGGCGGATTTTAACGGACGATTGCAGGCACAGAGCGCCTCGGGCGGAAAAGATCGGCAGTTGATGGCCTGGGACGGCTCACGTTGGGTGCCCGATGAAAAACATGTCCCCTTTGCCACCTATGTCGCCGACAAGGTGCTGGAAGTTGTCTCGCCCCGCGTGTTGTACGGCGGTCAACCGATACTCGATATGACCGGCAAAAACGTGGAGGTCTTGCAATATTACTATGCCGGCGGCCATTTGTTTGTCCGTGTCCATGGTAAAGGGGTGAATGAAATCGCCGCTTGCCCTTGGCGTCCGTCGCAATCGGCAGAGATTGATTACAAAGCCGCTCAAAAAATTCCCATGCGGATGCCGTACGAATTCATTTATTCGTACGGACAGTTGAACGGCGATGTGCTGGCAGCCACGAACACCGGCGGCGTCTACCGCTTCGATGGTCAAGAGTGGAAATGCCTCGTCGAGCCAATTGAAGATGTCAGCTATCAAGTTTATACGATGATCAACTACTACGACCGCCTGTTGCTGGGGCAGTACCCCACCGGGAACCTGTTTGAATACGATGGCGAAGAAGTGCGGCATTTGCAGGACCAACCCCCGGTCATGCCCGGCGTTTCCAACGCAGCACGCGAAGCGCAAACAACCGCGATTTATGGGGGCGACTTATATGTCGGCGTCTGGCCGTGGGCGGAGTTGTGGCGTTTGGACAGCAACTCGCACAAATGGCAATTCAGCCGCCGCATGTTCACGCATCCGCCGCTCACCGACGCGCAAGTCCATCCGTACGAAAAGGAAGCGACGCAATTGGGGCACGTGCTCAATCGCTGGGGACACCGCATCACGGGCTTAATCCCGCTGGGGGATTCGCTGTTCGTCTCCACCTCCTCCAAAGGATCAACTCCCTACGATCCAAGCTTTGGTTTTCTAAACGAAGACGACAAATGGAAGGAGTACGGCCGTGTGTATCAATTGACGTTGCCGGGACAAGTCTCCCTCGATACCGAGTGGAAAGCCGGCCCGATCACTTTTGAAATCACCGCCACCCCTGACCAATTGACACTGCGACAAGTAGGCGGAAAATCCCACACCGCCCGCATCACTCGCGCAATGTTCGATGCTCTACGCAACGGACAAGTGACACAGCGTAGCGGCGTCTTCGGGAAATTCGGTGGTAAAGAATTATCGGTCACCAAGAACAAACCTTAACAGCCGGTTGAATACCCAAAATCTCCCCCAAGATGGGTGCCACTGCTGGCTTGCCCAGCAGTGCGTTATTTGACCGTAGAGAGTGCTAGCGGTTTCCCTTTGTCGCCGTGATTCGTAGCGGCATCATCAACGCGATTTCAGAACTGTCGCCGGTCGTAACGACCACAGTCGCACCTCGGCGCCGTCGCTGGTTGCTAACAACGGATCGGTTGGGGAAAAGGCAACAGCGCGTACCGATCCGGCCTCGAACTCTCCCACAAGCCGTCCAGCAGCGACATCCCAGATTTTTAGAGGCGCATCCGTTGGCCGATTAGCCGTCGCCAACCATTTGCCGTCGTACGAAAGTCCAACCGCGGTGATCGGACCGTTTTGCGTATCGAAGTTTTGCACTGGTTCACCGGTTTTGGGGTCCCAGACAATGGCAAATTGGCCTTCACTACCGGTCGCCAGGAGACGTCCGTCACCTGAAAAACAGAGGGAGGTGATGTCTTTCTTGTGGTCCGACAAGATGTGCTGCGTGGCTGTTGAGGGGCCTTCGGTTTCCAGTAGGTTTTCCGAGTTTTGGAGATACACCAGCCCCTGTTTTCCGTCGACGGCAATCATCTCCTCAAGTGGAGAAACCGCGAGGTAGGTTACGATCTCGCCAAAAGAGGTCCGCGCGGCTCCGCGACGACGTGTGGTGATGACGTCCCATACCGAAACCGATTGGCTCCATCCAGCGGTGAACAACCGTGTCCCATCCGGCGAAAAACCGAGCGATGTGACTTCCGTATCACCCACAGGCAAGTCGGCGACTAGCTTTTGCTCCTTGAGGTTCCACAGTTTCAACTCGCCATGGGAGATTTCCCCCCCTCCACTGGCAAGAATCACATCCATCACCGGAGAAAATTGCAGGCAGCGGATGCGGCGTTTATGTCCGGTCAAAATGGACAGTGGTTTGTGGTCGCCGACATCCCACACGATGATATTGCGGTCTCGACCGCCGGTGACGATCGTTTGACCGTCGGCCGAAAATGTGAGGCAATTGACATCCTCGGTATGCCCGCGGAGCGTCCCGACTTGGTTAAACAGTGGCGTTGACGAACTTCTCGGCCGAACGGTTTTCTTTGTGGGGGTACGGGCGCGCATTGCCGGCGGCTGATTTGCAGGGGGCTTGGTCGTTGGGGCTTTGATTGTCGTTGGCTTGGTCTGGGGCGGTGTGACGGGCGACACGTCCTTGGCATTGATCCAACCCTGTTGGGCCTTTCCGTCAACCGTAACCGTGATCAACAACCACGAACCGTTCACTAGTTTGACCGTAAACTGTTGTCCCCGCTGAACGACGGTGACGACCTCTTTACCCGCCTTCAATTCGGCAGTCTCGGCGGTCACGGTGATTTCATCGCCCTTGTTGAAATCTTTGGCGACTGCAATCGATGCCCCAGACCCCGCATGAAAAATACAGCAGATCATCAACAGGAGAATGCGAATCGGTGTCAGTTTGAGCATGACGGAATAGCAACACGAACAGGGAAGGAAGCGGAGCAATACGTCCATGCATTGTAGTTGCCCGCTGAACGAATTGCATCGTTGGTTCGGTTGTCGTCGCTTTCTCGTCAGGTATTTGTCTCGCGCATAAAAAAAGCCGCAGGGACCATCCCGGCGGCTTTCTTCAGGGGAAATAATGCTACACACCATTCTGACACATAGACGCCCAGCAGGCGGCCGAATGGCTTCTTGAATTGCCGTTTTGCCGAATTCGACATGCCGTCCGTCGTTGTTAGGCAAGTCGGGCAGACCTTGCGGCCAATCACCATGCCGGGGCAGGGGAGTGCACAGCGTGTTTTCGGTAGTTGTGCTCAATGCCGCAAAATCGGCATGCTTTAACTACAAGTCGTTTCAAAACCCTCTGACGCGTGACGTAAACACTTGTCTTATAGATTCCTGAACAGGCGCATCCGGGTTTTGAAACTGGTTTTAATCAAATTCGCATTTCTGTCCGGCGGCGATCGCCTGACGCCATCTGGCTGACGAACATCAACTGGGGTCAGCATTGCCGGCGGGTTCTGTTTCGTGTGACTTCACACGGATTTGAATCTGATGAACCTGCTCGGCCTCAGGTTTTTTGAGGCTGATCTCAAAGACTCCGTTCTTGGCCGTGGCGCTGACGTCGTCGGCATTGACCGGGCAAGGAAGCGGGACGGAACGCGAAAACTCGCCAGTCGGCCGTTCTTGGCGGTGAGCGACGCTATGTTCTGAACAAGCTCGCAGCGGATGGGTTCCGGAAAGTGTCAACATGTTGCCGGCGAGTGAGATATTGACGTTCTCTGGATCGATGCCGGGAATGTCGGCGACGATCTCTACCGAGGTTTCGGTTTCGGTAATGTCCAACCGCGGATGCATTTCATGTCCAGTCAATCCGCTCAGGCCCAGTGCGCCCAACGCGCGTTCGCTGCCGGACCAGACCGTTTCGACCAATTTTTCTAATTCTTGGCGAACTTTTTCACCGGTTTGTCGCGGCTCGAAGGGATCCGTGGATGTGCTCGACATGTTCGTCTCCTACTTGTGAAGTGATCGTCACGGACCGCAGTCCGCTGTGTTCGTCAGTCGCCATCCACCTGTATCCGTCGCGGCTCCGCGCGGGGCATGCGAGGCAAATTGACTTCCAATACGCCATTGTTCAACTTGGCGGTAATGCCATCATAGTCGACTTCGTCGCTCAGGATAAATGAACGCAAAAAGTCGCCTTGTTCATATTCACGATGCAGCAACCGCGCTCCTGGAGGGGCGACCGGACTAACACGGCCAAAAATGGTCAGCTTATTGTCCTGGACCTGCAATTCCAAAGTGTCGGTCGTGACGCCGGGTAAGTCCGCCATCAAAACCAATCCCTCTTCGGTTTCGTAGATATCAATCGGAGCCGTGATCACGGCGCGTGATGGGGGCGCAGTGTCGCCGGCAGTTGGCTGCTGTTCATTTTGTTCTTCGCTGGTTTTACGAATTTCTTGAGACATGGACTCGCGCCTCTATGAAAATCCATCCAAGATCAGATTCGCATTGCAAAACCTGACCGTTGGTGTGGTCTATATTAACTGGTTGCTACGGGAATCTGCCGAGGTTTGACGTCGTCCGCCTTGGGCAAATGGACCGAGAGCACACCTTCGCTAAATTCGGCGGTGACTTTATCTTCGTGAACGCGCTCCGGAATCGACAATGAACGTTGCCAGGCTCCGTGCGGACGCTCGCGGCGGCGAAACGCGTCATCGGAAACATCCGGCGGCGCGGTCCGGTTTCCTGCCAGCGTGAGCACCCCACCGGCCACCGTCAATTCCACATCCTGCGCAACAATCCCCGGCATTTCGGCGACCAACAGATATTTGTCATCCAACTCGTAGAAGTTGACCGCTGGGAATTGGTGTTGTTGCCGTAGATTGTGGAACGGTAGTTTGATGCTTTCCAATAGCCGGTCCATTTCGCGCTCTAAGTCGCGAAATTGGTCCCAACTCTGACGCCACTGAAAAACAGGCATGATTCAATACTCCTCGTGCATACAAACAACTTCGCCGCACCGGTTTGATCATTCGCCTCGGTCCAACCAGCGGCTTAGGTCATGGTTCATAATGCAAACCTCATACCGGAAGCCCGCGCCGTGTGTGATCTGTCGAACCATGATGAAATGGCATGTTTAAGCTCTATTCTCGAAAGGACTTAAGTCGATGTTGTCAGGAAGACTCGCCCCTGTCAATATGGCAGTGAGTCTGATGGGGAGAATCTGCTGTCAAATTGGCCGTCAAATTGGCAGGTCCCCGTTTGAAACTTATCGCGACGTTGGCAGGCATTGCCCTTACGTCCGTCAGCGATATGATGCCTGGGGAACGCTGTAGGAAGAGTTTTGCTGCGGGCATTCCGCGGGGTAGCTCGGATACACGTTCACAGAAATCGGACATATCTCAACAGCCGTGATGCTGTTCATCGGCTTTCTTTAAAATCACCAATGGGTCGAGTGCCGTTATGAATTCGTCGCCACAACCTCGCTATGCCGTTTATGCAGGCAGTTTTGATCCGGTGACCTTGGGGCATGTCGACATCATCAAACGCGGGGCGCGGATCTTTCATCATGTGTACGTGGGGATCGGTGTCAATCCCGAGAAACAGACCCTCTTTTCTGTCGAAGAGCGTTTGGCATTGATTCAGCAATCGGTCTCTGATCACGAGAACATCACCGTCGAAGCTTTCGAGGGGTTAACCGTGAACTTCGCCGCGCAGCACCAAGCCGTGGTTATGCTTCGCGGGGTGCGGACGCTTTCTGATATGGAGGCGGAGTTCACCATGTCGTTGGCCAATCGTACGTTGGCTCCAGAAATCGAGACGATGTTTTTAATGGCGAGTGAAAATTACTCGCATGTCTCCAGTTCCCTGATCAAACAAATCGCCAAAATGGGAGCTGAACCAAATATGGAAAGCTTGCGCAAATTTGTGCCCGAACCGGTTGTTGCCCCGTTATTGAAGAAATTTGGGCAATCGGTCCCGAAGAGTTGACCCTTCCCTGTGGATGAGTTGTACTACAAGCGGTTCAACTGCAGGACCAGGGAGACTTTGATCTCGGTTTTTAATGAGGCTGCAAGCGCAGGTTCGTTGTGCAACCAGCCGTTCCTCCTGAATGATTTCAAACAAACATTGCTCGCGCTAGCGAAACAAGATTACCTATTGAGGAGAATTCAATCATGGTTATGACCCCGTCACAGATGATGCCGTTAGAGACTGCTGCTCCTGATTTTTCACTTCCCGACACAGATGGAAACACCGTCTCGTTGGCAGACTTCTCCGGCAAGCCGTTGTTGGTTGCGTTCATTTGCAACCATTGTCCGTTCGTGATTCACGTGCGGGAGTGTTTGGCGAAGCTCGGTAGCGAATATCAGAGCAAAGGTGTCGCGATGGTGGGGATCAGTTCCAATGATGTCTCAACGCATCCCGGGGACAGTCCTGAGAAAATGCGCGATGAAAAGGCCAGTGCAGGGTATACGTTCCCCTATCTGTACGACGAATCCCAAGAGGTCGCCAAGGCCTACAGCGCCGCCTGTACACCTGATTTCTTCTTGTTCGATGCCGATCACAAATTGGTCTATCGGGGGCAATTGGACGACAGTCGGCCTGATAGTGGGATCCCTGTTACCGGCGAAGACTTGCGTGGAGCACTCGATGCCCTGCTGGCCGGCGAATCGGTCCCCAGCGAGCAAAAACCGAGCATTGGCTGCAATATTAAGTGGAAAGCGGGCAACGAACCGTCGTACTTTCCTGCCTAAATCCAGCCTGCTGAGTTAGTTTGGTTTTTTTGTGTTTCGCTGCCGGATGCGGGTTAGGCGATTGAATGCGCGGCGCGGGAGGCTTAGAATTGAGGAACGGGCCAAGGGTTTTTCCCCATTCGTCCGCAAATCTCATTGATTGCTATTATCCCGTCTTGATTCAAATTCAATTTTTTCCATGAAATCGCATTTCGGACTTCCGCAACCCGTACGGAGAATCGCAAGGCCGCGCCAGCCTGCCGGGCGGTTGCGGGCCGAGGTATTCTTTGCGTCGCTGTTGGGCGTCTTGCTAACCGGGTTGATGGTTGCAGCGCAAGAAGAGCAGCCGGTCAAGTCAGAGCCGGCCAAAGTCGAGTCGGTCAAAGAGGAACCCGCGAAAGAACTACCGGCCAAGACTGGCAACGATCAACCCCCGAACCTGCTCGATTCGCCCAAATTCTTCGAAGCCTGGGAACACTACTCCGCTGAAGAGGGAACCAAGCTGGAAGACGTGTGGAAGATTGTCCAGGAAAAGGTGACGGTGGAAAAGAACGGACAGACGGTCGAAAAAATTGATAACGTTTTGCTCTGTACCGGGAAACCGTTCGGCTATTTACGCTCTAAGGAAATCTACGAGGATTGCCAGTTTGGATTGGAATGGCGGTTTCCCAAGGATGAAAACGGCAATAGCGGCATCTTGGTGTATGGCGTTGGCAAAGACGAAATCTGGCCTAAGTCGATTCAGATTCAATTTCACCGACCCAAAGTTGGCAGCGTGTTTCCGATGAAGGACGCGACGTGCGATCCGCAACTTCCCGGTAAGATGTTGGAGAAACCGGCCAGTGAATGGAACACCTGTGTCGTCACTTGCCGCGGCGACACGATCTCTTTAGAGATCAACGGCCAAGATTTTGGCATCGTGAAAGGCTGCATGCCGACCAAAGGCTTTATCGCTCTGCAAAGCGAAGGGGCAGAAGTCCGCTTCCGCAATTTTTGGAAGCGTCCGCTGAAATAGCGGTTGCAAGGCGTTGTTGCATCACGCCGCGATTTACTCCACCGTGGCTTATTCCACTGTGGCAGTGGCAGTCCCCAACTCCCGCAGCAGTTCCAACGAATAGATTCCCGTTGCGTGTCCGTCGCTAAAGGCGATGTTGTACGCATAGTTGCCCAACGGTTTCATGCCCGCCACCTTTGTCGGCGCTGCTTCTTCGATCGACAGTACGGGTAGACCCAGCGGGTCTGGGGCAGGTGCGTCCCGCTTTGCGCGGCATGTCGCGCAGGGGCAACTGTTACGCAAGACCGACGCCGCGTACTCCATCCGGACACCGTCGTTCCAGACGATGATCAGATTGCCATCTTGGCTGCTCAGGTTCAGGGGCATCAATTCGCTGGGCATTTCTTCGTAACCTATTCGGTGAAAACCGTCGTTCACTCGGCGTCGCTGCGCCGTAAAACCAATACAGGGCAATTCGCGTGGCGAATGACCCGTTCGGCGACTGACCCCAATACTAACCGTTTGAATCCACCATATCCATGTGACGAAATCACGATCAAGTCCGCTGCAAGATCCGTGGCAAACTCGGTGATCAGGAATCCGGGATCACCAAATTTGACATCAAAATTTACGCCGTCCAGTCCGTGTTCGTGGGCATAGGTGGCGAACGTCTTCCGCACGGCTTTTTCGCGTGATTCGTCGTTGACTTCACCCCAGATCACACCCGGAGAAAGCCCTTCCAGCGGAATCAGCACATGCACCGCATGCACATCGCTCGGACTGGCGGCCATTTCCACGGCAGTGGCAATTGCCTCCAGAGATGTCTCAGAAAAATCGACCGGGATCACGACCTTATGTTTAGGGAGCCATGACATGGTTCTGTATCCTTTGATTTCGTTTGTTCCAGGCGGAGTCTGCTATTTGTGTTTCTTAAATTCGCCCGCCTTGTAGCGTCGCCAATAGTCGTCGAGATCCTTACGGACCTTGCCGCTGAGCAGTGCCACGCCCAGCACATTGGGGAATGCCATTGTGAGGATCATCAGGTCGCTGAAATTCAATACGTTTTTGGCAGACACAATCGCCCAAGAAAGACGAATACCAAAAAGACGATCTTGTAAGGTAACGATGCCCAGCGGCCCAACAGCGATGTCGCACAGCGTTCGCCATAATACGACCAGCTGATCATCGTCGAATATGCGAACAATACGACTGCCACCGCAAGCACATAGGGGAACCACGAGACTTGGAGCTTCATCGCTTCGGATGTCAGCGCTGCGCCATTGTCGCCGATGACGAATTTTTGCAAATCTGGATACTCTGCCGCGTCGTAGACTTGCGTGATCACGATCACCAAACCGGTCATCATACAGACCACGACCGTATCAATAAACGGCCCCAGCGACGCGACCGCCCCTTCGCGAACCGGCTCTTCGGTCTTTGCGGCGGCATGGGCAATGGCGGCCGAACCGGTCCCCGCTTCATTGGAAAACGCCGCCCGTTTAAAACCGATCACAAGCACCCCCAGGATACCGCCCTTGGCGGCGTCGGGTTGAAAGGCTGTGCGGAAGATCTCTTCGATCGCCCAGGGGATGCGTTCGTAGTTGATCAACAGGATGTACAGCGAAATCAGAATGTAAATTCCGCACATCAGCGGAACGATCTTCTCCGCCGTCGCTGCAATCCGGCGGATGCCGCCGATAATCACAACCCCCACCGCAGCAGCCATCACGAGTCCGTAGACATATTCGTGGTCGTCGTCGAGCCAAGTCAGTTTCGTTTTGATAGCACCCAACGACTGGTCCACCTGAAATGCGCAGCCGCCGCCGAATGAGGCCATTATACAGAAGACCGAAAACATAACTGCCAGGCATTTGCCGAGGGCTCCCATCCCTTTTTCCCGCAAACCATCGGCCAAATACCGCATCGGTCCGCCGGAAACCTGCCCGTCCGGATCGACGTGCCGGTACGATTGGGCCAGCGTGCATTCCACAAATTTGCTGCTCATGCCCAATACGCCGGCAACAAGCATCCAGACCAAAGCGCCCGGTCCGCCGGTGCCGACGGCAATCGCCACGCCGCCGATGTTCCCCAACCCAACGGTCGCCGACAGTGCGGAGGAGAGCGCCTGAAAGTGCGAGACCTCGCCCACATCGTTGGGATCGTCGTAGTCCCCCTTCACCACCCGCACCGCATGCCAGAAACCGCGGATGTTGATAAAGCCCATACGTATCGTAAAAAAGATCGCCCCAGCGACGAGCCACACAACGACTACCGGCAATTTGGTGCCGATCAGGACCTGTTGATCCGCGGGCAGGTCGGCTGTCGCCGGTTCAACATAGGGCCGCCATTCCCCAGCTGAAAAGTCGTAATACGGCACGGGGTAAAAAGCGAAGGTCGCGACCGGTGCTACGAGGTACTTTCCAAAAAACTCATCGACCTTGGCGATCCACTGAGTTTGGGGTGGGGATGTTTCGGTCGCCTCATTAGTTTCAGCGGCCGATTCGGTGGGCGATGATGCGGGTGTCTCTTGAGCGGACGAGGGTGGGGGGAAGGCAAAAAATGTTGCCGCGACGAGGGCTACGATGACGCAGGAAAAGGTTTTGCGCATGTCGAACTAGTTTCCCCTTCGGTTCCAGGTAGTGGTGACCGGCAGCAGGCCCCAATGAGGCCTACGATCGAACGAATATAACAGGCCAATAGTTACGACGAAACTGTGATTGTGCCAGTCAACACACCGTGCCGTTACCGTTCCGATTGATGCCGTAGGCTTCCCTATCTCAAATGTCGAGTTGCAAATCGCGGGTTTGCAGGAATTATTTTGAGGTCGCGATTACGTGCTTACGATGCTGTGCTCAACACCCTGCTCGCAAAAAATAGAAGCGGTGCTCATTCACGCACGCAGTGAGATCTGCTCGAAATCGAGGTCAAATCGTAGCGTCAATCCTCGTGCATTTCTTTTTCGCATTTTTAGTTGTCAATATTACTGGAAATGTATAGGATGACGTTGTGGCGAGGGCGTATTTCCTGCCCGAGCAACGCAAATGATCGGCTGTAAATCCTTATGAAGAAAACACTTGAGAGTCAGGATCGTGAATTTCTGGAGCGGTTGCAGCGGCTCGGCTGCGGAACTGTGCAGGAAGTTTGCAAAGAGTTGGGGGTGACGGCAACTGCCGTGCGCCACCGGCTGGTTCGGCTACAGGGTTTGGGATTTGTGGGCCGTGATCTTGTCCGAGAAGGACGCGGTCGTCCGCATCACGTTTATCGCGTCACGCAGGCGGGACAACGTGAGTTGGGGGACAATTACGGCGATTTGGCACTAGTGCTTTGGCGGGAATTGCAAAGCATCCCCGATGAAGCAGTCCGCGCCAAAGTCGAGTCGCGGATTTGCGACGCGATGGTTTCGCAATACGCACATGCGGTCAATAGTCCACAGTTGCGGGATCGCTTCCAGCAATTGGGTGAGGTCTTAGCGAAACGCGGATATGACGTCGAAGTCGATCAATCGTCCGCGTTGCCGGTACTCCGCGAAAATAACTGTCCGTATCAGGAATTGGCGGATAGCGATCGCGGGATTTGCGAAATGGAAGAAGAAGTTTTTGAAAAGGTTTTGGGGGTGCCGCTCAGGCTTTCCCAGTGTTTTTTAGATGGTCATTCCTGCTGCGAATTTGAGCCGGCAGAAATGGCTTCTCCCCCTGTTAATAACGCAGCAGAGTCTCGGTAGTCCCCATGGATTGCGATAGAGGACAGAGTTGCTAAAGTGGACATAATCGGTCGGCGGTTCACAGTGACGCCGACTTGTCCTGGCTGGACACAAACGCATTGTTCAAGCCACTTTAGTTCCGTAGACATTCGAAAGTAGACAACCTCAAATGGCCTGGATCGACGAACGCTTTGAAGAAAACGTTGTGGTCACTACGTTGGAACAAGGGATGAACTGGGCGCGGCAGTCCAGTATTTGGCCCATGACGTTTGGGTTGGCTTGTTGTGCTATCGAAATGATGGCCGCCGGAGCCAGCCGATTTGACTTGGATCGGTTTGGAGCCGGTGCGTTTCGCGCAACTCCGCGTCAAGCCGACCTGATGATTGTTGCCGGCACGGTGACCCACAAGATGGCTAGCCGCGTGCGTCGACTTTACGAACAAATGCCCGATCCCAAATACGTCATCGCCATGGGCGCTTGCACGGTGGGTGGCGGCCCTTATTTCAAATATGGTTACCACGTGGTTAAGGGTGTCGATTTGGTTGTACCAGTCGACGTCTACGTCCCCGGGTGTCCTCCGCGTCCCGAAGCCTTATTGGAAGGCCTGATGCGGGTGCAGGATAAAATCAAAGCCAAGCGTATTGCCAAAGGGGCAATCGATGAATTGCCGGTGCCGCACCACAGTGGCCAAGTGGCGATTCCCGAAGTTCTGGAAGTTTGATTCGCCGCGCCGCGAATTACGAGCGACGAACCCTGGTATCAATCTCCAGGGACTTATGAATCCAAAAATGCTGAAAGGCAAGTTAGCGAATCCGGAATGACCAGTTTACTGAAAATTGAAGATCTGCGGGTCAGCGTTGATGGCACTCCCATTCTTAAGGGAGTCAATCTCGACATCCGCCAAGGCGAAGTCCATGCTCTGATGGGCCCCAACGGCTCAGGAAAAAGCACACTGGCTTTCGCATTGATGGGGCATCCCAAATACGAAATCACCGGAGGCACGGTGGAAATCGACGGCGTGAACATCGTCGATTTGGATCCGAACGAACGGGCGCGGCTCGGTTTGTTTCTGGCATTCCAATATCCGGTAACCATCCCCGGCGTCAAAGTGGCCGACTTTTTGCGGCATGCGGTGACCAACGTCCGGAATCCGGATCGCAAAGAAGGTGAAAACCTGATTCCGATGCGGGAGTTCCGCAAGGAACTGAAAGGCAAAATGGAAGAGTTGGGTATGGATCTTGAATTCGCCCGACGCTATTTGAACGACGGTTTCTCCGGCGGCGAAAAGAAGCGGATGGAGATTCTGCAACTGGCGATGCTCAACCCCAAGTTCGCAATCTTAGATGAGACCGATAGCGGATTGGACAGCGATGCCGTTCGCGTTGTGAGCGAAGGAGTGGCTCGACTGTCCGGCAGTACCGAGATGGGTGTGTTGATCATTACGCACCACGAACGTTTGTTGGAATTCAATACGCCGCAATTCACGCACGTGATGCTAGCGGGACGCATCGTCGAAACCGGTGACGCGTCGTTGGCAGCCGAATTGCACAACCAAGGTTATGCCGGTGTCCGCGAACGTCATCCTGAAGCGGCTGCCGAAGAAGTCACTGAACAAGTTGCTGGCTGAATATCAAGTTGCTTCAAAACTGTCTGACGCTTTTGCAATTCTGAGTGTAACAGCCTCGCAAACCAGCGCAATTGAGTTTTGAAACGGGCTTAGAAAACCGCGTGATGTTAAATTCACGCTGGGAGCGATAACGAAATGACGACCGAACTCGACACACAATCCACAGCCAAACCCGACATCGGTGAATACCAATATGGGTTTCACGATTCGGAAGAGGCATACGTCTTCAAAAGCCGTAAAGGCTTGGATGAAGATATCGTCCGGCAAATCTCCGAGATGAAAAAAGAGCCGGAGTGGATGCTCGATTTTCGTCTACAGTCACTGGAGACGTTTTTCAAAAAGCCGCAACCGGAATGGGGCGGCGATTTGTCGCAGTTGGACTATCAGGATATTTTTTACTACGTCCGCGCATCGGACCGTCCCGAAGGCAGTTGGGATGACGTTCCCGATGACATTCGTAAAACCTACGACCGGCTGGGAATTCCCGAAGCGGAAAAGAAATATCTCGCCGGCGTGAAAGCGCAATACGAGTCGGAAGTCGTCTACGGCAGCCTGCAGGAAGACCTGGAAAAGCAGGGAGTGATCTTCACCGATACCGACTCCGCTTTGCGGGATCATCCGGAATTGTTCCGCGAATACTTCGGCACGGTGATTCCGCCCAACGACAATAAGTTTGCCGCCTTAAACTCGGCCGTTTGGTCGGGGGGATCGTTTATCTACGTTCCGCCGGGCGTGCATATCGAATTTCCGCTGCAGGCCTATTTCCGCATCAACTCGGAAAACATGGGCCAATTCGAGCGGACGTTGATCATCGTCGACGAAGGCGCCTCGGCGCACTATGTCGAAGGCTGTACGGCTCCGACCTACAGCAGCGAAAGCCTGCACTCGGCGGTGGTGGAAGTCATCGTCAAAAAAGGAGGCCGGTTCCGCTACACGACGATCCAAAACTGGTCGAACAATGTCTATAACCTGGTCACCAAACGGGCGATGGCTTACGGCGATTCGCTGATGGAGTGGGTCGACGGCAACCTCGGCTCACGGTTGACGATGAAGTACCCGGCCATTTTTCTGATGGAACCGGGTGCCCGTGGCGAGACGTTGTCGATTGCGTTTGCCAACGATGGCCAACACCAAGACGCCGGTGCGAAAATGGTGCACTGTGCACCGGACACGTACAGCCGGATTATTTCTAAGAGTATCTCCAAGGGGGGCGGCCGTTCGAGTTATCGTGGCTTGGCCAAGGTGGCTAAGGGAGCGCACGGTTCCAAATCGAACGTGATTTGTGATGCGTTGATTCTTGACGACATCAGCCGCAGTGATACCTACCCCTACATTGAAATCGACGATGACGACGTCACGATCGAGCACGAAGCGAGTGTGTCGAAGATCAGTGACGAACAACTGTTTTATCTGATGAGCCGCGGCCTCTCCGAGGCGGAGGCGTCATCGATGATCGTAACCGGATTCATCGAGCCGCTCGTCAAAGAGTTGCCCATGGAATATGCCGTGGAGATGAACCGGTTGATTGAACTGCAGATGGAAGGCTCCGTCGGCTAATTTTAGGTCGATGGTCAACCCATGTTGCCGTTACCCCCCCCGGCAAAGCCGGGGGCTGATGGATTCCATTTGACATGCACCAACCGTTTCAGCCCCCGGCTTTGCGGGGGGGTTAGCGCACGGCATACCGGCGCTCATAGAAAACATCACCGTACAACACACATATATTGCGCACACGAGACATGAACTCACCAGTGGACACGATGACATCTCCCGCGAAGACCGATGGCGGATTCGACGAAGCGGCCTTTGCCCGTTTTTTAGATGCACGCAACGAACCCGATTGGGTCACCGAATTGCGGCGCCGGGCGTATGAGCTGTATTGCCAAAAGTCGCAAGAGGAACTCGATCCCGAAGAGTGGAAACGGGTCGACATTCGCGGCTTTGATCCGTCGGCATTCACGGTCCATTCTACGGCTGACTCCGCAGCTGAGTTCGAAACGCTGATGCACGACCGGGCGACCTATGCCGGTGACGTCGCACATGTCGACGGAAACACGACCGCCCAGCGCGTCGATGCATCGTTGGCCGAGCGGGGTGTGATCTTCGGCAGCCTTGCCGATTTGGTACACGAACACCGCGACATCCTCGAACCACACCTGATGACCCGTGCGGTGCATCCCGAGACAGATCGCTTCTCTGCATTGCATGCGGCATTTTGGACGGGTGGGACGGTCTTGTACGTTCCCCGCAATGTTGAGTTGGAAGAACCGCTGCACAGCCTGATCGGATTGTCGGCCGCCGGTGCAGCTGAGTTGAGTCACACGTTGATTATCCTCGAAGAAGGGGCCTCAGCCACACTGTTGGAAGAGACCGCTTCGGCGACGACCGACGCTCCGGGATTGCACATTGGTGCCGTGGAGTTAATCGTCGGTGCCCGTGCCAATTTGCGGTACGTGCAATTGCAAAACTGGAATCAAAAGACGTGGCACTTCGCCCATCAAGCGGGTCTTGTTGAGCAAAGCGGTTCGTTGCAATGGACCGTGGCGGCGTTGGGATCGAAGTTGGCTCACGTGCATCAAGACGTGATCCTCAAAGGAACCGGTGCCACAGCTGAAGTCAACGGCGTGACCTTTGCCACCAATCGACAGGTACTGTCCTACTACACCAAACAAGCCCACGAAGCGCCGCACACTCACAGCGACTTGCTGTATAAAGATGTGCTCCGCGATCGTTCGCGGGTGATTTGGCGGGGTATGATTCGCGTTGAGAAAGAAGCGCAACAAACTGACGGTTATCAGCGCAACGATAGCTTGGTGCTTACGCCGACCTGCCGTGCGGATGCGATTCCCGGCCTGGAAATCGAAGCGGACGATGTGCGTTGCACGCATGGCGCCACCGCTGGACGGGTCGATGAAGAACAAATCTTTTACAGCATGTGCCGCGGCATGACGCAGCACGAAGCGATGCATATGATTGTCGAAGGCTTTTTCCACGGCGTCTACGACCGCATCCCCATGGAAATGGTCCGCGAAACGCTCAGCCAAGCCGTGGAGAAAAAACTGGGCATCGGTCGACTTTAAACGAGCTTAACGATCAAGTTGCTCGCTTAATAATAGATATTTCCCGGAAATTACCCGTGAGTCAGGTGCCACTGCTGGCTGGTCTAGTACTGTCTATTGGGGCTCACGATTCGCACTGGCGAACAAGCCGCCAGTGACACCCTCTCTGCTCGGGCCGTTAGGCGAACCGTCGAAGTCAGCCGGCGGATTTTGTAGCACATCAATCACGCGCGGAGTCGCGAGTCATAGGGACTATTTAGTATGTCGGAATTTCAGCGTGTGGCGTCCGTAGACGACATTGCCCCCGGTGAGCGGATCGCGGCGATCGTGGACGAAGTCCCCGTGTTGGTGTTGCGCGTCGGTGATAACTATTACTGTATCGAAGATGTCTGCACGCATGATGGGCAGCCGCTGACCGATGGTCCGCTGGAGGGCAATGAAATCACCTGCCCGCGGCACGGTGCCCGTTTCGACGTCACAACCGGAGCAGCAGTCTGCATGCCCGCATTTGAAGCCGTACCGACCTACGAGGTTAAAATTGAAGACGGCGCGGTCTTGGTGAGCGTGACATAGCGGGCTGTGTCTGCTTAAATGTCGGATTGAGTTTTTGATCCGTACAGATTCCCGGCACGCCACCCATGCAACTGACCCCCGCTAAATTTGAAGATATCCTCGGTAAGTTCTCCACGCTGTCAATCGCCGTGGTGGGGGATTTGTTTCTAGACCGGTACCTCGATCTGGATGCGGGTTTAACGGAAAAATCCGTGGAAACCGGCCTCGATGCTTATCAGGTCGTCGGCGACCGTTGTTATCCCGGCGCTGCGGGAACGGTCCTCAACAATTTAGCTGCGCTGGGGGTGGGGACGCTCAAGGCGATTTCGGTCGTCGGTTGCGATGGCGGTGCTTATGAATTGTTGCGCGGCTTGGAGCGGATCAATGTCGAGAGCACGCACGTCGTGCAATGTGCTGAGCGGATGACCCCCACTTATACCAAGCCAATGCTCTCGCAACCTGAGGGACCGGCGGTTGAGCTGAACCGGATCGACATCAAAAATCGCGTCCCGCAAGGCAGCGAAATCGACCAGCAGGTGATCACTCACATCGATGCCGTGTTCGGCAATGTCGATGCGCTCATCGTGATGGATCAAGTCGACGAACGTAATAACGGTGTCGTCACCGATGCGGTGCGGGAACATATTTCCCGATTGGGGAGCGAACATCCCGGCAAGTTGATTTTTGCCGACAGCCGTTCGCAGATTCGGATGTATCGCAACGTCACCACGAAACCAAACAACGCCGAATTGCTGAAATCGATCGGGGTCTCCTCCAGTCGAGCGGAAGACCGTGATGCGATAGCGGCAGCGGGCAAAAAATTATCGCAAACCACCGGGCGGCCCGTTTATACGACGTTGGGTGAAGCGGGCATCCTGTATTGCGAAGCGGACACAACGACGCACATTCCGACCGTGCCGGTGACCGGTGAGATCGATATTGTGGGGGCCGGTGATAGCACGACAGCGGGTATCGTTTCGTCGCTGGGAGCGGGAGCGACTGCAGTCGAAGCGGCCGAAATTGGCTGTTTGGTGGCTTCGATCACTGTGCAGCAAATCGGCGTGACCGGCACCGCATCGCCTGAGACTCTGCGTAAACGATTCCAAGAACGCGCCTGACTTACGGCATTTCCGATTCAGCGGCCGGCCCGTTGATCAGGTTTTCGATTGCCGCCGGCAGTGGCTTTCCTACAAATTTCGGGTTGGCCTTGTACGGGTTGTAAAGCGGATCCCCCACCAACACCATCACCCAAGAATTATAAGGTTTGCACCGATAGTAGCATTCGACCAGCGTATGCTTGCCGGAGAGCAGGAGTAGAAAGAATTCATTGGGCCGGGGAAACGCAGCTAGGTACGGTTCTTGGACCGGGCCAATCGTGGCGCAGACACCATCCTCTAACATGCGTTTGCACCAGACCTTGCTGGTCGGTTTGCGAAGCGTCTGTGCTTCGGCGCTAGCGAGATGATACCCGACCGCTCCAGGCTGCCATTCGAAGGCGTCGATGTAGTTGGCCAACGAATACCAACCGCAATAAAGTGCCGCCAGCGGGCAATCTCCGGGTTGAAAGACGTCATCGACTTCATCCAGCACGACGGTCAGGTCGGTTTCCTTGCGGAGAAAGGCATCCAGACTCAACAGTTGGGAGTCAAAATCTTTGACCGAACCGCGGGGGGCGGTTTCGCCGAGTTTGCCTCGGCCGCGGGAATCGAGATACACCTTGCCCTCCAGCCCGGTTTTCTCAACAGCGATGGCGGTGTCGATCAGTTTTTTGGAGAGCTCAAACGTGGGAGCTTCGATCCGTGAAACCATGAGCGTCGCCCGCAGTTGCCGGGTGTAGGAGTTGTCGTAGCGATAGTTGAGCACATTTTGTTGCCAGCGTCCCAATGTGTACGACGGCCAATACAGCAACGACAGTTCACTATCGAAACTCGCATAAGTCTCATTTTTCTTCAGCAGATCTAGTTGTCCATCGATCCAGGCGAGCGAACCCAGTAAGCCGTCGCTTTTTTCCACCAACGACAGCATGGCTTCGTCTTTTTCGATACCATCGGACAACCGCTCCAGCGCGGCGCGGCCTTCGGTCAAACCGGCGATGCGACCGAGGGTATTGGTCATCGAATTTTTCAACGCATTGTTGTTGGGTTGTTGTTGAATTTGGGTTTGGATGTTCCGCACCACGTTCACCAATCCGCCGCCGGCGGTGAAAATGGCGGAGAGTTTTTCGTTGGCTTCGCGGCCCTGGGGCGTATCGGCCACCGGTTTCATGCGGTCACGGATCCCACCAAATGCAGTCTGGAAGTCTTTGATGAGTACTTTGATGTCTGTGGATTCGGCCGGCATGGGCGTCGGCCCGTCGGGTCCGGGGAGGAGTTCATTGATGGCCGCGATCAAGCTTCGCAGCCGAAAAATGCGATTCTCACGCTCGCCATTCAAATAGGCAACGCGATCAACGGTGATGGGAAACTGCGGATCTTCTTTACCGATCTTGAGCGGAACGTCCCAGACCGTCACCAAACAGCGAAGTTTGGCCGCTAATTTGTTTTCAACAATCCAGCCGCGAATCTGCGGGCGGATCCCCATTTCCCACTCCTCGCGGGACACCTCTTCTCCCGCTTTGCTGTCGATGAGGCAAATTTGTTCCAGCGGGATGCCGCGGGCTTCGGCGTAATACTCTGCCAATTCGACAGACTGCCGACTATTACGCATCGCCACGATGCCGATCTCTGCCGGCTTCAGTTCGGCTTGGACCGCTTGCGGAATGAGGACCAAAACTAAAGCGGTTAAAACAATTCTCATCGGCTGAACTTTCCGGCTGAATAAAAAACAAATCCATCACGAAGCAGGGCAAGCCGCGGTGGCTCATCATAGCAAGTTCCCGAAGAATCGGACATCTTCACGCCCGCGTCTTCTAAGCATGGACGATTGCACCGCTGCGAACATGAGGCCGGTTATAATTTCTCAAGCAACTCTTGGGCGGCAGTGTGTTTGGGATGTTTGAGCAGCAGTCTTCGCAATGTTTTTTCCGCTGCCTGATTGTCCCCCGCTTGGTGTTGGGCTTTGCCGAGTGCATAGGTCAAGTCGGCATCCTCAGGTTTCAGTTCCAAGGCGACTTCGAATTCTTCGATGGCCCGGTCGTATTGTTTTTTCCCGGCATACGCTTCGCCAAGCAACCGGTGCACCTCCACGTCCAACACGTCGATATAGAGTGCCGTTTTTGCATAGTGCAGTGCCTCGTCGTAGTTTTTTTCTGAGAGGTAGACGGCTGCCAATTTTTTTCGAGGGGCGATTTGGTCGAATTCTAATTCTACAAATTGCTTCAACAGCGGTTTGAGCTTTTCGGTGTCACCCAAATTCAAATAGGCGACCGACAGCATTTTGACCCACTCGACATTCTCTGCATCGTCTTTGCGGATCAATTCGTAAACGCGAGCCGCCTCGGCGTAGTTTTGAGCTTTCAATTGCAATTGCCCCAACCATTTCACCACGCCCGGATGCGGATTCTGTTCGTCCAAGGCCTGGTTCAAGTATTCAATCGCTTGAGCGGGGTTGGCCCCCTTGATTTCCAATTGCGCCAACACAATGGCGGCTTGCGGTTCGGCAGAATTCTTTTTCAGCGCGGAGTTAGCGAATTTCCGCGCCTGTTTGAATTGTCCCGCTTCCAACAGTCCGGCAGCATATTCGCCGCGCGTGGTTGCGTTATCCGGATCGGCGCGGAATGCCTTTTCTAGTTCTGCGAGAGTTTTGGGTTGCACTTCATCGGCGGATGCCGGTTGTGGAATGGCGGCGACGGTCTGGTCGAGATACGTGCGGTAGCCCTTTTCAAACGCGGCCTGATCCATGCCAAACACACGTTGAATGGCGGCGGCTGTGTCGAGATTGTCTCGATAGGCATTGAGCATTTTCCCCAGCGACTCCTCACCGGCCAACTTGACCATGTATTCGGCGTAGATCTCGCTTTGGCAATAAGCCATCTGCCAGTCTTCGGGAGTCTCTGGTTTGATGAAGGCTTGATTGATTGTCTCCAGGGTCATGATTTCGTCGCGGGGGACGCGGCGGGCCAGCATCAGGTTCCAGGTTTGCGAGCGTGGATAGCCTTCGTTGCGGACCGCCAACGCTTCGGTGAACCAGTGCGGAATATTGAAATGCGTCTGTTGCAGCGTGAGGATGTGCACGAATTCGTGCCGCAGCACGCGGGCCCAATTGAACGGTTCTTCGACCGCCGTCGGGGACGCGAGCGCCACGATCAAACCTGTGGACGCACCGATGGTTTGAATCCACGGTAACCCCACCATCCGCGCACTGAACCATTGGTGCGCCGAGAGCCCTTGCGACTTGTTGTAGACCTCAAAATGCGTCCGCGTCGGTGGTTCGTAGCCAAACTGTTTCACCAACTTGCCGTATTCCTCTTCCAAGTATTCCGCCATATACCGGCCGAGGACTTTATCGAATTCGGAGTCGACGCGAATCACGAAATGGTCTGTGGTGATCGTTTCGTAGCCCGAAAGCACCTTGATGACTTTGCGCATGTTGCTCACGCGGACATGGTACGGATCGAGGTCGAAGGCCTTGTCGAGGATCGCGCCCGCTTCATCGACACGGCCGATTTGCATATACAACATGCCCAGCGCGGTTTGCGGTTCGGCCAACATCGGCATGCGCTGCATGGCGAATTTGTAGCAACGTTCTGACAGCGCGAACTTTCGTTTGGATTCCAACTGTTCGCCCAGCAGCGTAAAAAACTTGCCCGGCCGAGGATTGACCGTTGCCAGATCGATGACCAATTTTCCGAATCGACTTTCCTCTTTCATCTCCGCTGGTTTTTCGGCGTCAAAGGCAGCCAGCAGCGCTGCCAACGACTCATCACTGGGAAAGCCGTCCAACATTAGATAGCAGGCGGCCGTTCGCGCCAGCGTTTCTTGATCGCGGGGATTGACCTTCAATGCCTCCTGGAGCGTTGCCAAGGCGGCTTCGGTTTTGCCTTCGCTGAATTCCACTTCCGATCGGACTTGCAGTGCTGCCACATGATTCGGGGCGATCTGTAACGCCCGCTCGGCGAATTCCCGGGCTTCATCCAGTTCGAAATCCTGAGCCGCTGCGCGAGCCATCTCGGCGTAGACATCCGCTGAACGGGGATTGATCGCCAATGCGCTGCGAAATTCCGGGACCGCTTGTCCGCGATTGTATTTTTCCAACAACAAACTGCCGGAGAAATGATACGCTTGCCAAGCATTTGCGTCGGCCTCAAGCGCGTCGGGGCAGACGGTGTTGATGACGAAACTGAAAATTTGCGAAACGCTGTTCCAACGTGCGTATTGTGCTGCCCCGCGAGCGACGAGCACCAACGTTTCGGCATCGGTCGGTTGTACGCGGTTGTAATATTGCACAAACCAGCGATAGGCAGCGTCCGCTTCGTCGATTTTTCCCGTTTCGGCCAACAAGTCCGCCTGGATCATGCGGGCGAGCGGGGTGTCTTCATTGATTTTCAGTGATTTTTCAACCGCGGCGGCAGCTTGCTCATAACGGCCCTGCAAAAATTGCACTTCCGCTAACCGGGCCCACGCGCCGGCGTCCTCGGGAAACGCCTTCGTTGCAGCCTCAAGCGCCTCGGTCGCATCCTGCCATTTTCCCTGGGCTTGAAAACATTGGCTGCGGCCAATGGCGATTTGCGGAGTGAGCTTCTCGGTCTTGAGCAGGGCGTCATAGGCTTCTAACGCTTCGGCATAGCGCCCTTTTTGCAAATGCAGACGCTCGGCTGAGGCCTCCTCTGCGGCTCTTGCGCTGACAGGGGAGATTCCCCAGGCGACGACAATCCCAATCAACAGGTAACGCATACCGTCTCTCACCTTGTTTAAAATGCCGGGGCGATTATCGGACACCCTGCATTATACGCGACTTGGCCGTAAATCACATCGCGGTAACCGGCTACAGCGAAAATGAACCTTGCGGCGAATCGCGCGGACGCGATATGATCCGCGCTCGTCAAGTTCTGCCTTTGGTCTAGAGTGAAAACGGATGTCCCTCTCCCAACTTGCGTCGATGGACGCACGACGAATTTGCATCATCAAACCCAGCGCCCTGGGTGATATTGTGCAATCGTTGCCGTTACTGTCGCCGCTTCGCACGCGATTTCCGGAAGCGGAAATCAGTTGGGTGGTCAACCGTGGCCTGTCCGGGTTATTGGCTGGCCAGCCGGATTTGCATCAGGTGATTCCCTTTGACCGGCAAGGGGGATTGTCGAGTTGGGGCAAGCTGCTTCGGCAACTCCACGCTACTCGGTTTGATGTTGTCATTGATCTCCAAGGATTGTTGCGGACCGGCGTGATGTGCGCCGCCACACGGGCGCCGTTTCGGATTGGTTTGGAGACGGTTCGTGAAGGGGCGGGGTTGGCCTGCAACATTAAAATCCCAGACACCGGGCGGCTGATGGCGGCCCATGCGCGGTATTGGCGCGTGGCCGAGGCCTTTGGGGTTGGTGATGCTACCCGGCAATTGCAGTTATCCCTTTCCGACGCCGATGTCTCCGCAGCGGCACGATTGCTGGACGGCCTGCCGAGACCGTTGATCGCCATTCATCCCGGGGCGCGTTGGGTCACAAAGCGTTGGCCGACCGAAAAATTTGCAGAGGTCGCCTGTGCGGCAATGTCAGAAAACGCCGCCGGGATCGTAGTTTTGGGCAGTGGCGATGAAGCTCCATTGGCGGCGGAAGTTGAAAGCCGAATCGTCGCTGCGACAGGAACCGCCAACAACGTTCGTAATCTGGCGGGACAAACCTCACTCAAAGAGTTGGCCGCTGTGTTGCAGTCGGTGGACATGGTTGTATCGAATGACTCCGGTCCGATGCATTTGGCGGCAGAATTGGGGACACCGGTGGTGGGGATTTTTACCTGCACCGACCCGGTACGTTCCGGTCCGCCGGGACCGCAACATCAGTTGGTCTCCACGTGCGTCTCTTGCGCGGGAAGTTATCAAAAAATCTGCCCGCATCGCGGTGCGGAGCAAATGGCTTGTCTGCGCGAATTGTCGTCGCAGCGCGTCATGGATGCGGTTAGAATGATCATGAACCGTAACGATTTGCCCGCGCGCCTCGCGTAATCGAGACAAGGTTTGCTGCTCATGGATCCAACACCCCTTGGCCGACAAGCACTCGAAATTTGGTTGTCCGGTGTCAATGCGGTGCGTTCCGAGCGATTGCTGCAATCCGCCGTCCGCCGCAAAGGGGATCGAATTGCGATTTGTGACGAACAATTTTCGCTGGGTGATATTGGAAAAATTGCAGTCGTTGGCGGCGGCAAAGCGGGCGCGGGGATGGCGGCGGCCCTCGAAGATGTCTTGGGGCAGCAGTTCCTGGATGAGAAGGTCACCGGCTGGATCAATGTGCCCGCCGATTGCGTGCGGCCGCTGCACAAGATTCACCTGCATGCGGCGCGCCCAGCGGGGGTAAACGAACCGACTGCCGAGGGAGTGGCCGGGACGAACCAAATTCTGGAGATTGTCGAACAACTGGGGCCCCGCGATCTTTGCTTGGTGCTAATTTCCGGCGGAGGAAGCGCCCTGCTGCCGGCGCCGGTACCCGAGATTTCGCTGGCTGACAAACAAGACGTGACCCGTTTTTTGATGCATGCCGGCGCGACGATTCATGAACTCAACACGGTCCGCAAACAGTTGTCCCGGATCAAAGGGGGCGGCCTGCTCAGGCATTGCCGGGCGGGGCGAACGATTGCCCTGATAATTTCCGATGTGATTGGCGATCCGTTGGACATCATCGCCTCTGGACCAACGGTTGAAGAGCATTCCACTGCCGCCGATGCGGTTGCCGTTTTAGAAAAATACGCCGGCAGTCCACCCGACGTGCCGCAGACCGTTTGGGACTACTTAAAACGAACCGAATCGGAAAAAAAACCACGCTCCCCGGCCTTATCGCCGGTCACGAATCACATCATCGGAAATAACCGCATGGCGGTTGCCGCTGCAGCGGCGCGGGCGCGGGAGTTGGGTTATGCTGTGCATGATCTCGGTTCGGACAATGCCGGTGAGGCGAACGACTGTGGTGTCGAATTAGCGAATTTGTGCCGGTCCATTCGCGACGACCACCAAATCGTCGCGCCACCGGTCTGCGTGATCAGCGGTGGTGAGCCGATCGTGCATGTTGTGCCGACCGATCAGCCGCGACGCGGAGGCCGCAATCAACAACTGGTGTTAGCCGCATTGGAAGTACTGTGGCACGACGGGTTGCCGCGAATTGCGATACTCTCCGGCGGGACGGATGGTGAAGACGGTCCCACCGATGCGGCCGGCGCACTCGCTGATGCGGGCGTATTGGAAAAAGCTCTCGAAAGCAATTTGGATCCCCGCAGCTATCTGGCTATCAACGATTCGTATACGTTTTTTGACGCCTGCGGCGGATTGATCAAAACGGGTCCGACGCATACCAACGTGATGGATCTGCGCGTGGCGGTGATTTCGAAATAATCACCAACCGCGTCTGCCATAGACCTGCAACTGTTGATAGCTGGAGGCGGCTAACGACAGCATCATGATGCCGATAAACATTCGTTGGTTCAAAAAGAAATAGGCCGCCATCCCGCCGGCAGTGATGAGCGAGAGTTTGAGCGATGCCGACATCCCACTACCGCGACTGAACTGCATGAAAAGCGCGCGGCTCACTTGACCCCCGTCGAGTGGAAAAATCGGCAACAGGTTCAGTATTCCCCAATACAGGTTGATCCATTTGAGGAAAAAGATCGCGACAAGTACTGAATGTCTTTGTAACAGTGGGCTACCAGTTTGCTTTAAATAATAGTCAATGCCCCAAACGAGCCCGTACAGCGCAAAGCCGGCCAGCGGACCGGCTAAGGAAATGATGATCGAGCGCCTTGGCGTAAGGCCGCCTCTTGGTTCAAAACTCGCTAGTCCGCCAAAGTGATATAAGGTGATACGGGGTGGCCAGCCATACTTGATTGCAACTGCGGCATGCCCCAATTCATGGATCAGCACAGAGATGAAGACGCACGCGATCCCGACCACCACCAATTCCAGCTGACCGCTGACCGCGTCCCAGACGATAAATGCAGCTAACAGCCAAAAAAATGGATGGACGCGGACCGGGATCCCGAAAATCGTAAACCGCAGGTCATATTGTGTTGGCTCGACGTTACCCAGCATGGAATTCCTTTCAGCGCGTCTCGGAAGCACTTCGCCTGATCCGTCGTGGATTTGTAATGGGGTTCACTTCATCGCACAAGGGTGATCCCGTCAATGCGGGCTGCACCGGTTTGGCCGCGGAACGGCGGTTTTTCAGCTTGAGCATTGACCCGTATCGGGGGGCTGTTACGATATTTCATTGTGACCGGCGGGTTGCACAAGATTTGACCGACCCTACCTTGACCGGTATGTCGGTCTGCTGCGGGGCTACCCCGCGGAAGACACATTGTTTCACATTCGATCGTGAATCGTGACTCGCGTGGATCGTCACGCGAGTCACGATTCGCCACAGGAAGCAGTTGTTCCGCCCGCCGGTCATTGTTTTTTCATGGCTGGGGGTCTTGAAGTCGAAGTTCCCATTGAGGAGACAGGCGCCGCGTCCAAGGACGTGCGTTCCGCACATCGTGCAACGAACAATCCATACATTCGCCTCCGGCGCAAATTTCTCGAATGGTCAAGAATCAACTCCGGCAGTCGCGTCCGGCTGTCATCAGGCAGTGATTCGTCGGCCGGGCTGTTATCTTGCGGACGTTGGAGAACCATTCGTCCGCACCGGGCACGAGTAACGGCGGCGTAATTGCATATGAGCTTCTTCGATTCCATTCTCCGCTGGCTCGGATTGAAAAACACGCCCCCCACGGGGCAGGATCGCGCCCATGAACGGCGGGGGAAACTCCGTCGCCGCCGCGGCCGATTGGGACACATCTACATGGTCCCGTTGCGTCGTCGGCAAGGCCCCCGTACCACAGATCCAGCAGAGGATGCTGGTGAGGAATCCGCCGAATCGCCCTACCGCTTTGCGCGTTTTGGAGGTTACGGCGAATACCGCGATCTCAGCAAAGATAGCAACCCGGAACGTCTCCACGAATTCGGCTTGCCCCAGCTTTGCACACCCAGCGACATCGCTGACTGGCTGAATGTGCCCTGCGGCCGTTTGGCATGGCTGATTCATCGCTTTGACGACGGAGGCCGCGCGGCCCATGTTCCGCAGGCCCATTATCATTACAGTTGGTTAAAAAAACGAAGCGGTGGGTATCGGCTCGTAGAGGCTCCTAAACCGATCCTCAAAGCGATCCAACGAAAAATCCTTCGTGAAATCCTTGATCCGATTCCACTGCATGGGGCGGCACATGGTTTTGTCGCCGGCCGGTCGATTTGTACCAATGCCCAACCACATGTGGGACAGCGCGTCGTATTGAAATTCGATCTCGAAAATTTCTATGCCAATGTCAGCTTCTCACGCGTGGTCGCAATATTTCGTAGCGTCGGGTTTTCACGCGAGGCGGCAATCTGGCTGGGGCGGCTGACAACGGCCTTGCCTCCCGAAGGCCTACCGGCGCCGGGCGGTGATCGGAACGTGGTCCGTCCTTATTTGTCGCGACATTTGCCGCAAGGCGCCCCGACGTCGCCGGCATTGGCCAATTTGTCTTGTTATGCATTGGACCTGCGCCTGGCCGGCATGGCCCGCGCCTTCGGCGCCACCTACACACGCTACGCCGACGATCTCACATTTTCGGGCGATCAACACCTGATCGACAGTCTCAACGTGTTTATTCCGCTGGTCACAAAAATCGTGCGATCCGAACGATTCACCGTTCACGCCGGAAAACGCAAAGTCGTTCGCAACAATCAACAGCAACGCGTTACGGGTGTGGTCGTCAATGAGCGGTTGAATATTTCCCGCAAAGATTACGACCGTCTCAAAGCGATTTTGACGAACTGCGTCCGACACGGAGCTGCGACGCAAAACCGTGAACAGCGAGCCGACTTTGCAGCTCACCTACGCGGTCGTATTGGCCATGTACAGAGTATCCATCCCGATCGTGGACGCAAACTGCAAGCCATTTTTGATCGCATCGATTGGCGCAGCTAGTCGGCAATATACGTTGCTGGAACGCAAAATACCCGTAGGGTGCGTCGCGACGCACCTTTCTGCAGAGGACGGATAATTCTCCTCGCAGAATGAGCTGCACCCAAAGACTTAAGTGGGCAGGTGGGGCGTTAGGAATGCCGCGTGAGTGGGACTCCGTTCCCACAAATTCGCGATCAGCGCACAGCGAGCCTTCGCAATTAACGCACAGCGTGATGCTGTGTGGAACAGTGCATCAACCGGCATTCAACGCCCAGTTGTGCGGTTCAGCGTGTGCCGCGCGAGAAAGAAACGGCAAAAGGAGAGGGGGTCCTACCATGTCCCATAAGGACACCGAACTTAACTGCCTCCGTTACACGATCGCCTCTCAGGAATCCCGTTTTATCGAATACAGATGCAAAGTCAAGTTACCGAAATTAACAATTGAAAATTCTAAAAAACGTTCGCAACACAAAGCCGCGCAATCGACATGAGTGATCAAGTTGTAAGTCGTAATGGGAACACGAATTTGATTGGCACGTGTGCGAAAAAATACGCACGCCCCTTTTTCTTTTGGAAAATTTGATCGATCGAGACTCAACACAATCCTCGCATGTTCGCCGTTGATAGTTTAGTAGGCGATGTCACGCGAGCGTTTAATACCGGTAAAATCCACGCCCCGATTTTCGGCCGATATGCCCCGCAGCGACCATCCGTGCCAACAATGGACAAGGCCGATACTTGGGATCGCCCAGTTCTATGAAAAGAACTTTTGAAATATCGAGGCAAACATCCAAGCCGATTAAGTCTGCCAATTCCAACGGTCCCATCGGGTGGTTGCAACCCAATTTCATCAGCGAATCGATTGTCTGTTCGTCGGCGATTCCCTCTTGCAACGTGAAGATGGCTTCGTTGATAAGCGGCATCAAGATCCGGTTCACCACAAATCCTGGACTGTCCGCCACGACGAGCGCCTGTTTGCCCATTTTCTCCGCCAGCGTCTTAGTCGTCGCGATTGTCTCCGCACTGGTTTGCAGTCCACGCACGATTTCCACCGGTGCCATCACAGGCACAGGATTGAAAAAATGCATTCCCACAACCTGTTCAGGACGCTTTGTTGCAGCGGCCAAAAGCGTGATGGAAATGCTGGACGTATTGGACGCTAAAATCGTATCGGGACCGCAGATGACATCCAGTTTCCGAAATATTTCGGTTTTCACCTCTTCCCGTTCCACAGCGGCCTCGATGACAAACTCTGTCTCACCTGCCGCCTCGAGCTGATCGGTCCAACGGATACACTTCAGCACTTCTTCTGGTGACTTGGCCGACACTTTCCCGCGACGGATCCCCTTTTCAACTGACTTTTTGATGTGGGCGGCCGCTAACGTGCGCTGTTCCTGAATCGGTTCGATCACAGTGATTTGGACACCATGAACGGCAGCCGCTTCGGTAATGCCCCGTCCCATTGCCCCCGCGCCCAAAATTGCCACATGTTCAATCTGCATGGGTTGCCCCTCCCCGATCGATTACTTCCCAAGTTCTTGCGACCGCCGTGTTGCCGCTTCGACGGCATTGATGACGGTGCCGCGAAATCCACCATTTTCCAGAGCATGCAAACCGGCGATCGTGGTTCCGCCGGGACTGGTGACGGCATCCTTGAGCGCGCCGGGATGCTGGCCCGTTTCCAGGACCATTTTGGCCGCCCCCAACAGCGTTTGAGCCGCCAACGTAGTCGCAATATCCCTGGGCAATCCCATGCGAACGCCGCCGTCGCTGAGGGCTTCGATCATCAAGTACCCGTACGCCGGACCGCTCCCTGAAAGCCCGGTCACAGCATCCAGCAGGCCCTCTGGGACTTCCACAGCGACGCCCACCGCCGACAAGAGCCGTTGGACCAACTCGCCATCCTCGGCCGTTGCGGCCCCCCCCAGTGCGAAGGCCGATGCCGATGCACCGACCAGGCATGGAGTGTTCGGCATCACCCGCACCAACCGCGTTTCAGTTCCCAGCGTTCCAAGGAATGTCTCCATCGCGACGCCTGCGGCGATGGAAATCAACAAATGTTGCGGTTTGATATAGGGCTGGATCTCGTTGAGCAGGCTCGGCAAACTCTGCGGTTTGACCGCCACGAAAATAATATCCGCCGCAGCGAATACATCGGCATTCGATTCGGTGACAGCTGCGCCGGTCGTGTCGGAAAACCGCTGCCGTCCCTCGGCCAGCACGTCGCTGGCGATGATTTCCGAGGCAGCGGTGATTTTTGCCGCCGTAAATCCGGCCGCCAATGCGGTCGCCATCCGCCCCGCCGATGAATCCAATTCGAGGTTGTGCCTCGCCCATTTTTTGTATTCCTTGGTCTGAATTGTCGCCCAACGTTAAGTTTCCATTGAGTATACGCGTCCCGCAAATTTCGGACAACGCGCGGTATCCAATCGCCGCCGGGGTGGTTCTGCAAACAATCAGGGGGACAGACTTTTCATCCCGCGACGGTCCGTATAGGCTGTGGTGAGTCCTACAAGTCGTTTCAAAACTCTCTGAAGCGTCCCGCAGACACTGGTCTGCAACTTTCCAGAACAAGCTCAACCGGGTTTTGAAACTGGTTTTAGGCAATCACCACTGACGAACAGAAACTCATTTGCTGAAGGGACGGGACGATGACAGGGGAATTCACGCGACGCCGCATGCTGCAAACCGCCGGCATTTTAGCCTTGGCCATGGTTTGGGGCTTGAGCAATTCCGCATTCGCCGCTCCCAAAGCGGTGGTCAAGTCGACCGAGGTGATCAGCAAGACGCCGCAGTATTATCATGGCTGGCCCACACTCGCGCGGCGGGCTGACGGGGAGTTGCTGTTGGTCTATTCCGGGGGACGTGAACACCATGTCTGCCCGTTCGGACGTGTCGAGTTGATGCGTTCGCACGATGGGGGCAAAACCTGGAGTTGGCCGCGCGTGGTTCTGGACGGACCGATCGATGATCGCGACGCCGGCGTTGTAGAAACCGCTGACGGATCGATTCTGATTACCACATTCACTTCGCTGGCCTATGAACCGATTCTTCAGCGGGCGCTGGCTGCCAAACCGGGAGAAGCCGGTGCGATGTCGGCTGAAAAGCTGGCCCGTTGGCAAGCCGCCCATGATCGGATTTCCGACGCACAGCGCAAAAACGATATCGGCCGGTGGATGGTCCGCTCCGATGATGGTGGCGTGACGTTTTCGGCGCGCACCAATTGTTTAGTCGACAGCCCGCACGGACCGATTTTGCTCTCCGACGGCCGGTTGTTGTATCCGGGCAAAGAGGTCCTCAAGCCGGATGGCCGTGTGGCGGTTGCCGAATCGACCGACGACGGCAAGTCTTGGAAATTCCTCTCCGACATTCCCACGCGCCCTGGCGATGATCCGCAGGATTACCACGAGCTGCATGGTGTCGAAGCAGCTGACGGAACAATCATCGTCCAGATTCGCAACCACAACAAAACCAATAACCGCGAGACGCTGCAATGCGAATCGCGTGATGGCGGAAAAACGTGGACCGTTCCCCATGCGATCGGCGTGTGGGGTCTGCCCTCGCATTTATTGCGGTTAAAGGATGGCCGGTTGTTGATGACCTATGGTTATCGCCGCAAACCTTACGGCAACCAAGCCCGCATCAGTAGCGACAACGGTCAAACGTGGTCGGAACCGATGACGATCAGCGCCGACGGAATCGGTGGCGATTTGGGATATCCGTCCACGGTCGAACTCGACGACGGAACGCTGCTCACCGTGTGGTACGAACTGATGAAAGGTTCGCCCAATGCGGTGTTGCGACAGGCGCGGTGGAGCATTTCCGATTGATCGCGCTTTCTGCGATGTCGAAACCATCGCCGGGTGCCACTGCTGGCTTGTCCAGCAGTGTTTTCACCAGTCGCACAGCACCCAATTTTTTATCGACCAATTCGGTTATTGCTCTGCCTTGTACAGGTTCAAAGTCAGATGCGCTTGGCCTTGGTGATGGCATTCGTGCCAGGACACGATTTGCAAGATCATCCCCAGCGTCCAGCCTCGATCCTTAAATGTTTCGGGAATCGTCTCCAGATCGTCTTCGCTGATTTCGGAGACGGTTTCCAGCAATTGTTCACGACTGGTGGACAGGACTTCGCGGATGGAATCGAGCGTCGGGATGATATCATCGGGCGTGCTTCCACCGCGAAAACGGGGAATCAAATCCGCAAAATTTGGCGGCGTCCCTTTCAACCGCTCCGTGGCAAATATTTGCTCAGTGACGCCGATATGCATCAATTGCCAAGCAATGTGAGCCCGTCCCGTGCCGGGACGATAGCTCAATGCTCCTTGCGGGTCATCCAATTCAGCAATCGTGTCCAAAGTGGCCAACGTTCGGTCACGATTGAAAATCCAAAGTTTCGTCGTTGTTTCAATAATGCTCATATTTTGGAAGCAGTTCTTTGAAAGGCTGAGAGGATTTTGGGCGAAATGATCTGTTTACTACGCAATATCAGGGCATTGTTGGAGACTCACTGTGACAGATCAAGTCCCTGTCTCGGAGAAGTCGCAGCAATAGAGGGCAAAACGGACAATTACCGTAGAAAAGACCCGCACAATTCCTGTAAAATAAAATGAGCTTTGCTGATTCCCCATCAGCACAGATTTTTGCCCGCCACTTTCGGACAATCGTCGGATGCCCCGGCAACCGGTCGTCCGCAAATCCAAATGGAGAGAAAACTCAATGAGTGATCACGCCTCACGCACCGGCTCCGCACAGCCGTCCCGCCGCAGTTTTTTGAAAACCTCGACCGCCGCCGTCACGACCGGTGCGTTGGCCGCAAATCTGATGCTTCCCACCGGCGCTTATGCCGGGGAAACCAATATCTTGAAAGTCGGTTTGATCGGCTGTGGTGGCCGAGGCACGGGAGCCGCTAAGGACGCATTGAGCGCCGACCCCAACACCAAGTTGGTGGCGATGGCCGATACGTTCGCCGATAAGATCGAAATCAAACTTTCCGAATTGAAAAAACAAAATATCGCCGACCGGGTCGATGTTGCCGACGATATGAAGTTCGTCGGATTCGATGCCTACAAGCAATTGCTGGCGACGGATGTCGATGTGGTACTGCTCACCACGCCGCCGCACTTCCGCCCGCAACAACTGCAAGCGGCCATCGATGCCGGCAAGCATGTCTTTGCCGAGAAGCCGGTCGCTGTCGACGCGCCGGGTGTTCGTGCGGTGATGGAAACCTGCAAACAGGCCAAAGAAAAAAATCTGTCGGTCGTCAGTGGTCTCTGCTGGCGGTATCACTACGGCAAACGCGCCGCACTCGATCAGGTGCTCTCCGGCGGCATCGGCGATGTGGTTTCGATCCAGTGCACCTACAACACCAGCGGATTGTGGCATCACGATCGCCAGCCGGAGTGGAGTGACATGGAGTGGCAACTTCGCAACTGGTTGTACTTCACGTGGCTGTCGGGCGATCACATCAACGAACAGCACATCCACAGTCTGGACAAAATGGCCTGGGCTATGGGGGATGAGCCGCCGATCAAAGCGACCGGTATCGGCGGACGCCTGTCACGGACGGATCCCAAATACGGCAACGTCTACGATCACTTTTCAACCGTGTACGAATACCCCAACGGCGTGAAAGGCTTCGCCTCCTGTCGTCAACAAAACGGGTGCGACAACAACGTCACCGACTTTGTGATGGGTAGCAAAGGTATCTGCAACGTGTTTGGCCACAAGACGGTCGACCTCGCCGGCAAGCCGCTGTGGAAGTACAAAGGCGAAAACAACAACATGTACAAGACCGAACATGAAGAGTTGTTCTCCAGCATTCGCAACAACGCGCCGATCAACAACGGCGAGTACATGACCCGCAGCACCCTGTTGGCCATCATGGGCCGCATGTCCGCCTATACGGGCAAGACGATCACTTGGGAAGATGCGATGAACTCCAAGGAAAACCTCACCCCGCCGAAATACGACTGGGTCTCGATGGACGTCGCCCCGATCGCTATGCCGGGCGTGACGCAGTTTTCGTAACAATTAGCTCATCGCAGCGTAGCCACAGCGGAGCCTCCCTTTCTTATTGGAAAGGCGAGGCTCTTATTTTTTGCGATACTTAAATTGAGCAAGTTTGCAGCAATGACAGACTGCCATAAAACGAAAGCAGTTGGTTCCAACTCTCAGCGACTTGGCAGCCTTGTGTGAGGTATTTGCTGCCTCACGTGATTGAGTGTTGGTGTGTCGGCAATTTCTACATTAGATGCATCTATCGTCCTATGCGAGAAAGGTGCGTCGCGACGCACCCTACGGGGGGATCAGTCTCGCATCAATCGGCGTGCGAGGGACATGCCGAAGAAGCGGATGAAGCCTTCTTCGAATTCTAAACGCAGTCGCACGCCATCTTTGATCGACTTGATGTCCACACGCAAAGCGGCATTGTCTTGGGTGAAGGCTTCATTGACCCGCTCGAAAAACCGGCCGCCCCGGTTATTCTCGCCGCCATCATCAACGTTTCGCAGGCTGGTCCAATCGGCGATGTTGACCACAAATTGCAGCGGCACGGCGGGCAGCGGTTGATCGACCGGCTCGGCCAACGCGTCGATTTGCTCAAATAATCGCGGCAGTGCAGTATCTCCACCAATAGCCATCCACAGTGTTGTGTCATCGACACCGAGATACATGCTCGGTGGTCCCCCGTAAACACGTTCACTTCCGCGGCCGCCTTCGCGTACCTCCAACCGGTGAAACTGGATTCCGTTGTGCTCATCGGCATCGATTTCCACGTCCGAGAACGCGCCGGTCTCTAACCAATACAGGCACAATTCGGACAACCCTTCTCGCATCGCGCGGCCATCTTTCACTTTCAGTCCGCCGGCAAATACAAACGGGCCTCCCGGTTCGCCCAAAAACCGCATCGCAAAATCCAACTGACCAGTTGCAACAGTCCCCCGGGCGGCGCGAAACAGCCGCGCTACGGGATCGTCGGCAGCATCTTCCTCTGCGGCAGCTGGGATCGAATCTTCGAGCACCTGGACGATCTCGCCAAAGGCTTCCTGCCCCGGCTTGTCCAACTTCCAGGTCGACGCAAAGGTCAGCGGCGCATCCCCTTTGAGGAAGTTCGTGAATTGCGACCGGCCGGTTTGCAGTTCGTCGTAAATCGTTGCCAATTCGCTACCGGGTTTGGCGCGGATGCGGATTTCTAAGGCTGCTTTGCGCTGTTGCGGCAGCATTTTCCAACCCACTGTCAGGTCCTGTGATTGTCGCAGGACCTGTTCCAGCAACCGCGCATTGTTTTCGCCCAGCGCTTTGCGAACCCGGTGTGCCGATTCCGGTTCGTTGTCGCGACGCTGCAGATTGGTATCTGCACTCGCTTTGAGCAGTGTGGCAAAGATTTCTCGTTTGTCATCCGGCAAGCTCGCCAAATTCAGCATCGCCGCCACGTCGTATTCGGCCGCCAGTGCAGCGGTCATCGGGGCCGGGTCGGGGAATTCGCGGTCGAGCGCTGTTTGATCATTGCTGAAGAATGCATAGCGGCCCACCGTCTTCACAAAGATGGATTCGCCATTTTGTTTCAGTTCGTAATGTTCGTCGTCGATTTTCTTGGTGGTGAACGGTCCAATTTCGATCGTCTTGAGCAGATCGTTGATATTCTCAACGGGAACAAAACCAATCGGTTGGGGGGTGATTCCTGCCAGGAAGATCATCACGCCGAAGCCTTGCCTCTGGTCCATCCCTTTAAGGTCGCCGGCTTTCTCCATGTATCCGCCGATGGCCTCGGAAGCAGCCATGCGGTCGGCCGCTTCAAAGGAAAAGTCGAGCGCATTCAACATCCGTTCAATGCTGGCGACAGCCACAATTGCGAAGGGCTGTTCAGGCGGCGGGGCAACGGTCTCGGTCGTTTCTTCCGCAGAGAGCCGATTGTAGAGCGATGCCGAGCAGAGCAGGGCGACGACAGTTAATGGGATCAACTTCCACAATCGGCGTTGCATACGTGCGCTCCCCAGGCGAATCAGTCGGAAATGAACCATTCGTCGCGACGCGGAGTCCCCGTCGTCCAGTCACGGAACAACGATGGAATCCCGGCCCACGAATAGTCTACTCTAACGTGGGGCCTGGCGGCGACTGTACGGTCAAATGATTGACGACCTGTTTCACACCCGGCTCCATACGCACGATCATTGCCGCCAACCGGCTTTTCTCCGGTGAGTCGACTTCGCCGAACAGTTCGATACGGCCATCTTCCTCCAGCACGGTGATATTGGCCAAGGTCGGATAGCGTTCGGCGTGCGCCGCGAATTGGCTCCGCAAGGCGGTGACCACTTCGGATTTTGGTCGCTCGGGGAAAACAAAATTGACCCGTTGTTGAGGACGAATTGCGCGGCGACGGTTATTGGAACTTTGATTGCCGCGCTGGAAGTTCTGATTTCCACCTTGCCCGAAATTGGCATTGCCACGATTCGCATTGCCCCGGTTGGCATTACCGCGATTGGAAGTCCGGCTACGGGTGGTATTCCGGTTGCGAGCGTTGCCATTGGCTTGCGAGGCATTGGGGTCGATACCGACAAATGATTGGGAATCTTCCAATCCGGCAAAGCTTCCCCGTTGCAATACCGAGGTCCCACTGTAGGCCGCAGCCGTTTGGCCCCCATAGGCCGTCGAACCGCTTCCGGCCGCTCCGGTTCTTCCCGCACCGCCGGATGAGGTTTGCGGCAGCAACGAATTGGTTTGACTGCGAACCGGGCCTTGTTTGTTATACAGTGATTGCGACTGCGCCAAAACTTCGCAGTTGCCCGCCAAAAAGACGACCGCTGCGCACAATAGTCCGCCGCCGCTTCGCAAGATGGACATCATCTGAAATTCCCCTTGAGCACTTGGTGATCGTGTTGCCGGTTCCTGACTGAATCGGCAACACTGCTGGTCTCTATGATATCGTCGTCATGGTGGATCGGCAATGCGAAAATGATTGCGATACGGCAATTCTTATTGAGTCAACGGAAAAACCTCATCCGCTTCGTCATCGTCGAATCCCGAGAAATCCTCGCCGCGACTCGATTCGAAATCGTCATCCAACTCAGCCAAGGGATGTTGCTGCTGTGAAGTCATTTGCCGTTGCCGACGATTCGTTCGGTTGTTGCGTGGAGCGGAAACCTGGTGCAGTCCCGACATATCAACGGCGATGACGTCGTTGTCCAACGGATGCCGGTTCGGCTTTTTGCTGGGACGGCTATTTCTCGCTTGTTTCCGCAATAATTTGTTGAACTCATCACTCTCGTACTCATCGTCATCAACAGCGGCAAAGTCGTCGTTGTTCAGCAGTTCATCGTCACCGTCGTATTGCAAATCGACAGGATCCATTGCTTGGTTCAAGGGATGACGATTTCGTGATGCCGGTATTTTCTTGTTGGCCTGATTGCGACGCTTAGCCCGTTCAGCGGCGACACGTGAGCGGACAAAGTGGGATCGCTCATTGCGTTCCTGGCTGACCTGGCTGTCTGCTGTGATCGATCCGAAATCCACCCGCTGGATTGAATCATCCCGGTGGCTATCCGCATCTTGTTCTGCCAGAGAAAACTGGATGTTGTTCCCCGGAGTGACTGATTCTGCCGAAGCCTGTTGAATACGCTTTGGAACGATCGTTTTGCTCGTGACAGAGAACGATTGTTCCACGACTGGAGCATCTTTGTCGGATTGTTTGATCTTTTTGCTACCTGATGTGCGGGAGATCAGTTTGTCCGGATTCCTGTTCCCGTCGAGCGTGATATGCGCTTCTTCAGAGAATAAAGCTGGTCCACCATCATCGGGAATCAACCGCATGGAGAGTGTACATGTCGCTTCATGATTGCCCGGTCGCGGATAAGGAATGAACAGGTTATATGCCGGTCCAATTTTGCTGAGTTCAGCATACGTATTCCACACTGGCCCAGGGAAATCATATTGGCGAATCGGTTTCGCTTGTTCTTCGGGCGTTCCTTGATCATCAAACACGTACACACGGACGGTGCCGTTGACCAACGCCGGCATCGTATCCTTAGAAGTAAAAAACATGACGTTCCCGGCAAACCCCCGCGTGGGACGTCCGTCGTGTGTCCCGTTCGACGGTCGCCACATGGCGATGATTTGCGTCGCGGGACGTTCTTTGGTCGCCAAGGGATAGGCGGGCGGTTTTTCCCAGAAGGATCCGAGGCTAGCGCATCCAGTCGTTGAAAGTAACAGGATAGCGATCGCGGTAAAGAGCGGCTTGAAGTGCGTCATGTCGATCACCTGAACGGTGGGATGAAAAAATGAAATTGGGCAACCGGCCCGTCCGGTCTAGAGGTGTCCTGTTGGTTAATTTGCGAATTCTAGCATCTCGTCATCTGAGAACTCCTGATCCACCTGCAACATCTGCGGCGCCTCGCTGTAGGCATCCTCATACTTCATTGTTTCGGATCGGCTCGGCATGCGTGTTGTCGGAACGCCTTCTTCATCGATCGCTTCCGGCGGCGGCAGTACGGCCGGCGGCAGTTGATGGTCGGGAGTCGGGCCGAGTTCCGGTTCGCAAATCGCACTTTCCTCAGGCAGTGCGTAGAGCGGACCGTGAATCGCCTCCGCTTCCTCGGTGAAGAAGTGAATCCGTTCCGCCTCGACCTGCTTGATCCATTCCGAGGTTGAATCGTCGTGAATAATCCGCGGCGTCAGGAAGATTAACAATTCGCTCCGGCGGTTCTGATCGAATTCATACCGGAAGGCGTTGCCCAACAACGGCAGGTCTCCCAAAAACGGCACTTTGCGTTCGATGTGCGACGTGTCTTTGGTAATCATGCCGCCCAGGACAATGGTTTGTCCCGACTTGGCGGAGACGACGGCACTGGCTTGTGTGATTGTCTTCACCGGGGATTCAACGACGTTGCCGTTCGTGGCATCGGTGAAGATCGGCACGCCCGAACCGGGGGTCAGATCATACGCACTCTTGACGGCAAGAACTTCCATGACCACGTTCCCCTCGGGGGTGATCCGGGGTTTGACGCTCAGAATAATACCCGCCCGGTCCTGCTGGACGATCGGATAGGCAGCCCCCAAAGCGGTTTGATTAATCCCTTGAATGATGGGCACGTCTTGACCGACTTGGATTTCCGCGGTCAGGTTATCCAACGTGCGGATTTGCGGCCGACTGAGCACCTCAACATTGCGGACTTCCGATAAGGCACGAATCAAAACGCTGATACTTTCGGAACTTGCCGACAGCACCAGGCCGCCGAATCCCAACTCCGAGTTGGTACGTCCCACGGCGAAGTTGCTCAGCCCTTGTGTACCCACACTCGCGGGATTGATGGTGTTGTTTCCCAATTGATTGCCATTATTGAACGGAAATCCAGGGGTGCTCGCCTGTGAAATGATCCGTTGGGTTTCGGTCACCACACCAGTTCCCGGATTGGCAAACGTCTCCGTAATCGTCGTAATGTCTTCCGGAGAAATGATACTGCGATCAAACAGCAGTGAGTCTTGCAGACCAAGTTCCACGCCAAATTCATCCGTGTTTTCCAGTTGGACTTCGACCAACAACGCTTGGATGATGACTTCCTCGGGTTGCGAGTCCAACTGCACCACTAAGCTGCTGATGTCCTCGAAGTACCGTGGCGTGGCACTGATGATTAACGTATTGCTGATCGGTTCCGGAACGACGATCACTTCGCGTTCGATTTGAGCAAACAAACTGCCCAGTTCCGTCCGTTCCTCTTCGACGACTTGCCGTTCGGCGAGGAATTCGTTGATGGCGCTCGCCACGTCTTCAGCCCGTTTGTTTTTCAAGCGATAGACACTCGTCTCCCGCTCGCGAATCTTGTCGGCGTCCAACCGCAAAATCACGGCTTCCGCCACCCGCAACGCCTCACTCCCGCCGCGGGCGATGATCGTATTGGTCCGGGCGTCGGCGGTAAATTGCAGCGGAATCAAATTGCTGTCCGCTCCTTCCGCTCCGGCCAGTTGAATGCCAAGTTGCTGATTCTGGCCTTGTTCCTGCGATTGGAACAGCGTATCGAGAATCTGCACCACGGCTGTCGAGTCGGCATTGATCATTTTAAACATTTTAATATCCGCAACCGATGGCGAGGGTTGATCCAGTCGTTTGATCAACGCCGCCAACAGCGGCATGCTGGCTTCGGGAGCCACAACCATCAGGTTGTTCGTCCGCGGATCGGCCGTAATACGGATGTCGCTGAGAATGCCCGAACGAATGAGCTCCTCGTGGCCTTCTTCCACTTTGAGGAATTGCAAGATGGTCGAGCGAATGCCGCGAATCTCTTGTGTCCCTTCTCCGCCGCCAGCTTGGCCGCCAAACTGACCGCCTTGACCTCCGCCGGCTGTCGATTGCGGGCTGAGTGCGCTTTGAATGGCTGTGTTCAACGTTTCGGCCAATTCATCGGCAACGGCGTTCTCCAGGCGGAACAGACGCATTTGGTTGATGGAATCGGTGTCTTCTTTATCGATCTCGACGATGAGCGAGCCAATTTCCTGCATATCACGCGGCCCGGCGAACAAGAAGACTGCATTGGTTCGCGGGTCAGCCGTGATTTTAATTTCCGGACCCAGTCCACCTCGTTCAGCGTAGAACTCATTCACGATTTCGACCACTTGCGAGGCCACAGCGCTTTTCAGCCGAAACACTTGAAACTGCGATCCCGGTGCGACCGGTTGATCGAGTTCGTTGGCCAACTTAAGGATAGATTGCATGTCGGCAGCTGGAGCCAGGATGACAATCGAGTTGGGCGTCACCACCGGCAGGATGATGGCCGGCTGTAGTTTTTGTGCCGTCTCGGCGCGGCCACTGAGCAGCTTTTCGTACAATTGTGTCAACAGATCGGCGAGCGCCTTGGAACGAACGTGCCGCAAGGTGAGCACCTGAATGTCCGGAGCAGCGCCTTGGCCCAGTCGCTGAATCTCTTCAATAATCCGCATGACCGCTTCGGTGTCGGCCTTGTTACCGCGGAGGATCAGGATTCCCATGCCGGGAACCGATTCCACGGCGACGTCTCCTTTTAGTCCGCCTACCAAATCCGAAAGACCCGGTTGACCTTCCTCGGGAACATCACCTGGTTGCGGGTCTTGCGGCGGTTGATTGTTGTTTGCATCGTCGGCGGGATTCTGATCGACTTGAGCAATCAAACGTTTCAATGCTGGTTGCAAAGAACGTTTGACTTGCCCCATATCACTGGTGCCAGCCACCAGTCGGACCGTTTCATTCCGGCGCAGGCGGAGTTCATCCAATTGATCGACCAGATCCAACATCGATTCGACTTGTTCCGGTGGACCTTCTACGACCAGTTCGTTCTGAGTGGAGTCAATTCCCACAGCAAGTCGTAGGTCGGTGGTTTTGAGTTGTTTCCCAGTGCGTGATGCCTGTGTGACGCGGTGCGTGACCACAAAACCGGGCAAGCCCGAAGGGCCGGCATCCACTAATCTCGCGGCTGGTTTAAAGGCTTTGAAAATCGCACGGGCAATCCCTACCGCTGGGCGTCGTCCCGGTTGGATGGCGACAGACTCAATCTGCGGTTCGTCGTCGGTTTGCTCGGCAGCCGCCTCAGGCTGAAGATCGTCGAACAACGGCTGTGCGGCCGGTTCTTCATGATTGATTCGACGGATGGGAGTCGGTTTCTGTGCAGAGACTGCTTCTTCGGCCGTGTCAGGATCATACTCGGGAACGGTGGCAGGGCGGTATTTTTTACGAATGGAGTTTTTGTCCAACAGGACCAAGAACTCACCCTTGATCACCAAGCGAAAATGTTTTTTTGTCAGCGCGCGATTGAGGATGTTCAGCGCCGTTTCGGGCGAGTGCATACTGCCATCGCGACGTGAATAAAAACCACGGGGCACCTGATCGGCGACCAACGTTTTATCCATCGATTTCGCCACGTCCCTGAGGACCTTTTCCCATTTCTCATTGAGGAAGAACAGGCGGACTGTGGCTTCAGATTCGGTGACCGTTTCATTCTGGAACGTGCGCGCAACATCGAGTGCACCTTCACGCGTCCTCGGACTTTTCCCCTCTTTTTCCGCGGCCAAAACGGCCCAGGAAGGCAGCAGCCAAGTCGCTGTTGCCAGGGTGATCACACAAACGAGCGGCAGTTTGAGTTTTGAGAAGGTCAAGGAAACGACTCCGGTTGATGGTGATACCCGCCGCGCTAAATCGAAAACAAGCCGATTGAGCAATGGCGCTTTGGACGGACATACAATCCTCACAATCGGGATTAACGTTATTATCGTCAAAGTTTGCCAAGCTTATGAGGAAACAACAGTTTCCCAGCACGAATTCCTGAAATGAGACGAATTTGAGAGAAGCAATTTCGCACAATTTCAGCCGCAAAAAGGCGTGCGCGCAGACTCTCTGCAAAGCTGGGATCAACAGTTGAGCAGCAACTGGATTTCAAGACGCGCAGCAGCCCGGTTGCAAGATACGAAGAATCGCAGTCCGGGACTGGGCAGCGCGGATTTACTCGACGGACGCGGTCGTCGGAGTTTCTGGTTTCGCCTCCGCAGCTTCGACCTTTTCGATTTGCCGCAGGTTCTGTCCCAATTCCAACCGCCAAATAGCGTCGTCGATTTGCATGGTCAGAAAATCGGAGCCAATTTTTAAGACGGTCCCCTTAATCCCCGCTACCTCAAAACCTTTGCCTTCGAGCAATGACGTACGGCTGTTGGTCGTGCGATCATACAACAGGGCGTCCCATTGGTCTCCTTTGGCCACCGTGCCAACGAGATAGACATGCTCCGCCGCATCGATTCCCGGCTTCACCGGTTCTGGATCTTTTTCCGGCGGCTTTTCGACGACTTTGGGAGGCGGAGGTCCGTTGTAGCCGCGGACAAACGGATTGCGATCGGTGATCGACGCGTACTGTTCACGCGTTTTGCCATCCATCAGCTCCGAAACCGCCTCAGCACGCCCTTCGTCAAACAAAGTCTCGCGCGGAGTCGCGTCATTGATGGCCAATGCATCAATCACGATCATCACTTCCAGCGCCGGTTCCCCTTCGTGCTTGTCGGATTGCAGGTCGACCTTGCGGACCTTTTGCAACAAGTCAGCCCGCTGGATTGCGAATAAGTAATCGGCAACCTGCTTCAAGGTGCCTTGAGCAGTGACCGTCATGCCGATGATGGCGTACGTCTCTTTGGTGGGGACAATACGCGTCCGCGCGACATGGATGTTCTTAAATTCCGCCTGTTCCGCCTGCTCCAGTAACCAGTTCTTATACAGCGCGGCCGCTTCGTAATGGTCGGGCGGCAAGCTCTGTTGCTTCAAGGTGGCCAATTTGCGTGTGGCTGCCAGGATGGTGTTTACTTGGTCGTTTTGTTTGTCAATCTGCGATTGCAGGGCGGTGATTTCAGCTTTCCGGTTGTTAATCGGTGCCAAGAGCACATCGGAGATCAAGGAGCGTGCGCCCCACAAGCCAACGGCGGAAAGCAAAACAATCGCTAATATTTTCTCGCGGCGATTCATGATGCGGTTTCCTCCGTTTTTTCCTCAGCAGCAGGACCGCTCGGCGGGGCATCGGCGGGTGTCTTCGGGGTCGCTGCATCAGTCTTGGGATCAGCTTTCGGTTTGGCGGTCGTCAATTTCACCGCCGGGGCATCCTCATTCAGCAGCAGTTCCATATCGAACTTCCACGGATGATAAGGATCTTTGTCGTCCGGCTTTTGTCCATCTTGAAACAATCCGTAACGCTGATCTTGATGTCGAATAATCCGCTCACCCAATTCAATCGCATCGCCGCGCTCGCGGGAAAATCCGTCCAGAGAAATCTTGGGGGGATTGTTGCCGGTCCCTAAGTTGAATTGGATTTGATTAAAAAATGCCCGGTCCGTGGGAGGCAAATACCTGTTGAGCGCGGCCATCTCGTCCAACCAGAGTTGGCGGTCGGCCGTCCATTCATCCAGGAGTTGTACCTTTTCTAAAATCGGCTCCCCGCGTTCGGCAAGTTCGTCGAGCCGTTTCTTGTCGGCCCGCATTTCGGCGATCGTTTTGTTTAAATTGTTGATCTTAAAATACATGGTGCCGCCCACCGCCAAAGCGATACAGGCTGCAACGGCGGTTCCAATAATCGCGCGGCGTCGGGCATGGTTGGGTTTGACCGGCGGACGACGTGGTGCGAGATAGTCGACCGGAGCTGCCAGCGGTTGCGATTGCGCCAACAAGCTTCCGACCAAAGCCGAATACGCCGACCGGTTGTGGGGCAGTTCCGAACGGACAGTGACTCCCGTTGTCTCAAATGGATCAAGAATCTTGACGCTGGGATTGAGCCGTTTTTCCAGGGCGGGCGCTAATTCTCCGAATTCCTCTTGCGAGCCGAGCAACCACGCATGTGCGACCTCTTGGCTGGTGATCGGACCGGTCAGTCCCATCATCGAGCGGGCAATTGCTGCAATGATTGCCGGATTGGCATCCGCTGCAGTGGGACTTGCAATTTGCGTGAAATGCGAGAAGACGACGTTGGCCCCTTTGACGATCGAAATCTCCACGCGCGGCCCATGCCGGGTGACCACCAGCGATCCCGTCGCCGCTTCTGACGAGTGGTCCGCTGATCGCAAAACCACCTCGGCCGCCGAAACCGGACTGAGCCCCGCTTTGGTGACCTGCAAGCCCGCCGCTTCTGTGATGGCTTTGATTTCCTTGAGCGCTTGCTTCGGCACGGTGGTGATCAACACGTCCCGGGCGTCGTCGCCCTCGGCTTTGGGCAACGGCAAAAAGTCGAGCGCCAATTGATCCAAGGGTAAGGCCGACTTCAGACCCGCTTGGTATTTCACCAACTCGGGCAATTCCTCATCCGGCACATCCGGCATCGCGATATGCCGCGCGACGGCAATCTCACGTGGTAGAGTCGCCACCGCTTGAGTGGCTTGCACGTTTAAGTCTTTGAGCTGTTGCTTGAGCCATTCCCCCGCCTCCGTTGGGTTGCTGGCGAGATCCAGCGACTCGGGAATTTCCAGTTCGAAGCACTTGCGGATTCGCACGCCTGTCGGTGAGACTTGCGCATCGATCCCCAGGATTTTTTTCGATTCGAATTCCAACGCCAATAAATCGGGCATAGCTCCCCTGACTTTCCAAACTGAGCGCATCGTCGGCGGAATAAAATCACTCCGCGACTCATTCCATCATCGCCGCCCGGTCGACCGCGGGCAACCACTTTCCCAAAAAAATCTTACTGCCAAATCATAGGCGACTGGGCGATGACCGTAGTGGGCCAAAAACTTGACCGCTCCGCATACCGCAAGACCGCCCCCACGAGCCGTGCGACCGTTACAACGCAAACATTTGTCTACTCCGACGTCGAAAACAGGTCCCGCGGATATCCGATTCCCAGTGGAGTCATCTCCCGGACTTTGATCACCTTGGCCGGTTTTTGTGTTGCGTCGATCACCGCTTCGATTCTAACCAGCGGCGGTCCGGCATCGAAATACCCCATAATCTGTGTTGTATAAACGTCCCCGCCGCCGGTCAGCAGCGGCGCGATTTTTCGCAGCGTCTCCAGGTCCACGACATTCTCGGTATACAACCAGCCGACCGAATCTCGGCCCTGCGCCAAAGCCGAAAGTGACTGCCCGTCCAAACTAGTCTTGCGTCGCGAGATGATGTCATACGCCAATTCCTCGGTGAATTCCGGCAAGCCGCGCATCACCTCAATCGACGCTTCATTGATATTGATACGTCCCGCGAGATTCTCTTCGCTCAAGGTCGTCACCGTATCGTCTAACGCTGAGATATAATCCCGCATCTCACCCGGATCATCGGCCCAAGGGCTTTCCAGTGTCTTTTGCGTCTTATCAATTTGGGCGTTGACCGAAACTCCCACCAGATCGAAGATCGACCGCACGGGAAACTTTGCTCCGCCGCTGAGTTCCATCCCGCCGCGAGTCACTTGTCCCTGCCCACCAAAGATGGCTTTGCCCGCAGCAACGGCGCCGCTTTTTGAGGACGATCCGCCAGACTGCCCCGTCGACGCCCCTTGTTCACCCGTTTGTCCGCCCAACTGCCCGGTACCCACGACATCGTCTTGCTGTAATGTCTGTGCGGTATCTGCTCCGTCGGAGGAACCGGTTCCCACGCCGGGACTTGTGCTCTTCGAATTCGATGCTGTCCGTCCCCCACTGGACCCTCCGCCGCGCTGTGAGGAGGGATCAACCGCGGGGCCAAACAACCGGTAGGCGACGACGAATTTTGCCGTCTCTTCATCAAATTCTTCCAGCAATTGGTCGTACAGCTCGTCCAACTTGTCGGAGGCGATGTTGATCCGTGGAGTGCCATCGGAGCGGAGATTCGCTTCGCGGCTATCGACAGTCAAGTACGCTGAAAACCCCAAATCCAATTCGCCGTTGGCATCATCCGGCGGATGCGAGAGGTCACCATCGTCCTCCCCCGAATCCAGCATACCGTCGCGGTCCGCATCTTCTCCGTACAACAATTGCGGCGTCATGCCTTTTACCAATAACAGTTCATCGAGCGATTCCAGCGGACCATTCTTCACGGCATACGGAGTCGGCAGTGCCAGATAATAATCCTCTTCCGCCCCATAGTCGCCCGGTGTATCGTCCTGGTCGGTCCAGTCCAAAATGGAATCGGCGATTTCGTCGGTCATATTTGGGATCCCCATCAGCATCGTGCGGGCGGTGCTTGCGCTATGCTGCGACAACGCATTGATGTTGAGTTTTCCCGACTCATCCATCAATCCAAACCGAATCGATTTGCGTGAGAGGTCTGCCTCTGAAGCAGCAATGATCGAAAACCGACCTTGGGCTCGAGGGGTCTCGCCGGGTTGCACGACGATATCGCGGTACAATGTCGCGTCGTTGTAGGTATTCAAGGTGCCGACCGGCAGGTCGTTATCTAATAGCGAGGTGACATAATCCAAGCCTGAATCGGCAAAGGCGCGGGCTTGAACTCGGCGACCGTACAAATTCGCCGACTGCGCTTCGATCAGCATCATCTCCGAAAACGTATACGCGCCCAGCGACAAAAAGACGATCACCACCAGCACAATCAACAGCACGCTGCCCGCACGTTGGTTGCCGTGGTTCGGGTACTGAGTCGCGTTTCTAAAATTCGGGTGATTACTCCGCATCGTCTTCCTCCTCCGATTCGTAATCGCTCGCTGCTCCGCCGGAAATCGGGTCGGATGGCGGTAAGACCACGACCAGTTGATACAACTTGGCCGGTTGGCTTCCTCCCGAAATCGCTGAGGTCTCCAGTTCTTGAAAACTGACCGTGATCCGCACCGCGCGGGGCAGTGAGCCGTAAATCGTGCTGTCCCAGCTGTCGAACCACTCCAAGCCATCCGTGTATTGGAATTGCAGCGATTTGATTTCACGCGCGAGCAACTGGGCTTCTGAGGCAATCGTCTCGACATCGGCCGCGGCATCGGCTTGAGCCAGCATCAGCCGGTCCCCTTCGATGCGCGCCAGTCCGACGACGGTCGAACCGCCTGTATAGGAATCAGGAAAACGGTCCGCCACTGCTTGGGCCAATGCGCTCATGCCCGGGCCGGCCAACAAATAAGTCACTGATTTTAGGTCGCTGGTCGGCAAGCCGATGGGACCGTCCGAGACCGCCGCATAGGTGGCATGTGATCGCGGCAAACTCACGCTTAACACGACACTCGTCGCGTCCCCGATCAGCCCGCTATTGCCGCCATCATTGGCGTCTGCCGGATCGATGACTTCAACGAGGGGCGCATCCTCATCGTCGGCGGGCAAATCTGCCTGCGTGCTGGTGTCGCCGGCGGCGGTTGCTTGGAAGGTTGTTGCTAATAAATCGGCTTCGATACGCTGCATCACGGCCCGTGCAACTTGCGCTTGTTCCACTTCGTCTTCGCTGGCGGTGCGGAGCCGCCAATACAACTCGAGCGCCGCATAGGCTGCTGCGATCAACAGCGTGCTCAAAGCCAACGCGATCAATACTTCGAACAAAGTGAAAGCCGAACGCCTAGTCGACTGTCGAGAATGGGGAGAACGGATCATGGCGTCCCTCCCGTATCGTCCTCAGGCTCTGTGGCCGAGAGGCTCGCTGCGGCAATCGGGTCGCGATAGAACCGCGGGATTGAAAACGAAGCGTCGCCAAAACCATCTCCGGGATCGTGCGTGACGGTCATCACAAGTTGCACCAAACCAGGTTGATCTGATTCCGCGGCGCTGATGCTCCATGTCCATGCAGGATCGTCGGCAAACGGCTGATCGGTAACCGCCGACAGTGGATCCCCAACGGCGATCAGTTCCGCCAATTGGCTTTGGCAACGAATAATCGCCTCGGATTGCAGGCGTGCCCGCACCGAAGCTTGGACACCGCTGGAGACCAGTTGTGCGATCGCCGCCATGGCCGCAGCCAGTATCGCCAACGACAACAACACCTCGAACAACGTCAATCCGCTACGAGGCTCGCGGTTGGCTGTGGGCGTCAACAATCGTGAGGAGGCAGATCGCACTGTTTATTGCTCCTCCGCTAAAGTCGCCGTCGCATGCGAAGCGCCGGTCAGGCCGCGCACCGTAATGGTTGTTGACTCGTCGTTGACATCATCAACGATCACAAAAATCGAGTCCGATGCCGTGCCGTCGGGATGAAACAAGATCGCCGGTCCCCAAGCCGCCCGTGACAATGAATCGGTATCGAGCAGTCCGGACAGCAATTCCACAGAGATCGGTTCGCCGCTGGCATCGGTGGTGAGTCCGGCTGGTAGTTGAAAGGTCACCGATTCGGGAAGTTCGCCCGATCGCTTCCAGGCGTCACTTGCCGCTGTGGCGAGGTCGGTTCCTGGTGTATCGGCGACCGCTACCAATTCCGCTCCGTCGGCCGGAACCAACACATACCGTCGCCCGCCAACTTCGTAGCGAAATTGATACGAGGCGCCCGCTTCGGTGGCGCGAATCCGCGCCGCGGCCAGCAGGACTTGCACGTCACTCTGGGCACGTTCCATTCCCTGACGGCTGAACATGCGACCCAGTGACGGCCAAATCACCGCCGAAATCACAATCAGCAACGTCAGCACGAGTAAAACTTCGAGCAACGTAAATCCGCCGCGATGCCTCCGGGGTGTCTGGTGGTAGCGGGGTCTCAGCATGGGATTCCGATCACAATTACTCGGATTTTACCGTCCAATTGTCAATGTCGTCATCCGTGCCGTCTTGTTTGTCCGGGCCGAACGACCAAATGTCGGCCTTCAAATTGTTGGGGTGGTTGGGGCCGGGAAACTCGTATTGAAACGGATTGCCCCAAGCGTCTTTGGGCAACATCGTCGTGTCATCCAAATAAGGCTTCTTCCATTTCGTGTCGTTCCCGGGATTTTCAATCAGAACTTGCAACCCTTCACTGGTGGTCGGCAATTGCCCGTCGTGATCCAGAGCGTACATCTGCAATCCCTGTTCGACACCTTTGATACTCAATCTCGTGGCGTCGATATTTGCTTGTTGCTGCGTGCCCAACAGTTGTGGGACAACCAGCGCCATGATCACGCCTAAGATCGCCAACACCAACAAGACTTCGATCAACGTGAAGCCGCGGCGTGGTTGTTGGATCGTGATTTGTTTGGGGGAATTCATCGTCACTGTTCCTTTTCCTGTCCTGTGATCAATACGTTTGTTTGTCTGGTTTGTCCGATTGAGTGTTTTGTTTGGAGGGCAGGGTGCCCGAACTTGTATCCGTATCTGCTGCCGCTCACCAAATTAAGAGTTTACTGTAGCGCGCCCGCCCCTTTGAAGACCGGTAGTAACAATGCGATGACCACGAATAAAATCACCACAGCCATGGCCAACAACATCACTGGTTCCAACAACCGCACGAACAACTCCAATTGCCGGTTCGTGCGTCGTTCCATGTTATCGGCGATGTCGACGAGCACGGTTTCTAAGCTGTTTGCCTCTTCGCCGACGGCGATCATTTCCACGACCTCCGTCGAAAACTGCCCGCTCTTTTTCAGTGGTTGCGCCAGAGATTTTCCCGCAGAGATATTTTCCGCCGCCAACCCGACCGCCTCACTAAGAATGACATTACCGGTTGCGTCCTTCGATATCTGTAGGGATCGCAGAATGGGTACGCCGTTGTGCAGCAAGGTTCCCAAAATACGACAAAACCGCGAGACCGCCAGGCTGCGAATGATTGGCCCGGCGCCGACAACATGCAGCTTCCAATAGTCCATCCGCCGACGGCCTGAGTCGGTGTCGAAATAGCGATTCAGCCACCAAACCACCATTGCAATCGCTCCGATCAGCCACAACCCATAACCACCTAGAAAATCGCTGAGCGCCATCAGCGCCGTCGTCGGCCAGGGGAGTCCACCGCGGTCCTTTAACCGTTCAAACAACGGTTCGAATTTGGGAACAAAATAGACGATGATCCCCGTGACAATGATCGATCCCATGACGGCCAGGAAAGCGGGATACGCGATCGCCCCCACCACGCGGCTTTTCAGGTCTTCTTGGTGTTCAGTGAACTGGGCGATCCGTTTGAGCACATCCTCTAAAAAGCCACCTTCCTCACCTGCGCGGATCATACTGGCTGTTAAGTCGTTGAACACGTCCGGATGCGCGGTCACTGCGTCAGCCAACGGAGTCCCGTCCGCCACCCGCTCGCGAATGTCCCCCAGCACGGCCGAGAGCGCGGCCTGTGAGCTTTGTTGCTGCAAAATCTCAAGTGACCGCAGCAGCGGTACGCCCGAATGCAACAAGTCGGCGAGTTGCGAAAATAGCATCGCCAAATGCCGATTGCGAACTTTGTTGCCCCACCCCCGTTTGCGTTTCGATGCATCTTCGGTGGCATTCACCTGAACGGGAAACAGCGCACGCTGAGACAGCGAACTGACAGCTTCATGTTCGCTTGCGGCGGTAATGACACCCGTCACTTCCGTTCCGCTCAACTCTCGGGCAATGTACTGAAATTCAGGCATAACTGTTCATGAAAATACACATGGCACAGGGCCGGTGAAACCGTCTCGATATGCTGTCCGCCGACGCGAATCGCCAACTTAGCCAACATCAAACAGGGTCGGCTTTGGTAATCCGGTTTACTTCTTCAATACTGGTCGTTCCGTCGAACACGCGTTGCCATCCACTGTGTCGTAATGTCTTAAATCCATTTTGCATCGCATAATGCCGAATTTGATCGGAACTGGCGCGTTCCACGCATAATTGCCGCACCCCTACGTCGCTGCGGAGCAATTCAAAAATCCCTGTCCGGCCCGAATATCCCGTGTCGCGACATTCGCGGCAACCGGCGGGTTTGTAGATCTCCTCCGGCATCCCCGCCGCCATATCCTGGGGAATCTCCTCCGGGTCCGGTCGATAGGCGACTTTGCACAGCGGACACAACTTGCGAATCAAACGTTGGGCCAACACACCCTCGACTGTACTCGCGACCAGATACGGTTCGACGCCCATGTCGACCAATCGCGTAAAGGCGCTGGCGGCGTCGTTGGTGTGTAGCGTGCTGAACACAACGTGCCCCGTCAACGACGCTTGAATTGCGCTGTTGGCCGTTTCGCCGTCGCGGATTTCGCCGATGAGAATCACGTCCGGATCGTGTCGCAAAATACTCCGCAATCCCGCAGCGAACGTCATACCAATTTTGGCATGCACCTGAATTTGATTCACACCAGGTAGGTGATATTCCACCGGGTCCTCGACCGTAATGATCTTGGTCGCCGTACTGCGCAACTCGTTGAGTCCGCAGTACAGCGTCGTGGTTTTACCACTTCCGGTTGGGCCGGTCACGAGAATAATCCCGTACGGCAGTTTGATCATGTCTTTGAAAATCGCGTGCAAATCGGCCGGAAAACCGACGTGACCCAAGTCGAAGGTCATCGCCTGTTTGTCCAACAACCGCAACACGACCCCCTCGCCATGCATCATGGGAATGATCGAAACCCGCACGTCGATCTCGCGGCCACGAATCCGCAACTTGATCCGACCATCTTGCGGCAAACGTTTCTCGGCAATGTTCATCCGCGCCATGATTTTCAAACGGCTGATAATAGCAGCTTGAAATTGATTGATCTCCGGCGGAACAGGCTGCACCCGCAACATGCCGTCGACACGGCAGCGGATGATGAACCCCCGTTCGGTCGGTTCTAGATGCACGTCACTGGCGTGCTGATCCAGCGCATCGATCAGCAAGTCATTGACCAACTTGATCACCGAGGCCTGTTGGGCCATTTGCGCGAGTTCGCTGTCGTCCTCCTCGATACCTTCCAGCAACTCCACTTCTTCGGTGCTGCGCTGCGCGACCAACTGGCCGATGGTATCGCCGCCAACTCCCAGGTTGCTCTTGATCAACTCCAACAAGTCAGCGTGACGGGCCAAAACCGGTTCGATGCGGCAACCCGAGGCGGAACTGAATTCGTCAATCGCTTCCAAGTCGAACGGATCGCTGGTGGCGACCAACACGTGCCCATTTTCGCGTTCCAACGGCAGGACGGTGTGCCGAAAAATTTCGCGAGCGGGAAACCCGGCCAAGAACTCGGGATCGACCTCAACCTTTTTCAGGTCAACAAAACGCATGCCCAACTCATCGCCGAACGCTTTGAGCGCATCTTCTTCGCTGACAAATCCCATCTCGACGGCGACGCGGTCCACGCGCTGACCCGCCCCCTGTGCCGTGGCGGTTTCGAGTTGGCTGTCGCTGAGCAATCCGTGACCGACTAGAATGTTTCCAATATCCATGGTGGCAACACAAACCCCGATTTGTTGGACGACATCGAGCGGACTTCCGCTGTGACATCGCGATTTGATTGTCTAAACCCGTTTCTAAACCCGGTTGCGCCTGTTCAGGAATGTATAATACAAGTGTTTGCTTGACGCGTCAGAGGGTTTTGAAACTACCTGTAGGGAAACTTTTCCGTGACGTGATCACCAGCCTGAAGTTCGGCGGAGCAGAGAACGCCGATACGCTGGCAAGGTCGCGGAGGAATGACGGTATGAATGACTTTCAACTTCGACTGAGATAATGAGAACGCATTTTGGCGGCAGACTGGGTACTGCCCTGGGCAAGTTAGCCCACAGGAATAAGATCTCCTGAACGGCGACTTTTGTTTGGAATTCGTCGGCCGGATCAATATATTCTAACGACTTCGTTCGCCACGTGCGCCGGAAAAACCGCCCCTGCCACCGCTTCTTTCAGATCGCCGCCCGCGACCTCCTCGCCCACTATCGCCGCCGCCCTGCATCCGTTCCCGCATGCGCCGCTCGAAAAATTGGCGAATTTCGTTGCTGCGCTGCTCTTCGGCAGAGTCTGACGACGAGCTATTTGTCGATTCCGCCGGTTTGGACGCGCGAGCGCTGCCGGTGGTTGTGCTGACTTTGATTTTCCCAAACAGCGATCCCAATGATTGCTCAATCAACGGTGCACTATTGGCGTCGATCGGGACCACACGCACCGTCTGCTGCGCATCAGCGGCCGATTGATCAATCGATTCCACCATCTCTTCGATTTGCTCAAACAACGCGTTACTGGCAGCCACAATCAATGTGTTGGTTCGGGCATCCACACCCAGTGTGAGTTTGATTCCTGCGCCCGGTGCGGAGGCTTGTTGTTGACCGCCGCCGAGCATCATGGCCAGCGGATTGCCGCCGCCGCCCCCTCGTCCGCCACGATTCGGTTCTTCCATGTAGTCCTTGTAGACTTCACGGACAATCGCAGCGACTTCATTCACGTCGGCATGCTCCAGCGCGATCCGCCGGGGCAGTCGTTCCCGCAGCGATTCGGGCAAGTCACCGCCGTCGAGAATTTTGAGCACATTTTCAATTTCATCAATTTGTGCCGCCGGCCCGCTGACAAACAGTGCATTGAGCCGCGGTTCAGGAATGATTCGCAACGATTCGGTACCAGCTCCCAGCGATGAAAGTCCGGACATATCCATCAAGCTTCCACCCAATGAGGAAAGCGAGCCCACCAGACTCGTCCCTCCCCCTGTGGAGGGAGCTGCTACTGAGCCTGCCGGGAACAACTCAGCCAATGTACTGGCTGTCTCAAGTGCATCTGATGAGCGAAGATAGAACACCGTCCACTGACGTTTGCGAGGAGCTGCGCGGGCCAAGGCCTCGATCAGATTCTCCACACGATTGAGGGCTTCGGCATCTTCTGAAGCAATGATCAAATTCCCGCCGTTGGGTGCGATGACAATCGGTGCGCCTGTCTGTGTTTTTGATTCTTCCACGGTCGGCGCGACGGCGACTTCGTCATTGATGTCGGTATCCACGCCTTCTTCCAGTTCATCAAGAAAGGCGTCGAGGTCCTCGTCCAAGTCACTGTCCAAATCGCTCTCGTTATTGGTGACTTCGTTTTCCAGCGACTCATCGATCGTAGCGTCAGCGTCAGGCCTCAGAGCTTTCCCGGCGCAAGACTGCCGGTTCCACATCCACCGGTTGCACCGGCTTGCGTTTCGATTGCTCGGGCGATTCTGAACGCATCGTGGGTGCGACTGCTGAGGGCACGACCACTCGAATCGGATTCTTGCTGGATTCTCCCCAAACTTGTTGCAACAGCTTGATCAATTCCCCGCCGTCTCGACCGCCAAGAGAAATGGTGCGGATCGGTCCGCGATCCGGTGAGCCGACACCAGCTTGCCGTGTTCCATCCTCGCCCAATTGTGCCAACAACGTTTTGATTTGCGCCAATTGCTCCGTCGTCCCGCGGACCAACAGCCGGCGACCGGCAAGATCCGGTTCAATTGTCGGGATGCTGTCCCCATCTCCCTCAAACAACGACCGCAACGTTCCGGCAGCCGCCAAGGGATCTAGATGAGTCAGGTTGACAACCGTGACGCCTTGTCCGCTCCCCGCTCCGTCGAGTTGATCGATAATCGCGCGAATTTGACGATGTTCATCCGGAGTGGCCAGAATATGAATGCGACGCGCTCGGCCATCTTCATTCACCACAACACCCGGCAACAGCGCATCGAGTGTTTTGGTGACTTCACGCGGATCGGCCGATTGGACTTCGTACACTTCCAGTTGAGGCCGGTTCGAATTGCCGCCGATGGCCACGCCGCCCGGACCTTCTCCAACGTCGACCGATTGCAGCGCCTCTTCGACAATCAACAAGTTCTCCGGGGATGCGGTGACCAAGAGGCTATTGGTCCGTTCGTCAATGGCCAAGCGGACGGCATCGCCAGTTGTCGTTGATGCCGGCGCCGGTGGCGTACGGGAGGATTCTCGACGATCGTCGCGCCCGCCGCGATCTCGCGAGCTGCGAAAACGGCTGTAGCGATCACTTACGGAGTTCGACGAACTCGTCGCACTGACGTTATTGGCCGATCCCCGTGCGGGCAAACCAAACAGATCCCGCACGATCTTGTCGGCATCGATAGCAGAGACGTATTTCAACGGAAATGCGCGGAACTTCTGCGATTTTTTCGGCCCGTCATTGTCCCCCACCAACAAGCGGTGGATACGTCGCAGGTTTCCACCCGTATCGGTGATGACCAATCGCGACAGGTTCGCCATGGGGACCACTTTACCTTGCGGCCCCAGCATGGCGGTGACTTCTTCAGACACGGTCTCCGTATCGGTTCCCGGCAGGGAAACCACGATCGAGACCAACTCGTTGTTGCCGCGGTTTTGCAACTCTTCGACTGTCACTTGAGGCACCAGATTCGGGGGAATACCGTCGTCGATGTTGACGACCACCAGAAAGCGATCCCGTCTGACGAGCAAATACCCTTTTTGCAACAGGTATCCATTCAGCACGTCCAACGCTTGGGTCGGCGTATAACGCCCCTTGTCAAAATAGTTGAGCGTCCCCGGCGGGACGACATCCATCTGTAGGTTCAATTGTGCTTCTTCGGCGAACCGCCGCAGCACCATTTCCCACGGTGCGTAGCGGAAATTAAACGACAGCAAATTCTCGTCGTCCGCGGGCTGGGCCGATTCCGTCACTTCTGGTGTCGTCGGGGCAGCGGAGAGGTCGGCCACGACTGTCCCGTCTGTGGGGGCGAGATTCGAAGGAATTGCGGCTTCTGTTTGAGTCCGATTCTGCTTGTCCGGTTTCTCCTCGGATCGGACTTGATCGGATCGGTTTCTCCTGGAGTCGCCACCGCGCCTGCGGGGTTCGTCCAAACCCTCGACTGTCGGGCCGAGCATTGCGGTCCATTGTTGTTGCTGTTCTGGCGTCAAGACGGCCACCAATTTGGCCTCCAACTCGGCACGCTGTTCTTCGCGACTGGGACGGTCTCCGCCCGTACCACGCCGCCGACCACCAAATGAGCCGCGGCGCGATTCGTTGGCTTCCTCGACGATGGCGGAAATCTGCTCGAGTTGTTCCGCCGACAATTTCAGTTGGGAGGTCACTTCCTCGTCGTCCAACGCCCGCGCCCCTTGCATTTGCCAGGAGACTTGTTGCAGCCGCGTCGCTTGATCCGCTGTCAGAATGGTCTTTAACTCGGCTTCGGCTTCTGCCTGCAGTTTTTGCCCTGCGGCCCGCGCTTTCTCAAAGAGTTCTTGTCGCTCTTCGGGTGAGGCGTCACGCATCCCGGAAAACAGTTCCCGACTTTGCTCGCTCACTTTTTCTTGAAGTGCTTCGAACTTTTCAGATTGCTCGGCGGTGAGATTGATTTCGGTCTGGATTTCTTCGCGCGATAGTGCACCGAGTAGTCCGCTCCGGCCGCCGCCAAAGCCACCGCGGCCCATACCGCCGCCGCGATTGAATCCGCCCCCGCGCCGCCCGCCGCGTTCCTGAGCCTCAATCGTTTCGGACGCCAGTACTTGGAACAACGCCAGCACCATCAGGATCGTGAGTCGTGTTGAAAATTCGCGCATTAAATATTGCCTTCGGACAAAGGGCGAGTCGAACGACGGCTGTCGCCTTTCGGCGTGTTGCTCGGAATGACTGAATAATTGACTATTGGAATTTTACCGGGAGCGTAAAAGCAGGCACAAGAGAGGGCGGGTGGCCATGAGTCCTACTTCGTTGCCTCCGAATAACTTATGACGCATTTTCCGATTTTTCTCGGACGTCACTAAGATTCAACACCGCAGCGGGGTAATCCGGTCGGCAAAAACCGCGAATAGTCGCCCTAACATCGAAATTTTTCGATTTCGCTGTATCCAGGCGCTAAAACCGCGCTGCAGCTGCGAAAAACAGCGGTTTCTGGGCTGAGTCGAGCGAGGCGTTGAGAAGGCGTCTTACTGAGAACGCAAACGAACGTAATTTGCGATAAAGTCTTCGCGAGACATGGTTTGCGAGATGTCCACGCCTCCCTTCTCGAACAACGGCCGTGTGGACCGGCTGCGTTTCCATTCCTCGACCGCCACCACACCATCCTTGTCGCGATCCAGCGCGCGAAACGCAAATTCCGCAGCCTTTTGATATTTTGAACCTTCTTGGTCCGAACTCGATGCGCTCACCGGCTTTACAACGGATCGGCTTGAGCGGGCCGGTGGGGCTGCGACACTCACAACAGGGGCATTGCTGGTTGGCCGGTCGGAGTGTTGCAATTCCCGTGGTGTCAAAAAGCCGTCGCCATTGTGGTCTAATCTGGCGAATGCCGAGAAATCGGTTTGCGGCCATTCATACAAACCCAGTTGGCCGTCGCGGTTTTGGTCTCGGGACGCATACTCGGCCGGCAGGGCCAGGGTCACGCGTGGTCTTGGTTCGTCCCCGGAATCTTGCCGGCTTCTGCTGCTGCGATTGGTTCCGTTACGGTCCTGTCTTTCCTGGCGTCGAGAACCTCGGGACCGTCTGTTTTCGTCGTTGGAATCGTCGCTGTTTGAGCGACGGCGGTCAAAACCGCGTCGCTCTGAGTCCCTCTCATCTTCGTCATTCGACTCGCTATCACGCGACGACCCACCAAAACGCGATCTTCCGCGACGTCCGTAATCACGTCTGTCTCCGTCCGACTCTGATTCCTCCGAGCGACCTCGGGAATAACCGCGATCACGTCCTTCATCACCACCACGGTCGTCACGCCGGTCATCCCGTCGTCCACGAAAACCTCCCTGGTCGCGCATGCGTTGCATCATCTCGCCGGAGAGACTTTCAAATTCCTCGAGTTGCACGCCGCGTTCGGGATCAATCTCCATGTCTTCCAGCATGCCCCGCATTCGCGGAATCCGATCCCATTCGCTGCCTCGAATCGTCCCATCTCCATCGTTGTCGAGATAGCGAAAGAATCGTTCAGGCGATGGCCCACCACGTTGTGCGAGGCACGGGCTGGCTGAACAGGCGACGACGAAGACGATCACCACTCCCCATGCAAAGCGCATCGCAGATTCCTTAGCGGCAAGATCGACAAATGGATAATTCCTGAGCACAGCTTAGATTTTGCCGAACGTGGCACGTTCTTGCAAACCCAAATTCCACAAATGCCTCGGCGGACAGGGTGTCGTCGATGTGATTCAGTCGAGGTCGAAATGTGGACACTTTGGCATGCAGCTGCTCGATCAACTTAGGGGCCATTGAAAATGCCGAAGTGTGTAATGTGTTTCCATGTAATTGTTTACGTTAAATCGTCTTGTTGGGTTCAAGGTTTGGCACGCGAAGTGCAATTACTCATCCTCGGATGCGAACGAATCTTATCCCTTGAATATCCACTTGCCCAGGAGACTTTGAAAATGAAAACAACTCTTACCTTCGCCTTTGCAATTGCGACCTTGGGCCTATTCACCGGGACGGCCAGTGCTGCTTCTGATTTGCATATCGATGATTTGGCAGCCCAGCTACAGCGTGAAACGGCCGAATTTGGGGACGAAATTGAGCATCACTTCCGTTCGACCCCAAGTTATCGCCACTTAGCCAACGATGCACGCAAAATGCAACGACTGGCCCGTCACATTCACACTGTTGCACACCACACGTCTGCTCGGCGACACATTGCCTTGGACTTGGCTCAACTGGATAGAATCTACCACCACGTCGAAGGACTTGTCGACGAAATGGACGATGTCGCCAAATACCGTAGCCGCCACGGATACCACGGCGATGCGTACACCTTAGGACGTGCGGAAACCCGCCATCTGCGACGGGCGTTACGCCGGATCAATGCCACGTTGCATCACTTGCAAGAAGACCTGCAGATGGTGCCTACTCCGGTTTACTATGAATATCGTCCGCGTAAGTTTCGCAGCAGAACCATCGTACCGCCGCGTCCGGTATTCAACATTCGTTTCTAGAACGCGACTGACAGTAACAATAACCAGCACAAGCTGTTCATCATAAATAGAGGCCGCCCGGATCAATTCGGGCGGCCTCTCTGCATGCGCGGAGGATGCTTCCGTTTCGCGGTGACGGTATGAAATCCGCGGCTTCGCTGTTTAGAATGCAGGTACCTTTCGAACCCGCCTGTTTCTGTGGGCGGATTCGGGGGTCACGCGCAACCTAAGATGACCGTACAACTATCGGCGAGGATTGGGATGACGAACAACGGACGGATTACGCGACGCGATTGCCTCAAAGCCTTGGCCGCAGGAACCGTCGGCGGGAGTCTAAGCGGCGGGGCTGTCTCGGTGAGTTCTGCCGAGCCAATCCCACCCAAGTCGGTCGTCGCAGTCCTGACCGCCTATAGCAAGGGGCTGCACGCCGATGTGTTGATCGGAAAGATCCTGGAAGGTTGGAAGCAGGATGGCGGTCCAGGGCCGGCGCTGAAGCTTGCCGGGATGTATGTCGATCAATTCCCCGCCAATGATCTCGCGCGGCCCATGGCCGAGAAATACAATATTCCAATTTACGACACGATCGAGCAGGCGGTCACCACCGGCGGCGATACGATCACGGTCGATGGCGTAATTAGTATTGGCGAACATGGTGATTATCCTTGGAACGACAAAGGACAGCACCTCTACCCGCGTCGGCGATTCTTTAAAGAGATCAGCGATACGTTCGAAAAATACGATCGTGTTGTTCCGGTCTTCAACGACAAACATCTAGGGCCGCAATGGGACGATGCGAAGTGGATGTACGATCGCGCCCGGCAAATGAAAATCCCGTTCATGGCCGGCTCGTCGTTGCCGGTCAGTTATCGTCGGCCGGATATTTCGATTCCCATGGATTGCGAAATCGAGGCCGCTGTCGCCGTCGGGTATTCGGGAAATGACATCTACGGCAGCCACACCTTGGACTGTTTGCAGTCGTTGGTTGAACGCCGACGCGGAGGCGGGGTGGGTGTCGAGTGGGTGCAGTGCCTGCAGGGGCCGGCGATGTGGCAGGCGGTCGATGACGGCACGGTATCAAAAGAGGTGCTGGAGGCTGCAATGCAGGTCACGCCAAAACAAGCGTCGCCTAAATTACGCGACAGTGAACGCGCGGCATTGTTCCTGTTTCAATACACCGACGGTTTGCTCGGCGCGGTGTTCATGTTGCCCGACTACCTTGGTGGGATTTCCGCAGCGGTCAAACTCAAAGGTCATGCCAAACCGCAGGCGACGAATTTCGAAGAACGGTTGGAGCCGCGGCATCCGCACTTTGCGTATTTGCTGAAGGGGATCGAGCGGATGATGCACACCGGTCGTCCCAGTTACCCCGTCGAGCGAACGTTGCTGGCCAGCGGAATCCTTGACCGGGCGTTGACGTCGATGGCCCAGGATCATCAACGGCTACAGACGCCCGAGTTGGCGATCAGTTATCAACCCGTCGATTACCCACACGCCCCGCACCCCGACTTGCTCTCCCATCCGACAGCGCGGTTGGGAACGTAGACGACCCGCACCGCTTGCGCTCGCTACCGGGTCTTGGCAAAATAGAAAAGCAATTGGAACTCTCACCTACGAGACAGTAAGGAAGACGCAATGTATCGTTCATTGATGTTAGCGTTGTTGGTACTTGGCACGGCAACTTGGTCTGCCGAGGCGGCTGAGTGGAACGTGGGTGTCTCCAAAATCGTGATTACCCCCGAATCACCGACATGGTTGTCGGGCTATGGCAGTCGCGATAAACCGGCCCAAGGGAAGGTGCACGATTTGTACGCCAAGGCGTTGGCCTTTGAATCGAGTGACGGGACGCGGTTGGTGTTGGTGACGTGCGACTTGGGTTCCATGCATTACGGGATCGTGCGGCCGGTGGCTGCGGCGATCGAAAAACAACATAAACTTCCCCAAGCCAATCTAATCATCAATGTGTCGCACACACACTGCGCGCCGGAAATCGCCGCCGAACGTCCCGTGTTTTATAGCCTCTCCGACGAATCCGAAGCGGCGATTGTGGACTACATCGAACAGCAATTGGTTCCCAAGTTGACAACGCTTGTGGGCCAGACGCTCGACGACCTCAGCCCGGCAAAAATTTTGGTCAGCCAATCGACGGCGAGCTTTGGGAAATCCCGGCGGTTTCCGACCGAAGATGGCTTTGTCAACCGCCAGAACGACGAGGGTGTGACCGACGATGACGTGCCGGTCATGCAAGTTGTCGCTCCGGATGGCAAATTGCGGGCCGTGATGTTCGGCTATGCTTGTCACAATACGACGCTCGATTTTTATAAGTATTGCGGCGACTATGCGGGGTTTGCTCAGTACGATGTCGAAGCAGCGCATCCAGGGGCGATTGGATTATTCATGATGGGGTGCGGCGGAGATCAAAATCCCTATCCCCGCCATGGACCTAAAGGGCTGGAGCATTGTCAGCAACATGGACGGGAGCTTGCCGATGCGGTGGAACGAGCCATTCAAGCCGAAGCGGTCGAAGTACACGGTCCCTTGCGGGTGGCGTCTGAAACGGTGCAGTTGGCCTTAGAGCCGTTGCCGCCGCGAACGCAACTCGAAAGCGAGGCGAACTCCGCAAATGCCTACAAGCAGCGCAAGGCAAAATACCTGCTCAATGAACTTGATACCCACGGGAAGGTGATGACCGAACAGCCCTGTCCATTGACCGTGGCACGGTTTGGCGATCAGTTGCTGTTTGTCGCCATTAGCGGCGAGACGGTTGTGGACTACTCCCGCACATCGAAGCTGGAGTTCGCCGGACCGATGGTCTGGGTGGCCGGTTATTGCACCGATGTGTTCGCGTATTTGCCTTCGCAGCGTGTGCTGCTCGAAGGGGGGTATGAAGGGCGGACGGGGATTGTGCATCAACTCACGCCGACTCCCTTCACCCCGTCAGTGGAAGAGACCGTGATGGGGGGCATCCGTCGGTTGGTAAAACAGGTTTCTCAATAACGCTCAATTTCGCTACACAGGGCCGTTTTTTCTGGATGTGTCCTGTTCGCTATGTATTAGCGATTCCGGTCGTGCGGATTTGATTGCAGTTTTCGACGCTCTGCAGTTCTCTTGCCAGGGCGTGGTCGTAACTTGTTTCTGCCAATACGCTTACGTGCGCGCTTTGGTTGGTGTTTTCCCCTGCGCACCGGTGCGACATAGCACACGTTTTAAATTGTTTCATGTCGTTCCCCACTGCTGCATAAATCGGAGCTATAGTTTGCGAAGATATACCCCTTGGATGTGAAACTAACGTTTTGGGGTGGCCGGACGTATGTAGAGTAGGAACGTATCCGTGCTACCTTGTTCTCCACATGAGGAGAGACCAGAGATGACTCGCAAAGACGCACTACTTAGATTGCACGAAAATTTGATGCAGAAACGGGATGACCTTCGCGAAAAGTTGGCCGAGGATCTCAGTTCATTAGGACCCTCGTCGTCGCCGGGCGACATCTGTGACGAAGCTTCGGAGGGATCGAAAAAAGAGATCGATTCTCAGCTAGCTGCGTTGGAGAGTCGTGAACTGACGCAAATCGAAACTGCGATCAAACTCATTCGCTTAGGACGCTACGGGATGTGTGAGGATTGCGAAGTGAAGATTCCTGTCGCACGCCTCAAAGCATTGCCGTACACACCATTGTGTATTGAGTGTCAACGTAAACGCGAATTGCTCGGCACCGATTTCGATGATTTCGATGCTGATTGGGAATCCGTGTTTGAACTCGAGGGTTCGAACAAAGATCGTGATTTGTCAATCAGCGACTTAGATTTGAAATGATGCTGTGAACCGGTTCTGTGTTGCGTGGAGATTCCGCGTTCGCGGTTGGAGAGTCTCCGACGCGATGCCGAGGACTGTTCACGTTGACTAGAATCAATGCAGCTCGGATGAACGTATCGTGGAAAGCTATCGATTGGGCGGGTTTTGCGAATCACCGTGAATCTGTCAACCGTTGTGGAGCATGCACACTAGCGAAGTCGTAACGAGCCTGCGCGATGAATGGACTGATTGGATGGTGACTCAAACGGCCTTGAGTTGCAGCGAATATTTGGCGAAACGGGCGACTATGCCGGTCGTGGATATGTTACGGTCGCTCGCGGAATACCTTGGTAATAACGCCCATTCTCGCACAGATCGTAGTAGTCCCCGCAAGATTCCTCTGTTATTCTCGCCCGTCGCACGTCAGAATGTATACTGCAGTTGTTATGAATCCTGCATCTGATTTTTAGTACGACATCGGCGTTTGAAGACAGCTTGTCTGACAGCGGCGAATGATTGTTCGCCAAGTGAGACACCTTTTCGATCTGTTGTGCATGACGGTTTGTCACGTCGTTGGCGACTTTCGCAGCGAACCGACGAACCATGCAAAAACAACTCGGTCACTTTTCCGGTTAGAGTTCGGACGAGATATTATGAAACGATCCACCTGTATCATCGCGAGCATCGGTTGTCTGTTGAGCGGCATCATTGTGGGCGCCTCTTTCAACGGTTGGACTCCGTCGAATTCGCTGCAGGCCAAATCGCCGATTTATCTGACGGCGGATGAGACCTACGCAAAACTGAGCCAAACCGATAGCCCGATTCTACAAGGCAGCGAACGGATCGCCGAGGTCTCCCGGTTGACGATGCCCAGCGTGGTGCACATTCAATGTGTGCGGCACGTCAGCGGGCGGACCGTCGAAGAAACCGGATCGGGTGTCATTATCCGTAATGACACGACCAAAGCGCGGGGGACATTTGTGGTCACCAACCTGCACGTGATTCGTGGAACACCCCGCAACGAAATTCACATTCGTCTGTTCGACGGTCGCGAATTGCAGCCATTGCAAGTCTGGAGCGATGAGCGGTCTGACATTGCCGTGATGAAAGTCGAAGCCGACAACCTGCAAGCCGCGCGTTGGGGGAATAGCGAAGTCTTGGATATCGGGCACATGGTCTTGGCCCTGGGGAGTCCGTTTGGACTCAGCCAATCGGTGACCTTCGGTATCGTCAGCGCGAAATCGCGACGGTCATTGAATCTTGGTAAAGAATCCCGCATTCTGAATCAAAACTTTTTGCAAACCGACGCTGCCATCAATCCGGGCAATAGCGGCGGCCCGTTGGTGAATCTCCGCGGCGAAATCGTGGGAATCAACACGGCGATCGCTTCAAGCAGCGGTGGGAACGAAGGGATCGGTTTTAGCATTCCCAGCAGTTTGGTCCGCCGCGTGGTGACGCATCTGCTGGAATATGGACAAGTCCGTCGCGCCTACATTGGTGTTCGACTGAACGAAGATTTCGATATCGACGTCGCCCGCAAGTTGAAACTGGACCGTGTCCGCGGCGCATGTGTTGATCGTCTATCCCAATACGCCCGCTTCGGATGCCAATTTGCAACGCGAGGATGTGATCCTCAGTGTCGATGACGTCGACGTGCATGACCTGAATCACTTGATCAATTTGATCAGTCTGAAGGAAATAGGCACCTCGGTGAATCTCGTCGTTTTTCGCGATGGCAAACGGATCCGTGCGGAGTTGAAGGTGATCGACCTGGACCGCTCGCATCGTAGTGCTGAAATGTCGACTCCCGTGATTCCCGGCGAAGAAGCACCTCAAGTTGACCTTGGATTGTCGCTACAACCGTTAGACGATTCGTTGGCAGACCAATTGGGCTACGGCACGGGGACGGCCGGTTTGCTGGTCCTCAACGTCGATGCCGACAGTCCGTTGGCCGCCGCTGACCTGCAGTTGTATGACGTCATCGAAGAAGTCTCCCGTCAGTCAGTCGATTCGGTCGACGCCTTTCAAACGGCATTGCAAACAAGCGAGTCAAAACCACTGTTGCTAAAAGTCCGTCGCCAAACCAACGGAAAATCCACCAGCCACCTGGTGTTGATGAATCCGTAGCCCGTAGGGTGCGTCGCGACGCACCTTTCTCGCATAGGACAAAAGACGCCGCTAATGAATAGGACGCAGCAAAGGTCCTAGGCTCC